>NZ_JANFQF010000022.1 GCF_024438035.1 Rhodococcus tibetensis
TCGGCGCCGCGTCCACTGAGCCCCTGAGACAGGGCACCGAGCGTGTTCGCCAGGTCCTGCGGCGGAATCGCCTGCAGCAGCGGCAACAGTCCGTCGAGAACCTCGCCGATCTCGACGGCATTCCCGCTCTTGTCCTGCTCGAGGGTGTCACCGGCCTGGATCGGCGGAGCCGTGTCTCCTTCCGGCACGATCAGCGAGACATATCGTTCACCGAACAGGGTCTTGGGTAACAGTCGCGCCGTGGCGTTGGACGGAATGAGTTCGGCCTTGTCCGGTTGTATGGCCAGATCCAAGGTGACTTCACCCTCCTTGGTGGAAGCCGAGCGCACCTCACCGACGATCAGGCCACGCACCTTGACGTCCGCATTCGGTGGCAGCGCATTTCCGACCGTGTCGGTGACCAACCCGATCTTGACCACCTTGGTGAACGTCTTGTTGAACATGCCGATGGTGACGGCGAGGAACAGGGCCAGGACAAGGAAGAACACCAGCCCCAGTATCCGTCGGCCCACGACAGACGTCGTGTTGCTCATTCGACCACCCTCACCGTTGCCGTCGGCGGTCAGCGGCTGAGACTGTGTCAGCAGGCCAACCCGATCTATCGTGCCTCGCGCCGGGTGGATCCGGTGCTGCATCGGCGCAGTTGCCGACAAATGCTCGACCGCGGGCGATCCCCGCTTCTGCGCCCATGTTCGCGTACCGGAGCGATACCCTTGAGCGGGGAGGTTCGGCGGAAGGAAACAATGTGGGGAGACAACAAAACATGGCCCCAGCGCGCGTAGCCGCTATGTGACCGCCTTGGGCGGCACTCGGAGCTACCGATGCACGAGCCGACCGATCTGGTTGAATCTGCTGAACGAACCCGCACAGCGCTTGCCACCGTCGTGGCACAGTTTTCAGGGGCTTGGGGGTCCGGGTTCCCACCTGACCTGTCCGGCTACTTACCCCGTGAACCGGCTGAGCGGCGATCGATACTGATCGAATTGATCAAAATCGACCTCGAATACCGCTGGGTTCGCTATCACTTCCCTAAACGACTGACCGAATATCGCGCGGAGTTTGCAGAGCTGCAAGAGGGTCCGCTTCCCGCCGACCTGGTCTACGAGGAATTCCACGCCCTGCGCCGAAGTGCGCACGGGGTCGATACGGCAACCATGGCCGCTGAGGCAGCCACTATGGCGGGTGGTCCTGAGCTCGAAGAGTTCACGAGTGACTACTGCAGCACGATGATTGCTCGACCAAGGGCGCAAGTGGTTCTCGGCGCGATCGACGCCGGCGACCGTGTCGACGACTTCGACCTCCTGATGAGGATTGGGTCCGGCGCCTTCGCCCAGGTGTATCTGGCTCGGCAACAATCGATGCAGCGACTGGTTGCGGTCAAGATTTCCCATAACCACGGCATCGAGCCGCAGACCCTCGCGCAATTGGATCACGAATACATCGTGCGAATCTTCGACCAGCGACTGATTGCCGACGGCGAACTGAAGCTGCTCTACATGCAGTATCTACCGGGAGGAACGCTGCTCGACGTGGTGCACTTGCTGCGCTCGACGCCGCCGGAGCACCGCAGTGGTCAACTGCTGCTCGATGCCGTCGACGGGGTTCTTGCCGCCAAGGGCGAGGTTCGGCCCAGCGAATCCGCTGTCCGAGCAAGGGCCGCCTCACTGACGTGGCCCGAGACAGTCGCCTGGCTGGGCCGCCGACTCGCAGACGCGCTTGCGCACGCATCCGAGCGAGGGGTATTGCATCGAGACATCAAACCCGCGAACGTGCTGCTGAGCGCCGAGGGAATTCCGAAGCTGGCCGATTTCAACGTCAGCTCCAGCAATCGGATCAAGGGCACCAGTCCGCTGGCGTACTTCGGCGGGTCGCTGGCGTACATGTCGCCCGAACAGCTCGAAGCCTGCCATCCGTGCTCGCCGACCACCCCCGCCGACCTCGACACACGAAGCGACATCTTCGCGCTCGCTGTCATGCTGTGGGAGTTACTCACGGGACGCCGTCCCTTCGCGGACGAAACGTCCGCCGGCGAGTCCGAGACGTCGCTGGCCCGCATGCTCGAACTGCGGCGCAGACCCGTCGAGGCGAGATTCCTGTCCGAGCTTCCGCCGGATTGCCCCATGGCTTTGCGCCGCGTGCTTCTGAAGTGTCTCTCGCCGGACCGCGAAGATCGCTACCCGTCCGGTTCGGAACTGGCCCAGCAGCTCGACTTGTGCCTCGAGCAGAGGTCGCGCGACCTGGTCTATCCGCCCCCGGGCAGTTGGCGGGCGCGACTTTCACGAGCACCCACCCCCGTCCTGTGGTCGTCCTCGCTGGTCGGCATCGGCCTTGCGACGATCTATCTGGCTGTGCACCTTCAGGCACTGCTCAACGAGCGCTTGTCCGATGCCACCTATTCGAAGCTCTACACGAGCACCGTCGTTTTCAATCTCTGTGCCTGGCCGCTGGCGGTCCTCATCTACGCCTACATGTCGCGTGATCTGCTCGCGGTTCCCCGCGGCTTACGCAAGGGCAGACGCTACGACGAGGCCGTCCTCGGGCAGGTGCGGTCGCGAACACTGGTCTGGGGCGATATGTGTGCGCTGAACACGTTCGTGTTCGCGGTCTGCGCCTCCGTGGCGGGAGTGATGTTTCTTCGCTGGTTCACCGACCTTCCGGCCCGGCTGATGGTCCATGCGGCGACGACTGTTCTGGTGGCGGGCACCATCTCCGTTGCCTACACATTCTTTCTGTCGACGTTCTACGTCGTTCGCTGTGTTTATCCCATTTATCTGCGCCACGGCCTCACAACCGCGCACGACGCCGTCGTGCTCCGCGGGCTGCGCCGCAGAACCACGATCTATCTGGCGGTGACGGCATCGGTGCCGCTGGTCGGCGTGCTGGCCGGATTCAGCACGCTCGAACCCGCGGAGCTTCCGCTCGTCCGAGATTCGGTCCTGGGGCTGTGCGCGGCATCCGGTCTGGCGTTCGTCGCGGTGTACTGGTTGTACAGGAAGTTGGATGCCGACGTGCGCGCCCTGGAGCGGGTGGTTTAGCGCATCAGCCGGCCGGTGTTCGCCCCCGGCGTTGAGCACCACGACCGGATCGTCGGTGCCTCCACTCGGCCGTGGACTATCGGTCCCGCCCGTGCCACGGTGGAATAGGAACAATGTCTCCCAGAAAGCGCAGCGCCATGGAACACACCGCACAACCGGGTCCCGCATCCTCGGAATGCCCCGACTGCCACGCCCTCACCGCAGACCTCGAGGCACACAAGCACTGGCACTCCCGCCTCGTCCACGACATCGCCACAGCCGTCGACAAGGACATCAACCGACGAACGCACTCCTCGTAACCCGAGGTGACCGTCCTCGATGACGTCGACCGCATCCAGCGAGGTTGGTTGCGCATTTCGCCGAATCCGACCCACGGTCGATGCTAAGTTAGCCTTGCCTTGTTCCGGATACGGTGCCTTTGAGGAGAACCCGATGGGACGGATGCCTCGTACGTTCATGACCATAGCGGCTGTCGGCGCAGTGTTGGTCGCCTCTGCCTGCGGTGACAACAGCAGTGAACCTGCCGATGCGACGTCCGGCGCGACGGCATCAGCCGAGGCGGACGGAGTGCCGGCCGGCGTCGTCGAGCAGTACGAGACCGTCGAGAAGGAGATCGCCGCCGAGGGTGGTGAGACGAATTCCGGGGCGTGGCGGGTGGCTTACATCGTCGAGCCGGCCGAGCCGTGGTACCAACCGGACGGGTCCGGTCAGCGTTTTCGCGAGCCGGCTCCGGGGGAAACTCATCACATCGAAATCATCCCGTTCGAGGCGGCAACCGGTCGGATCGTGCCGAACGTGCCGATCACGCTCGAGGTGGTGGCAGCCGACGGTCGAGTGGTGGAGGCGAAGCCGCTGAACTTCTACTACAGCACCTTCTTCCACTACGCCAACAACTTCTCGGTACCCGAGCCGGGGCGCTACACCCTGCGCGCCGCGCTGGGGGCGCCGACGTTCTTCCGGCACGCCGAAGCCGGAGAAGCTGCACCGTTGGCCGAGGGTGTAACGGTGGATTTCTCCGATGTGGAACTGTCACCGGAGAACTGAACACTTCCGATGCACTTACTCGATTGGCGGCACGAACTGGCTGACCAGCTGAGCTTGCACTGGCAGCAGTTGCGTCCCAGGCTCGAGGGGCTGATAGACGAGGAGTATTTCTGGGAGCCGGTCCCCGCCTGTTGGAGCGTCCGCCCGCGCGGCACTTCTCAGGCTCCCGTTCAGGCAGGTAGTGGGGCTTTCACCATCGACTTCGCGTTTCCCCAACCCGACCCTGCACCGGTCACGACCATCGCGTGGCGTCTCGGCCACATCGTCGTCGGCGTGTTCGGGGCTCGAATCGGCGATCATTTCGGGGGTCGTTCGGTCGACTACCAGACGTTCGACTACGCCGGTACGGCCGCCGGAGCGTTAGATCAACTCGACGAGATGTACAGCCTGTGGATTCGGGGAGTTACAAGCCTGGGGGACGAAGGGCTCGCCCGCCCCTGCGGCCCGAGCGAAGGACCGTTCGCGGACCGTTCGATGGCAGCCCTCGTGATGCACGTGAACCGGGAAGTCATCCATCACGGCGCCGAGATCGCCTTGCTGCGCGATCTGTACCTGCGTAAGACGGCGCTCACTTCCGACGGGCCGGCGTAAGTCAGGCCGTGATGCGGTGTTCGACCTCGCCCACCCGGTCGAGTGTCAGGGTGAGGGTCTGTCCCGGTTGCGGCCAATGACCGTTCTCGAGGGCGCATCCACCCGGCAGGGTGCCCGTCGCGAACAGTTCACCGGGGAGTAGTCGTTCGGACCGGCTGGCATGGGCGAGCGCCTCACCGATCCCCCACTGCATCCCTGCGCTCGACACGGTGGCCACCGTCTTGCCGTCGAGACGTACTGTGCCGGTGAGCTGGTCGAGGTACGGCAGTATCTCGTCTGCCGTCACAGCGGTCGACGACATGGAGCTCGCGAAGTGCTTCGCCTTCTGCAGTCCGAAGCCACTGTCCATCTCGTCTTTCTGGACGTCGCGGGCGGAGAAGTCGTTGACGAGTACGAACGCTCCGACAGCGGCGAGTGCTTCCTCCGGGGTGGCGTCGAGTAGTGGCTCGGCCAACACGAAACCGAGTTCCAGCTCGTAGTCGAGAGCGGAAGAGTACGACGGCGCACCGATCGGTGTGCCCGAGGGGACGAAGGCCAGGTGGTTGCCCATGTAGTACATGGGCTGCCGATAGAACAACCGCGGCGGAGTGAAACGCGGGAAGGGAGCCCGCCGGAGAGTTTCATAGGCCTGCGTCACCCGATATGCGGCAGGCATGAATCGTCGGGCATAGCCACGAGACGCATCGATATTGTGCTTCTCGTACAACATGAAGTCGCGAAAAGACAACGGCTGGAACGGCAACAACTGCTCGGAAGTGCGGAGTTGCCTGTCCGCGGTGCCGATGTCCCACTCACTGCTGAAGGGCGAGTAAGCCCATGCGGGCACCGGATTGGCCTTTTCCCAGCCGTCGGCGCGCCACTCTTGATGCTGCAATCCTGCCGTCGTCCGTACTCGCCGGATCTGCATGGCGTCTTTCCTCTCCCCCTCGGTAGTGACCGCTCCGGTTATACAGTGTCGACTGCTAGCGTGAAAGGGTGACGCTCTGGGGCGTCGTGACGTGCTGAGGGGGAATCCGTGCCGAGTCCTACTGTGGTCGAGGTCGAGCAGGACGTGTTCTGCGTGACCGGTACCGATGTCAACTGGGTCCTGTTGCGCGAGGGCGCCGACCTGACGCTGATCGATGCCGGCTACCCCGCCGACATACCCGCCGTCGAAGAGTCCATCCGTTCCATCGGTGCCCGGCCGGATGATGTTCGCGCGATCCTGTTGACACATGCGCATATCGATCACATCGGAGCGATCAACCACTTCCACGACAAGTACGGAACACCTGCGTACATGTCCGCGGTGGAGACATCACACGCAAAGCGCGAGTACCTCGAGCAGGCCGGTGAGATGGATGTCGTCAAGAACATCTGGCGGCCGGGAATGTTGCGCTGGTCCTTGCGGATTGCCCGAGCGGGCGCGACGCGTCATGTCACCGTGCCCCATGCCGCCGAATTTCCCACCGCCGGTGCTCTCGACCTTCCCGGCGCCCCGGTACCGGTGGCGACCACCGGGCACACCTCCGGGCACACCTCGTACTTCCTTCCGTCCGTCGGCGCGGTGGTGACAGGGGACAGTCTCGTGACGGGGCATCCCACTTCTCGCAGAGTGGGTCCGCAACTGCTGCTTCCGATGTTCCACCACTCCGAGCAGGAGACCTTGGCGTCGCTCGACGCGCTCGCCTCGCTCGACGCCGGCCTCCTCATCCCCGGACACGGTCGGCCGGAGCGTATCCCGATCCGGGAAGCCGTCACGACGGTGCGGGAACGTGCCATCGGGAAGAGCGGTTCCGCCCACGCCTGAACGAACCGGCCCTACTGCCCGTGGCGATTCCTCAGACGGCGGGCCGGTGCATTCTCCACACTTCGAGTGTGTCGTCGAGGACGACATGGTCGGCAATCGTGAAGTTGTGACGTTCGTACAACGGCAAGTTCCGGTGCGTCGAGGTATCGAGCCAACATGCCGCATTGCGTCGGTCGAGTTCTGCGAGACCAACTTTCAGAAGGTCACCGCCCAGTCCTCGGCCTCGAGCCTCGCGCGAAACTCCTGCGGTCGCCAAGGACCAGGCGTTCTCCGGAACGGCCATGGCAGACATACGTTCTTCCGCTTCGACGGCGCGCTCTAAACGATCGCCATGGAGTTCGACGATCTTCGCGACGAGCGATTCGTCCGGCTCCGGTAGGTCCGGCGGGATGAACGCTACGACACCGTTGTGCGCGTCGTCGGTGTACGCAAGACCGTGTGGCAGCGCCATGTGCTCGAGGTACAGGCGCTGCAGTTCGGTCACACGCTGCTTGTGCGAGTCGGCGGCGACGCACCAGTTGGTCCAGGGGTAGTCGGCGAAGGCGTCGCCGAGAACGGTCGCGGCGCGGTCGAGGTCCGCCGTCGTCATCCGGCGAATGGAGATAGGCATGACCGCACTACATCACGTTCGCTGATCCTGATGCGACCGATTATCGAGTCCGCGGGACAGAGCGCGAGTTCGTGTCTTGACAGAATGCTGTCACAATGCCAGCATTCTGTCATGATGAAAACAGTGCACGTCGCCGTTTACGACACCTTCGCCGACTGGGAGATCGGTCACGCAATCGCCCACATCAACAAACCCACGTGGCACAAGCAGCCCGGTCGCTACGCCGTCGCCACGGTCGGTGCCACCCTGAGTCCGATCACCACGATGGGCGGCATGCGGGTGGTCCCGGACATCACGTTGGACGAGGCTCGCCCGCAGGACAGTGCGATCCTGATTCTGGCCGGCAACGACATCTGGCCCACCGAGCAGTTCACGCCCTTCGCCGAGAAGGCGCGCGAATTCCTCGCTGCCGGTGTTCCGGTGGCGGCAATCTGTGGTGCAACAGGTGGTCTCGCCCTCGCCGGGTTGCTCGACGATCGCGAGCACACCAGCAACGCCGCCGAATTTCTCGAGGGTGTCGGATACGCGGGCGCAAGCCTCTACCGGGATGAACCGGCCGTCACGGACCGTGACCTCATCACCGGTAGTGCCACTGCGCCAGTAGAGTTCGCGCGAGCGATCCTCGAACGGCTCGATGTGTTCGAGCCGAGCGTTCTCGCGTCGTGGTTCAAGCTTTACGGCCACCGCGATCCGGCCGGTTTCTACGAACTCATGGCCGTATGAGCCAGCGAGCCGAACAGGAATTGCTGAGCGGGGCCGCTCTCGCGACCTTTCGCCTCAACGGTCAGTTTCTCTCTGTGGCCGAGGAATTGGCGCGGCCGGCCGGGCTCACTGCGGCGTGGTGGCAGGTTCTCGGCGCCGTACTGGCCGAGCCGCTGCCGGTCGCCGGCATCGCACGGGAGATGGGCATCACTCGTCAGAGCGTGCAGCGGATCGCCGACCTGCTGGTTGATCGCGGACTCGCCGAGTATCAACCGAATCCAGCGCACCGGCGCGCCAAGCTCATCACCCCCACCCCGGCGGGACGTGAGGCGGTGTCCGGCATCGACCCTGCGCATGCTGCGTTCGCCGCTCGTCTGGCCCAGGCGATGGGCCCCGAAAAGCTGCGCGATGCGTTGGCAGCGATGCGTCGGCTCTCGGCCGTCCTCGACGAGCTCACCGACGGCCAGGAAAGTCCGTAGAAGATGCTCCGCGTGAATCTCATGGCGAGCGTGCGGGAAGGATGTGGGGGTTCAGGATTCCCGCGGGGTCCAGTGCTGCTCGTATCGACCGCATGACGTCGAGGTCGACCGGACTTCGCCCGAGTGTTATCCAGGGGGCTTTGGCCCTGCCGACACCGTGTTCGGCGCTGATGCTCCCGTTGTGTTCGGTGACGAGTCGTAGGGCGAAGTCGGACACGGTCTCCCGCTGGGCCGGCGCGACGTCGAGAAGATTGACGTGGATGTTGCCGTCAGCGACGTGCCCGAAGCAGATCGCCCGCACTCCGGGAAAGCTACGTCGCAGGCCGGTGGTCAGATCATTCAGGAAGGCCTCGATGTCGCGCAGCGGTGTCGAGATGTCCAACTTCACGGGTGGTGTGGACGATGCTGCGCCGACCGACTCGGTGTGGCTTTCCCGGTACTGCCACAGCCTGTGGGCCGGCCCTTCCTCGACGACGGCGTCGAGCACGAATTTGTCGAACTCGTCGAGAACCTCGAGGAGAGTGGTCTGGGCGTCTTCCCGACCGGACACCTCCACCAGGAGAGAAAACGGTGTTTGGGCGGAAAGTGGCGGCCGGAGTTGGTGATGCTCGCAGACCAGGTCGATACCCGACTTGGTCATCAGCTCTGCTGCGTCGAGAGTCAGTCCGGCCCGCTCGAGGCGATCGACCACCGCCAATGCACTCCGAACCGATTCGACTGCGGCGAGAGCGACCTGAGTGTGGCTGGGTGGCAGTACGAGTCGCATCAGTACACGAGTGATGACGGCGAGTGTGCCCTCGGAGCCGGCGAGGAGGCCGGGCAGATCGTATCCGACGTTGTCCTTCGTCAGCTCCTTCCAGCGGGTCAGAATGCGGCCGTCGGACAGCACCGCCTCGACGCCGAGTAGTTGAGATCGGGTGTCGCCGTTTTTGATGACTCGGATGCCGCCTGCGTTGGTGGCGACGATCCCACCGAGGGTGGCCGATTCGCGGGAGGCGAGGTCCACCCCGAGATCGACTCCGTGTTCGCGGGCCGTGTCGCGGGCGCGGGCAATGGTCACACCCGCGCCCGCGCCGATCGTGCGACCGATCGGATCGACGTGTTCGATCACGGAGAGTCGGGTGGTGCTGAGCACCACCTCACCGTCCATAGGGATCGACCCACCGACCAGACCGGTGTTGCCGCCCTGGGGAACCACGGCGACTCCGACACGGGAGCAGAGGGCGAGGACCGCCGCAACCTGCCCGGTATCGGCGGGGCGAACCACAGCGATGGTGTGTCCCTGCCAATGTCCGGTCCAGTCGGTGACGTATCCGGCAACTACGCCGGGATCGGTGAGCACGTGCGACGCTCCCACGATGTCGGCGAGCTCGTCGAGTAACGACTGCTGCGACGACCACGCGGTCATACGGCCTTCTCCTCTCGGCGAGATCTCACACTTCCCACTCCATCATCGGCCCCACTCCATCATCGGCGATGACGAGTGGGTTCGGGAATCAGCGTTCGAAGGTGAGAACCCAGCGTCCACGCGAGCCGCCCGCATCCAGTGCCGCCACCGCCTCGTCCGCTCGAGTGAGGGGGTATGTTCCGGCGATCCGTGCCGCGAGCGGTTCCTTCTCGTTCCCCGTGCGTGCGACCGAGCGCAGCAGTTTTTCGAGCCGGGCTCCGTCATGGTGGACCATCACCGCCTGAACGTCGATGCCGCGCACTGCCTCGGGCATTGCCGGCGGCACGACGCCCACGTAGGTTCCGCCGTCCACCACTGCGACAACCGCCGCCTCTCCCAGCACCGCGGCATCGAACACGGCATCGAACCGGGTCGAGGGAAGTTCGCCGAGAACCTCTACCGCTCCCGCGGAAACCAGAAAGTCGGTGTCGGTGGGGCGGCCGAGTGCGCTGACGGTCCATCCCCGCGCGACCGCGAGCGGGACCGCGAACCCGCCCACTCCTCCGGCCGCACCGGTCACCAGGAGCGTTCTGCCTGTGGGGTCGCCGAGGAGATCTAGCGCCTGGTCTGCGGTCGACAGATTGAGTGGCAGCGTCGCCGCCCCGACGAAGTCCAGGCCGTCGGGGATGTGGGCCACCGCAGTGGCCGGAACGACGACGTAGTCCGCGAAGGCGCGGAGTGGCGCATCCAACCGGTCGTGCAGGGCGACCACCCGTGCGCCGACGACGGGTCCCGCCACGCCGTCACCCAGCGCGTCGACGATTCCGGCCACATCCCAGCCCAGTCCAGCGCCGTCCGGCTGATCTATCCATCCGAGCCGGTGATAGTTGCCCCGCCTGGTCTGAGAGTCCACCGGATTCACCGCCGCCGCGCGAAGTTCGATGCGGATCTCCCCCGGTCCTGCGTTCGGCACGGCCACCTCGATCGTCTTCAAGTCCTCGGCCCCGGTCGTCACGATCGCTCGCATGTTGCACCCTTCGATAGTCGCTGTTGCCGGTTCAGACTTGCCTGGCTACTCTCCGTTGGGAAGTAGGCACCTGAAAGTGCGTAACGAAGCAGAAGGGGCGCGCGATGGCGACGGCAACCGCAGCACAAGCGCGACATGCGGCAAAGAGCGAGTACGACGCGTACCTCGCGAACTGTCCGAGTCGGCAGCTACTCGACCGCATCAGCGACAAGTGGGTGTCGCTCATTCTCGTCGCGCTGGGTGACGGTTCGCGAAGGTATTCCGAATTGGCGCGCGAACTTGCCGGCGTCAGCCAAAAGATGCTGACCCAGACACTGCGAGCACTGGAACGTGACGGTCTCATCGATCGCGAAGTGACTGCGTCGGTGCCGGTCCGCGTCGACTACTCGCTGACCGAACTCGGCAGGTCGCTACTCCCGATCCTCAGGGCGGTCAAGGTGTGGTCAGAGCACAACATGGATGACGTGACGGCGGCCCGTGCGAGGTACGACAGCCGCGCGCACTAGTTCGGCGGGAGAAGTCCGCGGACGGATCAATCGGTAACGCGGCCCCCCGTCCGATCCGGGAGCACACCCGCTGCCACGAGGTCGTCGTAGATGCGCTGCTGCTCGGCGTCGAGACCGGAATACAACATGTCGTAGGCGCGCTCTTCTTCGGCGAGGACGGCGACAGGGTCCCAGTTGTCACCGATCGCTTCGAGCACCGCGGTACGCCGTCGTGCCTCGTCGAGCGTGAGATCGAGCGCGAATGACAGTTCGGAATGGCTGCTCATCGGATCACCTTCGTTTTCGCAGTCGCCGATATCGAAGGGCACAGGGTTACTCGAACAGGTCCAAGATCACAATGATCTGGATCACGCTCCGGTGGATGACCCCACGGCGATGCAGCCCGCCTCATGCTGTGGCCTGCTCCGGCGTGGCTCTCGGGTAGCCCGCAGCATCGTTGGCAATATGACGGGTGCCACAGTGATCCGGGGGTTGGATTCGGGAGAGGACCGCTGGTCGAGTGAACATCGTCGAGACTCCGGAACGACGGCGCGGACCCGGTCGTCATCGCCCTGACCGCGGAGCGTCGGAGCGGGTAGACACTCGGCGAGCGCCGGGCACCGGGTTCCGCACCGACATCGAGGGATTGCGGGCTGTCGCAGTGCTGGCAGTGGTGCTGTTCCACGCGGGCGTACCCGGTCTCGACGGGGGATTCGTCGGCGTCGACGTGTTCTTCGTGGTGTCCGGCTTCCTCATCACCGGGCTGTTGTGGCGAGACGTGACCAGCACGGGGAATGTCCGGCTCGCCCGGTTCTATGCCGCGCGGGCCAGGCGGCTGCTGCCCGCCGGTGTCACCGTGCTGGTGATCACCGCGATCGGGACCGCCCTGCTCCTGCCCCCGCTGCAGGCCCGGGCAGTTCTCGGTGACGGGATAGCCAGCGCGCTCTACGTCGGCAACTACCGGCTCGCCCTGCAAGGCACCGACTACCTGTCCGCCGATACACCTCCGTCACCTTTTCAGCACTATTGGTCCCTCGGTGTGGAAGAACAGTTCTACCTCTTGTGGCCCGCGCTGATCATCGGCACGGTCTGGCTGGTTCGGCGCGCGCGACGGCGCTTTGACGGCGACACCGCCCCCTCGGTGTGGCCGTATCTGTTCGGTCTCGCACTCGTGACGGCCGTGTCGTTCGCGATTTCGATGGCCTGGACGAGCACGCTGCCCCCGTGGGCATACTTCTCGCTGCCTTCGCGAGCCTGGGAACTGGCCGCCGGTGGACTGGTGGCCTTGTCCGTCCCGGTGTGGCGCCGCCTGCCGGCGCTTCCCGCTGCAGTCGCCGGGTGGACGGGGCTGGTCCTGATCCTTCTCGGCTGCTTCGCACTGAACGAGACGACGCCCTACCCCGGGACCGCCGCGCTGCTGCCCGTGCTCGGCACGGTGTTGGTGATCGGTGGAGGCTGCGCCGAACCCCCACGGGGAGTCAGCCGCGGGCTCTCGCTACCCCCGATGCGAGCGATCGGTCGTGTGTCGTACTCCTGGTACCTCTGGCACTGGCCGGTGCTGCTGCTCTTGCCGCCACTGCTCGGCCATTCGCTGGGCCTGTTCGACCGGCTCGCGGCGGTCGCGCTGTCGGGGGGTCTCGCCGTCCTCACACTGCGACTCATCGAGAACCCCGCGCGATTCGCTGCTCCACTGCGCCGGTCGGACACGCGCAGCCTGGCTCTCGGCGGCGCCGTCACCGTGCTCGCCGTCTGCGCGGCGCTCGTACTGCTTGTCTTGCGACCCATACCGGTCGGCCAAGGTGCTGCGGCCGAGGCCCTCACGGTCACCGCGCCCTCGACCACGGCGGTACCCACTGCCGACCCGCACGACGCGGCGGTGCAGCAAGTGACCGCGCAGGTGGCGGCCGCGGTCGCGCAATCGGCCGACTTGCGCGCCGTCCCGTCCAATCTGACCCCGCCGCTCGCCGACGCCCCGGCCGACAAGCCGGCGGTCTTCAACAACGGCTGCGTTCGCTCCTGGCTCGAGGTCGGGCTGGAGGAATGCGTGTCCGGTGATCCCGGCTCGCCCACGACGGTGGCACTGGTCGGTGACTCACATGCCGCGATGTGGCACCCGGCGTTCGAACCGGTCGCCGAGCAGCGGCACTGGCGACTCACGACCATGGGCAAGGTCACCTGCCCTCTGATGGATCTGCCCATCACCAGTCCTTACCTCGGCCGTCAGTACTCCGAGTGCGAGCAGTGGCGCAGTGAGGTGGTCGCCCGGCTGCAGGCCGAGCGTCCGCAGTTGATCGTGGTGAGCATGTCCCGGCGGTACGGCGGCGACTTCGGGTTCACCACCTACGACCAGGCCTGGATCGACAGCGTGACCCGCATGGTGGCGCAACTGCGGACCACGGGCGCGGCCGTCCTGATTCTCGGCCCCATCCCCGATCCGCGCTCCACCGTGCCGACCTGCCTGTCTGCCCATCTGGACGACGCCACGGCCTGCTCGCCGCCGCACGGTGTGGCGGTGAACGCCGCCCGGTATCGCGGCCGAGGCGGCGGCGACCGCAGCCGGCGGTGGTCAGTACGCCGACCTCACTTCGCTCTTCTGCACACCCGACCGCTGTCCGGTGATCGTCGGCAACGACCTCGTGTTTCGCGACGACAACCATCTGACCCTCGGGCACGCCCAAGCACTCGCTCCCGTCGTCGGTGCCCTCGCCGACCGCGCCCTCGCCCGGCGCTGACCACTCCACCGCCTGCAGCTCGGGCCTGCAGACTCCTACTGCACGGGCGACGGCGGGACGGTGGTGGTCGTCGGGATCGTCGTCATCTCCGGTTCGGTCACCTCGACCGTCTTCGGAACCTCCTGCTGCGTGGACGGTGTTTCGGCAGCTGCAACCGCCGCGGACGGTGACGGCTCCGATGATGCGGGCGGAACGACTGCAGCTGTGGGCACCTGGGTGGCGGCGGTGGGGACGAGCGACGGTGTCGTGGTCGGGATGGCGGACGAGTCAGTCGCAGACAGAAGGTCTTTGGACGTGGAGGACGTCGTCGACGTGGTTTCGCTCGTGTCCGTCGGGTCGGTGGACGACGCGACGAGGGCCGCAGCGGACGTGTCGGCCTTGGTGATGGTGGCAGGCTGCCCCTTCTCCGCTTGCTGGGCCAGGTGGGTCAACCAGGCTGCAGCGTATTGCGAAGACGTCAAGGGCTTTCCGCCCGCGGGGTCGGCATCGCGCCAGTAGTCGAAGTGATGGCCCGTACCCGGGCCGAGGGTCTGCTGATACGGATCGCTCATCACCACCTCGACGGTATTCTCGTTGTCCGCGATGAACCCGATGATCTCGTTGCGAACCTTCGTAGGCAGGTAGACCAGGTCGATAGCCTGGTTCGGCGACAGGGGGTCAGTTGTTGTATCTGCCTGTGCCACTTCGGTGCCGAGCTTGTAGGCGGGGTCCGATACCTTGATGAGAACGTCGAGGAACGTCTCGTCGGATTGCATCCAGTTCTCTTGCGATTGGATGTCGGCGAACGCTGCGAGGGCGATTCGTCCGAGAACCGTCGCCATATCCTGGGCCGTCGCGACGGTCAGGCCCTCACGTTCGAGCGCATCGACATTCAGTTGCCGGCCCACGTTGACGGCCAGCTGCAACAAGCCGATGTTTTCCGGTGCGGAGCAGGTCAGGTCTCCCTCCGAACAGAAGGACGCCACCTTGCCGTCCAGCGCCCCGAAGCCGCCGGCTGTGCCCGGCAGGGAGCCCCGTCCCGGCGCGCTGTTGCCGCCGGACTGGTAGGCGAGATCGAATCCGTCGGGATTGCGAAATTCGTTCTCGGCGCCGGGAAAGGGACCCTCACCGAACTCACGTCCGGCATCCGCCAGGATCACCACGCCGACCACGGATGCGGGGTCGACGATGTCGTACCCGTCCTCCCCGACCTCCTGGTTGCCGACTTCCATCGCGACCCGGCGCGCCACATCGGCGCCCTCGCTGTATCCGACGATGGCGAACTTCGTGTCCGGGCAGGAGGCGGCGATCGTGCGCATGACGGTTTCGGTGTTGTCCACGCCGACATTCACCGCGTCCTCGTACGACGCCATGTTTGCGGGATAGTCGATGTAGACGGCGGCGTAGGAACCCTCGCCGACGGCCTGCCCGGGTGCGTTGACCACCGGATCTACCCAGTCGCTGCTGTACTCGCTGGACAGAGCCGCGGGGAGCGGGGTGCCATCGGGAGCCACGAGCATCTGGTGCGTGCCCGCGCGCGGGGCGTCGTTGCGCCCGGCCACCGCGATGCTGACCATGTCGTAACAGGCGGGCCCGGCCGCCGCCGTCAGGGCCGTGGCGGTCGTCGTCGGTGCACCGGGATTCGACCAGGGGGCGGCGAGCAGCGCAGCCAGCCCCAGCACACCGGGCGCCAGCAGCCCCGATGCCATCCGGCGTCGGCGTGCTGCAGGTGTCGTTACGCCATGCTTCATGGTCAACCTCATTCGGTCCGGCCCCGACCAATGACAATGCGTTACCAGGCACGTCGTGAATCGACGCCGATGCGTTACATAGTGAGACCGAAGATGCGCTCGTGACCGTAAGGTGACCCTGCGCCGCGACCGTCGCCGGATTTCGGCGCTAGCAGGGCGCCGGCACCCGACGCCGAGTGATAGCCCGACCGGTGAGACGGCCCGTCGAGTGGGCGTCGATCATCCGCTGTTCGCCTCGTTGTGCGACGCGCAGTGGCGGAGACACGGCGGCACCTGCATCGAGGAGCGCGCGAAGCGCCGGCTGTTCGGCAGCCAAGTGGAACCACTCCTCCTCGAGCGGGGTGCCGTTCTCGAGTGCTTGGTCGAGTTTCGCGGCGAGATGGTTGCTCCATCGATGTTGCAACGCAAGGAGGAGGTTGTCAGCACAACCGAAAAGTTCTGCTGCCCCCGGTATTTCGTCGATCTGCAGGGCCGCGTCCACATTGTGCTGCGCTAATGACAGCATGCCTTCGAGCACGGCCCGCCGTTCGTGGAAATCACTCCAGGACATTTCGCCACCTCCGTCGAATCTTGTGATGCCGGAAACGCTACGGGGCTGCCGAAGCGATTTCGCCGTGCCAGGGTCGTGACTACTACTCCTACCGTGGGCGGAGAAACAAGTCCGCTCCCGGAACGATGCTCAGCGGAACGCCACCCGGCTACGCTGGTCAGGTGCAGGTCATGGAGTACTTTCGCCGTCGCATGACGATGAGTGAGTACGACTACCCGCCCGGTGTCCCGATCTTCGGCCATGTCGCCATAGTTGCCGTGGCCGGAGTCGCCGTCGCGCAGCGGGACGCGTTTGTGCCCCCCGGATGGGCGTTGCCGGTCGCGCTTGTGGCCGCGGGAACGTCCTTGGCAGGAGATGTGGTGAGACCGGGTTCCATGATTCCCCGACCCCTCCTGGCGGTGATCGTCACTGCAGCGACGGCACTGCTGCTGGTGCAGCAGGTGGTCGGTCAGTTCGATGTGGCTCCGTTCATCCTGGTGTTCATGGTCGGCGAGGTCGCAGCGACGGCGCCGCTGGCCGTCAGCCTTGCCACCGCAGCGGGTGCTGTAGCGGTGCTGTCGGGATTCGCCGTCGCCGGCCGCCTGAGCGATGTGCCCTGGTACTTCGCCGGTGTCGCGGTCGGGTGGATCATCGGGCATCTGCTGCAGACCCAGCTCCGCCTCCTTCATCAGGAGCGCGCATCCCATGCCATCCAGACCGAGCAAGCCGCCACTCGCGAACGCCAGCGCATCGCCCGGGAAATCCACGACGTAGTCGCCCACTCGTTGAGCATCACCATGCTGCACCTCACCGGCGCCCGCCGCGCCCTCGAGGAGGATCGCGACGTCGACGACGCGGTGGAGGCCCTCGCCGACGCCGAGCGTCTCGGGCGTCAAGCGATGGCCGACATCCGGCGCACGGTCGGGCTGCTGGATGTGAAGCCGGCCGGAACCCGCCCCGAACCTGCCATCACCGATGTCCCGGATCTGATCGACGACTTTCGCCGCGCAGGACTCGCGGTGTCCTTCGAGATGCGGGGCGACCCGGCGGCCGTGAGCGGCGCGACCGGTCTCAGTTTGTATCGGATATCGCAGGAGTCCCTGGCCAACGTCATCAAACATGCGCCGGGAGCGGACGCCGAGGTGAAGCTGACGATTGCGCCGAACTCGATCACGCTGGTAGTTCGAAATTCGATCACTGACCCGGACGCCTCGTCGAACGGTTCGAACGGTTCGGGTCTGCGAGGGATGCGCGAGCGCGCCGAACTCCTCGGTGGCACGTTGCAGGCCGGCCGGGGTGAGCACGGTTGGTCGGTGCGCGCGGAGGTTCCGCTCCCGACCGACTCCTGCCCTCTGTCGCTCCGGCGGCGCACCCCGGAGCAGTCGTGACCGCGCCCGAGATCAGAGTGCTGCTCGTCGACGACCAAGAGTTGGTGAGATCCGGGCTGCGGCGGATCCTGCGGCGAAAGGACGGTTTCGTCATCGTCGCCGAATGCGCCGACGGCTCCGAAGTGCCCGACGCTGTGGCTCAGCACGCGCCCGATGTCGTGCTGATGGACCTGAGGATGAAGCGGGTCGACGGAATTTCGGCGACGCGCGAACTCCAGGCCGGCGACCGACCACCGCCCGTCTTGATACTCACCACCTTCGACGACGACGAACTGCTGTCCGGCTCACTGCGCGCCGGGGCCGCCGGATTCCTTCTCAAGGACTCACCTGCGGAGGAGTTGATCCGTGCGGTGCGTACGGTCGCGGACGGGGGCGCCTGCCTCGATCCGGCGGTGACCGGCCGAGTACTCACCACCTATCGCACCGCCGCCCGGTCGACCAACGGTGCGGGGCGCAGTCTCGACGAGTTGACGACGCGTGAACTCGATGTGCTCGCTCTGATCGGCAGGGGATACAGCAACAGCGAGATCGGCCGCGAACTGGGCATCTCTGGAGTGACAGTGAAGAGCCACATCGGGCACATCTTCGTCAAACTCGATCTTCGCGACCGTGCCGCCGCCATCGTCTACGCGTTCGACCACGGCGTCGTCACACCCGGTCAAGCTTGAACGAGTGTCCAGTTGCAGTCGGGCGGGGAATGGGTCAGCGTTGTTGGTGTTCATCACAAGTGGCATTCGTCACCTTGATGATGTACAACTAACGCCATGACCGATTGTGATCCAGCACACATCTGGCCGTGACCTCAGGCTACGTCTATTTCCACGCATTTCGATCGGCCCCGACCCGGAAAGGACCCGGCGTGCACACCACCCACCACACCCCGCTTCCTGACGAGTCGACGACATCGCCGGTGCGCTCAGGCGCATCAATAGCGCTCGGTGCCGCGGCCGCGGCTGCGGCACCCGCCGTGGTAGTGACCGGATCCGTGCTTCTGGCCGGCGTCGCTGCGCTCGCGACCCTTGCCTGCGTCGCCGCCGCATCGATGATGATCTGAACATTACTTCTCACCCAAACCATCTCATCGACAGGACACATACATTCGTGAGCATTCCCGTTTCAGGATCGACGACCCCACCTGTACGCGCATCGCGCCGGGCGGGGTCGATCTCCACCGAGGAAATCAAGTTCCGCATCGAGGCGATGTTCGCCGGTGAACGCTCCGAACCCCGACCGCTTCGGGGTGACTACGCCGCGCCGGAGAGGATGTCGGTATGACCAACGTGGCACTGCTGCTGGGCCTGCTCGCCAGCGGAATCGGCGGCCGCGCGGTACTCCAGCGTGTCCTCGCCAAGCCCAGTTCACACCGGACACCCGGTGCACTGTTCTACCCGAACGGCTGACCCCGCCGGGACACTGAGGGCCAGCGCATTATCGTCAGATCGATGCACCAATGCAGCGACATGACCCGCTATGCGCAAACATCTGGTAGAAATCAAGCAGAATGCGCAGTGCCCGATGAGTCGTCCAGTGGCATACTCCGCCATATGACGAGACTCGATCGGACCGACGCCCGCCTTCTGCTTGCGCTCTGCGACGTACCTCGGGCGACCGGGGTGCAGTTGGCGTCACTGTTGGGCATGGCGCGTAATACGGTGCAGGCAAGGATGTCTCGTTGGGACGAGCATAAGGTGCTCGCGCCTGTCGATCGCTGCGTCGCGCCCCGAGACCTCGGTTACCCCTTGCAGGCGTTTGTCACTGCGGTCGTCGATCAGCATCGTCTCGAGGACGTCATCGACCATTTGCGGGACATCGCCGAGGTCACCGAGGTCGTCGGCATCTCCGGGGTGGCGGACCTGCACATCGGTGTGGTGGCCATCGATGCCGATGATTTGTACCGGGTCGCCGGCCTCATTCTCGCTGTGCCCGGGATCGAGCGCACGACGGTGTCTGTCGCGATGCGCGACGCCATCCCCTATCGAACCCGTCCCCTACTCGAACGGTTCGCCGGGGAATGAATAGTCGAGGCACTGGTCGAGCAGCCATGACCCCGTGACCTGGCCTGCCTGAATCCGCTCATGCTGCCGGCTGAGTTGATGATCGCGATGCCCACCGCCGCGCCCGCCCGGTAACAGCAGCCCGTGTCCAGAAATGGAACACGCGGCACCCTTGGTCGGCTGTGATGCTCGTGACTACGGACGAGATGTGACGTCCGTTACATGAGAGGAGATCAAGTGAAGACTCAGGCAGCGATTTTGTGGGAGCGCGGAGGTCCGTGGACCGTCGAGGAGATCGAACTGGATCCGCCCAAGCACGGTGAAGTGCTTGTCGAGATGGGCGGTAGTGGTTTGTGCCACTCGGACGAGCACGTGCTGACCGGTGATCTGCCCTGGCCGCTGCCGATGATTGGTGGACACGAAGGTGCGGGCACCGTCGTCGAGGTCGGTCCCGGTGTCGAGGGTCTGGCTGCGGGCGACCGGGTCATCTTCGGGTTCCTCCCCGCGTGTGGACGATGTGCGGCGTGCTCGGCCGGCATGCAGAATTTGTGCGAACTGGGCCAGTACCTCGGTGACGGCACCCAGATTTCCGATCACACGGCCCGGCATCACGCCCGCGGACAGGACCTGGGTCTGATGTGCCTGCTGGGTACGTTCGCTCAGCACACCGTGGTGAGCGAGGCCAACTGCATCAAGATCGACGATGACATCGCACTGGACAAGGCCTGCCTGCTCGGCTGCGGCGTCGTCACCGGGTGGGGCTCGGCCGTCTTCACGGGTGGGGTCCAGCCGGGCGATACCTCCGTGGTCGTCGGTGTCGGCGGCATCGGCATCAACGCGGTCCAAGGCGCGGCGCTGAGCGGATCACAGTATGTCGTGGCCGTCGACCCGGTGGAGTTCAAGCGCGCCAAGGCCCTCGAATTCGGTGCCACGCATGCGGTCGCCACCAGCGAGGAGGCACAGGCTCTCGTCACGGATCTCACGTATGGCCGCGGGGCGAACGTGGTGGTCAACACCATGGGCGTCGGTGACGGTGAGCAGATCGGGGCCAGCCTGGCGATGACCGCGAAACGCGGCACCGTGGTGGTGACCAACCTGCACCGCGCGACGGAGGAAACCGTATCGATGAGTGCGCTGGACCTGGTGCTGATGGAAAAGCGCGTGGTCGGTTCACTGTTCGGTTCCGCGAACCCTCGCCTGCACATCCCCAAGCTGCTCGGCCTGTACCGCAGTGGTCACCTCAAGCTCGACGAACTGGCCACCCGAACCTACAAGCTCGACGAAATCAATACCGGGTACCAGGACATGCGCGACGGCCGAAACCTCCGCGGCGTCATCACCTTCTGACCTTTCTCGACGACATCAAGGGACATTCCATGGACGTGCACTACGACTCTCTCTTCATCGGCGGCGACTGGGTTACGCCCTCGTCGAGTCAGCGGATCACCGCTGTCTCGGCCAGTACCGAGGAGGTGATCGGCTCGGTACCCGAGGCCCAGGACGCCGACATCGACGCCGCCGTTGCCGCCGCCCGCCGCGCTTTCGACGACCCGGCCGGGTGGGCGCACTGGGCTCCGGCCGACCGCGCCACCGCCATGGAACGCCTCGCCGACGCACTCGAGCGCCGCGCCGAGGACGTCGTGCAGCGAGTCAGTTCCCAGAACGGCATGCCCGTCGCCGTGGCCCGGCAACTCGAAGGCGCGTTCCCGGTAATCCTGCTGCGCTACTACGCCGGTCTGGCCCGCGAGACCGCCACCGAGGAGACCCGCCCCGGACTGCTCGGCGGTAACACCCTGGTCCGCCGCGAACCGATCGGTGTGGTCGGGGCGATCGTGCCGTGGAACTTCCCTCAGACTCTGGCCGCGTTCAAGTACGCTCCCGCGCTGGCTGCCGGTTGCACGCTGGTGATCAAGCCGTCACCGGAGACCGTCCTCGACAGCTACATTTTTGCCGAGGCCGTGGCCGAGGCCGGGATTCCCGCCGGAGTGGTCAACATCGTCCCCGGTGGCCGCGACGCCGGCGCGTACCTGGTCGCGCATCCGGGTGTGGACAAGATCAGCTTCACCGGTTCCACCGCCGCGGGCCGGTCCATTGGTGAGGTGTGCGGCCGACTGCTGCGGCCGGTGACCCTGGAACTGGGCGGCAAGTCCGCCGCGATCATCCTCGACGACGCCAGTCTGAACTTGCAGGAGGTGGCCGAGAAGCTGTTCACTGCAACACTTCTCAACAACGGACAAACCTGTTTCCTTGGGACGCGGGTGCTGGCGCCGCGGTCGCGGTACTCCGAGATCGTCGATCTGTTCACCGATTTCGCGGGAGCTATGAAGGTCGGTGACGCGCTGGACGAGACCACGCAGATCGGTCCGATGGCCACCGCGGCGCAGCGCGAGCGCGTCGAGCGGTACATCGCCAAGGGTCGCGGTGACGGTGCCCGCGTCACCATCGGCGGCGGCAGGCCCGTGGACCGCGACAGGGGGTGGTTCGTCGAGCCGACGATCTTCGCCGACGTCGACAACAACCACACCATCGCCCAGGAAGAGATCTTCGGCCCGGTGCTGGCCGTGATTCCGTACGGCGGCGACGACGAGGCGATCCGCATCGCCAACGACTCCGACTACGGCCTCGGCGGAACCGTGTGGACCGGCGACCACGACCGGGGGCTCGCGTTGGCGAAGCGGGTGCAGACCGGCACCATCGGCGTCAACACCTACCTCCCCGAACCCACCGCTCCCTTCGGCGGCGTCAAAGCCAGCGGTCTCGGCCGTGAACTCGGTCCGGAAGCCCTGTCCAACTACCAGGAACTGAAATCCGTGTACTTGGGATGATGCAGTTTCGCCCCGGCGGGTCAGGGCCGGACGAGGTTACGACCGGTCGCCTCGATCCGCCGGGGTGTAGGGGAACTAGGGAGTCGAACGTAGACTCGCAAGTGCGTGACACGGTGTGGAAGGACGTCGAGACCATGACCGAACTCGACAATTCGTCACGACCACTCATCGCGCAGTCCTGGCAACGAGTGGCGATGAGCGGACTGTATCCGGGAGCGTCCGTCGACGATGCCGCGATCGAGGAAGTCGACAGGCGCAGCCGGCTGATGGTCGCTGCCGCACCGGTGCTCGACGAAATGGCCGGTGAACTCGAGGGATCCGGTTTCGCCGTCATCCTCGCCGACCGTAATGCACGTCTGGTCGATCTCCGCTACGGCGAACGGCGCCTGCAACCCAAACTCGAGAAGGTCGGCGCCGTGGAGGGCCGCCGATTCCTCGAGGAAACCACAGGTACCAACTCGATCGCCACCGCCTTCGAGCTACGCCGGGGCCTCGCGGTCCGCGGCGAGGAGCACTACATCGAGGCCCTCAAGAGGTTCAGCTGTTACGGCCAGCCCGTGCTCAACCCGGTGACCCGCCGGATCGAGGGTGTCCTCGACATCACCTGTTTGAACGAGGACGACAGCCCGTTGCTCGCGCCTTTCGTGATTCGTTCGGCGCGTCAGATCGGTGAGCGGTTGCTCGAAGAATCCCGCCAGGCCGAACAGCGAATCTTCCGCAGTTTCCAGGATGCGACCGTACGTGCCCGCAACCGCCCGGTGATCGCCATCGGGGACGACATTCTCCTCGCGAACACAGCCGCGATTCAAATCCTCGAACCGGCCGATCACGCCCTCCTTCGTGCGTTGGCGATAGACGCGCCGATGGACCGGGAGGTGACTCGCGACATCGATTTGTCGACGGGCAGGCTGTCGGCGTCGGTCCTGCGGATTCCCGGAAGCGGAGCGGCTCTCTTCACCCTCGACGAACCACTCACCCGTTCGAAGACGCTGCAGCCGGGGCCGGTCGCGTCGATCGGGTCGGTCCTCATCACTGGTGAGCCGGGCTCTGGTCACACGACAGCCGCCCGCGCGGTTGCCGACGAGCAGGCCGTCTGGTTCGACGCTGCACAGGTCTCGGAGTGGGGTGAGCGACAATGGGCCGAGCAGCTCCGGCGGCAGCTCGACCAAAGCCGATGCGTCGTAGTCGAAGCGATCGAATTTCTCCCACCCGCGCTCGCCAGGCGGGCTGCAGAATACCTACGCTCGGCGCGAGCGAGGGTCATCGTCACCAGCGCGCCGGTCGACGAGCTGCCCCCAGAGCACGCCGCACTCGTCGCACACTGCACGGAGAGAATCGAGCTCGCGCCGCTGCGTCACCGCCGCGCCGACATCCCCGGACTCGTGAAGAAGATGCTCGACGACCTCGGTACAGCGACGCAAGTGCGTTTCACACCGGCAGCGCTCGAAGCTCTTGCCGGGCAACAGTGGGCGGGGAACTTACGCGAACTGCACACCGCCGTGACAACGATAAGCACCTCTCGGAGCGCGGGGGATATCACCGTGAGCGACCTGCCGGAGCAGTACCGTGGCAGGCTGACCCGACCGCTCACAGCACTCGAGCAGGCCGAACGTGATGCAGTCGTCAAGGCGCTCAAGGACTTCAAAGGAAATAAGAAGGCTGCCGCCCAGCAGCTGGGAATCAGTCGCACCACCCTGTACCGCGTTATCCGCTCATACGGAATCGTCACCACGCCCACTCGATAGGCGGAACGATTCGCACCTCGAGGAGATCACATTGCCTACCCTTACAGTTCACGGCGCGACCCTGCATTACCGGGAAGTCGGTGAGGGCCCCGTCCTCGTTCTGGTCCATGGCTCGGCCACCGACTCGACCACGTGGGAGGGTGTCCTCGACGACCTCGCCCGGGATCACCGGGTCATCGTCTACGACCGGCGAGGATACGGAGAGTCCCGGCACAAGCCGGTGCGAGATCACCGAATCCACGCGCGAGACCTGGAAGCCGTGCTCGAGCGGGTAGTCGAAGAACCCGCGAAGGTTGTCGGTTGGAGTTCCGGTGGGAACATCGTGCTCGCCACGGCCGCCCGCAGACCTGAACTCTTCCGAGAACTCGTCATAGTAGAAGCACCCTTTCACGGCCTGCGGTACGCCGATCGATCGGTTCTGGCTGCTGGGTTGCGGTTGAAGCTGAACCAGGTGAGAGGCCGGCCCCTCGAGGCGGCTGAGGTCTTCTTTCGCTTCGCCACCACCTTGCAGTCGGGCGGCAACAGCTATGACATGGCCGACGATGCGGTTCGGTCGAACATCCGGCGTAACTCCACCCCGGTACTGGCGGAATGGGACCCGCATCCGTTCGGCGTCATGGCCGAGCACGTGCCGCTCGACGCGATAGTGGACCTGCCGGTTCCGATCACCTGGATCCTCGGAGCGGAGAGCTCCCCGTGGATGACCGGCCTCCACAAACGTATCATTCGGCGGCGGAGCAACATTCACACAATCACGGTGGAAGGAGCCGGTCACCTGGTTCATATAGAACGTCCCACCGAGTTCGTCGCCGCTGTGCGGTCGACGGCACGAATGACTCAGTGAGCTGTTCGACGGACGTACAACCTTCTGGCCCACAAGTAGGAGAGTGCCGCGATCGCGACGCTCCATCCGATGGCCAGCACGGCGTTGTTGCCGATGGGGCCGCCCAGTAGAAGCCCGCGCAGTGTTTCGATGACCGGGCTGAACGGCTGGTACTCGGCGAACCAGCGGAGTCCCACCGGCATCGAATCCGTAGGGACGAAGCCGCTTCCGAGGAATGGGAGCAGCACCAGGACCATGGGCAGATTGCTTGCCGTCTCCACGCTCTTCGACACGAGGCCGAGCGCGACGGACAACCAGACGAGCGCGAAGGTGATCATCGCGAGTACGCCGACCGCGGCGGTCCACTCGACCAATCCGGCGGTGGGCCGAAACCCGATGAGCACCGCGACGCCGATGACGACGCCCAGACTCAGCGCCGCTTGAATCAGGCTGCCGAGCACGTGCCCGGTCAGCACCGAGGCGCGAGCGATGGCCATGGTGCGGAACCTCGCGATGATGCCCTCGGTCATGTCCATGGCCACCGAAATCGCTGTGCCCTGAGCCGTACTGGCGATGGTCATCAGGATAATCCCCGGCGTGACGTAGTCGACGTAGGCGGCTCGCCCGCCGCCTGGTGCGCCGAGTCCTGTTCCCAGGGTGCCACCGAAAACGTACACGAACAGGAGTAGGAGAATGATGGGCATGCCGACGAGCATCACGGTCATCGATGGGTAGCGCACCAGGTGCCGGAGATTGCGGCGCAGCATGGTCGCCGAATCGCTTACGGTCAGCGAGAGAGTAGTCACTGCAGGGTCTCCTTCTGATGGTTCGGGCTGCCGGTCAGTGCGAGGAACACGTCGTCGAGGTCGGGTGTGTGTACGGAAAGCGCTGCGCGGTAGATCGATTCGGCACTCAGTCGCGCGAGAAGGGTCTGCAGCGACTGCACGCTACCGTCGCTCGGAAGTTGCAAGGTGAGCGCATCCGCGTCGTGTGTCGCGTCGCCGAGAACGCTCGCCGCTGTCTCGAACGAATCCACGTCGGCGAACTGCAGGACGACGTGACCGCCCGGTACGAGCCGCTTCAGTTCAGCCGGAGTGCCTTCTGCCACGAGCTTTCCGTGGTCGAGGAGTGCGATGCGATCGGCGAGCCGGTCTGCCTCCTCCAGATACTGGGTGGTGAGAAGAATCGTGATGCCGTCGTCCACCAGGTCGCGGATGATCTGCCAGAGGGTGCGGCGACTACGCGGGTCCAACCCAGTGGTCGGCTCGTCCAGGAAGATGACGCGTGGGCTGCCCACCAGGGTCATCGCGAGATCGAGTCGCCGCCGCATCCCCCCGGAGTAGCTTCCCGCCGGCCGGGTGCGGGCCTCCGTGAGGTCGAACTGCTCCAGGAGTTCGGTAGTGCGCCGTCGTCCTTCCCCACGGCCCAGGTGGTGCAGGTCGGCCATCAGGATCAGGTTCTCTTCCCCGGTGAGCAGATTGTCGACTGCGGAGAACTGGCCGGTGACACCGATCGCTGCCCGCACCGAATCCGGTTCACGAACCAGATCGTGTCCCGCCACTCGGATGTCGCCGGCGTCCGCATCGATCAAGGTGGAGAGGATGTTGACGGTGGTGGTCTTGCCGGCACCGTTGGGTCCGAGGAGTGCAAACACCGTTCCCTCCGCGATGGTGAGGTCGATGCCGTCGAGGACGACTGTGTCGCCGTAGGACTTTCGAAGCCCGATTGCCGAGATGGCTGGGCGTGTGGAAACTGCGGTTGTCATTGCGCTTCCTTTCGAGGTGCTTCCGGGGCTTATGAACGTCGAATGACGATGTCGCCGTGGCTGGTGTGGGCGCGAACGTCGATCGTCTCGTTGGACGATCCGGGGCTGTCCGCGGTATCGAGGTGGTTGTCGACCTTGCCGAATGAGGTGCGCACGTCGAGCCGCGCCGCTGTCCCCGCCCGGATCCCCATCTCGATCTGTCCGAATGCGGTGTCGAACGAGGCTGTGCCGCGGACGATCTCACCGATTCGAATGTCACCGTTTGCCGTTGCGCAGGTAATGCCACGGTGCGCGCAGTCCACGGAGATGTCACCGTTGGCCGTGTTGACGCGGCTGTCACCGGTGACGTCACCGATCCAATTGTCGCCGTTGGAGTTCTTGATCACCGCAGTGCCGTCGATCGCGCGGACGCGTATCTTGCCCGACCCGGTGCGCACGTCGGCGTCGCCCAGAACTCGTCCGGCAACTACGTCGCCGGCGCCGGTGCCGGCGTCGAGTGAGCCGGTGTCGCCGAGTTGGATGTCACCCGTCGACGTCTTGATCCGGCACTCCCCGAGCCGGCCTGCAGATCGGAAGGCTGCCACGGCCGCCTTCGCCTCCAGGCGGGAACCCGTCGGCAGTTCCACGGTGACGTCGACCGACCCGGTTCTGCCGAACAGACCGAGACCGCGCTGCCGTGGAGCCTTGACCAGTAAGTGACCGGCGGAGTAGTCGACGCGAGTCTGTTCGGCTGCCCGGACGTCCGGTTCGTGGGAGCTGTCGCTCGGGCGTACCTCCACGACGGTGTCTTTGCTGTCGCGTGCGGTGACGCGAATGTCGCCGACAACGAGTTCGATCGTCGCCTCGATCGGTTCCGGGGTGCTGAAGGTGGGCATGGTGATCCTCCGATAGATGATGAAGTGGGTGCTGGATGCGAGCGGAGGATGCGTCAGCGCACCCAGCCGGTGTAGCTGTCTCCGCCCCGGGGTGCGCGACGCTCGGGGCGAGAAGGGCTGTTTCCGACGCCCAGCGCTGCTGTCGCCGAACGGACAAGCCAGGCGTTCACCGACAGTCCCGACTCGCGCGCCGCTTCCTCCACTCGGTCCTTCATGTCCTGCGTGAGACGGAGGTTGATCCGGGTCATTGCGCCGTCGTCACCTTCGGGCAGACGGCGGGTGGAGGTGTTGACGGTGGGCGCCTCCGCCTCGTCGAACGAAGCGTCGACCGGGGGTGGCGTGACGACGAAACTCGGTTCCTTCCCGCGCAGACGGAGATCGACCGAGCCCGGCGCGAGGTCCCGGGTGATTTCACTGGCCGCTGTCGACAGAACATCCAACATCGCGAGCCGCACTGCCGATTCGAGTGGTGCCACCAATCGCTCGGCTACGGCGAGGGCATCCTCCCCACCCGCTTCGGCGGCAACGGCAAGTTGGGAGCGGAGAGCGGCGACGTAGGGCGCGAGATCCATGGCATCAGCATGGCACCAATGTGATGCCATTACAAGGCGTCGGTGGCACCATGTGGTCGCGAGCGCTGCCTTTGGCCCTACCTCGGGGTGACGCGGAAGCGAAGCCCGAAGTTGTTCAGGGTCGGCGGCAGACGCCGCTCCGGCGTCAGTGCGGGGGTGGAGGTGAGCTCGAAGTCGGCGGCCTCCAGCAACAACGCCAGCATCGTGCTCGTCACGAACAACACGAGGTTTCGGCCCGGGCATTCGGCGGGACCTGCGCTGAAAGGCACCAACTCGGGACGAGACTGCGCCATTCCGTCGAGCCAGACCGCCGGCGCGAACTCGTCGGCGAACGAGAATGTTTCACCGTCGCGGTGAAATGCGGGCGCGAGAATCAGGAAAGCGGTTCCCGCCGGAATCGTGAACTCGACGTCCGCGGCGCCCCACGTGGTGTCGCTGGTGGAGTCACGCAGAATGGTCGGCGTCGTCGGCCACAGCCGCACCGACTCGAGCACACACGCGCGAAGATACGGGTATTGCTGGGGAACTGCCGTGTCACAGGCGGCAATCTCCTCCTGGGCGAGTCGACGTTGCTCGGGGTGACTGGACAGCAGAGCCAGAGCGCGACTGCTGGCGATGCCTGCCGCATCGAAAGCGAAGAGCCAGTGCGGTATCTGACCGACCGGGTCGATGGCCCCGCCGGCGGGTAGGGCGGCGAGGGCACTGACCACGCATCCCGGCTCCGCTTTGTCGACGTAGGAGTACAGGCTCTCGATGAACCGGTCATGGAGTTTGCGTCGCTGCGGGAGAAAGTAGGACCAGTTGCCGTTCGACCGGAGCTTGCGGAGCTGATCGGTGACCGTGTTGTCATCGCGGGCCGACTTGCCGAGGACGATCTGACGCACCATGCGCCACCACGTGCGGGTGAACTCGTCGTTGTCGAGGGTTCCCTTCGCCTGCACGGATGCCATCAGTGCCGCCATCTCGTGCCGGATCACCTCCACCATCGGGCCGGCGAGGTGATGCATCGCGTGCGAAGTGTCGAGGGCCTCCTCGTTGACGCGCCGACGTTCCCGCCGGATGTGTCCCTCCGAAATCAGCACACCGTGCGGCTGGAACGGCGACAGCGCCCCCTTCTTCTCCCTGTTGGCAGGATTGAACGGGTCGGGTGTGCCGCCCAGGACGCGACCTGCATCGGTCCCGGTCAACACCACTGCGAGCCGCCGGCCCGGTATCCGCAGCTGCAGCGGTCCGGGCCCATAGCGCTCCCGCAACTCGCGAACGAACGGCACGGTGGGCGCGTCGGCACCGAGTCGCTCCAGCGCGGCCATCATGCGGGGACGCCGCGCGATGACACCGGCTGCGATCGGGCTGAATCCCAGTACTGCCGCTATACGAAGTGCCTCGAGTCCCGACACCGTCGGGCCACCGCCCAGGGCTGCGGTCTCGAGTGCACGATGCTCCGCGTCTCGCGTGGTGTTGGTCGCCATGGAGGTGGTGGTACCCCCGGCCGCCATCGGTAAACCGATGGCTCTCACTTCGGCATCGGTGGGTCGGTCACCGAGAGCATGTCAGCCCAATGCAGCTGTCCTGCAGACTTGTCCGCTGCGGTACGCGCCACTGGGCGGATTTACACCCCGGGGCACAGGTACTGGCGCGCCCGGTTCCAGAAGGGAAAGAGCTGCGGGCTGCCTGCCTCCGGGTGGTCGCGCCGAGCGAGTTCGACGAACTCGAGGATGGTCTTACCCGACGTCTCCGAAAGCCTGCAGGCCTGCAGGCTCAACTTGGCCGACGCCGCGAACCCGATGTCCCGCGCGTAGGGACCGAGGTCGCTGGTATCGACGAAGTTGTCGAGCCGCTCACCCCACCGGTTGTACGAATTCTGCAGGTCGAAGTCGCAGCCCGGCGGAAAGAGTTCACGACACGTCATCGGTCTCCCGTCGATCATGAACGCCTTGTCCTCGACCGGACGCGCGGGGGTGTCCTGCGGCGACCGGGACGTGACATAGAACAGGGCAACTGCCACCGCACACAGGGCCAGCACCACTAGCAATGTCGACGCCAAACGCCTCATGTCCGTACCGTCCGTTCGATCGTCGTGCTTCGAGACCGTGTATCCATCCTGACGGATGTGAAGCGGGGCCGGTAGCGGTGTTCGGAAGCCGGTGCAAGGGTTCGATCGGACGGCCCGTGGCGTGGCACCCGGCCACCCCGCTGACGCCGGATCATCCTGAAAGCAACGCAATCCGGCCACGCCGGGCCGGTAGCATCGGGTCCGTGACCGACGCGACCGCCCGTCCCAGCCGCCCCGACTCGCTGCGCGTCCTTGTCTACAGCGATGACCCGAACACCCGCCGGCAGGTCATGTCGGCTCTGGGTAAGCGTCCGCATCCCGATCTGCCGGAACTCGAATACGTGGAGGTGGCGACCGGCCCGGTGGTGATCCAGCACCTGGATGCGGGCGGGATCGACTTGGCCGTCCTGGACGGGGAGGCATCCCCGGCCGGGGGGATGGGAATTGCCAAGCAGCTGAAGGACGAAATCGACCCGTGCCCGCCTGTGCTGGTGCTGACCGGGCGAGTTGACGACGCGTGGCTTGCCAACTGGTCACGGGCCGAGGCCGCGGTTCCTCATCCGATCGACCCCATCCGGCTCGGCGAGGCGGTTGTCGCGCTGCTCCGCACTCGTATTTCGTCTTAGGGCCGGCTCTCCGAAGCCCATCGACGCGGGCAGGTCTGCCCGCGCGATATTGCCTCTTGACCTGCATCTTTACTGACCGATCCGCCATCCGCAAACTGTCACGTGGCCGACGCGGTGGGAGGGAATTACACCCACGTAAATCTCTGGGGAACTGCGGGCGCTGAAACCGAGACAAGACCGCCGAAACCGGTAGTCTGTGTCTCAACTCACATATCTACGCGCTGAGGGATTCTCGGTTCGAGGAGATGGGGTATCGCGGACAGGCTCGCAGGGAGGTGCTCAGCGCATGAACGTTTACGTGCCGATTCTCGTGCTCGGAGCGATTGCTGTCGCCTTTGCGGTCGTATCGGTGATCTTGGCGTCGGTCGTCGGTCCGAAGCGCTACAACCGGGCCAAGCTCGACGCTTACGAATGCGGAATCGATCCCACCCCCCAGCCGGTGGGCGGAGGCCGCTTTCCTGTGAAGTACTACCTGACCGCCATGTTGTTCATCATTTTCGATATCGAGATCGTGTTCCTCTACCCGTGGGCGATCCATTTCGATGCCCTCGGTTTCTTCGGTCTCGTTGCTATGGCTCTCTTCATTTTCAGCGCTGCGGTGGCCTACGTATACGAGTGGCGGCGTGGCGGTCTCAGTTGGGATTAGGTGCTTTTCGGTTGCTCGCAGTGCTCACGTATCTGCCGGGCCCCCGGAAGCGGATGAATAGCGAAACCGGAAGTAGGAAGAGTCGGATATGGGTATCGAGGAGAAGGTGCCGAGCGGCTTTCTGCTGAGCACGGTGGAAGGTCTGGCCGGCTATGTGCGGAAGGGTTCGTTGTGGCCCGCGACTTTCGGCCTCGCGTGCTGCGCTATCGAGATGATGGCCACCAGTGCCGGGAGGTTCGATATCGCCCGATTCGGTATGGAAGCGTTCCGGGCGTCTCCGCGCCAGGCCGACCTGATGATCGTCGCCGGCCGGGTCAGCCAGAAGATGGCACCGGTGCTTCGCCAGATCTACGACCAGATGGCCGAGCCGAAGTGGGTGCTGGCGATGGGTGTCTGCGCCTCGTCGGGGGGCATGTTCAACAACTACGCCATCGTCCAAGGTGTCGACCACGTGGTTCCGGTGGACATTTATCTGCCGGGCTGCCCTCCACGGCCGGAGATGTTGCTGCACGCGATCTTGAAGTTGCACGAGAAGATCCAGGAGATGCCGCTGGGCGTGAACCGCGAAGAGGCGGTACGTGCGGCGGAGGAGGCCGCCCTGGCCGTCACTCCGACGATCGAGATGAAGGGCTTGCTCCGATGACCGCCCCGAGCAAACCGAGCCATGTGGTTGTGTGCTCGGCCCGTGGGGCCTGGACTGAGGAGCGAGGGAGCGTAGCGAGTGAGTGACGAGGGAAGGGTCCGCGAGGAAGGCCGAGCATTCGTGAGCGAAGCGAGCCATGTCTCAGCGAGCCATGTGGTTGTGTGCTCGGCCCGTGGGGCCTGGACTGAGGAGCGAGGGAGCGTAGCGAGTGAGTGACGAGGGAAGGGTCCGCGAGAAAGGCCAAGCACCTGCGAGCGAAGCGAGCCATGTCTCAGCGAGCCATGTGGTTGTGTGCTCGGCCCGTGGGGCCTGGACTGAGGAGCGAGGGAGCGTAGCGAGTGAGTGACGAGGGAAGGGTCCGCGAGGAAGGCCAAGCACCTGCGAGCGAAGCGAGCCATGTCTCAGCGAGCCATGATTCAGTGATCGGTGTGCGCCGGGGGATGTTCGGTGTGCGCGGTAGTGGGGATACGTCGGGGTATGGGCGGTTGGTGAGCCCGGTGGCGTTGCCGGGCGGTTCGCCTCGCCCTTTGGGCGGGTATTTCGATGAGGTGGCGGATGGCCTCGAGGCTGCGTTGGCGGAGCGGGGTGTGGGTGTGGGGGAGGCGATCGAGCGGATTGTCGTTTTCCGTGAGGAGTTGACATTCCATGTTCGCCGCGAGTTCTTGCCGGTGGTGGCCCGCTCGTTGCGGGATGAGCCGGGGCTGCGTTTCGAGTTGTGTTTGGGCGTCAGTGGTGTGCATTACCCGCAGGAGGTCGGCCGGGAATTGCATGCGGTGTATCCGTTGATGTCGATTACGCATAACCGTCGGGTCCGTGTGGAGGTGGCGGTGCCGGATGCGGATCCGCATGTCCCCTCGCTGTATGGCGTGTATCCGACGAATGATTGGCACGAGCGGGAGGTGTATGACTTTTTCGGCATCGTGTTCGATGGTCATCCGTCGTTGACTCGGATCGAGATGCCTGATGACTGGTCGGGGCATCCGCAGCGTAAGGATTATCCGCTCGGCGGTATTCCTGTGGAGTTCAAGGGTGCGGAGATAGCGCCGCCCGATGAGCGGAGGGGGTACAACTGATGGGCGAGGGTGCGGCGCGTGCGGAGCGGCCGGAGGTCATGGTCACTGTCGCCGGGCAGGATTGGGACGAGATCATCGCCGCGGCGAGGGTGCCTGCGGAGGGTACGGCGCAGGGGACGGGCGAGGAGCGGATTGTCGTCAACATGGGCCCCCAGCACCCTTCTACGCATGGTGTTTTGAGGCTCATCCTGGAGATCGAGGGTGAGACGGTCACCGAGGCGCGTTGTGGAATCGGCTACTTGCACACGGGGATAGAGAAGAACCTGGAGTACCGTAACTGGACTCAGGGTGTGACGTTCGTGACGCGGATGGATTATTTGTCACCGTTCTTCAACGAGGTGGCGTACTGCCTGGGTGTGGAGAAGTTGCTGGGGGTCACCGAGGAGGTTCCGGAGCGGGCCACGGTTGTCCGGGTGATGCTGATGGAGCTCAACCGCATTTCGTCGCATTTGGTGGCGTTGGCCACGGGTGGCATGGAGTTGGGTGCCGTCACGGCGATGTTGTTCGGTTTCCGTGAGCGTGAGCTGATTCTGGACGTCTTCGAGGCCATCACGGGGCTTCGGATGAATCATGCTTTCATCCGGCCGGGTGGGCTCGCCCAGGACCTTCCGGCCGGTGCTGTGGAAAAGGTTCGTGAGCTGCTGACGGTGATGCCGTCGCGGATACGGGATATGGAGAACCTGCTCAACGAGAACCGGATCTGGAAGGCCCGTACCGAGGGCATCGGGTACTTGGATCTTACGGGTTGTATGGCGTTGGGGATCACCGGCCCGATGCTTCGTGCCACCGGGTTGCCGCACGATCTGCGGAAGTCGGAACCCTACTGCGGTTACGAGAGTTATGAGTTCGACGTCTGCACCCACACGGGTTGTGACGCGTACGGCCGGTATCTGATCCGAGTCGACGAAATGAAGGAGTCGCTGAAGATCGTCGAGCAGTGCCTCGACCGTTTGCGTCCCGGCCCCGTCATGATCGAGGACAGGAAGATTGCCTGGCCCGCGGATTTGACCTTGGACAGTGACGGATTGGGAAACTCGACCAAGCATGTACGCAAGATCATGGACACCTCGATGGAGTCGTTGATCCACCACTTCAAGTTGGTGACCGAGGGTTTCCGGGTACCGCCAGGCCAGGTGTATGTGGCGGTGGAATCTCCGCGTGGAGAATTGGGTGTGCACATGGTCAGCGACGGCGGCACCCGCCCGTATCGGGTGCACTACCGCGACCCCTCGTTCACCAACTTGCAGGCTGTCGCCGCCATGTGTGAGGGCGGCATGGTGTCGGATGTCATCGCCGCGGTCGCCAGCATCGACCCTGTCATGGGCGGAGTGGACCGATGAAACCTCTGCCTGGTAGTTCAGCGCAGGTACCCGCGAGCGCAGTGAGCCAAAGTACGCGCGTGTTCATCGAATTCGGCCCGCGGCCTGAGGAGAACGGCCAACTCGTAAGGCCGGGTGCCCGAGAGAGCTATCCGCCGGAGGTTCGGGCCAGGTTGGGCGCGGACGCCGCCGAGATCATCGGCCGCTATCCGAAGCCGGGGGTGGAGCCGGGCGAGCGACCCCAGAACACCGCACGGTCAGCGTTGTTGCCATTGCTGCACTTGGTGCAGGCGGAGGACGGGTACATCAGTCCGGCGGGCGTGGACTTCTGCTCCGATCAGCTCGGTCTCACAGGGGCGGAGGTGGCTGCGGTGGCCACCTTCTATTCGATGTACCGGCGCAATCCGACCGGTGACTACTTCGTCGGAGTCTGCACCAACACGTTGTGCGCGATCATGGGCGGTGATGCGATTCTCGCTGCGCTCGAGGATCACCTCGGTGTGCGACCGGGCGAGACGACGCCGGACGGCAAGGTCACCGTGGAGCACATCGAATGCAACGCGGCCTGCGATTTCGCGCCTGTCGTCATGGTCAATTGGGAGTTTTTCGACAACCAGTCCCCGGAATCAGCACGCACATTGGTGGATTCGCTTCGGTCCGGGGAGAAGGTCACGCCCAGCCGGGGAGCGCCGCTGTGCACGTTCCGGGAGACGGCTCGCGTGCTTGCCGGTTTCCCCGACGAGCGGCCCGGGGCGTTGGAAGCCGGCGGCGGCGCCGGCCACGCCACGTTGGCCGGGTTGCAGGTTGCCCGGAAACTCGACATGGATGCGCCATCTCCGTCGGCCGGACCATCTGGGTCCGGGCCGCAGGCCGAGATCGGCGAGTCGTTGGCGGCGGAGTCGACGAAGGACAAGCCGGCTCCCGCACCGTCCGAACCGGCGCCGCCGGGCGCATCCACTTCTGGGACCGACCCGACACACAAGGGAGACTGAGGTGCCGCTGACTCCTGTCCTGAGCCGGTATTGGGATGACCCCCAGTCCTGGACTCTCGACACCTACCACCGCCACGACGGGTACGAGGCGCTGCGTAAAGCGCTGAAGATGCAGCCGGACGAGGTCATCGACACGATCAAGGATTCGGGGCTGCGCGGTCGTGGTGGTGCCGGATTCCCGACTGGGGTGAAGTGGGGTTTCATCCCGCAGGACGACGCCAAACCGCACTATCTGGTGGTCAACGCGGACGAGTCCGAGCCCGGCACCTGCAAGGACATTCCGCTGATGCTGGCCACCCCGCACGCGCTGGTCGAGGGTGTCATCATCGCCGCGTACGCCATTCGCTCGAGCCACGCCTTCATCTATCTGCGCGGCGAAGTGGTGCCGGTGCTGCGTCGCCTGCAGGCTGCGGTATCCGAGGCGCACGCCGCCGGGTACCTGGGCCGCAACATTCTCGGTAGCGGGTACGACCTCGACCTCGTGGTCCACGCCGGTGCGGGCGCGTACATCTGCGGCGAGGAAACTGCTCAGCTCGATTCTCTGGAAGGACGGCGCGGACAGCCCCGGTTGCGTCCCCCGTTCCCCGCGGTGGCGGGGTTGTACGCCTGCCCGACGGTCGTCAACAACGTCGAATCGATCGCGAGCGTGCCGCCGATCCTGAGGAACGGGATCGAGTGGTTCCGTTCGATGGGTACGGAGAAATCGCCCGGATTCACCCTCTACTCGCTGTCCGGTCACGTCACCCGGCCCGGACAGTACGAGGCGCCGCTCGGCATCACGCTGCGGGAGCTGCTCGAGTACGCGGGGGGAATGCGCGCGGGGCATCAGCTGAAGTTCTGGACCCCGGGTGGTTCGTCGACCCCGATGTTCACCGACGAGCACCTCGATGTTCCGCTCGACTACGAGGGTGTGGGCGCAGCAGGATCGATGCTGGGCACCAAGGCTTTACAGCTGTTCGACGAGACCACCTGCGTGGTGCGCGCGGTGCTGCGCTGGACGGAATTCTATGCCCACGAATCGTGTGGCAAGTGCACACCCTGCCGGGAAGGCACCTACTGGCTGGTGCAAATTCTGCAGCGTCTCGAGAGCGGCGGCGGTTCCGAGTCCGACCTGGAGAAGTTGCTCGACATTTCCGACAGCATCCTCGGGAAGTCGTTCTGTGCCCTCGGTGACGGGGCGGCCAGCCCGATCATGTCTTCCCTGAAGTACTTCCGGGACGAGTATGTCGCGCACTTCGAACAGGGCGGCTGCCCGTTCGACCCCCACCAGTCAACTCTCATGGCAGGAGTTCACGCGTGACAGCCCAGGTGCCTGCTAACGAAGTGAGCCTCCTCATCGACGGCGCCGATGTCAGCGTTCCGAAGGGCACCCTGTTGATTCGCGCCGCTGAGCTGGCCGGAATCCAGATTCCGCGGTTCTGTGACCATCCGCTGCTCGATCCGGTGGGCGCCTGCCGTCAGTGTCTGGTCGAGGTGGAGGGGCAGCGAAAGCCGTTGGCCTCCTGCACGACCACCGTCACCGACGGCATGGTGGTGCGCACTCAGCTCACCTCGGCTGCCGCAGACAAGGCGCAGAAGGGTGTGATGGAGTTGCTGCTCATCAACCATCCGCTCGACTGCCCGGTCTGCGACAAGGGCGGCGAGTGCCCCCTACAGAATCAGGCCATGTCCAACGGGCGGGCAGAGTCGCGTTTCGAAGAAGTCAAACGCACGTTCCCCAAGCCGATTCCACTCTCCTCACAGGTGTTGCTGGACCGGGAGCGGTGCGTGCTGTGCGCCCGGTGCACGCGATTCTCGCAGCAGGTCGCCGGCGATCCGTTCATCGAACTCCAGGAGCGGGGTGCGCTGCAACAGGTCGGCATCTATGCCAAGGAACCGTTCGAGTCGTACTTTTCCGGCAACACCGTGCAGATCTGCCCGGTCGGTGCGCTGACGGGTGCTGCGTACCGGTTCCGTGCGCGTCCGTTCGACCTCGTCTCCAGTCCCAGCGTTTGCGAGCACTGCTCGAGCGGCTGCGCCCAGCGCACCGACCACCGCCGCGGCAAGGTGTTGCGACGATTGGCCGGGGACGACCCGCAGGTCAACGAGGAGTGGAACTGCGACAAGGGGCGGTGGGCTTTCACCTACGCCACCGAGGGCGACCGCCTCACCACCCCGCTGGTCCGCGACGACACGGGCACGCTGGTGCCCGCTTCGTGGCCGGATGCCCTCGCGGTTGCGTCCCGGGGGTTGGCGGCCGCACGAGGCAACGCGGGGGTTCTCGTCGGCGGCCGGGCGACGGCGGAAGACGCATACGCCTACGCGAAATTCGCGCGAGTTGCGCTGGAGACCAACGATATCGACTTCAGGATCCGGCCGCATTCCGCCGAAGAGGCCGACTTCCTGGCGGCACGGGTCGCGGGCCGCGGACTCGAGGTCACATACGACGATCTGGAGAAGGCCCCCGCCGTCCTCCTCGTCGCGTTCGAGCCCGAGGAGGAGTCGCCCATCATCTTCCTGCGGCTCCGCAAGGCGGCACGCATGAAGGGACACGGGGTGTACTCGATCGCCCCCTTCACCACCCGCAGCTTGTCGAAGATGTCGGGTCGGTTGCTGCGTGCGGTGCCCGGAGCCGAGCCGCAGCTGCTCGAAGCGCTCGTCAGCGACCCGGAAACCCGGCTCGACGAACATGGCGTGGCCGTCGCGGATGCGTTGCGTCAACCGGGCGCGGTCATCCTCGTGGGCGAACGACTGGCGAACGTTCCCGGCGGGCTCTCCGCGGCCGTGCGCCTCGCGGACGCCACCGGCGCGCGCCTGGCGTGGGTGCCGCGACGGGCCGGTGAGCGGGGCGCGCTCGAAGCGGGCGCCCTGCCCGGACTTCTACCCGGGGGTCGGCCCATCGATGATTCGAAGGCGAGGCGGCAGGTGACGTCAGTTTGGAACGTGCCGGAGCTGCCGTCGGATCCTGGTCGTGGCACCGAGGAAATCCTTGCCGCGGCGGCAGCCGGCACGCTCGGCGCACTGGTGGTCGGTGGGGTGGAGGTCGCCGACCTGCCCGATCCCAGGGCTGCCCTGTCGGCAGTCGAGGCAGCCGACTTCGTCGTCAGTCTGGAACTGCGCAGCAGTGAAGTGACCGAACGGGCGGACGTGGTCTTCCCCGTCGCACCGGTGGTGGAGAAACCGGGCACCTTCCTCGACTGGGAGGGCAGGCCGCGGGTGTTCGAGGCGGCGTTGCGCGGAACGGGTGCCATGCCCGACCAGCGGGTGCTTCATGCCCTCGCTCACGAAATGAACATCCCGCTCGGGCTTCCGGACGCCGCCGCGGCGCGCGCGGAACTGGGGCGACTCAACCTTTGGGACGGTGAGCGACCGGCCGGGCCTGCGTATTCTCCGCGGGAGGTGCCGCAGCCCGGTCCGGGTGAAGCCGTTCTGGCGAGTTGGCGGATGCTCCTCGATTCCGGCCGTCTGCAGGACGGGGAACCCCATCTTGCCGGGACCGCTCGAACACCGGTCGTCCGCTTGTCGGCCGCGTCGGCTACCGAGATCGGTGCCGGAGAGGGTTCTGCGGTGACCGTCAGCACCGAACGAGGATCGGTCACCCTCCCGTTGGTGATCGCCGACTTACCCGATCGGGTGGTGTGGATTCCACTCAACTCACCCGGTTCCGCAGTCTTCCGGCAACTCGCAGTCTCGTCGGGGAGCGTCGTCCGCGTCGCGAGTGCGGTCGGCGCCGAGTCGACGAGTTCGACGCCGAATGCGCCCGAGGAGGTCTCGTGACCGTTCTTTCGCTCGACTACCCCGACCCGTCGTTGTTCGGCCACGACCCGTGGTGGCTGATCCTCGGGAAGGCTCTCGCCGTCTTCGTGTTCCTCATCCTGACCCCGCTGATCGCGATCCTCGCCGAGCGCAAGGTCATGGCCAGGATGCAGATGCGGATCGGCCCCAACCGCGTGGGCCCTGGAGGCATGCTGCAGAGCCTCGCCGACGGGGTCAAGCTGGCGCTGAAGGAGGGCATCACCCCGAAGGGCGTCGACAAGCCGATCTATCTGCTTGCGCCGATCATCGCCGCAGTGCCCGCGTTCATGGCCTTTGCGGTCATCCCGTTCGGCCCGGAAGTCTCGATCCTCGGTCACCGCACGGCACTTCAGCTGACGGACCTCCCAGTGGCCGTCCTGTACGTCCTCGCGGTCACTTCCGTCGGTGTCTACGGGATCATCCTCGCCGGGTGGGCGTCGGGCTCGACCTACCCTCTGCTCGGCGGTCTGCGGTCGACGGCGCAGGTGATCTCGTACGAGATCGCGATGGCGCTGTCGTTCGCCGCTGTGTTCCTGCACGCGGGCACGATGTCCACGTCGGGGATCGTGGCGGCGCAAGACCGTATCTGGTACGTATTCCTCTTGCTCCCTTCGTTTCTCATCTATGTCACCTCGATGGTCGGGGAGACGAACCGTGCCCCGTTCGACCTGCCCGAGGCCGAGGGTGAGCTCGTCGGCGGATTCCACACGGAGTACTCCTCGCTGAAATTCGCCATGTTCATGCTCGCCGAATACGTGAACATGGTGACGGTGTCCGCGCTCGCCACCACACTGTTCCTCGGTGGCTGGCATGCGCCCTGGCCCTTCAACATGTGGGAAGGCGCCAATACGGGTTGGCTGCCCGTCTTGTGGTTCACCCTGAAGGTCTGGGGATTCCTCTTCGTCTTCATCTGGTTGCGGGGCACGCTTCCGCGACTGCGCTACGACCAGTTCATGAACATGGGCTGGAAAATACTGATTCCGGTGTCGCTGGTGTGGATCATGATCGTCGCCACGGTGCGGGCATTCCGCAACGACGGGTACGACTTCTGGCCGGTCGCCCTCGTCACCGCAGGCGTGACCCTCGGGCTGGTGGTGCTCGCGATGCTGTGGGCCCGCCTCCGTCGCAGTCGAACTCGCGCTTCTGGCGAAGCCGCGCAATCCCATACCGGAGGTGACACTCCTGCCGCTCGCCCGTTCGACCCCATGGCAGGAGGTTTCCCGGTGCCGCCGATGCCCGGACAGCGCACACCAGTGCCCCCACGCACCCCCGTCGCCGTGGGTCGTTCCGCAGGCTCCGCTCGAACGAACAAGGAGGACAGCGATGTCTAAGTTCCTCGACCCCATTGCCGGTTTCGGTGTGACGTTCTCGACGATGTTCAAGAAACCGAATACCGAGTACTACCCGGAGGAGAAGACCCCGACCGCTCCCCGCTACCACGGCCGGCACCAGCTCAACCGCCACCCGGACGGGCTGGAGAAGTGTATCGGGTGCGAACTGTGTGCCTGGGCATGCCCGGCCGACGCCATCTATGTGGAGGGCGCCGACAACACGGCGTCGGAGCGTTATTCACCGGGTGAGCGGTACGGCCGGGTGTATCAGATCAACTATCTGCGCTGCATCGGCTGTGGGCTCTGCATCGAAGCGTGCCCCACGCGGGCGCTGACGATGACCAACGAGTACGAGCTCGCTGACGACAATCGGGCAGATCTCATCTACGACAAAGACCGTCTCCTCGCGCCTCTCGAGCCGGACATGGAGGCAGCACCGCACCCCATGGCTCCGGGCACCACAGCCGAGGACTACTACCGCGGCACGGTGACTGCCGCGGCGACGGCAGACACGCCTGCCGCGGAAGCCGAAGACGACGAACGGCAGGTCGAGGTGAGCGAGACGATCAGGAAAGAAGAGGCACGGTGGTGACCACGTTGTCTTCCGCTGTGCTGGCCGCGGAGCCCCTGACACGGACATCGACGGGCGAGGCCGTGCAGTTCTGGATCCTCGGTGCAGTAGTGATCATCGGCGCTGTGGGCATGGTGATTGCCCCGAAAGCGGTGTATTCGGCCGTCTTCCTCGCCATGACGATGATCATCCTGGCCATCTTCTACATCGCCCAGGGCGCACTGTTCCTCGGTGTCGTGCAGGTGGTGGTGTACACCGGGGCGGTCATGATGCTGTTCCTGTTCGTGCTCATGCTCGTGGGCGTGGACTCGTCCGACTCGCTGGTCGAAACGATCCGAGGCCAGCGCGCTGCCGCGGTAGCGGCGGGAATCGGATTCGGGCTCCTGCTGATCGGCGGCCTCGGTAACGCGTCGACGCAGTGGGCGCGTTCGGCTGAAGGTCCCGGCTTCGCCGATCTGGAGCAAGCCAACGCCGGCGGAAATGTCGAGGGCCTCGCCGAGCTGATCTTCCTGCAGTACGTATGGGCGTTCGAGCTGACCGGCGCCCTCCTGATCACCGCGACCATCGGCGCTATGGTGCTGGCGCATCGCGAACGGTTCGAAATCCGCAAGGGTCAGCGCGAGTTGTCACAGGACCGCTTCCGTCGATGGGCGCAACGGAGTGTCGGCGACACTCCCGACGCTCACGTCACCCCGCTGCCCAGTCCCGGTGTCTACGCACGGCACAACGCCGTCGACATGCCGGCCATGCTGCCGGACGGCTCCTATTCTCGGCTGTCGGTCAGCCGGGTTCTCCAACAGCGCGGACGTCACCCCAGCGGGTCCGTGACGGGTGAGGTGCACGGCGCAGAAGTTTCGCCGACACAGTCCGCAGCGTTCGGTGAGGAGGGCACCCGGTGAACCCGGAAAACTACTTGTACCTGTCGGTCCTGCTGTTCACGATCGGCGCGGCGGGGGTTCTTCTCCGTCGCAACGCCATCGTCGTGTTCATGTGCATCGAACTGATGCTCAACGCTGCCAACCTGGCGTTCGTCACCTTCTCCCGAATGCACGGCAACCTCGACGGGCAAGTCTTCGCGTTCTTCACCATGGTCGTCGCAGCGGCCGAAGTGGTGGTGGGTTTGGCGATCATCATGACCATTTTCCGGTCGCGCCGCTCGGCGTCGGTCGACGACGCCAACCTGCTGAGGTACTGACATGAGCGGGGGGATTACGTCGCTCGTGTGGCTGCTGCCCGCTCTACCGCTGTTCGGTGCCGCCGTGCTGCTGCTGACAGGCCGCCGCAGCAACAGGTGGGGACACCTGCTCGGTTGCGGGACGGCACTGGCCGCGTTCGCACTGGGTCTCGCGCTCTTCGTCGACATGCTGGGCGCGGACAAAGCCGATCGTGCGGTACACCAGAATTTGTTCAGCTGGGTTCCGGTGGCCGGCCTGCAGGTCGACTTCGGACTGCAACTCGACCAGTTGTCCATCTGTTTCGTGCTGCTGATCACCGGCGTGGGGTCGCTGATCCACCTCTATTCCATCGGATACATGGCACACGGGCCCGACCCCGCCGGCCGCACCGCAGGCTCCGCGCCTGGCAGACGCCTGTTCTTCGCCTACCTCAACCTCTTCCTCGCCGCGATGCTCCTGCTGGTGCTAGCAGACAATTACCTGGGCCTGTACGTGGGCTGGGAGGGTGTCGGTCTCGCGTCCTACCTGCTCATCGGCTTCTGGCAGTACAAGCCGACGGCAGCGACCGCCGCCAAAAAGGCCTTCGTGGTCAACCGTGTGGGAGACATGGGGTTGGCCGTCGCGATGATGATCATGTTCGCGACCTTCGGCACCATTTCCTTCGCCGGAGTGTTCGCCGGCGCAGAAGGCGCGGGCCAGAGCATCACGACCGCAATCGGATTGACGCTACTCCTGGCCGCCTGCGGAAAGTCGGCGCAACTGCCGCTGCAGTCGTGGCTCGGTGATGCCATGGAGGGACCCACCCCCGTGTCGGCCCTCATCCACGCCGCAACCATGGTGACCGCCGGTGTCTACCTCATCGTCCGGTCCGGTCCGATCTTCGATCTCGCTCCCACCGCCCAGTTGGCTGTCGTCATCGTCGGAGCCGCCACCCTGCTGTTCGGGGCGATCATCGGTTGCGCCAAGGACGACATCAAGAAGGCGCTCGCCGCCTCCACGATGAGCCAGATCGGATACATGGTGCTGGCCGCCGGACTCGGCCCGGCCGGGTACGCATTCGCAATCATGCTGTTGCTGGCCCACGGCTTCTTCAAGGCCGGACTGTTCCTCGGCGCCGGATCGGTCATGCATGCCATGAACGACGAGACGGATATGCGACGCTACGGCGGACTGCGCACCGTCATGCCGATCACCTTCGCGACATTCGGTCTCGGCTACCTGGCCATCATCGGAATCCCGCCCTTCGCGGGCTTCTTCGCCAAGGATCCGATCATCGAGGTGGCCTTCGCCGCGGGTGGCGTCAAGGGCGTGATCCTCGGAACGGCCGCACTGCTCGGCGCCGGAATCACTGCCTTCTACATGACCCGCGTCATGCTCTTGACGTTCTTCGGGGACCGGCGCTGGGCGGCCGACGCGCATCCGCACGAGTCACCCCGGGTGATGACGATACCGATGCTCGTACTCGCGGTGGGTTCGGTCGGATCCGGTGCGGCACTGGCCATCGGTTCGTCGTTGGTGAACTGGCTGGAACCAGTTGTCGGCGCTCACCACGAGGAGGCGGCAATCCCGGTGTGGATGATGACCGTCCTCATCCTGGTGGTCGTGCTCGCCGGTGTCGCCGCGGCCTATCGGCAGTATGCCGCAAAGGAAGTGCCCGAAACCGCTCCGGTCGCGGTCTCCCCGCTCACCCTCGCAGCCCGCAACGACCTCTACGGTGACACCGTCAACGAGGCGGTCGTGATGCGTCCCGGCCAGTATCTGACGCGGCTGCTGGTGTACTTCGACAACAAGGGCGTCGACGGCGTCGTCAACGGTGTCGCCTCCGCGGTGAGTGGGGGGTCAGGATTGATCAGGCGCCTGCAGACCGGCTTCGTCCGGTCGTATGCACTGTCCATGTTCACAGGTGCGGCACTGGTGGTCGCGACGATGATGCTGGTGAGGCTGTGGTGAACAACTTTCCCTGGCTGACGGTCCTCTGGGTGCTGCCGATGGTCGGCGCCGGCGTGGTCCTGGCAGTTCCCGCGCGCAGACGGCACCTCGCCAAGTCGATTGCGCTGGGTGTGGCCATAGCCGTTCTCGTCCTCGCGGGCGGGCTGGCGATCGGATTCGATGCAGGCGGCGCTCAATACCAGTTCGTCGAATCCCACTCGTGGATACCGGCTTTCGGTACCGGTTACACCCTGGGACTGGACGGCATCGCGCTGGTGCTGGTTCTGCTGACCGCGGTGCTGGTGCCGCTGCTGTTGCTGGCAGGCTGGAACGACGGCCAGGACGCGCCCGACTACACGCAGCGACGGGTGGCCCATACGTATGTGGCGTTGATCCTGATGGTCGAGGCGATGGTGCTGGTGTCGTTCACCGCCCTCGACATCCTGCTCTTCTACGTGTTCTTCGAGGCGATGCTCATCCCGATGTATTTCCTCATCGGAGGTTTCGGCGGGGCGCGCCGCTCGTATGCTGCGGTGAAGTTCCTGCTGTACAACCTCTTCGGCGGCCTGATCATGCTCGCTGCGGTGATCGGCCTCTACGTCGTGACCGCCGACGGGGGCACCGGGACGTTTGACTTCAGGGAGGTCGTGGCAGCCGCATCCGCGGGAGAGCTCGGCGCCGACCCCGCCGTTCTCAATGCACTGTTCCTCGGCTTCATGTTCGCCTTCGCCGTCAAGGCACCGCTGTGGCCGTTTCACTCCTGGCTCCCGGACGCGGCCGTGGAGGCGACACCGGCAAGTGCGGTGCTGATGATGGCCGTCGTCGACAAGGTGGGCACCTTCGCGATGCTGCGGTACTGCCTTCAACTGTTCCCCGAGGCGTCCGCTACGTTCGCGCCCCTGATCGCCACGCTGGCGGTGATCGGCATTCTCTACGGCGCAGTGCTCGCTATCGGCCAAACCGACATGATGCGGCTGATCGCTTACACGTCGATTTCGCATTTCGGGTTCATCATCCTCGGGATCTTCGCCATGACCAGTCAGGGCCAAGCCGGCTCCACGCTCTACATGGTCAACCATGGAATCTCGACTGCGGCACTGTTCCTCATCGCCGGGTTCCTGATCTCGCGCCGCGGCACGCGCCTCATCGACGCCTACGGCGGCGTGCAGAAGGTCGCGCCCGTTCTGGCCGGCACGTTCCTCGTCGCAGGGCTCGCGACGCTGTCCCTGCCCGGGCTGGCACCGTTCGTCAGTGAATTCCTCGTCCTCGTCGGCACCTATCCGCGCTACCAGGTTGCCGCCGTGTTCGCGGCCGGTGCACTCGTCCTCTCCGCCGTCTACGTGCTGTGGCTGTACCAGCGGGTGATGACCGGTCCGATCACCGAGGACAACGAGAAAGTCCGGGACCTCGTGCCCCGTGAACTGGCTGTGGTCGCACCGCTCATCGCTCTCTTGATCATCCTCGGCGTGTATCCCAAGCCCGCCCTGGACGTGATCACACCCGCCGTCGGCCAAATCCTCACCACGATCGACCGGCAAGACCCGGCGCCCACTGTTCCCACCGACCCCCGCAGCGGCTCCGTAGCCGAACAGGCACCGGACGGAGGTACTCACCCATGAGTCCCGACACATTGCTCGCGCAGAGTCCGGCGCTGCCCACCCCGGACATCGAGTACGGTCAGCTTTCACCGATGCTCATCGTGTTCGGGGTGGCCGTGGCCGGCGTGCTCGTCGAGTCCTTCCTGCCACGCCGGGCCCGCTACACGAGTCATCTCGTTCTCAGCCTCGGTGGTCTCGCGGCGGCGTTCGTCGCCGTCGTCCTGCTCGCGGGAACACGTAGTTCGGCGGTCATGGGCGCCGTGATCATCGACGGACCGACCCTGTTTCTGCAAGGGACGATTCTGCTGGTCTCGATCCCGGCGATTCTGCTGATTGCCGAGCGGGGCCTCGACCGCATGCGGGTGTCGGCCGGTGTCGCGGTCAGTGCAGGCCGGGCAACCGCCGACGCCGCCGTGGTGGCGGATGCATTCGCCCCTCAGGCGGCGGCCCTACCCGGGAGCGCGGCCGAACGGGAGGCCGAGGAAGCCGGCGCCGCCCAGACCGAGGTCTTCCCCCTCACGTTGCTCGCAATCGGCGGGATGCTGTTGTTTCCCGCCGCAGGTGACCTTCTCACCATCTTCGTTGCCCTGGAAGTGCTGTCGCTGCCGCTGTACCTGCTGTGCGGACTGGCCCGCCGCCGACGCCTGCTGTCCCAGGAAGCTGCGCTCAAGTACTTCCTCCTCGGCGCGTTCTCCTCGGCGTTCTTCCTCTACGGAGTGGCGCTGCTCTACGGTTACGCCGGGACGGTCCAGCTGGCAGGGATCGCTGATACCGTCGCCGATGGTTCCGGCAACGAGGGAATGGCCCTGATCGGCACCGGACTGCTCGCGGTGGGGTTGTTGTTCAAAGTCGGTGCGGTGCCGTTCCATTCGTGGATACCGGACGTTTACCAGGGCGCCCCCACCTCGATTACCGCATTCATGGCGGCGGCTACCAAGATCGCGGCCTTCGGCGCGATGCTCCGCATCTTCTACGTCGCCCTCCCCGGCCTCCGCGACGACTGGCGGCCCATGCTGTGGGTGGTTGCCATCCTCACCATGGTCATCGGTGCGGTCCTGGCGGTGACTCAGACCGATGTGAAACGTATGCTCGCGTACTCGTCGATCGCCCACGCCGGGTTCATCCTCACGGGTCTCATCGCCGCCAACGACGCCGGGTTGTCGTCGACGATGTTCTACCTCCTCGCCTACGGCTTCAGCACCCTCGGCGCCTTCGCTGTCGTCACCCTCGTCCGGGACTCCGACGGGGAGGTCACGGAGATGTCGCGGTGGGCGGGAGTGGGCAGGCGTTCACCTCTCGTCGGGGTGGTATTCGCCTTGTTCCTGCTCGCTTTCGCCGGTATCCCGCTGACCAGTGGGTTCGTCGGCAAATTTGCGGTCTTCCAGGCCGCGATCGAGGGCGGCGCCACCCCACTCGTCCTCGTCGGGGTAGTGAGCAGCGCGATCGCGGCGTTCTTCTACGTGCGCGTTATCGTGCTGATGTTCTTCTCGGAGCCGCGGGACGACGCGCCGACGGTCGTGATACCCAGCGTGCTGACCACAGCCGCCGTCTCCGTCTCCGTCGTGGTCACCATTGTTCTGGGCATCCTGCCGCAGACCGCGCTCGATATCGCCGACCGGGCTGCAGTATTCGTGCGCTGAGCCGGGCCGGCAATCAGGCTGGGTGCGTCCGACGTATCGGGCTCAGAAGATCGTCCCGAGATTGCCCTGCAACAGAGCCGACACTACATACAGCACAATGACCAGCGGATAGTACAGGTTCATCGCTGTCACCTCCATGGGAGCCCGGTCGTTCGTGATCGTGCGACGACCACCGGACGAGTACCCACTTGCCGCACGGCATACGAGTGCACTGCATCACGATTGGGTACCCCACACCGCGCGGGTGGAGAAGCGCCCCGAGGCCTCGCCGTAACGTGCGAAGGCCGCACCCGAAACAATCGGGCGCGGCCTCACGTTACGTCTGGATCCGTCAGACGGGATGCACGTTCTGGGCTTGCGGGCCCTTCTGTCCCTGGCCGACCTCGAACTCCACACGCTGGTTCTCGTCGAGCGACTTGTAGCCGCTGCCCGAGATCTCCGAGTAGTGAACGAAAAGGTCGGCACTGCCGTCATCCGGTGCGATGAACCCGAATCCCTTTTCGCTGTTGAACCACTTCACAACACCCTGCGCCATACCGTTAACTCCCTGCAACTGTCCGCCGAACGCTCATATCGAGGCCCGGTCGTACACCCATACTGCCACCCTCTGCCGCGGAACGAGTGCATTTACCGACGTTCGGCTTCCGACCGGGCGAAAAACCGTGGTAGCGCGCCTGCGCATCACTGCGGCTGCGTGATGTTCACCATCCATGAGATGCCGAACCGGTCCACGCAGGCGCCGAACTCGTCGCCCCACATCTGCTTCTCGAGGGGGACGGACACCGTCCCGTTCTCGGAGAGTTTCGTCCAGTAGCCGCGCAGCTCGTCGGCGTCGTCACCGGAGAGACTGACGGCAATGTTGTCGCCCGGGTTGTGCGGCATCCCAGGAGGGGTGTCGGCGCCCATCAGCACGAATCCGTTGTCGGCTTCGAGCAGCGAGTGCATGATCTTGTCGCTGCTCTCGGCGTCGGGCGCACCGAATTCTCCGAAGGTGTTGATCGACAGCGAACCGCCGAACACCTCCTTGTAGAATTCCATCGCCTCTCGTGCGTTGCCGCCGAAGCTGATGTACGGATTGAGACGTGAGGCCATGGCGAAGCTCCTTCTCGGTGCAGAAATTGTTTCTCGTGGCGATCCGACACACCGACGGTACAGCGAAGAGCGGTCGCTCGACCCCGGATCAGTGCAGCCCTGGATCGGTTCTAAGTGGACACCGTCGCGAACGCTCCCCACAGCACCGGCGAGTGGGCGATGGTCCGCTCCTCTCGCCACGCCGACGATCGCTCTCGCTGCCAGTCGCAGAGCGCGTTGACCGCATCCGGGCTCTCGTGTGCGGAGTCCACGGAACAGATTGCCGACTGCAAGGGACGTTCCCCGGGACGTGCCCCCGCCAGGCGCTCGAAGGCGAGGTCGGTGGGCAGAGTCCACCGACTGGCCGTGACCAGTTCGGCGCCGCCGCTGATCATCGCCGAGACCAGGCCCAGCGCCTCACCGAAGCGGAGGTCGCCGCCGCTCTCACAAGCGATGAGGGCAACCCTGCTAGGGATGGGCCACAAGTCGGGTCCGGCAACGGGGTCGTCGGTGAGGGCGTGGGTGCCCAAGAGCAGGTCCTTCGCCGACAGCGGTCGGTGTGCCCGCGTCGCCTCCGCGAACCCGATCGTCTCCGCCCGGCACGCCAGATGCAGCTCTGCGTGCTCGCTCTGGCCGGACTCGGGCACCGCTGCGGTCACATGGCCGACATAGATCAGTCTGCTGGCGCCGCCCCGCAGCGCTTCGCCCAGCCACTCCCGGTCCACGTCCTCCCGACGGAACATACCGGTGGGGTCGGTGACCCTTGGCTCGAGCCGGTTCTGCTCGGCATACTCGGCGATGTGTCGGGACAGGGGCGCCTCCCCCGACATCCGGCCCAGCACCGAGCCGAGTACGGAATCCGCTCGATATCCCGGTACTCGTGGATCGAGGACGGCGACGACGGGCAGCTCTCGCGTGTGGCGCCACGAGCGCGGAGAGCGCCCGGGGGCGTGGACGATACTCAGTGGTGCGAGCAGGCTGATGTCCGCAATATCGATCAGGCGCATGTGGGCGTCCGGGGCGATCAGTTCCCATGGAACCTGCGCGACGCGGGGTGACGGCTGGATCCGGATGTGTGGCCGGACCCCGCGGGTATACAACTCGTGCAGTTGCGCGGCGAGACCGAACGGGAGGAACGTTCGCGAAAGCTGCTGTGCCAGTGCGTGCTCTGCGTCGTACGTGGCAAAGTCGGCGACCGTCAGAACATATTCGAGATTTTCCGGTACGGCGGCGTTCGGCACAGCAGGTGTCAGCGCGGCGAGTGCCTCGTCCAGTTGTGCCGCCGTCACGACCGAGACTCCGCCCGAATAGGTGTCGCCCGACCACCGCCACGACGTATACAGGTCTCCCGCATCGGCCATCCGCACGAAGACGGTGGGACGCTCCGTCGACATCACCATGCCGGGACCGATCGGCCGTCGCGGACCGGGTGGCCGTAACGCTTCTCGGCCATCGCGATGTGCGGCTCGAGCGCGACGCGGCCACCGTGAGACACTGTGAGCTGCGGTGGCAGACAAACGGGCAGGCCGACGCCCGCGGCAACCCCGGCCAGGGCGGTTCCGAGCTGGAATGCGGTCGACACGTCGAGAGTGTGGTCCGGAAGGGCAGGCATCACGAGCGGTAACGTCGCCGCCGGGCTGCCGGTGGAGCGGTCGAGATCCAATGTGGTGCCCGCGCACTGCGCCTCGATGAGATCACTGACGAGAAGGGCATCACCGCAGCCGTAGGAAAGGCGGAATGCCAACGCCATAGCCGGGTCCGCGATGTGCCGGTTCCATTGCTCGCGCTGAAAACCGTTCGGGAGGGTGTAGCGCACGGCGTTGACGGTGAGTGCCGCGGGCACTGCGAGGTCGACGGCTCGCTTTCGCAGCGCCGGGTCGGGGTGGTCGTTCAGCATCGCTTCCAACAGTGTCGCGTGCCAGACGTCGACCTGTGCGCAGTGCAATCCCAGGCCCAGCTCGGCGTACGTCTCGACAGCGGAAGCGAGGAGAGCCTCACCCTCGTCCCGGCGTCCGGCGCCGAAAGCCAGCGTGGCGAGGCGAGTGTTGACGTCCGCGACATCGAGTAACGCCCCGGAATCCGCGAAGTGCTGGGCGCTGCGCCGGTAGAGCGCGCTCGCGCGCTCGGTCTGGTCGCGTCTTTCCGCCACAAATGCCAGGACCTTCAGTCCGATCCCCACCCGATGGCCGACCCCGGCCTGCTCGAAGTGTGTCTGGATGCCCAAATTCTGCTGTGTTTCGGCGACGGCGTTGTTGTCACCGGCCTCGGCGAAGGCGGCGAGAGCTTGGCCGGCGAAATCGTCAGCGAGGTCGAAGCGGCCGGTCTCGAAATGGACCGCCGCCAGATTCATCAATGGGTGGCCGGCAAGGTGTGGCGCGGAATGTACTGCGGCCCCAAGTGACTCGTGGGCCAGGTCGGCCGCGTACGCCCATTGCTGCCGGTGGATGGCGACGGCTGTCAACGACAACAGGCAAGGGATGCGGAGGTCCTCGAGGTCGTCGTGACCGGTCAGCAGGGAGCGCGCCTGCTCGAGTGCGGTCTGCGCACCGTCGAGGTCCCCCACGTGCTGGAGGGTCTGTGACAGATTGATCAACGCGACGGGACGAATCCTGCGAGCGTCCGCCGACATGGCGGCGAGGGCCTCGCGGTAGCGGTCGACGGCCGTGACGTGGTCACCCAACTCGTCGGACATACTGGCGGCGTTGATCATTGCGCTGATCCGTAGATCGTCGGAGGCGGTGCGCGCAACCTGCTCGAAGGTGTCCCGCGCTGCGGTGAGGTCACCGCGGGCGTACGCGGCGCCGCCTGCGGCGAGCAGGTCACGGGCCTCGTCCGGCGACAGTGGGTGATCCGTCATGTCAGAAGTCCGATTCCGAGGCAGCGGCGCCGATCTCGGCGAGCAGGGGGGTGTCGCCGTCGTCGTCAGGTGTGGCGGCTCGCTGCAGCCGTTGCCGCACGAGGTCCCGGATTCGATCGCGGACCTCGCGCCCGCCGAGTTCGGGGTGGAGGTTTCCGCCGAACCCGGGGAGGTAGACCTCCACGGTGACCCCCCCTTCAGATCCCGGTGGGGCGTGGGTGGCGCCGACCCAGGTGTCGCCGGTCAGGTGCAGTGCGACATCGACGGCGCGTGACGGATCGGCGCCGGCCACTGTGGCACGCGGGCGCAGGTGTGCGGGTACGGCTCCGACGAGGTGCGGTGAGGCCACCACAGCCACGCGCACGGCGGTGTTGCCGGCAACGTGTGTCACTTCCCAGGACACTGCCCGCTCGGACGCGTCGACGATGCCGGGAGGGTAACGGCGCCAGTCGGTTCCGCTGATGCCGCGGGCGAGGACGAGGGTGCCGGGCCTGACCGCCGCCGTGCCGGCTGCGAGAGCGTAATCCTCTGCGCGCGCCGAGTCTCCCGCCGGTGGCGGTGAAACGGCGACGAAGAGCGCGTCAGCGCCGGCGACCACGGACTCGCAGTCGTCGACGAGTCCGGTGATGTCGCGGTCCAGCAGGGCGTCGTCGAGGGTCGGGATGTCATCGATCGTCGAGGCCGGCCACCATCGTGCGGCCCAGAGCGCGAAGGCGAGTCGCCGCACCTTCGCGGCGAGGTCCGGGCGTGCCGGTGCGTATTCGACCTCGTCCACAGACACACCGGGCTCGGCCAGCGCCAAAGCCACCGGCTCTCCGTACAGCGCCCACACCCAGTTCTGCGCGGAGGTCACGTTGTCGATCACTGCGGTGGGTGGGGCGGATTCGGTGAGCACACTCCAGCTGAGGTGTCCGCCGGCGACCTCCAGGACGGCGACGTCGATACCCGGATTGTCGTCCAGAACGCTGGGCGCGGCCCCGGGCGTGATCGCGCAGAGGCCTGCGGCTACTGCCCTCACGGTCACCGAGTCCGGCATCAGCTTGCCCGCGATCGAGATGAATCCGTGGAGTCGGCGAGCGGCACCACGCTGAGTGCCTGCTTGACCCGCATCCGGTGGTCGAGGATGACCGATCGGGCGACACCGTCGAGTAGATTCCACACCTCGTCGAGTTCGTGCACCGAGGACTCCCGGGCATCGCGGCCGTGCAAGCGCACCCAGAGACGCCGCAGGTACGGCCGCCACGGCTTCTGCAGTTCGGCGGCGATGGCGGCAAGCGGATTCGTTTCGGGTAACGACCGATCTTCGGTGCTCAGCGCGAGCCGGCGAGCCTGCAGCACATACGCTTCGCGTTGCCAGCGGCCGTTGATCGCTCGACCCGCCGCCGTGTCCGCGACAGGATCGCGACCGCCGGCCCCGATCGGCCGTAAGTCGACGGCCAGCGTGGCGCCCGCCGTCGCAACCACCCTCAACGACTCGTCGAGCAGGGCCCACGGCGAGCAACTCCGCGCAATCTCCGTCGTCACCAACTCGGCTAGGGGCGGAAGTTCGGCGCGCTCACTCGAAGCGCGCAGCACGGTGAAGGCACGTTCGTGGACGGTGCGGTCGAAGGGAAGTCCCAGTGCCGTGGTGGATGCAGACATTCCCAGGACGGGCGCCACAGGCACCGGATGCGTGGTCAATCCCAGCTCGTGAGCCGTGTACGCAGGGGGGGGTGTCCACAGCGCAATTCCGAAGTGGGTTCCGGCGGAACCGGAGACCAACCCGTCGAACACGCACTGGCCGGAGTCGTCCGACTCGTCGAGCCGTGCGCCGGGGCAGGCGTCGAGAAGTGCCTCGATCTCCGAGGTGTCGTCCGCGAGGGCGACGCGCGAGAGCGGTCGCCGGCCCCAGGCGAGATCGATGAGTGCCGTGAGTTGCCGGGCCTGCGATGGGTCGGTGATATGGGCTTTCAAAGCCTGAGTGGTGCGTCCGGCCTAGTATTCGTGCACGTCGCGCAGGGTGTTTGCCGCGATCGACTCGCCGCGGTCAGAGTCCGGTGGGCCGGCCGTGGCGGCCAGCTCGAAACAGCGCTGAAAGTACAGGTCCTGCGGATTGCCCTCGGTGATCCGTAGTGCACGGCGGACCCGCTTGAGCAGCGTGAACCATGCTGCCGTGGCACGCAGCAGATCAGCGGAGGCGTGCAGGCGTGTCGCCAGAAGCTCCGCGCCGTCAGAGGAGATGACCGGACCGGCACACGCCGGGTTCTGCACCGGGCGAATCACCAGCGGATCGAGAATCAGTTTGACTGTGCGGCTGAGCGGCCCGCCGTCCGGGCCGCTCAGCGGTTCGACGCCGTGCAGTTCCCGCCACACCTCGTCCACGACCATGGCGCGGGGTCGTCGAGTAGCCGTCGCCCCCATCGCTCCCGTCCGCATTCGTGCAGGCTACCGCAGGTATGCCCGGTAGAGGTCGGCAGAAATCTGGGATCGGTAGGGCGCGGGCCGTCCATACCTTTCAGCCATCGGCCCCACACCGCGGGACGAAGAGATCGGAGACGGGCGCCGAGCGCCCCTCACCACATGCGAAGGACGGATCATGAACAAGATCATTCGGACTCAGCCGAAGCGCGCATACACCGCAGGCATCGTCGCGGTTGCGGCTGCAGCCCTGCTGCTCTCGGGTTGCAGTGACAGCAAGGGGTCCAATGGCAGCTCCGACGCCTCCACGGCCGCCTCGGAGACGTCGAACGCCCCGAGCCCGGCCGGTGCGTCCGCGGCCGTCATCGACGGGAAGGCGTTGGACGCCACGTTCGACGCCACATGCGCCAAGCGGGGTGACACCTTGGCGCTGGCTCTCGCCGACACCGGCAATGCCACGTACGGGGACCTGGCCGTGAGCGCGACCATCACCGGCGCGGACACCGTCCAGGCCGTCGGGATCGCCGGCAGCAAGGGCGGATCCAACGGATTGCCCTACGCCCTCGGGTTCGGCCAGGGAATGCCCGGTGGCACCGCGACGGTCGTGAAGGACGGTGACGTGTACAAGGTGACGGGGGAAGGCGTCGGCGCTCCCGACATGAGCAATCCGACCGCGCCGACCACGGCGAAGTTCGACATCACCTTCGCGTGCTCCACCATCGTCGACGGCTGAGCCCCACACCACTAGCACCACGGCGCGCGCGAGTCTCGGACAGATGCTGCGACAACGGGATTCGCGCGCACCAGGGCACTGCCCTCACCGCCCACACGTATCGAAAGGGAACATCATGAGCAAGATCCTGCGCGTCACAGCGCTCACGTTCTTCGTCGGGTCCGTCGGCTACTACCTCTGGTACGGCCTCGGTAACCAGGGGGCAACGGACTACGGGATCGAAGGTCTCGCCTGGGTCGGTCCACAGATGATCTGGCCGATCCTCGCCACGACCCTCGTCATCATGGTCTTCGCCTTCACCGGCGACAGCGTGATGGCGGCACTGACCGGCACGAACAGCGCAGCGTTCCGCAACGGGTCTGTCGGGATCGGTACCGTTCGCGCGGTCCGCCAGACCGGAATGACCCTCAACGATCAGCCGGAGGTCCGAATCGATCTCGGTGTCGAGGACGCCGACGGAAAACATTCGAATCGCACGCGAAAATGATTGTGCCGTTCACCGAACTGGCGCTGATTCAGCCCGGTGTCGTGCTACCCGTGCGGTACGTACCGGGGCGCACGGACAAGGTGGAGATCGATCGCTCCGGCGACACCGAGGCGGTCACCGTAGCGTGGAATCACACCATGATCCGGCAGGGCATCACCTCTGCGGACAAGCTCGACGTTGCCGCGCGGGGAGTCGCGGCCCGGGCGGTGGTGCAGTCGCTGAGCGTTCCGGGGGAGATCCGCAACGGACATCCCAAGGTGCACCTCGGCCTGGTGGTCAATCGGCCCGACGGATCGACGTTCACCACCCCCGTCGAGAAGTTCCTGCCGTCACGCAGCGTCGCGCACGTGCAGGTGGGACGAGTACTCGACGTCCGCTACCTTCCCACGAACGAGCGCGAGGTCGTGCTCGCGCTGCCGGTGAATGTGTGACCGGACGGGCCACCGTGGACGTCGTCCGGGCGTCTCCGCCCGCCCGGGTACCCGAACGGTCATAGTGGACAGGGAAAGGTACACGCGACGAGGGGAGCATTGTGGATCACAGTGCGTTGTTGACCGACGCTTTCGATCGCATTCAGGAGACCGTGCACGAGGCGCTGTCAGAGCTGCCGTCGGGCGCTCTCACCTATCGGGTGGACGAGGACGCGAACACCATCGCCTGGCTCGTCTGGCATCTCACCCGTGTGCAGGACGACCATGTTGCCGGGGTGGCGGGAACCGAGCAGGTGTGGACGTCGGGCGGGTGGTGTGAACGTTTCGACCTGCCCTTCCCGGTGGCCGCGATCGGGTACGGGCAGTCTTCCGCCGAGGTGGCGAGGGTGACGACCGCAGCCGGGCTCCTGCTCGGGTATCACGACGCGGTCCACGACCGAACCGTCGACTACGTCCAATCGATCGGTCCGGACGACCTCGATCGCATCGTCGACGAGAACTGGGATCCACCGGTCACCCTCGGTGTGCGGCTGATCAGCGTGATCTCCGACGATCTGCAGCACGCCGGGCAGGCGGCGTACATCCGCGGAATCTACGAACGGCGCTGACGCGGCCCGCGCTTCGGTTCGTTGTCGGCGAGCCAAGATTCCACTCGCAGCCGTGAGCGCCGGCTCACCCCCTCCCGGACCGCCGGGCTCAGTCTCGCCGCACCGTGCAGCACACCGTTCCCGGCGAGCGCCAACGGCACGTACCAGGGAAGTGCGGACGGCAGTCCCAGTTCCTGCATCCCGGTCTTGCCGGAGAACAGCCGCTGGATGCTGAGGAGGCGCTGCTGGTTTATTCTGCGTCGCAACGATTGCGCGCGGGCGTAGGAGAAGTTGCCCCAGGATTTCTGCAAGGCGTCTGCCAGAACTCTCGAGTTCTCATCCGGGCCGGGGGCGAACATTCCGATCTGGCACAGGTTCCGTCGCCCGGTGTTCTCGTCGTCGACCAGCCAATGGTCGTCGATGCCCATCAGCCACCCGATGTACCGCCACAGGTGCATGACGTCGCGGCCCTCGTCGGCGGAGACCCACACACCCAGCGACCTCAGGCCGACGAGGAAGGTCGTCGAAAAGAGCCCAAGCGTGCCGGCCTGATCCGACTGATTGATCGGCATTCCCCACTCGGCGACATCCCAGTCCTCGTCCCGCAGCAACGAGTGGTTGACGAACGCATGCATCAACCGGACGTGCACCGACAGCTGCCAGCCCTGGCGATCGCGGTCCATCCCGCCGGGCAGGACGCACTCGTACCACCACCGGACCGTCTCTGCGACGCGCCCACCCGCTCCAGCGCCGACGAGCCGGCCCGTGGACACGAGCTGCCGGGTGGTCGCCGAGCTCCGGTACCCATTCATCAACGAGCCAGTTGCGAGCAGGTCGAGTCCCGTCATGCCGCTGCGCAGGCAGACCGCCGCTCCTCGCGCGAGTCGTGCATCGTCCACCCAGGAGGGCCGGTGACCCACCGAGTCGAAGAATGCAGCGAGTGGCGCCGGGGGCTCGTCCACGCCGGCGATCCCGCGGGAAAGCGCGGTGTCGAACTGCGTCATCGTCACCGTTTTGTCGACGAGGATGGCGTGCGCAAGCGCAGCACCGAGCTCGTCCTGACTCATCACCGCCCGGGCGTGACGGTCCTCCTCGGCGGGAGTCGGCCGCGTATCTCCGCGGGTGAGCAGCGACAGCGCCCGCATCGACCGGCGCCCCCACTCGAGGTCGCGGGCGAATCGGCGCGGAGGGATGAACTCGGTCTGTACTTCAGTCATGTGGATGAACTCGATTCGGGCGCGTAGGTACTTCCGACCAGCTTTCGCGGCTGCCTGAGTTACAGTGCACACCACCGAATCGGACGGGTACAAGTCGCATTGAGGCACAGAAGGGACCGGTCTACGCAATGGGCACTGGCCAGCGGAAAGGCCCGTCTCAGCAGCGATCGCAGGCGACGGTGGCACGCATCTTGTCGGCCACTGGTCAGGTTTTGGAAGCCAAGGGTTACGCCGGGTGCAGCACTGGCGCCATCGCGGAGGCGGCCGGTATCTCGAAGGGCTCGGTGTATCAGTACTTCGCCAACAAGGACGAGATCATCGAGGTTCTCCTCGACGGCATCGTCGACGAGACGACGCGCACCTTCGGAGAGCACCTCGAGCGGTCGCTCGGGCAGGGGGCCTTTCTGCGAGACCCCGCCCTCCAAGGGCAACTCCTGGCCGTGCTGGACAGTTATCGAGGGATACTCGCGCCTTTGCTCAACGACGCGCCGCACCTCGGACTGACGCACCGCTCGGCCCGCCTCGAGGAGCGCTGCCGGGACCTGCTGCGCACGTACGTCACGCTCAATCCGTCGGCGATCGCTCCCGGCGTGGATCTCGAATCGCTGCTGCTGGTCCTCACGGTCAGCTACCGCGCGCTCAGCCTCGAGTACCTGCGCCGAGACCTCCGGGAGCGCCGGAACGAGCTGGCGGCGGTGTTGTACGACATGACGATGGGCGGCCTGGCAGGCGGAAATCTCGCCGGCCTGTAACACAAACGGGCCCTCCGGAGAAATACCAGTTGAGCCCGTGGCGCTGTCGGACCCCGACCCGGCAGCGTCAGGGGCTTTCTCCTTGCCGGAGCCGCACGGCGAACGGCTGCCGACGTCGCCCGGCAGGTGCGCCGGGCACCTCTATCCGCACGACTCGCTCCAGCGCCCGCAAGTCGCTCTCGATCCGCCGGAACAGCTGGTACACGCCGATGAACGCGAAGATGCCGCCCAGGCACAGTCCTCGAACGGTCGCGTTGACGGCGTCGCTCGGGTCGCCGCCGACGAAACTGAGTCCGGCGACGCCGATCAACGGCACCGACGCCGCGACCGCGAGGTAACGCGGCATGCTGCGGCCGAGGCTCCGGATGCTGCGGCCGTCATTGCTCCGCAACTCGCCGTGGGAGAGCAGGATCGGCGACAAGCATCGGACGCCGTAGAACGTGAGGATGAAGAAGGGGTACGCCACCGCCACCGCTCCGCACACCGCGAGTGAGGCGAGGACTTGGGTGAATGCGTGGAGCGGAATCCCACCGGCGGTGATCTGCAGGGCTATCGGATAGGCGACGCCGGCCACAACCCACAACGCGAAACTCACGACGACGCCGCGATGGCCGAGGGTCAGCGTGGCGACGCGGGCTTTGCCGAGAAGGCCGGAACTGTAGGTGCGGCCCTGGCTGAGACCACGCGGCACCGTCATCGACAGTCGACACCAGTAGAGGATGAGAACCGCGCCGAGCGGAAAGGCGACACCGCCGATGATCAGGTGGACCCGCTCGAGATTCTGCTGTGCTTCCGCAGGGAGCGCGGAAATGATCAGAACCTTGTTGTAGTAATAGTTGTATCCGGCCGCCAGCACGTTGGGGATACCGATCGCAGCGAGCAGGATGGCCGGGGCCCACCGCCACATCGTGGCACGCAAACTACCCGGCGTCGGGTCGACGAGGTCGCGTGCGTGCGGGTCGAGACACAGCGCGAACTGGCGGGCGAGCTTGCGGCCGCTCGACCACCGGTCGTCCCGGTCGGGTGCTAGCGACTTCACGAGGATGCGCCGCAGCGCCGCGGGACAACCGTCGGGCAACGGGTTGCGCTCGAGGTCGACGCCCCCGCGCCGGGATTCGAGGAGCACGTGCGGCGACGGGGGCGCCTCTCCTGCTTCGCCGTCGGGGAACGGTCGGCTCCCGGTCAGCAGTTCCCACAACAGGACGCCGAGAGCGTAGATGTCGCTCCGGGTGTCGAGGTCACCGGCGGTCCGCGCGGCAACCGGGTCGCAGGCCTCGAGCTGTTCGGGCGACATGTAAGCCACCGAGCCGCCGATGAACCCCGCAGAGCCCGGCGTTGCCACACAGTCGCTGGAGCTCACGTTGAAATCGGCCAGCTTGGGCACGCCCTCCACGCCCAGCAGTACGTTCGCCGGTTTGATGTCGCGGTGCAGTACTCCGTGCTTACGCGCGTATTCGAGGGCGTCGGCCAGACGCAAGCCGATCCAGGCGACAGTCTCCGGCCAGGACAAGGCCGCGATCTCGCTGCGCACACTGGAATCCTCGGGCCGCATCTCGCCCTTCTCGTCCAGAACGAGGTCGATCGAAGCGAGAAGAAGTTGTCCTGAGCGCTTGTCGGGCGGTGTGGTGCGCACGAGCCGGACCACGTCCAGCAAGGTGCCGCCTGGCACGTACTCCATGAAGAGCAACCGGAGTTGACGCTCTTCCAACAGCCGCTGATCGAAGACACGCACGATGTACGGATGGTCGAGCTGGGCCATCGTCTGCGGCTCGGTGCCGACGTTGCGCGAAATCTTGAGTGCCACCCAGCGTTGCATCGAGTGCTGCCGGGCGAGGAACACCCGCGCGAACGCTCCCCGGCCCAATTCCCGTACGAGTTCGAAATCGTCGAGGCGAGCTCCGACGTCGAATGCGTCGCCCGCCGTCGACTTCGGAGTGAGCGTGCGCCGATGCCGATCGAGGGTGAGCAGGCTTTCGAAGCGGTTCGCCTGAGCGGGATATGCCTTCACATACTCGTCGGCCGCCACCTTCTCTCCGCTGTCGCGTCTGACGCGGTATTCCTCGTAGACGAGATCGGCCGGCAGTGGTTCGGCCAGGAGTTCCGGGAATTCGAGGCAGTAGTCGGCAAGCCGTTTCGGCTGCCCCGCACGCAGCCATCGGTATTCGAGATCCACCTTGATCAGTTCGGATAGTGCTGCCCGTCGAATGGCTGCCGTATCGGGGAGATACTCGGTGAGCGCGGCCGGAGAGCCGGACGACTCCCAGTCGGCGACCAGTTGTTCGACGCCGCTCTCCACGACGAATCCGTTGTCCGACGAGGTGACGGGAGACGACGCGACGGCTGTGTCCGGCCCCAGTTCGGTGGGTGGACCGGTCGCGACCGTCACGTCACTCTGCGGGCGATCGTTCATGGCGGTTCGATTCAGGACAACGGTGGCGGGGAGCCGCGTGCGACGTGGCTACTGCCAGGATATTCCGGGTCGAGTCCGATCGGGGCGAAAGTCCGTCAGGCGCTGCGCAACGGCATGTGAGGCGGATCCCGGCGCATGGGATCTACGGCCTCAGGCGGCGCCGCGACCAGGGCCGGGGACCGAGTTCTGCGCGCGAAAACGGCCGATGCGACAAGGACGGGGACGTAGACGACGAGGTAGATGTTCTGCAGTATCGGGGCGACCGGCCAGGAGGGCGGGTACAGGAACAACCCGATCACGATGAAGTCGGGGCTCCACCAGTACGGCCACGCCGCGGTCGCGGCGAACAATGCTGCCGCGGCCCACCACCAAGGCCGGCGCACGGTCAGCGCACGGTGCACCACATCGACGAGCAGGGGAATCAGCCACACCCAGTGATGACTCCACGAATACGGCGACACCACGGCCATGGTGAGTCCGCTGAGGGCGACTGCGAGGAGGTGCTCGCCGCGCTGGTACAGCCGCACCGACACCACGAGGCTGATCGCGGCCACGGTGCCCGCCACGACGAACCACAACCACAGCGGCGCGGTTCCGTCGGTCAGCCGGGCCAGGGTTCCACGCAACGACTGGTTCGACGGATGTCTGTTGTCGGCTATCCGCGTCGAGTCGAAGAACGTGCTGGTCCAGTACTGCCGTGAATCTCCGGGGATCACCACCCAGGCCACGCCCACCGTCGCGAGAAAGGCCGCCGTGGCGACGGCAGCGGCGCGCCACTGGCGCAACGCCAGGAACACCACCACGAAGTAGGCGGGAGTCAGTTTGATCCCAGCGCCGATGCCCGTGCCCACTCCTCGCAGGAGGCTGCGATTCGGCCGGGAGAAATCCCACAGCACCAGCAGCATCAGCACCAGATTGATCTGGCCGTAGAACAGGGTGGTTCGTACCGGTTCGACGAGAGTGCAGTTAATTGTCGCCAGGGCTGTGACGAGCAGCAGGTAGGGCGTGATCCGGTATCCGAGCACGCGCCAGCACAGCAGGATGCACGCCGCCAGCACGCACAGATTCAGTGCCATCCACAGGTTGTCGACATAGGCGCCGGGGATTCGTTCGACGGGGATGAACACCAGCGCCGAGAACGGGGTGTAGGTGTAGTGCAATCCGAGTACGACAGGCCCGCCGTAGAGCGGCAGGTCGTGCTGCACCCGCCACCCGCCGTCCCGGTACACGTGGAGGTCGGCGCCGCCGGCGAACAACCCGATGTCCGGGGTCCACGGATCGACAGGGCCGAGAACCAAGGCTGCCGCAACCGTCGCGCTCACCACCAACCCGATCACGAGTGTCAGGCTGCGCGGAAACAGAACGCCGCCACCTGCCTCCGATCCGGCCATGCCGTCCCCCTTTCTTCTCCCCTCCCGAGTACACGCTAACCGGCGGGAGGCACCGGCTTTGGTATCGCAGGCCGGTCAGCGGATTCGTTATCGATCCGTACCGGCGCCGAGACGCGTGCGCGCGCCGAGGGGTTGACCGCACACACAGCGGGTGCAACACTGAACTAGATGGTTCAGCATTCAGATCTCGATACTTCGTTCGCCGCACTGGCCGACCCCACGCGACGTGGGATCCTCCAACGGCTCGGCCAAGGCGCCAGCACGATCAGCGATCTGGCGGAGCACTTCGAGATGACCCTCACCGGCATCAAGAAGCACGTGCACCTGCTCGAGGTTGCAGGCATGGTCGTGACGGAAAAGCGCGGGCGGGTGCGGTACTGCACGCTCGGCCCGAATCCCCTCGAGCGCGAGGTGGCCTGGATACGGGGCTACCAATCGTCGCTCGAAAGCCGACTGGACCGTCTGGACGAATTCCTCTCACGAACGGAAGGCACCTCATGAGCACATCAACTCCCCCCACGGCTGCAACACTCACCACCCCGGCGGACCGCGAAATCCACGTCGAGCGCATCTTCAATGCCCCGCGCGAGCGTGTGTGGGCAGCCTTCACCACACCCGAACTGCTGGCACAGTGGTGGGGCCGCGGCAATCGGCTCGACGTGGAGCGCTGGGTGACGGTCGCACCAGACTAACCGTCGTCAGCCAGTTCCACGCGCCTGAAGAGCGCGACGGCATGCTGCAATCCGGCATGGAAGGTGGCATGAACGAAAGCTACGTGGCCCTCGATGCGGTCCTGGCGCAGACGAATTGGTGAGCGGTACGGTGCCGGGTTCAGCCGATAACCGACACGCTGTGCCTACGTCCCACCAACCAGCACGCCACGGTGATCGCGCACGTGAAGGTGAGTGTCGCGATGAGCTGGTTCCGCGCTGCGTCGTCGAACAGAGCCAGCACCGCCACCGCGGCGAGCAGGGCGAGAGCGACGTAGGACAGATACGGGAAGCCCCACATCTTCAACGGCAGGTCGCTGAGGCCCTCCTTTTCGGCGCGGCGGCGTAGCACGATCTGCGACACCGTGACGAACGTCCACAACACGAGGATCGTCGACCCGACGGCGTTGAGCAGCAGGGGAAGTACCCGGTCGGGCGCAAGGTAGTTGAGAATCACCGTCAGGAAGCCGAAGGTCACCGACGCGAGCACCGCGAGGCGGGGTACGCCGTTGCGAGACACCCGCCCGAAGATCTTGGCCGCGGCGCCGCGCTCGGACAGCGAGTAGATCATCCGAGAACCACTGAACAGCATGGCGTTGAGCGAAGACAGCAGGGCGATCACCACGACGACGGTCATCACCGCGGCGGCCCCGGGTACGTGTGCGGCGTTCAGCACCGCCACGAAGGGGCCGGTGGCGAGTTCGTCGGCAGTCCACGGCAACACCGTCACCATGATCAGAACGGAACCGATGTAGAACACCAGGATTCGCCACACGATTGAGCGCACCGCCCGGCTCACGTTGCGGCGCGGCTCGGACGTCTCCGCGGCGGCAATGGCCATCACCTCGGTGCCGCCGAACGCGAACACCACGATGAGCAGTCCGGCCGCAATGCCGGTGATCCCGTTCGGGGCGAATCCGCCGTGGCCCGTGAGGTTCGCCAGCGCGGGAGCGTCGAAGCTCGGGATCCAACCGAAGATCATCGCGGAACCGATACCCAGGAAGGCGACGATCGCCGCGATCTTCAGTGCAGCGAACCAGAATTCGAACTCACCGAACCGGGAGACACCCGTCAGGTTCACAGCGGTCAGCACACTCATATAGACGAGCGCCGCCGCCCACTGCGGCACCGTCGGTATCGACGACGCGGTGATGGCTGCTGCAGCGGTCGCCTCGGCCGCCACCACGATGACCACCTGCACCCAGTAGAGCCATCCGATGGTGCGTCCCGCGACCGGGCCCATCGCGTTCTCGGCGTGGACCGAAAAGGCGCCGCTGTCGGGATCGGCGGCCACCATTTCGCCCATCATGCGCATGACGAGGACGACGAGGAAGCCGGCGATCAGGAACGACACGAGCACCGCCGGACCCGCGACAGCGATGCCGGCGCCGGAACCGACGAACAACCCGGCCCCGATCGCACCCCCCAGGCTCATCATCACGAGCTGTCGCGGCTTCATCGCCTGCTGAAGTCCCCGGGTGGCAATATCTTTCGTCGGAACAGGCGGTGTCTGCACCGCTGTGTCGTGAACTGTGTTCATGGGGTCTCCCGGGACGTCAGACGAGCTGATCGAGAGCGATCTCGAAGGCGGTACCGGCAATCCCGGTCGGCTGCTGTGATCGCGCGTGGCACCGCTCGAGCGCCGTCGCCACCGTGGTCGACACATCGCCGAAGATGGCGTCGTCGGACACCTCGATATCACCCTCCATCAACAATGCGAAAGCCCGGGCCATGCCGCAGTTGGCGATGAAATCGGGCAACACCGCCACACTCTTGTCGGCGTATTCGTAGGTGGGGCCGTAGAAGATCTCGTCGTCGGCGAAGGGCACGTTGGCGCCGCTCGCCACCACTTCGAGGCCGCCGTCGATCAACCGGTCCACCTGGTCGCGAGTGACCAGACGGGACGCCGCGCAGGGCAGGAACACCTCCGCGCCGACACTCCAGATCGTCTCGTTGATCTCCGTGAACGGCACCGCGCCAGTGGCATTCAGCTCGTTGCCCGACCTGGTCAGGAAGAGGTCGCGGATCTGCTCGAAATCGTAGCCATCGGTGTTCGACACCCCGCCGTTGCGGTCGATGATTCCGACGATCCGGGCGCCGGACTGGGCGAGGTAGTAGGCGGCGGTGGCACCGACATTGCCCCAGCCCTGCATGATAACCCGCTTGCCGGTGAGTTCACCGCCGTAGACGCGGTGGTAGTGGCGCACCGATTCCGCGACACCCCAGCCGGTGATCAGGTCGGAAACCGTGTACTTGGCCTGCGGGTCGGGGGTGAAGCGCGGATCCTCGACCACCTTCGCGACACCGAGCCGGAGTTGACCGACCCGCTGCACCCGTTCACGGTCGGTGGCCGCGAAATGTCCGTTGACGACGCCTTCCTGCGGGTGCCACAAGCCGTAGCTCTCGGTAATCGGGACGACCTCGGCCATCTCGTCGACGTTCAGGTCTCCGCCGGTGCCGTAATACGCCTTCAGCAGCGGGGTCACGGCCTTGAACCAGCGTCGCAACACCTCGTCCTTGCGGGGGTCCGTCGGATCGAAATCGATGCCCGACTTTGCACCGCCGATGGCCGGCCCCGAGACGGTGAACTTCACTTCCATGGTCTTGGCAAGCGACTCCACTTCCCGGCGGTCCAGCCCGCGCCGCATCCTCGTTCCCCCGCCGGCGGCGCCACCACGCAGCGAGTTGATCACTGTCCATCCCCGCGCGGACGTCTCGGTGTCGTGCCACTCGAAGACGATCTCGGGGGCCTTTTCTTCGAATCGGGTGAGCAGGTTCTTCATGGCTTCTTTCGGGTGTCGGGGCGGCCGGGCTGCGGGGCGATCGAGCCGGTTCGTCGGTCAGCGCCCGCTGTTACGGCGATCACTGTGGCGGGCGCCACTCCCGTGCCGCAAGCAGTGCGGCAGCACGTAGCCAACATGAACATCACCACGACAGGTGTTCGACATTTTTCTAGGCAACGTGCCCAGCAAACTCAGCGATCGACGTGCTGATCGGTGGCCCGGTACGCGGGAGCCTTCGCCGAACCGCGACGGTCGAGGGTGCGCAAAAGCGGCATCGATCGGTACGGAACGAGCACGGACAGCACCATGACGCTCGTCGATCGCGCGACAACGCTCGACTTGTTCAGATCGATCAAGGTCTGCTGCAGACCGAGGTGTGATTGGGCCGCGACCCGGCACAAGATGTCGCCCGAACCGGTGGTTGCAAAGGCCTCGAGCACGCCGGGAATCGACTCCAGTTCCGACGTCACCGAGTCGAGTGCGCCCTGCGCCGTCTCCAGGGTGACGAATGCCTGCACGTCGAAACCGGCGGCCCCGATGTCGAGATGCGGCTCGTAGCCGGCGACGATGCCCGACTCCTCGAGCTTGCGTACCCGGGCCTGGACGGTGGCTCTTGCCACCTTGATCCGGCGCGAGAGCTCCAGCACTCCCGCCTTCGGGTCGCTGTGCATAGCGTCGAGCAGCGCGAAATCGAGCTCGTCCAGTTGCACGGCATCCTTCATGCGAACACCTCCTCCGAGGCCAGTCAACTAGGCCGACTGTATAACAAATCGGGCAATCAGCCCCTCGAAAGTGGCAGTGGGGCTAGGAACTCCTGGCTCGGTTGCCTACGAGAGCGAAGTGGGTTTTCGTAGTGACCCAGGCAACAGTCCGGGCCCACCGGCCCACGAAACAGGAAGACTCCGATGACGATCGAACAGACTCTCACCGACAAGGAACGTTTGGCGGATCTCGATCTCGATCAGCTGAAGCAGCTCGTCGGTCTCGTGGAATACGACTCGGCCGCCGACCCGTTCCCGGTCAGCGGTTGGGATGCCGTCGTCTGGATCGTCGGCAATGCCACCCAGACCGCGCACTACTTCCAGTCCGCGTTCGGGATGACCCTCGTCGCCTACTCCGGGCCCACCACCGGCAACCGCGACCACCACAGCTTCGTCCTCGAATCCGGGGCCGTGCGCTTCGTCATCAAGGGCGCCGTCGACCCGGACAGCCCCCTGATCGAGCATCACCGCATCCACGGCGACGGTGTCGTCGACATCGCGCTGGCGGTGCCCGATGTCGACAAGTGCATCGCGCATGCCCGGGCGCAGGGTGCGACCGTACTGGACGAGCCGCACGACGTGACCGATGAGCACGGCACCGTCCGCCTCGCCGCGATCGCCACCTACGGCGACACCCGCCACACCCTGATCGACCGCTCCGGCTATTCCGGGCCCTATCTGCCCGGTTACGTCGAACGCACCTCCACCCATCGCAGACGCGACGGCGCCCCGAAACGGCTGTTCCAGGCCCTCGACCACGTCGTCGGCAACGTCGAACTCGGCAAGATGGACGAATGGGTCGGCTTCTACAACCGGGTCATGGGCTTCACCAACATGGCCGAATTCGTCGGCGAAGACATCGCCACCGACTACTCCGCCCTGATGTCCAAGGTCGTCTCCAACGGCAACCACCGGGTCAAGTTCCCCCTCAACGAGCCGGCGATTGCGAAGAAACGCTCCCAGATCGACGAATACCTCGACTTCTACCGAGGCCCCGGCGCGCAGCATCTGGCGTTGGCTACCAATGACATTCTCACCGCTGTCGACCAGCTCACTGCCGAGGGTGTCGAGTTCCTGGCCACCCCCGACTCCTACTACGAGGATCCCGAACTGCGCGCCCGGATCGGCAACGTCCGCGCCCCGATCGAGGAGTTGCAGAAACGGGGCATCCTCGTCGACCGTGACGAAGACGGCTACCTGCTGCAAATCTTCACCAAACCGCTCGTCGACCGTCCCACCGTGTTCTTCGAACTCATCGAACGCCACGGCTCCCTCGGCTTCGGCATCGGCAACTTCAAAGCCCTCTTCGAGGCCATCGAACGAGAACAAGCCGCACGCGGCAACTTCTGACGCGCTGGGCCGCCCCGCCGAGGGCGAAGGCGGGGGGGAGCGCACTAGCGCTTCGTCCCGTCCTGGCCGGTTCGAGTTGTTGCCGGGGACGAGAATCCACGAAAATCTGTCAATGTGGGGCGGCCACCCGTAGCGTCGGGAAAGCCGGGGAGTCGCAGCACAGTGAGGGCTTTCCGGACATTCCGTGAACGACACAGGAAGAGAGCAGCGCGATGCCGTACATCACCACCTCCGACGGAACCGAGATCTACTACACCGAGCAGGGCACCGGCCAACCGATCGTGCTGAGCCATGGGTGGCCACTGAGTTCCGACGCGTGGCAGGTCGAACTGAAGGTGTTCGCTGACGCCGGCTACCGCACGATCGCGCACGATCGCCGCGGCCACGGCCGTTCGTCGAAGACCTACACCGGCAATGACATGGACACCTACGCAAAGGATCTCGCCGAACTCATCGAGACGCTCGACCTGAACAGCGTCATCCTGGTCGGACATTCCACCGGGGGCGGCGAGGTCGTCCGCTACGCAGCGCAGTACGGCAAAGGGCGCGTCGCCAAAATTGTCACCGCCGGTGCTGTTCCCCCGATCATGGTCCGATCCGACACCAATCCCGAAGGCACGCCTATCGAGGTGTTCGACGGAATCCGCAATGGCGTCCTGAAGGACCGGTCGCAGTTCTACAAGGACCTCAGCGAGACCTTCTTCGGCGCAAACCGCGAAGGCTCCGATGTCTCGCAGGGCGCGAAGGACGACTTCTGGCGGCAGGGAATGCTCGTCAATCTCGCGGCAGCGTACGACTGCGTCAAGGCATTCTCGGAAACGGACCAGACCGAGGACCTCGAGGCGATCGATGTCCCGATCCTCATTGCGCACGGCGACGACGACCAGATAGTCCCGATCGCCGCAGCAGCAGAGAAGTCCATCAAGCTGGTCGAGAACGGCACCCTCAAGGTGTACCCAGGGGCTCCCCACGGCATTTACGGCTCCTACCAGGAGGCCCTCGACCGAGACATTCTCGCGTTCATCAAGGAGTAGACCTCGCAGCAGCGCGTGGTCCCGCGACCTCAGCATCAGCGCGGGACCATCGCTTCGATACCGTGTCAGGATGAGTACCCGCGATGTTCCTGCGCAGATCGGGGATCTCCCCCCGATCGGGCGTCCGGCCAACAGTGCCCTGATCGTGGCGGGCATTACCTCCCTGGCCCAGGTGGCCACCCGCAGTCGCCGCGAACTACTTGCCATGCACGGCGTGGGCCCGAAGGCCGTCCGCATCCTGGAAGTCGCCCTCGCGGAACAAGGGCTCGCCTTCGTCGAGTGAGCGTGTGACGGTAGTGCGCCGCTTCGCTCGCCGGCGGAAACCGTTGAATCCGCGGCCGTCGAAGCAACTCCTGGCTGGAATCGGATTCACTCCTTCGCTTCCGCCGTGCCGAGCGCCGTCAACAAGAACCTCTCGGCGGCATCGGTGTCGGCACCGAGGCGGTGGAGTGGACCGGGATTGTCGGATTCGTCGGCCATCAACGCAAGCAGCATGTGCTCGGTACCGATGTAGTTGTGCCCCAGTCGTAACGCCTCACGGGTGGTCAGTTCGAGCACCTTCTTCGCGCCCGCCGCGTAGGGGATCAGGCTGGGGGACTCGGCGTCGGCCGGCCCTGCCGGTAGTTCGGCCTCCGTCGCTTCCCGGATTGCATGCGGTGTGAAGCCCTGGTCGGTGAGCGCCCGCATCGCGAGGCTGTCGGGCGCGCAGAGCATGCCGAGTAGGAGATGCGCGGACTGAATCTCGGACAGTCGCTGCGCCCGTGCTTCTTCCTGCGATTGGACCACCGCGTGCCGGGCTTTTTCGGTAAAGCGCGCGAACATGTTGGCACTGCCTTTGGGTGTAAAGCGTTGCTGAGCGGCCTGCTTCGTGACACCGATGCAGCCGCCGATCTCGGTCCACGAGGCACCGCTACGCCGCGCTTGATCGACGAAGTGTCCGATCAGGTGGTCGGAGATTTCGTTGACGTGCTCGGCGGTCAAGACCGCAGCCGTCAACTGTTCGAGGGGTTGATCGGGGTATCCGGAGCGGATGCCGTCGATGAGGTCATCGAGCCGAAGTTTTTCCATGCGTCAACGCTAGATTGACGCATCAGAATCGTCAAGGCTTCGTTGACGATGAGCTTTTCCCACCGATGGCGTGCAGCGCGAATACGATGTCGGGGGGAGGGATGAGCTGTTTGACGGGAGCCTGACCATGCGTCACCACGATGAGGGCCGCGACCACGACGAGGCTGACCTCGAGATTCGACCGCAAGAAGATCATGCCGCCGGCCCCACTGCCGTCGCAGTGTCGATGAAACGCTCCCTCGAACACATGGGTGTGAGGCGGACAGCCGAGACTCTGCTGCGCCTGAATCAGGCCGAGGGATTCGACTGCATGAGCTGCGCCTGGCCGGACCCCGACCCGGGCCATCGGCACAAAGCGGAATTCTGCGAGAACGGTGCGAAGGCAGTCGCGGAGGAAGCGACCCGGTCCCGCGCCACTCCGGAGTTCTTCGCCCGGCACAGTATCGCCGACCTCGACAGTCACAGCGAACACTGGCTCGGGCAGCAGGGGCGGATCACCCATCCCATGGTGAAGCGGCCCGGGGCGACGCATTACGAACCGGTCGACTGGGACGAGGCCTTCGGGCTGATCGGCGACCAGTTGAATGCGCTGGGCAGCCCCGACGAGGCCATTTTCTATACGTCCGGCCGGGCGTCCAACGAGGCGGCGTTCGCGTACCAACTCTTCGTCCGCGCATTCGGCACCAATAATCTGCCCGACTGTTCCAACATGTGCCACGAATCCACCAGCATCGCCCTCCAGGAATCTATCGGCATCGGCAAGGCGAGTGTCGTGATGGAGGACGTCTACAACGCGAAATTGATTGTGTTGCAGGGGCAGAATCCGGGCACCAATCATCCGCGCATGCTGTCGGCGCTCGAGAAAGCCAAGCAGAACGGCGCGAAGATCCTGTCGATCAATCCGCTCCGCGAGGCCGGCCTCGTCAACTTCAAGAACCCGCAGACGCCACGCGGCATGGTGGGATCGGGCACCGACCTGTCCGACATGCACCTCCCGATCGCGCTGAATGGTGATCTCGCCCTTCTCCAGGCCTTCGGCTCCCTACTCGTCGAATGGGACGCGCTGGATCACGCCTTCATCGACCAGCACACGATCGGCGTCGAGCTGTGGAAACAGCATGTCGCCGCGATCGACTGGGACGTCGTCACCGAGTCGACGGGGCTGTCCCGGGAGCAGATCACCGACGCCGCCACGTTGCTCCGGGACTCCGACGCCACCGTGTTCTGCTGGGCGATGGGACTCACCCAGCACCGCAACTCAGTGGCGATTATCAAAGAAATCACCAATCTTGCACTGGCGCAGGGTAATATCGGGAAGCGCGGTGCAGGTTTGTTTCCGGTTCGGGGGCACTCCAACGTGCAGGGTGACCGCACGATGGGTATCTGGGAGCGGCCGCCCGGACATTTCCTCGATGCCCTCGAGAAGGAGTTTCATTTCGATCCACCGCGCGAGAACGGGTACGACACCGTCGACTCGATCCGCGCTATGCGCGACGGGAAGGCGCACTTCTTCCTCGGATTGGGCGGCAACTTCGTCCAGGCCGCCCCGGACACCGAGGTGACCGCTGCCGCGCTCCGCAAGACGCGCATGACCGTCCACATCTCCACCAAGATCAATCGTTCCCACCTGGTGTGCGGAGAGACGGCGCTCATTCTGCCGACGAAGGGGCGCACCGAGAAGGACGTCCAAGCGTCGGGGCCGCAGTTCGTTTCGGTCGAGGATTCCACATGCTCGGTGCACGCGTCGCGGGGCCCGTTGGATCCAGCCAGTCCACACCTGGAGTCGGAGGTGGGCATTGTGACGCGCATCGCCGAGGCCACCATCGGTGACCGTTACGGGCTCGACTGGAAGGGGATGCGAGACGACTACGCGAACATCCGCATGCACATCTCCCGCGTCGTGCCCGGGTGCGAGGGGTACGAGGTGAACGTCCGGCGGCCGGGCGGCTTCATCCTTCCGAATCCGCCGCGTGATTCGCGGACATTCGAAACTCGCTCGGGTCGAGCAGAGTTCGCGGTGTCCCCGATCGAGGTGGTGCAGGTGCCGCCGGGACACGTGATCTTGCAGACGCTGCGTAGTCACGACCAGTTCAACACCACCATCTATGGGTACAGCGACCGCTACCGGGGCATCGAGGGTGGCCGTCGCGTGATCTTCCTGCACCGCGACGACATCGCGTCGCTCGGATTCGACAACGGCGACATGGTCGATCTCTTCACGCGCTGGGACGGTGACGAGCGGGTCCGGTGCGCGCGGAACTTCCGCATCGTCGAGTACGACACCCCGCGCGGTTCCGCTGCCGCCTACTATCCGGAGACCAATCCACTCGTGCCACTGGACTCGACGGCGTTGGGCAGCAATTGTCCGACCTCGAAGTCCGTGGTCATCTCGCTCGCCCGGGCGAAGGGGAAGGACCCCGATCAAGCCGGCGACCAAGACGAAGTGGGTGCCGACTGGACGCACAAGACCGATCCGGAGCCTCACCACCTGTCCTGAGTCCGGCCGCGCGAAAAAGGTGGCAAGCGTTCACGCCCTCTCGTAAGGCGCCCAGGTAGCAGCGGCTTGCGCAAACATCCCGGCTGGTCGGGACGCCAGTCCCTTCCCCGCGGGACATCGAGCCCGGCACAGTGGAGCGACTTCGAGAGCGAAAGGCGAGCCTTGGTGACCATCGACGACAAGAGCGCAACGCGCCCGTCGCCGCTCGTGGACGCACTCCCCGGGCGGTACCGGACGGTGCTGCGTCTGCGGCTCGCTCATCAGTTGTCGGTAGAGCAAGTGGCCCGGATGCTCGGCACCTCGACAGAGGCGGTTCTGCTGACTCAGCACGCCGCGATGAACCTCCTCCGGCGAGAACTCGCTGACGAACGCCACAGCAGGAGCGAGCGCCGGATGTGGTGAAGTCGGGTGGTCTACAGATGCTCGCTTACTCATCCAGTATCAGACAGCGAGAACGCTGCTCGAGGCCCGTCAGCGGCGGTGTTGTGGCAGCTGTGGGCGACCACTGCCGCGACCGGGCGATCATCGGACTCGGGTGTCAGTCTGAAACCGACACCGCGCACCGTCTCGATGACGTCTGGTGCCCCGTGGGATTCGAGCTTGCGGCGTAGTAGATAGATGCATGTGTTGAGGACGTTCGACTTGGAATCCGCTGGGAGCCCCCACACTTTCTGGAGTAGGTGCCCGCGACGGACGACAAGGCCGGGATCTTTCGCGAGAACAACAACCACATCGAGTTCTGTCTTACTCAGGGCAATGCGCGTAGTGCCCACTTGGAGCACTGCGTTGTCGGTGTTCACGGCGATGCCTGACAAGGTGGGTGAATTCGACGAGGAACGAGACGGCCCCAGTCGTCGGAGGAGGGCGCGCAGTCGTGCGATGACCTCGTCGATGTTGACCGGGAAACTCATTACGTCATCTGCGCCGGCCTCGAAGTAGGAGCACCGGATTTCCTCGTTCGCGAACTCGTCGATGACGAGGATCCCCGTTCCCGCTCCGCAAGCACGCAAGGCGCGAATTGTGTCGAGCTGCTCAACATTTCGTGAACGCGCGTCCACTATCACCACGTCGGCAAGCCGCACCAGTTCTGCTCGGCTGAGCAGGGCGGAACCGATCTGCACATGCACTCCCGCCGCGCGTAGGCGCCCGACCAGCCGGGACTCGGCGCTGGGGAGCGCTAGTACCCTTCCCGGAACGGCACAGTGATCGGCGAAGGAGTACACGATGAGCTCCTTCCTGACACACGACTCGGCCGCGCATTCCGTACGGTTCCCGGAGACGAGACTGAAACGACTCCACCTCTCGGGCAGTCTCGTTTCTCCACTTCGACAAGATCGGGAGAATCGACGGCAGTGTTACGGCGATCATTCTGCACTGCCGACGCGAGGGACGCAGAGGATGCACCTGCCAGCCATTCCGGTCCAAGTCCGATGCAACATGCCGCACGGCCGCAGTCGTCGGTCAGGGTCATCGACTCAGCTGTCGGGTGCACGTGACGGTAGGCGGCCAGTGGGCGGCCCAGCGCTGGAGATGTCGAGATGTCGAGATGTCGAGATGTCGAGATGCAGAATTGTGCACCGGTCTTTTGGACACTATTGGGTAAGACGCCCTACACGCATTGTTCATCACCGGGACCGGTGGGCTCCTGCACGCTGTCCCCTGTCGGGAGGGTTACTTCGAGGACAGCCACAGTCTGAAGGCTTCGGCCGTTGCCGCCTGCAAAGTCGTCCCCCGGGTGGCTACTTCGATCTTCACCTGCCGCAGCAACTCCGGGTCTACGCGGGCGGAGAATTGAGGGAGTTTCTTCGCACCCACGGACGGTGTGGTGAAGTCGGTTGCAGTCCTCGGTACGAGCGAACTGTTATCACCATCGGGCGTCGCGGTCTGCAACGCGGTGTCGGGTGCTCCCATGGAGTGCTCGTTGGACATCTTCATCTCCTTGACGAACCGATGAGGTGTTCAGGAATCCGGGTTTGCACGTTGAGAGTTGTATTAGAAGCTTAGTTGCCTACATTTACGACCAGAATGGACCGAAACCGAAGCCTGCGGGTAGAAAGATAGCAGGCGTGAAGGCAATGTAGGTTGTTATCAGGAAAGCAATCGGATTCGGGATACTTAGTTCGGTTGAGCAAAAGAAGCAATCATGGTCCCTATCAGGGTTTGGCGCCAGTTATCGTACCTCCGGTACGATTTGGCATGCAATGTAGCTTGGTAGCAAAATTGCAATTTGCTTTCCGAACGACCAACCTTGAAACGAGAACTTACTGAACGTCCGACCAAAAGCCGAAACTTACTGCACGTCCGACTAGGTCGTAAAGGCGCACTGCCAGGCATTACGGACCCAGGGTGCGCCTTCTGAGATGAACGTTCATTGTCCTTGTGAAAAGCAATCATTCGCCCGTTAAGGGCGTCGTCCTCCGCTGATAGTTTCTACATCCGCGAAGACCCGGAAATTCGGAAATAAATTATTCAAATAACCGACACGCCGTCCCGGTCGTTGACACATACCGGGTGATTTGCGAATGATTCCTCTCGTCAACCGCTCCACGGTGAGGGGAAAATTCGTGACATCGATCCACAGTTCGCTTTGGGCGCGTTCTCCGCGTCGCTGGTTTGTTGGGGTGGCGGCAATTACGACCGCCACGGCTCTTATGATCTCGGGTGGTGTCGCGTCCGCGTCTCATCCTCCAGTCGGTCTGGGGACAGCCGCCTCCTTCGCGGTGCTGGCCGGCACCACGGTCACCAACACCGGCCCTACGACCGTTTCCGGGGACCTGGGGGTCAGCCCAGGCAGCGCGGTCACAGGATTCCCGCCGGGAACGGTGATCAACGGAACGCAGCACGTCGCCGATGCCGTTGCGCTCCAGGCTCAATCCGATCTGACGACGGCCTACAACGATGCTGCCGGCCGGCCGGCCACCGCGGCGGCGCCCCCCGACCTCGGTGGCCTGACTCTGGTCGACGGCACCTACAACACGGCTGGGCCGATGGGATTGACCGGCACAGTCACCCTGGATGCGCAGGGAGATCCCAATGCGGTATTCATCTTCCAGGCGGGATCCACGCTGATCACCGCGTCGAACAGCACGGTCGCCCTGATCAACGGGGCCTCACCGTGCAACGTGTTCTGGCAGGTGGGTAGCTCGGCGACTCTGGGCACCAACACCACTTTCGTCGGAACCATCATGGCGTTGACCTCGATCTCGGTGCAGACCGGCACCACCGTGAACGGACGCGTACTGGCCCGCAACGGCCAAGTCAGCCTGGACAACAACGTCATCACCCGGCCCAACTGTGCCACGCCGCCGCCGACGTCCACGACGACGCCGCCGCCGACCACGACGACGACCACAACGACGGCGCCGCCGACGACCACAACGACGCCACCGCCGACCACGACGACCACGCCGCCGATCACCACCACAATCACCAACGGCCCCGTCGTGCCGATTCCCATCCCGATTCCCATTCCGATCCCCATCCCCCCCGGCGGAGGTATTCCCGGCGTTCCCGGTGTTCCCGGTGTTCCCGGTGTTCCCGGTATCCCCGGTGTTCCCGGACCGCCGGCTCCTCCTGCTCCTCCCGGACCTCCTGCTCCTCCCGGACCGCCTGCTCCGCCCGCACCTCCTGCGCCGCCCGGTGGACCTGGCGAGCAGGGTGGCCCCGGTCAGGGTGGACCTGGCGAGCAGGGTGGACCTGGTCAGGGTGGACCTGGCGAGCAGGGTGGACCCGGTCAGGGTGGACCTGGCGAGCAGGGTGGACCCGGTCAGGGTGGACCTGGCGAGCAGGGTGGACCCGGTCAGGGTGGACCTGGCGAGCAGGGTGGCCCCGGTCAGGGTGGACCCGGCGGGGGAGGTAAGGGTGGCCCTGGCGGTAACGGGTACATCATTCCCAAGGGGGCCCCGGAAACAGGGGCCGGCGGCACCATTCCGCCCCCCGGTGATGAGGCGCTTCTCCGCGCCCTCGGAGGGCTGGCCCTAGTCGGATCGGGCATAGCGGCAGGCCAGGGTGCCCGACTGCGCGGGAGGCAACGATGAGCGAGCCGAACTCCGAGTGGTCGGAGTCCGTCCCGGGCCCCGAGTGGCCAGGAACCGAGGGGACGATGGGCAGGGCGAAACGCTGGTGGGTGTTGGCGGCAGTCCTGCTGCTCATCGCGACGGCTGTCCTCGCCCTGCGCAGTTATCAGGATTCGGGTGATTCGCAGCTGACACCGCCAACGGTGACCGATACTGCGCCCTCTGAGGGGGTGTCCGGCCCGGCGCCGGTCGCACTGCGGATCCCCGAGTTGGGGGTGGACGAATCCCTCATCACCCTCGGCCTCAATCCCGACGAAACAGTGGAAGTGCCCACCGATTTCGACAAGCCGGGGTGGTACAAGTTCGGGCCCGCTCCGGGGCAACTGGGTTCGGCCGTGATCCTGGGGCATGTCGACTCACACGAGGGGCCGGCGGTGTTCCATGGATTGAAGAACCTGGAGGCAGGAGACACGGTCGAGGTGAGCTTGACCGACGGCAACATCGCCCACTTCTCTGTTACCAAGGTGGAGACGTATCCGAAGACGGAATTCCCGGCCGAGCAGGTCTACGGCTCACACGGCAACCAGACTCTGCAACTGGTCACCTGCGGAGGGGAATTCGACCCGCACGCCCGTAGCTACCTGTCCAACATCGTGGCTTACACCTCACTGGTCGACATCACTCCGGCGGCCGCCAACCAGAGATGACCGGACCCGCGTAAGTTCACGTTTAGGAGGCAAAGGCAGCCACGGTCCCGTCAGCCAGCGAACAGTGCTTACTCAGGGCCTATATCGACCCAAGGCGTCTGCCAGTCGGGGGCAGGCGCCTTGTCTGGTCGGCGTCCCCGACTGGGCGTGGCGAGAGCAGCCGACCGCATCACCGTGCGTGTCTGGGCAAGGATGGCAGCCGGCTTTCTGATCGGTGCGAACAGCCATCGTCCGGTGAGGAAGGCGAAACATGCGACGAGGGCGTGGAGTATCGGCACGGCAACTCTCCGGTAGTTCGGTCGGGGACTGGTTGGTCATGCGCCTGATGGGCAGTCGGGCGCCCCGCACCAATGTCGTGCGGGGCGCCCATCCTTCTCGGAGGCGGATCAAGCGAGGTGGTGCACTTCCTGCAGTCCGTAGACCGGGGTCGGGATCTTCTCGTACCGCGCCTTGATCTGGAGGGCCAGATACAGGGAGTAGTGCCGCGACTGGTGCAGGTTGCCGCCGTGGAACCACAACGCTTCCTGCTGTGTCGGCTTCCACATGTTGCGCTGTTCACCTTCCCACGGGCCGGGATCCTTGGTGGTGTCGGAGCCGAGGCCCCAGCACTTGCCGACCTTGTCGGCCACTTCCTGGCCCATGAGGTCGGCGGCCCACCCGTTCATGGATCCGTAACCGGTGGCGTAGACGACCAGGTCGGCAGGCAGTTCCGTTCCGTCGGTGAGGACCACGGCGGTCTCGGTGAGTCGATCGACCTGTCCGGACGCGAGGTGGATGCTGCCGTCGGCGACGAGTTCGGAGGCGCCGACGTCGATGTAGTAGCCGGAGCCTCGGCGCAGGTATTTCATGAACAGCCCGGAGCCGTCGTCACCGAAATCGAGCTTGAATCCGGCCTTTTCGAGCCGGTCGTAGAACTCCTTGTCACGTTCGGCGATCTTCTGATAGATCGGGATCTGGAATTCGTGCATGATCTTGTACGGCAAGGACGCGAACGTGAGGTCGGCCTTCTCCGTCGTCATGCCCGCCGCGAGTGCCCGCTCCGAGTAGAGGTCGCCGAGGCCGAGGTCCATGAGCGACTCCGACTTCACGATGTGCGTGGACGAGCGCTGCAGCATGGTGACGTCGGCGCCGTTCTCGTAGAGTGCTTTACAGATGTCGTGGGCCGAGTTGTTGGCGCCCACGACGACGACGCGCTTGCCCGCGTAGGCGTCCGGACCCGGGTGCTGACTCGAGTGGTGCTGTTCGCCCTCGAAGATGTCCTGGCCCGGGAACGACGGAACACTGGGTTTGCCGGACATGCCGGTGGCGAGCACCAACTGTTTCGGGTGGAGGACGACCTCCTCACCGGCGCGATCGAGGACGACCGTCCATTCCTTGGTCTCTTCGTCGAACGCGGCGGAGGTGCAGGTGGTGGACGCCCAGTACGGGATCTCCATCACCTTCGTGTACATCTCGAGCCAGTCGCCGATCTTGTCCTTCGGGGCGAACACCGGCCAGTTGTCGGGGAACGGCATGTACGGTAGGTGGTCATACCAGACGGGGTCGTGCAGGCACAGCGACTTGTACCGGTTGCGCCACTGGTCGCCGGGACGCTCGTTCTTGTCGACCACGATGGCCGGCACACCCAGTTGACGCATGCGGGCACCGAGCGCGATGCCGCCCTGGCCACCACCGATGATCAGCACGTAGGGCTGCTGCGTGTAGCCGAGTTCCCTTTCCTCGAGTTCCCGCTTTTCGGCCCAGCTGAGGGTGTCCCCGCCGGACCCGTGGACTGCGCCCTTCACGCGATTCGTCCCTCGGGGCTCCTCGTGTCCCTTCAGTTCCTGCATGGTGGTGAGCAACGTCCATGCCTCGTCACCCTTGAGCCGCAGGTGGCCCTTTCCGCGGCTCGTGGCGGTCTCGAACGTGATCCATGCGGAGGTGACTCCGTCGGCCTCTTCCGGGGTCTCGCTGGTGCGGAAGTTTCTCGGCTCGGTGTCGTCGAGTCGTGCCTGCAGCATTGCGGCAACGCCGTCGCGTCCCTCGACCGTCTCGAGGTTCCAGGTGAATGCCACCAGATCCCGCCAAAAGCTGTCGACCGCGAACATGCCCGCAGCGCGGTCGATGTCCCGCGCAGCGAGAGCCGCTTCGAAATCAGCCAGCCACAGGTCGACCCGTTCCTGGGGCGTCGAGAATGTCTGGACCGCGGGCGGCTGGACAGTCTGTGTCATGGACCTCTCCTTCTCTCTGTTGTGACTCACAGCACACTCTGTTCGGGGCGGGGACACCAGCGTTGCAGCGTGTTGCAATCACGACCCGGCCCCGGCGGGCGCCCACCGCCGCAGACCGAAGGATTGGAACCCGACGACGTAGAACAGGGTCCACAGCACCAGCCAGTCGAGAAATCCGAGTGCGTTGCCGTGTAGGTCACCGGCGACCACGGGTTCGTGGAGGATGTGTTCGGCGGCGAGCCGGTAGTAGACGAGGAACGTGACGATTGCGAATCCGAACGTCAGCGCTGCCCGCAGCAGCAAGTTCACGCCGTCGGCGAAACGGGTCGGCCGGTTACCGAACGCGTTGGCCCAGAAGATCATCCAGAAGGCCCAGCACACCCCGAGCTGCGCCGGGAACTGGTGGATGACACCGCCCAACTCGGCCGTGGCCGCACTGCCGACGAGAGCTTCGACCAGAGGAATCATCACGAAGTAGATCGTGGTCCCGAGAACGACGTTGCCGACCGTCGAGGCGATGGCCACCGCTCGCGGGTTCCGGTCGCCGCCGAAGATCCGCCACGGCCAATTGTCGAGCGTCTGTCCCGTCAGGATCACAGAGACGACGATCGAATAGAACCATCCGAGGACCGTGTCGACCGGCATCAGCGGGTCCGTCGCCGTCAGCGACACGGACGGCAATCCGAGAACTAGATACAACGCCAGCGTCGGCACGGCGATGAATGCGATCTCGCACAGTCCGATCAGTGGCTGTCGCAGCCCGAGCACGGTCCACGGCCAGTGCTTCCAATTCAGGACAGCCATCACCCACGTCCCGAAGCCGAACAACACGAACAGGGCGCCGGCGAAGTACCCCAGCCCGTCGGCGCGGTCAGCGGCGAAGTCGGGATACAGCCGGCCGAGGCCATTCGCGAGGAGCCATGTGACGGCAACCGCGAACGCTGCCGTCGTGCCGAGGATGGCGAGCCCTCGGGCGGGTTGACCTAATCGGTCGAAGCCGGCGAACTCGCAGTTGAAGCCAATGTAGACAACGAACAGGATTGCCCAGAACAGTGCCGCGTTGAAGGGGAGGGGGTAGAAGTTCCAAGGGCTGATCTGCGGATCCGCAAGCAGATACCAGGTGGCGAGGGCCGTGGTTGCGACCACGGCCAGGTTGGCCAGGCCGAAAACCACCCAGGACCGGGATCGATCCGCCGGCGCGCTCGTTCGCGACGGGCTCAGGGTTGCTGTCATTGTCGGGCTCCTTCGTCGGGAGATGCGGGGCAAGGTTGCGCCAACTATGAGCTGGATCACAAAGTCGCGGCAGGGTTGCAAGGTGTAGCCGCTGCAACGCGCTGCAACCCTTCCGGACTGTGGGGCAGGTCACATACAACTCAGTGCATACCGGCAGGGTGCCGGAACGACGGGAGCGAACGATGCGCGCAGCTGTGTACTACGGCCCGAACAAAGTGGAGATCGCCGATGTGCCCGAACCCCAGGTGGGGCCGGGGCAGGTGAAGGTAAAGGTCGGCTTCAACGGAATTTGTGGAACCGACCTGCACGAGTACTACGCAGGGCCGATCTTCATCCCCACCGAACCGCACGCACTGACCGGACAGCAGATGCCGTTGGTCCTCGGGCACGAATTCTCGGGCACGGTGACGGAGGTCGGTAAGGGTGTAACCGGTACGTCCGTGGGCGACCGGGTTGCGATCGAGCCGATCTACCGCTGCGGGCACTGCGCTCCGTGTGTGGCCGGGAACTACAACATCTGCCAGCAGATCGGATTCCACGGCCTGATGTCGGACGGCGGAATGGCCGAGTACACGGTGGTGCCGGCCGACATGGTCCATCAGTTGCCGGACAACGTCTCGCTCGAACTCGGCGCGCTCGTCGAACCGATGTCCGTCGCCTATCACGCAGCGACCCTGGGCGACGTCCGTCCGGGTGATACCGCGATGGTCTTTGGTGCCGGACCGATCGGCATCGGTCTGTGGTTCGCGTTGCGCGGTAAGGGGCTCGACGACGTCCTCGTCGTCGAACCGTCACCGACCCGGCGCGCCGCCGTCGAGGCGCTGGGCGCGAAGACGCTCGACCCCACCGTCGTGGATGTTCCGGAATATGTCCGCGACGCCACCGATGGCCGGGGAGCCGACGCCGTCTACGACGCCGCGGGTGTGCAGCCGTCCGTCGAAACCGCCCTTGCGTGCGTGGGTGCCCGCAAGCCGATGGTCAGCGTCGCAATCTACGAGAAGCCGCTCGAGACACCACTGTTGAATCTGGTGATGAACGAGTCTCGCATCCAGGGCTCACTGTGTTACACGTCTGCAGACTGCGAGGCGGTCATCGCCCTGATGGCGGAAGGCAAGTACGACCCCACGGGGTGGGTCAGCGCCATCGCACTCGACAGCGTGGTCGAAGACGGATTCGAAGCCCTACACGCAGGCACCAAGATGAAGGTGCTCGTGGACCCCTCGCAGTGACCTCCACGCGACGTGGCGCGCCTCGACGACGCCAGGCCCCCGAACCGGCGGTCGGTGCGGGGGAGGATCCGGCAGGTTATGCGCGGATCCTGTCGGCCGTATACGAGGCCACGATGTCCGGGGACAAGTCACCGGCACGGCCCCGCGCGGTGGTGGACGATTCATGGCGCCGGCTGAGGAAGCTGGGCATCGACCCCGAGTCGGCGCCACCGACCCTGAGAATGACGCCGTCGAGACTGGATACGCGCCGCCGCGAGTCCGGGCTCGATGACGTGCTCGTCCAGCTCGTTCACGGGCTGGACGCAGTGGTCGACGGCGGCGACAACATCCTCGTCGTCACCGACCATCATGGAACAGTGTTGTGGCGCAGAGGATCCACAATGGCACTCGGCCGGGCCGATCGCCTCGGCTTCGTAGAGGGCGCCACCTGGGCAGAGGAAAGCGTCGGCACCAACGGGATCGGCACCGCGCTCGCATCGCGCCGACCCGTACAGATCTTCTCGGCCGAGCACTACGTGCGCAGCCACCACGCGTGGACCTGCGCCGGAGCCCCGATCCGCGATCCCCGGACCGGTCGCGTCCTCGGTGTCGTCGACGTCAGCGGTCCAGTCGGCACCGTGCACCCAGCCACGCTCGCCCTCGTCGACGCGGTCGCGCGCCTCGCCGAATCGCACCTGCGGGAGACGCACCGGGAGCACCTCGACCGGCTGCGGGCTGTAGCGGCGCCGATGCTGTCACGAATGCCAGGTCCAGCGTTGGCAGTCGACAGTGACGGGTGGACGGCGGCGATCGAGTCGTCGCCGTTTCGTCCGCGACTGCTGTTGCCCGACGACATGACCCCGGGCCGTGCGTGGATGCCCGAGCTCGGCTCGTGTGACGTGGAACCGCTCCCCGGTGGGTGGTTGGTGCGCCCGCTCGGGAACTCAGACCACGAGACCACCCCGCGGACGCTCGTGCGGCTCGATCTCACCCGGCCGCAACATCCGATCGTTCACGTGCACAGCCCTTCCGGGGCTTGGGTGCACGAGCCGACACCACGGCATGCGGAGATCCTCTTCCTCCTTGCCCGGAGCCGCGACGGCCGCACTGCCGCCCAGTTGGCGGATGACCTGTTCGGCGACAGCGGTCGCGCGATGACGGTGCGAGCCGAGATGTCGCGTCTACGTAGGCACTTCTCCGGAGTCGTGCTGGGACAGCCTTACCGGTTCGATGAAGCCGCAGCGCTGGAAGTACGCCTCCCGGGCGACCCCACCCGACTGTTGCCGCATTCGGTGTCGCCGGCAATAGTCCGGGCCCGCACCCCCCTGTGATGCTCCGATGAGGAGCATCACAGGGGTCCTCACCTACCGGTACACCAGGCCGCCGTCGATCAGTCCCGCTTGACCGGTCATGTAGTCGGAATCCGGTCCAGCCAAATAGGATACGTATGCCGCGACGTCCTCCGGGGTCTGCGCACGGCCGAGAGCGATGCCCCCGACGAATTTGTCGAACGTCGCACCCTTCGGCGCGCCGGTGAGGGCCGCGAACCGTTCGTCGATGGTGACCCACATGTCGGTGCCGACCACACCGGGACAGTAGGCGTTGACGGTGATGCCCTCGGATGCATACTCCTTGGCCGCCGCCTGTGTCAGCCCGCGGACCGCGAACTTGGTTGCCGAGTAGACACCGAGCATCGCGAAGCCCTCATGACCGGCGATCGACGACGCGTTGATGATTTTCCCGCCGTGTCCTCGTGCCCGAAACTTGGCTGCCGCGACCTGAATACCCCACAACACGCCCTCGACGTTGACCGCCAGAATCCGCGACACTTCCTCGGGCCTTACGTCCGCGAGGGGATTCACCTGGGCGATTCCCGCGTTGTTGACGATGATGTCGAAGCCGTCGAGTTCGTGCTCCGCCTGATCGACGGCGGACTGGACCTGACTTCGGTCGGTCACGTCGGCAACCAGAGAGATTGCCTTCGAACCCACGGCCCGGACTTCGTCGGCCACCGCGTGCGCACGGTCACCGTTGACATCGACGAGCGCGATGTCTGCGCCGTCCGCTGCCAAACGCAACGCGATTGCCCGCCCGATACCCTGGCCCGCTCCCGTGATCAGAGCGACTTTGCCGTTGATGCTCATCCCTGACTCCTGTCGATAGTGATCGTCCTCACACAGAAGGCAAGCACTATCGGTTGGGAACGCTCAAGGGTTGCAAGCCGTTGCGGACGTGAAGATTACGATTCCGGCGATGGGAGTGGCGATCGTACGGGATCGGTTCCTTACGCACGTAGTGCTCCAAACCCCAGGTTAGTCGGCATCGAGCATCTACGTTCTCGCTTGCCTGGACCGCGATCAGACGGTCATGCAGCGGTCAACCTGGAAACGACCGCCATATCAATAACACATACTGTGCAGGCCGCCTGCGAGAAACACGACGTTGAGGAAAATGTCACCTTCCGCGTTATGCCGACAAGCGAGGTTCGGCTCGTCGAGCCTCGAGGAGACGCGTCGTCGGTCAGCTTCCGAGGTATGCGTCGTCTCGGTGATCGAGCGGAAGTGGGGCGAGATGAGGAGTGCTGGACAGGCGAGTTCTGCGGCTGATCGTCCCATCGGTTGTGGTGGGAGTGATATCGCCGCGTGCGGCGCGCGCCATGGTGGTTGCCTCGCCGATGGCGAACGCGACAGGAATGGCGACAACCATGGATACGACGGCGGCGACGGCGTCGAATGTGAGGCGCGTAACTTCGATCGCGCCGTTGACCGTGTCGCGCATGCCCATGGAATCTTCCTTCGCTAACGGTCGCTGTCGAACTGACGACCTCGCCTGTGGAAATGCATTGCGCCGTGCAGGTTACGATTGATTCCGCGCTACTTGCGAGTACCAAACCGTCCAGTTTTTTTCTATGGCGGCGTGGTACCCATCAGTGGAGGTGATGAAACGAGATGAAACGCTCACCCGACACCGTGACGCCCCCGTGGTACCTGCCGTGGGTCAACAAAGCGATCATGGGTCTGCATCGCCTGGGGGTAGCCATGCCCATGCAGACGCTCACGGTTCCCGGCAGGAAGACCGGTACACCGCGGTCGACACCCGTGTCACCGTACGAGGTTGGCGGCTCGCGTTACGTCGTCGCCGGATACGCCCGGTCGGATTGGGCGAAGAATGCGGAGGCGGCAGGCCGTGGAACGTTGACCCGCGGCCGTCGCAGCGAGCAAGTGCGGCTCGTCGCCCTGCCGGTGTCCGAGCGGGGACCGATCTTGCGGGAATTCCCGGCCAAGATGCCTCACGGGGTCTCGATGTTCCTGAAGGCCGGAACGGTCGAGAATTCTTCGCCGGAGGCGTTCGAGGCTGCCGCTCCGCGGTGTGCCGTCTTCCGGATCGAGCCGCTCGATTAGACGACGGCGGCCACCCAGGAAGCCGCCCGGCACCGTCAAGGGGCAGCGAGTAGTCGCTGTCCAAGCGACTGGCGCTGCCGATAGGCGATTGGTCAGCGCAGCGAACTGCCTGCCAGCCACTGATCCCAGGGGACACTCCAGTCACCGTTCTGCCACAGCTCGAGGGGGGCGCCTCCGGTGTTGCGAACCTCGACGATGTCGCCGGGGCGGGAGAAGTCGTAGAACCAGCGGGCGTTCTCGGGGCTGAGGTTCAGGCATCCGTGCGAGACGTTGGTGTTGCCCTGAGCCCAGAGGGTGTCCGCGAGTTCGTGGAGGTAGATGCCGTCGTTGCTGATACGGGTGGCGAAGTTGATCGTCTCTTTGTAGCCGAGGCGGGAGTTGACCGGGAGCCCGTAGGTGGAAGAGTCCATCACCACCGGGTTGGCCTTGTCGATCACCGTGTAGATGCCCGGTTGGGTCCAGAACGTGAGGGTCTGCCCGCCGACGACTTCGCTTCCGCCCATGCCCATCGACGTCGGCATGGTGCGGACCACCTCGCCGTTGTCGGTCACCGTGATCTGCTTGGTGGTGTCGTCGGCAACAGATATGTGGGCGTCTCCGATGGTGAAGGAGGTCGTCGCGTCCTCTTGGCCGAACAGGCCCTCGCCCAGGGGTATCCCGTAGACGTTCGCGCGGACGGTGACTTCGGTGCCAGGTGTGTAGTAGTTCTGCGGGCGCCAGTGCACATTCTGATCGTCCGCCCAGTACCAGGAGCCGGTGACCGGCGGCGTCGTTTCGACGCTCAGTGCCCTTTCGGCGGCTGCGCGGTCGGTGATCGGCTCGTCGAAATGCGTGACGACCACGATCCCGACGCCGAAGGTGCCGCCGTCCGTGAGGAGGTTGCCGCCCGTGGTGACGAAGGAGGGTTTTGTCTGATTGCCAGGCCGCACGGTGGAAAACGTGCTGGCCCGATCGGTGCGGCCGCCCGCTTCGCTCACGGCGGCGACCACCAGGGTGTAGGTCTTGCCGTAGCCGAGGGGCACACCCGGTTTCCAGGACACGCGGTCCGGGGTGAAGATGCCGTCGACGACCCGGCCCTCGTCGTTGGTCATCGTCACCGACTCGAGGGTGCCGCCCTCGGCTTCGACCGACACCGGATCGAGCGGGTTGACCGCGGCGGCCCCATCGGCGGGTACCACGGTGAGCTGCGGCCCGGCCGGCGGTTGCGCGCTGGTGGGCGTGGACGGTGCCGAGGTGGAGGTGCAGGCGGTGAGAATCCCGGTGCACAGCACCAGGACCAGCATTGCGGCCAGACAGTAGGAACGGTGACTGCGCATGGTCTGCGACCCCCCTCGATGCCGTATGAGTTGTGCAGATTCAACCTATCTCGCGGACCTGGCGGGTGTGGTGCAGTTTCTGCCGCTGACTGCTTCTCGGTGCACACTGTGGGCATGGCGCGTGTGCACACCGGTGAGTCGGTTCTGGCCCGGGCGGTGCGGATCGTGGAGTCGTTCCAGTCGGATGATTCCCTGCTGACAGTGTCCGATATAGCCCGGAGATCGGGTTTGCATCTGTCCACCGCGTCGCGGCTGATCGACGAGCTGGTCGGGTGCGGCTGGCTCGAGCGGGAGACCAGGCGCGTGCGGATCGGGGTCCGACTGTGAGAGGTCTATCTCACCACCTAGCTTACCGAACGATCGATAAAGTGGGAAGGATCTGAGGTGGGTAGCTTCGATGCGCTGCGGGCACCCACCGACGTGAGTCATCCGTCGTCGTCGCCGCGCGTGCCAGGACTTTCGAGTCAGAATGCCCGATGGTAGGGCGCGGGCGCGGGATGAATATCGGCTCCCAGAGTGCGTGCTGCGCGCCGCGGCCAGTAGGGATCGCGCAGCATTTCCCGCGCATTAAATACTGCGGACGCATCTCCCGAGGTAAGGATCTGTTCGGCTTGACGAGGCTCGGTGATCATTCCCACTGCTGCGGTGGGGATCCCGGCCTCCTGTTGGATGCGGCCGGCGAACGGCACCTGATACCGGGTCCGACGGGGATCCGCGCGTCCGGGGAGTTGCCGCCAGTGGACACATCGATCAGGTCGACACCACGCTCGCGTAGCCGGTCGGCGAGCAGGACCGACTGTTCCGCGTCCAGGACGTCGAATCGATCCCTCTCTCCTCACCTGTCCAGTCGGTTGCGGAGAGTCGACCGAACAAGGGGAGTGTGGCGGGCCAACTCTCGCGTACGGCGTCGACGACCTCGAGCACCAGTCGTATCCGATAGTCGAAGGGGCCACCGTATTCGTCTATTCGGGTATTGCTCTCCGGCGAGAAATTGGTGGAGCAAGTAACCGTGAGCGGCATGGAGTTCGATGACCTTGAACCCGGCGGTGTGCGCCCGCCGCGGCGACGACCGGACCTGTGGGGCGTGTGGGTGCGCACCGACACGATGTACGCCGACATCGAATCCGGAGAACCGGTCGAAGAGGGCGACATCGACTGGGACACCTTCGACGACCCGGACGTCGAACCCGAGGAAGAACTACTGCACGCCAACTCAGTCGAGGAACGCGACGTGTATGTGCCGCAGTTCTACTTCCTCGACGTACTGCGTGCCGAGGAGACCGGCCTGGTTCCGGTCAACGGCGGCCGCTACCAGTTCAACCGGGCGATCCAACTCGCCGGGTTCAACCCGACCAACCCGTTGCCGGAGGACGAGGAAGCGCGCGAGGCCGCACTCCTGGAGGCTGAGGAGGCCAAGCGGGTGCAGCGTCGCCGGGTACGGGAGCTGAACCAGTTGGCAGAGGCCGCGACCGACGTCAGGCGCGAGTTCATCCGCGAGATGTTGTCGGCGACCAAGCCCCCGAAGAACGCGGCCACGTGGACGGCGATGATGGTCGCGCTTGCACCGCACCAGTTGTCGGAGTTCCACTCGTCCGATCTGCTGCCGGAGTTGATGGGTGAGAAGACCTGGGCGACGTACGAGGCGAAGAAGAAGATCGCGGCCGCCGCAGCGACGGCGGCCAGTGAGTCTCGCGCCTGGATGCTCACCGAGAACGGGCACACGCTCTCGAATGTGGAGAAGGTGATCAGCGGCGAGCTGCGCCCCGAGGACATCGACATCCCCTAGCCGTGCTCCCGGGAGAGGGTTGAGGACGTTCGGGGCGTCGAGTCCCGAACACCCTCGGCGCATCAGCCGTGTGCGTGCACGCGGTGCTGTGCGCTGCACTGAGAATCACCAGAGGGTGAGTGGCAGGCCGGCGGCTTCGGCGCGGCGGATCCGTAATTCGATGCTGTCGGGTTCGTCGCCGTGCGCGAGGCCACAAAGCACCTTCGGCAGGTGCCGGTCCCGATACTTCCGTCCTGAGTGCCCAACGGACCCGATGTGTCACTGCGCGGCGGCGGCGCGGTCGCGGTTCAGTAGCCACCAGGCCAGGACCAGATCGTCGGTGCGGTCGATGTCCAGTCCGGTGAGTTCACCGAATCGAGTGAGGCGATTTCGGACGGTGTTGCGGTGGATGTACAACTTGGTGGCGGTGTCGTCGACTCGACGGTCGCAGTCGAGGAACGTCGCGACGGTGGTGGCGATTTCCTGTCCGGCGGCCCCACTATCGAGCAGCGGGGCGAGATGTTGCTCGGCGAGCATACTGGCGGCATCGTCACCGAGCCCGAGCAACGGCAGTGGACCCAGGGATGCCAGGTCGACCAGACCGTTCCGGCCGTATCGGGTGGCGATCTCGAGGGCACGTCGGGCGTGTTGATAAGACGACGGCACGTCCGCCGGCAGCGCCGCAGGCCCCAGGCCGACAGGTCCGGAGCGCAGCAGACCGTCGGCAGTGCGAGGCAGCAACGCAACCAAGTGCATGTCGAGGACTGCGTCGATCACGGGTAGGTCGGGCGTCGAACACCGGGCACGCAGGGCGGCCAGCAGGTCCGACGTGGCAGCTGTCTCGTCCCAGGCGGTGCACGCGACGAGGTAGCTGTGATGCAGGTTCACATGGTGATTGCGCGCCTCCATCGTCAAGGCAGTTGGAGAGAGGCCACCGTCGACGAGGCGACGCAGGAAATCTGCGCGTCGAGTCGCGCCGGCAACAGCCCGCTCCTGCAGCACCGTGTGCACGGCGGCCGCGTACGCGGTTGCCCACTCCCAGGTGAGGTCCTGCATCTCGTCGATTGTGGTCGCCGGCAGGGCCTGGGTTGTAGCTCGCTCCCGGATCACACCGAAAATCCTGCGGGCTCCGAGTTGGATGCTGTGCGCAACGAGTTCGAGAGGTATCTGTTGATCCGCCCAGGTTCGAGCGAGCGCGGCCAGTTCGTCGAGGCTGGTATGGGCCGAGTCGCTGTGTAACTGCGCGACGACCATGGACAGAACGGCGCGGGTGTTCTGCTCGATCGTGTCCCTGTTGACTCGGTCGTAGACGGGGATGCTGTCGCGGTACAAGCGCGTGAGGTCCGCAGCAATCTCGTTGAGTTCCGGGTCGACCTCAGAAATCATCGTCGCAATCTGCGTCGCAATCTGCCGTTTGTGCGGTTCGAGATGGACCTGGTGTTGGTACTTGCCGTCCGACATTGCGCGATCGCCTTTCTCCCTCCTCGCATTCTATGCGCGTGCACAACGCAGTGGCGCGTTCACGGGTCATGCGCCTATTCACGCCCCCGCATGCGCGGGGTGACACTTGCATATGCACAAGGGCGCGGAGGCCGCCCGTATTCAAGAACTGGAGAGGCACGTGATGGAGACAGTCGAAGCTCGCCCGAATTACATCGTCGGGGCGGTGCGTTACAGCCTCGATCACGGACTTGCGGAGATCGAACCAACTCCCGAGTCGCAGAGCAGGTTCGGAGCGCTGGTCGACAAACTGGCCGAGGGCAGCGTCTGGACTTCTGGCGGATGCTCGAGCTGGTATCTCGACGCGACCGGTCGCAAGAGCAATCTGTGGCCCGGCAGTACCGCCACCTTCCGCCTGAAAGCTCTCCGGTTCCGGCCCGAGGACCACCTACACCCCCACAAGAGTTGGGAATTCGCGGCGTGAACTTAGCAGGATCGATTGTTCTGATCACCGGCGGTGCGTCGGGAATCGGTGCCGAAACCGGTCGCCAGCTCGCCGAGAGGGGAGCACGAGTGGCCTTGCTCGATCGAGACGCGGCAGCGGCAAAGGCCACCGCCAACAGCTATCCGCCTCCGGCACACGGACACCATCTTGGTGTGGACGCGGACGTGAGCAGCACCGAATCACTGCAGCGCGCGGTCGAACTGGTAATCGCCGAGCTGGGCGGTCTGGACGTGGTGGTGGCCAACGCCGGCATCGCCGCGGCCGGAACCGTCGCGATCAGCGATGTAGAGAGCCTCGCCCGCACGATCGAGGTCAACCTGACCGGTGTGATCCGCACTGTGCACGCAACCCTCCCCCACGTCACGGCCAGCCGCGGTTACTACCTGCTCGTGTCCTCGGCAGCGGCTCTGAAGAACGTCCCCGGCGGCTCCTCCTACGCTGCGTCCAAGGCTGGGGTGGAAGCTTTCGCCGGCGCCCTTCGCCTAGAGGTCGCACACAAGGGCGTCGATGTGGGAGTGGCTCATCCCGCGTGGATCCGAACCCCGATGTTCGCCGCGCAGCGCCAGATCGAGTCGGTCAACCGCAGTATCAGTCAGCTGCCGTGGCCGTTCAGTGCCGTCACCGACGTCGAGGACTGTGCCGCCGCGTTCGCCGGCGGCATTACCGAACGTCGGCGGAAGATCTATGTTCCCCGGGCCCTCGCCGCCGTGGACAAGGTCCGCGGCGTCTTCACCGGCGCACTGTGGGACCGGATCCTCAAGCCGCGCGCCGCGGTCAACGTTCCGCTCATCGAGCAGGAGATCCGCGACGGGCGAGCCGCGCGATGAGCGCGCCGGCCCTCATCCGTGGCCTCGGCGGGTCCCCCATTGTGTGGAAGCAAGTGGTGCGCGAGCTCACCGCGCACACAGATACGGCGATCACCCCGGTTCTGGTCGGTGACCGAACTATCGAAGCGGAGGCCGATCGGATCGCCGAGCGGGTCGCCGGGCAGGTCTCGTCGCCGGTTGTCGTCGCCGGACACTCTATGGGCGGCCTGGTGGCTACCGCTCTGGGCAGCGCGCCACCCAGGTCTGGTCCAGCGCCTGGTCCTGATCAACACCCCGCCTCTATGGGAGAGCCGCACCAGCGCCCGAGGCATCTCCGAACGGATACTTGCCCTGCCCGTCCTCGGATCGGTGGTCTGGCGCCTGATGCCGTCTTCGTTGGTGCGGCAGGGACTGGCAACTGCCTTCGCCCCTCGAACACCGGTGCCGGAGGAGTTCGTGACAGCGCTACGCCACACCGGCAGGACCGCGTTTGTCCGCCAGAACGGCGCGATCGACGCGTATCTGCGTGCCGAGACGCTCGATGACCGGCTCAGAAAACTCGATCTTCCCGTCCACGTACTCTTCGGCCTCGAGGACCTGCGGGTGAATCCTTCCTCCGCGCAGGTGTATTCGGATGTACCCGGTGTTGTCGTCACCACCCTCCCCGACGCCGGGCACACACCCCCCTGGGAGCACCGGCAACCGTCGCGAGCGCCATCCTCGGTGTCGCGCCCGACATACATAGGACTTCCCCATGAAACCGCAACGCTGGACTCCCTCGCCCGCACCCGAGCGTGCTCGCCGGAAGCGCAGCTCGCCGCTGCTGCCCTCGGTGCGACGGATCGAGCTCCCCGCTGCCGGACCCGAGGACGTGGTCAGGGCCGCGGACGGGTCGATCTACACCGGCACCGCCGACGGTCACGTCCTGCGGATCGACCCGGCGTCCGGGCAGGTCAGCCGGGTCACCAATACCGGTGGCCGCCCCCTGGGGCTGCACATCGCCGCGGACGGATCCCTGCTGATCTGTGATGCCGAGCGGGGGTTGTTGCGCCTGACCGATCCCGACCGCCCCGCCGAGGTCTTGGTGGACACCGTCGACGGGAAGCCCCTGACCTTTGCGAGCAACGTCGTAGACAACCCCGATGACGGACTGATCTACTTCACTGCATCCTCCCGCCGGTGGTCACTCGACGAGTGGAAGGGCGACCTGATCGAGCATTCCGGCACCGGCCGACTGCTCAGCCTGGCACCGACCGGTGACGTGGTCACCCTGCTCGACGGTCTGCACTTCGCCAACGGCGTCGCCCTCGCTCCCGACCGATCGTGCCTCGTCGTCGCCGAGACCGCCGAATACCGGCTCAACCGCTACTGGCTCACCGGACCTCGGGCCGGCACCCGAGACACACTGATCGACAATCTGCCCGGATTTCCGGACAACATCGCGCTGGGCAGCGACGGACTCGTGTGGGTCACCCTCGCCTCGCCGCGCAATCCGCTGCTCGATGCGCTGTTACCCCGACCCGGCATGTTGCGCCGGCTTCTGTGGGCTCTGCCCGACCGGGTGAAACCGCAACCCGAACGCACTACTTGGGTCATGGGCATCGACTTCGATGGCACCGTCGTTCACGACCTCCAGCGTGAGGGCACCGACTACGCCATGGTCACCGGCGTCGTCGAGCACGACGGCACATTGATTCTGGGCAGCCTGCACGAATCAGCGCTGGCACTGACCCATGTCCCGCATGACCGCTAGCACGCACCTCCCCTAACAAAACCAAGCATCGAGGACACCATGGACTTCGCTCCTAGCCCCCGCGCCGCCGATCTGATCGAGCGGACACGTCGCTTCCTCGACGGGGAGATCACCCCCCTCGAGGACCACTACCACCGAGATGTCGCCGCGCTGCGCGACAACGGAGGTGATCCGTGGACACCGTTGCCCCTGATCGCCGAATTGCGTGCGAAAGCGCGCACAGCCGGTCTGTGGAATCTGTTCCTTCCGGCCGCCCATGCCGGGGACTACGCCGCCCGATTCGGCACCGACGGCGGCGCAGGTCTGACCAACACCGACTACGCCGCGATCGCGGAACTGACCGGACGTTCGTTTCTGGCCCCGCACGTGTTCAACTGCAACGCGCCGGATTCGGGAAACATGGAAGTGCTGCTGCAGTACGGCGATCAGACTCAACGCGATCGGTGGCTCGAGCCGCTGCTCGATGGCAGCATCAGATCGGCGTTCGCCATGACCGAACCGGATGTGGCTTCCTCCGATGCCACGAACATGGCCGCGACCGCCGACATCGACGGTGACGAGGTGGTGCTCAATGGCCGCAAATGGTGGACCACCGGCATCGGTCACCCCGACTGCGCGGTCATCTTGTTCATGGGTTTGACCTACCCGGACGCTGCCAAGCATCAACGGCACACCATGGTCCTCGTTCCCCGTGACACCACCGGTGTGAAGGTCGAGCGGATGCTCCCGGCGCTGGGACGCTACGACGAACCGTTCGGGCATGGGGAAGTCTCCTTCACCGACGTGCGGGTACCTGCCTCGCACATCATCCTTGGTCCCGGCCGTGCCTTCGAGATCGCTCAGGGCCGGCTCGGGCCCGGCCGGGTACACCACTGCATGCGCCTGATCGGGCTCGCCGAGGCCGCGTTGGAGGCGACCTGCCAACGTAGCCTCGACCGCACGGCGTTCGGCAAGCCACTTGCACGTCTCGGCGGGAACCGCGAACGGATCGCCAAGGCCCGCATCGCGATCGACTCCGCACGCTTGCTTGTGCTCCACGCCGCCTGGAAACTCGACACCGTCGGCGCGGTCGGAGCGCTCAGTGAAATCAGTCAGATCAAAGCGCACGTCCCGAGCATGGCTCAGGACGTGATCGACTTCGCGATGCAGATGCACGGCGGCGCCGGGGTATCCGACGACCTCCCCTTGTCGGCGGCGTGGGCGACTGCGCGAGCAATTCGCCTCGCCGACGGTCCCGACGAAGTCCACCTCGACATGGTCTCCCGGGTGGAGCTCGGCAAGTACAGAGCATCGCGATGACACAGCGAATACTGGTCACCGGCGCAGCGTCCGGCTTCGGGGCAGCACTGGTCCGCCGCCTGACCGCCCGAGGCGATCATGTCCTTGTCACCGACCTGGCCGATAATCACCCCGTCCCCGATGGCGCGTCCTATCAGCGCCTCGACGTCACCTCCCCGCAGGACTGGGACCGCGCACGGCAGTGGGTGCTCGACACGATGGGCGGTCTGGACGTTCTGATCAACAACGCCGGCGTGGCAACGGGTGGGCGCATCGACTTCGTGCCCCACGACGAATGGCACCGCGTGATGAACATCAACGTCCTCGGCGTCGCGAACGGGTGCCGGACATTCGCATCAATGTTCAAGGCGGCCGGCAGCGGGCACGTGGTCAACACAGCATCGCTGGCGGGTCTGGTCCATCCGCCAGCCATGGCGTCCTACACCGCGACCAAGGCGGCGGTGGTCGCTCTCAGCGAAAGCCTGCGCTACGAACTCGCACCCCACGGTGTGCACGTTTCGGTCATCTGTCCCTCCTTCTTCCGCACCAACCTGTCCTCGTCTCTCGACGACAGCGACCCGGTCATGACGAAGGTGGCGCGGAAGTTGATCGACACCGCCGACCTGGACGCAGACCAGGTCGCTGGTACGGCACTGGCCGGCATCGACGCCCACAAGTTTCTTATCTTGACCGACCGCGCCGGGCGGCAGGCGTATTGGACGAAGCGATTACTGCGCCCGGTGTACGACCGGCGAATGTTCGCGATCGGCCGGCGTATCGACACCTCCCCCGACCATTCCACGACAAGGAAGAAGACCGATCGATGACCAAGGGAACCATCGTCATCACCGGCGCCAGCTCCGGTCTCGGCGAGGAGATGGCACGTCAGTTCGCCGCATTGGGCTACAACCTGGGCCTGTGCGCGCGTCGGATCGAACGCCTCACCGCGCTCCGAGACGAGCTCACAGCTGCGCACCCGGGCATCACCGTCGAGATCGCTGACCTCGATGTCACCGACGACGAAACTGTCCGTGTGGTATTCGAGCATTTCCGGGCGGCGTTCGGGACCATCGACCGGGTCATCGTCAACGCCGGCAGCGGGGTCGGCGCCGCCCTCGGAACCGGCGGTCACGCGGCCAACCGCACGACCGCGATGACCAATTTCGTCGGGGCCCTCGCCCAGAGCGATCACGCCCTGACCATTTTCCGTGAGCAGGGCCGTGGTCACCTGGTCCTTATCTCCTCGATGTCCGCGCTGCGCGGAATGCGGCGATCGATGACCACCTACGCCGCCAGCAAGGCGGGCGTCGCCGCCCTCGCGGAAGGGCTGCGGTCGGAAAACATTCCCGGAGTGGAAATCTCGGTCATCTACCCCGGGTACATCCGATCCGAGATGACCGCCGCGGCCGCCGACCGCACCAAGTTCATGGTCGACACCACTCCCGGCGTCAGAGCGATGGTGCAGGCCATCGAGCGCCGCAAATCGAAGGCGTATGTGCCCCGCTGGCCTTGGGGCGCGGTCGCAGTCGCGATGAAAAATCTCCCCCTGCCGATCGTGAGGAAGTTGACATGACACCACAGCCAGCACGTCCCGGCGTTCGCGATGTGCGCGCCGACGACGCATTCGACATCGATGCGTTCAGCATCTGGTTGCGCACCCATGTCCCGGACGAGCCCCTGATCGGGGTACCGGAAGTGCGGCAATTCTCGGGCGGCGCTTCTAATTTGACCTATCTGCTCGAGTACGCGGACCGCGAGCTGATCCTCCGTCGCCCACCTGGTGGGCGACGGTCCAAAGGCGCCCACGACATGAGCCGCGAGTACCGTGTCCAGAGCGCCCTCGCCCCGGTATTCGACTACGCACCGGCCACGGTCGCATTGTGCGAGGATCCCGGCGTCATCGGGACACCCTTCTACCTGATGGAACGCCTCGACGGGCTCATCCCCCGCAAAGAGCTACCTCCGGAGCTGACCCTGACCCCGGCGCAGGTCCACACCATGTGCACCAATGTCCTCGACATTCTCGTCGACCTGCACAAGATCAACCCGGATGCCGCCGAGCTGACCTGGATGTCCAAGGGGCCCGGCTACGTCACCCGTCAGATCGCAGGGTGGACGGAGCGCTACCGGGGAGCGAAGACGTGGAACGTCGGCTCATTCGAGTCCGTGATGTCCTGGCTCGATCGCAACCAACCACGGGATCGGTCCGCGGTGGTCATCCATAACGATTTCCGGTTCGACAACATTGTCCTGGATCGGACCCAGCCGACCCAGCCCATCGGCCTCCTAGACTGGGAGATGGCCACGATCGGCGATCCGCTGATGGACCTCGGCGGAGCGCTCGCCTACTGGGTTCAGAACGACGACGGACCGGCGTTCAAGTTCTTTCGACGCCAACCTACCCATGTTCGAGGAATGCTCACCCGTGACGAGGTCGTCGAATACTACTGCCGGCAAATGGGCATCGGGCTCGGCGATCGCGAGTGGGCGTTCTACGAGGTGTTCGGTCTGTTCCGGCTCGCAGTGATCTGCCAGCAGATCTATTACCGGTACCACCACAAGCAGACCACCAACAAAGCCTTCCGATTCTTCGGCATCGCCGTCGTTCTTCTCGAACAGCGTTGTCGCAGCATTATCCGACGGAGCAGATGAGATGACCAGCGACCCCACCTCGATCGTTGCCATCGGCCACCTCCCCCACGCCACAGGTGGCATCGACTTCCCGTTAGTGTCGAACGCTCGGCCCACGACCCCGGTGCTGACCCGGATTCTGGCTGATGCCTCGGGAACCACGTCGCAGGACCTCCGACGACGCGTCCTCGAGAGCGCGACCTGGCGCACCGACTACGCCACTCTGCTCGCGGAACTCACCAGCGCCTCCGCACGGGAGACCCCGACCGCATACACCATTGCCACCGAGGGGCTCGCTTCCGCGCGGCGGAACATGATCTGGGCCCACGGGACAGCGGAATCCCCCCTCGACGACCTCGATGTCTCCAGTGGCCAGGCGTGGGACCCCGGTATGGAGACCGTCACCGGGACAGGCAGACCGGTGATGCAGCTGCAGGTGCCCTATCGAGGACGGCAACTGGCCGGTTCGGCGCTGCTCGATCAGCTCGACGTGTGGGTCGCCGAGGGAACCGGTGAGCCATCGTTCCGTGATGCCATCGCCCGCGTCGTCGCGCATCCCGAATGGCTCCCCGCACCGGGCCGTCGGATCGTCCTCATCGGCGCCGGAGCCGAACTCAGTCCCCTTGCCCCGCTGACCACATGGGGTGCGGACGTTCTCGCAATCGATGTCGCAGGCTCGGACCTTTGGCGCCGCATCGGCGACCTCGCCGGCGCCGGAGCGGGCACCGTCCAGTGGCCCCTCCGCCCGGACGGCACACCCGGCCTTGACGTCACCTCACATTTGCGTGAGCTGACCGCCTGGCTCAACCAAGCTGCCGACGACGCACCGTTGGTGCTCGGGATGTACGCCTACGCCGATCGCGGAGCACACGTCCGCGTGACGATGGCGGTAGACCTTATGGCAACGCACCTGTGCACCGTCAATCCGGAAACGTCCCTCTCGTATCTCGCGACCCCCACAGACGCCTTCGTCGTACCCCGCGAGGTCGTCCACGCCGGGCACGCTGCCTGGCGCGACCGCGGAGCGCTCAAGCACCTGCAGTGGCTCGCCCGCTGCGCGAGCCGAGGCGCCCTATTCCAGCCGTCCTACACCACACTGCACGAAAACGGGACCGGCATCGCGGACATCCTCGTCCCCCAACAGGGACCCAGCTACGCCCTCGCCAAACGCCTGCAACGATGGCGCGGCATCATCGCTGAACACGACGGCCACCCGGTGTCGTTCAACGTCGCGCCGGCCTCGTGGACTCGCTCAGTCACCCGCAACCGAGTATTGGCCGCCGCGTATCGCGGGGCACGCCACTTCCGTGTCGAAGTGTTCGAGCCCGACACCTGCCGTGTCCTCATGGCCGCTCTACTCGTCCATGACCTGCATCACCGACCCGGCACTCGGCCACACCCTGAAGCACTCTTCAGCGACCAAGCGCTTCATGGCGGGCTGTGGCGTAGTGCGTACGAACCGAAATCGGCATTGGGATTCGCCGCACTGCTCGGAGCACTCACCCCGCATTAGGGTGGCGCCGATACGTGCCGAACGGGCACTGACCTCAGCGGCCGGTCCGCGCCGTCACCACAGGATGAGTACCTGAACGAGATCAATTGGATCGCATCACCCACCCGTCGCCGGACGGATCCACCGTCACCCGCGCGCCCGCCAACGGTGGCAGCGTCTACTTCTCGATCACCCTCCCCACCCCGGCCCAGCTCTACGTACTCGTTGCCGTGTCCTTCGGCCTCGCGGCGCTGGCGGTCTCTCGGCTCCGTGTGGAGCGCACCGAGGCAACCACCACCACGACTACGGAACCATCACTGACGACGCACTGAGATAGGAGGCGCGATCCGGTCTGCCGAGCGAGAGGGCGCGCAGACTTTTTTCGCCGAGTTGGGTCGCGGGCAAACCGCGCAGTGGGTATCTTGAAATTCACCGGACGGTGGCGTTGTGCTCCGAGGGGTCGACGTCACCGCTCCAGTGACCGCTCGCGAGCTCGGCAGCCGGCTCGACGACGGCGCATCTGCATTGATCACGAGAGGTGGTCGAGCTATGGCGAAGCTGACCCCGTTCTACGCCGATGTGCAGTCGCACTACGACTTGTCGGATGAATTCTTCGCCCTGTTCCTCGATCCCACCCGTACCTACAGCTGTGCGTACTTCGAACGGGACGAGATGACTCTCGAGGAGGCACAGCTCGCCAAAGTCGATCTCGCGTTGGGTAAGTGCGAGCTGCGCCCGGGCATGACTTTGCTCGATGTGGGGTGTGGCTGGGGGTCGACCATGTTGCGGGCAATCGAGAAGTACGGGGTCGACGTCATCGGGTTGACGTTGAGCCGTAACCAGTTCGAGTACGTCGACGAAGTGTTCTCACGACTACCGAGCGGAGGTCCAACGGCCGAGGTGCGCCTGCAGGGCTGGGAAGATTTCGACGAACCGGTGGATCGGATCGTCAGTATCGGCGCGTTCGAACACTTCCGGCGTGAACGCTACGACACCTTCTTCGAACGGTGCCAGACGATACTTCCCGAAGACGGCCGGATGTTGCTGCACACCATTACTCAGATCAACCGTCATCGAATCCGGGAACTGGGCTTGCCCATCAACCGGGAGGTCCTGCTTTTCGGGCAGTTCATCCAGCACGAAATATTCCCGGGCGGTCAACTGCCGGAACCGGAATGGGTAGTGGCAGGTGCGGAAAAGGCGGGATTCACGGTGGACCGGATACAGCCGCTGCAGCAGCATTACGCGCGGACGCTGGATTTGTGGGCGACCGCACTGGCCGAGCACCGCTCCGAGGCGATCACGACCGCCTCGGAGCAGACCTACGACACCTACATGAAGTACCTGAGCGGTTGCGCCGACTACTTCCGCGACGGTTACGTCGACGTCATGCAGTTCAGCCTTTCGACATGACAGCCGAGCTGACGGTGAGCGACCGGGTTGCGGCCCTGGTCGGGTACACCTATCGAATGCCGGGATACTACGAGGTCGGCCGGGAGAAGATCCGTGAGTTCGCTGATGCGGTGCACGACGATCACCCGGCCCACCACACAGAGAGGGGTGCCGCGGAACTCGGTTATCGAACGTTGATCGCACCGATCACCTTCACCTCCATTCTGGGTTCGATTGTCCAACAGCAGCTTTTCACCGAGTTCGTCACCGTCTACGACCTGAGCCAGGTCTTGCACACCGATCAACGCCTCGTAGCACACAGACCCGTTCGGGTGGGAGACCAACTCCACTGCGAGTCCACTCTCGAGTCGTTCCGGCAGTCTCACGGACAGGATGTCCTCGTGTTCCGGAACGAAATCACCGATGGTGACGGCGGCGCCGTGCAGACGTCTTGGACGACGATGATCGCCCGCAGCGGCGGCGTGATCGACGAGGCACTCGCCGGCGTCGTCGCCGATATCATGCGCCGCCGTCCGCCACGTCTGTGCTGATTTCGGCCCTGACTCAGCAGCGTCGCATGGTGGCAACGATCAACCGGAACCATAGAGTCCGGCGAGTTCGTCGCCGATTCGTGCGAGTTCGGATTGCACCGACGGTGGTTCGAGAACCTCGACGAGGAAACCCCACCCGGCGAGGTTGCGGGCGATGTCCAACGGGGTAGGCGCGGCGAGGCGGACGCGCACGCGGCCGTCGTCGAGCTCGGCGTCGGTGTGGCAGTGCCGCCCGAAGTGGTCGCGCAGTATGGGCACGAACCGGGCTTCGATGAGGACGGTGGCCCAGGTGCGCGACCGCTTCTCCTCCATTTCTCCCACGACCTGCTCCCACGCGGCGGCGAGGGCGAAGTCGTCCGGCCGCTCGGCCGGTTGGTCGGTGTGCTCGCTCGCAACGATGCGGTCGACCCGGAACGTGCGCTGACCTTTGTCGGTTCCGGCGAGCAGGTACCACGTGTCGTCTTTGTCGACCAGCCCCCACGGGTCGACGAGACGCTCGGATCGCTGTCGGGCGCTGTTGCTGTAGGTCAGACGAACTTTGCGTCGGCGGATCACGGCGTCCCGCAGAAGGTCGACCATCTCGGGTCGGCGGCGGCCCCGCTCACCCCACCGGGTGGGGTCGATCATCGTGGCGCTCGCGGCCGCCTCCGCATCGGCCCGGAAAGTCTGTGGAAGGGCTCGCACAAGTTTGCGCATCGCCGCTTTCGCCTCGTCCGAGACGGCCGCGGCCGGACCCACAAGTAGAAACAGGGCTTGGGCCTCTGTTGCCGACAGACCGCTCAGGTCGGTGCGCGCGCCACCGACGAGTGACCAACCGCCTCCGCGTCCGGGCTGCGGATAGACCGGAATGCCCGCGGCCGACAAGGCTTCCAGATCGCGACGAGCGGTAGCGACGGACACTTCGAGTTCCTCGGCGAGCTCGGCAGCGGTTACGCGTCCACGCGACTGCATGAGCAGGAGGGTGGCCACGAGCCGGTCTGCGCGCATAAGTGAAGTCTCCTCCAGAAAGTGCTCAGTTGGTGAGCACTTTGGGACGGAAGATGGTTCCTATCACTCACCGATGGAAGGAACCCACCGATGTTGCGAGGACTCACCACCGTCAACTTCTTCGCCGACGACCTGTCGGCTGCACGGGACTGGTACACCGAACTGCTGGGCATCGAGCCATACTTCGTGCGCGAGGTACAGGGAGCGCCCGCATACATCGAGTTCCGGATCGGCGACTACCAGAACGAGTTGGGGATCATCGACCGGCGGTTCGCGGCAGAGGGCCGGACCGGTGAGGCGGGCGCGGGAATGACCTATTGGGCGGTGGACGATGTCGAGGCGGCCTTCGAACGGTTGGTTTCGCTGGGTGGCACTGTGCATGCCAAGCCGGTCGAGCACGGACCCGGATTCGTCACCGCCTCCGTCGTCGACCCGTTCGGCAACGTCCTCGGTGTGATGTACAACCAGCACTACCTCGACGTCGTGGCATCCCAAGACGGGAGCATGAGGTGAGCACCGTGTCCGCCCGCACGTCCGCCGAATGGCGTGCCTGGCTGGCCCGCAACTGTCAGTCCGAGAATGAAGTGTGGCTCGTCCTTCACCACAAGGACAGTGGCACCGCAAGCGTGCGCTATTCCGAGGCGATCGAGCAGGCGTTGTGCTACGGATGGATCGACGGATTGCATCGCAAGAATGATGCGAACAGTTCCCGACTGCGCTTCACTCCGCGCACCGAGCGGAGTTCGTGGAGCCGGATAAATCGAGAGCGTGCGACGCGAATGATCGAGCTCGGCCTGATGACCGAGCACGGTCAGGCCTTGATCGACCTCGCCATGGCCAAGGGAACCTGGCAGGTGCTCCCCGACCACGAAAGTGCCGCGATACCGAACGATCTGCGCGAGTTGCTCGATCGAAACAGTGCCGCCCGCATCAACTTCGAGGCTTTTCCGCCGTCGTCGAAACGGCTGATCCTGGAGTGGATCGCGAAGGCGAAAAGGCCGGACACCAGGCGGCGCCGGATCGATCGAACGGTCACGCTCGCCGAGGTGAACGTCCGCGCCAATCATCCCGGAACGCAGTGATCGGTCACTCCGCGATTCTGTCTCCCTGCGATCGGTGAACGCGTCCGAGCGGACTCGTCACGGGCGGGGACGCACGCTCCGTGCCTGCGCCTTCCGTCGCGTCGCAGGGCAAGATGAGTGGCATGAGTATTGCGAGGCGGTTGGACGCCCTTCAGCGGCGTCATCCGGCGCTGGGGTTCCCGATCGCCGTGTTGTACAAGTTCCTCGACGATCAGGGCGTCTATCTCGCCGCGTTGATCGCGTACTACGGCTTTATCTCGCTTTTCCCGTTGCTGCTTCTTCTGTCCACGCTTCTCGGTTTCGTTCTCGCCGGCAACCCGGGGCTGCAGCAGGACATCATCGATTCCGCGCTGCGGCAGTTCCCTGCGATCGGGGCCGATCTGGCCAGCCCGGATCGGATCGGTGGTGGAATGACCGGTTTGGTGATCGGTGTGGTCGGCGCCCTGTACGGAGGCCTCGGCGTCGCGTTGGCGTGCCAGAACGCGATGAACACCGCATGGTCGGTGCCTCGTCATCAACGGCCGGACCCCATCCGCGCCCGCGGTGAGGGGTTGCTGCTCCTCGGCACGATCGGTCTCGCGATCCTCGGCACCGCCGCGATCGCCGGCATCGGTGCCGCGGCACATCTCGACGGACCGTTCAGTGTTCTTCTCATCGTCGCGACTCTGGTCTTGAATTCCGGAATCTTCATCCTCGCGTTCCGGCTCACCACCGCACGGCCGTTGTCCAACGCTGAAGTAGCGCCCGGGGCGGTGGCAGCGGCAGTGTTGTGGCAGATGCTGCAAACGTTCGGTGCCTTCTATGTCAGCAGTGTGATGCGCACCGCGTCTGTGACGAACGGTGTATTCGCCATCGTCTTGGGACTATTGGCGTTTCTGTTCCTCGCCGGGGTCGCGATAGTGCTGTGTGTCGAGATCAACGTGGTGAGGGTGGACAAGTTGCATCCCCGCGCCCTGCTCGCACCGTTCACCGACAATGTCGATCTCATCGAAGGGGACAAACGCACCTTCAACGATCAGGCGCAGGCGCAGCGTGCCGTCGCGCACGAAGACATCCAGGTGACCTTCGACGACAGGCCCGCCGACCGCAGCTGAGACGTTGCGACGTTCGCGGACTCGAGGTCGAATTCGCTGCGGATGACGCGTTCCAGCTGGTTCACGTGGGCGCACCTTCGAGACGATGCTGGACTGCGGACTGTTCCACACCTTCGATGACGACGAGCGGCCCGCATACGCGGTGAGTCTGGCGTCGGTGACCGAGCACGACGCGGGACTGGTCGGCTTCGGTGTCGCTTCATCCGCGAGCGACCGTGGCTGCGTGAGACGATGGACGAGTCGACATCCGGACGCCGGACGATGCTGACGGAGGCCGAGGCGATGGACGACGCGGCGGACACCGGGAACCCGCGGGTGGTGGTTGAGACCGAGCACGCCCGCGTGAGCTACAACGCGGGAAAGACCGTTCGCATCGGCCGCGACCCGCAGATGGAAGTCACGGTGATCGATCCGGCGGTGTCGCGAGAGCATGCGCGTCTGAGCTGGGACGACGGCTGGCAACTTGTCGACGCGGGAAGCAAGAACGGGTTCTTCGTCGACGGTAAGCGCAAGGAGCGGGTCCGCGTCACCAACCCTGTCACCGTTCGCCTGGGTAACGCTGCCGAAGGACCCGTGGTGCGGATTTCCGTCGAGGATCCGGAGGCGACGCAGCAGGCGGTGGGCGCCCGATGGGACGAGTCGACGGTGGAGGTCGGGACCCCGCGAGACGCGGTCACCACCCGTCCTCAGGATCAGCCCGTGCCGGCCGGGTCCGTCACGGTGGGCCGCGCGCCGGACAACGACCTCGTGGTCCGGGACGTGCTCGCCTCACGCAGGCACGCCATCGTCCACGCTCGGCGGTCCGGACTCGAGATCGAGGACCTCGGGAGCGTCAACGGAACGTTCGTCGGTGGTTCCCGGGTGAGCCGCTCCCCGCTGAGTGACGGTGACGTCGTCACGGTCGGGAACACCGATTTCAGTGTGGAGGACGGTCGACTCGTTCCGCGGCGAATGACGACACCGGCCGTGAATGGACTGCACGTGCGCGGTGTCGGACTCACCATCGAGGGCGGGCGTCGACTCCTCGAGGAAGTCGATCTCACTGCCGCACCGGGTACCCTCACCGCGGTGATCGGCCCGTCCGGCGCGGGAAAGACCACGATGGCCACGGTCCTCTCCGGGTCGCAGAGCCCGACCGAAGGTGTGGTCGACTTCGAGGGCCGCAGCGTCCACGCCAACTACCAAGTCTTGCGGTCCCGCATCGGGCTGGTTCCGCAGGACGACGTCGTGCACCGGCAGCTGACCATCCGCCAGGCGCTGGGTTACGCCGCGGAGCTGAGGCTGCCACCGGACACCACGCGCATGGACCGCGAGGAGGTGATCGCGTCGGTGCTAGCCGAACTGCAGCTCACCGATCACGCCGACACACGGGTCGACCACCTGTCCGGCGGTCAGCGCAAGCGCGCATCGGTGGCGCTCGAGTTGCTCACCGGACCATCCCTTCTCATCCTCGACGAACCGACCTCAGGCCTCGACCCGGCGCTCGACCGGCAGATCATGGGCACATTGCGCCGCCTCGCCGACTCGGGGCGCGTCGTCGTCATCGTCACGCATTCGCTCTCGTACCTCGAGATGTGCGACCAGGTGCTCCTCCTCGCGCCGGGCGGGAAGACCGCCTACGTGGGTCCGCCGGACGAGGTCGGGGCAATGCTGGGCAGTTCCGATTGGGCGGACGTCTTCGCCCGGGTGGCGGCCGAGCCCGACGAGGTGTTCGCCGAGTACCGCGCCCGCCGGCCTTCGGTCGACGGGGGTTCGCCGTCGACGCCGCCCGGACCGTTGGGAAGCCCCGCGCACACTTCGAGGTGGAAGCAATGGAGCACCGTGTCGCGCAGGCAGATTCGGTTGATCCGCGCCGACAGGGGATACCTGATATTCCTGTCCCTCCTGCCGTTCGTCCTCGGCGGGTTGTCCGTTCTCGTGCCCGGCGACACCGGGTTCGGTCCGGCACCGCCCGAGTCGAGCGAACTGAACCAGATCCTGGTGGTTCTGATCCTCGGCGCGACCTTCATGGGTTGCTCGCTGACCATCCGCGACCTCGTCGGTGAGCGCATGATCTACCACCGAGAACGCGCGGCCGGGCTGCTCCCGTCCGCATACCTGACGGCGAAGATCGTCGTGTTCTGCGCCGCGGGGGTCGTGCAGTCGGTGGTGATGGTGACAGTTGTCTTCGCGGGCAAGGGCCTTCCGGGAGCAGGGACGGTCATCCCCTCCGGCGCCGTCGAGCTTATCGTCGACATCGCAGTGACCACTTGCGCCTGCGTGGTGTTCGGTATGGCTTTGTCGTCGGTGGCGCGCTCCAACGAGCAGGTCATGCCGATGCTCGTCGTCGCGATCATGGTGCAGTTGGTGATGTGCGGAGGCATGATCACGATCACCGGCCGCGCCGTCCTCGATCAGCTGTCGTGGCTGTTTCCGTCCCGCTGGGGCTTCGCCGCCGCCGCCTCGACGACGGACCTGAGTACCTACTCACCCGGCACGGAGGACGACCCGCTGTGGCAGCACGCCCCGTCGTGGTGGCTGCTCAACATCGCCATGCTGGTGGTCATCGGTGTCGTCCTCGCGGTCTTTTGCTACAGCAGACTTCGACTCCGCCGTCCGCGGCGCCGACAACGCGAACGATCGGCGACCCGGTAGTCGATACCTCGGCCTCGCGAGCAGGTAGTGGGTGACACGGACGCGAGAGACGCGGGTGCCGTCGAAGGGCGCGACGGCACCCACATGGTGCGTCCTCACAGCGGCGAGGGAGACGATCAGGCCTGGAGGCCGGCTTCGATTTCGAGGGTGATGGTGATCTTGTCGCCGACGACGGCTCCGCCGCCTTCGAGGGGCATGTCGATGCTGATGCCGAAGTCCTTGCGGTTGAGGAC
>NZ_JANFQF010000023.1 GCF_024438035.1 Rhodococcus tibetensis
TCGGCGCCGCGTCCACTGAGCCCCTGAGACAGGGCACCGAGCGTGTTCGCCAGGTCCTGCGGCGGAATCGCCTGCAGCAGCGGCAACAGTCCGTCGAGAACCTCGCCGATCTCGACGGCGTTCCCGCTCTTGTCCTGTTCGAGGGTGTCGCCGGCCTGGATCGGCGGAGCCGTGTCTCCTTCGGGCACGATCAACGAGACATATCGTTCACCGAATAGGGTCTTGGGTAACAGTCGCGCCGTGGCGTTGGACGGAATGAGTTCGGCCTTGTCCGGTTGTATGGCCAGATCCAAGGTGACCTCACCCTCCTTGGTGGAAGCCGAGCGCACCTCACCGACGATCAGGCCACGCACCTTGACGTCCGCATTGGGCGGCAGCGCATTTCCGACCGTGTCGGTGACCAACCCGATCTTGACCACCTTGGTGAACGTCTTGTTGAACATGCCGATGGTGACGGCGAGGAACAGGGCTAGGACAAGGAAGAACACCAGCCCCAACACCCGTCGACCCGCAACAGATGATGTGTTGCTCATCCGGCCACCCTCACTGTGGTCGTCGTGCCCCAAATGGCGAGGCTCAGGAAGAAGTCGAGCACGGCGATCGTCACGATCGCGGTGCGAACCGCCCGGCCCACGGCCACACCGACGCCGGCAGGGCCGCCCGAGGCGTGATAGCCGTAGTAGCAGTGAATCAGAATCAGCACGAAAGCGAAGATCAAGACCTTTGCGAACGAGTAGAGAACGTCTTGCGGTGGCAAGAACAAGTTGAAGTAGTGATCGTACGAACCGGTCGATTGGCCATTGAACAGAGTGCTGATGAGCCGGGACGCAAGGTACGCCGCAAGAAGACCCACGATGTAGAGCGGAATGACGGCAACGAAACCGGCGACCATGCGCGTGGTCACGAGGAACGGAACACTCGGTACCGCCATGACTTCCAGTGCGTCGATCTCCTCGGAGATGCGCATTGCACCCAGCTGCGCTGTGAAACCACAACCGACCGTGGCAGACAGTGCGAGCGCGGCGACGATCGGCGCGATCTCACGGGTGTTGACGTAGGCGGACAAGAAACCGGTGAGCACCGAACTGCCCAGCTGCTCCAACGCTGCGAAACCCTGCAAGCCGACAACGACACCGGTGAAGCCGGACATCATCGCGATGACGCCGATGGTTCCACCGATGACTGCGAGCGCCCCACTGCCGAAGGTCACTTCGGCGAGCAACCGCAGAACTTCCTTGCGGTAGTGCACAAGCGTGTGCGGTGACCACGCGATCGCCCTGGCGTAGAACGACATCTGCTCGCCGGCCCGGTCGAGCACGTTGAGTGGCGCGCGCCCGACCCGGCGCGCAGCCAGGAGCGTCCGGTCACCGCGTCCCTTTGCGATTGTCATCGGGTCACGATCCCTTCGCCGGAACGATCTGGAGGTACACCATGGTCAAGATCAGGTTGGCAAAGAACAGCAGTAGGAACGTGATCACCACTGACTGGTTCACGGCGTCACCGACACCCTTGGGTCCGCCCTTCGGATGAAGTCCCTTGTACGCCGCGATGACACCGGCGATGACACCGAAGACCGCCGCTTTGAGCTCGCCCACCCAGATGTCGGGCAGCTGCGCGAAGGCCGAGAACGATGCCAGGTACGCACCGGGATTACCCCCTTGGAGAATCACATTGAAGAAGTAGCCGCCGGCGATACCGACCACGGACACCAATCCGTTGAGCAGGATGGCGACGAGCACCATCGCGAGGACCCTGGGCACGACGAGACGCTGCACAGGGTTGATGCCCAGAACCTCCATGGCATCGATCTCTTCGCGAATGGTTCGCGCACCGAGATCCGCCGTGACAGCCGAGCCCGCAGCCCCGGCCACCAGGAGTGCCGTCACCAGTGGAGATCCCTGCTGGATGACGGCGAGCACACTGGCCGCTCCCGTGAACGACTCGGCACCGAGTTGCTTGATCAGCGATCCCGTCTGCAGTGACACCACTGCACCGAACGGGATCGCCACCATGGCAGTGGGCAGAATCGTCACGCTCGCGATGAACCAGGCCTGTTCGATGAACTCACGGAACTGGAATGGTCGTTTGAACGTGTTTCGTGCGACGTCGACGAAAAGCTCGACGATGTTTCCGGCCTGCGTCAGCGCACCGTTGACCGGCCGCAAGACGGAGCTGCGGGTAACCCCCATCCGTTATGCCTACCCTTGCCCGTGAGTGGTGTTCTCGTATCCTTCACCCCGGTATGCCGGGAGGACCTGCGTATCTTCCTGGCTGTAGGCGTAGTCGTAGTCGCCGCCGTTGCTGGGTGTTTCGTCGAGGCTTTCCTGGATTGCGGCCTGCGCGTTGGGCGGCAGGGTGTGCATGATGTGGCGCACCCGCTCCTGCCGACGGGCCACGGCCTGCCGGAACGGCATACCCGGGGTGGCCTTCATCTGCGGCACGATCCCCTCGACGTCGTCGACACCACCGGCGTGGTGGCCGGCATCGACCATCGCTTGCTCTTGCGCCATCTGCGCCTCGTCCTTCTCCTCCGACATTCCGATCGGACCGATCATCGTGCCGTTGAGGAACTGCTTGACCACCGGCTCCTCGCTGGTGAGGAGCACCTCACGCGGACCGAACATCACCAGATGACGACGGAACAGCATGCCGATGTTGTCCGGCACCGTGCGCGCGAGGTTGATGTTGTGCGAGACGATGAGAATGGTCGCGTCGATCTCGGCGTTGATGTCGATCAACGTCTGGGAGATGTACGTGGTGCGCACCGGGTCCAGGCCCGAGTCGGGCTCGTCCACCAGGATAATCTGCGGGTCGAGCACCAACGCCCGGGCCAGGCCCGCACGCTTGCGCATACCGCCGGAAATCTCGCCCGGCAGCTTCTCCTCGGCCCCGAGGAGACCGACGAGTTCCATCTTCTCCATCACGATCTTGCGGATGTCGGACTCGGACTTCTTCGTGTGCTCGCGCAGCGGGAACGCCACGTTGTCGAAAAGGTTCATCGAGCCGAACAGTGCACCGTCCTGGAACAGCACTCCGAACAGCTTGCGGATCTCGTAGAGCTCCTTGCTCGAGCACTCCAAGATGTTGGTGCCGTCGATCACGATCGTGCCCTGCTCCGGGCGGAGAAGACCGATCAACGACTTGAGGAACACCGACTTACCCGTACCCGATGGGCCCAGCAAAGCGCTGACCTCACCTGCCGGAAGGGTCAACGTGACGTCCTGCCAGATCCTCTGCGAGCCGAAGGACTTGGTCAGTCCCTCGACGGATACCTCGACTCCCACCATTACCTCCGCGACCGTTCGATGCGTACACCCGTGTGGGTTGGGTCACTCTATCGCATCGAAGTGTTACCTGTGACAGAGTATGCTACTCACCGGTAAGAAGGCATGCCAACACCGGGTCCCACAATGCAAAACATACCCGCTGAGCTGCACTGACATGAGGGTTTCGAGCAGGTCGTACGTCCAGTTTCCTACCCGGTTCCCGACACACCGGGGACTCCCACGGACATGAACAAGGGCCACTCCCCACAGGTGGGAGTGGCCCTTGTTCGTCTGCTCACGTAGGAGCAGCGCGAAACCGTCTTACTTGACCGTGATCTTCGCGCCGGCAGCCTCGAGCTTCTCCTTCGCGGCGTCGGCCGCGTCCTTGGCAACCTTCTCCAGGATGGCCTTGGGAGCACCCTCGACGAGGTCCTTGGCTTCCTTCAGGCCGAGGCCGGAAACGACCTCACGAACGACCTTGATGACCTGGATCTTCTTGTCGCCGGCCGACTCGAGGACGACGTCGAACTCGTCCTGCTCCTCAGCAGCGTCGGCGCCGGCAGCAGCCGGGGCACCTGCAGCGGCAACGGCAACCGGAGCAGCCGCGGTGACCTCGAAGGTCTCCTCGAATGCCTTCACGAACTCCGACAGCTCGAGAAGGGTGAGCTCCTTGAACTGGTCCAACAACTCTTCGGTGCTGAGCTTCGCCATGATGGCGGTCCTTCCTGTAAGTCCCATGTCGCTGATCCGCGACCGGGCGGGGTTATAGCTGTGATGCGCGGGTGCGGATCAGCTTTCGGCCGGAGCCTCGGCCGGAGCTTCTGCTCCGCCCTCGGCGGCCTTCTTCTCCTGCAGCGCGGCAGCCAGACGAGCCACCTGCGAGGCAGGAGCATTGAACAGACCTGCGGCCTTTGCCAAGTTGCCCTTCATCGCGCCGGCCAGCTTGGCCAACAGGATCTCGCGGGACTCGAGGTCCGCAATCCGGTTGACCTGGTCCACGGACAGCGCAGCGCCGTCCATGTAGCCGCCCTTGATGACGAGCGCCTTGTTGTCCTTCGCGAAGTTCTTAATAGCCTTCGCTGCATCGACCGGCTCGCCCTTGATGAATGCAATGGCGGTCGGACCGACGAAAAGGTCGTCAAGGCCCTCGACGCCCGCTTCAGCAGCGGCACGCTTGACCAGGGTGTTCTTGGCGACGGAGTAGGTGGCACCTTCTCCGAGAGCGCGGCGCAGTGTCGTGATGTTGCCCACCGTCAAACCACGGTATTCCGTGATTACAGCAGCGGTCGAACCCTTGAACTGCTCGGTGATCTCCGCAACTGCGGAAACCTTCTCAGGCTTTGCCATACTTCGCCTCCTCTCATGACAGTCGTTATCCCACTTCGGAACCGCTGCGCATGTCCGGGAATCCGGACAGTGCACAATCCACGACATGCAAAACGCCCCGGTGCAGGGCACACGGGGCGGAAAAGGAGGCGATCAGCCGGGTACGAGACCGCAACCGAGACGCATCCCCCTACCTCGTCCTCCTGCGTGGGCCGCCGGACATTCCCGGACTTTCAATCGCACCCTCGCGGGGACGATCACCAACGGTCTTGGGTAGAACATGATTTGGGGTGGAGTTCGAATACTGCTTGAACTCCGCAGCACAGACTACGGCATCACGGGCCACGCCACCAAATCGGCGGCCATGCGACCAGCGTCGACACCACACAATGCAGTTCGGCCGGTACGGAGATATCCGTACCGGCCGAACTGTGCGAACGTGTCGAACCTACGCGTCGGCTTCCTCGAGAAGGTTGCGGGTGCGGTTCGGGTCCACCGGGATGCCCGGGCCGGTGGTGGTCGAAACGGTGACCTTCTTGACGTAACGGCCCTTCGCGGAGGACGGCTTCGCACGCAGGATCTCGTCCAGCGCGGCGCCGTAGTTCTCCACCAGCTTGGCGTCGTCGAAGGACGCCTTGCCGATCACGAAGTGCAGGTTGGCCTGCTTGTCGACGCGGAAGTTGATCTTTCCGCCCTTGATGTCCGCGACAGCCTTGGTGACATCTGCGGTCACGGTGCCCGTCTTCGGGTTCGGCATCAGGCCACGCGGTCCGAGGACGCGGGCGATGCGGCCGACCTTGGCCATCTGGTCAGGGGTCGCGATGGCGGCGTCGAAGTCGAGCCAGCCACCCTGGATCCGCTCGATGAGGTCTTCGGCACCGACGGCGTCGGCTCCAGCTGCCTCGGCCTCAGCGGCCTTCTCTCCGACTGCGAACACGATGACGCGGGCGGTTTTACCGGTGCCGTGCGGCAGGTTGACCGTTCCGCGGACCATCTGGTCCGCCTTGCGGGGGTCGACGCCCAGACGCACCGCAACCTCGACGGTCGCGTCCATCTTGCTCGACGACGTTTCCTTCGCCAGCTTCGCAGCCTGCAGCGGGCTGTACAGCTTGTCGAAGTCGATCTTCTCAGCGGCGGCGAGGTACGCCTTGCTGCGCTTTGCCATGTCTTCTGTCCTTACTTCTCACCACAGTGTGTGACCGACTGCAGTGGTGAATGGTTCAGTAGTGGTCGGGGCCTGGCCGGCCCTCCCACGCGTTCTCTCGACGGACGCGGCCGTCATACGGAAACGGCTCAGCCGTCGACCGTGATGCCCATCGACCGGGCGGTGCCGGCGATGATCTTCGCGGCCTGCTCGATGTCGTTGGCGTTGAGGTCTTCCTGCTTGGTCTTCGCGATCTCGCGCACCTGGTCCATGGTCACCGAGGCAACCTTGGTCTTGTGCGGCTCGCCGGAGCCCTTCTGGACGCCTGCAGCCTTGAGTAGCAGCTTGGCAGCCGGAGGGGTCTTCAGCTTGAAATCGAAGCTTCGGTCCTCGTAGACCGAGATTTCGACCGGCACGACATTGCCGCGCTGAGACTCAGTCGCCGCGTTGTAGGCCTTGCAGAACTCCATGATGTTCACGCCGTGCTGACCAAGCGCGGGACCCACGGGCGGTGCAGGGTTAGCCTGACCGGCCTGGATCTGAAGCTTGATGAGCCCTGCGAGCTTCTTCTTCTTGGGGGGCATCTCGATTTCCTATTTGTTGCTGGGTGTGTTTCTTGCTACTGCAGTGCAAGTGTGTGGCGCGCTAGATCTTCGCGACCTGAGTGAAGGACAGCTCGACGGGCGTCTCGCGACCGAAGATCGAGACGAGAACCTTGAGCTTCTGCTGCTCAGCGTTGACCTCGCTGATGCTGGCCGGAAGCGTCGCAAACGGGCCGTCCATCACGGTGACAGACTCGCCGACCTCGAAATCGACCTCGATGAGCGGCTTCGCGAAGCTCTCTCCCCCGGTGTCACCGGCGGACACTGCCGCGGCGGCAGCCTGCTTCTTCTGTTCCTGCTGCGGCAGCAGGAACTTGACGACCTCGTTGAGGGTCAGCGGAGACGGCCGCGAGGTGGCGCCGACGAATCCGGTGACACCGGGCGTATTGCGCACGGCTCCCCAGGACTCGTCGTTGAGCTCCATCCGGACGAGGATGTAACCGGGCAGAACCTTCCGGTTGACCTGCTTGCGCTGGCCGTTCTTGATTTCGGTGACCTCTTCGGTGGGGACCTCCACCTGGAAGATGTAGTCACCCACATCGAGGTTCTGGACACGGGTCTCGAGGTTGGCCTTCACCTTGTTCTCGTAGCCCGCGTAGGAGTGGATGACATACCAGTCACCGGGCGCACGGCGCAGCGCGGCCTTCAGCTCGGCGACCGGATCCTCGGGCTCCTCGGCGGCGACTGTATCGTCAGCGGGCGCCTCGTCGGCGACGACGTCGTCGGTCGAGGGCACGGTTACGTCGTCACCGACAGTGTCCGCAGCATCGGTGCCCTCGTCGGCAGCCTCGACATCCACTTCGGCTGCCGCCTCGGCAGAAACACGCTCTTCGGCCAAAGCCTCATTCGTGTCGTTCTCGGGGGTGCTCACTGGGGCACTCGCTTCCTCTCGTCACTCACATACTTGGGATCCACCGGGGCGGATTCCGTCAACCGAACAACCAGGTGACGCCTTTGATGACCGCCAGATCCAGCACACCGATGAACGCCACCATAAAGACCACGAACACGAGCACGACGCTGGTGTAGGTAATCATCTGCTTGCGATTAGGCCAGATGACCTTGCGGAGTTCCGCGATGACCTCACGCAGGAACCGGCGCAGCCGCTTGAAGATGTTCTCCTTGCGCGGCTTGTCGGCGCGATTCTGCGTGGCGGGCCGGACTTTGGTGACCGTCTCGGCTTTCACCCGTTCCGGCGACTTCACGGAACTGGCGGCGACGCCGGTGCCGGCTTGCGAACGACGGCTCTGACGTTTGCCACTCGGTCTTGCCGACGGAGTCTCGGAACGCGTGGTGGCGTCGGCCGCGGTCTCGTCGACACCGTCCGGGCGCGTCGACCCTGAAGTGTCGCCGTCGCGCTTGGCGCGCTCCTCGCTCACGTCGTTCCTCTCGTCGCTGGCAATCCGGGGGCAGGGGCGACAGGACTTGAACCTGCAACCTGCGGTTTTGGAGACCGCTGCTCTGCCAGTTGAGCTACGCCCCTTTGGTCGGGTGACCTGGCCCCGAGTTACCTCTGGACCAACTCCTGACCGACCTCTCTGTGATCACATGACACGCGCGCCACCCTGTGTCGGCCGAACAGCACCGTAGGGCAGCGCGCAGCGCTGAGTAATCCCAGAAATCTCAGTGTACTTCAAAGCCCCGGAACAAACCCAATCCACCCGGCTGTCAGGCCAGACGGACCGTTGCCGTGGCACGACCGAAGATCTTCTTTCCTTCGGAGCGCGCCACGATAGCGACTACTGCAGTCTTGCTTTCTTCATCCACCGACTTCACCTTGCCGGTGTACTCGACCTCGGCGGCCTCGTCCTCACGGACGTACACCGAGCTCGTGAAGCGAACATTGTACTCGGTGACCGCACCGGGGTCTCCGAGCCATGAAGTGACGAATCCACCACCGAGACCCATGGTGAGCATCCCGTGCGCGATCACATTGTCCAGACCCGCGAGCTTGACGACTTCGTCGCTCCAGTGGATCGGATTAGGATCGCCCGAGACGCCCGCATAGTTGACCAGGTCGCCACGCGTGAGCCGCACGATGCGCTCGGGGAGTTCCTCCCCCACCGAGACGTCCTCGAACTTACGAAGCGCCATGCATGATCACGTCCTTGACTGCGTGAGCGATGTTCTCGTCGACCTCGCCGCCAGTCCGCGCGACAAGCGTGGTCCAAGTGGTCTGCACGAGTTCGTCGTTCTGGTCGGTGACGATGTTCTTGGTGGTGATGATGTCGCTGCCACCCATCTGCCGGAAACTATCGAGATACACGTCGCAGACCAAGCGGTCACCGACCTTGATCGGCTTGTGGAACACGAGACGCTGATCCGTCTGCAGAATCTGGCTCGGATCGTAGCCGGTGACGATCTCCTTGAAGAGGCGGCCCTGAGCGATGATGCCGACGAGAGAGATGAACGTGAGCGGAGCGAGCAGGCCGTCGTAGCCAAGGCCGCGCGCAGCGTCCTCGTCGTGGTGGGCGGGGTGCCAGTCCTGAACAGCCCGCGCGTACTCGCGTACCTTCTCGCGACCGACCTCGTAGAAGTCGTCGACACGGTAGTGGTGCCCCACCATCGCCAGTGCGTGCGCGGCCGGATCCTCGGGAACGTCCGGAGCCGTACTCGTCTCGATCTCTGTCACTGTGTCAGTCACGCGAAAGAACCTCTTCTACCCTGGGCGTGGGAACGCGAGGGCAGCCTCGAAGCTTCCCTCGCGAACTCAAATCCCGGCCGGAACCGTGCTACTTCGACTCGCGATGCGACTGGTGGGTTCCGCAGTTGGGGCAGAACTTCTTGATCTCCAGGCGATCGGGATCGTTACGCCGGTTCTTCTTGGTGATGTAGTTACGGTGCTTGCATACCTCGCAGGCCAAAGTGATCTTGGGCCGAACGTCAGTCGAGGAGGCCACGGGATGCCTTCTTTCGGGTGTATCTGATTACGAACAATCAGGGTGGATCATGCATATTGTGTAGCGGTGACCGGACTTGAACCGGCGACGCAACGATTATGAGTCGTTTGCTCTACCAACTGAGCTACACCGCCTCGGTGTCGAGTGTCGCGCACGGAGCGCTCCACCACAATCCAGCGAGCCCCCTAACGGAATCGAACCGTTGACCTTTTCCTTACCATGGAAACGCTCTGCCGACTGAGCTAAGGGGGCGTGCTTCACACGCACATCTCTGCGCGCTGAAGCCTTGACGAGATTACACAGAGTTCGCGCCGAGAACCAAATTGCCTGGTCACGATCATTCGAAACTCCGCGCACCGGGCGTCGCGTCACCGCGGCAGCGCGCGCAGCAGATCCGGACGGTGGGCACCTGAACGGCAGAACCCCGGTGAGCTGACGCTCACCGGGGTTCTGTGTGTGGCAGATGTAGGATTCGAACCTACGTAGGCATAAGCCGACGGATTTACAGTCCGCTCCCATTGGCCGCTCGGGCAATCTGCCGGGTTGCACGAGGATCGCGGCATCTGTGCGATATCGCTCTCCACTGCGGAAAGAAGAATACAACGAACGGCCCCCCGTATTGCAAACCGGGTGGATACGGGCGGTTGCGAACCGATAGCGTCGAATCTGCTCACTAGCATTCAGGTGAGCGCCCGTCCGGATCGCGGCGGGGAAACAGACGGAAACCGGGAGTGTGAAGTGGCTGATTCGTCCTTCGATGTGGTGAGCAAGGTGGAGCGTCAAGAGGTGGACAACGCCCTGCATCAAGCCGGCAAGGAACTGTCGACCCGTTTCGACTTCCGCAACACGGGCGCGTCGATCGAGTGGTCCGGTGAGGAAACCATCACGCTGACGGCCGACACGGAGGAGCGACTACTCGCCGCCCTGGACGTCTTCAAGGAAAAGTTGATCCGCCGCGACATCTCGCTGAAGGCCTTCGACGCCGGCGAGCCGGCGCAGTCGGGAAAGATCTACAAACTAACCGGCACGCTCGTCCAGGGCATCACCTCGGAGAACGCCAAGAAGATCACCAAGAAGATTCGCGACGAGGGCCCCAAGGGCGTCAAGGCTCAGATCCAGGGCGAAGAACTGCGGGTGAGCAGCAAGAAGCGCGACGACCTGCAGGCCGTCATCTCGCTGCTCAAGGGCGAGGACTTCGGGATCGCGCTGCAGTTCGTGAACTACCGCTAGGCGCTTCGCGCTCGTGCGCGGTTGACGAGTCCCTGCACTCGTTAACCACGCACGGGCGGCGAAGCCGCCTACATCCCTGCCATGCGCTCGAGCCGCTCGATCCGGTCGGCCATCGGCGGGTGGGTGGAGAACATCCGGCTTATCTTCTCGCCGGTGCGGAACGGGTTGGCGATCATCAGGTGCGACTGCGCGGCGAGCTGGGGCTCCGGCGGCAGCGGCGCAGCCTGAGTGCCTCGCTCCAGCTTCCGCAGTGCGGACGCCAGCGCCAGGGGGTCGCCGGTGAGTTCTGCGCCCGACTGGTCGGCCTGGTACTCCCGGGACCGCGACACCGCGAGTTTGACGACCGTCGCGGCGATGGGCCCGAGCAGCGACACCAGGATCAGCGCGATCGGGTTGGCGCCCTGTCCCCCGCCGCGTCCGCCGAACATGTTGGCGAACATGGCGAAGTTCGCGAGTCCCGACACGACGGCGGCCATGGCGCCGGCGACGGAGGAAATCAGGATGTCGCGGTTGTAGACGTGCGACAGCTCGTGTCCGAGTACGGCCCGCAACTCTCGTTCGTTGAGGATCTGCAGAATGCCGCTCGTGACGCACACCGCCGCGTGGCGTGGACTGCGCCCGGTGGCGAACGCGTTGGGCGCGGACGTGGGGCTGATGTAGAGCCGCGGCATCGGCTGGTGCGCGGTGGTGGCCAGTTCCCGGACGATGCGGTAGATGACCGGCGCCTGCACCTCGGTGATCGGCTGGGCGTGCATGGCCTTGAGCGCCATCTTGTCGCTGTTGAAGTACACGTACGCGTTCATTCCCACCGCGAACACGATCGCGAGCAGCAAGATGGTGGGGTTGCGGAACAACGCGCCGATGAACACGATCAGCGCCGACATGCCGACCAGCAGAACCAGGGTCTTGGCCCCGTTTGCGTACCCGCGCACGGCTCGCCTTCCTTGTCGTTGTCACCCGATCACGATCGCCCGAATACCGGATCTTGATCATTCAACGAAGCAGGGCGGTGACACGGTTCCCGACGTATACGGCGAGGAATCGCGGCGTGCAATCCGGTTCTACGTTACGGCTCAGCCGACGCGTTCGATCGTGTAATCGACCAACCTGGCGAGCGCCTCGTTGGCGGGGCCCTGCGGGAGCCCGGCGAGCTGCGCGCGAGCCTCGACGGCGAACTCCTCGAGTTTCGCCTTGGCCTGCGCCATCCCGGGCGACCGCGCGAGCAGCTCGAGCGCCTCTGCCACTACGTCGTCGTCGGTGACGGGACCGTCGAGAAGCACCCGCAACCGGTCGGCCTCGGGCCCCTCGTCGCGCAGCGCGTACAGCACGGGAAGCGTGTGCACACCCTCACGCAGGTCGGTTCCGGGTGTCTTGCCGGACTGCGCCGACACGGAGGAGATGTCGATGATGTCGTCGGAGATCTGGAAGGCGGTGCCGACGGCGTCGCCGAGTCGTTCGAGCCGCTCCACGTCGGCGGCGTCCGCGCCGGAGAAGGTGCCGCCGAAACGTCCGCACGCGGCGATCAGTGACCCCGTCTTCTCCCACACCACCTTGAGATAGTGCTGGACCGGGTCTTGTTCGCCGCGGAGGCCGATCGTCTCGCGCATCTGCCCGGTCACGAGTTCGGCGAACGTCTCGGCGATGATCTGGACGGCGGAGGGGCCCAATGTAGACACGAGGCGAGAGGCGTGCGCGAACAAGTAGTCGCCCGCCAGGATCGCGACACTGTTGCCCCATCGCGAATTGGCACTGGGCGCACCTCGGCGCATCGACGCCTCGTCCATCACGTCGTCGTGGTAGAGCGTGGCCAGATGGACCAATTCGACGACGGTCGCGGCGGTGACCACCGCCGGATCGGACGCTTTGGGTCCCAGCTGGGCGGTGAGCACCGTGAACAACGGGCGGAAACGCTTGCCACCGGCCTTCGCGAGGTGCAGCGCCGCCTCGGTGAGGAAATCCTCGCCATCGGAGAGCTCGCTGACCAGCAGTTCCTCGACCTGCTTCAGCCTGTCGCGGACCGTGGCAGCGAGCTGGGGGTCGCCGAGATCGATCCCGGCGACCGTAGTGCCCTCTACAGCGTCGGCAGCGGTGTGTGCTGCGCCCTCGGTGCTCACGTTCTCAGTACCCATTCCTGTCGTCAGTGACGGCTCGGTTCCCGCGCCGTCGGTGACGGCTGGTACCCACGGTAGAGAACCTAGCGGTTGCAGCGTCCATCGGCCTCGCCGCGGTCCTCGAGCGCGGCCTGACAGGATATAGGTGTGGTCGCAACAGAACAGTCGCCCGCGGGGTCCCCGCTTCCCACCGCCACCGATGTCCTCGTCATCGGTGCTGGTCCCGCCGGTTCCTCTGCTGCCGCCTGGGTGGCGCGTTCCGGCCGCGACGTGGTGCTCGTCGACGCCGCCGTGTTCCCCCGGGACAAGACGTGTGGTGACGGCCTCACCCCGCGTGCCGTCGCCGAGCTCGATCACCTCGGCCTTGGTGACTGGGTGCGGTCGAAGGGCACGAACCGCGGACTCCGGTTGAGTGGATTCGGGCAGGAACTCGAACTCGAATGGCCCGGACGGTCGTTCCCCGCCGTCGGCAGTGCGGTGGCCAGGACTGAATTCGACGACAAGATTCGCGCGACCGCTGTCGAGGCCGGCGCCGTGATGGTGCAGGGCGCCAAGGCGGTCGGCGTCGAACGGACCGGCACCCGGGTGACCGCGGTGGCGGTGAACACCGCCGAGGGGACGCACACCATCGGATGCCGCACCCTGATCGTCGCCGACGGGGTCCGGTCGACGTTGGGCAAAAAGCTGGGCAGGCAATGGCATCGCGACACCGCGTACGGCGTCGCGGCGCGCGCCTACATCGCCACCGCCCGCAGTGACGATCCGTGGATCACCTCCCATCTGGAACTGCGCGACGGCGCGGGCACGTTGCAGTCGGGGTACGGGTGGGTGTTCCCCCTCGGCACCGGTGAGGTGAACATCGGAGTCGGCACGCTGGCCACCGCCAAGCGGCCGGCACCGGGCGCGCTGCGCCCCCTGCTCGACCTGTACACGGCGCAGCGGCGTGAGGAGTGGGCCTGGGACGGCGAGCTGCGTGCGGTGGCGTCAGCGTTGCTTCCGATGGGCGGCGCGGTGTCCCACATCGCCGGCCCGAACTGGGCGATCATCGGCGACGCCGCAGCCTGCGTGAACCCGCTCAACGGCGAGGGTATCGACTACGGGCTCGAGGGTGGACGCCTCGTGGCCGACGTCCTCGATGCGGACGACCTGACGGAGCTGTGGCCCAGCATCCTCCGAGAGCGCTACGGTCGAGCGTTCTCGGTGGCCCGTCGGCTCGCGGGACTGCTGACCGTCCCCCGGGTGCTCCCGGCGTCGGGTCCGGTGGCGATGCGCTCGCGTGCGCTCATGACCGTCGCCGTGCGCGTGATGGGCAACCTGGTCACCGAGGAGGACAACGACCTCACCGCCAGGGCGTGGAGGGCGTCCGGCTTGGTCTCGAAAAAGGTGGACTCACGGCCGCTGTTCGGCTGACGCCGGTCAGCGGGTGGCGCGGTGCAGGGCGACGACCCCACCGGTGAGGTTGCGCCACTGAACGTGTCGCCACCCTGCGGCCTCGATGCGCTGCGCGAGTTCGGACTGCGTCGGCCAGGCGCGAATGGACTCCGCGAGATACACGTAGGCGTCCGGGTTGCTGCTGACGGCGCGCGCGACCCGCGGGAGCGCCTTCATCAGGTACTCCATGTAGATCGTGCGGAACGGACCGAACACCGGTGTGGAGAACTCGCTGACGACGAGGCGACCGCCCGGTTTGGTGACGCGGGCGATCTCTTCGAGACCGGCGTCGAAGTCGGAGACGTTGCGCAGCCCGAAGGAGATGGTTGCGGCGTCGAACACGGCGTCGGCGTACGGCAGATGCATCGCGTCCCCGGCCACCATCGGAACCCGCCGCCCGATACCGGCCTGCAGCATCCCCTTGGAGAAGTCGGTGGCCACACACCAGGCACCCGACCGTCCGAGCTCGACGGTCGACACGCCGGTCCCCGCCGCGAGGTCGAGAACGCGCTCGCCGGGCTTCGGGTCGAGGGCCGAGCGCGTCGCCTTGCGCCAGCTGCGGTCCTGCCCGAACGACAGGATGGTGTTGGTGAGGTCGTAACGCTTCGCGACGCCGTCGAACATCGACGCGACTTCGTGCGGATCTTTTGCGAGCGACGCCCGCGAACCGTGTGTAGTTGCCACGACCGAAACGCTACCAACCTCACCGGGTGCCGGCCTCGGCGCTAGTCGACGACTCCCGCTGATTCCGATCGGCCACGCGTTCGCCACCCAGTGTCCAGCGCGGCGACGGCGAACAGGACCAGCAACACCCGTGTGGCGATCAGGCAGCCCGCGACGCGCGAAACCCGGAAGATCCGGTGACCTCTGCGTAGTGATTCAACAGCTCACTGCAGATGGCCGGCCAGGTGCGGTGCAGGACCGAGCGGCGGGCCGCCTCACCGAAGCGGGCCCGCATCCGCCGATCACTCAGCGCCTCGACGGCGCTGGGCAGCAGCTCGGCGAACCGCTCGACCGGCAGCAGATAGCCGTTGCGGCAGTGCGCGACGAGGTCGCGTGGCCCTCCGGCGTCCGGGCCGATCACCGGCACGCCACTGGCGAGCGCTTCCTGGACGGCCTGGCAGAAGGTCTCGTGCTCGCCCGGATGCACGAAGACATCGAGGCTCGCGTAAGCCTCGGCGAGTTCGGTGCCGCCGAGTTGGCCGGTGAAGACGGCATCGGGCATCAGCTTCTGCAAGCGGCCGCGCTCCGGCCCGTCACCGATCACCACGAGCTGGATCCCGGCGTGCTCGGACAGAGCAGCAAGTCGCTCGACATGCTTCTCCGGAGCTAGCCTGCCCACGAACCCCACGATCAGACGGTCCGGTTCCCCCGACCAGGATTCGCGCAGGTCCGTGCTGCGGCGGGATGGCGCGAATCGGCTGGTCTCGACGCCGCGAGCCCAGCGATGCACGCGGGGAATTCGCTGTTCGGCGAGGGCCTCGACCGCCGACGTCGACGGCGCCAGGGTGCGCGTGCAGCCCTTGTGGATGCGGCGGGTCCAGGCCCACGCCGCGCGGCTGGTGATTCCCAGACCGTAGCTTTCGGCGAAGCCCGCGACATCCGTCTGATAGATCGCCACCGTCGGCACGTCCAGTCGGTGCGCCGCGCCGAGCCCGCCCGCGCCGAGCAGGAACGGCGACGCCAGGTGGATCACGTCGGGCTCGAACGCGCGGAGTTCCGCCGTCAGTCCCGGTTGGGGCAGTCCCACGGGCAGTGAGCTGACCTTCGGAACCATCATCGCGGGCACCCGATAGATGGGCACACCGTCGTGTTCGGTAGGGGCAGGAGGCTGGGATCCGACCGTGTCCGGGGCGACGACCATCGCCTGGTGTCCGGCGCCCTGTAGATGCTCGAGAACCCGGAGCACCGAATTGGTCACACCATTCATGTTGGGCAGGAACGACTCCGCAACGATGGCTACTCTCACGACGCACAGCGTGGCAGTGCTCGTAGTCACAGCGGCGAGAACGATATGACCGACGCGCGAAGTTCCGGCGAACTCAGGATGACATTGCCGAAGAAACCGCCGAATCCTCTCGTCTCCGCAGATACCAGATCAGCGGTCCCGCGATCAGCCACGTGACGACGATGAGTGAACCCGCGGGGATCACGGCGACACTCGCATCGCGCCCGGACACACGGACGAGGTCCGGATCGGCCCGTGCGTACTCGACGTCGATCCGCTGTCCGGCCGTCAACCGGGTCGGGTACAGCACGCCCAGTTCCGGATTGTGCGTCACGCCGTCGGGTGTCACGAAACTGATCGCCGACCGCAGGGAGCCGGCCGATAGCACCTCGGCCGTCGTGACACCCATATCCGACTCGATGGTGCCGTCGTTTCGCCACGCGGCCACCACCAGCAGCACGGCGAGTATCGAGATGCCGGCGGCCGTCACGAGGATGCCTCGGCGCACCCGGCCGGTCACCCGTGGGTTCACAGCTGCGCCCGGACCGCTGCGTGCAGTTCGCGCAGGCCGGAACGCTCGGTGGTCACCTCGAGCACCCGGATTCCGCGTTCACCGGGAGTCCCGGGGTTACGCAGTTCGGCGGACAATTCGTCGAGTCCGACGAGGTGATGCTCCACACGGTAGGCGGCACACAATGCGGCGAGGTCCATGCCGTGCGGTGTGCCGAAGACGCGCTCGAATACGCCCGCGTACTGGGGGTCGCCCTGTTCGAGCAGTTCGAAGATGCCGCCGCCGTCGTCGTTGGCCACGACGATGGTGAGATCGTCCGGCCGCGGTTCCCCTGTGCCGATAAGCAGGCCGGAGGCGTCGTGCAGAAACGTCAGGTCCCCGAGCAGGGCCACGGTGCGGCCCTCCTCATAGGCGAGGGCCGCGCCCACGGCGGCCGACACCGTGCCGTCGATGCCCGCGACTCCCCGGTTGGACAGAACCCGGATCTGCGGCGAGGGGTAGCTGACGAGCGCGGCGTCTCGCACCGGATTGGATGCCCCGAGGAGCAGCTGGTCACCGTCGGACAGGGCGTCCATCACCGTGGCCGCGACGTGCAAGCCGGTTGCCTTCGGATGGGAGGCCAGCTGGGCGCGCACCGCCTTGTCCGTGTGCTCGGTGAGCGTGCGGCAACGAGCGATCCACGCGGGGTCGGGTTCACCCGACACCACGGCCCGGGTGCCAGTTGCGAGGACGTTGCCGGAGACGTCGGGCCACCGCGGGCCGGTGGTGAGCGCGTACACGGCCACCACCGGATCGGCGAGAAGTTTGGACACGGACCGGTGCAGGGTGGGACGTCCGGTGATGATCGCCTGCCGTGGTTTGAGCTGAGGCAGCGCCATCGGATGCATCGGTATGCCGTGGAGCGGCGCCGTCGGCTCCGCGACCGTCGGGAGTCCGGCGAGCTCGGGCCTGGGCGCCGAGCCGTGACCGGAAATCACGATGGTGTCAGGGGTGAGGTCGAGGTCGACCGGCACGTCCAGGGTCGCATGTCGAGTGGTGGTCCATGCCGCGCCGTTCGGCCGCCCCTGCGGCACCGGACCCTGGGCATGTACGTCCGGGACGAGCGGTTCGCGCAAGGGGATGTCGAAGTGGACGGGGCCGGCGTTGCCGGAGCGAGTACCGCGCGCGGCTGCCAGCACCCGGCACACCGCGGATCGCCACTGACTGTTCTGCCCGGCGTCGTCCTCGGCCAGACCCAGGCTGATGGTGGCGCGGACCTGACTGCCGAACAGACCGAGCTGCTCGATGGTCTGGTTGGCGCCGGTGCCGAGCATCTCGTACGGGCGGTTGGCGCTGAGCACCACGAGCGGCACGCGGGCGTAGTTGGCCTCGAGGACGGCCGGACCGAGGTTGGCCACGGCCGTACCCGAGGTCATGACGATAGGTACTGGCCGACGACCTGCGACGGCCAGACCCAGCGCGAGAAATCCGGCGGTGCGCTCGTCGATGCGCATGTGCATTCGCAGTCGGCCCTCGAGGTCGGCCGCCTGCAGCGCGAAGGCCAGCGGAGCGTTCCGCGAACCCGGGCAGAGCACAACTTCGCGCACTCCCCCGCGGACCAGTTCGTCGACGACCGCGGTGGCTTGTGCAGTGGACGGATTCACACCATCCAGAGTGTCAGATCCGCCCACCGGTTCCGTCGGCGACCTCGTACGGTGAGTTCGCGGCCACACCCGTCCGCTGACACGATGAACCCATGCGCACAGTCTTCGACCCTGCCGACCTCCCGCCTCGCCGCATGTACCAGGTGCTGACCGCCTCGGTGGTGCCGCGACCGATCGCTTGGGTGTCCACCCTCTCGGAGGACGGCGTAGCCAATTTGGCCCCCTACAGCTTCTTCTCGGTCTCGAGCACCAACCCGCCGGTGGTGCAGTTCACTTCCGTCACCCGCAAGGACAGCCTCCGCAATATCGAAGCCACCGGGGAGTTCGTGATCAACGTGGCGACCGAACCACTCATGAAGGTCGTGAACGCCAGCTCGGCCACCTACGACCACGACGTCGACGAATTCGCGGCCCTGGGGATCGACACCGAGCCGAGCGAGCATGTGCGTCCCGTGCGGGTAGCCGCATCGCCGGTGGCGATCGAATGCCGTCTCGCCCAGATCGTGCCGGTAGGTGATTCATTCGTGGTGATGGGCAACGTGCTGGCGGTCGCGGTGCGGAACGAGGCGGTCGCGCAGGACGGTCTGCCCGACTTCGCGTCCCTCGCACCGCTCAGTCGCCTGGGCCGTAACGAGTGGGGGTTGCCACCAGAAGTCGTGCTGCTGGACCGACCGCAGCGCCCCGAGTAACGGGGCGATTGGTTAGGCTTACCTGACAGTCGACACTCTCTCCGGGAAGTAACCATCCATGGCCCAACGCAGCAAATTCGTCAAACCCGAGACTCGCCGCATTGCGTCCGCCCGGGTGGTGGCGGGCAAGCAGATCAGCCCCAACTTCATCCGCGTCACCGTGGCGGGCCCCGAACTCGACTCCGTGACGCCGATGGGCTACGACCAGTGGTTCCGGATGTTCATCCCCCAGCCCGGCCAGGCCACTCTCCGGCTACCGACCAGCGCAAGCAACCTCTGGTACGCGCAGTACAAGCTGATGTCCAAGGACACACGGCCGATCGTGCGCAACTACACGATCCGCGATTACCGCGCCGCCGGAACCGGGCTGTTCGGCGATTGTGCGGAGATCGACATCGATTTCGCCTCCCACGGCGACCTGGGGCCGGCTTCGGCTTGGGCAGGTTCGGCCTCGACAGGCGACGAGATTGCCATCCTCGACGAGGGCCGGATCTACAACCCGGCTCCCGACGCCGAGTGGCAACTCCTGGTCGGTGACGAGAGCGCCTTACCGGCGATAGTCGGGATTCTGCGTTCGGCGCCGCGGGATCTGCAGGCCGAGGTGTTTATCGAGATCGCGGAAGCCGCAGACGCACAGGACATTTCGGTGGGCGACGGGGTGAAACTGCACTGGCTGGTCCGCACAGACCCTGATGCCCGCCCGGGGCTTCTGGCGCTGGAGACGGTACGGCAGGCGAATCTTCCGACCGGGCCGTCGTACACGTTCGTCGCCGGGGAAAGTGAACTGCCGACAGCTCTTCGACGCCACCTCGTGAACGATCGGCACGTTCCCAAGACGCACATTTCGTTCACCGGCTACTGGCGCCACGGCCACCCTGCCTACTGACCACAGGTGGGTGGCCAGGTGCGTATCGCGCGCACCTGGCCACCCACCGAGGCTTTGTCAGTGAGCGTGCTTCTGGACGAGCGCGCCCAGACGCGGAAGTGCTTCGATCACATTCTTCTTCGCGGACGGACGCAGCGAGTTGTACACCTTCTTGACCGCGCCGCGGTCACTGTTCTCGATGCGCTCGTCCGTGACACCGAGGAGCGAATCCGATACGTCGTCGCCGCGGGCGACGAGGTAGTCGGCGAACGAACCCTGGCCGCTGACGGTGAAATCCTGCCAGTACGGCTCGAGCTTGGTGACGAATTCGGGCAGCAAGCCCTCGATAGCATCCGGCACGATGGACGGTCCCACCTTCTTGACCGCGGCGTAACCACCCTTCAGTGCCAGTCCCGAGGCCCCCGACTTGTCCGAAACCTCTGCGTCGATCAGAGCCTGCACGTCGGCGATGACCGCCGGTACGCGTGCCTCGTCGAGCAGGGTTTCGTTCAGAGCTGCAACCACTTTCAATGCCTCCGTATTGACTGAGCGATCAGGTCCGGCCAGACACTATACGAAAATCTGCGGGTCGCGTTGTTCGAGCAGGCCATGACACCGGCGCACACGCTCCACCCACCAGCGGGATCGCTCGGCAGAGGCCGTGAGTTCGGCGACGCGGGCGGGGTCGGGCGTAACGGATGCGACGGCGAGCGCACCGTTCACGGGCTCTCTGGGCTGGGCCACATCCGCCTCGAAGAGGCCACCGGTTCCCAGCCCGCACGCGAAGTGCAGGTCGGGCAGCGCTGCCGCAGCCGCGACACCGGCGGCAATTCCCACGGCGGTGTCCAAGGCACTCGACACCACCACCGAAACGCCGTACGAGGACAACTCGTCCGCGAGCGAGAGGAGGCGGCGCATACCCCCGAGTGGGGCGACCTTCACGACGGCGACGTCGGCTCCGCCGGCGCGGACCACCCTCAGCGGATCCTCGGCGCGTCGAATGCTCTCGTCGGCGGCCACACGCACATCGGGCACACGTCGACGCACCTCCACCAGCTCGGCCACACTCGCGCACGGCTGTTCGGCGTACTCGAGGGGTCCTCCTGCCGTCAGTGCGTGCAGCGCCGTCACCGCCTCCTCGACCGACCATCCACCGTTCGCGTCGACGCGCACGCAGGGAATGTGTGCGCGGACGGCGTTCACCCGGGCGACGTCGTCGGCCAGGCTTTGACCGCGCTCGGCCACCTTCACTTTCGCGGTACGCGCTCCCGGGTACCGCGAAAGGAGGTCTGGCACCTGTGCGGCGTCGACCGCGGGAACGGTCGCGTTGACAGCTACCCGATCACGGAGCGCCGGGGGCGGACCGAGCCAGGCCGCCTCGATCGCCGACTGCAACCAGTAAGCGGCTTCGTCGTCCGCGTACTCCGGGAAGGGCGCGAACTCACCCCACCCCGCGGGGCCGCGCAGGAGCAAGGCTTCTCGCGTCGTGATGCCGCGGAACCGCACCCGCATGGGCAGACTCACCACGACCGCGTCGGCCAGGACCTCATCGAGGGTCGGCAGCGAGGTCACGAGCTCAGGGCTGTCCGGGCAGGAGCTCGAGCATGAGGGCCTCGCAGTCGGCGAGCAACGTGTCGCCGTGCTTCAGCTGCGCTGTGATGAACGTCTTGCGCCCCTCGACCCGGTCGACGCTGCCCTCGACGGTGAGCGGCGTGTCGAGCGGCGTGATCGCCCGATAGTTCACGTGCAAGTACGCCGTACGGCTGATGGGCCGCCCGTACGCGTGGACGATCATTCCCATCAGGTCGTCGAACAGCAACGGCAGCGTGCCGCCGTGCGCGGCACCGTTGCCACCGAGGTGGTAGCGACGGAACTGGCCCGCGCTACGCACCCCGTCAGGTCCGAACCTCTCAATGTGCCACGGCGGCATCAGCAGACTCCCCCGGCCCGGCAGCTCGATCGTTCGCCCGGCCGGCGACCGTCCCTCGGGAACCACGTGCGGTCCGAGCAGTGCGGCGAGCTTTTCCACCTGGTCGGCGGCCTGCGCGAGAACGTCGTCGGGGGCGTCCACCGACACCGCCAGGTCCTGCAACGCGCGCATTCCGTCCACGAATCGTGCCCAGTCCGGACCGGGGATGACCGCCTCATACTTGGGGAACCCGCCGTGGTGCTCGTAGTCGTCGTCGCGCTTCCCGTCGAGACGGGTGACGTCAGCAGCCTGTTCGCTCATACCTGCACGGTAAACCCGGCCCATCACCGCGCCGACGGCCGACCACCCCAAGGCGGCGCCTCCACCTGAACCAACACCCTCCGTGCGCCGCCGACGCGTACGCATATCCTCGACATCGTGACCTTCAACCCGCAGCACTGGCGCCCCGTACCCGGCTTCGAGAACCTCACGGACATCACCTATCACCGGCATGTCAGCGAGGGCATCGTCCGGGTGGCGTTCGACCGTCCCGAAGTGCGCAACGCCTTCCGTCCGCACACCGTCGACGAGCTGTACCAGGCGCTCGACCACGCCCGGATGACCTCCGACGTGGGGGCAGTCCTCCTCACCGGCAACGGGCCGAGCCCGAAGGATCAGGGCTGGGCGTTCTGCTCGGGCGGAGATCAGCGCATCCGCGGCCGCAGCGGATACCAGTACACCGAGCAGGATGCGACCACCGGCCGTGCCGGGGAAACCGCGGACACCGTCGACCGGGCCCGCGCCGGTCGCCTGCACATCCTCGAAGTTCAGCGTCTGATCCGGTTCATGCCGAAGGTGGTCATCTGTCTCGTCAACGGCTGGGCGGCGGGCGGCGGGCACAGCCTGCACGTGGTGTGCGATATGACGCTCGCGAGCCGCGAACACGCCCGCTTCAAGCAGACCGACGCCGACGTCGGCAGCTTCGACGGCGGCTACGGCAGCGCCTACCTCGCCAAGATGGTCGGACAGAAGTTCGCCCGCGAGATCTTCTTCCTCGGTGAGACGTACACCGCCGAGGAGATGCACCGAATGGGTGCCGTCAACAAGGTCGTCGACCACGCCGACCTCGAGGACGTCGCGATCGAATGGGGCACCAAGATCAACGGAAAGTCCCCGCAAGCGCAGCGCATGCTGAAGTACGCGTTCAACCTGCAGGACGACGGTCTCGTCGGTCAGCAGTTGTTCGCCGGCGAGGCCACCCGCATGGCCTACATGACGGATGAGGCCGTCGAGGGTCGCGACTCGTTCCTCGAGAAGCGCGAACCCGACTGGAATCCGTATCCCTGGTACTTCTGAGCTGCTCGGTCCTGGGCTTTGTGGAATCAGCAACGGCCGAGCGCGGATTCGCCGATTCCGGCACACTGACCACATGAGCACCGACCGTGAGCTCCCGGCCCCGGAACACTGCCGTCCGCCCGGAACCAGCGACGACACCGTCGCCGCGCTCGGGAAGCTGTCCGAGTCCTTCGAAACGGTCGAGCGGGCCCGCGGACTGCTGTACTCGTTCCACCAGCTGATCGGGCACGCCGACCTTCAGCTCGGCGAGGCCGTCGACGCCTTGCGGTCGGCGGGTCACGGCCTGATCGCGGACCGCGTGCAGACCGAGTTGATCGGCCTCAACGTCCTCGATGGACGATGGACCTTTCAGGTGGTGGAGGAGTTCGACGACGGCTACTGGGCCACCTTCCGCGACCTGGAGCGCGCCGCCCGCGAGGAACTCGTGGACGGTCGCCGCCACCTGTTCGAGGCGGAGATGAAGGAAGAGCGACGCACACACGGCCGGGCAGGTCACGAGGCCCGCCCGAGCAAAGGAGAGTGACGGGTGGAGATCCTCAGCAGCAGGACGATCCTGCGGCCACAGGACTACGCGAAGACGCTGAGTTTCTATCGCGACATCCTGGGACTCGCCACCGCCCGCGAATACCCCGGGGGCACCGTGTTCTTCGCAGGCCAGGGACTCATCGAGGTGGCAGCCCACGGCGGCACGGGCCCTGCGTCGACTTTCGACGGCGCGCTCTGGCTGCAGGTCCGCGACCTCACCGCCGCACAGACCGAACTGGTGCTCGCGGGGGTGAAGATCGACCGCGAAGCCCGGCAGGAACCATGGGGACTGCACGAGATGTGGATCGCGGACCCCGACGGAATCCCGATCGTGTTGGTGCAAATTCCGCAGGACCACCCCCTCCGGCGCGACACCCGGCCGGTCACCGACACGTGAGCTGGCGGCATACGCCGGGTTGATCGAGACGTCTGACCTCAGCTGTACTTTTCGGCCTCCGATCCGCACAATCTGGGTGTGACCGCAGAGCGACTTCACCAACGGCTTCCACGACTGATCGCGGGCGACACCGACCGCGAGGAGGGTTCCAGCGACCCGAAAGAAACACCCGACGCGGGCTAGCCATGAGCCTTCCACCGTTTCTCACCTCCATCATCGGGTGGCTGCGAGCCGGTTATCCCAACGGTGTGCCCGAGCAGGACTACATCCCGTTGTTCGCGCTGCTCACTCGCCGCTTGTCCGAAGACGAGGTGGACGCCGTCCAGTGAACGAACTGACGGTTCTGCCCGTCCCTCCCGGTGCCGCAGCCCTGAACGTCCTGCCGCAACTCGCGTCGATCCTGGACGGTGCCGCGCCGGCCGCGCTACCCGTGCCCGCCTTCGATCAGCGCGAGACCCGGCGGCTGACGGATGCCTTGCGCCCCGGCGATCCGATCGACGACGGCATCGCACTCGTCGTCGCGACTTCGGGTACGACGGGGGTACCCAAGGGGGCCATGCTCACGGCGGCCGCACTGCGCGCGAGCGGTGAGGCGACGCACGCGAGACTCGGCGGGCCCGGCTCCTGGCTCTTGGCCCTTCCCGCCCATCACATCGCCGGAATGCAGGTGCTTCTGCGCAGTGTTCTGGCGGGAACCGAACCGGTCGTGATCGATGTGACGGAAGGTTTCGATCCCGCGGCCCTGCCCTCCGCGGTCGAGGCCATGACCTCCCGTCGCCGATACACCTCGTTGGTTCCCACGCAGCTCGTCAAGGCCCTCGACCACCCCGGCGCGGTGGCGGCACTGGCCTGCCTCGACGGTGTCCTACTCGGCGGCGCCGCAACACCGGCCTCCGTGCTGCAGCGCGCCCAGGACTCCGGAATCACCGTCGTCCGCACATATGGAATGAGCGAAACCTGCGGCGGATGCGTGTACGACGGCGTGCCCCTCGACGGCGCCCGGGTGCGAATCGAGCGCGACGGCCGTGTCCTGCTCGGCGGCCCCATGCTGGCCTCCGGTTACCGCGGCATCCCCGACCACCTCGCGTTCGCCGAACCCGGCTGGTTCCGCACCGACGACGCGGGGTCGCTGACCGACGGGATCCTCAGCATCACCGGCCGGCTGGACGAGGCCATCTCCACCGGCGGCCTCACCGTCGTACCGCAAGTAGTCGAGGCCGCACTCAACGAGCACCCGGCCGTACGTGAGTGCGCCGTCTTCGGCCTCCCCGACGAGCGACTCGGCCGGCGCGTCACCGCCGCCGTCGTCGCAGAACCCGGAACCCTCCCGACACTCGACGAACTGCGGCAGTTCGTCGAACGCACTCTCGACGCCACCGCCGCACCTCGCGAACTGCACCTCGTCGACGCCCTCCCCCTCCGCGGTCCCGGCAAGGTCGACCACCGCGCGCTGGAGTCGAGGTTCGGGTAGGGCTCGCCTGTGTGCGCTGATATTGACCAGCCGCGGTCGCAATGGTCGCGCGTCTGACCAAAGTCTCCGCGGATCCAGTTGTCCACAGGCTGCCTTTTATCCACAGGGTCACTCTGAGTCTTGGTAAGAACGCCAGTCCTGTATGCGGGGTGCTGCACGATGTCGGCCATGACCGACGACCTGATCTTCCGACGCCGAGCATTGGCTGACGGCATCACCGACTCCGAGATCCGACGCGCGCGACGGTCCGGACATCTTGTGCGGATCGCCGCGGGCGCGTACGTCTCCGACGCGCACTTCGCCGGACTCGACGCGTGTGCACTGCACCGAATACGCATCGCTGCGGCCCTGCAGTCGCGGCCACCCGGTGTCGTGGTGAGCCACGTCTCCGCGGCGCTGCTGCACGATATAGACGTCGGTGACATCCCCCTCGAACGGGTACACCTGACACGAAGTCACACTTCCGGCGGCGGCCGAACCGCTGGAGTGCATGTCCACGCCGCACCACTCGACACGACCGATGTCGTCATCGTGGACGGGCTGCCGGTCACCTCCGCCGCGCGGACGGTGGTGGACACGGCGCGCATCTCGACGTTCGACCAGGCCGTCGTGGTCGGTGACTCGGCGCTGCACCGGCGGCTTGTCACTGTCGACCACATCGGGGAGGTGATCGATCGGACCGGGCCACGGAAAGGTATCGCGACGGCGCGACGAGCAGCGGCATTCCTCGACGGTCGCAGCGAAAGCCCGGGAGAATCGCTGAGCCGCATCCGGATACGTCGGCACGGACTACCCTCGCCTCAACTGCAAAGGCTTCTCCACGACGGCAGTGGTGGCTTCCTCGGCCGCGTCGACTTCTTCTGGGAAGCCCACGGCATAGTCGGAGAGTTCGATGGCATGGGGAAATACGGCGTCGACGGTGGGCAGCCGGCTACGGCCGTGCATCGGGAGAAACTGCGCGAGGACGCAATTCGTGACGCCGGGTTCGAAGTGATCCGGTGGACGTGGAAGGACCTTTTCGACTTCGCCGTCGTCAAGGCGCGGTACGACAGGGCCTGCGAACGTGCGCGACACCGAAGGTGAAGGACGCTTGCAGAGACATTGGCTACCTTCCGACGCAATTGCCTGCGCATCCGACCAATGTCTCTGCAACTGCAGGTGCCACCTCCCGCTCGGGAACCTACTTCTCCAGTTCGGGGGCGTCCGCCTGTAACTCCCCCACCTCGGTTTTGAGGATTCGCATGGAGCGGCCCAGGCCACGGGCGGCGTCCGGAAGCTTCTTCGACCCGAACAGCACCACGAGCACGACCGCGATGATCGCCCAGTGACTCGGGCTCAGCGCCCCCACTACTGGGGTCCCTCACTGTCGGGGTACACGGCATCCACCTCGACCTCGACGAGCCAGCCCGCGGCGGGCAGGCTCGCGACCTCGAGCGCGAACCGGCTGGGACGCGCGGAGTTTCGTTCCATCGGCGCGGCCGGTTCCGCGGTGCCGAGCGGGACCAGTTCGGTGTCGCCGGTGTCGAGGTTGGTGTTGGCGAAGAACTGCCGGTAGGCGCGGTTCCAGCCGGCGTAGTCGGCGCGGTCTGTGCCGGGGGCGTTGTCGAGGAACACCCGCATGGTCACGACGTCCTCGAGCGTCAGTCCCTGTGCCTCGAGATTGTCGCGAATCCGCTTCAGCGCGTTGATGCCCTGCGCTTCGGTGATCGTGACTCCGGCCGGGAGTGCGCCGCCCGCGAACACATCGGTGTCGATGTACGACTCGGGGGTGCCCTCGGGTGCTGTCTTGTTGAACGCGCCCGGGCCGATGCCGCTCGACTTGTAGACGGCGGTGCCGCCGCCGATCGCCACACCCTGCGCGATCATCGGATTCGCGTCGCCGGCTTCGAGAACGGACTTCGAGACAAAGGTGCTGCCGGGCGCCTCCGCCGCCGCCTCCTCGGAGGAGCACGACGTCGCCCCGGCGATCAGAGCGGATGCTGCGAGCGCGGCGGTCACGGCCTTGGTACGAAAAGACTTCACAGTTCAGAACTCCTTGTTCGAGGGGAAGGTCAGGCTTCCTGGGCCACGCGCTCGTGGATGCGGGTGACGATGTCGCGGGCGGACGTCAGGGCGCCGTGCTGCCACGCGATCGCGTTGGACAGGTGATCGCCGGCGAAGTAGATCTTGTCGACGGGTTCGAGCAGTTTCTCGTACTCGGGAGTGGCTGCCCCGCCGTGCGAGCCGCCGCTGCCCGCCCAGTTGACCCAGGCGCTCTCGGAGTACTTGGTGCGACGCCAGCTGCCCGAGAACGACGAGGAGATGTCGCGGGTGTATTTCTCGCCGTGGATCTCCGAGCCCTCCGCGATCGCCTTGGCGAGCCGCTGCCGGTGGGTGAGGGACTCGAACGCTTCCTGTCGCTTGCCGCTGCTGTAGTAGGCGACGACCACACCCCGGTCGGAGTTGTAGTGGTCGTACGGAAACATGATCTGCGAGATGTCCTTGTCGGTGTTCGACGCTCCGCCGTAGATGCGGTCCTCCGTCTCCCACCACCGGCGCGAGTACTCGATGCCGAGCTTTCCGGACGACGACGGCTTGGCCGCCTTCAGCGCGGTGAGCACGTCGGCGGGCAGATTGTTCTGCAGTCGTCCGACGAGGTGCGGCGGGATCGTGCAGATCGCATAATCGGCGGTGAGCGACTTCTTGGAGCCACCGGCGGTGTATTCGACGGTGACGCCCTCGGACACGTTCCTCATCGACGTGACCTCGGCCCCGAAGACGATGTTGTCGGTGCCGATCCTGTCCTGGAACGCGTAGTAGATCCGGTCCATGCCGCCGACCGGGGTGAACATCATCATCGCCTGGTCGTAGCCGAAGTCGAAGCTGAAGTTGCGGCCGATGCCGCTGCGGATCACCTCCTGCATCGCGAACGGCTTCTTCTCGGTGCCGAAGTTCAGGCCCGCTCCGGGCTCGGAATCGTAACCGCGACGGGAGGATCCGAGGTAGCGGCCGTCGTCGGACAGGTCACCGAAGTCGCTGAGGAACTCCGACAGCGCGTCCTTGTCCTCCCGGGTCAGCACCTGGTCCAGGGCGCCCTGATCGGTGGCCTTCTTCAGCAGCTCCGACATGTAGCCGAACGTGTCGGCCTTCGCGGCCCGGTAGGTGACGGATTGGCCCGACAGCGACGTGTCGCTCTCGTAGTTCACGAACGTGTTGGCGTTCTGGTTTCCGAACCCCTGGATCTCGACGCCGAGTTCGCGGCAGTAGTCGAGCGTGATGTGGCTCTGCGGGATGCGGGTGGCGCCGACGTTGTAGAAGTGGCCCTCCGAGAACGTGCACTTCTGCGTCTCGCCATTGAGGTCGGTCTCCTCGGTGCCGCCCCGGGCTGTCCAAACGCGGCCGCCGGGCCGGGTGCGGGCCTCGAGGACCGTCACCGTGTACCCGGCCTTCTGCAGTTCGAACGCCGAACACAGACCGGCGGGGCCGCCGCCGAGCACGACCACGGAGTGACTGCCCTTCACCTTCCCGATCAGATCGCCGGCCGCGAGCGGCTGGAAGGCGCGGGCGGGAGCGGCGGTCGACGGTGCGAGCCCGAGCGTCGACATCGCACCGTACGCGAGTCCCGCGCCCCCGGTGGCCCCGAGGCCCTTCATGAAAGATCTACGTGTGAATGCCAATTCGCGCTCCCATTCTTGCGCCCGGCGACCCGGGTAACTTGTCCGGATTCATCCTGGGAGGGACGCGAGTCGGGAAGTTGTCGGCGGCGAAACAATCTGAGGCCGGCGAGCGAGAACGGGCGCGTGCCGTTCTCACTCCCGAGTCGGAGTTCGACCCGAAACCGAAACTTTTCGGCAACACGGGCGGATTAGTTTTCGGCGAATGTCAGCCCTTTCCGACGCTATCGCGCGCTCGTTCGCCACGAGGGAGCCCGAGCATCAGGCGCTCTCGCCGTTGCGTGCGCTGGGTCGACGGCAGCTGTCGGGGCTGGAGGTTCTCGCGCAGTCGGTGGCCACCACCGCCCCCGCGGTCTCGATGGTCATCCTGCCCGTCACCATGTTCACCCATCAGATGCTGCTGAGCGGCGTGGTCACCATCGTCATCGCGACGATCGCGATTTCGCTGATCGCTGTGTGTGTCTCCCAGTTCACGCGGCGCATGGCGGCGGCCGGCGGCATCTACAGCTTCGTGTTCCAGGGGCTCGGTACCAGGGCGGCCCTCACCGCTGGTGTGGCCATGCTCATCAAGTACGTGGGCAGCGCGGTGATGACGTTGTACCACGGTGGTCAGGCAGTGGTCGCGACACTCGGCTATCTGGGAGTCGAGGTGCGTGGTCCTGCCGACCGGGTGCTGATCTATGCCGGGATCGCACTCGTGATCCTCGGATGTCTGGTGCGGGGCGTGCGGTTCGCCGCCCTCGCCATCCTTGCTATCGAATCGTGTTCGCTGCTCTTCATCATCGGTCTGATGGTCGTGACGGGCGCGGGCGGCCAGCACGCCGTGGTGCCGCCCGAAGACTCGTCGCACAGTCTCCTGACCATGGCGCTCGTTGCGGTGTTCGCTCTCGCCGGTTTCGAGAGCGCCACCTTCTTCGGTCCCGAGGCCAAGCGGCCGCTCGCAACGGTCACCCGGACCGTGGTGCTCACCCCGATGATCTGCGGCGGCCTGTTCATCTTCGCCGGCTGGGCCGCCTGGTCCGGTCGCGCCGACACCCTCGTCAACGCCTACCTCCACGGCACGTCGACCGGTGTCGACCCCGCAGTCGTCCTCGCCCTGAATCTCGGGCTCGGGACTTCGTGGCTGGCCTCGGCAATGGCGTCGTCAAACGCCGCCTCACGCCTGGTGTACTCGATGGGCGTCGAATCGGTGGTCCCGCGGGTCTTCGCCCGCGTGCATCGCGGCTACCGGACTCCGTATGCCGCTCTGGCCTTGATCGTGTGCGCCGTGTGCGTGGGCGCAGCGACGTTCGGCATCATCGGCAAGTCGACCGCATTCGGTCACGTCCAACTGGTGGCGCGTACTGCGGTGATCGCCGCCTACGTTCTGGTCGCCGTGGCGTCGTTGCGGTTCCTCCGCCGAATTCAGGAACACACACCACTGACGTTGTGCGCCGGGGTAGCGGGCAGCGCAGCCGGTGGAACGGTCCTTGGCTATCTGTTGTTCGCCAATGTCTCGCACGGACTCGTGATGGTGCCCGCGGTGATACTCACGCTGCTGCTGTCCGGTACTGCCTGGCAACTGTTCCTGCATTGGCGCCATCCCGCCAGTCTGGTGTCGATAGGCGTGTTCGACAGCCCGGAAACGGAAGACGTACTGCCGGGTGCCGGTGTGTTCGCCACTGACTCGACAGGCAATCTGGCCCTGACCGCGAGTGCGCGGACCCGCGAGTCGTACTGATGGGCGGACGGACCGGGGAGATCGCGGGACACGAACCACGTGCCGTGCAGAAGGCGCTCGCGCTGCTCGAGGCCGTCGCCCAACTGGGTTCGGGTGCCACCGCCAAGGACATCGCGGCACACGCAGGTATCCCGCAGGCAACGGCCTACCGCCTCTTGAATCTGCTCACCGCCGATGGGTATCTGGTGCGGATATCCGACCTCTCCGGGTTCGCGCTCGGTCGCCGCACCAGGCAACTCGCGGGTGCCGACACGCCAAATCCGATCGATCAGCACGCGATTCTCGAGGAACTGCGGTCTCAGGTGCGGTTCGGTGTCTACCTCGCGTCGTTCACCGGCGGCGGAGTCCGGCTCGTGGACAAGGATCCCGATCACGAACTCAGCGGCGAAGGCACGATCACGGCGCATCTGCATGCGTCCGCCATCGGAAAGGTTCTTCTCGCCGCACACCCCGAACTCGTACAGCAGCAACTGCGCCGGGTCACGTCCCGCACGATCACCGAAATCTCGACGCTCCACTCCGAACTCGAGACCGTCCGGCACACCGGTTCGGCCCGAGAAGTGGACGAGATTCGCATCGGCCGCAGTTCCGTCGCCGTTCCCGTGTACCACGCTCGACGCGGCGTGGTGGGCTGCATTGCGGCGATCGGGAAGACCGGACGGCTGGCCGTCGACGATCCGGAATTGACCGGCCTCCTGCGAACCTGCGCCGACCGAGTCGGCGCAGGTGTGTCGGCCTGATCAGATCGGTCCGGCAAGGCGACCTGTATCGGGGTACTCGCCGGTGTCGCCCGCTCGCCGACGCTCATGTGCTGGTCCACCGCGTCCGACGGTATTGCAGGGTGCAAAGATCGACACATGGCAACGGCTGCTCAATGGATCGAAGGCGCTCGTCCGCGCACCCTCCCGAACGCGATCGCCCCGGTGCTGGTGGGCACCGGCGCCGCGGCGTCCCTCGACGGCGCGGTGTGGTGGAAGGCGCTACTGGCACTCGTCGTCTCCCTCGCGCTGATCGTCGGGGTCAACTTCGCCAACGACTACTCCGACGGCATTCGCGGCACCGACGACGATCGGGTCGGGCCCCTGCGGCTCGTCGGTTCCAAATTGGTGAAACCGTCCGCGGTGAAAGCTGCTGCCATCGCCTGCTTCTCCGTCGCCGCTGCCGCTGGACTCGCACTCGCCGTCACCACGGCCTGGTGGCTGGTTCTGATCGGCGCCCTGTGCATCGTGGGCGCCTGGTTCTACACCGGCGGCACGAAACCATACGGATACAGCGGTTTCGGTGAGGTTGCCGTCTTCGTGTTCTTCGGTCTCGTGGCCGTGCTCGGCACCCAGTACGTGCAGGCGGAGACGGTGGACTGGACGGGACTCGTGGCGGCCGTTGCCGTCGGATCGTTCTCGAGCGCGGTTCTCGTGGCGAACAACCTCCGTGACATCCCCACGGACACCGAATCAGGCAAGCGCACCCTGGCTGTCCGTCTCGGCGATTCACGCACCCGCATACTGCACCTCGTCACCTTGACCGTCCCGTTCGTCGCGACTCTCGTCTTGTTCGCGCGCACCCCGTGGGCGCTTCTCGGACTACTGGCCGTGCCCCTCGCGATCCGGGCGAACGCGCCGGTTCGCTCGGGCGGCAGAGGCCTGGCCTTGATTCCGGCATTACGCGATTCGGGCCTGGCCATGCTCGTCTGGGGCGCAGCCACGGCCGTGGCCCTGTCGCTGGCCTGACCGAGTTCAGTCGCCGTCCGGAAGGACGATGTTGACCAGGAAATTGACGACCGAGATGATGAGACCGCCCCACAGAGCTGTCCAGAAGCCGTCGATCGTCATGCCGTAGTCGGTCTGCGAACTCAGCCAGGCGGTGAGCATCAACATCAGCGCGTTGATCACCAAGGTGAAAAGTCCGAGCGTGAGAATCAGCAGCGGCAACGACAACAGCTTCACCAGCGGTTTGACGAAGATGTTGACCACTGTGAACACCAGCGCGATACCGAGCAGCACCACGATGTCCCACGCAGTTCCGTTGCCTGAACTCGAGATGTCTATGCCCGATACCCAGGCGGCCGCGAGCCAGATCGCGAACGCGTTGACGGCGAGGCGTACCAAGAAGGTCATCTGTGCATGCTGGCACACCGCTCCGGCAAACGGGAACCGCACCCGCCCGCGACGAGCTCGGTTCAGGCAGCCCGGTCGAGCGCGGCGTGCACCCGGCGCCGTAGTTCGTCCACACCCACCTGAACCTCGAGTATCTCGCGGGCCGTGCCGTCTGCGACCCGGAGCACGCCCAGCAGTACGTGTTCCGCTCCGATGTGATCGTCCTTGCGGGCCAATGCTTCCCGTAGGGACAGTTCGATCGCTTTCTTGGCGTCCTTAGTGAAGGGGATGTGGCCTGACTTCCGCCCGAACCAGCCGCGGGGCCCGCTGGGTGGTTCCGGGTCGAGTATGCCCTTGCCGAAGGTCTGCTCGAGACTGTGCCGGACAGCATCCAGATCGATGCCGATGGAGCCGAGCGCGTCCGCATCCGCGTCGCTGAGCGCCGTGCCCTGTTCTGCGACAGTGACTCTCGCCTTCGCGAGGGCAATTCCGGAGTCGGCGAGGATGCCCCGGACGGGTTCGGCCGGCACGGACAACAGCCCGAGGACGAGGTGTTCGGGACCGATCTGCGGCGATTTCAGCGCGCGCGCTTCCTTCTGTGCATCGATCACCACATTGCGGGCATCCGTCGAGAATCGTTCGAACATGGGCAGCTACCTCCCTTTCCGATTGTGCTTTTGGTGGACGGCTTGCCTGCTCACCTCGAGAGAGTCGGCGATCGCCTGCCAGGACCAGCCCTGAGCGCGCGCATTGTCGACCTGGATGGCTTCGAGCCGCTCCAGCAGACGTCGCAGGGCACGCACGGCCCGCAACCCCTCGGCGGGGTCCGGGCTTCCTGCTGCAGCTGCGAGTGTGGTTGCCTCCGTCATGCATGTCAATCTAGGTTGACACCGGTCGAGTGTCAACCCTTCTTGACATCGCCACGGATTCAGTACGCGGCGACCGCGCCGTCGACCGCCTTCTGCAGCTCGTGGTGCACGGTGTGGGCGATATCCATCGGTTTGACAGGAAGAGTGGGGAGCGGTTGAGCGACATACACGCTCGCACCCTTCACCAGCTCCGTGTCGGCGCCGTGCGCGTCCGGGCCGTAGCTGATCCCGATCGCGAGCAGAGCTGGGGTGACACCCCGATCGGCGGCGCGCTTCGCGATGTGACCGATGCCGCTGTTGATGTGCTGCAGTCGAGTCGGGTCGCCCTCGTTGCAGGTCCCTTCCGGGAAGATTGCGAGGCTGTCGCCGCGGCACAACCTTTCGGCCGATACGTCCATCATCAGGCGACCGGCATCCGCCACGGCGCGCAAGCCATAGTTCTTGCTGCGAAACACCGGAATGCCGCCCATCATGTCGACCTTCTCGCGGCGATCGGGCTCGGTGAACAATTCGTCCTTGGCCAGGACACGGGTTCGGCCGATCATCCGGCGCAGCGGCGTCCTCCACGCGGTCGCAGCGAGGGTGTACTGATCGCTGTGCGTCACATGATTGGCAGCCACGAGGACCACCGCCCCGGACTTCGCGAGCGCGGTCAGCTGCTCCTCGGCACCGTCGGCGTACCGAATCCGCGGCCGGTACTTCATGCTCAACATCGCGTACGCCAGCTTGGCCAGCAACCGGTTCTGCTGATGGTCGCGGTAGTAGTCGTATACCGCGCGGTAGTTCTCGAGAATTACTTCGGGCTTGTCCATACCTAGTCCCCGATCGCGTCGTCCTGACGTCAGGCTATCAACCTACGGTTCCGTAGCCTACGGAGGCGTAGGTTAGGCCCTCATCCCGCGAAGGTGTGTGAACCGAATAGTTTCGGGTAAAACAGACCTGTGATCCGCTCGGCCATTGTCACCGACCTGCCCGCTCTCCAACAGATCGAAGTTGCCGCGGGAGCACCGTTCCGTGACATCGGAATGGATGCGATTGCGGAGGATCCGCCGCCCCCGCTCGACGAGCTGAGAGAGTTTCTCGAGACCGGCAGGATCTGGGTCGCCGCGGACGGAAACGACGAGCCGGTCGCGTATGCCCTGGTTGCGCTCGTCGACGGCGCCGCACACATCGAACAGGTTTCCGTCCATCCCAGAGCGGCCCGACAGGGACTCGGCGCACTCCTGCTCGACGAGATCTCGTCGTGGGCGGCGGAACGAGGATTCGCCGCCCTGACACTGACAACCTTCGTCGACGTTCCGTGGAATGCGCCGTACTACGAGCGACTCGGCTTCCGGCCTCTCGACGACTGCGAACTCACCCCCGGGCTGTCGCAGATCCGCGAGGACGAGGCTCGCAACGGTCTCGCCGCGTGGCCGCGCGTCACCATGACACGGCCGGTGACCACACCCGCACGCCGGGCGCGGCCGACGACTCACGCAGTGTGACCGGGCCAGACTCGCGCAGCGGGACCCGGCCAGACTCCGGTGTGTGAGAACTCGTCCAGCAACGCCGCCGGGCCCGAGAGGTCGATGCCCTCGGCCCGGACCCACCGGTCGTCGTAATAGGTGTCCGCGTAGCGCTCACCGCCGTCGCAGAGGATGGTCACGACGCTGCCGCGGCGGCCGACCGCGACCATCTCCGCTACCACCGAGAACGCGCCCCACAGGTTGGTGCCGGTTGAACCGCCCACTCGCCGGCCCAGCGCCGAACTGGCGTGGCGCATCGTGGCGATGGACGCGGCGTCGGGTACACGCATCATCCGGTCGATGACTTGTCCGACGAACGACGGCTCCACGCGAGGCCTGCCGATCCCCTCGATACGGGACGGCATTCCGGTCGCATAGTCGCAGGAATTGGTGTCGTACCCACCGAAGAACGCCGAGTTCTCGGGGTCGACCACGAGGAGCCGGGTGGCGTGCCTGCGGTAGCGGATATAGCGCCCCAGTGTCGCGCTTGTGCCGCCGGTACCGGCACTCATGACGATCCACTCCGGCACCGGGTGCTCTTCGCGCGCCATCTGCTGATAGATCGACTCTGCGATGTTGTTGTTGCCACGCCAGTCGGTGGCCCGCTCGGCATGCGTGAACTGATCCATGAAATGGCCGTTCGTCTCCGCCGCGAGCCGGCGAGCCTCGCTGTAGATCTCGGGCGGGCGGTCGATGAAGTGGCAGCGACCACCCTGCGCCTCGATCAGCGCGACCTTGGCGCCGCTCGTGCTGCGCGGCATGACGGCAACGAAGTCGAGTCCCAGCATTTTGGCGAAGTAGGCCTCACTGACCGCTGTCGACCCCGACGACGCCTCGATGACCGTGGTTCCCTCGGTGATCCACCCGTTGCAGATCGCGTACAGGAAGAGGGAACGGGCCAACCGGTGCTTCAGGCTTCCCGTAATGTGCGTCGACTCGTCCTTCAGGTACAGCTGCACGCCCCATGCGGGGGGAAGCGGGTAGCTGAGGAGGTGCGTGTCGGCACTGCGTTGCGCGTCGGCTTCGATCAACCGAACAGCATTGTCGACCCAGCTTCGTGACCGGCTCCGATCGATGACGACGCAGTCGGCGTCCGTCACCGGTCCTCACCGCGGAGTTTGGCGCGGAGGTCAGCCTGATCGGCGCGACGCTGGGCGTCGAACGCCGCGATCCCCTCGTTCACCCTGCGCCGGAGTTTCGCGAACAGCAGCAACGACAGCGGAAGCGCGATCAGGACCGCGAAGATGGCGGCCACGAGCAGCGGGACCGTGACCCCGACAAGCGCGGCAACCCCGAGAATGATCGCGCCGATCACGACGACCAGAAGCAGTCGGGCAAACGAGTAGAGCGCGACGTCGCGAGCCAACCGACCCTTGGTGACCCGTTCGGCAGGCTGCGGACCTCCAGACCCGGCGGCACCACGGGGCTCGGCCTGATCGTCAGACTTCGGGTTCTTCGGCTTCTCACTGGGCTCGCTCACGGTCCCAGATTACCCACCCACCCGAGCGTGCTCGAACGTCCGACTTATCCGATTTGTCTATTACCTCCCCTTTACCAACATTAGATCGTTCGAGTACCCGGGGGTTGTGATGCCACGATGACCGTATTCAGTCGCGACTGCGACCAGCTCGAGCACAGACCAGCAGAAAGCAGTGGAGGACCGTCGATGAGCGCACCCACCTACAACGGATCCGGTTTCAGTGGACCGAACGAAGCCCTCATGACCCCGGGCCAGGTGGCTGCCCTGTTCCACGTCGACCCGAAAACCGTCACCCGATGGGCGCACGCGGGCAGGCTCGGCTCGCTCCGGACGCCCGGTGGCCACCGCCGCTTCCGTGAGGCCGAAGTGATGCAGCTGCTCCGCTCCCTGACCACGGAGGCTTCCCGACGCTGAATTCGTAGACCCATACCACCGAGGCGGCTCGCCCCTGAGGGGGTGGATGCCGTCGGCTTCTTACACGGCTAGGCTCGAGGGATACCGGCTACCCGAGCGGTGTAAGGAGGTGCGCGGTGCTGTATTTGTTGGCACTCATCGGGCTCGTGGTCGTGGCGTTTCTACTCTGGAAAGCGTTCGGCCCTGATACGAAGCCAGTTCTCGGTGACAGGGTTTTGGGACCCGACGACGATCCAGATTTTCTGTGGCGCATGGGCCGGGAGAACCGACGCAAGAAGTCGGACGAGCCCGACACCGGTTCGCCGGATAAGGCAGGATGATTCCGCCCACTACGGTGCCGGCGAGCGTCAGCGGTGGTCCTGAAGCGCGAAGGTCGAGGCCGGGAAGTCGGACGCCACCGCGGCAGCCAGCTCGAGTAGGGCATTGCGCGTCTTGGGCCGCAGTCGATCGAGTTCGATCTCGGCGCCTTCTTCCAGGTGCGGATCGAACGGGATGAGGCGGACCAGCCGGCACCGCTGTTCGAAGTGTTCGACCACCTTCGGAAGATCCACTTTGCCGGAGCGTGGGCGGACGGCGTTGACAACGGCCACGGACTTCGCGACGAGTTCTCGGTAGCCGTGCGCGTCGAGCCAGTCGAGGGTGGCCGAGGCGCTGCGGGCGCCGTCGACCGACCCCGAGCTGACCACCACGAGTGCGTCGGCCTCTTCGAGAATTGTCTGCATCGCGGAGTGCATCAGCCCGGTGCCGCAGTCGGTGAGAACGATGCTGTAGAACTTCTCGAGCATTGCGACGGTGCGCGCATAGTCGTCCGCGCTGAACGCCTCCGATACTGCCGGGTCGCTGTCCGAGGCGAGAACTTCGAGCCGATGCCGGCTTTGGGACGTGTAACTGCGGACGTCGCTGTACTTTTCGATGCTGTGCTCGTCGCGGAGCAGGTTCCGCACGGTCGCGGGCGTCTCCAGAGGAATCTTCTGGCTGAGCGTGCCGCGGTCCGGGTTGGCGTCGACCGCGATCACTCGATCACCGCGCAACGACGCGAACGTCGATCCCAGTGTGGCCGTCGTGGTGGTCTTGCCGACTCCACCCTTGAGGCTCAGCAGAGCGATCTTGTAGCAGCCCTGCAGTGGCTGGTTGACCTGCTTGGTGAGTTCGATGCGGCGCTGTTCCTTGGCGCTGTTTCCGAGGTTGATGTAGCGCCCGGACACCTGGTACAGCATCCGGCGCCAACCGGTGGTCGGTGCAGGCTTGACCTGCTTGAGCAGGAGTGACGTGGACAAGTCGCGCGCGGACACCGCGTACTGCTGCTGCTCGGGACGCGTGTTCTGCGGACGGCTCGCCGGCTGCTGCTGAGGCGAAGACGTGAACGCGGCGGGAGCAGGTTGCTGCGCTTGCGGCGGCGTCTGCTGTCCCGGGGCCGTGAACGTCGGCGCCTGGGCGGGCTGCGGAGACGCAGGTGCCTGCTGGGGAGCCTGCGCGGGAACCGGTGCCTGAGCGGGAGCCGCCGCCGGGGCCTGGGTCTGGGGACGCGCGGGGGCCGCGGCAGGGGCGTGATGTCCTGGCTGCGCGAAGGGGTTGGGGCCCTGCGGCTGAACGTACGGCGCCTGCCGCGCGGCGTTGTGCGGGGTAGACCCCGCGGTGGTATCGGCGGGCAGATTCGATGCAGGCCGCACCGGCTCCCACACGCCAGCGTTGTTTTCGGACATGGCCGAACATCCCCCCTATATGAAGTCTCCATAGTCCCCACCGCTTCACACCGCCGGGAGACGTCGCGGCGGAAGGATATCAGTCGTTGGCTACGGTCAGGTCAGGCCCGCGTACGAATGCAGGCCGGACACCACCATGTTGATGATGAACAGATTGAACAGCATCGCCACAAACCCTGCGATATTGATCCACGCGGCTTTGGTGTCGCGCCACCCGGACGTCGCTCGGGCGTGGAGGTACGCCGCATAGATCACCCAGGCGATGAACGACATCGTCTCCTTGGGGTCCCAGCCCCAGAACCGTCCCCAGGCGGCTTCGGCCCAGATCGCCCCCAGAATGACACCGGCGCCGAACAGCGGGAATCCGATGATCGTGGTCTTGTACGCCAATCGGTCCAGCGTCTGTGCGTCGGGAAGGCGCTCCGCCACGCGCGCGAAGACGCCGGTTCCTTCCTCACCGCGCGGGTAGCGCATGCGCAGGAGGAACAGCAGGCTGGCGATGCCCGACACCAGGAATACGCCCGAACCGACGCTGACGATGGTGACGTGGATGGGGAGCCAGTACGAGCGCAGCGCCGGCACCACCGGTGCCGCGTCCGCGTAGAGCACGGTCGCAGCCAGGAACATCAGGATGAGGATGGGAACCAGTAGGAAAACCCACATCGGCCGGTACGCCGGCTTCGACAGGAGCGCGAGCCCCACGACGAGAGCCGCCGCGCAGGCCATCGTGACGAACTCGTACATGTTGCCGAGCGGAAACCGGTCGGTAGCGAATCCGCGGAGCACGATCGAGGCGAAGATCAGCAAGGTGCCCACGACGAGCACTGCCGACCCCATGCCGCCGAAGCGCTCGGACATCGGCTTCTTCGGCTGCTCGACCACGCGTCCTGGGACCGCCGCGGAGCTTGCCGGCCGGGCACCGGCAGACACAAGCTCTTTCTCCTGCACCGCACGCGCCCGTGTCGACGCGTATTGCACGATGAGCAGCACCAGCGCGAGGGCAAGCACCGTGAAAGCTGATCGGAAGGCCCAGTCGCTGTACTGCGCCAGTGTCTCGTTGGTCGTCATCGTCGCTTCTCCTGGGCGTCAGGCTTCGTGTCGTCCATGAGCAGACGGGTGCAGAGCCGGTCGAACTCGTCACCCCAGCCGGCCTGATCGGTCCGGGCGAGTCCGCCAAGCTCTACTACAGTACGTCGTGGGTCAGGGTCGGCCGAGTCCGCGGGGTAGATGCGGGCCCAGATGCGGCGGCGCTTGATCAGCAGCGACACCAGCAGTCCCGCCATCATCGTCAGCGCCGACACCAGCACCCACTGCTGCGCCGGGTCGTGCGACACCTGGACGTTGACGAAGTCCACGGCGCCGTCGAACCGCACCTGGGTACCGTCGGCCAGCGTCGCGCTCTCCCCGGGCATGAGGTTGACGCGGTCCTGCTTCACCAGACGGCCCTGATTGATCAGTTCGGTATTGAGGGAGAACAGCGACTGCGGGTTGCCTGTGTCGAGACCGGTGTCCCCCTTGTAGATGTCGATGGCCACCGCAGGGTCCTTCATCGCCGGATGACTCGACGCCAACAGGTTGCCGTGGAACAGCGCGGTGGGGGCGAACAGACCCTCGATCGCGATCTGGTTCTTGCGGCGCTCGTCCGTGTCGGGGTACATGCCGCCGGGCGGATCGAACCGCATGGCGCCGCTGCTGAGGAACGTCGTCGCATCGTCCGGCCGCCACTGCAACGTTTCGGTGCGCGTCTCACCGCCCGGGAACGTGACGGTGAACGTCGGCGCGTACCCGTGTCCCTGCAGATAGACGCGGTCGCCCTCGACACGCAGAGGATGATTCACCTGCAACTGTTCGTCGCGCCAGGTCCCGGTCTCGAGATCGTCACCCGCCTGATACGAGATGTTCGACGTGAACATTTCGGCCTGACCGTTGTCGAGGTAGTCGGCAGTGAAGTCCTTGACCTTGAGGCACAGCGGGGTCATCCCCGTGCCGTCCTGAGTGTTGCCTGCCTTGAACGAATCGAACACCGCCGGGGACGTGGTGCAGAAGCCGGGACCGTTGTCGGCGACCACGATCACGTTGCCCTCGTACCCGAACAACTTGCCGACGGCGATCGCCACCAGCAGACCGACGAGCGAGAGGTGGAAGACGAGGTTGCCGAGCTCGCGCAGATAACCCTTCTCGGCGGAGAGTGTGATCTCACCGTCGCGTACCGATCGGGCTCCGCCGGTGCGGGTCTCCACCCGCCACCCTTTCAGCGAGGTGCGGATGCGGGCGGCGAGTTCCTCGGGTGTCTCGTCTACCGTGCGCTCGACGTGGTGGGGCAGACGCGCGAGGTTGCGGGGCGCCGCCACCGGACGCGTACGCAGCGCCTTCGCGTGTTCGACGCAGCGCGGAAGGATGCAGCCGACCAGCGAGATGAAGAGCAGAACATAGACCGCGGTGAACCAGAAGCTCCCGAACACGTCGAAGAGTTCAAGTCTGTCCATCCACGGGCCGAGGGTCGGCCTATCGGCGATGTACTCGTCGACCTTGCCCGCGTTGAGGCTGCGCTGCGGCAGCAAGGCCCCGGGGATCGCCGCGAGCGCCAGCAGGAACAGCAGCACCAGCGCAGTCCGCATCGACGTGAGCCCACGCCACGTGTTGCGGACGAGCGCCAACGCCCGGCCGGCGAGAGATTGGCGGGGTACCGGTGCTGCTTCCGGGGCCTCGGGGGTCTGGGTGTCGCTCATATGGGCAAAGTCACTTCCGAGATGAAGGCGTCGCGGACCCAGCCGACGAACTGGTCCCACGCACCGGTGACGAGGGCGACACCCACGGCCACCAGCATGATTCCGCCGAATATTTGAATGGTCCGCGCGTTGCGGCGCAGCCAGCCCACACCACGCAGCGCACGGGAGGAGCCGAGGGCCAGGACCACGAACGGCAGGCCCAGGCCGAGGCAGTAGGCCACGATCAGGGCGACGCCGCGGGCGGCGGTGGCGCCGTCGGTACCTGCGGCCAGGGAGATGACGCCGGCCAGTGTCGGGCCGAGGCACGGCGTCCAGCCCAGTGCGAACACCGCGCCGAGTAGAGGCGCCCCCGCCAGGCTGGAGATGCGCCGCGGCTCGAGCCGGGTGTCGCGCTGCAGCGCCGGGATCAAGCCGATGAACACCAACCCCATTGCGATGGTCACGACACCCCCGACCCGCATCAGGATTTCCCGGTTGACGGAAAGGGCCGAGATGGCACCGAAGACCGACGCCGTGGCCAGCACGAACACAACGGTGAAGCCGGCAACGAACAGGGACGCAGCGCCTGCGACGCGAAGGCGTCCGTCTGTCACCGTCCTCGTGCGCGTCGCGGCTTCGTCGGCGGTGACGGCCGGAGCATCGGCACCCACGACACCCGCCAGGTACGACAGATAGCCGGGGACGAGTGGAACGACGCACGGCGAGGCGAACGACACCAGGCCGGCGAGGAGGCAAGCGCCGAGCGCGAGAAGCAACGGTCCCGACGACGCGGTGGACTGGAAGGCGTCGCCGACACCGCCGGCGAGGAGAGCTGTGCCGGTACTCACGATTCTTGCGCCACCCGTTCTACCACCGGCTGCAGGTCGTCAGCCAGTAGTTCCTTCAGGAACACCGCGGCGACGCGGTGTTCCCGGTCGAGCACGATCGTGGTGGGGATGACGCTCGTCGGGTAGTTCGCTCCCAACGCGATCATCGTCCGCATGGCCGGGTCGTAGATCGACGGATACGACACCTTGTTGTTGATCACGAAGTCCTGCGCCTTGTCTTGCTGATTGTCCCGGACATTGATCCCGAGGAATGCGACACCCTGATCCTTCGTCGCCTCGTAGACCTGCTCGAGGTCGTTCGCCTCGCCCCGGCACGGCCCGCACCACTGCCCCCAGACGTTGACGACCACCACCTGGCCCTCGAAGTCGTCGAGGGACGTGGTCTTGCCTTCCGTCATCAGGTCGGGTCCGGACACGGTGCCGATGGTGCCGCGATCGGCCGGTGGATCGTAGAAAATTTCCGTCTGACCACCCGGGGACACGAAGTCGAACGTGCCTCCCTGGGCCACGGCGTCGTCGCCGGACGCACACGCCGACAGCAACACCGCGGCCGTACAGATCACCGCGAGAAGCCCGGCGACACGCCCCCGAATCATGCCCCGCTCACCCTCGGATCCGACGCGCCCGCAGGCTCCGAGTACACGATGTCGATGAGAGTGTCGCCCTCGTACACAAGCGACGTCAGCGAGGCCAACGAGCACTGGCGGTGACGCGGGTCGTGCCACAGCCGCTCCCCCTGCAGGAATCGGCGCAGGGTCCAGACGGGCAGCTGATGGCTGACGACCACGGCTTCGTGACCGACGGCGGCCACACGAGCGCTGTTGACCGCGGCGAGCATTCGGTGCGCGATCTGCAGGTACGGCTCACCCCATGACGGAGTGAACGGGTCCCGCAGCTTCCACCAGTGGCGTGGGCGTGCGAGCGCACCGTCGCCCACCGACACCTTGAGTCCCTCGAATTCGTTACCCGCCTCGATGAGGTTTTCGTCGGTCGCGATCTCGAGCCCGTGCTTCTCGGCGATCGGCGCCGCCGTTTCCTGCGCCCGCTGCAGCGGCGATGCGACCACGTGGGTGATGTCGTGGACCGCCAGGACCGACGCGACGGCGCGCGCCTGTGCCTCACCCGTCACCGACAGCCGGAAACCGGGAAGCCTGCCGTAGAGAATTCCTCGCGGGTTGTGCACTTCGCCGTGCCGAAGCACGTGCACGATCGTGCGGGTCTGGGTGTGGTCGGGGTGAGCGGCATCGGTCACAGTGCAGTTCCTCGGGTCGGGGCGGAGAGTCGGGTGGGTGGAGGGACGCGGCACGTCAGGGCTGAATGGACGCGGCGCGTCAGGGCTGGGAAGCCGCGGCGGCGGCCTTCGCTGCATGCGGCAGGGCGTCGGCGATGATGGAGAAGGCCTCGTCGTCCATAGCTGCCGAGACGAACCAGGCCTCGAACGCGCTAGGCGGTGGGTACACCCCGCGCGAGAGCAGTCCGTGGAAGAAGGCCGGGAAGCGCCAGGTCTGGGCCGCTTTCGCTTCGGCGTAGTTGGTGACCGGGTCCTCACTGAAGAAGACGCTGAGCATCGTTCCGGCGGTCTGCACCCGGTGGGGCACACCTGCCGCGGTCAGCGATTCCGACAGCAGGTTCTGCAGGGTGTTGCTGTTGCGTTCGAGGGCGTCGTAGACACTCGCGTCGGCTGCACGCAGGCTCGCGAGACCGGCGGCGACGGCGACGGGGTTCCCGGACAACGTGCCAGCCTGGTAGACGGGGCCGGCGGGCGCGAGGTGAGCCATGACCTCGGCGCGGCCACCGAACGCGGCAGCGGGCAGACCGCCGCTCATCACCTTGCCGAACGTGTAGAGGTCGCCTGCGACACCCTCGAGTCCGTACCAGCCGGCGGAGCTGACGCGGAACCCCGTCATCACCTCGTCCATGATCAGCAGCGCGCCGTGCTCGCGGGTGAGCGTGCGCAGCCCCTCGTTGAATCCGGGCAGTGGTGCGATCGCACCCATGTTGCCCGCGGCGGCCTCGGTGATGACGCACGCGATCTCGCCTTCGTTGGCGGCGAACGCCTGCGCGACGGCCTCCAGATCGTTGTAGGGCACGACGATGGTGTCCTCCGCCTGCGCGCCGGTCACGCCAGGTGACGTCGGCAAACCGAACGTGGCCAGGCCGGAACCGGCATCGGCCAGTAGAGCGTCGACGTGGCCGTGGTAGCAGCCGGAGAACTTCACGATCTTGGTCCGGCCGGTGAATCCCCTGGCGAGTCGAACCGCGCTCATGGTGGCCTCGGTGCCGGAATTGACCAGACGCACCTTGTCCACCGGCGCGACGCGGGCGACGATCTCCTCGGCCAGTTCGATCTCACCCTCGGTGGGCGCACCGAAGGACAGGCCCGTGGCGGCCGCCTTCTGCACAGCCTCGACCACAGCGGGATGGGCGTGGCCGAGAATCATCGGACCCCAGGAACAGATGAGGTCGACGTAGTCGTTGCCGTCGACGTCGGTGAGCGTGTAGCCGGCGGCCTTCTCGATGAAACGCGGGGTTCCGCCCACCGAGCCGAAGGCCCGCACCGGTGAGTTGACGCCGCCGGGAATGACCACATCGGCCCTCTCGAAGAGCTGAGCGGAGCGGGAAGCGTGCACGTCGGGGCCACCGGAGGAAACAGTCACGGCCTCCAGTGTCCCAGTTCTGTCGAATTTGCCAACGACAGGGTGTAGTGGGTGGCCATTATCACTTCCGGGCGGTCATTCGGGGACGAGTGAGTCGAACATTGCCCGCATCTCCTCGGAAAGCTTCATCAGCTCGACATAGCCGCCGAGGGGGCCGCCGTCGAGGTAGGCGAATTCCATCCCGACTCCCTCGAACCTGCCCTGCTGGACGACGGGCAGGCCGCGGCGCGCGGCCTCGGCCAGCGCGGCCTCGAAGTCTTCGGGTATCCACGCGACGTGGTGGACTCCGGGACCGCTCCTCTCCAACTGCTCGACATAGAGGTTGCGGCCCGACACCGGCTCGATGAGTTCGAGCTGCTGTCCTCCGGCGTACCCGAGCGAGACGTGCACCACGTAGTCGGCGGGCTCACCGCGGTACGTGCAGTGATCGGGACCGAAGTGCACATTCGGCAGTCGCAACCATCTCGCGACTCCGAAGTGTTCGGTGAAGTGGCGCTCCGCCGCGTCGAGGTTGTCGACCACCCAGCAGACCTGAAATATCGGTCCGGTAACGAGACTCATGCCATTTTCCCGTTGTCGACCGAGTACACGGCGCCGTGTACGGCCGAGGCATCGCCTGAGGCGAGGAACACCACCATCTTGGCGACGTCGTCGGGTTCCATCAGGCCCCGCGGGGATGCGGTCTTCATGACCAGCTCGACATCGACCCCGTCCGGCAACGCGAAATTCGTGACCTGCGGCGTCATCATTCCGCCCGGGCAGACGGCGTTGACCCGCAGCGCTGTGCCGGTGAATTCCAGCGCCATTGCCCGAGTCAGGCCCACCAGGCCGTGTTTGGCGGCGCAGTACCCCGCCGAATAGGCCTGACCCTCGAGGCCGGCGATCGACGCGACGTTCACGATGTTGCCGCCCCGTTCGAGGAGATGCGGAAGGGCGGCCCGCGACAGGAAGAACGGACCGTTCAGGTTGACGGCGAGGTCTCGCGCCCATTCATCGTCGGTGACCTCGGCTGTGTGCCGCAGGACGTGCGCACCCGCGACGTTCACCAGGACGTCGAGTCCGCCCAGCGCGGACACACACGAGCGCACCGCGGCGCTGCATCCTTCCGGCGAGGCGATGTCCGTCGAGGAGCAGTGCCCGGCCGCATCCGGCCCGGCGATCTCGATCATGGCGCGACGTAGGGCATCGCCGTCACGGGCGACCCCGAACACAGTGGCCCCGCGGTCCGTCAGCAGCCCCGCCACGGCGCGGCCCAGACCCGAGGAAGCACCGGTGACGAGAGCGACCTTGCCGGCGAACGAGCCCTGTCCTGTGTCATCCATCACTCGATGATGCACTGCGTGCCGCTCGCGGACTCACAGATTGCCGCGCGCCGCCTGTTCCCGCTCGATGGACTCGAACAACGCCCGGAAGTTGCCTGCGCCGAAGCCGAGGGAGCCGTGCCGCTCGATCAGCTCGAAGAACACGGTGGGTCGGTCGCCCAGCGGTCTGGTGAAGATCTGGAGCAGGTAGCCGTCCTCGTCCCGGTCGACGAGGATCCCACGCTTCTGTAGCTCTTCCACCGGCACCCGGACCTCGCCGATCCGGGCACGAAGCTGCGGATCCCGGTAGTACGCGTCGGGGGTGCTCAGGAATTCGACCCCTTCCGCCCGCAGAGCGTCGACGGTCGCGAGGATGTCGCCGGTCGCGAGGGCGAGATGCTGACATCCCGGGCCACCGTAGAACTCGAGATACTCGTCGATCTGCGACTTCTTCTTGCCGACGGCCGGCTCGTTGAGGGGGAACTTCACGCGATGATTGCCATTCGCGACCACCTTCGACATCAGCGCCGAGTACTCCGTGGCGATGTCGTCACCGACGAATTCGGCCATGTTCGTGAACCCCATGACCTGGTTGTAGAACCGGACCCAATGATCCATCCTGCCCATCTCGACGTTGCCGACCGCATGGTCGAGCGCCTCGAACAATCTCCTCGGCCTACCCCGCCTCGGGACGAATGTCGAAGTGCGCGAGACGAATCCCGGCAGGTACGGACCGTCGTACCGGCTGCGGTCCACAATGGTGTGCCGAGTGTCGCCATAGGTGGCGATCGCCGCCAGCCGGACGGTACCGAACTCGTCGGTGACGTCGCGTGGCTCCTCCAGGATGGTGGCGCCCTGCGACCGCGCGTGGTCGATACACCGGTCGACGTCCAGTACCTCCATCGCGAGGTCCGTGACGCCGTCGCCGTGTGCCCGATGGTGGTCGGCGAGGGGGCTCTTCGGGTCCACCGCGCCGTGGAGCACGAACCGCGCCGACCCAGACTCGAGCACGAAGGACTTGTGGGTGCGCTGGCCCGTCTCGGGACCGGCGTACGCGACGAGAGTCATCCCCCAGGTCGAGACGAAGTACTGCATGCTCTGCGTCGCGTTGCCGCATACGAACACCACGGCGTCCAGGGCGACCACGGGAAAGGGATCCGAGGCGTCGTCGTGTTCGACGAGGCCGACCAATTGCCGGAGTCCGGCGGTGTCCAACCGGGCAGCTACTTCGCGCGGGGTCAGCCGGATATCGGCGGTGGTCATATCGGTAACTGTGATTCAGATCACTTCGATGCGCAACGATGCAGGTTGACGGTAGTCAATGTGTACACAATGCTGGAGAATAGTCGCGATTCACCGTACACATTGCTCGAGGAAATCCAATGCCTCTCGACCATCTCGACGCCGCACTCCTCGAGCTTCTCCATGACGAACCGAAGGTCGGGGTCCTCGAGGCCTCCCGCCGGCTCGGGGTGGCGCGGGGAACAGTGCAGGCGCGGCTCGACCGCCTCGAGCGCTCCGGGGTGATTACCGGCTCGGCGCCGACCCTCGACCCCGAGGCGCTGGGGTTTCCTGTCGTCGCATTCGCCACACTCGAGATTGCTCAGGGCAATGGACACGCCGCGGTGGTCGAGCATCTGACCGCCATTCCCGAAGTGCTGGAGGCGCACACGATCACGGGCGCCGGCGACGTCCTGGTGCGCGTGGTGGCGCGCACGCACGCCGACCTGCAGCGTGTCATCAACTCGATCGTCGACGGCCGCAACGTCCTGCGCTCGTCCACCGTCATCGCCACGCAGACGCAGATCGCACTACGCCATCAGCAGCTCGTCCGGGCAGCGACCCGCGGTTCCGCCGTCCGGTAGAACTCGACCGCATTTCCGTAGAGCACCGCCTCGACGTGCCCACTCCCCACGGCGTCGGCGACGATCTCGAGGTCGGAGTCGGCGAACGGTCGCGGCGCCCGGGTGGACGGGAGATCGGTACCGAACATCACGGCGCGCGGATCCACAGCCACCAGAGCCTTCAACGCGGCCGCGACGTCGAGGTTTCCGCGCCCGAAACCCGTCGCTTTGACCCGGACACCCTTCTCGACGAGAGGCAGGAGGTGCGTCAGCCCCTCGGCGGACAGTCCGAGGTGATCGATGCTCACCGCCGGGAGGGTGGCCACGAGAGCACCCAGTTCCGCGAGATCACGCGAGTCGATGTACAGCTCGGCGTGCCATCCCGCGAGCTCGTGGACACGCCGCGCGAGAGTGTCGAGGTGCGACAACGACTCGGACCCGCCCCGGCGGACGTTGAACCGCAGCGCCCGGACCCCGAAGGCGTCCAAACGCAGAATCTCCTCGTCCGCCACCGAGGCCGACAGCTGCGTCACGCCGACGAAGCCGTCACCGAGCGACCCCAGCGCGTCGAGCAGGTACATCTGGTCGAATGCCTGGAACGATCCGGACACCACGGCGCCGCCGACGACACCGAGTCCTGCCACCCGTTTCGTGTAGTCGCGCGCGGTGAACTCAGGCGGCAGGTAGCCGTTGTTCGGGACGAGCGGAAAGCGGGGATCGACGATGTGCAGATGCGCGTCGAAAACTCGCTGTCCGCCGGTGCCGTCGTTGCCGGTACTCACGCCCGCAACTGTAGGGCTCCCGCTAGGGTCGACTCATGGCCACCACAGCTGACCACCTGAGAAGCACACTCGACGGGCGCTGGCGGGAAGTGCGCGAGCGCGTTCGGGCGGAACTGTCCGCTACGCCCGATTTCGCCCCGCACTACACGCCCGATCTGGAGGAAGCGCGGGCCAAGACGCTCGAGCAGATGCGACTCCTCGCAGGCAACGGCTACGCAGCCGACGGGTTCAAGAAAGACCACGGCGGAACCGGGGACGCGGGGGCGGCGGTGACGAGCATCGAGATGCTTGCGATGTCCGACCTGTCCCTGATGGTCAAGGCCGGGGTCCAGTGGGGACTCTTCGGCGGTGCCATCGAAAATCTGGGCACCGAACGCCACCACGAGGCATACGTGAAACCCCTCATCGACCTCGACCTGCTGGGTTGCTTCGCGATGACCGAGACCGGTCACGGCAGCGACGTCCAGGCACTCGAGACTACCGCCACCTATGACGCGGCCACCGGCGAGTTCGTCGTCCACTCCCCCACGCCGTCGTCCCGGAAGGATTACATCGGTGGGGCCGCTCGACACGCGACGATGGCGGCTGTCTTCGCGCAACTCGTGACGCAGGGTGAGGACCACGGCGTGCACTGCTTCCTCGTCCCGATCCGCGACGAGGACGGCAACGACCTTCCGGGCGTTCACACGTCCGACTGCGGATACAAGGGTGGGCTCCCCGGAGTCGACAACGGCCGCATCACTTTCGACCAGGTGCGGATTCCGCGGGTGAACCTGCTCAACAAATACGCCGACGTCGCCGAGGACGGCACCTATTCCTCCCCCATCGACAACGCCAACCGCCGCTTCTTCACGATGGTGGGAACCCTCGTCCGGGGGCGCGTCACCGTCGGCGGATCTGCCGGCGCCGCTGCCCGCGTCGCGCTGTCCATTGCCACGCGATACGCGTTACAGCGCCGCCAGTTCAGTGCGCCGCAAAGCGAAGACGAAGTGTTGCTGATGGACTACCTCGTGCACCAGCGACGCCTTTTCCCGTTGATCGCGCGGTCCTACGCCCTGCAGTTCGCGCAGAACGAGCTGGTGTCCAAGATGCACGACATCCAGAGTGTCGAGGACGCCGATCCACAGGAACAGCGCGAACTCGAGGGACGAGCGGCCGGCCTCAAGGCAGCGAACACCTGGCACGCCACCCGCGCCATCCAGGAAGCCCGGGAAGCCTGCGGCGGCGCCGGGTACATGGCCGAGAACCGGCTGACGGCCCTCAAGGCGGACACCGACGTGTTCACCACCTTCGAGGGCGACAACCACGTGCTCACCCAGCTGGTCGCCAAGGAACTGCTCACGTCCTACGCCGACGAAGTCCGCGGGATGAGTCCGGTCGAGTGGATGCGCTTCGCCGCCACGACGGTGTCGGACGTCGTCAAGACCCGCACCGCGGCGCAGCAGATCATCCAGACCATCCTCGACACACGTCAGGACAACGAAGAGGACGGCAGCCTCTTCAACCGCGGAACACAGCTCACCATGTTCGAGGACCGCGAGCAGTACCTGCTCTCGACCGCGGCTCGCCGGCTCCAGGGTGCGCAGAAGCGCGAGGAGAACCCGTTCGACGCGTTCAACTTCGTCCAGGACCACGTGATGCACGCCGCGCAGGCGCACATCGACCGCGTCGTGCTCGAAGCGTTCATCGCCGGTATCGACAAGTGTCAGGACAAGGAGGCCCGCAACCTTTTGAGCGACGTCTGCGACCTCTACGCGCTCAGCATCATCGAGGAAGACAAGGCGTGGTTCATGGAGCACCGCCACCTGTCGGTCGAGCGGTCCAAAGCTGTGCAACGGGGAATCAACGACCGCTGCCGCAAGCTGCGCCCCCACGCGGCGTCCCTTGTCGAGGGACTGGGAGTGCCGGAGGCGCTACTCGGTTCCGCGATGATCGACGGGCCCGGAACCGACACGATCCGCAAGACCCAGATCTTCCGGTGACGTCGCCGACTCGGCGGGGTGACCCGCCGGGCCGGCAACCCACCGCCGGGCCACGTCGATCACCAGTAGCCCGGCGGCGGTGACGAGGGCAGCGGCGCCGGCGATCCAGGACCCCGAATACTCGGTTCCCTCATACGACGGGGCGCCGGGTGCCACGGGGCCGAACTCGGAGGTGATCCGTGCCGAGGTCCAGCACCACACGGCCAGAACGAGTGCAGCAAGGGCCAGAGCACTTTCCGCAGCCAACGTCATAGCGCTTCGCTTCACTGTTCCGCCCCTCCGTCGGCCTTCGCGAGCAGCGACTCGAGTTGCGTCCGCAATCCCTCGTCATCCTTGGCCCACGCCTGCACCAGTGCCCCGCCCCGCAGTCGCAGTCCGATACCCGAGCGTCGCCGGGGCACTGCGGACAGCTCACCGAGCGTCCTCGCCGTCTCCCACGGCTGCGGAACGTACGACTCGGTGTCCGGCGGAGGCAGGATCTTCACGATCTCGCTGATCGGTAGTTCTTCGGTGCCCTGCCGCAATTGGGTGGGTGTGAGTTCCACGCTTGCGTGCCTGCGTGCGGCGACCACTTGAACGTAGAGGAATCCGCTGAGTAGAGCGGCGAACAACGGGAGCGCGAACCAGTGCACCACGGGGCCCGTCAGAAGCTCGATGATCAACGCGACAGTGCAGAACACTGGGCCGAAGGCCACCAACCGCCAGCGCGCGCCGGGCTCACTGAACAGAATTTCCTCAGCCACGGACGGCCCGGACTTTCGCGCTCCCGCGGTCGTACACGCACGGGGTGGTCACCTCAGGAAACGGCACCGGGAATGACGACGAGCAACAGAGTCAGTAGTACAAAGGCCACGATAATGGCGAACATCAGTGCTTCCCTGCGTGACCCGTGTGCCCGATCATCAGCGCGCATAGAGAAAAGCCCTCCGGTCGAAAAGAAGTCTGCCGTCTGCTCTTGTGACGTACTTCACGGTACATCTTTATGATTCACGATCAAACTCGAGCTACGACGGGGGCAGCTTCGAAAAGTAACTGTTCGAGTCTTTCCGGTGCATCAACACGACGGCACCGACTGCCACGACCGCCTGCAGGATCTGCACTCCTCCGATGGCGAGCGCGATACTACTGCCGTCCGACCCGATCCCGAACAGCACCGGCACCGTCCACACCACCATCGTGACGCTCACGACCGTCAACAGGGTCCTCGCCCAGTTCCTGCCCTTCCGCATGAAATGCACGAAAAGGACGAACAGGCCCGTCAGAAGCAGGATGAGCACACCCGTGACCGCGATGCCCACATAGAAGAGCATCTCCACGTTCTCCCGAGTCATTGCGACCTCGCCGGACTTCACCTTCGGGTTGGTCATCAGTTCGTCGACGAACGTCGATTTCTCACCGACCACCAGAGCCATGGCCGCCACCGCCTGGATCACACCGAGCACGGCCACGACCCACAGCAACTGCGCCGCCGTGCCCACATCGACCGGTGCGGGGCGGTCGGGCTTCGGCTGCGGAACGGGTGGTGGATACGGCAACCCGTGCGGATTCGGGCCCTGCGGCGGTGTCTGTTGTGGCGGTGTCTGTTGTGGCGGTGTCTGAGGCCACTGCGAAGTCATGGCACCACCGTATCCGTCACCGGGCGCCGCACCGCATCCATCACAACCAGCCGGCCGCTTCGGTGGCCCAATAGGTCAGGACAATATCGGCGCCTGCTCGCCGAATACTCGTCAGCGATTCGAGGATGGCGGCGTCGCGATCGATCCAGCCGTTCTGCGCAGCAGCCGTAATCATCGAGTACTCCCCCGAGATCTGGTATGCCGCAACGGGAACCGGGGATCGATCCGCCACGTCCCGCACAATGTCCAGGTAGGACATCGCCGGCTTTACCATGACGAGGTCAGCACCTTCCTCGATATCGAGGTCCACTTCGCGCAGCGACTCCCGCCGATTGGCCGAGTCCTGCTGATAAGCCCTGCGATCACCCTGCAGGGACGAGCCCACGGCCTCGCGGAACGGTCCGTAGAAGGCGGATGCGTACTTCGCGGAGTACGCCAGCTGACCGACGTCGGTGTATCCCGCGGCGTCCAGCGCCGTCCGAATGGCGGCAACCTGACCGTCCATCATTCCGCTCGGACCGAGCAGATGCGCACCGGCGTCGGCCTGGGAGACGGCCATGTCCACGTACCGGAGGAGTGTCCGGTCGTTGTCGACCGCGCCACTGTCGTCGAGCACGCCACAGTGGCCGTGCGCGGTGAACTCGTCCAGGCACGTGTCCGCCATGATGACGGTGGCATCACCGAGTTCCTCTGCGAGGGAACGCAACCCACGGTTCAAGATGCCGTCCGGATCGCTCGCACCGGAGCCCTCGGCGTCCTTGTCGTCCGGACGCGGCACACCGAACAGCATGAGCCCGCCGACACCGGCCTCCACCGCCTCGATCGCAGCCGACCGCAGCGATGCGAGCGTGTGCTGGAAGACACCGGGCATCGACGTGATCTCCCGCGGCTCGTCGATACCGTCCGCCACGAACATCGGCAGCACCAGATGTCGTGGCTCGAGTGAAGTTTCGGCGACAAGCCTGCGCAGCGCCGGAGTGCGTCGCAGTCGCCGCGGCCGGTGGGTCGGAAACACGGAAGGGCCCTCCTTCGTCGGGCCCGTGAGTGGTTGAGGAGTGCCTGGACTCCTCAACCACTCACGGGCGCGTAGCGCCTAGCGCCGAGCGCGGGACTTCTTGCGCGGCGGGGGCAGTGCGCCCTCGGCGCGTAGGCGCGCGGCGTGCTCGGCCAGAGCCTCCACCAGAGGGCCGACCTGAGCGGTCTCGGGCTGCACGTCCACGCGCAGTCCGAACTCGACTGCGGTTTCGGCGGTCTTGGGACCGATGCAGGCCACGAGGGTTCGTGCGTGCGGCTTACCGGCGATACCGACGAGGTTGCGGACCGTCGACGACGAGGTGAAGCAGACGGCGTCGAACCCACCGGTCTTGATCATCTCGCGGGTCTCGGCCGGCGGCGGCGCAGCCCGGACGGTGCGGTAGGCGGTGACGTCGTCGATCTCCCAGCCGCGTTCGCGAAGGCCCTCGGCGAGTGTTTCGGTGGCAATGTCGGCCCGCGGCAACAGAACCCGATTGACGGGATCGAACACGTCGTCGTACGGAGCGAACTCGGCCAGCAGGCCCTCGCTCGACTGCTCACCGGACGGCACCAGTTCGGGATTGATCCCGAAGGACCGGACCTTGGCGGCCGTGGCCTCGCCGATGCAGGCGATCTTGACGCCGGAGAACGCGCGGGCGTCGAGCCCGAACTCCTCGAACTTCTCCCACACCGCACGCACCGCGTTGGTGGAGGTGAATACCACCCACTGGTAGCGGCCGTCGACCAGACCCTTGACGGAACGTTCCATCTGGGCGGGGCTGCGCGGCGGCTCCACGGCGATGGTCGGCACCTCGATCGGGATGGCACCGTGGGTGACCAGGCGGTCGCTCATCTCCCCTGCCTGATCCTTCGTGCGGGGCACGAGGACCTTCCAGCCGTAGAGGGCTCGCGACTCCCACCACGACATCTTGCTGCGCTGGGCCACCACCTTGCCGACGGTCACGACGAGCGAGCCGACCAGTTCGGAACCGGCCTCGTTGAGAGTGGCGAGGGTGGCCTCGACGGTGCGCTGCTGCCTGGTGGTGCCACGAACCGTGATCGCGGCCGGGGTCTGCGGCGCGAGACCGTGTTCGACAAGCGCGCTCGCCGTCTCGGCGAGGTGCCCCGACGTGGCGTGCAACACCAGCGGTCCGGGCGCGGCGGCCAGGGCCGCCCAGTCGACCTCACCGCGGACGTCGGCCTCGGTGTGCCCCGACCCCAGCGCCATACCTGCGTATGACGGAACAGCGGACGAAGCAGGCAGACCGGGCAGGACCTCGAACTGCACCTGGGTCCGGGCGACGGCGGTGACCTCGGCGATCACCGAGTCGGTGGTCAGCGGGTCACCGGACACGAGACGGACGACGTCGTGGCCGTTGCGGGCCTCGTGTACCAGGGTCTTCGCGACCTCGGCCGGTTCGCCGAGAGCCGGGCGGACCTCGGCGAGCGGCTCACCGGTTTCTGCGTCGACGCCCAGGTCGGTGCCGACCAGGGCGGTGACGCCCTTGTCGACGTCGGGGTCGGTGAAGGCCAGCGTCGCTGCGGCAAGGACGTCCCGTGCGTGCACAGTGAGCAGGGCCGGATCTCCCGGTCCGGATCCCACGAACAGGATCCGTCCGGGGGTGTTCTTTCGGACTCGGCTCATCGGTAATTCTCCAGTGCGATCATGTGTCGAGAGGGGTACAGGGGGCAGGCCGGCCGATCGGTCGGCCTTCGCACATCAAACATCGGCATCACCGGCCTCGATGACGTTCATCAGCTCGCGCGCGCCGAGTTCGAGGAGTTCCCGTGCGACCGAGCGGCCGAGTTCTTCGGCGTTGTCCGGGGAGCCCACTGCCCCCGTGCGGATGACATCCGAACCGTCGATGGCTGCGGCGCATCCTCGGACGGAGAGTTCGTCGAAGATGCGGCCGTCGTCGTCGAGTGATTCGACGACCTCCGCGATGGCCCCGACAGGTGCGGTGCACCCGGCCTCCAGTTCGGCGAGGAGGGCACGTTCCGCGGTGACGGCGGCGCGGCTGTTCGGGTCGTCGAGTTCGGCCAGGATCGAGACGAGCGCGTTGTCGCCGGACAGGCATTCCACGGCCAGCGCACCCTGGGCGGGCGCGGGCAGCATCTGGACGGGTTCGAGGGACTCGGTGATCAGGTCCAGGCGACCGATACGCGCCAACCCTGCGCGTGCCAGGACGACGGCGTCGAGTTCGCCGGACTCGACCTTGCCGAGCCGCCGCTGAAGGTTGCCGCGGAGCGGGCGGATGTCGAGGCCGAGGCCGAGTGCCCGTAGCTGCGAGGTGCGGCGCGGTGCGGACGTGCCGACCTTCGATCCGACGGGCAGTTCACCGAGGACGAGTCCGTCGCGGGCGACCAGCGCATCGCGCGGGTCTTCCCGAGGCGGGATCGCGGCGATGGTGAACCGTTCGTCTCGGGCAGTCGGAAGATCTTTGTACGAGTGCACGGCTACGTCGACGCGGCCGTCGACGAGCGCTTCCCGGAGTTCCGCGGTGAAGACGCCGACCCCGATCTTCTCTACCGACTCCATGGACTGATCGCCCTTGGTTTTGATGATGACGAGTTCGGCTTCGTGTCCGGCCGAGATCAGGGCGTCACGCACGGTGCCGGCCTGGGTGGTGGCTAGTTCACTTCCGCGGGTACCGATCCGCAGGGTGCGGGTGCCGACGGCGCTCATGCCTGCGGTTCCTTCCCTTGGTTGTCGTCCGCGACGAATCGGCGCAGACGAGGGTCCTGGCCGGCAATGAAACCGTCGGTGATGTCGATGGCACCGAGGTCCGGCGTCCCGAGGTCGGTGGGTTTCGCGACGGCCTCCACGGATCCGGGACTGAGTTCGAACAGTTCGCGTAGCGCGGCGGCGTACGAGTCGCCTCCCGGCGCCGACGCCAGCTGCTTCACCCGCACGGTGGGCGCGTGCAGAAGCTTGTCGACCACTCGGCGGACGGTACGTGCCACCTCGTCGCGCTGGGGATCGTCGAGACCGGGCAACCGCGAATCGAGTCTCAGCAATTCGGCTTCGACGACGTCTGCGGCGCGCTGACGTAGTGCGGTGACGGTGGGCGTGACCTCCGCCAGGCGTTGGCCGGCGAGATACTGGGCCAGCTCGCTGGCCACGATGGCCCGGGCGGCGTCCGCATCCGAGGCTGCCGCCCCCGCGGCGGGGTCTCGCTGCAACGACTCCATGTCCAGCACGGTGACACCGGGCAGTCCCGCCACTGCGTGCTCGACGTCGCGGGGCAGCCCGAGGTCGCAGATGACGAGCGGACGTTCGGGGTCGCGGTCGGGCTGAGCCAGCGCACGGTGGGTATCCGCGAGCGTGACGACGGCACCGACCGCGCCGGTACAGGTCACGAGCACGTCCGCCTGCGCCATCGCCGCGGGCAGGTGACCGAGCTCGAAGGCCTGCGCTTCGACGCCGCCTGACCGGGCGTTGTCGGCAAGATGCTCCGCCCGCTCCTTGGTGCGGTTGACGACGAGAATTCGGCCGATGCCTGCGCGGGTGAGGTGTGCGACCGAGAGCCCGCCCATGGAGCCTGCGCCCACCACGACCGCGGTGCGGCCGCTGAGCCCACCGGTGCCGACGATTCCGGCGGCACGGTCGAGCGCCACCGAGACGACCGAAGCGCCCGCCGAGTCGATTCCGGTTTCCGCGTGAACCCGCTTGCCCACCCGCAACGCCTGCTGAGCCAGCTCGTGCAGGGTGCGTCCGGCGGCCTGCTGGGCGTCCGAGGATGCGTAGGCAGCCCGGATCTGACCGAGAATCTGCTGCTCGCCGATCACCATCGAATCGAGACCGCTGGCCACCGCGAACAGGTGCTCCGCGGCCGCCTCGCTGTAGCGCACATACGCGTGGCGGTGCAGGTCGGTGAGGTCGAGCCCGGAGTGATCGGCCAGGAGTTCACCGACCTCGGTGAGAGCACCGTGGAAAGCGTCGACGACGGCGTAGATCTCCACCCGGTTGCAGGTCGAGACGATCATCGCTTCCGAGATGTGTGTCGACGCCAGAAGCTTGTCCGTCAGCTTCGGCCGATCGGTGTCGGTGACAGCAACCCGCTCCAGAACCGGCACGGGTGCCGTCCGGTGCGAGACCCCGACAAGCAGAACACTCACGGCGCGATCACTGATCCGTTTCTTGGTGCGGTGGACGGGACAGCCGAATGTCCGATGCGCACCCGCGGAGCCGTGGGAACGGCTTCCGCGCCCCGGGCGGCAGGAACCGACTCGGTGTTGCGTGCGCTGTTGAACGACAGGACCTGCATTTCGACCGCAAGGTCGACGCGGCGCATCTCGACGTGGTCCGGGACGTCGAGTGCGGTCGGCGAGAAGCTGAGGATGCAGCGCAGCCCGGCGCCGACGAGTCGGTCGCACACGTCCTGCGCGGCCTCGTCCGGAGTGGAGATGACGCCGATGGTGGCCTCGAGTTCGGCGCACGCCCGCTCGAGTTCGTCGACGTGCCGCACGACGAGGTCGCCCACCGGGGCGCCGACACGGGCCGGGTCACTGTCGAAGAGACCCACCATCGAGAATCCGCGACGCCCGAAACCGCCGTACCCGGCGAGTGCCTGGCCGAGGTTCCCTACACCGACGAGGACCACCTTGTGCCCGCGGTCGAGACCGAGTGCCCGTTCGATGCGCGCCCGCAGCCGCGTCACGTCGTAGCCGACCCCGCGAACCCCGTTGGGGCCGAGAAAAGACAGATCCTTCCGGAGCTTGGCCGAACCGACGCCGGAAGCGGCGGCGAGTTCCTCACTCGAGACGATGATCGTGCCGCGGTCCGCGAGCATTCCGAGGACCCGCAGGTACGTCGCGAGCCGCGTCACCGTAGCCTGGGGGATGTCCCGCGATTCGGGGAGCGGCGATCCCGGGGCAGGCGACTCGACAGCAGACGGACCGACTGCGCCCGTGACGCCACGGGCCACAGACCCATGCGTCTGGTGCGTTTCGGTCACGTCGTTGGCTCCTCGTCCGACCGGCATTCGATGCCGTTCTCCACGATGCTCCGGGGGATTGTTCACACCACGGTAACTGCTTGTGAACCCATGCACAAAGTCGCTGCGACTGCGCGACATGCACTCCTACCTGCACGGCATCGGAAGTTCGAAGTTTTAGGGTCACCTTACTTGCGCAAATCCGATCGGAGGCGCTCTTCGTCGACCTCCCAGTAACTGTGCTCACGTCCGTCGAGCAGGACGACCGGCAGGCGGTCGCCGAATTCCGCCCGCAATTCGGGGTCGGTAGAGGCCGCGTCGTCGACGTCTATGCACGTCAGTTCCAGCCCGAACTCTTTGCACAGAACCAGCAATTGCTCGCGCGCCGGCGCGCACGCCCCGCAACCCGCCCGCGTGAGGAGCGTCACCTCGTGTTCGCCGGTACTCATGCCAGATACTTCCTTTCGCCACCTCTGTGGGACTCACTGTGCCGTTTCGGGGGCCGGCGACGCCACTCGACTCGGAGATGAACGTCACACGATTAGGTGCACGCCGCCATCCGACCGCCCAGCGCACGAACCGAGGGATAGGCTGCGCACAGAGGCTTCAGCGATAGGGGAGGTGCGAGTGCCTGCGCGATCACTACCGAACGGCTCGGGTTTCGGTTCAGGACTGGCCGGGATGATCCTTCCGGGCCGGCGGCAGTTCAGGAATCCGCTGGGTCCGAGCGAAGCCGAGGTACGTGCAAACGTCGCGGGCGAGGCAAGTGCCGATGCAGCGCTGGCCCTCCACGAGGCCGGGATCGAGACCGAGGAACCTCAGGTTCCCCTGGATCTGACTGCCGCAGCCTTCTTCGACGTCGACAACACGATGGTCCAGGGTGCGTCGATCATTCACTTCGCCCGCGGACTCGCGGCCCGGAAATACTTGAAGTCCTCCGACCTGCTGGACTTCGCGTGGAAGCAGATCAAGTTCCGCGTGACCGGCAAGGAGAGCAGCGTCGACGTCGCCTCGGGTCGTGAGAAGGCTCTCTCGTTCGTGGCCGGGCGGTCCACCGCCGAACTCGCCCGGCTCGGCGAGGAAATCTATGACGAGGTGATCGCCGACAAGATCTGGGCGGGCACCAGGGCGCTCGCCCAGATGCACCTCGACGCCGGACAACAGGTGTGGCTGGTGACGGCCACCCCCGTCGAACTCGCCCAGGTGATCGCCAAGCGGCTCGGACTGACAGGCGCCCTCGGCACAGTCGCCGAAAGCGAGGACGGCGTGTTCACCGGACGTCTGGTCGGCGACATCCTGCACGGCCTCGGCAAAGCCCACGCGGTGCGCGCGCTGGCCGTCCGCGAAGGCCTCAACCTCAAACGCTGCACCGCCTACTCGGACAGCCACAACGACGTGCCCATGCTGTCGCTCGTCGGCACCGCCGTCGCCATCAATCCCGACACCGACCTGCGCGAGCTCGCCAAGAACCGGGGCTGGGAGATCCGGGACTTCCGCACCGGCCGCAAGGCGGCCAAAATCGGTGTGCCCACCGCGCTGCTACTCGGCGCGGCCGGCGGCGCGCTGGCAGCCGTGGTCGCCCGGCGGCGCGAGCACGCGGTCTGACCGAGGCGGGCCAAGACGGTCCCACCGACCACCGCGGCGGGTATCGATCTCCGGCGGTGGTGTCCCGGGTGTCAGCCCAGGAACACGTTGCGTCGCTTCGCGAGGAGCCGGTAGAGCGTCTGCTGGATGGTCTCACGAACGTGGTCGGTGACCTCGAACAACTCCATGGGGTCGTCGGCCGCCGACGCGTCGTAGGTATCGGTGACGATGGGCTTTCCGAACTCGATGTACCACTTGGACGGCAGCGGAACGAGCCCGAGCGGCCCGAAATGCGGGAACAGCGGTGTCACCGGAAAATAGGGCATGCCGAGCAGTCGGGCGAGCGTTCCGAGGTCGCCGATCTTCGGATAGATCTCCTCGGACCCGACGATGGAGCAGGGGATGATCGGTGCCCCGGTTCGCATGGCGGCGGACACGAAACCACCGCGACCGAATCTCTGCAACTTGTAGCGCTCACTGAACGGTTTGCCGATCCCCTTGAACCCTTCCGGGAACACGGCCGCCACCTCACCGTTCTGCAGGAGGCGGACAGCATCCGGATTGCACGCGAGGGTGTGCCCGGCCTTGCGGGCGAGGTCACCGACAACGGGCATCTCGAAGGCCAGATCGGCCGCCAGCATGCGCAGCGGCCGATGGGCGGGGTGATGATCGTGCACGGCGACCGACGTCATCAGGCCGTCGAGGGGTAAGACACCGGCGTGGTTGGCCACGACCAGGGCGCCTCCGGTCGAGGGGATGTTCTCCAGACCACTGACCTCGACTCGGAACCACTTGTCGAACAGCGGCCGCAGTATCGGCAGCCAGACATTCTCGGCGAAGTGCGGGTCGTAGCCGAAGTCGTCGACGTGATAGTCGCCCGACAGGCGTCGCCGCACGAATTCCGCGGTGTTGACGATCTGATCGGCAAGGACGCGCCGGACGGCGTCAACGGTCGACGATCCGGTCACGGGCTGAGGCTCCGGCGGGCTGATCACGGCCGGCGGGGGCATTGCGGACGGATGTCGGCTCTCGCTCTGCTCGCGCCTCGAACGTGCCAGTGCAGCCCCGCGCGCGGTGGATCCACCGTGCAACGGAATGACCTTCGCCACTTCGTTCACCTCTCCCCTTTCGCCGTACCGGTCAGAGCGAGTAGAGCGTTCTCTGCTGCGTCGATCCATTCGTTCTTGATGATTGCGGTGACTCCCGCGGCCCGCGCGAAGTCGTCGAGCGCCTGCATCGAGGTCCACCGTGGCTCGAAGGATAGTTCGGTTCGCATGCGCGTGGTGTCCAGTCCGCAACCGAAGTGGAAGTACTCGAGTTGTTCGTTGGAATACGACCGCATGACCGGACCCATCAATGCCCGGCCGACGTTACGGAACAGACTGAACGGCATGGGCACCTCGACACGTCCGGCCCGGCGGATCGCCTGGGACAACATGACGACACCGTCGCCGGCCACGTTGAACGTTCCGGCCGGACCCGACACGGTTGCGCGTTCGAGCGCCGCGAGGGCGTCCTCTTCGTGCAGCACCTGCAGGCGGGCGTCACGGCCCAGGATGGTCGGTACCAGTGGGGACGTCAGGTAACGTGCGACCGTTGCGTTGAGGCGGGGACCGACCAGAGGGGCGAGTCGCAGGATGGACACGGCGATGTCGGGTCGCCGGCGTCGTATGCCGCGCAGGTAGCCCTCGATCTCGATGCAGTCCCTGGCGTAGGCGCCGCCGGGACGGCGGCGAGCGCTCATCTCCTCCGTGAACTTCGCCGGGTCCTGAGCCGTGCTGCCGTAGACGACGGACGCCGAGCGCAGCACCACTTTCCGCACCGTGGGCGCCTTCTGGCAAACCGCGAACAACTGCATCGCGCCGATGACGTTCATGTCCTTCATGGCCGCTCGGCTGCCCGCTTTGGGCGGTCGGGCCAAAGTCGAGGCATGCACGACCGTGTCGACCTCGGCATTGCGGATAACCTTGCCGATCAGCGGATTTCGGATGTCGGCGCGAACGAACTCTGCGCGGCCCATTCGCCGCAGCATGTCTTTACTCGGCGACACCGCATCCACTGCGATGACACGCTCGATGTCTGGATTCTGTGCCAGCCTGGTGATCAGGTATCCCCCGAGGAACCGGCTCGCGCCGGTGACCAGCGCGACGCGCGGCGGCGCAGTACGCTCAGCGCTGTCTCCGTCACTCACAACCACTAGAACCCCCGATCACGTAGCGAGTGAGGTCAACGATACGTGCAGCGGGCAGTTGGCGCTCCGCACAACGGTAATTGGCCGGTCGCCCAAGAGGCGCTTCTCCCGAGACGACGAATGCCCGCCACTCGAGGTGGCGGGCATCCAGACGCGACTCTTTACTTACCGAGTTTCCTGCGCTGCACTCGGGTGCGGCGAAGCAACTTGCGGTGCTTCTTCTTCGACATGCGCTTACGTCGCTTCTTGATCACTGAACCCATAGCGGGTGTCCCTCACGTTCTTCTCTAGCGTTCCTGCGCACGCCGGTCACGTACGCCTGCGCCTCTCTGGCGCCTGGGCCTCGTTTTAACTAGCTCAGCGCCTTACGACACCAGCTGGCTGGTACGACAGTCGCTAATCGTACCGGTGAGGTTCGCCCGGGAGAAACCGAGGTCACCCTCTTCGTGCCGATCGGTCAACCGGCATCGAAGTACGAGGTTTCGAGGTAGTCGTGCACCGCTTTCGCGTGCACTCTGAACGAACGGCCCACCCGGACGGCAGGCAGTTCGCCGCTGTGCACCAACCGATACACAGTCATCTTGGACACTCTCATCAGCGTCGCTACCTCGGCGACGGTGAGAAATTGCGTTCCGGCCAGGGCCGGTTGTCCGTCCTGGGCTGAGCCCTTGGACGGCTTTTTTCCAGACGTCATCAAACACTTACCTCCGGCACGTCTCGCGCCGCCGGCTTCCCCTCCGGCGGAACAGACACGCACGTGCTACCTCGAGCTTAGCGGGACGGATGGGGTTACTGCGACGGGTGTGGGCAATCGAATATCTATTCGGAAGAAGTTCCGAGCTCGGAGGATCTCGATTTCGCTGCCTCGAGGGCGTCGAAGAACGCCGAACGGAGGCCGTTCTTCTCCAATTGGCGTATCGCTGCAGCAGTGGTCCCACCAGGGGAGGTGACGGCAGCGCGCAGTTCCGTCACACTCTCCCCAGACTGATCGAGCATGGCCGCGGCGCCCACCATCGTCTGCACGACCAGCTCGGACGCCGTCGCGCGGGCCAGTCCGAGACCCACTCCGGCATCGATCATCGCCTCGGCGACGAGGAAGAAGTAGGCAGGGCCGGACCCGGAGACTGCAGTGACCGCGTCGATCTGCGATTCCGGCACGGTCACGACTTTGCCCACCGCAGATAACACCCCTCGCACCAGGTCGAGGTGGTCCTTCTTCACGTGCCGCCCGGGGGCGAGCGCGCAGACGCCCTCCCCTACCAGCATCGGAGTGTTTGGCATGACACGGACGACAGGGAACCCGGCAGGCAGTCTCGTCTCGTAGAAGGTCGTGGGGATGCCCGCCGCCAGCGACACGAGGATCTGTTCACGCTCACCGTCGAGATCTGCCTTCGACACCGCTGTGAGCGCGGACTCGACATCACCGGGCTTGACGGCCACCACGATGACGTCCGCTCCCTCGGCCGCGTCCTGGGGGCTGCTCACGCACACGGAGTACTCGGCTGCCAATTCGGCGGCCCGCGGTGGGTGCTGCTCGGCCACCACGAGATCCTTCACCGCGTGGCCTGCTTGCAGGAGGCCGGAGATGAGCGCCTCGCCGATCCTGCCGCCTCCGATAACCGCAATTCTCGTCATGCCGGACAGCCTGCCACGACCAGTGGCGGAGTGTTTCTAGCGGGGGATCATCGCCAGCTGACGGCTTTGCACGACGATCGCACCGGTCGAGTCGAGGACCGTGTGATCCTCTTCGAACCACGCACTGCCGAGTACCGTGCTGCTCGCCATCACGCGGAGCCATCCCGGAGCGGGCTGCCTGCGTAGATAGGTGGTGAGTTGGACCGTGGGAGCCCACCCGAACATTCCGCGGTTCATCGTCACGGGCGCACTGATGTCGCCGGTCATGATGGCGAAGAGTGCGGCGGTGTCCGGGTCGTTCTCGTCTTCGGCACGCGGACGCACCCACATGCGCACCTCGGGCTCACCCTGCTTGCCGGCGAGGAAGTGGGCGGACGTCCCGTCGACACGCATGTCGCATCCCTGGGCCACGTGTACCACCTGGCCCATCGGGTGGTCGGGTGTGAGTACCACCGCGTCGGTGGGCGGCTCCACCGGAAGCTGGGCCAACGCGTGATCGACGCTGTAGTGCGGCTCACCCCCGTCGGGGACGCCGAGTGTGACCGAGGCATGAACCGCTACCCGGTCTCCCTGCCGAAGCTCGACGTCGACGAACGAGACCTGCTTGCCGCGCTTGCGCACCGTCGTCGAGAGTGTGACCTCGCCGGGGTCGGGGGCGGCCAGGTAGTTGGCCCCCACCGCGAGCGGCTGGACCCGGGCGAGATCGTCCGCGCCACCTTCGTCGAGCAGGCGGGCGCGGGCGGCCGCCGCACACAGCGACATCATGGAGCCGCCGTGCACCTTCGGGCCGATGGTCCAGATGGGATCGATGTGCGCCTGGAACGTGCCGTCACCGCCGGGGGTGAGGACGTTGAGGTCGCGGAAGGGTGCTGAGCTCACGGGATGTCCTGTTCATCGGGGTTCTGAAGAAACTGCTGGGCGATGTCCTGATGGGCGAGTCGGCGCATAGCGGCGATCACCGGTTCGTAGATCGCGGTCCCGAGTACCGCGTAGCGGATCGCGTCCTGGGCCGAGCCTGTCGGCATGAGACCGATATCTACCTCGGCGATACCGCGAACGTGCCGTCCGTAGGCGTCGAGGCGCTCGTCGGTCATCGGGATGCCCGCGTCCTCCAAGGCCTCGAGAGCGCGTTCGAGTTGCGCGACCGCCACGTACCGGGGGTCGTAGATCTGGCCGAGCTTCTCGAGCACCGCGCGCGCCCGAGGATAGTCACCGGGATCGGCCGGGAGGTCGAGGTACGGCGGAAGTTGACCGATCGCCCTGCCGAGTACCTCGAAGAGCGAGTCGTCGGGATGGTCGACGAGTTGGAGTATCTTTCGGATCCGCGGGATCGGGAGTCCCGCGCCGGCGAGGGCCTTCACCAGCCCGAGGCGCCGGACGTGTTCTTCGCCGTACCTGGCCTGTGTTGCGCTCGTGGCCTCACCAGGCATCAGCAGACCCTCGCGCAGGTAGTACTTCACGGTCGCCAGGGGAACGCCGGTACGGGCAACCAGTTCCGATACGCGCACGGTGCCTCCTACCGCGACTCGAACTCGAACGTCCACATTGGATACTCCAGCTATCCAATACATCGGTAGCCTACCGCAGGAAGAATCGCCCGGAACGCTGTGGGGGCTCGGTCAGGTGTCGTCGTGATCGCCGCCGGGGCGGCTGCGTGCCGAACCGGACGTGGCACGACCGGTTTCGAGGTGTTCCCTGGCAAAGGCGAGAGCCTGGGCGAGCATCGACGCTCGTTCACGTCGGGTCCGGGCATTCTGAGTGTTGATCTCGATCACCGCTTGCCCGTCGAATCCGGAGTCGACGAGGTGACGGCACACCTCCGCGCACGGCTGTCCGCCGTGCCCGGGAATGAGATGTTCGTCCATCGATGCTCCCCGGCCGTCCGCGAGATGCAGATGCGCCAGTCCCGAGCCCATCCGCTCCGCCAGCTCCATAGCGTCCATACCCGCGGTGGCGGTGTGCGAGAGGTCGAGCGTGTAGTGGGCGTGACCGGAATCGGTGGGATCGTACGAGGGACTGAACGCCGACAACGCGGCTCCGGGACCGCCGCGCCGACGGAGTCGCTCGGCCGAACGCTCCTTGCTTCCGAAGAAACCGTCCGCCCGCATGGGAAACATGTTCTCCACCGCGACGACCACGTCACTGCGCTCCTCCAGAGCGGCTACCTGATCGCTGAACCCCTCCGCGTACCGGCGTTGCCAGCGGAACGGTGGATGCACCACCACGCTCGTCGCACCCAGCGACTCCGCCGTGCGCACCGAGCGGTCGAGTTTAGCGACCGGGTCGGCGCCCCACACCCGTTGCGAGATCAGCAGGCACGGCGTGTGAATTGCCTGAACCGGCATCGCATACTTGCGGACGAGGGCGGCCACGGCACCGATATCCTGGCTCACCGACTCCGCCCACACCATCAGTTCGATGCCGTCGTAACCCAGTTCCGCCGCGTACCGGAAGGCTGCTTCGGTGTTCTCCGGATACACCGAGGCCGTCGACAAACCGACCAGAACCTTACGCCCGCGCGGTGTCCGCCGCGCCCGCTCGTACCCACTGTCCCCGACCATGAGCAACTCAGCCCGACGCCAGCATGAAGGCGAGCGGCCCCAGAGTGACGATCATTCCGACCACGACGGCGATCACGAAGCTCGTGATGTCGTCGGTGCGGCGCAGGATCCTGACCATGGCCACCAATCCGACGATGACGAGCAAGGCAAGGATCAGCGCGACCCAGGGGAACACGTCCCACAGCTTCTCGAAACCCTTGAACAGGAGGGCGCCGGCGATCACCGCGATCACACCCTGACCTGCCAATACCGCCCACTCGCGGGCCGCACTGGTTCCCTGATCGGGATCGTCGGCGACGTTCGCGGCCTTCGCAGCTCTGACAGCCTCGGCTTTCGCCTCTTTGCGGGAGCGACGCGGAGTATCGGGCTCGGCCCGCGCCGCCTTCGCCTCATCCGCCGCCGCCTCGTCGGTGGCGGCGGCGATCAATTCGGTGTCCTCACCGGCGTTCGCAGCATCCGTGTCGCGCGACTGCCGCATCAGGTCGCCGGCCAGCGTCGAGCCGGACAGCAACCCGGGCTCCTGCTTGGTCCCCTTGTTGCCGGGTGCGGTCTCGGGCTTCTTCGGTGTCGTGGCGGGCATGACTGTGCCGACCGACGCCTGCGCCCGGTTCGGGACGGCCTTCGTCTCCGCCTCCGGCATGACCGGCTTGGGGGGCTTCGCGACGGGGGATGGCTGCACGCGGGGTGCGGCGAGGGTCGGCGCCGGTTCCGGCGCTTTCGCCGGTGGGGCGGGCACCGGAGCCACCGGCTTCGCGATGGAAGCGGCAGCTGGGGCGGCCGGCTTCGCCCGGTCCTGCGTGACGGAGCGACTGACCCAGGCACCCTGGTGATCGCGCGACGTTCCCGCGGCTCGGCCGCCGTTGCGACGGACGGCAGGGCGGCTCGCGATGGGCTCGTCATCGTCATCGCCGTCGTCATCGAATGGGGCCTTGAAGGCGGCAGTGCGCTCGTCGGCCGGTACCGACCGCGTCGTGGTCGGCGCAGGTTCGGGTGCGGGCTTACGTTCCAGCGCAGGAGCGGACTCCGGCTCGGAATCGAGTGCCCGCGACTCGGACTGATCCCGGACCACGGGAATCTCACCGGTCAGCTCGGCAACGGAAATTCCGCCCTTGACGCCACGACGACGTCTCCCCCCGCGGGACTCTACTTGCTGCCCATTGCGTTTGAGCAGTTCTGACACAGAGATCTGCTGACTGTCCTCGGTCATCGAGCACCCACCATCAATTCACCGCCCATTTCCGTGTCGAGCTTTCGGAGGATCAATCCCTCCCGCAGAGCCCAGGGGCAGATTTCCAGTTCTTCTACCCCGAGAGCTCTCATGCTGGCCTCCGCAACGAGCGCTCCGGCGACGATCTGTTGCGACCTGTCGGAGCTGACTCCCTCTAATTCTGCACGGTCCGCCGTCGTCATCCGCGAAATGAAAGCTATGAGTTGCCTGAGACCACCCGAGGTGAGCGTGCGCTTCACGCGGGGGCCGGCACCGGACGGCGCGGCGCCCGTGAGCCGCGCCAGGGAACGGAAGGTTTTCGACGTGCCGACGGCCCGATCCCACTCTCCTGCCGCACGCAGTTCCTTCGACGGGACGGCGAGTTCGGCGTCGAGCCAGTCACGAAGGACCGCGACCCGACGCTTCCCCGGTGGATCGGCCTCGAGCCAGTCTCGCGTGAGCCGACCCGCCCCGAGTTGAAGCGACAGCGCGACATCCGGGTCCTCATCGCCTCCGCTCGTCAGTTCGAGGGATCCGCCACCGATGTCGAGGTTCAGGATGCGCCCTGCGCTCCATCCGTACCAGCGGCGCACGGCGAGGAAGGTCAGCCGCGCTTCGTCGACCCCGGACAGCACTTCGAGGGTCACCCCTGTCTCGTCGTGCACGCGGGCGAGAACTGCGTCCGAGTTCTTCGCATCGCGCACTGCCGAGGTGGCGAACGCCATCAGCTCGCCGCAGCCCGAGGTCCTCGCGATTCCCGCGAAATCGGCGACCGTCGCCACCAGGCGATCCGCACCCGCGGGTGTGATGTCACCGAAGTCGTCGGTGTTCTCCGCCAGCCGCAATGTCGACTTGGTGGAGCTCATCGGTGTGGGGTGGCCGCCCCTGTGGGCGTCCACTACGAGCAGATGGACGGTATTGCTTCCGACGTCGAGTACCCCTAGTCGCACATTGACACGGTACTGGGTCTACCGTCGGGCTTTGTGACAGCAGGTAAAGCAGGGCGTTCCCACAAGATGACGCCTAGCCCCGAAGTTCCACTCGATTTCGCTCGCGAGTGGGTCGAATTCCCCGATCCCGACAACGCCGAGCACATCATCGCTGCCGACATGACCTGGCTGCTTTCCCATTGGACCTGCGTTTTCGGCACGCCGGCCTGTCAGGGGATCCTCGAGGACCGGCCCGATGACGGTTGCTGCTCGCACGGTGCCTTCCTTTCCGACGAGGAGGATCTGGAGAAGCTGAACGAGTCAGTGAAGCTGCTCACATCCGCGGATTGGCAGTTCATGGAGAAGGGTCTCGGCAAGAAGGGCTACGTCGAGGAAGACGAACTCGAGGACGAGCCGGCCCTGCGCACCCGCCGGTACAAAGGCGCGTGCATCTTCCTCAACCGCCCGGGCTTCGAGGGTGGCGTCGGATGTGCGCTGCATTCGATGGCGTTGAAGCGAGGAATCGAGCCCCTCGAGGTCAAGCCGGACGTGTGCTGGCAACTACCGATTCGGCGCACCCAAGAATGGGTGGAGCGCCCCGACGGTGAGCAGATACTCAGGACGACGATCACCGAGTACGACCGGCGCGGCTGGGGTGAGGGCGGCGAGGACCTCGCCTGGTACTGCTCGGGTTCACCCGACGCCCACGTCGGCACCAAGGCGGTGTGGCAGTCGTATGCGCCGGAACTGGCAGAACTTCTCGGCAAGGCCGCTTACGCCGAGTTGGCGAAGTTGTGTGCTCGCCGGGCGGGCCTCGGCCTCGTCGCCGTCCATCCCGCCACCACGATCGCGCAGCAGCGCGCGGCCGAGTAACGGATCGGACCCAGCGGTCGATTTCCCAGGCACGGCCCGCTCGCGGGCACAGCCACGATGGGAGAGAACATGCTTGCTCGAATTCTGTCCGGTGCCCTGTTGACCGCAGCCGCCGCGCTGGCCCTCGCCCCGGTCGCCGCCGCCGACCCCGCCGACGACCCGTACGGCTGGCACACCTACCACGACAAGACCGCGAACTTCGTCGCACCGCTCGACCCCGGTGCGTTCGGCGACAGGGGCGACAAGGCAATCGTGTTGAGCCCCTTCGGCACGTCCCGGGTGATCGAATGCAAGGGCGACGGACACTACGTCGCCGTATCGTGCCGCCAGTTCGACGACCAGGCGCGCGAGCACGCCATCACGCAGCTCGTGTTCTCCCCGTTCCGGCCCGTCTACGTCTACAACCCCTTCTGACGCCCCTCAGGCTTCGAGTTTGTAGCCGAGACCGCGGACGGTCACCAGGTGCTCGGGCTTGGCCGGGTCGGTCTCGATCTTCGAGCGCAGACGCTTGACGTGGACGTCCAGGGTTTTGGTGTCGCCGACGTAGTCGGCACCCCACACCCGGTCGATCAGCTGCCCCCTTGTGAGAACCCGTCCCGAGTTCCGCAGCAGGTACTCGAGCAGGTCGAATTCCTTGAGCGGCAGCGTTACCGCCGCACCGTTGACCTGCACGACGTGACGCTCGACGTCCATGCGGACCGGGCCGGCCTCGAGGACCGCCGAGTCCTGCGCCACGTCGAGGTCGTTGTCGACGCCGCGGCGGAGTACCGCGCGGATCCGTGCGATCAGTTCGCGCGCGGAGTAGGGCTTGGTCACGTAGTCGTCGGCGCCGAGTTCGAGCCCGACCACCTTGTCGATCTCGCTGTCGCGTGCCGTCACCATGATGACGGGGACACCGGATCGGCTGCGCAGCTGCTTGCACACGTCCGTGCCACTCATGCCCGGGAGCATCAGGTCGAGAAGGACGATGTCCGCGCCGGAACGATCGAACTCGGCCAGTGCAGAGGGTCCGTCGCCGACGATCGTCGTCTCGAACCCTTCCTTGCGTAACAGGAATGCCAACGGGTCGGCCAGTGATTCCTCGTCTTCCACGATCAGCACACTTGTCATCGCTTGGCCTCCATACCGGTATCTCTCATTTCCACGCTTCCGCCGTCGGCGTCCACTGTCTCGATGTGTGCAGGAATTTGCAGGGTGAACGTCGAACCCGTTCCGGGTTTGCTCCACAATTCGATGGATCCGTTGTGGTTGGCGGCGACGTGCTTGACGATGGCGAGCCCGAGTCCCGTTCCGCCGGTCGCCCGCGCCCGGGCCTTGTCCACCCTGAAGAAGCGTTCGAACACCCGCTCCTGATCGGCTTTGGCGATCCCCTCACCGCGGTCGGTGACCGAGATCGCGACGTTGGCGCCGCGGATCGAGCGGCTCACCGACACAGGCGTCCGCTTCGGCGAGTACGCGATGGCGTTCTGCACCAGGTTGGTGAGTGCGGTGACCAGCAGTGCGCGGTCACCGAGGACTTCGTAGCCACTGGGATGGTCGGTGGTGACGGAGATGCCCGCCGCCTCCGCGGAGATCCTGCAGCGTTGCAGGGCTTCGTCCACGACCTCGTCGACCGATACCGCCTCGAGGTCGGGGAGTTTCTCGGCACCCTGTAGCCGCGACAGCGCGATCAATTCGGTGACCATTTTGCCGAGGCGGACCGATTCGTGGAGCACTCGCTCACCGAAGTGCCGCACCGATTCCGGGTCGTCCGCCGACTCGAGGAGTGCCTCGGCAAGCAGGCCCATGGCCCCGACCGGGGTCTTGAGTTCGTGACTGACGTTGGCGACGAAGTCGCGGCGGGTCGCTTCCATCCGCACCTGTTCGGAATCGTCGTCCGCGAACAGGACCACGAATTTGTGGTCTTCCTTGCTGAGCAACCGCGCTGTGCCTCGCACAGCGATCCGATCACGCCCACGATGCGGATTCTTCGCGCTGAGATCCACTTCGACGGGCTCGCCGGTTTCGAGGACGCGCAGGGCCGCCGCCCACGCGCGGTCGTCGACGAGTCGGTTGCGGACCAGGCCGAGTTCCTCGGCGCGCGGGTTGAACAGAACGACATCGTGGAACTGGTCCACCACGGCGATGCCGCTCTCCGACGCCAGCACGATCAGGTCGAGCACTTGCGACATCGTCAGACCGGACTGCTCCGCCATCCGCTGCGAGTGCCGCGTCGACAGCATGGGAATCAGCACACCACCGATCAGGTAGCCGGCGAAGCCGCCCATGACGGCAAGCAGTACGCCTTGAACAACGCTCACGCCTGAATCGTACGTTCGCACGAACCGCTGATGACGCAGGGTTCAGCCATTTCCGTGCACGTCACACGTCGGAACCGCACTCTTCGTCCGTCGTTCACCCGCTGTTGGCCGAATGCCTCGCGAACGGGGCATTCGGCCGAGCACACGGACTATTTACCGCCCTGATTCGCCACCGCGGCAGCGCCCGCGGCAGCAGCCTCGGGGTCGAGGTAGGTTCCTCCCGGATTCAGGGGTGTCAGGTTCTCGTCCAGGTCGTACCGCAGCGGGATACCCGTCGGGATGTTGAGCCCGGCGATGTCGTCGTCGGAGATGCCGTCGAGGTGCTTGACCAGGGCCCGCAGCGAGTTGCCGTGGGCGGTGACGAGGACGGTCTTGCCCGCCAGCAGGTCGGCGGAGATCGTCTCCTCCCAGTACGGGATGAGGCGCTTGACGACGTCGAGCAAGCACTCGGTGAGGGGAACCTCGTCGAGTCCCGCGTACCGCGCGTCCGTGTCCTGGCTGTATTCGCTGCCCGCGTCGATCGGCGGCGGCGGCGTGTCGTAGCTGCGGCGCCACAGCATGAACTGCTCGTCGCCGTACTTCTCCTTGACCTGGGCCTTGTTGCGCCCCTGGAGGGCGCCGTAGTGACGTTCGTTGAGACGCCAGTCGCGGACTACCGGAATCCAGTGCCGATCGGCTGCGTCGAGCGCGATGTTGGCGGTGCTGATCGCGCGGCGCAGCAGGGACGTGTACGACACATCGGGCAGCAGGTCGTGCTCGCGGAGCAGTTCGCCGGCGCGCTTGCCCTCGGCGATGCCCTTATCGGTCAGGTGAACGTCCACCCAGCCGGTGAACAAGTTGAGTGCATTCCATTCGCTCTCGCCGTGGCGGAGCAGCACAAGGGTTCCGGTACTCATGCCGTTCATCCTGGCATGCGTTCCGGAACCCTTGCGCCCTGAACCCCTCTACGGTGTGTCTACTTCCCCGCCTCGGCGGCCCGCAGGTCCTTGCGGAGAATCTTCCCGGCGGCCGACTTCGGCACGAGGTCGATGAACTCGACCTTGCGGACCTTCTTGTGCGGGGACACCCGCTCGGCGACGAACGCGATGACCGCGGCCTCGTCCAGTTCGGCGCCCTGCTGCTTGACGACGAACGCCTTGGGCACTTCCTCACCCTCCTCGTCGAGCACCCCGATCACGGCGGCGTCGGCGATCTGCGGATGCGTCAGCAACAACGCCTCCAACTCGGCCGGCGGCACCTGATAACCCTTGTACTTGATCAGCTCCTTCATCCGGTCCACGATCGTGACCACACCCTCGGAATCAACGGTCGCGATGTCACCGGTGTGCAGGTACCCCTCCGCGTCCAGGGTTTCCGCGGTGGCCTCGTCGTTGCCGAGGTAACCGGCCATGATGTTCGGCCCCTTGCACCACAACTCACCCGGCGCACTGACACCCTCGGTCGGCTGCTCGATCTCCTCGCCGGTACCGGGGTCGACGAGCTTGCATTCCATGTTCGCGATCGTCGGGCCCACCGAGTCCAGCGCGATGTCGTCGCGATCGAAGGGAATGGCGTGGCTGACCGGGCTCATCTCCGACATGCCGTAGCCCTGCCGCACCCGGCAACCGAGCCGGTTCGCGACCGCCTTGCCCAGTTCCTGATCGAGCGGGGCGGCCCCGGAGAAGATCGAATGCACACTGGACAGGTCGTACTGGTCGATCAACGGGTGCTTGGCCAGCGCCACCGCCACCGGCGGGGCGATGAACACGTACGTGCACCTCTGCTCGGAGACGATCTTCAGGAATTCGACCAGGTCGAACTTCGGCATCGTCACCAGAGCGGCCCGGTTGCGCAGGGCGGCGTTGAGCAGCACCGTCATGCCGTAGATGTGGAAGAACGGCAACACGGCGAGGAGCTTGTCGTCGCCACTGATGCCCATCCGCGGATTGATCTGGCACACGTTGGCCACCAAGTTGCGATGGGTGAGCATCACCCCCTTCGGCCTGCCGGTGGTGCCGGACGAATAGGGCAGCACCGCGAGCTGCGTCGCCGGGTCGAACGAGACCTCCGGGGCGGGCGCCCCCTCGGTCAACAGGTCCTTCAGCGACGGGTGACCCTCGGCGCCGTCGAGGACGATCACGTTCGCGTCCGCGATCCCGACCTGGGCGGCGGCGGCCTTGGCCTGCGGCAGCAGCGGCGAGACGGTGAAAAGGAACTTGGCCTTGGAGTCGGTGAGCTGTTTGGCGATGTCCTCCGCCGTGTACAGCGCGTTGATGGTGGTGGCCACACCACCGGCCCGCAGGATCCCGTGGAACACCGACGCGAACGCGGGAACATTCGGCGAATGCAGACCCACGACCTCACCGACAGCCAATCCGCGGGCCGCGAGCGCCCCCGCGACCCCGTTGATCTGGGCGATCAACCCCTGATAAGTGGTGACCGCACCGGAAGCGCCGTCGATCAGCGCCGGCCGTGCCTCCTCGGCCGGGTCGACGGAACCGAAGAGGAAGTCATAGACGCTGAGGTTCGGAATCTCGACGTCCGGAAACGGGCTCTTGAAGCTCACTGGGGCCTCTCCCTCGAAGTGTTGCAGCAGCAGTTGTCGACACAAGTTTCTGTGAAACCTAGAAACATGTACTCATCCTGTGACAACAGTCACAAGATGCAGCAACTCTACCCGCGCATATTTCCGCTCTGCGGGCGGTTATCGAGAGCTCATTCCTCGGAGTCGTCGATCAGATGCTGAAACGGTTTCAGGTTGGCGAGGGACTCCCCGCGAGAGACGCGCCAGTCCCATTCCCGCTTGATCGAGCTGGCGAATCCCAGCTCGAGAAGGGTGTTGAAATCGCCGTCCGAGGCCTCGAGGATCTGCCCGAGCACCCGATCCAGCTCGTCCGCGTTCACGGCGTGGCCGGCGAGCTGCCCGACCAGGTAGATGTCGCCGATCTTGTCGAGCGTGTAGGCCACCGAGTACAGCCGCCGGTTGCGGCGCAGCAGGTACTTGTAGACGCCCTCGAAATTCTCATCCGGTTTGCGGCACACGAACGCCTCCACCCGCAGACCATGCGTACCGACGGTCAATAGGGTGGTGGTCTTCAGCTTGCGCTCTCCGGGTAACTCGACGATGAAATGCGTCGAATCCTTCCTGGTGAACTCCATCTCACGCTCGGCCAGCGCAGACTCGACGACTTCGGCAAGATCGCTCATGCGCGCACTCCCCCGACCCGGCGCAGCTTCCACAATCCGCGTCCGCGACGCGGGGAGAACTCGCTCGGCCCGTTTCCGTTAATGTAGTTGATTGTCGCTTTCCGGTAACTCTCGAGAAGTCCGTCGGCGGTGTGCTCCCACGAAAAGTTCTCGGCGTGCCGCGGCGCCTCGGCGGCCAAGGCCGCCAGCCGTCGGGGATCGGACACGAGCGACTGCAACGCCGTCGCCCAGTCCCCGGTGCGGTGCCCGTCCACGAGGAGTCCGGTCTCGCCGTTGCGAACCGCGACACCGAGACCGCCCACGTTCGCGGCGATCACCGGGGTGCCGCACGCCTGTGCCTCGATGGCGACCAGACCGAATGATTCCGAATAACTGGGCACAGCAACAAGATCCGATGCTCGATACACGTCGGCGAGACGGTCGGGCACCTGCGGCGGAAGGAAGGTGACGTGGGCGGCGATGCCCAGTGAGGAGGCGAGTTCGATCAGCGCGTGAGGCCGGGCCAGCCCGGTACCGGACGGACCGCCGACGACTAGCACCCGCAGGGTCGAGTCGGGATCACCGGCGATGAGTTCCGCAGCAGCACTCAGCAGCACGTCGGGAGCCTTGAGTGGCTGGATGCGGCCGACGAATGTCACCACGGTCTCGCGGGGGTCGATGCCGAGCGCGCGCCGCGCATCACTCTTCTCGCCGGGCCGGTACCGGGTCAGGTCGGCGCCGGGGGCCACGACGTCGATCCGGTTCGGGTCGGCGCCGTAGTGCCGGACCAGTTGTTCGGATTCCTCGGTGGTGTTGGCGACGAGGCGGTCGGATTCGGCGACGACCTGCTGTTCGCCGATCTGGCGGGCGGCAGGCTCGGGAGTGTCGCCCTCGGCCAGCGACGCGTTCTTCACCGCCGCAAGCGTGTGGGCGGTATGGACGAGTGGCACGCCCCACCGGTCGCGGGCGAGCCAGCCGACCTGCCCGGACAGCCAGTAGTGCGAGTGCACGACGTCGTAATAGCCAGGCTCGTGGCGCGCCTCTTCTCGGAGCACTCCGGCAACGAACGCGCACAGCTGGGTGGGCAGGTCCTGCTTGTCCAGTCCCTCGAACGGGCCGGCCACCACATTGCGGACCAGCACGCCGGGCGCCGCCTCCTGCACCACCTGATCGGCGGACGACGTGGCCCGGGTGAAGATCTCCACCTCGACCCCGCGCCGCGCCATCTGTATGGCCGTCTGCAGCACGTATACGTTCATTCCGCCCGCATCGCCGGTACCCGGCTGCGCCAACGGTGAGGTGTGGACCGAGAGGACGGCCACCCTGCGGGGGCGCGCGCCCCGGCCGAGCCCGCCGAGGTCGTTGTACATGGGCGTCACGACTCCATACTGCCCCCTCGCTCGGCCGTGCTTCTAACCGAGGTTGTCCACGAACTCGCCGACCTCTTTGACGAACCGAGCCGGATCCTCGACGAACGGTCCGTGATCGCAGCCTTCCCAGAACGACGCCTGCGCGTTGGGCACGAGGTCTGCGGCGTGCCTGCCGGCAGCGACGTCCACGACGGAGTCTTCGGTGCCGTGCATCACGAGGACGGGCACATCCAGTGCGCGCAGCAGGTCGTCGTGGCTCGCGGCGCGGTCGAAGAGGGCCGCGCGTACCCGCGGTGGGGTGCTGAGGCTCGCACCGAACAGAGCCTGCGACTGCGCACCCTTCCCTTCCGGCGGGCCGGTGAGGGCGGTCCCGAACGCGCCGAGCGCGCGAATGGCGACGCGCGGCTCTTCCGACATCGCACCGGGGACCGCCTTGCGCATCGCGGCGCCGACCTTGCCGCCCTTCTCACCCCGGCCGATGCTGGTGATCGCACCGACGAGCACCACCCCGGCTACCGCAGCGCTTCCGTAAGTGGCGAGGTAGTCGCAGATGACCAGCCCGCCGTACGACCATCCGAGGAGGACCGCGCCGGAGGTGATCCCTTCGGCGGCGAGGATCGCGCGGACGTCTCCCGCCCACACCGTGGAGTCGTCGTAGCCAGTGGCGGGAACGCCCGAATACCCGTGCCCGCGCAGATCGGGGGCGATCACCCGGTAGCGCGCGGCCAGCTCGTCCAGCACTGCGGTGCCCCAGCACTGCGAAGACTGCGCCCAGCCGTGCAGCAGAACCAGGGGGCGCGCGTCCGGAGCACCGGTAACCGAGTACACGAGAGGCGTTCCGTCGACGCCGAAGGTTTCACGAATAGCCATGCGGCCACCCTAGAGGCCGCCGCGCGGGCCGGCCGCGTGCCAGTATTGCGCTCATGAGTGTCCTGGTGTGTTTCCACGCCCATCCCGACGACGAAGTGTTCACCACCGGCGGTGTCATGCGGCAGGCTGCCGATGCCGGTCACCGCGTGGTCGTGGTCACGGCCACGGACGGGGCCCTCGGCGAGGTCCCGGAAGGGATCCTGACCGAAGGCGAGTCGCTCGCCGAACGGCGCAGGCACGAGCTCGAGCACTCGACCGGCCTCCTCGGCGCAGCGCGGGTCGTGCTGCTCCACTACGCGGACTCGGGGATGGCTGGGACGCCGGAGAACGACAATCCTGCGGCATTCTGCAACGCCGATGTCGAAGAAGCGGCAGCCCGGCTGGCCGCGGTACTCGTCGAGGAGGCCGCGGATGTCGTCACCATCTACGACCCGAACGGTGGGTACGGGCACCCCGACCACGTCCAAGTCCACCACGTGGGCGTCCGCGCCGCGGAGTTGGCCGGTGTGCGGCACGTGTACGAGGCTGCCGTAAGCCGTGACCACATCCGGGGGCTGCTGGCCGCGAACCCGCAATGGTCCGAGGACGCGCAGCCGCCCGACCTCGACAGTTTCGGCCTCCCCGAGTCGGAGATCACGACGGTCGTGGATGTCAGTGGGGTTCTCGAGGTCAAGCGGGCGGCGATGCATGCGCACGCCACCCAGATCGGCGATTTCGGGCCCTTCCTCGCCATGCCGGACGAGCAACTCCGTGCGGTGTTCGGCCAGGAGTGGTTCCGCCGCCGCGGAGCGCCGGCCGGTCTCGCGGAATCCTCACTCCCGCTCTGAGCGGCGTCGACGCCTGCGAACCGCCTGCGCGGACCGGATTCCGCGCCTAGCATCCACGGGTATGGATCCCGCTGATCTCCTCGCGACAATGCCTTTCGCCGTGCACACCGGGGTCCGCCTCGAGGCGGCCACGCCCGACGCGGTAGTCGGCCGGCTCGACTGGGAACAGCACCGCACCACCGCCGGGAACGGCATGCACGGCGGTGCACTCATGACACTCGCGGACAGTGTGGGCGCCGCGTGCGCGTTCCTCAATCTGCCTGCCGGTGCGACAACGTCGACCACCAGTTCGAGCACCGTCTTCACCCGCGGGGTGCGTAAGGGAACAGTCACGGCTACGGCACGTCCGCTGCACGCGGGCCGGAGCACCGTTGTTGTAGTCGTCGAACTGCGGGACGACGAGGATCGGCTCGTCGCCCAGGTGACCCAGTCGCAGGCGGTCCTGCGACCGGCGAGCTGATCCGATGTCTTCACTGCTGCGCGCATACCGTTCGACGGGGGCCGATCTACCGTTCGGCAACCTCCTCGCAGCACACGGCGTCGCGATGGAGGGCTATTTCTGGCGATTCACCCAGCCCGCCACAGGCCAGGTGGTCATCGCGCTGGCAGGCATCAACCGCGCGTCGGACGGCCAGTGGTCGACGCTCGGGCTCGCCGCCCATCCGAGCCGGTTCCTGCGCACCGACGCCTACCCCGAGGGACACGCAGAGTCCGCAGGGTTGGGAGCTTTCGCCGGCAAGGCGTTCCGCGGCACCGCCGACCGCGTCCAGGTGGATCTGGGACCGGACGCGAGACTCGACGTCCGGGTGACCGAGCGGGTCGGGTGGCCACATCGCCGTTTCGGTGGATCCAGCTTCTTCCAGAGCGTTCCGGCGCTGAACCAGTACTGGCATCCGTGGTTGCTCGGGGGCAGAGCCGAGGGCACCGCGGTGCTCGGCGACACCGAGATCGATCTCGGCGGCGCCCAGGTGTACGCCGAGAAGAACTGGGGCAAGGCTGGGTTCCCCGACAACTGGTGGTGGGGGCAGGCTCACGGATTCGCCGACCGTCAGGCGTGCGTGGCGTTCGCGGGCGGGGAGGTCGACGTGGGCCGACTTCGAACCGAGGTGACAGCCGTCGTCGTCGCCCTGCCCGACGGCACTGTCTTCCGCCTCGGCAATCCCGTCACTTCACCGGTACAGGCGCACGTCACCGACGATCGCTGGTCGATGCGGGGTCGTGGCCGCACGTGGAGTGTCGAAATCGAGGGCGGTTCCCCGCTCGGCTCCGCACACGTGCTGCCGGTACCACTGCCCGAGGAGCGGCGCAACATTGCCGGCGCGCTCGAGCATCTCGCCGGTTCGATGAGCGTGACCGTCCGTCGTCGTGGCCGTCTCGTGTGGGCAGACGAATCACCGCTCGCCGCACTCGAACACGGGGGTATCGAGCGGGCCCAGGAGGAACTGCGGCGACGCGGAGCGGCGCCGGACGCCACGTCGGCGCCACCCGTCAGCTGACCCCTTTTCCGACGGATCAGTCAGCCGCGCAGCCTAGTGCGTGCGCGGCTGACCATTCGATCCGCACTGCTATAGCGATGCACGCCGCATCGCGCCGACCGGGTCGGAATAGAGAGCGCTCAGCGACACCACGGTCGATGCATACTCCTGAACCCGGTTGCCGAAGCCCGTGATGCGAATGTCTTTGCGCTCCAGAGACGATGCCTGGGCGAACGCCTCGGCCACGTGCGGGATGCCGGCCGGATACTCGGTGAAGGCCTGGCCACCGAGGATCACACGGTCCGGATTGAACAGGTCACGCAGCATGGCCACGGTCTTGCCCAGCACCTGAGCGCGCTCGACCAGAAGCTCGTGCGCGGCTACTGATCCTGCCGCCGCCACTTTGTACAGCGCACCCATCGACGGCAGCCGCGCCGACTCGGGCAGGATGCCCGCCTCCAGCGCCGCGCGGATGACCGCACGATCGCTGATCGTCGCTTCGAGGCATCCGCGTGAACCGCAGGAGCACTGCACCGAGGAACCGGTGGGCAGGTGTGCGATGGAACCCGGGCCACTGGACGGCGTGTGCACGCGACCGTCGATGGTGATGGCGATGCCGGCGGTTTCGCGGGCGTAGAAATACAACCCGGTCTCGCCCTGCACCGCGAAATCCTCACTGTCCGGGCTCAGTAACAATTCCGACGCGGCCATGGCCTCGACGTGGGCGGCGACGGACACGGACAATCCGAGTCCGTCAGCGACGATCGACCCCACCCGTGCCGACTGCCATCCCAGGCGCGGATGATCGACCACACCCGTCTGGGCGTCGACGCGTCCACCGAGAGCGACACCCGCCCACAGCGGACGGCGGCGGTGCCAGCGGGACGCGAAAGCCCTTGCGCTGCGGGCAATACCGGTCAATGCTTCGGCGGCGGGACCGCGCGGCGTCGGAACTTCCGCCGCCCCCAGTACCTTTCCGCGCAGATCGCTCGCGAGGATGCTGGTCACCACGGCGCCGATGTGAATACCCACCGTGAGGTACGGCTCGTGGTTCACTTCGAACGGGACGCGCGGACGACCGATGGCACCGGAGGGCGTGAGATCGCCCCGCTCTCGGAGCAACCCGAGGTCGAGGAGCGTCGACACCTGGCGATTGACGGTCGCAATACTGAGGCCGGTCGCCTTGGCGGCCACGTCCCGCGACAGGGGTCCGCGAGCACGGGCCACCCGCAGGACACCAGCGGCGGGACCATCGCTGATGCGCAGTTCGGGAGGAACGATGCTCAGTCGAGGACGAGGCAGAGGGCGCTGGAAGCGGGCGGAGGCGCTCAGGTTCGAGCTGGAAAGAGTGGGGGTAGACACGTGGCAGTCCTTGGTTGCGGAGGCGGTGCGCACCTTCGTCCGAATACTGCATCGCCCCTGCGGAGACGGGGACGGCTGATCAGGAGAAGAGTGCGCGGGTCAACTGCAGTTGCTGAAACAGCGACAACACAGTTCCCGCGCCAACGGCAGCCGCGAACCGAGCGCGGAAGTCACATACGTGACCCGCGGAGCGGTCGGCTGGCCTGAGGACATGGCAAGAAAAATAGCACCTCCGGTCGCTTTCACCAATCTCTGCCGATACGGCGAGCTCGGCGACTCTTGCGATCAGACTGACGCTAATCCTTCCGGCGGGTGGCTCGCCGATGGTTCGGTTGCGGAACTGCACATCACTTCCGGTACCCGAAAGGCCCATCATGTCTCTCGATTTCGCGCCCGAACACGTTGCCGACGCCCCTGCCGTCCCGAGTGCCGCGAGCGTCGTGCAACTCGGCGCGCACATCGGTGCCCTGATCGACGGCGTCCGACTCGGCGGCGACCTCGACCCCGCCACGGTGTCGCTGATCCGCCAGGCGCTGCTCACCCACAAAGTGATCTTCTTCCGCGGGCAGGAGCACCTGACGGACGATTCCCAGTACGAGTTCGCGCAGTTGCTCGGCTCCCCCACCACGGCGCACCCCACGGTCACCTCCCGGGGAACCACGGTGCTGCCCATCGACTCCGACTACGGCAAGGCCAACAGCTGGCACACCGACGTGACCTTCGTCGACCGCATCCCGAAGGCGTCGATTCTGCGTGCCGTGCAACTCCCCACCTACGGTGGCTCCACCACCTGGGCGTCCGGTGTCGCGGCGTACAACGCGCTGCCGGAACCTTTGAAGATTCTCGCCGACAACCTGTGGGCCACCCACACCAACGTCTACGACTACGCCGCGACGAGCGCGGAGCGGGCGCAGAACGAGAAGACGCAGGAGTATCGCGCCGAGTTCCAGTCCACGTACTTCGAGACGGTGCACCCGGTGGTGCGGGTACACCCGGAGACCGGCGAACGCACTCTGCTGCTGGGGCATTTCGTCAAGAACCTCGTCGGTCTGAGTACTGCGCAGTCCCAGGCGTTGTTCCGGATTCTGCAGGATCACGCCATTTCGCTCGAGTACACGACCCGGTGGAACTGGCAGCCGGGCGATGTCGCCATCTGGGACAACCGCGCAACCCAGCACTACGCCGTCGCCGATTACGACGATCAGTATCGCCGGCTCAATCGCATCACCCTCGCGGGGGACGTGCCCGTCAATATTCGCGGAGAACGCAGCCGCAGCGTCGCCGGCGATGCGAGCGGCTACTCCGTCATCGACGAGCCCGCGTCCGCTCGCGGGTAAGGTCCGCGCCCTAACATGGCCGCATGATCATTTCACCCGACACCCGCGTCGCCGTCGTCACCGGAGCGAGCTCCGGAATCGGCGAAGCCACCGCCCGCACTCTGGCAGATCAGGGTTTTCACGTGGTCATCGGAGCGAGGCGGGTGGATCGACTGGAGAAGATTGCCGAGGACATCGGGGGCACTGCACTGGAGCTCGATGTCACCGACGACGACTCGGTGGACGCATTCACGGCGGTACTGCCTCGGGTGGACGTGCTGGTGAACAACGCCGGCGGGGCAAAAGGCTTGGCTCCGATCGTCGACGCCGACCTCGACGACTGGCGCTGGATGTGGGAGACGAACGTCCTTGGCACCCTGCGGGTGACCAAGGCGCTCCTGCCCAAGCTCGTCGACTCGGGCAACGGACTGATCGTCACCATTACATCGGTGGCAGCGCTCGAGGCCTACGACAACGGTGCCGGCTACACCTCGGCCAAACACGCACAGGCCGTGCTGCATCGGACGCTGCGTGGGGAGTTGCTGGGCAAGCCCGTTCGTCTCACCGAGGTTGCGCCGGGTGCTGTGGAGACGGAGTTCTCGCTGGTCCGGTTCGAGGGCGACAAGGAGCGCGCCGACAAGGTGTACGAGGGGATCACTCCGCTGGTCGCGGCCGACGTCGCCGACATCATCGGTTTCGTGGCGTCGCGCCCGTCGCACGTCAACGTCGACCAGATCGTCGTCAAGCCCCGTGATCAGGCAGCTTCGGGACGATTCCACCGCACGACGTGACGTCACCGTTCCCGTCCCTCGGTTCGGCGGTCCTGATACTCGAGCAGCAGGACCACTGCCCACACCGCGGCAACGATCAACGTCACCGATCCCAACAGCATCCATCCCGCCACCGCGACCCCCCCTGCCGTTCGACCTTTCCCGAAATCGGGACTCATTCAGGTAGACGCAGCGGGCGGCGGTTCGGTTCCCCTAGGCGAGTGCGGACATCGATTGCCAGGTCGGCCAATCGATGGCCCAGTCGTAGATGTCACCGTCGGCTGCCGATAGTTCGATGGAGGTGCCGGTGACCTCTACGGGATCGCCGTACATGGCGGTGCCGAAGTATTGCTGGGCGTCCCCCAGCGACAGATTGATGCAGCCGTTGGTGACGTTCGAGGATCCCTGCACACCGAGCGTCTCGGGATTCGCGTGGATGAACTCGCCGTTGTTGGAAATGCGCACAGCCCACCGCTCGCGCACGTTCTCGTAGAACGGCGGGTTCGACATGAGGAAGTCCTCGTGCTTCTCCGTCACCATATGGATGCCACTACGCGTGACGTTGCGCGGTTCGTTGCCTTCGCCGTAACTGACCGGGATGTCCATGATGGTCTGGCCGTCCCGCACCACCTGCATACGGTGGCTGGGCGCGTTGGCGATCACGATCTGGCTGCGGCCGATGGTGAAGTCGAGCGACAGGTCCTCGGCTCCGTACGCTCCCCCACCGAAGTCGAGCCCGTACAACTTGGCGTTCAGATTCACGGTGGTGCCCGGTGCCCAGTAGTTCTGCGGGCGCCAATGTGCGCGCGACCCGTTGTCGTCGGGCAGCCACGCCCACGAACCCGGAGTAGGCGGCGTGGTCGTCACCGTCATCGCCTTCTCCACAGCGGCCTTGTCTTCCACGGTCTCGTGAAACTGCACGATGATCGGTGCGGCGATACCGACCTCTTGGCCGTCACCGATGTTCAGGTTGGCCGAGATCGTCTGCTCGGGTTGGACCGTGGTGAAGCTGCCGTCGACGGTGACCGTCTTGCCGTCGGTACCGACAGCCGTGCCCCTCCACGTATAGGTGGCTCCGTAGCCGAGAGCCTCACCGACGGTGAACGTGGTGCGGTCGGGCGACAGCACGCCCTGTACAGCACGACCCTCCGCATTGACGAGAGCGATGTCGGTGAAGGTGCCTTCGGTGGCGGTGGCCGAGACGGGCGACACCGGGTTCACGTCCTGGGTACCCGACTCCGGGCTCTGGGTGACCTGGACCACAGGTTCGGGTGGGGCGGCGGGCGTTTCGGTTTGCGAACCCACCGTGCAGCCGGCGAGCAAGGCGATGAGAGCGATCAGCGCCGCCGCGACGTACGCGACACGCTTCCGGCTTGTCCGAGAACCCAGTTCATGCACAGCTGACAGGTTACCTGCGCTACGGACCGAACTTTCAGATCGCGCAGCCCACGGTGACGGGTTCCGGCTCGAGGCGGACGCCGAAGGCGGACTGGACACCGTCCCGCACTTCGCGAGCGAGAGCCAGGAGATCCTCGGTCTTTGCCGCGCCGCGGTTGGTGAGCGCAAGGGTGTGCTTGGTGGACAAGCGGGCTGCGGCACCGTCGGCGGGATACCCCTTGGAGAACCCGGCCCGCTCGATCAACCACCCGGCGGAGAGCTTGGTGCCTGCGTCTGCCGGATACTGCGGCACGGAGACGTCACCGAGTCGAGACTCGACGGCGGCGAGCACGGTGGTTAGTTCGCGCTCGGGTACGACGGGGTTGGTGAAGAACGACCCTGCACTCCAGGTGTCGTAATCTTCGGGGTCCAGCACCATGCCCTTGCCTCGGCGCAGGTCGAGTACGGCGTCGCGGACCTCCACCGAGGGTCGCCGATCCCCTTCCTCCGCCTCCAGGGCAGAGAACAGTTCGCGGTATCGCAACGGCTCGCCCAGACCATCTCGATGCACCGTAAGTTCCACCGACAGCACCAGGGCCGCGTCGGTGTGCTTCAGAACGCTCGTACGGTAGCCGAGCCCCAGCGCGTCCGGCTGCACCCAGCGCACCTCACCGGTGCGTCGATCGAGCAGTCGCACTCGCCGCAGCATGGTCCCGATCTCGACCCCGTAAGCACCGACGTTCTGCACCGGAGTGGCACCCGTCGAGCCGGGGATCCCGGACAGACATTCGAGCCCACCGAGTTCTGCGGCCACGGTCTGCGCCACGACCTGATCCCACTCGGCACCGGCATCGGCAGTGACGAATCCCTCTTCGAGTTCCACCGTGGTGTTCGACACACGGACAACCACACCGTCGAAACCGTCGTCGCCGACCACGAGATTGGAGCCGCCCGCGAGGATCAGCGTCGGTATCTCACTGGCGTCGAGCAGGCGGACCACATCGACCAGCACCTGCGTCGTCGGGCACTCGGCCACGATCCGCGCGGGCCCGCCGACCCGCAGCGTGGTCATCCCCGAGAAGTCGAGATTCTCGGACACGAAGGCTCCGGAATCGACGAGTTGACTGACAATGCTCACATCCCACACAACCGCAAACGGTAGCCTGCGGACCGTGAGCCGCCGCATCGAGCATTCCTCGACCTACTCCTTCCCCGTCGACCAGGTCCACGCAGGCCTGACCACCGAGCAGTACTGGCGCGACCGGATTGCCGAGGTCGGCGGGCCGGGAGCCACGCTCGACGAGGTCACGACCGGACCGGGCACCATCTCGGTGGCCATGTCGCAATCGATTCCCGCCGAGCACCTGCCGAGCATCGTCGCGAAGGTCCGTTCCGGGGACCTCGTGATCAAGCGCACTGAAACGTGGAGCGCGCTCGATGGCAGTCGCGCGTCGGGCACCTTCACCGCTCGGGTCACCGGCGCACCCGCCGAAATCTCTGGATCGCAAACCCTCACCAGCGCGGGCTCCGGATCGAAAGTCCAGGTCACCGGTCAGGCTGAGGTCAAGATTCCGCTGATCGGCGGCAAGATCGAAGGTGCCATCGGGGACGAGGTTCTACGCCTGATCGACAAGGAGCAGGAGTTCACCGAGGGGTGGCTCGGCGCCTGACCGCGCAGATCGGCTCGCCCCGGACGGTCGGCGACCTGGGGGCGGGCATCGATTGTGGTCGGTCACAGTCCGGTAACCTTGACGATCATGGCTCGCCGCATCGACTACTCAGCCCGTTACAAGTACACCCCGAAAGAGGTGTACGGCGCGTTCACCGACCGCGACTACTGGGACGCGCGCATCGAGGAGATGCGGAAGTACTCCGAGAACCACATCGAGCACTTCGAGGTCAGCGACGACGGCATCGACATCGTCCTGCACCACATCCTGCCGCGTTCCGAACTCCCGGAGATTGCGCAGACCGTGATGAAGAAGGACATGGTCATCACCCGCAAGGAGTCGTACACCCCGTTCGGTGACCCGACCACCGGAACCTACGAGGCATCGATCCCCGCAGGACCCGGCAGCCTCACGGGCACCATGAAACTGTTCGCAACGGACACCGGATGCACGTTCCGCACGTCGTCCGAGGCCAAGGTGTACCTGCCGTTCATCGGCGGGAAGCTCGAGCAGTTGATGCTCGTCAACCTGATCGACCTTTTCCGCGCCGAAGCCGAGATCACCGAAAACTGGTTGTCCCAGCAGTAGTACCCACAGCACCCCGTTCCCATGACTTCAGCGATGCTGAGGCGGCCCCGTGGCGCCCGAGGCCGGAGCACGCCATCGGGTGTCATCACTCGGGGCACCACCGGCATCAACCGTCTGCGGCGCAGCGATCGCTGGCTTGTGCACGACGCTCTGGTGCGTCGCACACTCGGTGACTGCGCCGATCCCCTCGTCGTCGACCTCGGCTACGGCGCGCGCCCGCACACCACGTTCGAACTCGCCGATCGACTTCTCGCGGTGCGGCGGGATCGACGGGTCGTGGGTCTCGAGATCGATCCCGAACGGGTGGTCGAGGGCGGCCGCGGAGTGAGTTTCGCGCGGGGCGGTTTCGAACTGTCCGGCCTGCGTCCCGTCTTCGTCCGCGCGTTCAACGTGCTGCGGCAGTATCCGGAGGAGGCGGTCGGGCCGGCGTGGGCCCTCATGCAGTCCGGGCTGGCGCCGGGCGGGCTCATCCTCGAGGGCACTTGCGACGAACTCGGCCGGCGCTGCGCCTGGGTGCTGCTCGACGCCACCCGCCCCCTGTCGCTGACGCTCGCGTGGGACCCCTTCGACGTCGACACTCCGTCAGACATCGCCGAACGCTTGCCGAAGGCGCTGATCCACCGCAACGTTCCCGGAGAACCGATCCATGCGCTGCTCACGGCCGTCGACCGGGCCTGGGCCGCCGCGGCGCCGCACGGCTCATTCGGTCCACGGGTGCGGTGGCGCGCATCCTTGGAGCTGCTTCGCGCGCAGGGTGTCCCGGTGCAAGCGCAACGCAGGCGACTCCGCGACAACGTGCTCACCGTTCCCTGGGACCTGGTCGCGCCGGCGCAGTCGTCGAATCAATTCCCGCGATCGACGTAGGACGCCCCTCGCGTTCCTTCTCGAAAGATCTCGCGCTTCTTCTCGAAAGATGTTGTGTGGGTGCGCAGACGAGGGTGACGTCGACTGAGTGATCGCTCAGGTGCAGGTGGCCAGCGCATGCTCGACGCGCTGCGCGACCTGCGCCGGCAGCGACCCGCACTCGCCGTGCAGGGTCCGCACGTCCAGACGACCGATCGCGACCCCGTCGGAGACCACCTCGTCGAGCAGTTCCTGTGAGATACCGCTGGCGGCGAGGTCGAGCGCGGTACAGGTGGGCGTGGTAATCCGCAGCGGTCCCACCTGCTCGCAGTCCTCCGCGCGAAGCGAACGGCGGTGCAATGCCAATTGCTGTGTGGGCGACGGAGGCGAGAGCACCGTGGAAAGGTGAATGAACCGCGGATACAGGTGACCGAGACCGTGTAGTTCTGCGGCGCTCTGGTGCGAGACGGCCGCGGCGGCACCGAACCACGTGCACCATTTTGCGAATTCGTCGAGATCCGAGTGGGGACAGTCGTTCAGTCGGAACAGGTCTCGCTCGATCTTGTCCCAAGACCCTGCGGTGACGTGTTCAGCGACGTCGTCGGCCGTGAAGCCGAGGCGCAGTACTTGCGCCGTCGTGAAGAATCCGGCTTGCGCCGTAGCGAGACGTGTCAGTTCTTCGCCGACACCTTCGCGCTCGGGGCCGCCGGGACGTGGAGCCAACCATCCGGACATTCCCTCACATTACGGGCTTCTGTGTCGTGAATCACACTTTCTCGAGAAGTTCGCGCCCGCACCGAAGAGCTTTCACAGAATTTGTTCAGAGTTGTGGGGAAGAATCCGTGCAATGGCAGCCCGAACGAACTCCGCATCCCGAAGTAACCGTGTGCTCGTCATCTCACTGATCGTCATTGCCGCGCTCGTCGCCGTACTGGTCGGCGGTGAACTCTATGTCCGCCACAGCGTGAAGAGTTGCATGGCAGACCAGTTCGAGAGCCAACTCGGTTCCAAGGTGGACGTGGGTCTGAGCTGGAAGCCGGTGTTGCTGCAGTCGCTGGACAAGAACGTTCCCTACATCACCATCGACAGTGACGACACGAAGTTCGGCCCCGCAGCGGGAATGCAGGTCAACGCCCAGGTCAACGACATTCGCATCGAGGACACCCCGGACAGCAGTGGCACTATCGGCAGCTCGGACGCCCGAATTCACTGGTCCACCGAAGGAATCCTGACCACGCTGCAGCAGCAGGCATTCGGTTCCCTCGTCAGCGCCGTCAAGGCCGACGCCGACGCGGGAACGCTGACCTTCGCGGTCGGTCCTGCTGGGCTCGCCGAGCTGACCGTCCGGCCCGAGGCCAGTGCCGGGACGGTTCAGGTGAACACGGTCAACGCCGAGATCCTGGGCTTCGGCCTTCCCACCGACCTGGTCGACGGAATCGTGCAGACGCTCACATCCAGCCTGCAGACGTACCCGCTGGGTATGCAGCCGACCTCACTGGAGGTCACCGACGACGCCATCGACATCACCCTCGAGGGCGGCGCGTACACGATGCCGGCCGCCGGGACACAGCAGCAACAGCAGGAGCAGCAGAGCAGCTGCGGGCTCCTCGTCTGATCGAGCGGGCGGGTCAGTCGGGTAGCCCGTCCAGGACGGCGCGGGTTCCCGACAGACCGAGTCGCGTCGCGCCGGCGTCGATCATGTCTATCGCGGCCTGCGCGGTGCGGATACCCCCGCTCGCCTTCACGCCGATCCGCCCTCCCACGGTCTGCGCCATCAGCCGCACGGCGTCGACCGACGCTCCGCCGGCGGGATGAAAGCCGGTGGAGGTCTTGACGAAGTTGGCACCCGCGCGCTCGGCAGCCCGGCACGACTCCACGATGGCGTGGTCGGTGAGGGCGGCGGTTTCGAGGATGACCTTGAGTACCGGGCCGTCACCGATGGCCTCGCGCACGGTGAGCACGTCGGCGAGGACGGCGTTGAAGTCACCGGCCACCGCGGCGCCGATGTCGATCACCATGTCGATTTCCTGCGCGCCCTGATCGACCGCGAGCCGGGCTTCGGCGCCCTTCACCAGTGAGTGATGTTTTCCCGACGGGAACCCGACCACCGCGGCGGTGACCAGACCCGCGGCGCGGACGGGCAGCATCGACGGTGACACGCAGATTGCGAGGACGCCGAGCGAGCGGGCCTCCGCGATGAGCGCGCCGACGTCGTCGGTGGTCGCTTCGGGCTTGAGGAGTGTGTGGTCGACGAGGGCGGCCACCTGGGAACGGGTCAGTGCAACGTCCGGCATCCTCCGAGCTTCGCACAACGCCGCCGGCTGTCCGCGTCCACGGCCTAGCATCGCGGTATGACCAATCCCGGATCGATCTTCGACGAGGCGCGCCAGGAGTTCGATCGGCTCACCACCGCGGTGTGGTCCCCTGCCGGGCAGTCCCTCGTCTTCCAGCTCGGACTCCACCCCGGCGATGCCGTCCTCGACGTGTGCTGTGGTGCAGGGTCTTCCGCGATCCCCGCCGCCACCGCCGTAGGGCCCAGCGGGCTGGTTCATGCCGTCGACCTCGCCGACGAACTGCTCGAGCAGGGCCGGCTCGAGTGTTCGGAACGAGGCCTGAAGAACATCGAGTTCGTGTGCGCGGACGCCACCACCTGGGAGCCGCCGAGCACGGTCCCCTCGGCGGGCTACGACGCGCTCGCGTGCTCGTACGGCGTCTTCTTCCTGCCGCATATGGATGCTGCGTTCACCCGGCTCGCCGGTTTGGTCAGACCCGGCGGAAAGGTGGGGATCACGGTGTGGCGACGCGGAGCGCTGCGCGAGTTCGCCGGCGCGTTCCTGAGCGCCGTCGGCAGGCGTCGGGAACTCGCGCCCGAAGAGAGTGAGTCTCGGTTCGATCCCCTCGAACGGATCGACACGCCGGACGGTCTCCATCAATGGCTGGCCGAGCTCGGTGCGGAGTCCACGGAGGTCCGCGAGTTGTCCAACCTCATCCCTGCCACGCCGGAGTTCGCCTGGGACCTCGTCCTCGGCGGTACGCTGCGCGGAGCCCTCTCCCCCTTCGACGACGGCACCGTCGAAGCGATTCGCCGGGACTTTCTCCAGCTCCTCACCGAGCGGGCAATCCATGACATCGACGCCGGAACTCTCGTGGGTACCGCAGTCGTGACCGGCCGATGGGCAACCTGAAAGACTGTTGCCCATGAGCGCTGCTTCTTCCGAGGATCACCGGTACGTGCTGTCTCTCGGCTGCCCCGACCGCACCGGCATCGTCGCCCGGATCTCGACGTTTCTCGCCGAGGTGGGCGGATGGATCGTCGAAGCCGCGTATCACGCCGACGCCGACACCGGCTGGTTCTTCACCCGGCAGGCGGTGCGGGCGTCGTCGGTGAACATGTCGATCGACGAACTGCGCGAACGCTTCGCTGCCGTCGCGGCCGAGCTGGGTCCGGACACGGAGTGGACGGTGTCCGACTCGGGCGAACGCAAGCGTGTGGTGCTGCTCGTGAGCAAGGAAGCGCACTGCCTGCACGACCTGCTGGGGCGGGCTGCGGGCGGGGAGCTACCGGCTGACATCTGTGCGGTGATCGGCAATCACCGGGACCTCGAGAACGTCACCCGCCGCCACGGCATCGACTTTCACCATGTGCCGTTCCCCAAGGATCCAGCCGAACGTGGTCCTGCGTTCGACCAGGTCCGGGAACTCGTCGACGCCCACGACCCGCACGCCGTCGTCCTCGCCCGGTTCATGCAGGTACTGCCCTCCGAGTTGTGTGAGCACTGGGCGGGGCGCGCCCTCAACATTCACCACAGCTTCCTGCCCTCCTTCGTCGGCGCCCGCCCGTATCACCAGGCCTTCGCGCGCGGAGTGAAGCTGATCGGCGCCACCTGCCACTACGTGACAGCCGAGCTGGACGCCGGCCCCATCATCGAACAGGACGTAATTCGCGTCGATCACGCCGACGAGGTCGCGGACATGGTGCGGCAGGGCCGCGACATCGAAAAGCTCGTGCTCTCCCGCGGCCTGCGCTGGCACCTCGAGGACCGCGTCCTCGTGCACGGCCGAAAGACCGTGGTGTTCAGCTAGACGGTGTTCAGCTAAACGGTGTTCAGCTAGACGCGCGATGCGCGGTTACAGGTTCCGCAGCCGGACGATTTCCTTGTCGAACTCGTCGATGTTCTCGACGGAGCTCATGTGCCCGACACCGGGGAGCACGATGAGCCGGTCGAGGTGTCCGGCCTCGTCCAGCACGCGAGCGAGCTTGCGCGCGTGAACGGGTGGTGTGAGCCGGTCCATGGACCCGACGAGCACCGTGGTCGGCACGGTGAGATGGTCGAGCGCTTCGTGGATGTCGAGCCCGCTCAATGCGGCGCCCCAACCCCCGCGAATACGGGGCTTGCACTCGCGCACGATCTTCTCGCAGAAGCTGACCTCTGCGGGGCTGGCGTTCGGCGACATCGACACGTACTGGATCGCACGGGTCATCACCGGCGAGGACACCAGTGGCATCGGCGCGCTCAACACTGCGCGGCCTACCGGGACGGGCACCCGGGGGAAGCGGTTCGGGAGGGGAATCACTGTGGTCTCGGCGATGAGCCGATCACAGGCGGTGCTGGCGAGCAGGACGGCGGACGCATATTTCTGTACCTCGTCGGGATGGCGTCCGGCCCAGGCCATGATGCTCATGCCGCCCATACTGTGGCCGACCAGCACGGCCTTCTTGTCGTCGCGGATCGTCGCCTTCAGCACCTCGGACAGATCGTCGGCGAGGACATCGGGACCGAGGGCGAGGGCGCCCACGGTGCTGCGGCCGTGCCCGCGCTGGTCGTAGGTGATCACGCGGTACTCGTCGGCCAGGGCGTTCACCTGCGGATACCAGTACTCGGTCGAGCAGGTCCATCCGTGGCTGAGCACGATGGGGTCGCCGTCCACCGGCCCGTAGGCGCGCACATACAGCGTGGCGCCGTCGTCGGTGACGATCTCACTGACGTCGGGTCGCAGGCTCGGGGTACGGAGCAGGTCGTTCGGCGCAACCTCGGTCGTCAGCGTCAAACCACGGGTGGAGCGCTTGTGGCGGATCGCGGCCGCGGCGGCGACGACAGCGCCCACTCCGGCGACGCCGGCGAATGCCCGAAGGGCGGTGGTGCGCGGACTGCTGGTCATTCTTACCCCTGTCATCTGGGTGACGCCGCCGTTGCGGCGACGTTCATAGGTTGTCAACTTGCTCGGTCGTTCTCGGTCGTCTGCGCGGGACCCGGCGAATCACCGAGTTGCCGGGCGGCCTTCTCCAGCGCACGGGAAATCTGCTCTTCCATCGCCTCCGCGAAGAGGGTCTGGACGGCGTCGTGCGCGAGTGGACGCATCTGATCGACGAGCCGCACAATGTCCGAGATCTTCGCCTCGTCCAGTTCGAGCTGCTCACCCTCGGGTGCGAGGTAACGGTCGGCGACGACGGCGACGAATCGTGCTGCGACGTCGGAAAGGTCCTTCCGCACGGCCGCAGTTTGGTCGAGCACGTTCTCGAGTGAGATACCCGCGTCGACGAGAATCTGGGCAGCCTCCACAAGTCGAGGACTATTCACCGAGTAGTCGTCACCCGAGGGGACGAGCACGCCGAGTTCGGTTCCCCGGGCGATGTTGGCCTCGGTGGTCTGCGCACCGAACATTCGCCGCAGTTCCGCCACGGTGAGCCGAGCGGCGCGCTTGCGCTTCTTCCACCGGCTTCCCGGATCGTCGGTCTCGAGCACGTCGGTGACGTGCAGCCCGTACTGGGCAGCCGTGAGCAACTCACTGATGGTGGCAAAGGTGTATCCGCGGTCGAGCATCCGGCCGATGAGGTGCAGCCGGGCCAGATGCGACTCGTTGTACCACCCGGTCCGCCCCTGTTTCCGGGGCGGCGGGAGAAGTCCGCGGTCCTGGTAGACGCGCACGTTGCGCACGCTTACCCGCGCCTCGCGTGCGAGGTCGTCGATCCGATATTCCTTCATCAGACGATGTGCGCCCGTTCGAGCAGGAGCCGCGACGGGCCACCGATGAGTCCCACTTCGTCGAGGAATTCGACGGTCTTGGAACAGCCCTCGCGGATCTTGTCGTGATAGTGGCGATTCGATCTGGCGGCCTTCTTCGCCGCGTCCACGTCGAGACCGGCGGCCGCGTACACCTGTGGGTTCACCAGGCTGGTGACGACGAAATAGGCGATGACACCGAGCGCCAATCGCACCTGGGCTCTCGCGAACCGGGATGCGGAACGGAGCCGGCGAATCGTTTCTTCACGTGCGTACTTGATGTGCCGCGACTCCTCGAGGACGTGGATCCTGCTGACCGTGCGCGTCACCGGCTGCACTCGCTCGTCCCGCATGAAGTCGCGCTGCATCATGTCGAGGATTTCCTCGGCGAACAAGGTTCCGCCGTACGCCAGGGACCCGGTGGCGGTCGCCTTGAACGCCCGAGCGGCCTGGCGAATCCACCACTTGGGCCGATACGACGGGATTCCGAAGCGCTGCGCCGACCTCGCGAACATCGTGGAGTGACGGCACTCGTCGGCGATCTCGGTGAGCGCGAACTGCACATGCGGGGTGGCGGGATCGTGGAAGTAGATGTCTCGGACGAGCATCTGCATGAGGATCAGCTCGAACCAGATTCCGGTACCGGCGATACTGGCCGCCTCGTGCTTGGTGAGCGTGACGCGTTGTTCCTCGGTCATGGAGTCCCAGAGTTCGGTGCCGTAGAGACTGCACCACTCGGGTGTCATGCCGTAGCGATCCGTCGGGATCGGCGCGTCCCAGTCAACCTCGATCAGCGGATCGTACGACTTGCGTGCCGCGGAGGCGAGTAACCGTTCTGCAGTGTCCTGCCGGTCACCGACTCGCGTCAGACGCGATGTCGGATGGGCATCGCGTAGGAAGTCCCGCGCACTCTCGACGGACATCACAGCTCCTCGGTCGCCTTCTCCACCACAATAGCATTGTCACAATGTCTATTGTCATCGTCGAGGCGCGCGGGGTCCCCCCTAATGAGAGTCAGCGAGTCCGCTCATACGGCAGACTCGTCACCGGTAGCGGCGGGCAGGTGAGCACTCTTCCCCCCTGGACCTGGAGTCCTGAAAAAGATCGTGCCCCTGCCCGT
>NZ_JANFQF010000024.1 GCF_024438035.1 Rhodococcus tibetensis
GGCATCGTCCAGTTCGACGGCCACTCGATCTCCCTCGGCAGACGGTGGGGAGATCAGAAAGCGGTACTGCACTGGCGAGGCGACGACGTCACCGTCCTGGTCGGTGACGCCATCGCCCGTGAACTCACCCTCGACCGATCAGCTACATTCCAACCACTGACCACACTGTCCACGAAGTCCTGAGACAGATGTGTTCACGAAGTCCTGAGACAGCACACGAGTCCCTGCACTCGTTAACGACGCACGGGCCGTAGGCCTAGGCTCTCCCTCATGGAACACGAGTTCGTCCGCTGGACCGAGGACGGCACCGAGCATTCGGCGGTGTGGCGGTCTACCAGCGGTGCGAGGCCACCGAAGAAGATTCGGGTGGCAGACGACACCATGACGGCCGACGAGGCCTACCGTCTCGCCTGTGAGGGGACGGCGCTGTTGTGGCGCGGCGACTTTCAAGGCGCCCGGCAACTGTCCGTCGCCGTCGCGAAGCGGACCGACCGCAAACCGCGCAAGGCCTCGGACGATCCCGCGACCGCCTTTCACCTGCACCGGCAGACGCAGTCGAGGCGGGCGGGCATTCTCGGAATGCTGCTGGTCCCGTTCGACGCCGATCAGTCCGTCCCGTTGCGACGGGCCCCCGACGTGCGGCAGGCCGTGCTGGCGGCCTTCGGACCGAGCGAGCAGCCCACCGTCACCACCCTGCGCGACCTACTCGGCGCGATCGGTGCCCACGAGTGGCAGAAGAAGGGCGTCGAGATTCCCGCCCTGGGCGCCCGCATCCACCCCGGGTACGGAGTGTTCTCTCCGATTCGCGGCGAATACGTCGATCTGGTGGCGGACACCCCGCTGCCGTCCATCGAAGAGGCATTCGATATCGGCACCGGAACGGGCGTGCTCGCGGCGGTGCTCGCCCACCGCGGAGTGAAAAAAGTGATTGCCACGGACCTCGATCCGAACGCGCTCGCCTCGGCCCGTGCAAATCTGGACCGGCTCGGTTACTCGGAGCGAGTGCAGCTGATGGCGGCGGACCTGTTCCCGGAAGGCCGTGCACCGCTGGTGGTGTGCAACCCGCCGTGGATCCCCGCCAAACCCACCTCGCCCATCGAGTACGCCATCTACGACCCCGACAGCAAGATGCTCCGCGGCTTTCTCTCGGGTCTGACCGACCACCTCGAACCCGGGGGAGAGGGCTGGCTCGTCCTGTCCGACATCGCCGAGCATCTGGGACTGCGCAGCCGGGACGAGCTCCTGGCCATGTTCGACGAGTTCGGGCTCACCGTCGCCGGACGCCGTGACGTGAGACCGCGGCACGGGAAGGTGTCCGACCGCACCGACCCCCTCCACGCAGCTCGCACTCGCGAAGTGACGTCACTGTGGCGGTTGGTCCCCACGACGCGGTAGGCGCAGGGTGCGGGCATTGCCGCCGCCGGTGAAACTATTGCTGTCGTCGATGGTGTTGTTCAACATCGGCTTCTACCTTGTGGTCCCGTTTCTCGCCGTCCACTTGTCCGACGACCTGGGCTTCGCTACTCGATCCGCACGCTGACACTGCGAGGCCGGCGACGGTCGCGAACCTCAGGGACAACACGGCACGTCGACTGAGGGTGGGAGGCAAGGTGCGGGTCGTTTCGGGGACTATGGGTGCCCTAATGTAGGCGACGGGTCGGGTGCCCGGTTGCACGTCGGTCGCCAAAAGGTGCCCTGCTCACTCCGAGGGGCTCAAACACACCATCGTGTGTGACGTGGAGTAGACCAATCCGGCGTCGCTGTCGGCGAGCGCCATGCTGCCGTCCCAGGCATCACCGTCGTCGACCACCGACTTCAGCGGCAGAGTCCACACGTTCTCGCCCGTGCGAATGTCCTTGCCGCGCAGCGTGTCGCCAGCCAGGTCGATGACGATGGAACCTTCGGCCGCGGCGATGTTGCCGGCGTCGTCGAATTCCTCCTCCCACAGAATTTCTCCGGTCCGTAGGTCGAGACCCGACTCGGTCCCGCCTGCCGGGTCACGCAGCAACGCGACATCACCGAGAACTGCGACCGCCGTGCCGCGCGCGGAATCAGAAGATTCGGGTGAATCGGTTTCGGGTCGCGACAGCAGGGCGGCGCTCGTCCACAATCGCTCCCCGCGGATGCGGTCGTAGCCGCCGTCACCGAGGAGGAGGGGCGTCGAATCGTCGGTGGGGCGGTCGATCACCAAGGTGTGCGCTGCCTCGTTCGTAGTGGAGGCGATGACGCGACCGGTGCGATCGATCGCTTCCGAACCGAGTACCTCGCCGAGGTTGCAGTCGCTGTGAACACGCACGACCACCCCACCCTCGGTGGCATGCGCCGCCGACGAACAGTCGGGGAGGCCGCGAGTGAACGTCGGCCGCCCGTTGTCGAGGTCGAATCCCGCCACCTCACCGCCCAGTTCGAGCACACCGTGACCGTGCTCCGTCGTCATGATCCGGCCGAAGGCCTCCTCCCAGGCGGCACCGAGGTCGAACCGCTGCGACCAGTTTGCGTCCGGGTCACTCGGTGAGCCACTATGCACCTCGATGTCATCGGATTCGGGGTCACCCTCGAGCACGAAGAGCCGATCCCCGGATACCGTAATCCCCAATATCCACCAATCCTCGGGCGCACGGGCGGTTTCCGTCACTTCGCCGGTGCCGATATCGATCGCCGAGAACGTCTGTGCGCCTTCGTACGGACTGGAATAGCAGACGACTTTGCCGTCGAGGGCCGCCTCGGCGCACGTGCCGAGGTTGTCGATCGGTGTCTTCCACCGCACGGAACCGTCGGAACTGTCGACGCCCACCAATTCGGTCTGATTCAACCCACCCGTCTCCTGGTTCACGAGTCCGATCATGGTGACCAGTATTTCGCCCCCGTTCAGGAAACCGGGCTGGCCGGAGTCGAAATCCGTCTCGTACGCGGGACTGCGGAACACGGCGAACTGACGGCCGAACGTGGCCGCCGCGTCGAGAGTCCACTCGCTGTCCGGCGCATCCGGTGACGCTACCGACACTTCTCCGGTTGCGCTCGAATCCGAGGATTCGGGTGCGGCGGTGCCGGGCTGGGTGTCTGCACCGTGCGTAGCCACCACGGTGACGGCGCCCGCCACCGTCACGACCGCGGTCAGCGCGGCGAGCAGCAGCGTGCGGGTGCTCGTGTCGATGGTCATATCGCTCACAGCTCCAGTCCGGAAGCGGTGGCAATGAATTCGAGAACTTCGAAAGGAAGTGGAGCCTGGGGGAGCACCGACTCCGAGCGGATCGTCACCTGCGTTCCCGACGGACGCGTAACGGTGACCTCATGGACGTTCTCACCGGCGCCGGAGCCGTCGAGGGCAACGGGCAATCGAGTCGCATCACGGCGTTGGACCACCGATCCGTCGGGCAGCCGGGTTGCGTCGGCAATGTCGGGGTCGTAGGACGGGTCGTACTTGTCCTGTAGTGGCGGTACTACATGACCACCGCTGATCGAAATATGCAGTGTGCCAGTAGATCCCGGCGTCGTGATGTCGATCTGTTCACACAGAGACGTGTCGCTGTAGTCCGCGAGTTGCAGCGATCCGAGCGGTCTCGACGAGACGAACGCCTGACCGCGCCAAAGGTCGTCGAGTACGCGGTTGAGCCGCTCGACATCGCTCCGGCTCACGGCCGGCGCGGCATCGTCGGTGTCCGACCCGAAGCCACACGAGGGCGGCGGGGGCAGGGTGCCCGCCGGAACCGGAGTGCTCACCCGAAGTTCCGGGCGCAGGACGATGGCGACGAGCTCGTCGATCGTCAGAGGGACGGTCCCGCCGTAGCGGGTGGACAGGTCTGCCGCCGAGGAATCTTCGTCGGAGGCAGAGGCGTCGACGCGGGTGCCGTCCGGCAAGTACCCGGAAACCCTGCGGGAGAGAGTCCGCTTGCCGTCGTACTCGCTCCAGGTGTCCTGCGCGTCCAGGACGGTGCCATCGGCTGAGGTGGTGCGACTGTCGAGTTGTCCCGCGACGCAGGGTGGTATCGGCGCGTGCGATTGGCTGACGGACACGCTGAGGGTGCCGACATCCGGTCCGCGCAGAAGGGTTCCGCGTGCGCTCGTCGCACCACCGAGATCGAGGTCGGCCACGGCTGGGTCGGACCGGTCGTACTCGGGGATGGGCTCGAAGAGCAAAGTCTCGGCGGGACTGGCGAAGCGAACCTCGACCTCGTCCGGGAGAGCATCAAGCACCGCCGCCGTCATGGCTGACGCTTTGACCGCCGAAAACCACGGATACCGCGGATTGTCGTAACTCTGCTCGCCGACGACGGACACGCCGATGTACCTGCTCTCGGACGGCGCCTCCACGGTGGCACATCCGGGAATCTCGACCGGGTACTCGACTTCGGGCGTGACATACGACGAGGTGGCGTCCGCAGCGACTTGCTGGTCCGAGCCGGGCCCTTCGCTGGTGCCGGATCCGCGGTCGAGGAGTCCCGCAACGATCACCCCACCGGCCATGATCGATACGATCACCAATGCGTTGGTCCAGCCCTCTGCGCGTCTGTTGCCCGCCGCGTCCCCCATGTGCCCCCACCCTCGTGTCGCAGGCGCTCACTCGGTGCGTGAGCATCCGAAGTGCTAGTCGTTCCGGTCGTGACCGGCGTTACCGACTACGGCGGAGACAGAGAGGTGCGCCGTTGTGGTAGCGGGAGCCACCACAATGGCGCACGGGAGGGTCAGCGCTTCTTGACGTGCGAGACGATCTCGGGATCGACCTGCCCGTTCGACTTCATCTTCTTGTCGGCGCGCTTTTCCTTCAACGACTTACCCGACTTCTTGGACATGGAATTGCGGGGCGATTTGTCGGCCATGGACTCATCCCTGAAAGCGGAACCTGGGCGGCGCCGATAATGCCGACAGTACGCCAATTTTCGCGTAGACCGGACCAATCACAGAAAGGTGGCGCTAGGACGAGGGGTCGTCGAACAGCGTCTGCTCTTCCGGGTTGTTGAACAGCCCCATCTGCTCCGGCCGGGGCTTCGTTTCGGGAGCAGGATGCGGCGGCGGAAGAACGATCGTGCGCAGAGCGTCACGGAGATCCCCAACCACTCGCTCCCAGCCATCGGCATGCGAATCGGAGGTCTCCGCCATCGCGGTCTCGGCCTGCTCACGGAATTCGTCGGCGTCCCGGCGCAGCTGCGCGACCCACTCGGTCCCGGTGTTGAGCAGCGAGACGATCAGGTCGCGGTCGTGACCACAGACGTCGGCGACGACCTCGGCATCGGTACCGCCGTCGCCCTCGGGGTCGAGATGGAACAAGGTGAGCAGTTCGTTGGGCAGTTCGGCGGCCGTCATCCGGGTTTCGACGATAAGTGCCGGCTCTTCGTCGGCGTCGTCGTCCCGGCGGAAGAACAACTGCCCGCCGAATCGGGTCGCGAAATCACCGTCGACGGTCCTCAGAAAATCGGAGAACACCTTGCAGCTGTCGGTGAGGTGTTGCGGAACGAAGGGATTGCCCGACACCTCGAGGAACGCCGACAACCGGTCGTCCACCAGGACGAACTTGATCCGCGACCACGTCCGGTTGAGGTCCGCGGTGACCTCGGCGGCCCGGGTGCGGTCGCTGATGTCGTGGATGAGCGGCGCGAAGAGCTGCACGTCCATCGAGTCGGCGAGTGGGCCGATGAACAGGATGGTGTGGCCCATCCGAATCGGAACATCCCCGTCGGGGTCGCGTTCGGGGAGCAGTCCGAGCATCGGTACCAGCGAGAGTGTGATCAGCTCGTGGAGATGCTCCGCGTCGCGGGGGACAACCGCCGCGGTGGGATCGAGCTGTGTGACCAGAGGCGGACGCACCGCGATGGGATCGAATGCCGCTGCGGGGTCTGTGCTGGACGTTTCGGTGCTGAGGAACGCCGGATGGGTCACTCCCCACACGTCCCGGAATGCGGCGACGGTCATCGCGGCGAGCTGATCGGACCACGACTGCTTCTTGTCGACGAAGAACGCGGGAGACCCGTCGTCCGCCTCGTCGTCCGGACCGCGGGTGGGCCGATTCCAGCCCAGCTCGGTGAGGTACTGCTGCTCCGCGTCCGACAGCATGCGGTCGGGGTGCAGATAGTGGTTGGATGGCACCTCGCAGCGCACCGTGTCGCCGTCCCACACGACGAACTGGATGCAGGGCATCAGTCCACGAGATTCGTCGAGTTCCTCGAACCCCGATTCGAGTACCAGAAGGTCCTCGTCGCGCATTGCTGCCAGGTAGTCGGCGAGGCGACGCTGAAACTCGGCCCAATCGCGATTCACGCTGACGTCCAGATCGAAGTCCTGCATGTCTGCTCCGTCCGGCTCGGCCACGAATCACCTACTTTCGCCCTACACGGTAGTCGCGATCGCCGACACCGCAGCGCGGGAGGGGGACGAAACACTCAGACGGGATGCCCGGCGGGGATTCGTCCGGTGAGGCGATCGACGGCGCCGAGAAGGTCCCAGGACGTGCCCGGCTCCACCGCCACCGTCGTATCGCCCCACACGAGGTAGCGGCCGTCGGCGTCGAGGTCGCGCCAGGCGACCCCGCCCACCGAGTGCGAGGATTCCCGCCCACCCCGGATCACGAGGACGGTGCCCTGGCTCGTCGAGCGCCGCGCGAGGAGTTCGGTGACCGCCCGCGCCCGCACGGACAGCTCGGCTCTTCCGGTCATCTCCTCGCGTGGGAACACAACGCCGGGGGCGTGACCGGCATCGACGTCGGGAAGCTGGGCGATCAGCTGGCGGCCGAGGTCGTAGGGTTCGCAGCGGCGGATCACCACCTCTGCGCCGGCGTGTTGCTGGGCGGCGACCGCATGTCCGCGAGCCATGCCCCCGAGCAGTCGGATCGGGTTGTCGTTGCTCTCGCCCAGTGAACCCGAGATCTCGATCCGCAGTTCCGGCTGGGCGAGAACTCGGAGCGCAGCCGCGAGGTTGTCGTGCTCGGGAGCGTCGAACTCGGCCCTGATCCGGTTCTGCTCGGCCGCGAACTCGACGGCATCGGACAGTGGACTCGCACCGCGAAAGGGAAACGGGATGCGGTCCTGTCCGGTTTGCGCCCACAGCGCCGTGAACTGCCCGGCGCTCAACGTCCACTGCGTCACGGTCAGCGGCCGATCACAGCCGGGGTGACGTGGGGAAGAGGGCCGATGACCGCACTCCCCGCGTCGATGCTTTCGAGATAGGTGGGCACGTCCGCGGGGTCCTGCTCGGGGTTGTCCGCCTGCGTTGTCGTAGCCGGTTTCCGGGGAGGCTCGGCGGCCGACGCCTGGTGAGCGGCGACCACCCTGTGCGCATACTGTGCGACCCCGCCACCGACGGCGCCGGCCAGGGCCGCAGTCGCCACGGACGTCGAGCCGGCGGCGGCCACGTCGTGCTGTCCGGGCGCGTCTGTGGCCTCGTCGTGAAGCCCCTCGCCCTTGCGCTGCTCATTGCGAGAGACGGTGTCGGTGGTTTCTACTGCTACCTGACGGTCGCTGGGGATCCCGTGTATTCCGTTGGGGCCGTAGTCGAATCCGGTGGGCTGTCCAGTGGCGGCCGCGTGCGTCGAAGCGGAGTCGAGTGGGATGTCCAAGGCGTCCGGCGTGCGAGCACTCAGGGTGGGGAGCTGTTCGCCCGACGTCCGGTATGCCGGGGAGTAGACAGAACCCATCGCGGATTTCGCTGCCTGTTCGGCGCCGACGGATTCGGCTTCACTGCTCCAATTCCACGGCATCACGCGGGTCCAGTCGGTGGCGTACTCGACGGGTTCACCGACGGCGCCCCGGACCGCCTCGGCTCCGGCGATCGCTTCGCGCAGGGCCGCCCCGACGTCGCGGAAACCGTCACTCGCCAGCTGCGCGCCCGCGACATAGTGGTCGATCGCCGAGGCGGCCGTGCCGGCGGCGGGTCCCCGCCACCCGCTCGCGAGGGCGCTGTGAGTGGCGTCGGAAAACGCGGTGATCGAGTCCTGGAATCGGCGGCCGATCTCGTCCCAGGCTGCCGCCACGGTCTCGGATGTTGCCGGCGACATCGCCTCGATTGCGCCTCTGATCGCGCGGTGGTCCCATCGCTCCGACTGGAAGTTCTCGCCACTCGACGGTTGGTCGTACCCATCATTCACGCGCAGCCTCCGATGCCGGTCACTCTCGGTCCCGGTTGGATCCCCCCAATCCGGCGGGAAGCCACCTTACAGGCGGCTCGAATTGTCACCACCGCGAATCTTCGCGAGGCGCACGTCATGCCTTCGTACTCGCCCGAGCCGTCAGCGCTGCGGACGTGTGGTCACCGGCGGAATGGTGATCACCGGACGAGTCGTCGTCGAGGTGGTCGGGGCCGGTGGTGCGGGGATCCCCGCCGCGATGCGCGCGTCCGGAGCCTCGGTGGTGGTAATCACCGGAGCCCGTGTGACCGGGGGCTGGGTGACCGGAGCCCGCGTGACCGGGGGCTGGGTGATCGGGGCAACGCTGACGGTGGGGCGAGGAACGATCGTCGTCACAACCGGAGCCGGCGGCGGAGGCGCCGCCGCGGGAGGCAACGTGGTGGTCGTGGGGGCGGGCTCGGTGGTGACCGGAACTGCGCGCGGTGTGGTGAGCTCCGCCATCTGCCACGTCGGAGTCGGCGGCACGAACACCTGGTAGGTGGCCGGCTCGGCACTGTATGCGCCGGCAGCCTGCAATCCTTCCGACGATAGCGGGGGCGGCGCCACATACGCGTTGGTGCTGTCGAAGACCCCGCCCGCAGCGCCCACCATCAGGCCCGAGACCGCGGATACAGTGGCAATCGCGAGTGCCCCGATCGCTACGGTTCTGTCGTCCATTCGCTACCTGTCGTCGGCGTCCAAATGCGTCCACCATAGAGGGCGTCCCGCTGGGACGCCGCACGTGTACGCCCGCCGAGGGCAGTCGAAGGGTTCGCTCGATAGTTGCCGGGTTCGGTGCACGCTGAGGATAACCCTTGCCCGGTACAGCCTCCGCGACCACGATCCATCGGTGTCCATACCGCGCCGACCGGGGGTAATGATGTCTTTACTCGAGAAGTTCTTCCGCAGCACGCCACTGTCCGCACGAGCCGGGGTGGCTGTCGCTGCGTCCGCCCTCCTCTTCGCTTCGTGAGCGGTATCGACCTTTCTTCACTAGCTGACCCGTGCGCACTCATCAACCATGGAGCGTGCAGGAATGCTCACGGGTGTGGACTCACGAATGAAACGACCGATTTCCCGTATCGCCCGTCTGCCCTCGGGGAGGAGCCCCGCAGCGGCCTGGAAGACGTGAACCTGGCGCTCCCAGATCTGCAGTTCGCAGGGGACACCCGCCTGGGAGAGTCGTTGCGACATCAACTCTGCGTCGACGTACACCATTTCGTGCGAACCGGTCTGAATCAGCGCGGGCGGCATCGCGGCGAGGTCGCCGTCCACGGGGGACGTGGACGGTTCGTGCCCGCCGCGTGTGTCGAGGCGTTCGATGAGCGTGGACAGCGCTCCGACCGCACGCCGAGGGAACACCGCGCACAGGTCGGCGTTGGGATGCGCCAGCTTGTTGACGGGATCGAGGTCGGTCAGCGGCGACAGCGCGACATCGGCTGCGGGGCGGGGGAGTCCCTGCCGTAGCGCTTCGAGCGTCACCATGAATGTCAGGAACCCACCCGCGGAGTCACCCGCGATGACGATCCGATCGGCGGTGTAGCCGTGTGCGAGCAGCCATCGGTAGCCGTCGACCCCGTCGTCGACGGCCGCGCGAATAGGGTTCTGGGGGATCATGCGGTAGGCCACGTTCAAGGTGGACGCCTGGGATTCGGCGGAAATGCGAGACACCATCTGCCGGTGCGAATTGATTCCGCAGCACAGGAACGCGCCGCCGTGCAGGTACAGAATGGCCCGGTTACCGAGTTCACCGGCGGGCCGGATCCACTCGGCGCGGCAGTGCGGGAGCCGGATCGGCCTCCGCTGGGTCCCACGGACGGGGCCGAGGGAGTACCCGAGGTAGTCGACCACCCCGGTTGGCCAGGGCAATTCGGGGTACCGGGCCCAGCCGTCGAGGAAGGGCCGGACGGTGCGCCGCAGGGTGTGCGCGAGGGCGGCGGACTGCAGGCTGGCCCCGACGAACTCGCGCCGGGTCAGTGGTAGCGGTGTGGGGCAGAATTCCGCAGTTGCAGTGCTCATGGCCTGCCTCCTTCGGTCTTCGGTACCCATGACGCAGCGTGGGTGGCGTCACCTCATTCGCGCCGTACGATCTATATCGGAGTTGTGCGCACGGACGCTACGCCCGACGTACCATCCACAGGAAAGTCGTAATGGGATAGTGACCGAGCGGGGGTGAACGTCCAGGTGGGGATCATGCCGGTTACCGATTCGATATTCCTGTTAGGCGAATCGAGGGAGCATCCGATGCATGTCGGGTCGCTCGAGTTGTTCACACCACCCGAGGATGCCGGGCCCGACTACGTCAAGACGATGCTCGAGGCGATGCTGTCGCACACGACCGTCGACTCCACGTTCCGTAAGAAGCCACAGGGGCCCGTCGGCAGTGTCGGCAACCTGTGGTGGGCAGACGAGGGCGATGTCGATCTCGAGTACCACGTTCGTCATTCGGCGCTGCCGGCGCCGTGCCGGGTGCGGGAGTTGCTCACGCTCACCTCGCGGTTGCACGGCACGCTCCTCGATCGTCACCGCCCCCTGTGGGAGATGTACGTGATCGAGGGACTCAGCGACGGGCGGTTCGCGATCTACACCAAGTTCCATCATTCGCTGATGGACGGCGTATCCGGGCTCCGGTTGCTGCAGCGCACCCTGACCACCGACCCCACCGTGCGTGATGCGCCGCCGCCGTGGAACCTGCCCCGCCGGGAAGCCCATCGGGACGGCGGTGGCGGTCCCGACCTCGGATCGGTGCTCGGCGGTCTGCGCCGCGCGGCCGGTGAGGTGGCCGGTCTCGCACCCGCGACCCTGCGCATCGCCCGCACTGCGCTGGGGCAGCACGACATGAAGTTTCCGTACGAGGCACCCAAGACGATGCTCAACGTCCCGATCGGTGGCGCGCGGCGCTTTGCCGCCCAGTCGTGGCCGCTCGAGCGCGTCAATGCCGTGCGCAAGGCAGTGGGGGTCAGTGTCAACGACGTCGTGCTCGCCATGTGCGCGGGAGCGTTGCGCCACTACCTGACCGAGCAGGACGGCTTGCCGGACGCGCCGCTCATCGCGATGGTTCCCGTCTCCTTGCGCGACGAGAAGAAGGCGGACGCCGGGGGCAACTCCGTCGGGGTCACGCTGTGCAATCTGGCGACGGACATCGAGGACCCGGCCGATCGGCTGTCGGCCATCTCGGCGTCCATGTCCCAGGGGAAGGAACTGTTCAGCAGCCTCACGCCGATGCAGGCCCTCGCGTGGTCGGCGGTGAACATGTCGCCGATCGCCCTGACCCCGGTTCCGGGCTTCGTGCGCCTCACGCCCCCACCGTTCAACGTGATCATCTCCAACGTTCCCGGTCCGCGGAAGACGATGTACTGGAACGGTTCCCGTCTCGACGGCCTCTACCCGACGTCGGTGGTGTTGGACGGGCAGGCCCTCAACATCACCCTCACCAACAACGGTGACAATCTCGACTTCGGGGTGGTGGGATGCAGACGGTCGGTGCCGAGCCTGCAGCGAATTCTGATCCATCTCGAAACGGCCCTCGCCGAACTGGAGAAGGCGCTCGTGGTGAAGTAATGCTGCTGTGAGCTGGTGACGCGGCGTGGTCAGCCGCGCCGCGACTCCTGCTCTACGAGCGCGCGCTTCGACTCCTCGTGCAAGACCTCGAGGAGTTCGTGTTCGACATCCGCGAACTCGGGGGAGGTCATCATCGACAGCTCCCGGGGCCGTGGCAGATCCACGGACACTTCGCGTCGGACGGTGGCGGGTCGTGCGGAGAGCACGACCACCCGGTCCGATAGGTACACGGCCTCACGAATGTCGTGGGTGATCATCAGTACCGTCCACCGATAGCGCTGCCAGACTTCCTGCAACCAGGCCTGCATCTCGGTGCGGGTCAACGAATCCAGGGCACCGAACGGTTCGTCGAGGAGGAGGACGGGACGTTCCTGCACGACGGTGCGGAGCATCGCGGCGCGTTGCCGCATCCCACCCGACAACTGGCTGGGTCGCGCGTCCTCGAACCCGGCGAGGCCGAATACGGGGAAGAGGGCGCGGGCGCGCTTCCGTGCATCGCGCCGGGGCATGCCCTGCACCTCCAGGCCGAGGGTGGTGTTGTCGAGGACGGTGCGCCACGGGAAGAGGAGATCCTTCTGCGGCATGTAGGCACACTGTGCGGAACCGCCACCGGCCGCGGGCACGGGCGTACCGCCGATCGTGACGGTTCCCGAGTCGGGTCGGTCGAGGCCGGCGAGCATCGCGAACGCCGTGCTCTTCCCGCACCCACTCGGTCCGATGACCGACACGAACTCGCCCGGCTCGACGGTGAAAGAGACGTTGTCGAGAACGGGCCGAACGCCCCCGCGGACGGGGAATGCCTTGGACAGCCCGGACAGTTCGACCCGCGCGTCGTCAGTCATTGCGGCCCCTCTCGGCAGCGATCCACGGCGCGACGGCACGTTCGACCGCGAAGGTGACCAGGTAGAGGCTGACACTGATCACCGCAGTCACCAACACCGCGGCCAGAACCAGGTCGGTCCGGAACGAGTTCTTCTGGGTGGCCATGTAGATGCCCAGACCCGAGGTGGCACCAACGTATTCGGCGAACACCGCTCCCACGACGGCGTAGGTGATGCCGATGCGCAGGGCCGTGAAGAAGCGTGGGATCGCCGACGGCAGCCGGAGGTAGCGGAACTCCTGCCACCGGGACGCTCCCATGCTGCGCAGCAGTGACCCGGCTTCCCGATCGGCCGCTGCGAAACCTTCGATCAGGCCGATCGTCATCGGGAAGAATGTGGCGAGCGCGATGACGAGCACCTTGGGCAGCAGACCGAAGCCGAACCAGATGATCATGAGTGGTGCGATCGCGATGATGGGCAGCGTCTGCGACACCACGAACAACGGCACGAATGCGCGCCGCAGCCACGGAGAGAAATCGACCAGAACCGCGAGTGCCCAGGCGCACAGCAGAGATACGGCAAAGCCGATGATCGTGACCTGCAGGGTGGCCGAGGCGTGTCCCGCGATGATGTCCCGGGCGCGCCACCCCTGCGCGACGACGCGTAGCGGCGACGGCAGCACTTGCGGACGGATCCCGCTGACGCTCACATAGACCTGCCAGGCGAGCACCAGTGCCACGACGACCACCAGCGCGGGGAGTCCCCGCCGCAGGACCGAGGACGTCCCCGGCCCCGCCGCGCGGGAACTCGTCTCAGGGTGTGTCGAGGTACTCATTGGTGAAATACGTCGACCAGTCGGGCTCGGCGGTCAACGGCGCTCCGTCGGGTCCGGTCAGCAAGCCGTGCTCGAACAGGAATCCCGAGTACCCTGCCCACTTCTCGGTGGTCTGGGTACCGACGGTTCCGGCGGCATCCACCATGTACTGGGACGAGAGCATCTGCTGGCTCTCCCGCACCAACGACTCGTCCGGGAACGCACCGGGATTGGCGTCGATCAGCATCTGCGCGGCCTGATCGGGCTGCTCGGCCGCGAACTGGTAACCCCGCTGCAGTGCCTGGACGAACTTCCGTGCCTCCTCGGGGTGGTCGGCCATCCATCCTTCGTTGCCCTCGATCACGAGCGCATACGCGTCGGGAAAACCGAAGTCCGTGTAGTGGAAGTACCGCATCGGCGTTCCCTGGTGCTCGGCCTCGATGCCTTCCCAGGCGAAGAACGACACGGTGAAGTCGGCGGTGCCGGAGTAGACCGCCTCGTACGCGGACGTGCCGAGGGTGACCGTGGTGAACTCACCCTTGCCGCCGTCGTTGCGGATGATCTGTTTCAGCGTCGCTTCACCGTCGGGGTCGGCGAAGCCGGCGTAAATCTTGCCGTCCAGATCCCTGGGCCGGGTGATGTCTGCGCGGTCGGCCTTGACCGCGATGCCCGTGGCCCAGTGCTGCAGGGGCGCGAGCACGGACTTCGTCTGGGCACCCGCAGCCTTGGAGAACGTCGCCGAACTCTGGAAGCTCACACCGAACTCCGCGTTCCCGGCGTCGACGAGCGTGTCGGGCGACGTGTCGTTGTACGGCAGAACCTCCACGTCGAGTCCGGCGTCGGCGAAGTACCCCTGTTCGAGGGCGACGGACAAACCCGTGTGGTTGGTGTTGGGCGTCCAGTCGAGGGCGAACCGGATGGTGTCGTCCGACGACCCGTTGTTCGCGCACCCGGACAGCACCGAGAGGGCGGAGACGAGGACGATGGCTGCCGTGGCGGCGCGCTTCGTGCGCGCGAAGAACCTCACGACTTCGGCCACTTCTGCTCGTTCAGCGCGGTATCCCAGAACAGGAGTTCGTACCGGCTGGCGACGACGAACGCCTCGACCATGGCCTCACGTTGCGCTTCGGTGGCGGCATCGGCGGCAGCGTCCACCAGTTCGCGGGCGGTGGCCACGGCTACGTGGAACTCCTCGGCGTCGTACGTGGTCACCCACTGGGCGTAGGGATGCGACGGATCCGCGGAGAGCACCTCGCGGGCGCTCGCGGCGAGTCGCCGTCCCACGTCGGCATAGATCCAGAAGCAGGGGAGTACCGCAGCCGCGGCAACCGGATACGGCTCGGTGGCGGCGACGGCCGTCAGATAGGAGACGTACCCGAGGCACGCCTGCGAATGCTGCGGCTGAGCATCCGATGCGGGCAACTTCCCACCACTGAGCAGATTCTGGTGCAAGCTGGCCTCGACGGTGGCAGCCGTGGCGGCGGAGTTGGCCCAGAATCCGGCCGCGACCGGGTCCGGGGCATGCGCGGCCACCAATGACAGGGCTTTCGCGTACCCGGTGAGGTACAGCAAGTCCTGCTCGATGTACGTGCGGAACACGTCCAGTGGAAGCGTGCCGTCACCGAGACGGCGGAGGAATTCGAGCTCGTCGATCGCTTCCCGTAACACCTTGGTGCGGTCCCACAAGTGGTCCGTGAATCGGGTGTGCCGGCCCACGACGGCGGCACTATGGACAGAGCTGTTCACTACGATGACATCCCTTCGTCAGCATTACCTGAGCAGGTTCCCGGGTGTGATCTCAGCCCCGCCCGTGCGGAGCACCCCGTGTCAGAACAAGCCGACCCTAGCACCGGCCCCCAGGAGAGTGGAAAAGCCCTTCACCCGGACGTCCCTGTACATCGTTGGTACCTTGGCCGGAGATTCCCGGTGAGGAGATTCAGTCGTGGAAGTCGAGAAGTCCGGCGACACGCTGGTCGTCCGCGCCCGCGACGGCGCGGTATGCGGGCATGCCGACGGCGACGTCTACGCATGGAAGGGCATCCCGTTCGCGGCCGCCCCCGTCGGCGCACTGCGCTTCCGGGCTCCCGTCTCGCCGCCACAGTGGACGGGTGTGCGTGACTGCGCCACCTTCGGACCCATGGCGCCGCAGGGACACGGCACTGCCGTGCCTATCGACGCGGGACTCGATATGGACGAGGACTGCCTCTCGATCAACGTGTGGGCCCCGGAACCGGATGGCACACCACGGCCGGTGATGGTGTGGATACACGGGGGTGCTTACTGCTTGGGAACGGCGGCGCAGAGCATCTATGACGGGCGCATCCTGTCCACCGTCGGGGACGTGGTGGTGGTGTCGTTCAACTACCGGGTGGGTGCGCTCGGCTTCCTCGACTTGTCGTCGTTCTCCTCGGCCGAGCACGAGTTCGAGACGAACATCGGGTTGCGCGATCAAGTCGCGGCGTTGGCATGGGTGCGTGACAACATCTCGGCCTTCGGCGGGGATCCGGACGAGGTGACAGTGTTCGGCGAGTCGTCCGGCGCCGGCTCGATCACCACACTGATGACCTGTCCGACCGCGGAAGGACTGTTTCACCGCGCAATCGCGCAAAGCCCACCGGCGACCTCCGTTTACGGGAGCGAGCGCGCCGCCACGGTGGCCCGGCAATTCCTCGACATCGTGGGGCTGGAGCCGGAAGAGTCCGCCACTCTGCTCCGCCTTCCGTACGACCGGATCATCGAGGCCAGCGACACTCTGGTCAACGAGGTGCCCACCAAGATCCCCGGCACGCTTGCCATGGCACCCGTCGTCGACCGCGACTTCCTGCCGCGGTACCCGGTGGCGGCGTTCCAGAAGGGCTACTCCCACCGTATTCCCCTCATCATCGGGTCCAACAAGGACGAGTCCTCGCTGTTCAAGTTGATGAAGTCGCCCTTGCTCCCGGTAACGTCCGATTCGGTGCAGGAGATGCTCCGTGCCATCGCCGCCGACCATCCCGACCTCCCCGCCAACCGGCTCGCCGACATCCTGGCCGCCTACCCGGACCGCGGAAAATCACGGGGTGCGCTGGCGATGTCCCGCGACGCCGCGTTCCGGATGCCCGCCCTGTGGGTGGCCGACGCGCACAGTCGCCATTCACCGACGTGGATGTACCGGTTCGATGCCGCGACCCCGATCCTCAAGGCTGCGCGCATCGGGGCGGGACACGCCACCGAGCTGCCCTACGTGTTCGGCAACTTCGGCACCCTGAACGTCGATCCCACGTTCTGGCTGGGCGGGCGAAAGACGGCGCTGGAGGTGTCGGGTCGCGTCCAGCGCCGATGGCTCGCCTTCGTCCGGCACAGTGTTCCGGCGGCGTTGGACGGGTCGAAACACTGGGCGCCGTACGACGAGGACACTCGCGCGACGTTGTTGATCGACAGCTCCGACACCCTCGTGAAGGACCCGGACCGTGACATGCGTCTGGCCTGGGGCAACGAGGTGATGGGCTTCAGCTGACTGTCACGGGGGCATCGAGTTCCTTCAGGACGGGAAACGCGCAGCAGACGACACCGAGGACGAGTACCGGGACGGCGAGAACGAAGAACGCGGGCTGGATGCCCCAGGCGTCGATCATCGGCCCGGCGAGCAGATACCCCAGCGGACCGGCAGCGTACGCGGTGGACGTCATGACCCCCGTGATCCGCCCGCGCATGTGCTCGGGACTCCGAGTTTGCATGGCGTAGTTGGCGATCGGGCCGACCGGACCGAACACGAGGCCCTGCAGCAGGGCCAGCGCGAGGATAGCCCACAATGGTGGCAGGAAAGCCATGGCCACCATTGCGGCGCCCAGGACGATCACCGCGACGATCATGATGGCTCGTCTCGATACGTACGGGGAGAGCGGTCCGTATGCCAGGGCGCCCACGACTCCGCCTACGCTCAGTGCCATCAGCACGGAACCCAGTTGCGCGGGTTTGTCGAGTTCGGTGAAGTACACCGGGAACACGACGGACTCGACGGGCAGGTACAGCGCCACTACCGCCATGTCGACCAAGGCGATAGTGCGCAGAAGACGGTTGTGCCACACGAACTTCAGGCCCTCGACGGTGCCGCGCCAGAGGGAGGTCGGCCGTGACGAGGTGTCGGGCCGGCCGGCATTCTCGAGCCGGAGGAAGGTGATGGTGACAATGGACAACACGAAACCGAGAGCGGTCACCCACAATGTGTTCTCGGCGCCCACTGTGGCGATCAGAACGCCGCCGATGCCGGGTCCGACCAGGTACGCCACGTTGTAATTGGCCTCGTAGAGGCTGTTCATCCGGTCGAGCGACCACCCGGCCGACGTGGTGGCGGCGGGCAGCATCGATTCTCTGGCGGCGATGCCTGCCGGATCGAACGCGGCGCCGACCGCCGCGAGGACGGCGATGATCAGGACGGACAGGCCCGCGGTATTCGCCACGACGGGGATAGCGGCAGCGGAGAGCGCAGAGAGGCAATCGGAGATGATCGAGGTGCGGCGCCGGCCGAACAGGTCGACGAATGTTCCCGCGAACAGACTCGACAGCAGCAGGGGAAGAGTGGCCGCGCCTGCGACCACCGCGGCGTCGGAGGCGCGGCCGGTCCGCTCCAGAACCAGCCAGGGCAGCACAACGATCGCGATGCCGTTTCCGGTGGCGGAGAACAGGGTTGCGAGATTGAGCAGCACGAGAGGGCTGAGCCGGCGAGGCACTGCCGTCTCGGTGGCGGTCACGGCTGAGTCCTCCGGTCGGCGCGACAAGGTGGTTACTCGACGCTAACAGCGCTGCCGAGTCCGCCGCGACCCATTTTCACTCGTCACTGATTGCGCTGCAGCGTCAATTCCGCGAGGGTCCGTGCGCCCGCACAAGGATCACCGGTACCCGAACGCTGCTGCACCCACCACGTGATCACCCCGGAGTAGGCGGCGGTGATCCCGCACGTCGCGCTGTCACCCGGCCGCCGGGCGGTGAATGCCGACGCGCCCGCGACAAAGGTGGTTTCCACTTGATAGCCCAGCTGTTCGGCGACATCCCGCTCGCGCTGCAGGGAGTTGTTCTCGAACCAGCCGAACGTCACGTCGAGGGAACCGGCATGCGACGACACCGTCCACATGCATACGGCGCCATAGAAGTACTGGTCGATTCCGTCGCCGCCGAGTACCTCCGCGATCTTCTCGTTGGGGACGGCCTCACACTCGCGCAGCAGCTTGTCGAACCGGTCGGAGCCACCTCCGCTCACACCGGAACCTTCCGGCAGGGGAGTGCCGGTCACCGACGTACCGCACCCGGCCAGGAGCAGCACCGACGCGAGTGCGGCGGCGAACGTGCGGGCGGCGCTCATCTCGCCTTCTCCACAGTAATTTCGACAAGAGCAGTGGGCGCCGCGCAGGGATCGGACGGTGTGACGCCACCGCCGTACCGGACCAGCCAGTGCACGAAATCCCCGCCAGTCGCCAGGGCCACTTCGCAGAATCCTTCGTTCTGCGAGGAGAACCCCCGATGTCCGGCGATCTCGAGGTCGTGGACCTCGTGCCCGATTCCCTGCGCCACCGACCTTTCCCGGTCGATCGGGCTGCCGCGGTACCAGGTGAACATCACGTATCGGGCGCCGCCGTCGGCTTCCCAACGGCATTTGATCCCGTTGCGGGACACCGGCGTGAGCCCGGACATCCCCGACCGTTCGTACACCTCGGCGTCGGTGAGTGAGCCGCACTCACCCACGAATGCTCCCGTCTCGGCGGCCGACGTCCGCGGAGGAAGATCCGTCGTGCCGGAGTCTTCACCGCCGCCTGACGCGCAACCGACCAGTGTCAGTACGGCGGCAGCGACACACGCCCCTCGGACGGCCGGGTGGGCAGCCTCAGACGAGCTCCGCATAGCTCGGATTCTCGGCGATGTAGTGCTCGACGTACGAGCAGGACGGAACCACAGAGAAGCCACGTTCCTTCGTGTCGTCCAAGGCGGCCATCACCAGTTGAGCCGCCAGACCCTGTCCCCGGAACTGCGGGTACGTGACGGTGTGGTGGAAGTCGCGCACCCCGTTCCCCTCGGCGTACTCAGCGTACCCGGCGAGCTGACCGTCGAGGAAGATCTCGAACCGGGACTCGGACACGTCGTGCTCTACCTTGACCGCCACAACCACTCCTCTGTTTGCCTCGAGCGTGCAGTGCTGCGCACACTCGCAGGTTACCGTCAGTCGGCGAGGCTGGTGCGCAGCAGCATGACGTTGTAGTCGGACCAGGTGGTGGCGAGAAAGTACAGATCCGACCCCTTCGACCACGGATGCATGTAGGCCCCGTACAGCTCTGGTACGTCGCGGCTGCTCACCAATACTTCCGGTGCACTCCAGCCGGATTCGAGCCGGTCGGACCGCCGCATGACCACGGAGTTGCCCGCGTCCGTGTACATCGCGACGAACTGGCCGAGGTAGTCGTTGAATTGCACGGACAGCTCGCTGACGGGCCCGGGGATTATTGGGCTGGCAGCCGCAGCGTTCGCCTTCACCCACGCCTTGCCGTCCCAGTATTCGTAGACGGCGAGGTTGCGTATCTCCGCTTCCGGCACCCGCGACAACCGGGCGTCACCCGAACGACCCGACGGAGTGCCGAAGGCGTAGACGAATCCGTCGTGTTTGACGTAGGAACCCATCTGGAAGTTCTCGGCCCCGGTACCGGGCACATTCGGTCGCAGGGTCAGCGGGTCCGTGGCCCAGTTCTCGCCGTTGTCGGTCGAATACGCGATGCCTGACGCGTTGGTGTCCCACTCGCCGGGAGCTCCCCAGCTCCGCACGGACATGTAGTTGATGTATTGCGTGGGACCGACCGAGATGCCGGTGGTGGGGATGACGGTTTGCTCGACACCCGGAATCTTCTTGCTCGCAATGATTTCCTTGGAGTGATTCGGACGGTCGACGGGTGAGTTGTCGATACTCATTCCGTTGGACAGATCGCGGTCGCTGCTGCGAAGCAGGATGTTGCTGCGCCAGTCGCCGACGAGCCCGCAGAGGGGATTGTCGCTGAGACCGACCGTGTCGCCGAAAGCGGTGAGAACCTGGCCGCCCCCGTTGTCCCACATGATGCCGAGGTCGGTTCCGAGAACGCCGAATCGGAAGATCGTGTCGTTGGGGCTGCGAGGCCCGGTGATGTGTGCGACGGCCTGCGTTCTGCCACGCAGTTCGGGAAGTCGGCCGTCGCTGCCGTTGAGCCAGGGGATCGGGTTGATACCGGCGCTCGAACCGAAACTGCCTGATCCGAGGCACGGCGCCGCCGTCGCCACGGAGGGCGACCAGGCGAAAAACGTGCAGGTAGACGCCAATAGAGCTGGCATGGCCAGTGAGCCGACACGGCGGAGCTTGTTCACAGGCACACCTCTCTGCGACGAATCGAGCCAGGTCCGGTCACGCTAGCAACACCTCAGGCGTCACACCAGCCCCTCGCATAACCATTTGGGTACCTTGTCCGCCGCGGGAGCCTACAGAATCGCGCCCGGGTTGAGGATTCCGAGCGGATCGAGCGCCTGCTTCACCCGGGCCGTCAGATCCATGACATCCTTGCCCACCTGGTCGGGCAGCCACGCCTTCTTCAGCCTTCCCACCCCGTGTTCACCGGTGATCGTTCCCCCGAGCGAAATAGCGAGATCCATGATCTCGCCGAACGCGAGCCGGGCCCGTTCCGCCATGGCGACATCCTCGGGATCGAACACGATGAGCGGATGCGTATTGCCGTCGCCGGCATGAGCAATGACGGCGATGAGCACGTCCCGCGCCCGCGCGATGGCCGCTATGCCCTCGACCAGTGCGGGTAGCTTCGGCAGCGGGACCCCGACGTCTTCGAGGAGGAGGCTCCCCAGCCGCTCCACCGCGGGAATGGCGAATCGCCTTGCGGCTGCGAAGGCTTCCCCCTCCTCTGGATCATCGGTGGTGAACACCTCCGACGCGCCGCTGGCGGTGCAGGCGTCGGCCATGATCGAAATCTCATCGAAGGCAATCGCCCCCGGAGCATCGGAGCGGGCGATGAGCATGGCTTCGGCGGTCCGGTCCAAGCCCATCTTCAGTGCGTCCTCCACGGCGCCGATCGTCGTGCCGTCCATGAACTCGAGCATCGACGGGCGCAACGAGCGGGTGATGGCCAGCACGGTGTCTGCGGCCGCCTGCACCGAAGCGAACGTGGCCACCAAAGTGCACGACGGCGGCTGAGCTGGAATCAGTCTGAGGGTCACCTCGGTGACGACCCCGAGGGTGCCCTCACTGCCGACGAAGAGTTTGGTCAGCGACAGTCCGGCGACGTCCTTGAGTCGGGGCCCGCCCAGCCGCACCGCCGTTCCGTCCGCGAGTACCACCCGGAGGCCCAGCACGTAGTCCGTGGTGACCCCGTATTTCACACAGCACAGACCGCCGGCGTTGGTCGCCACGTTGCCACCGATCGAGCACATCTCGAAGGACGATGGGTCGGGCGGGTACCACAGCCCGTGCTCCGCGGCCGCCGCCTTCACCTCGGCGTTGAGCAGGCCGGGTTCGACGACGGCGATACGCGTGACGGGGTCGACGTCGATCCGGCGCATCCGCTCGGTGCTGACGACCACGCTGTCTCGTACCGCAGTGGCACCTCCACTGAGCCCCGATCCCGCTCCGCGGGGAATCACCGGGACCCGATGCCTGCCGGCCCAGCGCAGCACTGCCGAGACGTCCTCGGTGCAGGTCGGCCTTGCGACGGCGGCGGGCAGGACGGCGTCCGGGTCGCGCGCCCAGTCGTGGCTGTAGGACGCGAGAAGATCGGGATCGGTGAGGAGGCATCCGCGGGGAAGGGCGGCGTCGAGTTCCGCGAGAACTTCCGGTGCGATCGTCATGAAATGCTCCTCGCGGGCGGGTGCGGCGTACCCGACGGTAGCGTGGCGCGGACTTTGATGTCCTCAATTTGGTCGAGCGTCCAACTGAACCGATTCGGAGGGTTTGCTCCAGATATCGCCTCAACCTGGACGTTCAGTGCAGGTTGGGATGGGTCTCGACCTCGGAACTTGTTACCCACGCGTAGGAGTCTCACTATGTGAGATTACGGATGTTAATTTTTTTGCCTTGGGCGGCGGAGGGGTATAGAACCCTTCGATACGCGAAACCCGCAGGTAGTAGTACCTCGGGGCAGATGTGGACCGGAGCGTTTCGGGTGTAACTCAGGTCACATTCTTCACTCTGTTACCGGATCGTATCGGCCGGGCAATGCAAAAAAGCACTTTCCCGGGTTAGCGTTCTGCATCGTCAAACACCGGCGAGGCGTTACACCCAATCGGAGAATCTCACGAAATGTGAGCTAGATCGCAACTTGGGGCCGGTTTTGCCGCACCGACCCCGGAAGGACCCGCACGATGCATGCACTCCACCGAGACCCCAGCAGTTACATCTCCGCGATGTTCTCGTACGAGTTCATCGACGGTGGCATCGACTACGACTCCATCGAGCAGATTCACCGCGGGGAGTTCGATGAGTGGGTCTTCGCACTGGCCGGCTCAGGATTGTTCACGAACGACGAAGTTCTCGCGATGGTCACCGAGTGGCGTCTGAACCCCAAGGTTCTCCTCAACACTCTCCTCGCCGACGCCGATGAGGTCACCGCAAAGCGTTGCGAGGTCACCTGGGCAGCACTCGACCGGGTCGCGCCGTTCGCGCCGTCGATGCCCGTCGCCGTCTTCGGCTGACGTTCCCCCGGGCGCCCCGCAGAGTCGGCCCCCGTTCGCGGCGGTGCTTCGTCAGATGAGCTCGGTGGAATCTCCATCCACCACGATTGCCTGCTCGTCGGTCAAGGTCCGGTAATCCATCCCGGCGAGCCGCAAGGTGGCGACAGTACGCCGAACAGCGGCCGCGTCTTCCAAGGGCACCGCTTCTTGGCCCCCTGAGGGCGCCGCAGGCGGATGATGCGGCACGATCGCGAACGGCACCACCCCGAGGCCTTCCCAGATCGGCTCCATGCCGCAGGTCTCGACAACCTCCGCCGGGTCATCGGAGGAGTCGAGACCGCGCAGCGTGGGTGTCATGACGCAGGCGCCCGCGCTGTAACCGGCATAGACGAGCGAATCGTTTCGCAGCAGGTCCCGGATGACATCGTCCGCACCACTTCGCGCCATCTGCGCACGCAGGACGAACGTATTTCCGCCCCGCACCCAGAGCATGCCCAATCCGGCCAGCCGGTCCCTCAGCCGGCCCGTTTCGCCGTTCTGCGTTCGGATGTAGTCGCGAAGATCGACTTCCTCCGGAGAGAAACCCAGGCGCCGGAGAGGCGTCATGTCACTGACGACCGCGGACGCGCGCGCGGCCGGCGGCCATGCGTCCGCTGCCGACGCAATCACGCCCACACGTCCCGGACTTCCGACGAGCGACATCAACGGTGCGGGGTCGGCTCCGAACCGGTAGGACGACAGAAACAGGCGCATCCCGGTCAGATGGTGAACGCGAGGTTGTCGACGATCTGCTTGCCGACGGCGGTGTCACCGCTGATGGAGACTGCGTCGCGGTGATCCGCGGCCTTCACCCTTCCACCGGCAAGCCGGGTGAACAGCCGGGAGTCGAGGGTGATCGTCGTGGTGGCGGCGGACGGCAACTCGTCCACCACGGCTGCCCGCCCGTCGACGGCGACGTGGATTTCTCTCGCGAGCGGACCCGTCAACTCGAAGGTGATACGCGAGCCCTCCGGCGCCTTGCCGCGCTTACCCACGAGAAACGCGACCGCTCCCGCGATCTCCTCGAACGCAGTCTCCCCGCGGGTTCCGCCCTCGTTCCCGGCCACGCCCAGTGCCTCGCGGAGGTCGAGTTCGTGCATCCAGCAGTCGAAGACGCGGATGCGCATGAACCGGAGATAGGGCGCCGGGCCGACTGGTGTGGCGGTCTCGGCCTCGAACATCTCGTCCGTCATCGCCGCCAGTTCGGAGCGCCTGCGCTCGGTGATCGCACGGAAGCGCTCGAGCATCTCCGAGCCGGGGCATCCGCGCAATCCCTCCACCCACTGTTCGTTGAACGCTCCGATCTCGTTGCGCACATGGGCGAACCCGTGGACATCGACAGTGGTGTGGGGCGCCGGTATCCCCGCGAGCATGGATTCGGTACCGATCAGGTGCGCAGCGATGTCGTGCACGGTCCATCCAGGCAGAGGACTGGGAGTGAACCAGGCGTCACCCGACACCGAGGACAGCAACTGGTCGAGCACCTCCCACTCCTCGAACAGGGCGTCGAGTATCGGTTCCTTCTGTAGGGCAGTCACGTCTGATGGCCTCCTTTCGCTTCAACTGTAGGACTTGCCGAGCGGCGGCCCGGCGTTTTCACCCCTGAGGAAGGTTTGCCGCGGTGAGTGTGAACGGCCGCCCCTCCCGAGACGCGTGTGGTAGACCGATGATGAGAATCTCCATTAACAAAGGAGTGCGGATGTTTCCCGGAAATTTCGTCGCCACCACCCCGGACAAGCCGGCCGTCGTCCGGCCGTCCACAGGGGAGCAGCTCACCTACCGGGAGCTGGACCAGCGTTCCATCCGGTTGGCGCGACACCTACGCGGACTGGGCTTGGAGGTCGGGGATCACCTGGCTCTGGTGTCGAGCAACGACCTCCGCGTCCTCGAGGTGTACTGGGCGGCGTTGCGGTCCGGGCTCTACATCACCGTGGTGAACTGGCACCTCACTGCAGCCGAAGCCGGGTACGTCGTGAACGACTGTGGAGCCGCCGTCCTCATCGCCTCGGCTGACGCGGCACGAGCGATCCCCACCGACCCGGCGCACTTGCCCGGCGTCCGGCACAGGCTCGTCTACGGCGGTGAACTGGACGGCTTCGACAGCTACGACGCGGCGGTGGCGGCGCAGCCCGACGAACCACTGGACTCGCAACCCCGCGGCCAGGACATGCTGTACTCGTCGGGTACGACGGGCAGGCCGAAGGGAATCAAACCCGCACTGCCGGAAGGCGAAGTGGACTCGACGATGGACCCGTACACGGCAGTGTTCGCGCCGATGTACGGATTCGACGCGGACACCGTCTATCTGTGCCCCGCACCGCTGTATCATGCGGCGCCCCTTCGCTTCTGCGGCACCATCACGTCTGTCGGCGGAACTATCATCCTCATGGACAAGTTCGACGCCGAGGAGGCGCTGCGACTGATCGAGAAGTACCAGGTGACGCACAGTCAGTGGGTGCCCACCATGTTCGTGCGAATGCTCAAGCTGCCGAGGGAAGTACGCGAGAAGTTCGACGTGTCCAGTGTGAAGGTGGCGATTCATGCGGCCGCCCCGTGCCCACCCGACGTGAAACGTTCCATGATCGAGTGGTGGGGTCCGGTGATTCATGAGTACTACGCCTCCACCGAAGGTGCCGGCGCCACGTTCATCGACAGTGCGCAGGCCCTCGCCAAGCCGGGATCCGTCGGGCACGACGGGGTGATGGGCATCGTGCACGTCTGCGACGACACCGGTGCGGAGCTACCCATCGGTGAGATCGGAACGGTGTACTGGGAGCGCGAGGAGCGGCCGTTCGAATACCACAACGATCCGGCCAAGACCGAATCCGCAACGCATCCATATCATCCGACGTGGACCACCAGTGGGGATATCGGGTATCTCGACGCCGATCGCTTTCTGTATCTCACAGATCGGGCAGCCTTCATGATCATCTCCGGCGGGGTGAACATCTACCCGCAGGAGTCCGAGAACATTCTCACCATGCATCCCAAGGTCTTCGACGTGGCGGTGATCGGTGTACCCGACGAGGAGATGGGCGAACAGGTCAAGGCGGTGGTCCAACTCGTCAACGGTGTCGAGCCGTCGGATGTCGTCGCGCGTGAACTACTGGACTACGTGCGTGACCGGGTGACCCACTTCAAGGCGCCGCGCAGCATCGACTTCTCGGACGACCTGCCGCGCACGCCCACGGGCAAACTCGTCAAGCACAAGCTGCGAGCCCGGTATCTCGCGGAGGCAGAGACGGTCCGCTGATCCGAGGGTCCCCGCGCTACTGCACACGGGGACTCTCGGCGTCGGCCTTCGTGGAACGACGGCGGGAAAGTACGTGCAGCACTATCCCGACAGCAAGGAGTAGCGCTGCACGCAGCCAGGTGGCCGCGCTCTGCTGGGTGAGCAACGCAAGGCACGTGAAGATGGCGAGGATCGGAAGGATCGTCGGGGCCCGGAAGTGGTCGTGCTGCACCGCATCACGACGCAACACGAGCACCGCGATGTTGGTGCTGATGAAGACGAAGAGCAGTAGCAGAACCACAGTCTCCGCCAAGGCGGACAGTGAACCGGTGACGCACAGAGCCATGGCGACTGCAGTGGTCGCGACAATTGCCACCCAGGGAGTCCGACGCCGCGGCAGGACGCGTGCGAACGGACTTGGAAGCAATCCCTCGGATGCCATCCCATATGTGAGTCTGCTCGCCATGATCATCGTCAGCAGTGCGCCGTTGGCGACGGCGACGAGCGCGATCAGACTGAACAGGCGAGACGGAACGCCGACGTCGGCCGCCGAGACCACCGCCAGCAAGGGGCCCGAAGATGCGGCGAGTTCGTCTGCGGGAAGGACCACCGAGACAGCGAGACCGACGAGGACGTAGACGACGCCCGCCGTCAGCAAGGCCCCGAACAGCGCGCGCGGGTACACCTTGCGCACGTTGGTCACCTCTTCGGCGACGTTCGCGGACGTCTCGAAGCCGACGAACGAGTAATACGCGAGCAGGGCGGCGGCCAGCACCGCGAGCGCCGGCGAACGGCTGTCGTCGAATTCGACCACCCGGCCCAGGGTGCCGTCGCCGCGCCCGAGCACGATGCCGGCGAGAACCACGACCAGAACCAGGCCGGTGACCTCCACCACTGTCATCACGACGTTCGCGCGCATCGACTCCTTGATGCCCCGTGCATTGAGAAGTCCCACGAGAAGAAGGAACACGAGTGCTGCAGGAACCGTCGGCACATCCAGGAATACGGCAAGGTAGTCGCCGGAGAACGCGAGGGCGAGTCCCGCTGCGCTCGTGACGCCCGCCGCCAGCATCGAGAACCCGACGAGGAACGAGATCATCGGCTTCCGATACGCCCGCTGGGCGAACACCGCAGCCCCGCCGGCGCGCGGATACTTGGTGACCAGTTCGGCATACGAGGTCGCCGTCAGCAATGCCATCGCCAGTGCCACCAGCAGTGGCACCCACACTGCACCGCCCACCTCGCCGGCGATGACCCCCACCAATGCATAGATACCGGCGCCCAGGACGTCGCCGAGGATGAACACGAACAGTAGAGGGCCCGTGATGGCCCTGGCGAGAACGGTCCCGTTCCCGGCGCCCTCGAGGCGTTCGGTATCTCCCTCGTTCACGGCTCGTCGCATCTGCAAGGTTCATCCCGTCTGCCACGGTGACATGCCGCCACCTTCAGGTGCAGTCATGTACCCAGCAGGCACGCTCTCAAACTGATGCACGTTACGTCGGCGGGGTCCTGCGTCGCCGGCGTTTCGTGTGCGGTCGCGGTCCCGCATCGTGGACAGTGCGGCGCTGTCCGGTCCGTGAGGAACACTCCGCAGTCGGGGCAGACACGGTCGAGCCAGCACGCCGACTCGCCGCCGAGATCCTCGTCGGCGAGGTCGCCGGGTTTCGCCTCGCCGGTCACCGCTGACCGCGCAGGTATTCGGCGAGGACCTCGGCGTGACTGTGAGTGACGTCCTTGGTGGCGGTCAAGAGGACGATGGGGCGCCCGTGCGCGAGGTCCCGGATCCTCGCGAGCGCCTTGCGGCCCGGCGGGGAGTCCAGCTCGGATACGTACCGTTCCCGGAACTCGCTGAAGGCTGCGACATCGTGTGAATACCAATGACGCAGCTCGGTCGAGGGTGCGAGATCGCGGGCCCAGTCGTCGAAGTGAAAAGCATCCTTGCGAAGGCCGCGCGGCCAGAGCCGGTCGACGAAGAGCCGGAGTCCGTTGCCGTCGGTGGGGTGGTCGTAGACCCGTTCTACCACTACGGCCGATTCGACGTCCGTTGCCCGCCGTTCGTGTGGCTTGTGCATGGTCGAACCTCCGCTTCTGTGCGGTTGCCTCTCCTCAGCCTACGACTCGACCGTGTGTGACTGGGCTCACAAAGATGCCGAAAGACGTGTGAGAACGGCTGTTCGGACTCGATTCAGACGGGTCTGCGCCGGCTGCTCTGTTCCCTACGTCACGCGGTCTCTGGCTATCATCAGCTGAATTCAGTCGAGGCGGGGGACACTTTCCGCTCATCATCGGTTGGTTGCCGCTCGTGGCGGCATGCAGACCATCTACCGCAGGAAGTCGATAAATGGATACATCGCAGAGCGCGGCGCAGCCGCGCCCGACGGTTGGCGTTCCTCGTGAGTTGAACGAGGACGAGCGTCGGGTGGCGTTGGTGCCGAAGATCGTGGCCGCATTGACGGGTAAGGGTGTCGATGTGGTGGTCGAGTCGGGTGCCGGGTTGGGCGCGCTGATTCCGGACGAGCTGTATGTCGGGGCGGGCGCGAAGATCGGCGATCCGTGGTCGGCGGACGTAGTGGTCAAGGTCGCCCCGCCGTCGAACGAGGAAGTCGGCCGCTTTCACTCCGGTCAGACGTTGATCGGGTTCCTCGCCCCGCGCAACCAGGACAATCAGGTCGCCGCGTTGCAGGCGGCGGGAGTGCAGGCATTCGCGGTCGAGGCGATACCTCGGATCTCCCGCGCCCAGGTGATGGACGCGTTGTCGTCGCAGGCGAATGTGGCCGGGTACAAGGCGGTGTTGTTGGCGGCGTCGGAGTCGACGCGGTTCTTCCCGATGCTCACCACCGCCGCGGGCACCGTCAAGCCGGCGACGGTGTTGGTGCTCGGTGTCGGTGTCGCGGGTTTGCAGGCGTTGGCGACGGCGAAGCGGCTCGGTGGCCGGGCCACCGGCTACGACGTGCGCCCGGAGGTGGCCGATCAGGTTCGATCGGTTGGTGCGCAGTGGCTGGATCTGGGGATCGACGCCGCCGGCGAGGGCGGCTACGCCCGCGAACTCACCGACGAGGAACGGGCGCAGCAGCAGCAGGCGCTCGAGGACGCCATCAAAGGCTTCGACGTGGTCATCACCACCGCCCTGGTGCCGGGCCGTCCGGCACCGCGGTTGGTGACCGCGGCCGCGGTCGAGGGCATGAAGCCCGGCAGTGTGGTAGTCGATCTGGCCGGAGAGACCGGCGGTAACTGTGAGCTCACCGAACCGGGTCAGACCGTGGTCAAGCACGGGGTGACGATCTGCTCGCCGCTGAACCTGCCCGCGTCGATGCCCGAGCATGCCTCCGAGCTGTACTCGAAGAACGTTTCGGCATTGCTCGAGTTGATGCTCGTCGACGGGGCACTGGCCCCCGATTTCTCGGACGAGGTCCTCGCCGCGTCCTGCGTCACCCGTGAGGAGAGTGTGTCCTAGATGTACACCGAACTGTTGGCGAATATCGCGATCCTGGTGTTGTCCGGGTTCGTGGGGTTCGCGGTCATCTCGAAGGTCCCGAATACATTGCATACCCCGCTGATGTCGGGCACGAACGCCATCCACGGCATCGTCGTGCTCGGCGCCCTGGTGGTGCTCGGCAAGGTAGACAACCCGCCGTGGGGCCTGCAGGTGATCCTGTTCGTCGCCCTGGTCTTCGGAACGATCAACGTGGTCGGTGGTTTCGTGGTCACCGACCGCATGCTCGCGATGTTCAAGTCCAAGCCTGTTGCGCCTGTCGCTGCTGCCCAGAAGGGTGGGGACAAGTAATGGAGTACCTCGTCAACGTGCTGTACATCGTCGCGTTCGGCATGTTCATCTACGGTCTGATGGGCCTGACCGGCCCGAAGACCGCGGTCCGCGGTAACCAGATCGCCGCGGCCGGTATGGCGCTCGCCGTGATCGCGACGCTGATCGCGATTCGCGACACCTCGAACTGGGTGCTGATCGTGACCGGTCTGGTCATCGGTGTGGTGCTCGGTGTGCCGCCGGCGTTGCGGACGAAGATGACGGCGATGCCGCAGCTGGTGGCCCTGTTCAACGGAGTCGGCGGCGGCACCGTCGCCCTCATCGCCTACGCCGAGTTCCTCGACTCGGACGGGTTCACCGCCTTCGCGCACGGTGAGTCGCCGACGGTGCACATCGTCATCGCGTCGCTGTTCGCGGCGATCATCGGGTCCATATCGTTCTGGGGTTCGGTCATCGCCTTCCTCAAGTTGCAGGAAACCCTGCCGGGCCGCCCGATCGGCATCGGCCGGTTGCAGCAGCCGCTCAACGCGCTGTTGCTGCTCGGGGCCGTAGCGTTGGCGGTGATCATCGGAATCCGGGCGATCGACCCGGCCGGTCCGACCAGCCAGTGGTGGATCGTCGGTGTCCTGGTTCTCGCCGCGGTCCTGGGGTTGATGGTGGTGTTGCCGATCGGCGGCGCCGACATGCCCGTGGTGATCTCGTTGCTCAACGCGTTGACCGGGTTGTCCGCGGCGGCCGCCGGTTTGGCACTGAATAATCAGGCGATGATCGTGGCCGGCATGATCGTCGGCGCGTCGGGTTCGATCCTGACCAACCTGATGGCGAAGGCGATGAACCGGTCCATTCCGGCGATCGTGGCCGGCGGATTCGGTGGCGGCGGCGGCGCCGCGGCGGTCGGGGACGGAACGGTGAAGACGGCGAAGTCCACCTCGGCGGCGGACGCGGCGATCCAGATGGCGTACGCCAATCAGGTCATCGTGGTGCCCGGGTACGGCTTGGCGGTCGCGCAGGCCCAGCACGCGGTCAAGGACATGGCCAAGATGCTCGAGTCGAAGGGTGTCGAGGTCAAGTACGCCATTCACCCGGTCGCAGGCCGGATGCCCGGGCACATGAACGTGCTGCTCGCCGAGGCCGACGTCGAGTACGACGCGATGAAGGAAATGGACGACATCAACGACGAGTTCGCCCGCACCGACGTCACCCTGGTGATCGGCGCGAACGATGTCACCAACCCCGCCGCCCGCAACGACCCGTCGTCCCCGATCCACGGGATGCCGATCCTGAACGTGGATCAGTCGAAGTCGGTGATCGTGCTCAAGCGGTCGATGAACTCCGGCTTCGCCGGCATCGAGAACCCGCTTTTCTACGCGGACACCACCTCGATGCTCTTCGGCGACGCCAAGAAGTCCGTCGCCGACGTCACCGAGGAACTCAAAGCCCTGTAGGCGGCTCCGCCGCCCGTGCGTGGTTAACGAGTGCAGAGACTCGTTAACCACGCACGGGCGCGAAGCGCCTCAGAGGCGGAGGCTGCTGCGGTGCCGGGAGAAGGCCATGGCCGCGGTGTCGGGGCGTAGCTCCTCCCGTTTCGCGGCGACGGGGGAGTACAGCATCAGCGTCGACGCCAGCGCCCACCAGATCGAGGACACGACAAGGCTCGCTACGAGCCCGTAGACGCTGATGGGATCGACGAGCGCCGAGGCTCCCGCGACGCCGAGGATCAGGGCGAACCCCAGGCCAGCGATCACGGGCCGGAAACGCGGCGCCGATACCAGGATTGCCGAGCCATAGAGGGCCGCGGCGGCGACGACGTGCCCGCTCGGGAGCAGGACGGACGGTGCATCCGCCGCCCAGGCCCGCACGGCGGCGCTGGTGAGGTTCGCTCCGAGACAGAGCGCCAGGACCGCCCCGATTCCGTACGAGAGTTTCCGCAACATCGCGACCACCGCGAGGACGACGGTCGCGACGAGTACGGAGGTGACGTCGATGGTGCTGATCACCTGGTCCGCGACGGATCGTAACGGCTCTGGGAACGTGAGCGCAGTCGATGCAGGTTTGACGAGGTACAGCGCGCACAGCAGCACCGTGCCCGCCGCGGATACGGCAAGACGGTGAACGCTGCGGCGCAGCGTGCTGTTCGATTCGGTCACGGTATCCAGCATGCCAACCGACGCTGAACGAACTATGAGAGCGCGCTGTGATCCCGGAGTACGGCGTGGGGTGTTCGCCGGACCGCACCGGCACACGCAGCGGCGATCAACACACACCCCAGTGGCACCACCATCGCGGTTGTGAGGGGAATCACCTGAGTGATCCAGCCGATGGTGGCCGGCCCGGCGAGGAATCCGACATATCCGAGGCCGACGACGCGGGACATGTTGGTGCCCGCGGACCCCGAGCCGAGGTTGCCCGCGGCGGTGAAGATTTGAGGAACTCCTCCGGAGAGCCCCAAACCGAACAGTGCCCAGCCGAAGATCGTGAGCGGGAGTATCTCGGACATGAGCACGAGCCCCAATCCGGCGGCGGCGATCAGCGTGCCGTAGCGGACGACTGCGACGGGCCCCAGAGCGCCACTGACCCGGTCGGCGGTGAACCGTCCAGCCGTCATCATCACCGAGAAGGCGCCGAACGCGAGGGCGGCGACCGAGTCGGAGGTGGCGAGGTGCTCTTTGACCTGCAGCGCACTCCAGTCGTTGGCGGCGCCTTCGGCGAGCATGAGCACGAACGCGATGCCGCCGAGCGCCAGGACTCGTGCCGACAGTCTTCCGTGCGCTTTCTCTTCGGGTGTGACCTTCTCCGCGTCGCGCGGTCGATCCTGCATGAGCCACCGTGCACTCACCGCGACGGTCGCGATCCCGATGCCCCCGGCGACCAGGAGCGCCGCGGCCGGCGTCCAGTCTGCGGCGAGTGTTGCGGCGCCGACGAGCGATCCTGCGACCCCGCCGACGGAGAAGAGGGCGTGGAAGGCCGACATGATGGGCCGCCGGTAGCGCTGTTCCACCTCGACTGCCTGCGAGTTCATCGAAACGTCGAGCGCCCCGTTGGCGAAGCCGAAGACAAGAAGTGCGAGACCCAGCTGCCACGCCTCGGTCGCCAGTCCGGGGCCGACCGTCGCGACCGACAGGGTGAGCCCGGCGGCGATCACGGTCCGCCTGCTTCCGATTCGGTCGGCGAGGGGGCCGGTGAGCTGCATGCCGATGATCGCGCCGATCGCCAGCAGGAGAAGCAGCGACCCGAGCGTGGAGTGGCTGATCCCGGTACGGCCCTCGATCGCGGGGATGTGGACCACCCACATCCCGAGGAGGAACCCGTTGATCCCGAAGATTACGAAGATCGCCGCGCGGGCGGACCTGAGAACTTCCGGGACCCGTGCGCGCCTGTTCACCGCGGGCGGTTGAGATGTACTCACGGGGCTAAACGTACCCAGGCTCAGAGGTGTGCGAGCAGGGCCACCGGGTCGTGGAGCATCGCCGCTACCGAGGACAGGAATCGCGACCCCTGTTCGCCGTCGACGACGCGGTGATCGAAGGACACGCTCAGGGTCGTGACCCAGCGGACGGCGAGTTCGCCCTCGTGTACCCACGGCCGCTGGGTGACGGCGCCCAGGCACAGGATCGCGGATTCGCCGGGGTTGATGATGGGTGTGCCCGTGTCGATACCGAAGACGCCGACGTTGGTGAGTGAGACGGTACCGCCGGTGAGTTGTGCAGGGGCGGCTGTGCCGCTGCGCGCGATGGCGGTCAGTTCGGTGATTGCCCGGCACAGTTCGAGCAGGCTCAGCGACTGTGCCTCTGTCACGTGGGGAACGACGAGACCGCGCGAAGTGGCCACGGCGATGCCGAGGTTGACGTAGTGCTTGGTGACAATTTCCTGATTCTCTTCGTCCCAGGTGGCGTTGAGACCGGGGTGCTCGCGCAGGGCAACGATCATGGCCTTCGCAGCGAGGCTGAGAGGAGTGACGGACAGTCCCTCGAATTCCCGTAGACCGCGGAGACGTTCGAGAAGTTCGACCGACCGCGTGACGTCGGTCGTCACGAACTCCGTGACGTGGGGCGCAGTGAACGCGCTGCGGACCATGGCGGCGGCGGTCTGCTTCCGCACGCCGCGCACAGGTGTGCGGGTCTCCCGCTCGGCCCGTCCCGCCGCCCCGCGTGCTTCGGTCGAGCCGGCGTACTCCTCCACATCGTTTCGGGTGACGGCACCGGACGGACCGGTGCCCCGGACGAGGGTGAGGTCGATTCCACGCTCGCGTGCTGCCAGCCGGGCCGCCGGCGACGCGTCGGGGCGCGCGCGTTCGCGTGGTGCCGTGGTCTCCGGTGCCGCGGGCGCGCGCGTGCGGGGACGTCTGCTCTGGGCGGCGGCCTCGGGTCCGTATCCGACCAGGACGGGAGTCCGGGTCGGCCGCTCGTCCGTCGCCGAGTCGGTGGCGATTCTGATGAGCGGTGTCCCCACCGGCACTGTGGCGCCCGCGGGGATCAACAGCTCTTCCACGACACCTGCGTAGGGCGAGGGAAGTTCGACCAGCGCCTTGGCGGTCTCGACCTCGGCGATGACTTGGTTCAGTTCGACGCTCTGACCGACGTCGACCGACCACGACACCAACTCGGCCTCGGTCAACCCCTCACCGAGGTCGGGCAAGCGGAATTCCTGCGCCAACGGACACTCCTCTCCTTCGGGCGGACCCGGTCAGGCCGCGAGGCTGCGGTCCACGGCCTCGAGCAGACGGTCGGCGTCGGGGAGGTGGTGACGTTCCAGCTTCGCCGGGGGATAGGGAATGCCGAAACCACCGACGCGCAGAACGGGGGCCTCGAGTTGGTAGAAACACCGCTCCGAGATCCGGGCGGCAACTTCGGCGCCCAGACCGAGGAACGTCGACGCCTCGTGCGCCACGACGAGCCGCCCGGTTTTGCGGACCGATCGCTCGATGGTGGAAAAATCGATCGGGGAGAGGGAGCGCAGATCGATCACCTCGAGGAGATGGCCCTCCTCGGCGGCGATGGTCGCCGCCGACAGCGCGGTGGGTACGACAGAACCGTAGGCGACGATCGTGGCGTCCGATCCTTCGCGCAGGACGCGCGCGCGGTGCAACGGCAGGTCCGGTTCGGCGTCGACGTCGAATTCCGCTGTGTCCCAGTATCGCCGCTTCGGTTCGAAGAACACCACCGGGTCGTCCGACGCGATCGACTGCTGGATCATGTGGAAGGCGTCACCGGGACTGCTCGGGGTGACCACCCGCAGTCCGGCAGTGTGGGCGAAGTAGGCTTCCGGGGACTCCGAGTGATGTTCGACCGCCCCGATTCCACCGCCGTAGGGAATGCGGATAGTCAGGGGCGCAGTCACCTTTCCCTCGGTGCGGTAGTGAATCTTGGCGACCTGCGAGACGATCTGGTCGAATGCCGGGTATACGAAGCCGTCGAACTGGATCTCGCACACGGGCCGGTATCCGCGCAGTGCCATACCGAAGGCGGCGCCGATGATCCCCGATTCGGCAAGCGGGGTGTCGATCACCCGGTTGTCGCCGAAGTCCTTCTGCAAGGTGTCGGTGACACGGAAGACCCCGCCGAGGCGTCCGACGTCCTCGCCCATGATCACGACCTTGCGGTCCCCTTCGAGTGCGCGCCGCAGACCGGCTCCCACGGCCGCACCGAGTGACATTCTGGTGGTGCTCATGACAGTGCCTCCTCGGTGTCGGTGATCGCTGCGAGGTACGCGGCGTACTGGGCGCGCTCTTCGTCGACGAGCGGATGTGCACTGGTGTAGACGTGATCGAACACGCTGAGCGGCGGCGGTGCGGGTGCGCCGACAGCCCCCGACCGCAGTCGCGCGGCGATGTCGTCCGCGGTGGTACGAACCCGGGCCAGGAACGCATCGTCGAGTAGGCCCTCGCGGTCGAGCAGGCGGTGCATGCGGTCGATCGGATCGCGGGCGGTCCACTCCGCGGTCTCCGCCGAAGATCGATACCGCGTCGGATCGTCGGAGGTCGTGTGGGGACCCATCCGATAGGTGATGGCTTCGATGAACGAGGGGCCGCTGCCCTCACGTGCCCGCTGCGTGGCCTGCCGGGTGACCGCGAGGACGGCGAGAACATCGTTGCCGTCCACTCGGACGGCGGGCATCCCGTAGCCGGCGGCGCGCTGGGAGATCGGAACGGGACTCTGTAGGTGCACGGGTTCACTGATCGCCCACTGATTGTTCTGACAGAAAAACACCACCGGGGCGTTGAAACTCATCGAGAAGCCCAGCGCCTCGGCGATATCTCCCTGGCTGGTGGCGCCGTCACCGAAGTAGGCGATGGTCGCGATCTCGGCACCGTCCAAGTGAGCGCCCATGGCGTATCCGGTGGCGTGTAGCCCTTGAGATCCGACGACGATGGCCGGGTTGGTGACATTCACTGCACTCGGATCCCAGCCTGAATGTGCGGTTCCGCGCCACATCCGTGTCATCTCCGCTGGGTCGACACCCCGGCAGTAGGCGACGGCATGCTCCCGGTAGCTGATGAAGGCGTAATCGTCGCGGCGGAGCGCGCGGGCCGAACCGACTTGTGCGGCCTCCTGGCCGAGCATGGGGGCCCACAGGCCCAGTTCGCCTTGCCGTTGCAAGGCAGTGGCTTCGACGTCGACACGGCGGGTGACCACCAGGTCTACGTACAGTGCGCGAAGTTCGTCCGGGCCGATATCGCGCACCAGGCTCGTGTAATCGGGTCGCAGGACCCGTCGGCCGTCCGGCTGAATGAGCTGGACCGGATAGGCAATCTTGTCGACCATCGGACTCACCTCGCTTGTCGCGTCCCGGAGACCTTGTGGGTTCGCGGGAGACGTGCGCTGCACTACAGGACATGTGTGTGTCCTACTTCTCAGCATCCACCGGAACGCGAAGTGCGCAAGTGGCCGAATCCCGGCAGAGCAAGATGACCAGTTGTTGAGCAGTTGGAAGAGTCGTACTGCGTCTTATGACCAGTTGTGACAGCGCCCGAAGCCGAACTGTTATGGAGCGGCAATCCGGCCAGGGAGGGTGCGCATCGTCCCCGCTCGCCGCGGATTCCGAAGGACCGTCCGCAGAAGGTGTATAAGCCGAAATCCGCGTCGCCGTCATTGCCGGTGCGTCTAGGTTCCCACCGCGCAGGGCACGCGAGCGGTTAGCATCGAGCGCGTGAATGCTGTGGGGTTGAACGAAGATGCCGTCTCCGCGTGGATTGCCGGACTCGGTGTAGGAGCGATCGCACCGCTGAGCTTCGAGAGGATCGGAAACGGTCAGTCGAACCTCACATATGCGGTCAGTGATGCAGGTGGCGGCAGGTGGGTGCTTCGGCGTCCGCCGCTCGGAAACCTGCTCGCCTCGGCGCACGACGTGGTCCGGGAACATCGAATCCTGTCCTCATTGCAGGGTTCGGACGTGCCGGTGCCGAAAATCCTCGGACTCACCGAAGATCCCGAAGTGACCGACGCGCCGCTCGTGTTGATGAGCTACGTGGGTGGCGTGGTGATCGACAGCATCGGGGTCGCCAAGAAGTTGACGCCCGAGCAGAGACGGGGTGTCGGGCTCGCGATGGCGCGTGCGCTCGCGAAGATTCACGCCGTCGACCTCGCTGACGCCGGGCTCGAGGACTTGGCGAGCCACAAGCCGTACGCGGCAAGGCAGTTGAAACGGTGGGCGGACCAGTGGGAGAAGTCCCGGACGCGGGACGTCCCGGCGATCGAGGAACTCGCGGACATCCTCGCGCGCAACATGCCCGAGCAGAAGGAACTGTCGCTCGTACATGGCGATTTCCACCTGAGTAATGTCATCACCTCGCCCGAGGAGGGGGAGGTGCTCGCCGTGGTGGACTGGGAACTCTGCACTCTCGGGGACCCCCTGGCCGACGTCGGTGCACTTCTGGCCTACTGGCCGGAGGACGGTGACGAGGATGCCGGACCTTTCCCTGCTTCCACTTTGGAGGGTTTCCCGACGAGGGTCGAGCTCGTGGAGGCGTACACCCGGGAGACCGAGCGTGACGTCACGCACGTGGGCTACTGGCACGTCCTGGCACTGTGGAAGCTGGCGATCATCGCCGAAGGCGTCCTGCGTCGGGTGATGGACGATCCACGGAACCGGGCCGAGACCGGGGCGCCCACGGTCACGCTGATCGACGGAATCATCGCCCGGGCCGTCGCCACCGCGGAGGCCGAGGGCCTGCGCTGAACCGGGGCACCGCTGCGCGGTACCGGGCGCTCAATTTGCGTCCGTTACCACCAGTAGTGTTGCTGCATTGTAAATTTCGGGCGGGATGGGCACCGGCTTGCGTGTCTTCGCGTCGACGTACACGTGGACGAAGCGGCCGAGCGCCGCAAGGTCGAGGGTGTCTTCGCCTTCCCGGAAAATCGCGAGCGCGTACACGATGCTGCGATTGCCGAGCCTCTCGATCGACAGACCCACCTGGAGACTGTCCGGGAAGGTCAGTTCACTGAGGTACTTGCAGGACGTCTCGGCGACGATGCCGATCGCCGGCAACTCCCGGATGTCCCTGCCTGTTTGCGCCATCAGCCAGGCATTGACCGCGGTGTCGAAGTACGAGTAATAGGTGACGTTGTTGACGTGCCCGTAGTGGTCGTTGTCCGCCCAGCGTGTGGGTACCGGCCACAGGACCGGGAAGTCGGCGGCGGTCGGCAAGGCGGGGACGTCGTCGTGTTTCATCGCCTCGACCTTAAACGCCGGGGCGCCCGTGCCCTGGGCGGGCCCGCCGGACGCGACCGTGCATCGGGCAGAATCGCGTCCTATGTCCGTACCCGACAGTGACGTGCGTTCGCCCGATTCCGCCGCCCAGCCGGTCAGCGCGGGAATCGTTACAGCCCTCGTGGGTTTCACCAGTTCCTTCGCGGTGGTCCTCACCGGATTGACCGCGGTGGGCGCCAACTCCGGCGAGGCGGCGTCGGGACTCCTCGCGCTGTGTGTGACACAGGCACTGGGCATGCTGTGGTTGTCGCGGCGTTACCGCATGCCGATCACCCTTGCCTGGTCGACACCCGGTGCCGCGCTCCTCGCCGGCGCCGGGACCGTGAGCGGTGGATGGCCTGCGGCGGTGGGCGCTTTCGCCGTTGTCGGTGCTGCCGTCATTCTCACCGGATTGTGGCCTCGGCTCGGCCGCGTCATCGCCGCGATACCTTCCGCGTTGGCGCAGGCGATGCTGGCCGGTGTGTTGTTGCCTCTGTGCCTGGCTCCGGTGCTCGCGTTGCGGGACGCACCACTGGCGGTCGTCCCGGTCGTGCTGGTGTGGCTCGTTCTGCAGCGGTACTCGACACGGTGGGCGGTCCCGGCGGCGTTCGCTGTCGCGGGTGTGGTGATCGCGGTGAGCCTCGTCGTCGGCGGAATCGGACTCGACCCCAGCGCATTGCTGCCGGAGCTCGTGCTGACGGCGCCGGCCTGGTCGTGGCAGGCGTTGATCGGGATCGCCGTTCCGCTGTACATCGTGACCATGGCCTCGCAGAATATTCCCGGCACCGCAGTGATGAACTCGTTCGGATACGAGGTGCCGTGGCGGCCTGCGATGCTGGTGACGGGTATCGGAACGGTGGTGGGTGCACCCGCCGGCGGGCACGCCATCAACCTCGCGGCGATCAGTGCCGCGCTCTCCGCCGCGCCCACCGCCCACCCCGACCCCCGGAAACGGTGGCTCGCCGCCTTCACCGCAGGCTGGGCGTACCTGGTCTTGGCGGCGTGTTCGGCCGCGGTCGCCACGCTCATTGCGGCGGCCCCGGAGGGTCTCGTGGAGGCGGTGGCCGGCCTTGCGTTACTCGGGACTCTGGGCGGTGCGCTGGCGTCGGCGCTCGCCGACGTCTCCGAACGCGAGGGGGCTGTCGTCACGTTCCTGATTGCGGCGTCGGGGGTGAGCGTCCTCGGAATCGGTTCGGCTTTCTGGGCGCTGATCGCCGGATTGATCGTGCGGACTGCCCTCCACTTCCGGCGATAATGGGCCGATGACGACCATCGAGGTAGTGCAGGGCGACATCACGACGGTGACGGTGGACGCAATCGTGAATGCCGCCAACTCCACCCTTCTCGGAGGCGGCGGCGTGGATGGAGCGATCCACCGCGCGGGCGGACCGGACATCCTGGACGAGTGCAGGAAGTTGCGGGCGACGACGCTGCCCGACGGCCTGCCGGCGGGGGAGGCCGTGGCCACTACTGCGGGGAGGTTGCCGGCCCGGTGGGTGATCCACACCGTCGGGCCGGTGTATTCGTCTTCCGAAGATCGGTCACCCGTCTTGCGGAGTGCCTACCTGAGCAGCTTGCGGGTGGCGGCCGAGCTCGGTGCGGACTCGGTTGCCTTTCCGCTCATCTCGGCCGGTGTCTACGGTTGGCCGGCCGACGACGCGGTCCGTCAGGCGGTCAGCGCAGTGCGCCGATCACCCGCCGGTGTGCCGCGCGTGATGTTCGTGGCGTTTGACGCCCGGATGGCGGAAAGGCTTCGCGCGACAGTCGGGTGACCCGCGCCCAACGTGGTGTTTCACGACCGCGAATACTCTGACGCCCTTCGGATCTCTTCGGGAGAGGGACGTACACCTGTGTAGAGGACGAACTGTTCGGCCGCCTGCAGGGCGATCACTTCGGCGCCGGTGATCACGGTCTTGTGGCGCTCGGCCGCTGCCCGGATCAACGGCGTGGTCGCAGGCATCGCCACCACGTCGAACACCGCCTCCGCCGCTTCGATCGCGTCGAGTTCGAACGCCAGGTTGTCCGCCTCGGCGCCGCCAGCCATCCCGATCGGTGTCGCGTTGATCAGCAGGCCCGGACGGGCGTCGCCGAGTTCGGGTTGCCACGAAAAGCCGTACTGCTTCGCGAGTGCGCCGCCCGTCTCCGCGTTGCGGGCCACCACGGTGACGTCGGTGAAGCCGAAGTCGCGGACCGCTGCCACCACGGCCTTGGCCATTCCGCCACTTCCCGCGACGGCCACGGACAGTGAGTGCGGAAGACCGTTCTCGCGCAACAGGTTTGCCACTGCCTGATAGTCGGTGTTGTAGGCGTGCAGGATGCCGTCCTCGTTGACGATGGTGTTGACCGACTCGATGACCGACGCCGACGAGTGCATGACGTCGACGTAGTCGATGACGTGTTCCTTGAACGGCATCGAGATACCGGCGCCGCGAATACCGAGTGCGCGAATCCCGCCGACCGCGGCCTGTAGATCGGTGGTGGTGAACGCCTTGTAGACGAAATTCAGGCCCAGCTCGCCGTAGAGATAGTTGTGAAATCGGGTGCCGATGTTGCTCGGCCGTCCGGAGAGCGAGATGCAGAGAAGTGTGTCTTTGTCGAGCTTGTTCATCAGCGCAATACTAGTGGTGACCTCCCATCCGCGCGTGTTGCCGGCTCCGAATACCCGGTGACCACAACAAAGGAGCGCGGCTGCATGACTAGCACGATCGATGACCGGACCGAGGCCGCACGCGCGCCACAGGGGCGACGGCATCTGTTCTCCCGTGCACTGGCCGGAGTGATCGCGGCCGGTGTGGTTCTCGCGGTTGGTGAGCTCCTCTCCGTGCTGATCGACCAGAACAGCTCGCCCTTCTATGCGGTCGGTTCGACTACGGTCGATCGCAGCCCTGCCTGGGCGCGCGAGTTCGCCATCTCGACGTTCGGGACGAACGACAAACCCGCACTTTTCGTCGGGATGACAGTGCTGATCGCGGCATTTGCCGCGGTGGCAGGCATCCTCGAGAGACAGGGCGCTCCCTTCGGTAGCGCCCTCCTCATGGTCCTCGGTGGCGTCGGCGTGTATGCCGCGACGCACCGTCCGAGCGCTACGTGGGTCTATGCGGTGCCGACGCTCGCCGGTCTCGTGGTCGGAATCGTCGTGCTCCGCATCCTGACGGTGGCGGCCCAGATGCCGGAAGGGAACGATGGTGTGGATTCGCGGTGGCCTCGCCGTAAGTTCTTGGTGTTGGCGGCCACTGCTGCTGCGGCGGTAGCGGCCACGGGAGCTGCTGGACGGTATCTGGGACAGCGGATCGCCGGGGCCGTCGACAACCGTAACGACTTCGCGATCCCTTCGGTGGTGGACAAAGCGTCTCCGATCGCCCCGGGAACGGATATCGGCGTGCCCGGCGGCACCTCCTTCGTCACCGCGAACGACGAGTTCTATCGCATCGACACCGCCCTGCGGGTCCCGCGGATGACGACGGACAACTGGGAACTGCACATCCACGGAATGGTGGAGCGGGAGCTCACTCTCACGTGGGACGACCTCGTTGCGCGCACACCGGTCGAACGGATGATCACGTTGACGTGCGTGTCCAACGAGGTCGGCGGGATCCTCGCGGGCAACGCCACCTGGATCGGCTACCCGATCAAAAATCTCCTCGACGAGGTGGGCGTCGACCCGGAGGCCGACATGCTGCTCTCGACGAGCATCGACGACTTCACCGCGGGTACCCCGGTCGAAGCGCTGCGAGACGGGCGGGATGCGATGCTCGCGGTGGCAATGAACGGTCAGCCGTTGCCCTTCGAGCACGGCTACCCCGTACGCCAGGTGGTGCCCGGACTCTACGGTTACGTCTCGGCCACCAAATGGGTGGTGGAGTGGGAACTCACCCGCTTCGACGCGGCCGACGCGTACTGGACGAAGCGTGGATGGGCGGAGAAGGCGCCGATCAAGACCGCCTCCCGAATCGATGTTCCGGCGCCCTTCGCCCCGCTGGTGCCGGGTCCGGTGCTGGTTGCCGGAACCGCCTGGGCGCAGCGCCGAGGAATCGAGACGGTGGAGGTGCGGGTAGACAACGGTCCGTGGGAGAAGGCCACGCTCGCGCGGCAGTACACGATCGATACCTGGCGTCAATGGACCTGGGAGTGGCAGGCGACACCTGGTCTACACACTCTGCAGGTGCGGGCGACCGACCTCGCCGGCAACGTCCAGGTGGAAAAGAGGATGCCGCCGATACCGGGAGGCGCCACCGGATGGCACACACGTTCGTTCACTGTGGCCTGAGGAAGTTCACGGGCACCTTTCCGCGACGTCGGCGAGTGCCCTCCGGTCGGCGGCGGTGACGGGTAGCCCGTACTCGACGGCGACGGTGAGGTACTTGCCTGCATAGAAACAGTGATAAGCCGAATTCGGCGGAAGCCAGTCGCCGGGAGTCTGGTCTCCCTTGTCCTGGTTGACGTCGCCGTTGACTGCGAGCAAATTGAACACCGTGTCGTTGGCGAAGCGGAGTCGGCGTTCCAGCGGCCACGTCGACGCACCCATGTCCCAGGCAGCGGCCAACGGGTATACGTGGTCGATCTGCACTGCTTTGGCGTCGCTGCGGTCGAAGTCGACGACCTCGCCGGAGTACGGATCGGCGAGGACCCCGCTCAGCACGACGCACTCCCGGGTGCCGTCCCGGAACGACACCGATCGCAGGTCGGTGGCCAGCACGTTGTTGCGGGTGTCGCACCCGTCGTGGCCGGCCGGAGCGTTCTGGGCGTCGGTCCACGCCGGACCGAACACACACAGTTCCTTGCCCGCACACCCGCGTTGGTATCCACCCGGGTGAGGGCGGGACTCGACGGTCTCGACCTGCGCCAGCAACTGTTCGATGTGCGCGCGTGGCGGACTGCCGGGCGCAGCACCCGGCCCGCTCAGATCGAGGATCGATACCCCGCAGCCCCCGACCGCAAGAGCCCCCACTAGGACATACAGAACTCTCATTGCGTCCCCCCGGCGCTCGAGTGTCCGAACTCGCGATCCGCAGTATCCCGCGGAACACCGACACGTCAGGCGAAGGGTAACCGCACGGCGGCGATCGAGGACAAGTGGGCGCCGTCGTGCCCGATTACCCACGACCCGCCACTCTGTCGGCATTCCGCCAGGATGTCGAGGGTGCGCAGGAGGAAGAAGATGGCCTCACTGGGGACCGGCGTGATCGCAAGACGATGCGCCTCACCGTGTTTCACACCGTCGAGCCAGACGCCGGACTGCCCGTCGAGACGAATGGTCACGATGTGCGTTGCGTCGACGAACGCATACTTCCGCTGCTCCCACGGGGTGGTGAGTGCGTATCCCTGCTCGAGAACCTGAATGAGGATGCTCATGGGCCGACTCCGAGTCTCCGGCGTGGCGGGCGGACAACTTCCAGCATCTCACCTGCGTCGTGCACGACGCCATGCTCCGGGCGTCGGAAATGTCGAGGCGACGCTCGACCTCGGGCTGCTCTACCCGGCGCCGTTCGGATCAGCGGTGAACCGGTCGAGGACAGCCCGCGCACACTGCACGACCGTCGATCGGTCGTAGGAGACGACGTAGTCGAATTCGCGTTCCGAATCCGCCTCTCCGCGGTGAAGATCCACGGCGGAGAGAACGCAACTGAAATGGGGGCCCAGGACAACGACGTTCCATTCCTCCACCAATTCATCGTCTGCAGCGAGGGGAGCCTGATGAATTCCCTCGTCCACCGTGTGGCCCATGCCGACGCCGTACACGCCCGCGTAGGCGATCCGGCTCGCCATGTTCTGCCAACGGGCGCGTGTGCGGTCGGTGAAGTGCTCGGCGCGCTGGAAAGTTCCCAAAACCAGGGTTTCGGGCCCCGCGGCAGCGGCGTGCGTTTCGAGGGTGTTGCTCATCGTCACCAGGAGCCGCTTGAAACTACGGACAGCGGTACGCCCGGAGGACGCGATGGCGTGTGGGGAGCGGGTGGCGTGCTCGGGGGTGTTCCACGTAGGTGCAGGCGGGAAGGGCTCGGCAGTCGCCGATGCCGGCCACGATGTCGGCGCCGACTCGACCTCCTCGAGCAGGCCACCGACTCCATACGTCGCTCCTAGGCTGAGCGCCCGCCGGCGCTGTACCTCGGTATCGACTCCGGTGGCGACCACCACGGCACCGGAGCTTTCCACGCGCGCAGCCACCGCATGCGCGGTGCGGGCGATGTCGGAATCCGGACGACGCGTGATCATGACGGGGGCGAGTTGGATGACGTCCGGCTCGACCAGCGACAGGAGTGCGATCGCTTCGGGGTGGGTACCCACCTCGTCTACGGCGATGAGCCTTCCACGACTGCGCGCATCCGCGACGGCGCGAAGGGCACGGGATGGATCGGCGATAAGTATTGCGGCCGTGATCACCACGATGTCGCGGCGCGGGCTCTCGGTAGCGAACCCCTCCAAGCCGGGGAGGGAGTCGAGATCGATCGACACCAGCACGGGAACGCCGTCCGCCGTGACGGAGCCGGCGACCTCCCATGTGAGGTGGTCGAGTTCCCGCTTCTCGTTCATCGCCCGGGCCACGGTCCGCAAGGCCTCCGGGGTTGCGAGTGGGCCGTCCGACGGGCCGCGCAGTTGTACCTCGAGGGCGGCGAGCGCACCGTTGTCCAGGCGGCGCACGGCCGCCGTGTGCGGCGAGACCACCAATCCGTCCACTCTCTCCGCGGTGTCTACGGACCGATCGGGGGCAATGACGAACATGCTGCAATTCTCGCATCGGCGATCGTGGGCCGCAGCGGGGCCGAGGAAGCCCCTGTTATCAATCCGTGATCTTTTGTTATCAATTCGAGACTTTGTGGACGCCGCCGCGACACGAGGGACAGCAACGATCAGTGGAGCGTCGTACGGGCGGTCTCTCGAAGACAAGGTGGCGAACATGAGTGACTTACCGAAAATAGGGCTGTACCACGATGCACTCCTCGCTCTGACCCTGGCGACCAATCGATCCGCACGCCTCGTCGAGACGGCGGAAGGTGTGGGCCTGCGCGTCGATCTGACGCTGGGTTGTCATCTACTGGCGATCGCCACGACCGGTGGCGTCGATCGGGATGTCGACGCCGAAGGTGGCTGGACGGTGCACGTCGCCGGCCGGGGATCGGTCGGTTCCGAGGAACCCCTGGTCACTGTGCGCGGTGACTGGCTCGTCGATGCAGTCGACCAGATCCTCGCCCACGTAGATGCGTTCGGCGGCCGACAGGCGGGCTGCTCGGCAATGCGCCGGTCCACTCTGTGGCCACACTCCGCTCGCGAAGCTGTCTGAACGACACGAGCCGAGATGATTCGGGCGACTAACCCACTTCGATCACCACCTTGCCCGCAGTGTGGCCTGACTCGACGGTAGCGAGTGCCTCGCCTGCCTGCGTGAGCGGGAAACGGTGGGTGACCCTCGGGTCGAGCACACCGGTGGCCACCAGTGCGGCGAGCTCGGTGAAGGCCGCCGTGGTGCGCCTGCGCTCCACGCCCGAACCGCCGAGATCGCGGGCAGCGAGCGGGTCGCCGATACTGATGATCGAGGCCGGTTCCCGCGCGAGGCCCGCCGCATCGGCGAGCGCGCTGCCCCCGACCAGATCGAAGACGGCGTCGACCGGCTCCGATATCCGCGTGGTCAGTTCGGCACCGGACTCCACCCACTCCGCGCCCAGAGATTCGACCACCTCTCGCTTGCTCCGGCTCGCGACTCCGAGAACGGTGATGCCACGGGCGGCCGCCAATTGCAGCGCCGCCACCCCGACACCACCGCCCGCTCCGATAACGAGTAGTCGGCTGCCTGCGGGCAGGTTCAGCATGGCCATCGCGTCGTAAGCGGTGCCCGCCGCCACGGGCAGGGTGGCGGCGTCAGCGAAGGAAACGGATTCGGGTTTGTGCGCCGTCGACGACGCATTCAGCATTGTGTGCTCGGCGTATCCGCCGTAGCCGGTGGCCGTGGCGCCGAACACGGCGTCGCCAACCGCGAACTCCGTGACCCGAGGCCCGACGGCGGTGACCACCCCTGCCACCTCGCGGCCCAGGACCGCGGGAAGCGTGATCGGCACGGTGTCCTTCCGCGTACCTGCCCGCACTTTCCAATCGGCGGGATTCACGCCGGCCGCGTGCACCGCGACCTGTAGCTGTCCTGCGCCCGGGGACGGGACGTGCACGTCGAAGAACTGCTGGGTTCCGGGGCTGCCGTACTCGCGGAAGCCGTATGCGGTGCTCACGCCTCCACTCCTATCACGGACAGCACGCTCGCGGATCAGCACAAGGAAGCCCGCCAGGCATCGCCGGCGGGCCTCCTTGTCGACAGGTCAGGAGCTGCCGAACGGGCTCGTACCGCCTTCGCCGCCCATCAAGGGTCCGAGCGCCTCGAGCAGGGCCAGCAAGCCCTCGAGAACTTGTGCAAAGTCCATGTCTTCCTCCGATCACTGCAGTGGTGTGGCAGCGATCCGTGGTGCGCTTCGGCGTGGACAGCCGCCACCTCGTTCATCGGCCCGGAACGGGCCACAGTTACACGGAAGATGCAGGGACTTCTGATGCTGTCGGCTCCGCCTGATTGGATGGGTTCATGCTGCACGGTCTCTGGACACCGGGTTCGGGCCTCATGCTGTGGGTAGAGAACCGGGACTTCGGGGCGGAAGACTCCGCCGATGCGGTCGGCCGGGTGTTGCAGCGCAAGTTCCGGCACCATGTGAAGGTGCCGATGCCGGCGCCCTCGGGTCCGGAGTTGGTCGAGTGGCCGGCGGTGGGGCTGGCCCCGCCCGATGCAGCGGAGTTCCTGCTGGCCGTGTCGCCGTGGGACTCGCGGATCGCCGGTGATCTTCGGTACCTCACCCATACCGTGCGCGGAATCGAGCGGTGGGCGCGTGCCGGCCGGGTGGTGCCCGAGACGCATCGGGCGGAGGGCACCTGGTGGCCGCGTTGGCGCCTGCTGGGGGGCGAACGGCAGCGGGCGTGGCTCACCGAACTGACCGTCGCGATGCCGCCGGTGCAGCGCTACGGGACCGGCGCTCGCCCCCTGTTGGACGATCTCGTCACCGAACTCACCGACCCGATCACCCGCCATGTTCTCGGTGACCGACCGCGCGACGGTCGGCGCACCGACCCACTGCATCCCTTCCTCGACACGCTTGTGCGAGGCGACCACTACGACGAGGGCACCGCGCAACTGTCCGGTTCGCTCGACCGCTGGCGCGAAAGTCTCACAGTGGACGAGCCAGAGCTGGTGTTGCGCCTGCTCGAACCCGACGACGTCGACGTCGAGGGTGACTGGGATCCGGACACCGCCCTGTGGCGACTGGAGGTGTGCCTGCGCCCGGAGGGCGAAGCCCCTGTTCCGATTCCGCTGCACCACACCGATGCGAGCCGCCTCCAGATCGGTGTCCGCAAGTTGACGGAGGCGGTGGCGGCGTATCCGCGACTTCAGGACGTGCCGAGCGACCCCGACAGCCTCGACCTGTTCCTCCCTACCGCGGTGGTGATCGACCTCGTCGGGCACGGGGCGGTGGCGTTGAAGGAGAAGGGCATCAGCTTGTTGCTGCCTCGCGCGTGGAGTGTGGCGTCGCCGTCGATGCGGTTGCGGGTCAGTTCGCCGGGTACCCCGGCCAGCGCGGAAAATCGGTCGGTCGGCAAGGACCAGTTGGTGCAGTACGACTGGGAGCTGGCGCTCGGGGACACGGTCCTGACTGCCGCCGAGATGACCCGATTGGTCAATTCCAAGAGCGATCTGGTGCGCTTGCGCGGTGAGTGGGTTCGTGCCGATTCCGAAGTGCTCGCTCGCGCGGCACGCTACGTGACGGAACGGCAGGGCAGTGGCGACCGTGCCATCGTCGACTTGCTCAAAGACCTCATCGCGGATGATCTGTCGCGTCTGCCTGTGGACGAGGTGACGGCGAGCGGGTGGGCGGCCGCGTTGCTGGAAGGTGACGTCCAACCAGAGCAGGTTCCGGTTCCCGATCGGCTGGACGCCACCCTGCGGCCGTATCAGCAGCGGGGGCTCGACTGGCTGGCGTTCATGAGCAGGCTCGGACTGGGGGCCGTCCTCGCCGATGACATGGGCCTGGGTAAGACTCTGCAGCTGCTGGCGTTGCTGGCGCACGAGAATGCGTCTTCGCCCACTCTCCTGGTGTGCCCGATGTCGGTGGTCGGCAATTGGCAGCGAGAGGCGGCCCGTTTCGTTCCGACCTTGCGGGTGCATGTCCACCACGGCCCGCAACGGCTGAACGGTGAGGAGCTGGCCGCGGAGGTCGGTGCGAGTGACCTGGTGATCACCACATATGCGTTGCTGGCGCGCGACCTCGCGCAACTGAAGGAACAGCGGTGGCGCCGCGTGGTGCTGGACGAGGCCCAGCACATCAAGAACTCGAAGACGTCGCAGGCCAGGGCGGCGCGAAGTATCCCCGCAGCGCACCGAGTGGCGTTGACGGGGACACCCGTCGAGAACCGGCTCGACGAATTGCGTTCCATTCTCGACTTTGCGAATTCGGGGATCCTCGGTTCGGAGGCGATGTTCCGCAAACGCTTCGTCGTTCCGATCGAACGGGAACAGGACGAGACCGCGGTGGCCCGGCTCCGGTCCGTCACCTCACCGTTCGTGCTCCGCCGCGTCAAAACCGATCCGGCGGTCATCGCCGACCTTCCGGACAAGTTCGAGATGACGGTGCGCGCCAATCTCACCGCGGAACAGGCGGCCCTCTATCGGGCGGTGGTCGACGACATGATGGCTCAGATCAGGGACAAGAAGGGGATGAAGCGCAAGGGCGCCGTGCTTGCCGCGCTGACGAAACTCAAGCAGGTGTGCAACCATCCGGCGCACTTCCTGCGGGATGGGTCCGCGGTGACGCGGCGCGGTCAGCACCGGTCGGGCAAGCTCGGTTTGGTGGAGGACATCCTGGACTCCGTGCTCGCGGACGGCGAGAAGGCGTTGCTGTTCACCCAGTTTCGCGAATTCGGGGATCTCGTGGCACCCTTTCTGTCGGATCGCTTCGGTACCACCGTGCCATTTCTCCACGGCGGCGTCACCAAGCAGAAGCGCGACGACATGGTGGCGGCCTTCCAAGGGGAGGAAGGGCCGTCGATCATGCTGCTCTCGCTCAAGGCCGGGGGTACCGGGCTCAACCTCACGGCGGCCAATCATGTCGTGCACCTCGACCGATGGTGGAATCCGGCGGTCGAGAACCAAGCCACCGACCGGGCGTTCCGCATCGGGCAGCGCCGAGACGTCCAGGTGCGCAAACTCGTGTGTGTGGGCACGCTCGAGGAACGGATCGACGCGATGATCGCGACCAAGCAGGAGTTGGCCGATCTCGCGGTCGGAACCGGCGAGAACTGGGTGACGGAGATGAGCACGCAGCAACTCGGTGAGCTACTGCGACTCGGCGACGAGGCGGTCGGCGAATGACGACTCGGCGACCGGCACCGGATTTCGCTCGGTACGGCTCAAAACGACCGGTGACGGGCGGGCTGGAGGCGCGGTCGCGACGCGGAGCGTTCGGCCACACCTGGTGGGGACGGGAATTGGTCGACATCATCGAGTTCGTCGGTGACAAGGGGCGAATGAGCCGTGGTCGCAGCTATGCGCGCAGCGGTCAGGTGGTCTCCCTCGAGATCAGCAGCGGGATGGCTACCGGTGAAGTCCAGGGCAGCCAGCTCCAGCCTTTCATCGCGACCGTCGAGATCGACCGGCTCGACGAGGGCGAGATCGCCGAACTGGTCACCCTGGTGCGGAAGCAACCCGGCAGCCTTGCGATGCTCGCGGGCGGAGCAGTGCCGGAAATTCTCGGCCCCCTCCTGTTACCGTCCGGCTCCTCGGCGCTCCAGTACGACTGCACCTGTCCGGACCACGGCTGGCCGTGCAAGCACGCCGCTGCGGTCGCGTATCTCACCACGGAGCGGATAGACGAGAACCCGCTGGAAATACTGACCCTGCGTGGTGTCGACCTCGACATGCTGATCGACGGAGTCGGCGGTGGCAATGCCGATGAGGATGTGGCCGATTGGTTCGGCGACAGTGCCCAGCTTCCCGCCCTGCCCGACACCGATTTCCGGGCGGCGGTCGACGACCTCGACCCGTTGCTGCTGCGTAAGGCGGTCCGATCCGTGTGCGCCGGCGAACGCGAAGTGGACGCCGCGATCCATGACCTGAAAACGCTATACCAGCATCTGCGGTGACCATTGCCGTGCGGGAGGGTGTGGCGGTCCTGCCGGGCGAATGAGGGACTCTCGAAGGGCTTGCGGCAGTGAGTCGTATCATGCGAACGCGAGTGCATCGCATCGCCTGACGGCATGGTTGCGCACGGGGCGCATCGACGCGCCTCGGAATTTCACGCTCTGACGATCAGTGTTTGAAAACGTCCTTGACCCGCTCGGCGGCCTTCTTCATATTGGCCTTCGCCTGATCCGCTTTGCCGATGTTCTTCAGCTCGTTGTCGCCGGTGGCCCGGCCGATCGATTCCCTCGACTTGCCGGCAGCGTGCTGGACGGCGTTCTTGGCCTTGTCGACGATGCTCATGGCGTGCTCCTCCGAGTGGATGACGTCCACTGCAATCGTAATCCGATTGCGGTACGGCCACCTCTCAACTTTCGAGGCACACTTTCGAGGCACCCACTTTCCATGCACCCCGAGTTACACCCGGACTAGTGTTGCACTTGTGCGGTCGGTCACCGGGCCGGCCGGAGGTCGGGAGGAGCCTGCCGTCAGCCGCAAACCCTGTGACACTCGCGAGTTCACCTATACCGAGGTGGGAGCGAGTCGCGACCTTCCCTTCCCGGGCGGATACCACCATCTCGACGAGCAGAAGGTGATCGGTCGTGGCTCCGCATCGTTCGACTCCGCGGTCACACAGCTGTTCACCTGGGGGATGCACCGCGGCGCGGGCGTGAAGGTCGAGAACGATGCCCCCGCGGCGACTCCGGACGCCTCCGTAGAGCTTCGGTGGGGGATCGGTCCCGTCGGGCTCACCTTCTGTTGCCGAGTGATTTACATCGTCGACGAACCCCGTCGACAGGGTTTCGCCTACGGGTCGCTCGAGGGGCACCCGGAAGCGGGGGAGGAGCGTTTCGTCATCGAACACCGGCCCGATGACACCGTCGTCGCGAGCATCTCCGCCTTCTCGCGGCCCGGCAGGTGGTTCACCCGTCTGGGTGGGCCCGCGAACCGCGCGGTGCAGAAGGTGATGACGCGGCGCTATCTCGACGCGCTGGTCTCACAGAATCGATAGCGTCGCGTCCTGCTGTCGGAGAACAGCATGCACCGCAGCGCCGTACGCCAGATGCGGGACGATGTCGCTGAGCCAGTCCTGGATCGACCATCTGCGCGGATCACTGATGCCGCGGATGGCGATCGGGATGTCCGTGGCTGCCATCGCGCCCGCGCCGATCGCCACGGCACCTGCTGCCGGCGACAATCGCATGCCGGTGCGGCGGACAAGGCCGGCGGCTACCGCGATGCCCAAGCCGACGGCGATTCCCCCGAGTGCTCCAAGGCCCGTGCGGCGGGACTGCATCGCACTTCCGAGCCCAGGAATCCGCAGGCCGAGACCGGCTGCGACCGAATCGATCGTTTCCTCGGGGACCGTGCTGGCAGGACGGCCGCGCACCACCATGTCGAGGTAGGTCACCGTATTGAGGGCGGTCACTCCGGCGGCTCCGGCGACGAGTCCGGACATGAGTGTATTCATGACGACCTTCCCGAGGGATCCGACTGGAATGCAGCGCGGATGCTTCCACACACGAGCATCCCCACTCACCGGAGTCGGCAAACCTCACCTCCCAGGACCGGTCGGGCTCGAACCGGGTGCCATGGAGGTAGGCACGTTCGGGCGGATCACGTATTCTCAGATTTGGACCGGACCGGACGGGACCATTGGTCCCCGCCTGACCGATGTGTCGGTCCCCGAGCGAGGTGGAGAAACCGGAATGATGCCCGCACATCTACGTGACAGCGTGATTCCGAAGCACGAGCAACTTCGTGTCATCCTGCTGCACAGATGCATCAAGGAACTGCAGCCCGGCGACCTGATGACGAGCGAGCGAAAGTTGATGCAGGACTACGGGGTCAGCCGGATCACGGTGCGGGAGGCCATCGGTCAACTCGTCAACGACGGGCATCTGGTGCGGGTACGCGGCAAGGGTACGTTTGTCGCTCACCGGCCGGTGCAGTCGAAATTGCACCTCGCCTCGTTCACCGAGGAGATGCGTGCGCAAGGCCATCAGCCGACGACTGTGGTGTTGATGTCCGAAGAGGATGTGGCGCCGGAGGCCACGGCGCGGGCTCTGCGCCTCGCACCCGACACGCGGGCGTACCACGTCAAGCGATTGCGCCTCGCCGACGGCGAACCGGTCAGCGTCGACGACGGCTGGTTCAATGCCGCGCTGCTTCCCGGACTGGTGGATCTCGATCTCACCGGTTCGATCTATCGGGCGACCGCCGACAAGTACGGCATGCCCATCGACCGTGCGGAGCAGACCGTCAGCGCGAACGGCGCCGACGCGGACGTCGCGACGCTGCTCGGTATCAAGAAGGGCGCTCCGGTGATGTACTTCGACCGGGTGTCGTTCAGTGGTCCGACGGCGATCGAGCACACCCGAAGCTGGTACCGCTCGGATCGTTATCAGCTGCAGATGGAAGTGCAGGGCCAGGAGCGGGCTCAGCGCAGCAGCTGAGCCCGTCCCACCGGGTCACGCCGTCCAGTCGAACAGACGCTCACCTGTGGTGACCTCTGCGCCAACGGTGTTGTCCGCCAAGGAGTCCGGTGCGGAGTCCATTACCACGACGGGGCATACGGCGGAGTATCCGGTGCCGTCGATCTCGGTGGGGTCGAAGCGCACGACGGGATCACCGGCCTCCACCTGGTCGCCCTCCGCGGCCAGCAACGTGAATCCCTCGCCTCTCAATTTCACCGTGTCGATTCCGAGGTGGACCAGAACGCCTCTACCGGCGGACCCGAGGATGACGAATGCGTGGGGGTGCAATTTGAGAATCTTGCCGGAAATGGGGGCGACCACATCGAGGGGTCCGCGGTCACGGGACGGCTCGATCGCGACTCCCGCGCCCACCATCTGCCCGGCGAAGACGGGGTCGGGGACGTCGGCCAGTGCGAGCACTCGACCGGGGAGCGGGGCTTGGACGGAAAGACTCACAGAATGTCCTCGATGTCTTCGGCGAGCGTATCCGCTTCGGGCCCCACGATTACCTGCACGACGCTGCCGGATTTCAGCACTCCGTGTGCGCCGGCGGCTTTCAGTGCCGCCTCGTCGACTTTGGCCCCGTCTTTCACCTCGGTGCGTAGGCGGGTGATGCAGGCCTCTATCTCGACGATGTTCTCGGCACCGCCGAGGCCGCTGATGATGGCGTCCGCTTTGGACATCGGTTCTCCTCGTGTGGTGGATTCATGCTCCGGTCGGCAGCAGCCAGGCGAGTCGGCTGAATCACATTCGCCTGTTGACATCTTGTGCCCACCTGGTCAAACTAACAACTGGTCATGACCGGACAGTACCCGTTGTGGTACCGGTCCACAATAGTTCTTCCGAAGCCGGCACGGCGCAGCGCCGCGGCCGTAACACCCGCCGAATCGGCGACCGAAGCGCACAGAGAAGGCCGATATGACTGTCGAAGACAGCCCCAAGAAGGAATCCTCGGTGTTTGCCGGATTGCAGCGCCTCGGGCGCAGCCTGATGCTGCCGATCGCGGTGCTGCCCGCGGCCGGGATTTTGCTGCGACTGGGCCAAGACGACCTCCTCGGTCGGTTCGATTCGCTGCACACCGCCGCGAGCGTCATCTCCGCTGCCGGTCAAGCAGTCTTCACCTGGCTACCGTTGATCTTTGCCGTCGGTATCGCCATCGGTTGGGCGAAGAAGGCCGACGGGTCGACCGCACTGGCCGCCGTGGTCGGTTACATGGTGATCAACGGAGTGTTCGAGGCGATGTCGCCCGTCGTTCTCGAGGGTAAGACCGATCCGAACGGCGATCAGGCGCTGATCAACTACGGCGTCCTTGCGGGCATTGTGATGGGTCTGTTGTCAGCCCTCCTGTGGCAGCGGTTCTACCGGACCAAACTGCCCGACTATCTCGGATTCTTCAACGGACGCAGACTCGTTCCCATCCTCACCGCCGTCACGGGCCTCGTCGTCGGTGTCCTGATGGCGTTTCTCTACCTGGCATTTAATTCCGCCCTCACGTGGGTGGGCGAAACCGTCGCCGAGAATTCGGTAGTCGGTGGCGGCGTCTACGGGATGGCCAACCGCCTGCTCATTCCGACCGGACTGCACCACATTCTCAACTCCACCGTCTGGTTCCTCGTCGGTGATTACCAGGATTCGAGCGGTCAGCTGGTTCGCGGTGATCTCAACCGGTTCTTCGCCGGGGACCCGGACGCAGGCATCTTCATGACCGGCTTCTTCCCGATCATGATGTTCGCTCTGCCCGCTGCAGCACTGGCGATCTGGCGCAACGCCAAACCTGCACAGAAGAAGGTGGTCGGTGGCATCATGCTGTCGACCGCGCTCACGGCCTTCCTGACCGGCATCACCGAACCGCTCGAATTCGCGTTCATGTTCGTGGCCTGGCCGTTGTACCTGATCCACGCGTTTCTCACCGGTACTTCGATGGCCCTGGTCAATGCGCTGGGCATCCACGACGGGTTCACCTTCTCTGCGGGCTTCTTCGACTACGTCCTCAACTTCGGCAAGGCGACCAATGCCTGGATGCTGATCCCGATCGGCCTCGGGTACGCCGTGATCTACTACGCCCTCTTCAGCTTCGTCATCAAGAAGTGGAATCTGCGCACGCCCGGCCGTGAAGACGAGGCGGACACTCCCGTCGCGGCGACCGAGAGCGAAACACCCCCAGAGACGGCGAGTTCCGACTCGATTTCCGGCCGGCAGAAGGCAGGGCAGTGACGATGGCCCTCGTCGCATCCGAGGTCCCCGGATGATTCTGCGCGGCACTGTAATCGGAGCTCTCGGTGCCGGCGCATCGAGCGATCCGGTGATTTCCGACGGAGTGGTGGTCACCGAGGGGCACCGGATCTCCTGGGTCGGTCCCGCAGCACTGTTTTCCGGCGATACGCCGCTGCCCGCACCGACCGAGTCGATACTGCTGCCGGGGCTCATCGATGTGCATTGTCACGGTGGCGCCGGTGCCGGATTTCCCAACGCCGACGCAGTCGGGGCCGGCCGCGCCGCAGCTCACCATCGCGCGCACGGCACGACCGGCCTGCTCGCGAGCCTGGTGTCGGCGGGGGAGCAGGACCTGGTGCGGCAGGCGCGGATCCTCGCCGGGCTGGTCGAGAGTGGGACGTTGCTGGGCATCCACCTCGAGGGACCGTTTCTCTCCGAGGCCCGCTGCGGCGCACAGGATCCTGCCTCGATCGTGCCCGGCGACCCCGACCTGTTCGACAGGGTCTGCGACGCAGCGCGAGGTACTGTCCGTTCGATGACGTTGGCGCCCGAGACCGCTCACTTCGGGGCATTGCTGGCAGCGATGCGACGGTGGGACGTGGTGCCGAGTTTCGGCCACACCGACGCGGACGCGCGAACCACGGCGGCCCGCATCGCCGACGCGACGGGCAGGCCCGTGACCGCCACGCATCTCTTCAACGCGATGCCGCCGTTCCATCACCGGGCACCCGGCCCGGTGGGTGCGTTCCTGGCGGCAGCCGGTCGCGGCGACGTCGTGTTGGAATTGATCGCCGACGGTGTGCATCTCGCACCGGAGACGGTGTCGATGGTGTTCGACACGGTCGGACCGGACAACATTATCCTCGTCAGTGATGCCATGGCGGCGGCCGGAATGGCAGACGGCGCCTACGAACTCGGACCCCTGGAGGTGGAGGTTTCCGGTGGTGTCGCGCGTCTGACGACGTCCGACGGATCGCAGGGCGCCATCGCCGGCGGCACCGCGCGGCTTCTCGAGGTGGTGCGGAGCGCCGTTTTCGACAGTGGCGTCGCTCTCCCCGACGCGGTGGCAGCCGCCAGTAGAACCCCCGCCCGTGTAATCGGGATGCACTCCGAGCGCGGCACCCTGGCGCCGGAGTTCCGCGCCGACATCGTCATCACCGATCAACAACTGCGTCCGCGCTGCGTACTCGTCGGCGGTGCACCCGTCGACACGGAAGGATCCGCATGGAAATCGTAATTCGCTCGACACCCGCGGACGTCAGTTCCACCGTGGCGGACATCGTCGAAGGTTATGTGCGCCGAGGTCCCGCCACGCTGGGTCTCGCAACCGGTTCGTCGCCACTGGGCAGTTACCGGGAACTCGCCCGACGTCACCGGCAGCAGGCACTCGACTTCTCGGCTGCGCGGGGTTTCCTTCTCGACGAGTACGTCGGACTTCCGAAGAGCCACGACCAGTCCTACTTCTCGGTGATTCGGTCGGAGTTCGTCGACCATGTGAATCTCGACCCCGACCGAGTGCTGAGTCCCAATGGGGAAGGCGCCGACATCGCCGGCGAGGGTGCCCGGTACGACGCGGCGATCAGGGAGGCCGGCGGTGTGGACGTGCAGCTTCTCGGTATCGGGACGGACGGGCACATCGGGTTCAATGAACCGGGTTCCTCGCTCAGTTCGCGCACCCGCGTCAAGACCCTGACCGAACAAACCCGGCTCGACAACGCGCGATTCTTCGACAGCGTGGACGACGTGCCGCACCACGTGCTCACCCAGGGGCTGGGCACGATCAGCGAAGCGCGGCATCTCGTGATGGTCGCGTACGGAAAGGGAAAAGCGGGCGCGATTGCCGCTGCGGTGGAGGGCCCGCTGTCTGCGTTCTGCCCGGCTTCGGTGATGCAGCTGCACCCACATGTGACGGTGGTGGTCGACGAGGCTGCGGCGAGCAAGCTGGCACTGGCGGATTACTACCGATACGCCTTGGAGCACAAACCTTCCTGGCAAACGTTCTAGATGACAGCACGCAGACCGGTCTTCGAGCTCGCAGTGCAGGACGTCGCGGGCGCCCGGATCGCCCGCCGCACCGGGGCTGCGCGCGTCGAGTTGTGCGCCGCTCTCGGTGCGACGGGCGGTGTCACTCCGAGTGTCGGAATGATCGAGGCGGTCGCCGCCGAGGGAATCGGTGTGCACCCGCTGATTCGCTGCCGTCCCGGTGGGTTCGTCTACAGCCGAGAGGAACTCGCGGTCATGGCACGGGACGTTCGGGCGGCTCTGGCCGCGGGTGCGGCCGGTGTCGTACTCGGTGCCCTCACCGAGTCGGGGCAGATCGACGCCGAGGCGATTGCGGTCCTCCTCGACCGCGTGGATCCCGCCACCGAGGTGACGTTTCACCGGGCGATGGATGTAGTGGACGATCGGGCGGCCGCGCTCGATGTCCTCGTCGAGTCGGGCATCACCCGGGTGCTCACCTCGGGTGGGGCCCCGCGGTGCATCGACGGACTCGATGCGCTCGCCGCGATGGCAGTCCGTGCGGGTGGCCGCATTCAGGTGATGGCCGGTGGTGGGCTTCGTGTCGAGGACATCACCGCTGTCACCGAATGTGGGGTGGACGCTGTCCATCTCTCGGCTCGACGACCGGTCGTGGACGCAGGAGGGTCGGGTGGCGGAACCGGCAGCTACGAGGTCACAGACGAGACCACAGCCATGGCGGCAGCCGCTGCAGTCAGGGCAGAGTCAGCCGCTCGGCGTGCCGCACCGCGGCCTCGAGGTGCCGGTCCGCGGTCGTCAGGTCCAGGCGTGCGTCACTGAGGTTGTCGATCACCTCGAGCACCACGGATTCGTCGCCGCTGGCGAGCGTGCTCCGGTCGAGCAGGTCGAATGCCTCGGTCAGGTCCTTGATCCGCTGCTCGAACGCGTTCAGATCGGACCGCAGTCGAGCGGTGGACTGGACAAGGTCGTCAACGCTCGCGGTCATGCCTGTACCCCTCGTTCGCACCTCGTCGGGTCACGTCCGCGATACGAACCGGGCGGCCAGACTCCACGAAGGAGATACCACCGTTCATTGACCGGTAAACCAGCTCTGTATGCCCGGTCGTTTCGGCGAAGGTATGCCCTGGAGGGCGCGCGCTATGGTCTTGCGGTGACAGATGCGTGGGAGCCCGGCGCTGCCGGTGTGTTGCAGTTTCCGTCGGGTCGACTCGTGCGTGGGCGGGGGCTCCGGCGGCCGATTCCACCCGCTCCTCGTCCCACCTTTGCGCTGTATCTGTTGGGCCGGCGCCCGCCACCCCTCGATTGGGAACATCGCTGGCTGCGCTGGCCCGACTTCTGGTTGCCTTCCGATCGCACCGAGGCGGCAACTGCACTGCGGGAAGTGTGGGCGCGGGCGGAGTCCGACCGAGTCGAAATTGCCTGTGGGGGCGGCTATGGGCGCACGGGAACAGCACTTGCCTGCCTCGCCGTACTCGACGGGGTGCCTCGCGAGGAGGCGGTCGACTATGTCCGCCGGCACTATTCGCACCGCGCCGTCGAGACACCGTGGCAACGCCGGTTCGTTTCCCGCTTCCCGGATGCCGACGAGCAATAAGGTCGTCGGCATGACCGACCTCTCGCATATGACCCCGGTCGTCCGGCGTCTCTCGGTCCGCACCCGTTCCGACCGCGTCGCACCCCGCCCGCGGGGTGGGATGTGCACCGAAAGTCCGCGGATCGGCGAGGCGGGCCCGCACACGTCTAGACATACATGGACATCCAACTATAGGATGGGCTACATCTTCGGAACTCCCTGATTCATCGAGCAAGGAACGGGTTCGCACAATGGTTCAAGAGCTATCCCACTTCGTCGGCGGCAAGCGCGTACCAGGTGCCTCCAACAGGTTCGGCGACGTCTACGACCCCAACACCGGTGAGGTGCAGGCGCGGGTGCCGCTGGCGGACAAGGCCGAGACCGAGGCGATCATCGCCAACGCGGTGGAAGCCCAGCGCGAATGGGCCGCTTTCAATCCGCAGAAGCGCGCTCGCGTCCTCATGAAGTTCCTGCAGTTGGTGCAGGAAGAGATGGACTCGCTGGCACGTCTGCTCTCCTCCGAGCACGGCAAGACCATCCCCGACGCGAAGGGTGACATCCAGCGCGGTCTCGAGGTCATCGAGTTCGCCGTCGGCGCGCCGCACCTGCTCAAGGGCGAATACACCGACACCGCCGGGACCGGTATCGACGTGTACTCCATGCGTCAGCCGCTCGGAGTCGTCGCCGGTATCACCCCCTTCAACTTCCCGGCCATGATTCCGCTGTGGAAAGCCGGCCCCGCCCTCGCCGCAGGTAACGCCTTCATTCTCAAACCTTCCGAGCGGGATCCCTCGGTGCCGCTGCGCCTGGCCGAGCTGTTTGTGGAGGCTGGATTGCCCGCCGGCGTCTTCAACGTGGTCAACGGTGACAAGGAAGTGGTCGACGTCCTGCTTACCGATGACCGCATCAAGGCCGTCGGCTTCGTCGGGTCCACCCCGATCGCGCAGTACATCTACGAGACCGCCGCGGCCCACGGCAAGCGCGCCCAGTGCTTCGGCGGCGCCAAGAACCACGCCGTCGTCATGCCCGACGCAGACCTCGACGAGGTAGCCGACGCGCTCATCGGCGCTGGTTACGGCTCTGCCGGTGAACGCTGCATGGCAATCTCCGTTGCCGTTCCGGTCGGTCAGGAAACCGCGGACGCTCTGGTTGCGAAGCTCACCGAGCGGGTCGCGAAACTGCGCATCGGACGTAGTGACGACGAGTCGGCAGACTTCGGGCCGCTGGTGAGCCAGGATGCTGTCGACCGGGTGAATGAGTACATCCAGATCGGCATCGACGAGGGCGCCGAAGCGGTCGTCGACGGCCGTGGATTCACCCTGGAGGGCCATGAGGCCGGCTTCTTCGCGGGCGCCACTCTGTTCGACAAGGTGACACCCGATATGCGTGTCTACAAGGAAGAGATTTTCGGACCCGTGCTGCTTATCGCCCGGGCCGCCGACTACGAAGAGGCTCTGCGACTGCCCAGCGACCACGAGTACGGCAACGGAGTCGCGATCTTCACCCGCGACGGCGACACCGCCCGCGACTTCACGAACCGGGTGAACGTCGGCATGGTCGGCGTCAACGTACCGATCCCCGTGCCGATCGCCTACCACACGTTCGGCGGATGGAAGCGTTCCGGTTTCGGCGACCTCAACCAGCACGGTCCAGACTCCTTCCGCTTCTACACCAAGACCAAGACCGTGACGCAGCGCTGGCCTTCCGGCAAGAAGGAAGCAGGGTCCGAGGGTCACTCCGCAGGCTCCGCTCCTGACAATCACTTCGTCATCCCGACCATGAACTGAAACGGAACTCCATGTTCACCTTGACCGATGACGAGCGGGCGATCAGCGACACGGCCCGCGACTTCGCGGCCGAGCATCTCGCGCCTCACGCAGTGGAATGGGATCAGACCAAACACTTTCCGGTGGACGTCCTTCGCAAGGCGGCGTCCCTGGGAATGGGCGGCATCTACATTCGTGAGGACGTGGGCGGGTCCGAATTGACCCGTGTCGACGCAGCGCGAATCTTCGAGCAGCTCGCCAAGGGCTGTCCGTCGATCGCCGCGTACATCTCCATCCACAACATGGTCACGTGGATGATCGACAAATTCGGCAACGACGAGCAGCGCCACGCCTGGGTGCCCGGGCTCTGCTCGATGGATCAGCTGGGCAGTTACTGCCTCACCGAGCCGGGTGCCGGTTCGGACGCCGCCGCGCTGAGTACTCGGGCGGTCCGGAACGGTGACGATTACGTCCTCAGCGGGGTCAAGCAGTTCATCTCCGGTGCCGGCACTTCCGACGTCTACGTCGTGATGGCCCGCACCGGGGACAGCGGACCCAAGGGAATCTCCGCGTTCATCGTCCCGAAGGATTCGAAAGGCCTGTCCTTCGGACCCAACGAGGTGAAGATGGGCTGGAACGCCCAGCCGACCCGGCAGGTGATCCTCGAGGACGTGCGGGTGCCGGCCGCTAATCTGCTGGGTTCGGAAGGTGGTGGTTTCCGGATCGCCATGGCAGGGCTCAACGGTGGGCGGCTCAATATCGCCGCCTGCTCGGTCGGTGGCGCGCAGGCTGCCCTCGACAAGGCGGTGTCCTACCTCGCCGACCGTCGGGCGTTCGGTTCGCCGTTGCTGGAGTCGCAGGCGCTGCAGTTCCAGCTCGCCGACATGAAAACCGAGCTCGAGGCCGCCCGGACGCTGCTGTGGAGGGCAGCGTCCGCGCTGGAAGAAGGCGCCCCCGATGTGGTCGAACTGTGCGCGATGGCGAAGCGCTTCGCCACCGACACCGGTTTCGAGGTCGCGAACAAGGCGCTGCAACTGCACGGCGGTTACGGCTATCTTGCGGAGTACGGAATCGAGAAGATCGTCCGCGATCTCCGCGTTCACCAGATCCTCGAAGGCAGCAACGAGATCATGCGGGTCGTCATCGCCCGGAGCGTCGTGGGAACCGCAGGACAGGGAAAGCAAGGAGCGGCATGACAGACACGGACACCACGACCCCCGAGGTTTTGATCGAGAAGAACGGCGGACTCGGCCGCATCGTTCTCAATCGGCCCAAGGCCATCAACGCGCTCAATCACACGATGGTGCGGGAGATCGCGGCGGCGCTGGCCGAGTGGTCTGATGACGACGAGGTGCGTGCCGTGGTCGTCACCGGCGCGGGCGAGCGTGGCCTGTGCGCCGGTGGCGACATCGTGTCTATCTATCACGACGCCAAGGAGGGTGGTACCGGCTCGCGCGACTTCTGGCGTGACGAGTACATCCTCAATGCGGCCATCGCCCGTTACCGCAAACCGTATGTGGCGATCATGGACGGCATCGTGATGGGTGGCGGCGTCGGCGTCTCGGCGCACGGCAGCGTGCGGATCGTCACCGAACGGTCGATGATCGGGATGCCCGAGACCGGTATCGGTTTCGTCCCGGACGTCGGTGGCACCTACCTGTTGGCTCGCACACCGGGGGAGCTGGGCACGCACATCGCGCTCACCACCGCACGCCTGAGCGCGGGCGACGCCATTGCCTGCGGTTTCGCCGACCATTACCTGCCGTCGGAAAAGATCGAGAGCTTCATCGAGGCGGTGGCGGAGACGTCGATCGACGAGGCCCTCGCACAGTTCGCCGAACCTGCCCCAGTGTCCGAGCTTCTGGCACAGCAGAATTGGATCGACGCAGCGTACTCGGCTGACAGCGTCCCCCAGATCGTCTCACGGCTGCAGGGCAGCGACGTTCCGGAAGCGGCCAAGGCGGCCGAGCAGGTGCGCTCGAAGTCGCCGATCGCCGTTGCGGTCACCCTGCGGTCGCTGCGACGGGCCCGTGCGGCGGAAAGCCTCGAAGAGGTCCTCAATGAGGAATTCCGGGTGTCCGTAGCCTGCCTGAAGTCGCACGACCTGGTCGAGGGGATCCGTGCGCAGGTGGTCGACAAGGACCGCAACCCGCAGTGGTCTCCCGCCACGATCGAGGAGGTCGACCCCGCGCAGGTCGACAAGTTCTTCGCACCACTCGGCGACCTCGAACTCGGCCTCACGCCGCCGCAGCCTCGACCATCAGCCACCAGCGTCCAGGAGGGACTGCAATGAGCACTACTGTCGGATTTCTGGGACTCGGTCACATGGGCGGCCCGATGGCGGCCAACCTCGTCAAGGCAGGTTACTCGGTCGTCGGATTCGACCTCGCTCCCGCCGCGCTCGAGCAGGCCGTGAAAGACGGTGTCACTGTTGCTGATTCGGCAATCGATGCCGTTCGTGAGGCGCAGGTCGTCATCACGATGTTGCCGAGTGGCAAGCACGTCCTCGGTCTGTACCAAGAAATACTGCCTGCGGCGAAGCCGGGAACGCTCTTCATCGACTCGTCGACGATCGATGTCGCGGACGCCCGCGCCGCACACGACGAGGCGGTCAAGGCCGGTCATCGCTCTGTCGACGCCCCCGTCTCGGGTGGTGTCGTCGGCGCGACCGCCGGAACGCTCGCGTTCATGGTCGGCGGCGCGGAAGACGACTTCGAATCTGCCCGGCCTCTGCTCGAGGTAATGGGCAAGAAGGTCGTCCACTGCGGTGACCCGGGCAACGGCCAGGCCGCGAAGATCTGCAACAACATGATCCTCGGTGTCTCGATGATCGCCATCAGCGAGGCCTTCGTCCTCGGTGAGAAGCTGGGCCTGAGCAACCAGGCGCTGTTCGACGTCGCGTCCAACGCATCGGGGCAGTGCTGGGCGCTCACCACCAACTGTCCTGTGCCCGGGCCAGTTCCCGCCAGCCCCGCCAACCGCGATTACCAGCCCGGATTCGCGGCAGCGCTGATGGACAAGGATCTGGGTCTTGCCGCGAATGCTCTGCAGACCAACGGTGTGGAAGCGGAACTCGGACTCCGAGCTGCAGAACTGTACAGCCGCTTCCATAACAGTGGTCATGGCGGCGAAGACTTCTCAGCCATCATCAGGGACATTCGCGAGCGTTCCACCGCCCAGACCGACCCGACCGGGGGAGACCAGTGACCGACTTCGACACCATCCTGCTGGGGCGCAAGGGCAGGGTAGGGATCATCACCCTCAACCGCCCCAAGGCGCTCAACGCCCTGAACTCGCAGCTGATGCGCGAGGTCGTCTCCGCCGTGGAGGAACTCGAAAACGACTCCGAGATCGGCGCCATTCTCGTCACAGGGTCCGATCGGGCTTTCGCTGCCGGCGCCGACATCAAAGAGATGCAGCCGAAGTCGTACATGGACGTGTACCTGGACGACTTCTTCTCCGCCTGGGACCGCCTCGCGGCGGCCCGTAAGCCCACCATCGCCGCAGTCGCGGGATATGCGCTGGGCGGCGGGTGCGAGCTGGCGATGCTCTGCGACATCCTCATCGCCGCCGACACCGCGAAGTTCGGGCAGCCCGAGATCAAACTGGGCGTGATCCCCGGTATCGGTGGATCTCAACGCCTGACCCGGGCGGTGGGCAAGGCCAAGGCCATGGAGCTGTGCCTGACCGGCCGGAACATGGACGCGGAGGAAGCAGAACGCGCCGGACTGGTGTCGCGCATCGTCCCGGCCGCCGATCTGCTGGACGAGGCCCTGCAGACCGCGACCACCATCGCCGAAATGTCCCTCCCCGTTGCCATGATGGCGAAGGAGGCGGTCAACCGCTCATTCGAGACCACGTTGACCGAGGGAGTTCGCTTCGAGCGTCGAGTCTTTCACTCGACCTTCGCGACGGAAGATCAGAAGGAAGGCATGGCGGCCTTCGTCGAGAAGCGTTCGCCGGTGTTCAAGCACCGCTAGTTCTCCGCATACGACTCTCGCCCCGCACCGGAATCCGGTGCGGGGCGAGAGTCGTATGCTCACCACTTGGTGGGCGCGTCCCCCGTGTCGAAATCGCCGGCCTCGCGTCGTAGTTCGGCGAGGATCGCGACGAGCTGCTCGAGCTTGTCGCCGGAAACGCCGGGCTGCGAGAACACCTGGGCGTTGAGCCGCTCGGTGGACTCGACCGCGAGCTTCCGGCCGGCATCGGTGATCTCGATCAGCGTCGCACGACGGTCACTGGGATGCGGCATGCGCCGAACGAGATTCGCAGACTCCAGCCGGTCGACGGCATTGGTCACGCTGGTGGGATGAACTTGCAGTCGGGCGCTGGCCTTCGCCATCGGCAGAGCGCCCGTGCGCGTGAACGTCAGCAGGGTCAGCAGTTCGTACCGTGCGAAGGTGAGCCCCGAGGGTTTGAGAACCTCCTCGACGCGGGCCATCATGATCTGCTGCGCCCGCATGACAGAAGTCACCGCGGCCATCCCGTCTGCGACATCCCCCCACCCATGCTTCGTCCACTGCCGGTGGGCCTCTTCGATGGGGTCGAGAGGAAGTGGTGACGGTGGTGGCATGCCTCGATCATCCCATGTCGGGTGACGGGCGGCGAAAGCGTGCGGAGCGTGTCGTCAGCGCGCCTCCGCCCGCGCGGTGGCGAGCAGTGCCACGAGCCCGAGGCCGACGCACATCGTCATGGTGGCACCGAGAGCGACTCCCGTATTGCCGAGCACCCCGACGAGCGGAGCGATGAGCGCACCGACGCCGAACTGCAGGGCGCCGAGCATGGCGGCGGCGGTGCCGGCAGCCTCGCCGTGCCGGCCAAGTGCCAGTGCCGGGGCGTTGGGAAGTACGAACCCGACACCGGCGAGCAGGAACCACAATGGGATGACGAAACCGACCAGACCACCGAGTTCGAAGTACGCGGTCACCAGCAAGGCGGCGCCCGCTACGGTCGCGAAAGCCAGTGAGGCGATCGTGATCTGCTGGGGTGACCACCGAGCGAGGGCGCGGACGTTGAGTTGGGAAGCGCCGATCAGCGCGATCGCGCCTGAACTGAACAGCAGCGCGAACTCCTGCTCGTCGAGGCCGTACTGGGTTTGAAACACGAAGGACGCCCCGGAGACGTAGGCGAACAGCGAGGCCATCCCGACGCTGGAGACCAGTGTGAGCACCATGAACTTCCGGTCACGGAGGAGGCTCTTGTAGGTCGACAGCACCGAAGACAGGTTGCTCTTGCGTCGTCGCTCCGGTGGGAGCGTCTCCTTCAGGCCGAGTGCGCCGATCAGTGCGGTGAGAGTTCCGATGACCGCCAGGACGACGAAGATCCCGCGCCAGTCCAGAGCGATGAGAAGCGCGCCGCCGATGCTGGGAGCGAGTACGGGGGCGACACCCAGGACGAGCATCAACCGTGACATCACGACCGCGACCATGTTTCCGGTGAACAGGTCACGCACCACGGCAACGGCGACGACGGCTGCTGCGGCGGCGCCGATGCCCTGAAACACCCGGAGTGCACCGAGCACGGCGACGGTCGGCGCGAAGACGGCCAGGACCGAGGCGAGGACGTGCAGACCGATCCCGGCGATCAACGGCCGTCGGCGCCCGAGGCTGTCGGCGAGCGGACCGACGATCAACTGGCCGAGCGCGAGGCCGAGCAGCGTCCCGGTAATGGTCAGCTGCACCGCCGACGACGAGGCGCCGAGGTCGGTGCCGATGTCGGGGAGGGCGGGCAGGTACATGTCGATGGTGAACGGCCCGAGCGCGATGAGGGCGCCGAGCACCAGCACGATCCGCAGGCTGGGCCGGTCGGCGCCGGAGCCGGTTGCTGTTTCTGCCGCGAGTCGGGTGGGTGGTGACGCGGAGGTCTCATCTATGGCCGTCATAACGGGGCACAGCAACGAGGACACCTGGTTTGTTCCCGCAGCGGCGTGTCGGGCCCGATTCCGGGATCAGAATCACGGTGAATGTAAACCTCGTGACGTCGGTTTCCTACGGGCACTATCAGCAGTACCACGCGGGTGTGGCTGAGATGGTGAGGCACCGGCCTGCAAAGCCGTTCACACGGGTTCGAGTCCCGTCACTCGCTCGCAGTAGACCGGAAGGCGCACGACGCGCGCCTTCCGTGCAGTTCGTGGAGGGAACACGTGCCTCCGTCCACGACGGGGTGACGATCACGTGGCAAGGCCGGCCTCGGAGGCAGCGGCGGCGAGGTCGATGCCCGATACGTCGACACCTGCGGCCGGAAGCAGGCAGTAGAAGCCGCGTTCGCAGAGGTCGATCATTTCACTGCGCGTCATGGTCGGGTCGTCGACCCAGGACAGAACGATCTCTTCCATGAATGCCTGCCACCCTTGAATCGCTGCCTCGAGTGCCGGGGTCGTCGGCACCCCGAACTGCGCGAGCGAACTTCCGATCCACTGGGTGAACGTGCGCCGCATTCCCCGATAGATCTTCCGCATGCTTTGGTCCCCGCTGCCCGCCATGCGCATGACGGCGAGGTAGATCGTCGGGTGTGCGATCACCGCCTCGGCGAACGTTTCGACTCCCGCCCGCAATTGCGCCGGAACGGGAAGTAACGCGTCGGGCGTCATCCGTTGCTGCAACTCGATGGCCGAGGCTTCGAGCACCGCGTTGCGAAAGCCGTGCTTGTTCTTGAAGTAGTGGAACAGCAGCGGCGAAGAGACACCGGCCTCGGCGGCCACCTGGTCCATCGACAGATCGTCGAACGGCACGGCGTCGAGGAGTCGCACGGCGACCTCGAGAATCTGCGCCCGCCGATCTGCGGGGGAGCGGGGAGCGGCGGCCATCTCTGCACTCTAAGGGACCGGTCGCCGCTGCCATTGACTTTTACTCAACAGTGTACGTAACCTCGGGTAACGGCAACTCGGTGTGAGGAGCGCAACAATGACGGGTTTCGATGTAGTGGTCAACGACGGGCTGTGGTTCGACGGAACGGGGTCAGTCCCTCGGCGCCGCAACCTGGGCATTCGCGACGGAGTGGTCGCCAGCGTCTCCATGCGCCCCCTCTCCGTCGGACCCGATACCGAGGTGATCGACGCGGCAGGCAAGTGGGTGGTCCCCGGGTTCGTGGACGTGCACACGCACTACGACGCCGAGGTCCTGGTCAGCCCCGGCCTGCCTGAGTCGGTCCGGCACGGCGTCACCACAGTGGTGCTCGGAAACTGCTCGTTGTCGACGGTGTATTCGACGCCCCGCGAATGCGCCGACCTGTTCAGCCGGGTCGAGGCCGTGCCCCACGACTCGGTGTTGCGCATCCTCGACGAGAACAAGAGCTGGCAGAGTCCGGCCGAATACGTCGACGCGCTCGAGTCGCTACCGCTCGGTCCCAACGTTGCCGGGTTCATCGGACACTCCGACATTCGCACCCACGTTCTGGGGCTCGGCCGCGGCACCGACAGGCGAGTGAAGCCCAGTGCCGGCGAACTCGAGCGGATGGGTGCGATGGTCACCGAGGCCCTCGATGCCGGCTTCCTCGGTCTGTCGTCGATGACCAACGCGCTCGACAAGATCGACGGCGACGAATATCGTTCGCGTTCACTACCTTCCACCTACGCTAGGTGGCGGGAGTTCCGCTTCCTCAACCGGATCCTGCGTGAGCGTGGCAAGATCCTGCAGAGCGCGCCGACCATCAACCTCCACCCCAACATTCTGGGGTTCTTCGCCGAGAGTTCGGGTCTCGGCCGCCGCGGACCCCTCAAGACTTCGCTCCTCTCCGCAGCGGATTCCAAGGCGTATCCGCCGATCGTGTACTTCATGCTCGGTGCTGCCCCGCTGCTCAACAGATTCGCCAAGACCGACTTCAAGTGGCAGCACCTGCCCGTGCCGTTCACCGTGTACGCGGACGGCATCGATCTTGTGGTGTTCGAGGAGTTCGGCGCGGGCGCGGCCGCGCTGCATCTCAAAGACCAGGTGGAGCGCAACGCTCTCTTGCAGGACGAATCCTACCGGCGCCAGTTCCGCAAGGAGTACGACGACAAATTCAGCCCGCGTATCTGGCACCGCAACTTCTACGACGCCGTCATCGTCGGATGCCCCGACGAGACGCTGATCGGCAGCACCTTCGGTGCGGTCGGTGAGCTGCGCGGTGTCCATCCGGTCGACGCCTACCTCGACCTCGTCGTGAAGTACGGCACGGACCTGCGGTGGCGGACCACCATCGCCAATCACCGGCCGAAGTTCGCGAAGAAGCTGGCCGCCAGTTCCGGTGTACAGATGGGTTTCGGGGACGCCGGCGCGCACCTGCGCAACATGGCCTTCTACAACTACCCCATCCGGTTGCTGAAGCGAGTCAAGGAAGCCCAGTCCGATCGCAAGCCGTTTCTGTCGGTCGAGCGGGCGGTGCACCGCCTCACCGGCGAGCTGGCCGACTGGTACGGGATCGATGCCGGTCATCTGCGGGAAGGCGATCGTGCGGACCTCGTCGTGATCGACCCTGCCGGACTCGATGGCACGGTCGACGGACTGTTCGAGGCCGAGGTTCCCGAGTACGGCGGCCTGCGAAGAATGGTCAACCGCAGCGACGCCGCTGCTGTCGCCACCGTGATCAACGGCAAGCTCGTCTACCGGGACGGAGAATTCACCGGTGGCTTCGGCGTGCGCAAGACGGGCAAGTTCCTGCGCGCAGGGATGTCGGGTGCGGAAACCGGTGACCGTGTGATGATGGATCGATGACAGGGCACGAACGCGTCACCACGTTCACCCGGGACGGGTTGACTTTCGACGTCCGCGACGAGGGGCCGATCGACGGACTCCCGGTGGTGCTGCTCCACGGTTTCCCACAGGATTCGAGATCGTGGAACAAGGTGGCGCCGCTGCTGCACCGGCGTGGTGTGCGTACTTTGGCGCCGGATCAGCGCGGGTATTCGCCCGGGGCGCGGCCTCGGGCCCGGTGGGCGTACCGAATGTCGGAGCTACAGAAGGACATCGCCGCTCTCATCGAACAGGCGGGACTGGGCCCGGTTCATCTCGTGGGCCATGACTGGGGTGCCGCAGTGGCGTGGGGACTGGCCACGTCACAGCCAGAACTGGTACGCACGCTGACCGCGCTGTCGGTGCCGCACCCCGCTGCGTTCGGGCGCGCGGTGCTCACCAGCCGTCAGCTGCTGAAATCGTGGTACATGGTGGCCTTCCAGCTGCCGTGGATTCCGGAGCGGGTGATCGCGCCGGACGGTCCCGCGTACCGGGTGCTTCTTGCGAGCGGTCAATCCGCGGACGAGGCGAAGCGCGATCTCGAGCCCATGCGCGACCGATCGCGGGCGCAGGGGGCGCTGAACTGGTACCGGGCAATCCCTTTCGCGTCACCTGGTTCGCTGACCGACAAGGTCCGCGTACCCACCCTCTTCGTGTGGAGTGACGGCGATACAGCGATCGGCCCGGTGGGTCCGAAACTCACGGCGCAGTTCGTCGATGCCCCGTACACCTTCGAGGTGCTTCACGGGGTCAGTCACTGGATCCCCGACGAAGCACCCGAGCGCGTCGCCGAGTTGCTCGGCAACCACCTGCTCGGTCAATCGTGACACCGCGCGATCCGTTGGTACCCCGGGCGCTCGTCTCGGGGCGTTACTGAGGGCGCTGTCCGCTGTCGGCGAACTCCGCCGCGAGCGGGAGCGTCATCTGGAAGACTCCGGAGGCATGGAAGCGCAGCACAGACTGACGCTGGTCAGGGCGGACCCGGAGCGAGAAGCCACTGGGCCCGAACCCGCACCGTTGGTGCGTGAGCTCTATGGCCGAGTGCTCCGGGAGGAGCGACGCGACCAGGACCGGAGCCTCGAAGACGTCGCCGCAGAAGTCGGCATGTCCAAGCAGTACCTGTCCGAGATCGAACGGGGCAAGAAGGAACCGTCGTCGGAGATCCTGCGTGCTGTGTGCGGCGCCCTCGGGATGCCCGTCGAACACCTACTCTTCCGGTCGGGGCGCCGGCTCGGTGCCGTGAACAGGAACACCGGCCGACGCGCCCCCACAATGCTCGCGGCCTAATTCTCCTTTCCCGTGGTGATCAGCGTGTCGGCCACCCCGTAGTCGATGGCTTCCTGGGCGCTGAATATCCGGTCCCGGTCGGTGTCCTGGCGGAGACGGTCGACGCTCTGCCCGCTGTGCTTGCTGAGAATCTCCTCGGTCTGCGAACGGACCCGCAGTATCTCGGCGGCTTGCAGGGCGAGATCGGAGATCGTGCCGCTGCCCTGAGTGGACGGTTGATGCAGTAGAACTCGGGAATGCGCGAGGACGTGGCGGTGTCCCTTCGTTCCGGCGGCCAGGAGTACGGCGGCAGCCGACGCGGCCTGTCCCATGCAGAACGTCGCGATGGTCGGCCGCAGGAACTGCATCGTGTCGTAGATGGCGAGCATCGCCGTGGTGGACCCACCGGGTGAGTTGATATACAGGCCGATTTCCCGATCGGAGCTGTCGGCCTGCAGGTGGAGTAGCTGGGCCATCACCACATTCGCGACGCCGTCGTCGATCTCCGTGCCGAGAAAGACGATCCGTTCGTTGAGCAGGCGGCTGAAGATGTCGAACGACCTCTCACCCGTCGGCGTCCGCTCGATGACATTCGGGATGGTGTACTGGGACATTGGTCAGAGTCCTATCCGAGGAGCGGTGGTGTGTGGGGCGATCTCGGCGAAGGTCGACACGACCCTGTCGACGATCCCGTACTCACGGGCCTCGTCTGCGGTGAACCAGCGATCGCGATCGCTGTCGGCCGCGATCTCCTCGACAGGCCTGCCGGTTTCATCGGCGAGAATCTGCTGGGATTGGCGTTTCATCCGCTCGAGGCTTTCGGCCTGAATGGCGATGTCGACCGCGGTTCCGCCGATTCCCGCCGAAGGTTGGTGCATCATGATCCGACTGTGCGCCAAGCTGATCCGCTTGCCCTGCGTCCCGGAGCAGAGGAGCACCTGCCCCATGCTGGCCGCAAAACCCATGGCAACCGTCACCACGTCATTCGGTACCAGTTTCATGGTGTCGTAGACGGCCAGTCCCGCGAACACGGAACCACCAGGCGAATTGATGTAGATGATGATGTCGCGCTTGGGGTCGGCGGCGGCGAGGAGAACCAATTCGGAGCAGGCACGCTCCGCCATGGCGTCGTCCACCTCGCCCGTGAGGAGGATGGTCCGTTGACGGAAAAGGCGGTCTGCCAGCAGGTCGCGGTAGTTGAGATCGGGAAGTGCGGCTGTGGTCATGACGTCAGTACTACCGCCGCATGGGCACTCGATCGGCCATTGTCTGCTGTAGGCAGACACGGCATCTCCGCTGGACTCACCCTGACCGAAGGGGACTAGCGGGTCGTCGACCAGCGGCCGGCCCCCGGGTCGGGGTTGTGACGTACGAGGGTGTCGCCACCAGCGCCGCAGATGTCGACGACGTCACCACCACCTTCGATGCGCCACCGTCCATTCGGTCCATGCCAGAACTGGAAGCGCTTGTCGAGGACCTGGTCACTCTGATTGTCGGTTATATGGCCGCGCTGTCGATACGGCGTGTGATTCTGCCGCTCGGGCAGCCGTGCTGACGGCGACGTATCGGCGGGAAAGAAGTGACGTAGATCGCGCGCGTCGCGGTCACCCCTTCGAGTGTGCGCCGAACTGGGCATTTACGGGTGAAGGTGACGGCAAGGCTGCGAATTGATGAATTCCGCACGACTCATGACTGAACGACGAAAACAGACCGCTCGGCCAGTGGACTTCGGTCTGTCTCCTGACGGCATTGCTGGTTAGGGTGCCCTCATGCACGTTCTGTTCGTATGTAGCGGCAACGTCTGCCGTTCGCCGATCGCAGAGCGGTTGACGCACGCCTATGCCGTGGACCGCGGGGTTCCACATCTCACTGCCGAAAGCGCCGGCGTGCGGGCGTTGGTGGGCTTTCCCATCGAGCCGATTGCGGCGAGCGTGGTGCAGGGACTGGGGGCGAACGCCGACGGGTTCACCGCACGACGCCTGCGCCCCGAGATGATCAAGAGGGCAGACCTCGTTCTCACGATGACCGAGCAGATCCGGGATCGCTCGATGGAACTGGTCCTCGGTACGAGCCATTGCACGTTCACGCTGCGGGAAGCCCATCGGATCGCGAGTGACACCGGTGCCCGGACGGTGGCTGAACTCGCCGTTGCGAGACGGGACTTCGGGCCCGTCGAGAACCCGAACATCAGCGACCCTGTCGGACTGAGCGAGGCGGCGTTTACGCAGGTGGGCGATCAGATCGCGACGTCGTTGATATCTCTGCTGGATGTACTGGATCTCGAGTCGGGTACGGAGCCCGAGGTCGACGAAGCTATCGACTCGGAGCCGGCGCGAGTATCGACGCCCGCACCGACGGCGGCACCGACGTTCATGCTGCCGTTGTCGCCGCGACCCCTCGTCGCGGCGCGGGCGGCGTCGTCGATCCTCGACTATCCCGTCACGTGGTAGAGCTGAACCGGTAGTCGGCGAACCGCTCGTCAACCTGTTCAGCCGTCAGCCCGAACTCCTCGAGGGTGTACCTGTGGGATGGCCGGCGGTCGCCTGTGCGGCTCTCGGCATGCATGGCCTCCATGGCCGACTGCGCCGACGGGCTGAGCTCGAGACCGAAATGGGTGTAGACGCCCTCTACGGTCCCGAGGGGATCGGCCACGAAGTCGTGGTAGTCGACGTCGAGGAACTGGGCGCGGTCGTGCTTGGCCCGCACTTCGGTGAACTTGTCGAGTCCGCGCGCCCACAATTCGAGCTGGCTCTCACCGATCACGCGGCCGCGAAACTTCTCCGACCATCCGTCCGTCGCCTGCTCGGCCAGGCTGCACATCGAGGGAACGATAGTGCGCGGGGGCCGGTGCGTCTGGATCACCAAAGCATCCGGGTACACCGCGAGCAACTCGTCGAGGGCGAACAGGTGGCTGGGATTCTTGAGCACCCAGCGGCGGTCGCGGTCGGGGAGTCCGATCAGTTGCAGGTTCTTCTTGTGCCGCTGATAGGCGTTGGTCCAGTCCTGGGTTGCGAGCCACCGCGAGTACGTCGGGAGATGCGCTAGGCACTCGTACGAAATCGATGTGTAGGTCTGGCGGAGGAGCTGCCAGCATTCCTCGACCTCGCTCGCGGACATGTAGTGCACACCCATGAACTCGGGTCGTTCGATGTGATGTCGGCTGAAGCCTTCCTCGATCTTCTGGAACACCGGATTCGACGCCCACGTCTCCCGTGGCGGCCGCGGTTGCGGCATTTCCGTCAACCACATCTCGAGTCCCTGATGCGACGGATCCGCAGTCAGTAGCCGGTGCAGTGCGGTGGTTCCGGTCCGAGGCAGCCCGGTGACGAAGATGGGGCGATCGATCGAAACGTCGGCGTACTCGGGGTGCTGCGTCCATTCGGCCTCGCTGAGCAACCGGGCCACGAGTGCGCCGCGGAGGAAGACCCTTGCGACCTTGCTGCCGAGCGGTGTCAGTTGCTCGTCGGTGGCGTAGGAGTCCAGCAGGACGCCGAGTGCGTCGGTGTAGTCGTCGGGGCCGAAGTCGGTCAGTCCGGTCATGCGGGTAGCGGACTCGTGGAGGTCCTCGACCGTGCCGACAGTGGTGCGCTCACTCATGGTGCTCCGGTTCTTTCTCGCTAGTGATGGAATTCGCCGCAGTTGACGTCGAGGCACTGACCGGTGACGGCGCGTGCCATCGGCGACGCGAGAAAGATGACGGCGTCGGCGACTTCTTCGGTCTCGGGAAGTCTCTTCAGGTCGGTGCCCGCGGCAGTGTGCTCGTAGATCTGCTGCACAGTCGTCCCGTACTTGTCGGCCTGGTGCGCGAAGTACTGCTTCAACGTCTCACCCCAGATATATCCGGGCGCAACGGAGTTCACTCGGATTCCCTGCGGTCCGAGTTCGGTCGCGAGTGATTGTGACATAGCCAGGAGGGCGGATTTGGCCATCTTGTAACTGCCGTAGCGTTCCTGCGAGTGTCGGAGCACCATCGAGTTGACGTTCACCACCGCTCCGGAAGATTCGGCCAGAGCGGGGGTGAAGAGCTGCGTCAGACGGAGCGCGCCGAGCACGGTCAGCTCGAAACTGCTGCGGATGGAATCGAAGTCGGTCCGCGCCAGCGATTTCATCGACGGGACCGAGAACGCGTTGTTCACGAGTACGTCAACCTGGCCGTACGCATCGACTGTCGCGGAGACGAGATTCTCCGCGGAGGCGTGGTCGGTGATGTCCGTCGGGACCGTCACCGCGCGGCGGCCGAGCGTGATGATGTCCTTGGCCACCTCCTCGAGCCGGGAAGCAGTGCGAGCAGCGAGGACCAGGTCGGCGCCGGCTCGCGCACACCGCACCGCGAGCGTGCGACCCAAGGCGGGGCCGACACCGGAGATCACGACTACCTTATCGCGCAACAGGTTACCGTCGATCACGGCGGCGCTCATCCCAGCATCCGACCCGCGACAGCGGCTTGCCGCGCGGCGATCCGCGCGGCATAGCCGTCGGGTGTGATGGCGTTGGACTGGTAGTACGGAAGTTTTCCGGGGACCTCGTCCGTCCGGACGACCTCGATTCGCGGTCCGTCGGCCTCGGTCAGTTCTCGAGAAACACGTTGCCAACGGAATTGGAGATAGCCGCGACCGTGCCCGGTCGTCTCGATCCAGTTGGTGATTCCCGGATCGGTCCCGCTGACGACGAGACGAATCATTCCGTCGGGGTCTACCTGCGACTGCGAGACGTTCAGGGAGGTCTGGTGGTTGATGTAGTCGAGGGAGATGTACCACATGCTGCCGAGCTGGAACCCCTGGTAGGGAACGTCGGCCCGCGGGACGGTGATGATGATGGCCTGATCCTCGGAAATGTCGTAGTGCCCGACGGAGGAGTACTGGGTGGCCAATCCGCCTGGTGTGAGCCGGGGTTCGGTCATCGTGTTGACCGGTAGGTTGAGGTAGAACCACTCGGGAAATTGCAACCAGGTCTTGACCCGCGAGACGAGAGCCTTGCCTGCTCGTGCATAGCGCTTCTCCACCGACTCCCGGGTGAGGGGATCCGGGGCGTTACCGCTCGTGTCGGCGCGCGCGATCCGAATCGTTCCGCGTCGTTGACTCCAGTCGCTGTAGACCTCACGGACCACCAATTGTGAGGAGCCCGGCGCGAGCGGAAAGAAATTGCGCCGACTCGCGTCCACGTCGACCCCGGGGCCGAACCGGACCTCGAAGCTGCCGTCGCGGGCAATATCGATCTCCCTGTCGTCGAATGCGGTGACGCTGCCGGGAACGTTTGCGGCCGTGTAATTTCCGCTGAGGATCTGGAAACTGAGGTCTGCGGTGGTGCCCCTCGTGCCGGTGACGACGTAGTCGACGTCGTCTCGGATCCGTGCGCCGAAGTACAGGGTGTCGGGGTTGTCGAGGCCCATCTTCATGTAGGGCCCCGTGCCGGAGATGAAGGTCGGGTGGGATTGTTCGGTGGCCCAGGCTGCGTGAGTTGTTGCGAGGATTCCGCCCGCGAGGTACTGGTAGCCCTCGAGTAGATCCTGCTCGGTCCGGATGTGGGGGGCGGTCTCGATCAGTTTCTCGGCCTCGGCCATGGCGTCGGCAAATGGGTCGGTCAGCACGCCGTGCTCCTCACGATGGGGGTGGTACATATATGTACCTGCGTGGTAGAACGTGATGGACCGACAATAGAACGTGTTCTAAGGAGTGGTCAATGGCAGCCATGGACGACGGCGTCGACAGAGTCCAGGGGCGACGGTCGCCGCCGACGGAACGGGTGGTGCAGGTGCTCGACTTCCTGGTGTCCCGCAAAGAGCGCAGGTTCGGCCTGTCCGAACTCGCGCGCGCCCTCGACATCAGTAAGCCGACGTGCCTGGGCATCCTCGCCGAACTTGTTCGCGGCGGCTATCTGGTCCGCGATCCGGCCACGAAGTCCTACGGACTCGGTCCCGCATTGATCGCGGCGGGGCGGGCGGCGCAGCAGGGGTTCGCGGCCGGCCCGGTGGCACGCAGACATCTTTCGGCCCTGAGTGCCGAGTATCAGACGACATGCACCGCGTCCGCAGTCGTCGGTGACCGGATCGCAGTCCTGGAACTGACGAGTCCTCCCGGCGTGCGGGCCGCCGCCAAGGTGGGGGAGATGTATCCCTTCGCGCCGCCCGTCGGCCTGATGTACGTGCTGTGGGACGGCGAAGAAGCCCTGCAGGCGTGGCTGCGGCGAGAACCGACCCTGCCGGTTCGTCTCGATCGGGATCGGTTGCGCAAGGTGGTCGAGGAATGCGCGCGGACGGGATACCTCGTCGAAACCCTTACTCCGGTCGGTCAACGCCTGCACACATTGATGGCCGGCGTCGCCGCACACGATCTGCCACCGGAACTACGCGACGTGCTCGGAGAGATGGTGTCCAGCCTGGGAGAGCGAGTGCATCTCGATGCCGAACATACCGATCCCGGGGCGATGCATCCCGTCAGCCTGATCGCCGCGCCGACGTATGACGCCGAGGGCCATCAGGCCATGGTGCTCACGCTGTATGTGGGTGCTGAGCTCGCATCGGCCGACATCGCCCGTCGAGGCAGAGCGCTCGCAGTGGCCGCGGACGCGATCACTCAGGAGGTGGGAGGACGTCGCTCTCGCGAGGCGAGGCATTGACCAAGTTCTGAAACACGTTCTATTGTCGAGTGGTCCTTTTCGACCGGGTCGGTCCAAATATGAACCGGCTCGGTATGGCTCTCGCGACGAGGAGTCGCTCCATGACCTCATCCACGGCACCGCCCGTCTACGAGCTGTCGCATCTCGGCGCGCTCGAGGCGGAGGCAGTGCACATCTTTCGTGAAGCGGCCGCGACGTTCGAGCGTCCGGTTCTGCTCTTCTCCGGTGGGAAGGATTCGGTGGTGATGCTCCACGTGGCCGCGAAGGCCTTCTGGCCTGCGCCGGTCCCTTTCGCCGTCATGCACGTGGACACGGGGCATAATTTCGACGAGGTGATCGAGTTCCGTGATCGCACGGTGGAGCGACTCGGCCTGCGGTTGGTGGTGACGAGCGTGCAGGACGACATCGATGCGGGCCGCGTCAGTGAAGAGACGGGAGCGCGTGCCAGCCGAAATAGACTCCAGACCACGGCGCTCCTGCGCGGCATCACGGACAACGGCTTCGATGCCGTCTTCGGCGGTGCCCGCAGAGATGAGGAGAAGGCGCGCGCGAAGGAGCGGATCTTCAGCTTCCGTGACGAGTTCGGGCAGTGGGAGCCTCGGGCGCAGCGCCCGGAACTGTGGAGTCTGTACAACGGCCGGCATCGCAAGCGTGAGCACATCAGGGTTTTTCCGCTGTCGAACTGGACCGAACTCGACATCTGGCAGTACATCAGCGAGGAAGGCATCGACCTTCCCGCTCTCTACTACGCGCATCGTCGCGAGGTGGTGCCGCGCGACGGAATGCTTCTGGCGCGCACCCGTTTCCTGACGCTGCTGCCGGGCGACGAACCGTACGAGGCGCTCGTGCGGTTCCGGACCGTCGGCGACGCCACCTGCACGGGGTGCGTCGAATCGTCGGCGACCACCGCCGAGGCCGTCGTCACCGAGGTGGCGGCAAGCAGGGTGACCGAGCGTGGGGCGACCCGCGCGGACGACCGGATCTCCGAGGCCGGCATGGAGGATCGCAAGAAGGAAGGGTACTTCTGATGCCGCAGCTTCTCCGGGTCGCGACGGCGGGAAGTGTCGACGACGGAAAGTCCACTCTCATAGGCCGTCTGCTCTACGACTCCAAGGCGGTCTTCGAGGACCAACTCGAGTCGGTGGAGCGGACCAGCCGCGAACGCGGCGACGAGCACGCCGATCTCGCTCTGCTCACCGACGGCCTCCGCGCCGAACGAGAGCAGGGCATCACTATCGATGTCGCACACCGCTACTTCGCGAACCCGCACCGCAAATTCATCATCGCGGACACTCCGGGGCACGAGCAGTACACCCGGAACATGGTGACCGGTGCCTCGACCGCAGACCTGGCATTAATTCTCGTCGACGCCAGGAAAGGGGTGCTCGAGCAGACCCGCAGGCACGCTTTCATCGCGAGCCTTCTCGGGATCCCGCACCTCGTGCTGTGCGTGAACAAGATGGACCTGGTGGGGTGGTCGGAGGAGCGCTTCGAAGAGATCAAGGAAGAGTTCCGGCAGTTCGCGATCAAACTGGAAGTGCACGACCTCACCTTCATCCCCGTCTCGGCGTTGCGCGGCGACAACATCGCGCAGCGGACAGCCAACATGTCCTGGTACGAGGGTGCGTCACTACTGCACCATCTCGAGCAGGTGCACGTCGCTTCCGACCGCAATCTCATCGACGCGCGATTCCCGGTGCAGTATGTGATCCGGCCACAACGCCAGACGGATTCCACGCTGCACGACTTCCGGGGTTATGCAGGCACGATCGCCAGCGGAGTGCTCAAGCCGGGGGACGAGGTGGTGGTGCTGCCGTCGGGGTTCACCTCCACGGTCAGCGCCATCTGGGGGCCGGGCGGAACCGCCCTCGACGAGGCCTTCGCGCCGTCCGCGGTGTGTGTCCAGCTTGCCGATCAGTTGGACGTCAGCCGCGGTGACGTGTTGTGCCGCCCCAACAACCGGCCTCTCGTCGGCAGTGAACTCGACGCCATGGTGTGCTGGTTCAGTGACCAGGCTGCCCTGGATCCGGACGCGCGGTACACGCTGCTCCACACCACCCGGGCCGTCAGGGCCACGGTGGCCCGCCTCGACTATCGGCTCGACGTCAACACGCTGCACCGCGACGAAACGGCACGGTCGCTCTCGCTCAACGAGATCGGCCGAGTTCAGCTGAAGACGTCACAACCTCTGATGTTCGACCCCTACCGCCGCAACCACGTGACGGGCAGTTTCATTCTCGTCGACGAGACCACGAACAACACCGTCGCGGCAGGGATGATCACCGGACCGACGCTGTCCCCGGCGAAAGTGGTGTGGCACGCGGCGGCGGTGTCGCGCGAGGAACGGCCCACCCGCGGACGCACCGTGTGGCTCACCGGCCTCTCGGCTTCGGGGAAGTCGACCGTCGCGGTCGAACTCGAAAGTCGGCTGGTCGCCTCCGGCGTGCCCGCGTACCGGCTCGACGGCGACAACCTGCGACACGGGCTCAACTCCGATCTCGGTTTCAGTGCCGCGGACCGCGCCGAAAACGTCCGACGGGTCGGTGCGGTGGCGCAGCTGCTTGCCGACGCTGGTGTCGTCGCGATCGCCTCTCTCATCAGTCCCTACCGCGCAGATCGGGAGCGCGTGCGCGCAGAGCATCGGGCGGCGGGGGTCGACTTCATCGAAGTGTTCGTCGACACCCCGGTGCAGCAGTGCGAGGCCCGCGATCCCAAGGGAATGTATGCGAAGGCGCGGGCCGGGGAGATCAAGGGGTTTACGGGAGTCGACGACCCGTACGAGGCACCCGGGGAAGCTGAACTCGTACTCCGGCCGGAGGACGGCACGCCGAGCGAACAAGCGGCGAAGATTATGGAATTGTTGAGACGTGACCTCTGACGCGCGGCTCGCGGCCGATATCGCCTCCGGTGCAGGTGCCTTGTTGCTGGACATCCGTGCTGCCGGACTCGGATCCGCGGACGGGCGTGAGCTGGGCCGGCGCGGTGACGTTGCCGCCGACGCGTTCATCTCCGGGAAACTGGCGGCCGAGCGTCCCGGGGATTCCGTTCTCTCCGAGGAGTCGGCCGACGACCGGTCGCGACTCGACAGCGATCGGGTCTGGATCGTCGATCCCCTCGACGGCTCGAAGGAATACGGGTCACCGGGGCACTCGGACTGGGCCGTGCACGTCGCGTTGTGGGAGCGTGGCCGGGGCATCACCGCCGCCGCGGTGTCCCAACCGGCGTTGGGGGCGGTGTACGCGAGTGACGACGGGAGCCGCGCAGTGCACGCCGAGGAACTCCCGGCGCGACCGCGCATCGTGGTGAGTGCCAGTAGGCCGCCGGCATTCATCGACGCCGTAGCGACGCAGATCGGCGCGGAGGTTCGGACCATGGGGTCGGCGGGTGCCAAGGCGATGGCCGTGCTGCGGGGTGACGTGGACGCGTACGTGCATGCGGGCGGACAGTGGGAATGGGACTCGGCGGCTCCGGTAGGTGTCGCCGCGGCCGCGGGCCTGCATTGCTCACGTATCGACGGAATGCCGCTGCAGTACAACGAGTCTCATCCGTATCTCCCCGATCTGGTGATCTGCCGGCCGGAGCTGGCGCAGTCACTCCTCGCTGCGATCGCCGAACACGCTACCGACACCGCCGACAGCGGACGCGTTGCGATGGCCCGCGCCTACATCGACGCGCTCGTGAGCCACGACGCGACGAAGGTACGGCTCGCCGACACCGCCTGGCGTGTGGAGAACGGTCAGCGCACCGGCGACTCGGGGTCGTTCATCCGGGACGAACTCGAGAACGGGCCGCAATACCAGGCCATCCAGGCAGTTCGCGAGCTCTCGTTCCACGAGTGGGGCGAGAACGTGGTGGCGCGGTTCCTGCTCGACCTCGGGGTTGCGCCCACCGAGGTCACGACGGTCCGCATCACCGAGCATTTCCACATCCCGGCCGGAGCGATCCAGTCGGTCATGGCCATCATCGAACCGTACGCAACCGAAGGGAATGCCGATGACCCCCGATGAGCTGGTCACCCGATTCTGCGCCGAATGGTCCGACCCCGACCCGGCCGCGATCGCCGAGTATTTCACGGAAGACGCGGTCTATCACAATATTCCGATGGAGCCGGTCAGCGGGCGGGACGCGATCCGTGAGTTTGTGACGGGTTTCGTCGCCGCTTTCGGCGGCATCGAATTCCGGGTGCACCGTCAGGTCGGCAGTGCCGGCGGGGAGGACGGGAGCGGTGTGATCATGAACGAACGGGTCGACGTGTTCGACATCAATGACACCAGGGTGGAGTTGCCGGTCGTCGGCGTCTTCGAGATCGCCGACGGCAAGATCGCCGCGTGGCGCGATTACTTCGACATGGCGCCGATCCAGGCGGCGGCGGCCGGAAACTAGAATTGCCCTCCCGCACTCCCGGGTGGACTTCCACTGAATGTTGACGTCAGATTCAATTGCGCTCTACTGTGAGCGGTCAGCGCTATGACGGTCGTCACAGGTGAGAGGACGTGAGGATGTGCCGGGGTCGATCTCGCCTGGCAGCCCCGCCGAGTCCGTCCGACCAGGAAGAGAGCACTCATGACCCGTATCAACACTGTCCGTGGTCCTGTCGACACCGCGGAACTCGGTCGTACTTACATGCACGAGCACGTGTTCGTGCTGACTCCCGATGTGCAGCAGAACTATCCGGAGGAGTGGGGGAGTGAGGACGAGCGCGTCGCAGACGCCGTGGCGAAGCTACGTGCCCTGGCCGCGCAGGGGGTCCGGACGATCGTCGACCCCACCGTCGTCGGCCTCGGCCGATACATCCCGCGCATCCAGCGCGTGGCCGAACAGCTCCCGGACTTGAATATCGTTGCGGCCACCGGGTTGTACACGTATGACGATGTGCCGTTCTTCTTCCACTATCGAGGTCCCGCGCTCGACGCCATGGTGGGCGCCGAGGTTCCCGACCCGATGGTCGACATGTTCGTCAAGGACATCGAAGAGGGAATCGCCGACACCGGGGTCCGGGCAGGGCTGCTCAAGTGCGCCATCGATCAACAGGGTTTGACGCCCGGCGTCGAGCGGGTGATGCGGGCGGTGGCGAAGGCGCATCGGCGTACCGGTGTGCCGATCACCGTGCATACCCATCCGGGCAGCACCGCGGGCGTGCACGTCAAACGGGTCATGTGCGACGAGGAGGGCGTGCGGCCCGACCGGATCGTCCTCGGACACAGTGGTGACACGACGGACGTCGAGCACCTGACGAGCTTGGCGGAGCAAGGGTTCATCCTCGGGATGGACCGGTTCGGGATCAATCTGGACACCACCTTCGAGGCGCGTGCGGACACGCTCATCGAAATGTGCCGCCGCGGGTTCGCCGGGCAGATGGTGCTGTCCCAGGACGCATCCTGTTACATCGACTGGATCGACCCGAACCTCATGGCAGCGCTACCGCAGTGGCACTACCTCCACATCGAGAACGACGTGCTGCCGTACGTGCGCGAGCGGGGTGTCACGGAGACGATGATCTCCGAGATGCTGGTGGAGGTGCCGCGGCGATACTTCGAGAATGTGATCGCTTATTAAGCCTCGATGCAGTGTTCCGCGAACAGAGTCGGTGCGAGCCTGAGTCAGCCGGTCTCCTGGAGGTCGGCGCGGGCAAGGCAGATATGCGCAAGGTCGTCGAGGGGCACGGCGAGGGTACGGGCCAGTGCTGCAATGGTTGTGAATGCCGGAGTCGGCATTCTGCCGGTCTCGATCTTGCGCAGAGTTTCCGGCGAGATCGCCGTCGCCTGCGCCACCTCGACGAGCGTGCGATCGCCTCGGGCTTGACGCAGATGCGCGCCCAGGCGCTGACCGGCCGCGAGTTGGGCAGGAGTGAGCGGGAGACGCACCATTCCACCAGTCTACTCGAAGGCGGTATGAAAATACCGACCCCTCGGCTACGATGGTATTTTAATACCGGTCATCGGGTCGGGTGGAGAGGAAAACTTGTGCTGGAACTGAAGACACCTCGTGAGATCGAAGCGATGCGCGTCACGGGCGCGTTCATCGCCGAGCTGCTCGACGACCTCGCCCGCCGGGCCGAGCCGGGGGTGAACCTACTCGACCTCGAACACCGCGCCCGCCAGCTGATCGCCCAACGCGGCGCCCAGTCGTGCTACTGGGATTACGCGCCGTCGTTCGGGCGGGGTCCGTTCCGCAACGTCATCTGCCTGTCGGTCAACGATGCAGTGCTGCATGGGCTGCCGCATGACTATTCACTGCGTGACTCGGACCTCCTGAGCATGGATATCGCGGTGTCGATTGATGGGTGGGCCGCCGATTCAGCGCGGAGTGTGATCGTCGGTGTCCCGCGAGCCGAGGATGAGCGGCTGATCGAAGCTACCGAACGTGCCTTGGCGGCAGGGATTGCCGCTGCGTTGCCCGGTAACCGCTTGGGCGACATCTCCGCGGCGATCGGGGCCGTGGCCGCCGACTATGGATTCTCGGTCAACACAGAGTTCGGCGGCCACGGAATCGGGCGCACCATGCACGAAGACCCACACGTCTCCAACGTGGGACGCGCGGGACGAGGTCCCCGGCTGCAGCCCGGATTGACCCTTGCGCTCGAACCGTGGTTCGCCCACAGCACCGACAGAATCATCTACGACGATGACGGGTGGACCATCCGCTCCGCCGACGGATCTCGTACCGCTCACAGCGAACACACCATTGCCATCACCGACGGCGCGCCAGTCGTCCTGACGTGTTCCGAGCACGTCGCGGCATCCGCACGGTAGTTCGACACCTTGAAACTGACACCGAATTCAAGTATTACTCGGGTATGAAGAACTCCAACGGTGGGGAAGTGCTCCCCGAACGGGGAGTGGAAGGTTCGCCCTCGATGGCGAACGCGACCGTCCTCCGGGAGCCACCGGTGACGGCCCGAGGGGTCCGCACTCGTGACCGGTTGGTCGCCGCCGCCCGAGTGGTGTTCGAGCGTGAGGGCTATCTCGATGCTCGGCTCGTCGACATCAGCAAGGAGGCTGGGCTTTCGACGGGTTCCTTTTACACCTACTTCGCCAACAAGGAACAGATTTTTGCGGCTGTCGTCGAGGTGACTCAGAACGATCTGCTCCACCCCGGAATGGGACGAGTAGCCGATGAGGGCGACGTGCACGCGGTCGTCGAGGCCAGTATCCGCGCGTATCTGCACGCATGCCAAAGAAACGCACGGCTACTGGCGCTACTCGAGCAAGTGGCGCACGTAGACCCCGAATTTCGTGAACTCGAACGCCGGCGCGACGGCATCTTCTTTCGTCGCAACGCCCGGGCAATTGCGGACCTGCAGGATCGGGGCCTCGCAGACGGGGCGCTGGACCCGATGCTCACGTCCAAGGCGCTCTCCGCCATGGTCGGCAGGACGGCTTACGGCTATTTCGTCGGGCCCGTGAGCGAACGGAAGTCCCTGTCGTTCGATCAGTTGGCGACGGGGTTGGCGCGGATGTGGACGAACGCTCTGCGGGTGCCGGATTCCGCTGAGATTCAGTAGCCGGGCGCGTGCAGGATTCGTAGGACGAGGTCGGCGTTGATGTCGCCCAGCTCTTGCGGGGTGAATTCACCGTCGGGGTGGTACCAGCGGCAGATGTCGACGGCGAGGGACATGATGGCGAGCACCGCGACTCGGGGATCGGGAATCAGGAAGACCCCCTGATCGATTCCCCTGCGCACCTCCCGCATCGCTGCGACGCGGATCTGCAGGCGCGTCTGCGCCACGACCTCGTGGTGTTCGGCGTTGAGATGCCGGCTCTCGTACTGCGCGATGCGTGCCTTACGGAAATTTGTGGCGTGCAACATGCTGAAGTCGCGTACCAGCGCGCGAACCCGGTCGATCGGGTCGGTGAACGGTGCGACGGCGTCCAGCACCTGCGCGAGTGCGCGCTCGTGGGCGCGGCATACGAGCCGGAACAGCAGATCCTCCTTGGATGGGAAGTGGACGTACATCGCGGAGGGGCTCAGGCCTGCCATCGTGGAGATGTCGCGCGTGGTGGTGGCCTCGAAGCCTCTGTCGGAGAACAACACCGTAGCCGCGGCGAGCAGGCGCTCCTCGGATGTCGAGGCATCGCGGGACGGTTCACCGGCCGCGAGGGTGGGGTCCCGCAGATCGGTCATGTGTAGTCCTCTCGGGTTCCACGGGCCGGCCGGGTCCGTGGCAAATATATGTCAGATCGATCGTGCCGAGTGATTGACATCACACGTCAAGTGAAACACACTAAGCAAGCGCTCACTGACTTGAAGTTGGCGTCAGGTTCTGAAACTTCATCTCGTAGGCCCAACCCCCACAGACCTATCTCGAGGAGTGATTGGATGACTACATCCGCGGTGCAGCCGAGTAAGGACGCGACCGGCGACACGGCCGTCCAGCGGAAGCGGGCACATCGGAAGCTGCTGGCGGCAGGCCTCGTCGGCAGCTCCATCGAGTGGTACGACTTCTTCCTCTACGGAACCGCTGCGGCCCTTGTCTTTCCGCATGTCTTCTTCCCCGATTCGTCGGCGCTGATGGGCACTCTCCTGTCGTTCAGCACGTTCTGGGCGGGCTTCGTCGCTCGGCCTCTCGGTGGACTCGTCGCAGGCCACTACGGTGACAAGTACGGGCGCAAGCCCGCTGTGGTGACCTGCCTGCTGTTCATGGGCCTCGCCACCTTCCTCATCGGATGCCTCCCGGGTGCATCCTCGATCGGAGTGGCTGCACCGATCCTGCTGGTGGTGCTGCGCTTCATCCAGGGCATCGCGTGCGGCGGTCAGTGGGGCGGAATCGTCCTCCTGCTCACGGAGTCGGCGAGTCCCAAACGCAGAGGGTTCTCCGGCACCTTCGGTCAGATGGGCGTCTCGTTCGGTGTGCTACTCGGCAACCTCGTGTTCCTGGGCGCCACCGCCGCCATCTCGAACGAGGCGTTCCTCAGCTGGGGTTGGCGTATTCCCTTCTTCGCCAGCGCATTGCTGTTCCCCGTCGTGCTCTACATCCAGACGAGGGTCGAGGACACACCCGAGTTCCGCGAGCTGCAGGAAGAGGCGCAGAAAGGCAAGGAAACGGTGGTCCGGGCGCCACTGACCCAGGCGGTCAAGGACCACTGGCGCAAGATTCTGCTCGGGTGCGGACTTCTCGCGGCTACCAACTCGCTGTTCTACATTTCGATCGCCGGCGTGCTCAGTTACGGCACTGCCGAATTGGGCATGAAGCGCAACGATCTGCTGGCGATCTCCCTGCTCAGTGCCGGGCTCACCGTCGGTGTGGTGCTGTGGTCGGGGCACGTGTCGGACAAGATCGGGCGACGGCCGATGATCTTGATCGGTGCCGGAATGATCGTGCTGTGGGCCTTCCCGTACTTCTGGCTGATCAACACGAAGAACCTCGTGCTGTTCTTCATCGCCGTCACCGTCGGAAGTGTCTTCCAGTCCATGACCTACGGTCCGATCGCCGCCTACATGGGTGAGCTGTTCGCACCCAACGTGCGCTATTCGGCAGCCTCTCTGGCCTACCAACTGGCCGCGATCACCGTCAGCGGCGGTACTCCGTTCATCATGACCGCGCTGATTGCCAAGACCGGAACCACCACGCTCGTCGCCGTGTTCGTCGCCTTGATGGGACTGGTCACTTTCCTCTGCGCGTGGCGGCTTCACGAGACCAACCCGGCGGAAGTCCGCAAGGACCCGAACGCTGTTCCCGGAGCCCAGTTCTACTAGAGCGGCACCGAGACCACAAAATGCCCACCGCTGAAAGCGGTGGGCATTCTGTGCGTGGCGGGAGTGTCAGTTGTCGCTGATCTTCAGCACCAGCTTGCCGGTGTTCGCCCCGTCGAAGAGCATGGTGAGCGTGCGGCCGAAAGCCTCGACACCGCCGGATTCCACCTGCTCACGCGTCACGATGTCACCGCTGCGAATCCAGTCCGACATCGCCTCCATGCCCTCGGCAAACCGGTCGAGATAGTCGAAGACGATGAATCCGGTCATCGAGGCACGGTTGACCAGCAACGAGAGGTACCGTGACGGGCCGGGCTGCGGATCGGTGGCGTTGTATCCGGAGATCGCACCGCACAACGCGACCCGGGCGTTCTTGCGCAGGCGCCCCAGTGCGGCGTCGAGGATCTCGCCGCCGACATTGTCGAAATAGATATCGATGCCGTCGGGTGCAGCGGCCCGCAGCGCGCGGCCCACGGGTCCTGCCTTGTAGTCGATCGCGGCGTCGAAACCCAGCTCCTCGGTGAGCCACGCGCACTTCTCGCGGCCGCCGGCAATGCCGATTACCGTCGCGCCCTTCAGTTTGGCGATCTGTCCGGCGATGCTTCCCACTGCCCCCGCCGCTCCCGAGATGAGCACGACATCGCCCTTCTCGAGCTTGCCGACATCGGTGAGGCCGAAGTAGGCGGTCATGCCGGGGAATCCGAGCGCTCCGAGCCACGTGGGCGCCGGGGCGAGTGTCTCGTCCACAACGAGCGCGCCCCGGCCGTCGGAGACGGCGAACTCCTGTATTCCGAACTGTCCGGATACCAGCTGCCCCTCCGGAAACTGTCGATTTCTCGACGCCACGACGCGGCCCACGGCATGCGCGCGCATCACCTCACCGATCTGGACGGGCGGCACGTACGACTTCACGTCGTCGAGCCAGCCGCGCATGGCGGGATCGAGCGAGGCATAGTCGACCTGCACGGTGAACTCGCCGTCCGACGGGTCGGGAATCGGTTCGGAGGCGATTTCCCAGGTGGAGTCGTCGGGGCGGCCGATCGGTCGTTTCGCCAGTCGGACCTGTCTGTTGACGGTTGTCACGGTGTCACCTTTCGAGGTACTTCTGCGGTCAGGGCGTCAGTTCTCAGCGCGGCCCTGTCGATCGACCGCTTGAGAATTTTTCCTGTCGAGCCTTTGGGGAGGGTGTCGACGATCGAGACGATGCGGGGAATCTTGTAGGCGGAGAGGCGCTCGCGAGTCCACTCGGTGAGCTCGGTGCCGCCCAGCCGTGAGCCGGGCAGGAGGGCCACCACCGCGGCCACCTCCTCTCCGTAGTGGTCGTCGGGAACACCGATGACCGCGGCCTCGACGATGTCGGGGTGCGTGTACAGAACCTCTTCGATTTCACTGGGATACACGTTGTAGCCGCCGCGAATGATGAGGTCCTTGACCCGGTCGACGATGCGGAGGTCTCCGTCCGAGTCGAGTGCGCCGAGGTCTCCCGTGCGCAGCCAGCCGTCCGGTGACAACACGGCCGCGGTGTCGGCGGGTCTGTTCCAGTACCCCCTCATCACCGTGGGACCCTTCACGAAGACTTCACCGACGGTGTCGGGCGGGCAGTGGTTTCCGGAGTGGTCCCGGACCTTGACCTCCATCCGGGGAACAGCACGTCCCGTGTAGCCGATCTTGCCGCCGCGGTCGATGTCGTTGAATGTGCCGAACGCGGTGGTTTCGGTGAGTCCGTACCCCTCGAGGATGGTGCACCCGAAGCGCGCCTCGAATTCACGGGCCACCTCTCCGGGCAGCGACGCACCGCCGGAGATCGCGATCCGTAGCTGCTCGAAATCTTGTGGTTCGGCGTCGCTCGCCGCGTGGAGCATCGCATTCCACATCGTCGGGACACCGGCCATGATGGTCAGGCGGTCGCGACGCAGCACCTCCAGCATCGCCGACGGGTCGAACCGCGCCAGTAACGACAACGAGCCACCACCGGTGAACGTCGCCATCATGACCGAGGCCTGTCCGAAGACGTGGAACAGCGGGAGCCCGGTGCCCGTGCGGTCTTCGCTCGAACCGCGACTGCATTCGGCACCGATCTCGCCGCCCGAGAGCAGGTTTCCGACGGTCAGCTCCGCACCTTTGGGGCGTCCGGTCGTTCCGGACGTGTACAGAATGGCTGCGGTGTCCTCGCTGTCCCGATCGACGACGGCGGTCGGGTCCCCTTCGAGCGCAACAATATTCGGAGTCAGCGTCCGGACCGGGATGTCGAGCGCTGCCGCAGCCTGGCTCGCGGCGGGCCCAAGCTCGTGCCAGACGATTGCCAGTGACACACCGGCGTCGTTCAGGACGTACTCGGTTTCCGGCCGGGTCGACATCGTGTTCACCGGGACCACCACGCCCCCGGCCGCCTGAATCGCGAGGTACGCCACCACGAACTCGGGCACGGACGGGGCGGCGAGGAGAACGCGGTCGCCGGGGGAGATATCTGCTGCCTGAAGCGCCGCCGCGTAGGTCGTGCTCGCGATCTGCAGCTCTCGATAGGTCAGGGTGCTGTCTGCACCCCGCAGAGCGATGTTGTCGGGAGTGGTGTCCGCGTGGCGGCACACGGGATCGATCACGTTTGCCATGTTCGTCAGCCTCCGAGTCGAGCTCTGATCAGGGGGTCACGCGCGAGTACGTGCCGCCGCACCTCGGGCGGCGCGTACTGCATGGGGGCTAACCGGCCTCGACCACCCGGGCGACCGACTCCGACACGACCACCGGCTTGTCCGAACCTTCCCGTTCGACCACCTGGGTCATCGTCACCTGGATGCCTCCGCCGACCTGTTCGGCGGACTGCACGGTGGCGCGCATCCGGATCCGCGAACCCACGGGCACGGGAGCCGGAAAACGGACCTTGTTGTACCCGTAGTTCAAACTGTGCGCGAAACCGTCGAAGCGCAGCAGGGTCGCGGACAGGGCAGGCCCGAGGGACAGGCTGTAGAGACCGTGGGCGATCGTTCCGCCGAGGGGACTCGATGCAGCGCGTTCGGGGTCGATGTGAATCCACTGGTGGTCACCGGTGGCGTCGGCGAACGCGTCGACCCGTTCCTGAGTGACCTCGTGCCATTCGGTGGGGCCCAGTTCCTTCCCGATCAAAGCGGTGAGCTCGTCGAGGCTTGCCGGACGGACGGGCAGTTGGGTCGTGTCGGTCATCTGTCTCCCTCAATTGCGGATGGTGGGTGTCGGTCAGGTCGAGGCAGACTGCCTGGGATCTTCACAGCCCGGCACTTGAACTTGACGACGGATTCAACTATACAAAAGAGAGACGCGAGTCACAACGCACGGCGAAGGAGAGGACACCTCGTGAAGGTTGCACAGAAGGTCGCCATCGTGACCGGCGGTGGAGGCGGGATCGGCGGAGCGATCGCCGAACGTCTCGCCCAACTGGGCGCGAGCGTGCTGGTCGCCGATCTCGATCCGAACGCAGCCGCCGCGATCGCAGACGGAATCAACGAACGGCACCCCGGATCTGCCCTCGCCGAAGGTGCCGATATCGCAGACCCCGAGCAGATCCGACGCATCATCGAGCGGGCAGAGACCGAGTTCGGTCCGGTCGACCTCTACTTCGCCAACGCAGGCATCGGGGGAGCGCCGGGCCTCGATGCCGACGACGCCGACTGGGACCGCGCCTTCGACGTCAACATCCGCGCCCACATCCGCGCCGCCCAGCAACTCGTGCCGACATGGATCGAGCGCGGCGAGGGGTACTTCGTGTCGACCGCGTCTGCGGCGGGCCTGCTCACTCAGATCGGCTCGGCCACGTACGCGGTCACCAAGCATGCAGCTGTCGCTTTCGCCGAATGGCTGTCGGTCACATACGGCGACCGAGGAATTCGGGTGAGCTGCCTCTGCCCGATGGGGGTCGAGACCAAGTTGATGCGCTCCGGTGAGCACTCGGGGGATCCGCTCGGGGTTGCCGCCACCCGGGCCGTGATCTCGGCGGGGGAGGTGCTGCAGCCGGCGCAGGTCGCGGACATAGTGCTGGACGCCGTGGACCGGGAAACGTTCCTGATCCTGCCCCACGAAAGCGTCCTCGGCATGTACCGGCAGAAGGGGTCCGACTACGACCGCTGGCTGCACGGAATGCGCCGCTACCAGAGCTCACTGCTGGAAAACGCATGACCGGTGCGAACGAGGACCTGGTGCTCGCCGAGCGGCGCGGGCTGGTCCTGGTCCTGACGTTCAACCGGCCGGCGAAACTCAACGCCTGGACCGACGAACTCGAGGACCGCTACTTCGACCTGCTCGACGCGGCCGAGGACGACCCCGAGGTCCGTGCGCTCGTCGTGACAGGGGCGGGCCGCGGGTTCTGTGCCGGTGCGGACCTGACGCACCTGCAAGCGGTGGGCGACGTCACGGACCTGCCGGACCGTCGTCCGCGCGACGTGCCGATTGAACTGCGCAAGCCGCTCATCGGTGCCGTCAACGGCGTCGCGGCTGGGCTCGGCATGGTCGAGGCTCTCTACTGCGATGTCCGGTTCGCTTCACCGGCTGCACGTTTCACGACCGCCTTCGCTCAACGTGGGCTGATCGCCGAATATGGCATCTCCTGGCTGCTGCCCCGGCTCGTGGGACGCAGCCGCGCCACCGACCTGTTGCTGTCGAGCCGCATGGTGGAGGTCGAGGAGGCACTGCGCATCGGACTCGTCGACCACCTCGTGCCGGACGGGGCGGTCGTCGATGCCGCGGTCGCGTATGCCGAGGAGCTGTCGACGCACTGCTCCCCGACGTCGATGGCCGTTATCAAGGACCAATTACAGAACGATGCGGACGGCACCTACGCCGAGTCCGTGGCCCGCGCGGAAGGCCTGATGTTGCAGGCGTTCCGCGGGGTCGATCTCGTCGAGGGCGTACAGAGTCACCTCGACAAGCGCACACCCACGTTTCCCTCACTACCCGTCAGGAGTTCCCATGTCCCTGTTTGACATCTCGGATCGCGCCCAGCAGTTGCAGACCGATCTGCTGGAGTTCATGGATTCGCATGTGTATCCGGCGGAGGCGGTGTACGAGGAGCAGATGCGGGAGTCGGGGGATCCGCATTTCCAGCCGCCGGTGTTGGAGGAGTTGAAGGCGGAGGCGCGTAGCCGGGGTTTGTGGAATCTGTTTCATCCGCACCCGGAGTGGGGGCCGGGCCTGACGAACCTCGAGTACGCCCCGTTGGCGGAGATCATGGGCCGCAGCCATATCGCCTCG
>NZ_JANFQF010000025.1 GCF_024438035.1 Rhodococcus tibetensis
ACGGGCAGGGGCACGATCTTTTTCAGGACTCCAGGTCCAGGGGGGAAGAGTGCTCACCTGCCCGCCGCTACCGGTGACGAGTCTGCCGTATGAGCGGACTCGCTGACTCTCATTAGGGGGGGCTCACTGACCGGTCCCAGCCCGGTCGACCGCGGTAAGAAGGGATCGAAGATCCACGTCCTGTCCGAAACGAATGGAATCCCACTGGTCGTGGGCGTGACCGGAGCGAACACCCACGACAGCACGATGCTGCAACGATTGGTGGCAGCGATTCCGGGGGTGAAGTCTCGGCGTGGACGCTCGCACATCGGACCGTAGTGTTGGAGTGGTCAGCGGGGTTCACCGCGTTCTGTGCGCGGTTCGCCCAACGGTTTTCGCGGGTGGAGTCGCGGCGCCGGATGGGCGCGTACATGCGCGGACTGCTCGATGAGGTCGAACGCAAGAACGGATGGACACTGGCCGAGGCGGCCGGTGAGCAGGCCCGGAGGGCATGCAGCGGCTGCTGAACTTCTACTCCTGGGACTGCGAGGGACTCCGCGACGACGTGCGTGAGGTCGTGGTCGAGACGATCGGTGACGCTGACAAGGGCGTGTTGATCGTCGACGAGACAGGGTTTTTGAAGAAGGGCACGCGCTCGGCCGGGGTGGCCTGGCAGTATTCCGGCACGGCGGGGCGGATCGAGAACAGCCAGATCGGGGTATCTCTCGCCTACGCCTCCGACCGGGGTCAGGGGCAGAACGACCGGGAGTTGTACCTACCGAAGGCCTGGATCGGGGACCGCGATCGCTGCCGGGCCGCCGGGATCGCCGACGAGGTGGCTTTCGCGACGAAACCCGAACTGGCGCAGACGATGATCGAACGAGCCCTCGACGCCGGTGTGCCGTTCGGGTGGTTCACCGGCGACGAGGCCTACGGGCAGGTCGGCCGACTCCGGCTGTGGCTCGAATCCCGCGGTGTGGCCCACGTTCTCGCCGCTGAAGAAGTCGCAGATGGTGATCTCGATGGAGTTGCGCCAGCGCCGAGCCCACGCCGTGATCGCCGACCTGCCGGCGACCGCGTGGCAGCGGATCAATTGCGGCGACGGCGCCCACGGACCCAGGTCTACGACTGGGCGGTCGTAGACATCCGGCCACTGCGAGAACGCGGTCGCGGTCACTGGCTGCTGGCCCGACGGTCGATCACCGACCCCGACGAGATTGCCTACTACATCTGCTATGGCCCCGCCGACACCGAACCCGCCGATTTTGGCCGGGTGGCCGGCAGTCGCTGGGCGATCGAGGAGTGCTTCCAGACCACCAAGAACGAGACCGGACTCGACCACTACCAGGTGCGCGGGTACCCGGCCTGGTACCGGCACATCACCTTGTCGATGGCCACCGCCTTCCTGACGATTCTGCGCCGCGGCGCTCAAAAAAGGGATCTCCAGCCGGTACCCGAGATCTAATACCTCTGACAATCAACGAGATACGGCGATTGTTTGGGCCGCGCCGCCTGTCCGGTGCAACACGCCCTCATCCACGTCTGGCACTGGTCGAACTGGCGCCGCGCCAGCCAGGCCAGAGCACGCGCCAGCCACTACAAACGTCGACATCACAAACTGTTGTTGCAGTATTACCCGAACCTCGTTCGTGGTGTCTTCGGCGCCGTTTCACTCGGGGAACTGCATCAACCTTTGTGACGCCGTCATGGTGGCGGTAGGTGAGGACGGACCTGTTTCGATTCCCGCCTTAGCGCGAAAAGCGCTCGAGAACTTGCGGCTTTGAGTCCGAGTTGCCGGTTCCTGACCGAATCCTCTCACGCTTGCCTTACGACAGGCTCTGGTCGACGAAGGTCTGGAAAGCCCAGGCGAGCGCCTCTCGGGAGTGAAAGCTGCCGCTCTCGTAACCGACGAGCAGGTACATTGCCACCGTCGCGTTACGCTCGGCCAGCTCCCGGTCATTCGTTGCCTCGAAGTAGGCGTCCGCGATGAACCGTCGTCGTTCCTGGTCCACTTCGATCTGGATGGCCTGGACGTCCGGGTCATGAGCCGCCCACACGCGGATCGCGGCTTCGGACTCGTGAGGCAGATGCAGTCCGATGTCGATCAGGAACGTCAGGCGCTTGGCCGGGTCGGTGATCTCCCGAGCGTTACTGATGAGGCGGCCGCTCTTTTCCGTACGCCAGTACTGAATCAGCTCGGACGTGTAATCGCCCCAGTTCGCGAACGCGTGGTAGAAGGAGCCGGTTGTCGCCCCGACCGCTTCGCACACGGTCGCCAGTCTCAATCCTGCGTGCCCCTTACTGCCGAGCACGTCCAGGCCACCGTCGAGAAAGCGCAACTGGGCGCCTCGCGTGGGCACCTTCTTCTTGGCGTCGGAAGTCACACCCTCTTCTATCAGGCGAGTGGGTCCGGTCATGCGTCACCCCCCTCGTGAAATGTGACCCCTTGCATAAAAGTGTAAGTCTACTTACACTCGCTGAACGACCGCTAAAGGAGTGTGACGTGAGCAAGCCCAATCGCAACATCGGCCTGGACCCCGAAACCGAGTTCATCGAGATCTACCGAAATCTGGCCACCTACGAGTTCCCCTGGGACCTGAACCAGGCACTAAGCTTTGCCCTGTTCCGCACCTATGCGGTCCCGAGCGTCGGCAGATTGCTCGACGAGACCGGCGCCTTCACCCAGAACACCCAGAAGCGGTACGACGACACCTCGATACTGCTCGAGGTTCCCCTGCTCGAAGGTTTCGACAGCCCCAACGGAAAAGCGGCGATACGGCGCATCAATCAGATGCACCACATGTACGACATCTCGAACGAGGACTACCTCTACGTCCTCGCGACGTTCGTCGTCGTTCCCCAGCGATGGATTCAGAACTACGGCTGGCGTCAACTAACGGACGACGAACTGCTCGCCTCGGTTCGCTACTACCAGACCCTCGGCCGCCACATGGGGATCAAGGACATACCAGCCTCCTACGCGGAGTTCGAGATCCTCATGGATAGCTACGAGGCCGAGCACTTTGCGTTCGATCCCGGCGCGCGACGGGTCGCCGACGCCACGATGAACTTGCTCGCGTCCTTCTACCCCGCCTTCGCCAAACCGATCATCGATATCTTCAGCCGGGCATTGATGGACGAGCCCCTTCTGGCGGCGTTCCGTTACCGCGATCCGGGGAAGCTCGCACGGCGCCTCTCGACAGGTGGACTGCGGTTGCGTGCCCGTGTCGTCGCCGCTCTCCCGGCACGCCGCAAGCCGCAGTACGTCTACGAAATGCCACGTATCCGCAGCTACCCCAACGGTTTCGAGATCACGATGCTGGGAACATTCGCCCCCGGGTGCCCTGTTCCGCATCGTCAGTCACCGCAAACCTGACACAACCACCAGTCGACACTGCGAAGCCCTCATTTTCTTTCATCATCAGATCCAGGAGACTCCATGGGACTCGACCGCCCACACCTGTTCATCAACGGTGAGTTCGTCACCGGCACCGACACCCTCGTGGACGTCGTCGACCCGAGCACCGGCAAGGTTCTCGGAGCCGCCGCCACCGCCGGCCTCGCGGACATCGACGCAGCGGTCACCGCGGCCAACACTGCACTGCCCGGCTGGTCCGCCACCCCGGCGCACGAGCGCGCCGACGTTCTCGATCGCTTCGCCGCCGCTCTTGCTGCGCGAGGCCAGGACACCGCGACGCTGTGCAGCCAGGAGAACGGCATGCCAATCACCTTGTCGGCATCGGCCAACGGACTCGCCCCGGCGGCATTGCTCGGCATCTACGCAGGCCTCGCCCGAGAACTCACCTGGGTGCAATGGCGCCCGAGCCTCACCGGAACCACCGAACTTCTTCGAGTACCGGTCGGCGTCGTTGCGGCCATCTCCCCCTGGAACTACCCCCAGACGCTGGCGATGATGAAGATCGCACCCGCGCTCGCGGCAGGATGCACGGTCGTCTTCAAGGCCGCCCTCGAAACCGCCCTGGACGCGTTCGTCTTCGCGGACGCCGCGGTAGAGGCAGGGTTGCCGGCGGGTGTGCTCAATATCGTCCCCGCCGGCCTCGAAGCCAGCCAGCACCTGGTCGCGCATCCGGATATCGACAAAGTCGCCTTCACCGGATCGACTCCGGCGGGTCGGGCCATCGGCGAGGTCTGCGGGCGCCTGTTGCGTCCGGTCACACTCGAGCTCGGCGGCAAGTCGGCCGGCATCGTGCTCGACGACGTCGATCTCGACGTCCTCGCCCGAGGCCTCTATGGCGCCTCCTTCCCCAACAACGGCATGACCTGCTACGCGAGCACCCGACTGCTCGTGCCGGCGAACCGTTACACCGAGGTCGTGGACACCGTCACCTCCGTGGTGAAGTCCTTCACAGTCGGAGACCCACTCGATCACGGCACCCTGATCGGCCCGATGGTCACCGCACTCCATCAACAACGCGTCCTGAACTACATCGAGACCGGTAAGTCGAGCTCCGCCCGACTGACCACCGGTGGTGGCGCTGTCACCGGCCTCGACGGCTACTTCGTCGCTCCGACCGTATTCGCCGACGTCGACAACGGCGACACCATCGCCCGAGAGGAAATATTCGGCCCCGTGCTGTCGATCATCAAGTACGACGACGACGCCCAGGCCGTCCGAATCGCCAACGACAGCGAGTTCGGCCTGGGTGGGACAGTATGGTCCACCGACGCCGACCGCGCCGACGCCATCGCACACCAGGTCAAGACCGGGACCGTCGGAATCAACTCGTACACCCTCGATCTCGGATCCCCCTTCGGCGGCGTGAAGGCCAGCGGGCACGGGCGCGAACTCGGCCCCGAAGGTATCGAGCCCTACCTGACCTACCAGTCCGTCTACAAGACCCCTGCAGTCATCGGCTGAATGACCCCGCCGACTATCAGCGGCACGTCGACAGGCATGCCCACGTCGCCTGATCGATCGCTATCACTAATGTTAGGACTGAACGTGTCTAGTCAGCAGAGCAGCCGCCCCCTCGACGGCATTCGGGTACTCGACCTCACCGCAAATGTCGCCGGCCCCTTGGCTTGCCAGGTGCTCGCTGATCTCGGCGCCCACGTCGTCAAGATCGAGCCTCCGGCAGGAGAAGCCGCTCGGCGGATTACTACCACCATCCCGGGGATCGAGCACATCACTCCATACTTCTCACCGAACAATCGCGGCAAGCAATCCGTCCGTCTCGAACTCGGCAGTCCGGAGGGCGCTGCCGCCTTCCGGAAGTTGGTGAAACAGGCGGACGTCGTCGTTCAGGGAATGCGCCCCGGCACCATGGAGCGCCACGGTCTGGGACCCGACGACGTCTCGGCGGTGAACGAGCGATGCATCTATGCCTCCCTGGCCGCGTACGGCGGTGGCAGCCCACTCGAGGACCGACCAGGTATCGACATGACGGTACAAGCCGAATCCGGTTGTCTCAGCGCCCAATCCTCCGATCATGCCCCTCGCCTGATTCCGTTCCAGTTGGTCGACAGCGCGACCGGTCACGTCCTGGCGCAGGCAGTTCTCGGTGCCCTGCTCCACCGGGAGCGATTCGGGGTCGTCAATCGAGTGGACGTGTCACTCTACGACGTAGCGTGCAGCCTTGCCGCCAACTACATCACCCTGCAGATGAACCTCCCGGCGAGTACCTCCACCCAAGCACCGACCGGACGTCGTGCCGTCGCCGTCGAACCTTCGGGTGTCTTTCCCGCCTCGGACGGTCACCTCGTGCTCGCAGCGTACGTCCCAGCGCACTGGCGCAGATTCGTCACTGTCCTCGGCCGCCACGAACTCCTCGACGACCCCCGATTTGCCGATCAAGCAGCTCGCTCCAGCAATTCGGCAGCACTGCGGAAGGTCCTCGAGCAAGTACTGTCCACGAAAACTACTGACGAATGGGTCGAGTTGCTGACCGCAGCCGGTTTGATGGCAGCGCGGATCAACACCTGGAGCGAGGTGGTCCGGTCGGAGCTGTTCGACCGGCGGGGCCTGCGAGCCAGAGCCGTTCAAGATGGGCGCGACATCGAGGTTCTGGCCACGCCCGCCCGCTATTCGACATTCACCGCCGCGGACGTGACCGCTCTGCCCGCCCTCGGTGAGCACGAGACCGAGCTGCTTTCGTCCGCAGAGGACACGGTCGATCGGGTGCGCGCATGACCGCCGCAACCACAGACCTGCCGTCGAGGGGTGGCCGACACGCAAGAGCAACACCATCGAAAGGTTCCCACGACATGTCCGATCTCTACACCCGACGCGCGCTCTTCGATGACGAGCACGAGGCGTTTCGCCTCAGCGTCAGACAGTTTCTCTCCCGGGAGGTCAACGACCACATCGAGGAATGGGATGAGGCCGGTGACATCCCCCGCGAGATCTGGACTCGCGCCGGCGCACCGGGATTTCTGGGATTGCCGGTTCCCGAGGATCTCGGGGGCTCGGGGGTAGAGGACTATCGGTTCCGACTCGCCATGATCGAGGAGAGCGCCCGGGTCGGTGCCACCTCGCTTGCCGCCGGATTCTCCACGCACGCCGACATCACACTGCCGTACCTGATCGACCTCACGACACCGGAACAGGCCAAGCGGTGGCTGCCCAAAATGGCCACCGGCGAGTTCATCGGCGCCATCGCGATGACCGAACCCGGTGCCGGCTCCGATTTGCAGGGAATCCGCACCACCGCCCGCCGCGACGGTGACGACTGGATTCTCACCGGTTCGAAAACGTTCATCAGCAACGGAATCAACGCCGATGTCGTCGTGGTCGTCGCCCGCACCAACAGTGCCCCCGACGCAGGCAGTAAGGCCTTCAGCTTGTTCGCGGTCGAAACCGGCACCCCCGGATTCACCCGCGGCCGACGTCTGAAGAAGGTCGGCCTGCGGGCACAGGACACCGCGGAGTTGAGCTTCGACGACGTCCGACTGGGACCGGACGCCCTGCTCGGGCAGGAGGGGCACGGCCTGTACGCGCTGATGTCGCACCTACCGCTCGAGCGGATAAGCATTGCGGCCACCGCGTGCGCCGGTGCACGGGCAGCGCTCACGTGGACCATCGACTACATCCAGCAGCGCAAGGCGTTCGGCAAACCGATCGCCGAGTTCCAGAACACCCAGTTCGCCATCGCCGAGATGGTCACCGAACTCGAAGTCACCCAGGCCTACGTCGACGACGCCGTCCTTCGGCTCAACCGCCGCGAACTGACCGCCGTCGATGCGGCGAAGGCCAAGTGGTGGGCCAGTGAAATGCACAAGCGCATCGTCGATCGATGTGTCCAGTTGTTCGGCGGATACGGCTACGTCCTCGAATACCCGATCGCCCGCGCCTACGCCGACACCCGGATCACCACGATCTTCGGCGGAACCACCGAAATCATGAAGATGATCATCGCCCGCGACATCCTGCAGGTGCGCTGATGCCCGTGACCACCTCTTCCGCCGCGATCGTTGGCCTCGGTATGAGCGAACTCGGCAAGGTCTACGGATATAGAACCGAAGACCTCGCCGCCGCGGCAGTTCGGCGGGCAGTGGCCGACGCCGGCCTGACCATGGAAGACGTTGACGGACTGCTCGTCAGTTCCGGAATGAAGCAAGAGCTCACCCCGCAGTTCGCCGGCGACCTCGGCCTACACGAGCTCGGCCTACTCGCCTCACTGAACGCCTACGGCGCCACCGCGGGGGTCATGGTGGCCCAGGCCGACAAAGCCATCAGCGACGGCACCGCTTCCACGATCGTCTGTGTGTTCGCCGACACCCCCCTGCGCGAGAACAAGCGCACCGGCGCCGCCTGGAGCTCATCGGCAACCCACCTGTCCGGCTACCGCGGCTGGCAAACGGCCAGCGGCGCCGTGACACCCAACATTCTCTACGCGCTGGCCACCCGTAGGCATATGGAAACGTTCGGCACGACCTACGACCAATTGGCCACCATCGCGGTCGGTCAACGTCAGTGGGCCGCAGCAAACCCCCTCGCCCAGATGCGCGAGCCGATCACCCTCGACGACCATCACAATTCTCCCTGGGTGGCCGACCCACTCCGACGCCTGGACTGCTGTCTGGTCAGCAATGGTGCCGTCGCGATTGTGCTCACCAGCGCCGACCGGGCCGCCGACCTCCCCCAGCAACCGGTCCACGTCTGGGGCTACGGACAAGCTCACCGGCCACGGCTGCTCGCCAAAGACTCCCACTGGGGACTCGAAACCGGAGCGGTCGCCTCCGGTGCGCACGCGATGACGCGAGCCGGGGTGACCCACGCCGACATCGATTTCCTCGAACTCTACGACTGCTACACCTATACCGTGCTGGTGACGCTCGAAGACTACGGCTTTTGCCCGAAGGGCGAGGGCGGACCGTTCGCTGCCGAAGGACATCTCGCACCCGGCGGATCGTTGCCCTGCAACACCGGCGGCGGCCAACTGTCGAGCTACTACATGTGGGGCTTCACCCCTCTCAGCGAAGCGATCATTCAGATCCGCGGTGACGGAGGCGAACGTCAAGTGCCCAACAACGGTCTCGCGATGGTGAGCGGCAACGGCGGCATCCTCGAATACCACTCCACTGTGATCCTCGGACGGGAGGCCAGGGCATGACCGACTTCCCCACCCCCGTACGCCCGACCGAGGACAGCGCCGACTTCTTCGCCGCCGCGGCCGAGGGCAACCTTTTGCTGCGCCGATGCTCGATCTGCGGTGCCGTCCGCGGCCCACAGGTTTCCACGTGCCCCGCCTGCCACGCCGAGTCGCACAACACGATTCACTCCGAAAGTACCGGCACCCTCGTCTCGTGGAGCGTCGTGCACCGCTCACCTTTGCCGGACGTCGACGGGCCGTACACCGTCGGAATCGTCGAGGCGAGAGAAGGCCCCTGGGTCGTGCTTCGCCTCCTCTGCCCGGTCGACCACCATCTTCGGGCAGGCCAAGCCATCGCGTACGTCGGCCGGCACAGCGGCGACGACGGCGAATACATCCTTGCGGGATCTCCCGTGGAGGCAGCGCACCGGTGATCAGTCGCACTGGCGTTCCGACTGAGGATTTCGACGCCGCCACACTTCCTCCTCCTCAACACGCCGAAAGGTGAAGCACGTGCACCAGATCGAATTCTTCGACCAGCCCCATCGCGCCCGGCGATCGCACTGGATGAACCATGTAGAACGCCACGCCGCCACACTCAGCGACCGCGCCGCGATCCGGTTCGACGGATCGACCACCACATGGACCGACCTTCGGGACCGGGTGCATACCTTGGCAAAGGCCTTGTCCTCACGAGGCATCGGCTTCGGTGACCGAGTGGCGATCATCACCGGAAACCGCCCGGAGTTCATTGAAACAGTGCTCGCTGCAAACCTTCTCGGTGCCCTTGCCGTTCCCGTCAACTTCCGGCTGACCGGACCAGAAGCCGCCTACATACTCGCCGACTCCGGCGCAAAGATCGCCATCGGCGACGAGCTGGGCACCCCGATCCTTCTGGCCGCCCTGAAAGACCTTCCTGAAAGCCCCCGGCTCGTCACCATCACCCACCCCACCAACGGATTCGAGCTCTACAGCGACCTCATCGATGAGACGAACACCGAGGCGGCGGCTCCGCTACCGGACGTCCCCGAGGACTCGCCCGCCCTGATCATGTACACCTCCGGTACCACCGGACGCCCCAAGGGCGCCGTGCTGACCCACCTGAACCTGCAGGCCCAAGGTGGCACCGTGACACGGGCCTTCCAGTACGTGGACGAAGACGAGGTCAACCTGATCGCCTCCCCACTGTTCCACATCGGTGCAATCGGCTCCGTCGTCCCGACCCTCTTCGTCGGCGGCACACTCGTCCTCCATCCCACCCGAGCGTTCATCGCCGACGCGGTTCTCGACCTGCTCGAGAATGAAGGCGTCACCAGCGTATTCTTGGTCCCCACCCAGTGGCAGGCACTGTGCGCAGAACCCGGCATCGCCACCCGGAACCTCGAGCGGCTACGTGTCCTCGGTTGGGGCGCGGCGCCGGCCAGCGACACACTCCTACGCCGGATGGCCGACACCTTCCCCGACGCGATGAACGTCGCACTCTTCGGCCAAACCGAGATGTCCCCGGTGACGTGCGTGCTCCACGGCAAGGACGCGATCCGCAAACTCGGCTCCGTCGGCCGGCCCATCGCCGCGGTCACAGCCCGCGTGGTCAATCCGGACATGGAAGACGTCGAACCGGGCGAAGTCGGTGAGATCGTCTACCGTGGCCCTGGTTTGATGCTCGGGTACTGGAACAAGCCCGATGCGACGGCCGATGCCTTCCACGGCGGCTGGTTTCACTCGGGTGATCTCGTCCGCGTAGACGAGGACGGCTTCGTCTACGTCGTCGACCGCGCAAAAGACATGATCATCTCCGGCGGCGAAAACATCTACTGCTCAGAGGTGGAAAACGTACTCGCAGCCCACCCCGAAATCGCCGAGGTCACACTCATCGGCCACCCCCACCCCGTGTGGGGCGAAACACCGGTCGCCTATGTGGTCCTCCTGGATCCGGCCGCCGCACTCGACATCGACTCCCTTCGCGAATGGGCATCAACATCCCTCGCCAAGTACAAACTGCCCACCCGACTCCAGGTGATCGACGCTCTCCCCCGCAACGCGTCCGGAAAAATTCTGAAGAACGCCCTGCGTACGCACCCCCCACGAGACGAACCGGCAGCAGGGGCATCCTGAGATCACACCACGGCCTCGGGAACTCGACCTTCGACAGCCGACACATGTCGATCCACGACAGACACCACCCAGCCACATCTCCAACGTGACCACCGTCAAAGCATATTCAGTCCAGCGTGTCCGGTGGACACATCGTTGACATAGGAGGCAACCCGTGCAAGTCCGAGGAGCAGTTCTTCGCGACCCCGGAGGGCGATACGAACTGGAAGATCTCACGCTGCGGGATGTGCGAGCAGGTGAACTTCGCGTCCGCATTGTCGGTGCCGGCTTCTGCCATACCGACCTGCTCCCCCGCCGACCCGACTACGCGGCCTCCCTCCCGATTATCACCGGTCACGAAGGGGCCGGCATCGTCGAAGCGATCGGTCCCGGGACACCGGGCTTCGATATCGGCGACCACGTTGTTCTGTCGTTCGATTCCTGCCGTGCCTGCCGCAACTGCGTCACAGGCCATCCCGCATACTGCGACACCTTCTTCACAAGAAACCTGAGCGGAGCCGGTCCCGAACAAGATGCCCTCATCACCAACAGTCACGGTGATCCGGTAGCCGCACGTTGGTTCGGCCAATCCTCCTTTGCGACGCACAGCGTCGTCACGGCAACCAACGCCGTCAAGGTCGACCCCGACCTCCCGCTCGAAATACTCGGGCCCCTCGGGTGCGGCATTCAAACAGGTGCCGGATCCGTTCTCACCGCCCTGAGGGTGCACGCCGGATCCACTTTGATCGTCTTCGGTGCAGGAGGCGTGGGACTGAGCGCGGTCATGGCAGGTCGCGTCGTCGGCGCCGCGAAGATCATTACAGTCGACCTGAACCCCGTACGACTCGATCTGTCCCTCGAGCTCGGTGCTACTCACACCATCGACGGCTCTCGAGACGATGTACTGGATCGACTTCGCGACGTCACCGAGGGAGGTGCGCAGTTCACCCTGGACACGACAGGCGTCCCCTCGGTGATCAACACCGCGGTCAACGCTCTACGACCCACCGGAACCTGCGGACTGCTCGGCGTGCAACAAGGCAATCTCACCCTCGATCCCCGAGTTCTCGCGGTAGGCCGGACCGTCACCGGCATACTCGAAGGCGACGCCGTACCCCAAGTTCTCATCCCACAACTGCTCGAGCTGTGGCGTCAAGGCCGGTTTCCATTCGACAGGATGATCAAAAAGTACCCACTTTCGGACATCAACCAGGCCGAAAAAGACACGCTCGCAGGAGAGACGATCAAACCAGTGCTCATACCCTGATGGAGCCGATCGAACCGAAGATTTCCGCATTCCTGGCATATCCACCCACACCTAGATCGACCGAAAGAGAAGCAGATCGCATGCCTTTCCATCACACGCAAGACGTAGACCTGTTTTATACGGACGCCGGCGAGGGACCCGTGGCCTATCTCATGCACGGCTGGGCATGCGACTCGCATGACTGGTCGTGGTTGATCCCCCACCTGCGCGATCGCGGATTCCGCGTCTTAGCAGTCGATCACCGCGGCCACGGGCACTCGTCTGTTCCGGAGGCCGGGTACACACCGCAACAAATGGCGTCGGACGCCGCAAACCTCCTGAGGAGCGTGGGCACAGGGCCAGCCCTGATTGTCGGACATTCAATGGGCACGATCGTTGCATCCGCACTTGCCATCGAGCACCCTGATCTGGTCAAGGCGTTGATCCTCATCGATCCCGTCTACAACCGCCCCGACGATTCGCTCGACCCCGTAATCTCCTTGGTCAAGGCGGGCGACCCCAGACAGAGTGTTGCTCACATCTTCCGGTCGAACTTCTACACAGCCGGCGTCCCGGCCTGGATCCCCACCTGGCACGAACGTCGTGTGCTCGGAACCGCCGAGCACGTTGTCCGAGAGTCATTTCTCGGACTGTTCGGGAGCACGTCTGCACTTGGCCGAACGTCGGTGGCAGGTGAGTACCTCCGGTCACGGACGTGCCCCACACTGGCGGTCTACGCCGCGGAGGAATCTACCTGGATAGAACGCCAGCTTCCCGCCGGCTCCCTCGATCGGATCGCGGTCATCGACGGTGGTCATTGGTTGCATCAAGAACGCCCCGACGAGTTCCACTCGATCGTCGACGATTGGCTCGAAACCCTCACCGGCGCAGGCGCAGGCGCAGGACTCTGATTCAATCCGGGCGCCGAGTTCCCCGCGGGATCTCGAGTACGCGCTGAGAACCTCGCCGAGGATCTCGGTGTCAGTCCGACTCCAGTCAGAGAGGCCCTCCAGGCGCTACGGGGCCAGGGATTCTCGAGTCTCGAGCCCGGAAAGGTTTCCGCGTTGTGGCGCTCAAGCGATCAAGACATCGATGACGTCTTCCTCGCCCAAGCGTTCCTGGCAGGACAAAGGGCGCGACGCGCCGCCACGAACCTCTCCGACGACGAACTCGACAATCTGACACAAATGCACGACAAGATCGATCAGGCAGCTGCACGGAGAGACCGTGAGACCGTCCAGGATCTCAACGACAGTTTTCATCGAATCATCAACAAGAGCGCGGGTTCCCCGAAGCTGAGACTGTTGCTGAGCAATACACTGTTCTACGAACCGAGCCGTTCTTTACCACAAATCATCAGTACCCCTCATCGGACCATCGCCGGGAAGTCCTGAGCGCATTACGTCACCGCGATCCGGACGCCGCAGAGCAATCGATGTCCCACCTAATCTCCCATTCCGGCCACTTGTTACGTGAATCTCTCAGCAATCGAGGAATCGAAGACGCCAGTTTGCCGATCACACCCCGACTGCCCGCTTCTGCTGCCGACCAACTCCAGCAGAAACCGTACGATTGATCGAGGCAGAAGGCAGACGGGCCTATGCTGCCGGTGTTGACGTTCGTGACCGTACCGGCCTCGCACGCGTGGTCGCAGAAGGTGTCGATTGCCTCGCACGACTCGACATCGTCGCGGCCAATGCGTCGATCTGCACCGTCCAACCCCATGAGGACGTCACCGCGACCGTGTGGCAGACAACCATCGATGGTCAACTTGACGGGTGTCTGGCATACGTAGCCCCGGCGCCCCGGACGGCCGAGGTGCGGCGAAACACCTGATGGCAAATCAACATCCATGCCCTGCCAGGTCGTCGAGTCCAAGGAGCACCGGCGGCATGGCACCTGCACGAACGGGTCCATGACACGGAGGGCTAACGTCGACCGAGTCGCGAGGCCCCGGCCACTATCAATCTCGACACCGTCGATCGCGTTCATCAACTCCCCCACTTCTGCCGTGTGAACGCGGACATGTACCCGCCGACTCGTCGACCGCACGAAGGAGGTTATGACGTCCCCGCAGCTCACTGGCCGACAACGGCGCGTGCATGGCAGACAGCGGCGTGATCGCGAATCGGCAGCATGGTTCACGGTTACCGGCCGTGTCGATCACCCTGGGCGCGCTGTCCATTCGTTCATTCTGGATGGTCGGTCTCGGCTTCATCCTCGGCGTGACAGCGGTCCTCTGCGGGGCCATCGCCACGTTGCGGTCCTCGGTAGCCGAAGACGAGGCCGCATCCTTGCGAGCCTTACTGGGCGTCGTTGCCGGCGCCGCCGGAATCACCACCTCCGCTATCGCGCTGTTGCCAATGCTGGCGTTCATGTGATGCGCCAGGCCGACTCGGCAGTTCCCCCCAACGGTGAAGGATCCGTCTACCCTGATCAACCGCCCTACTCAGGTTGCTGCATGGCCTGTCCCCAAGGTCGTAGAGGCGTAACCCGGATGGTTACACCTGAGGACCAAACAGGCGACCCACCGGCGAATGATCGGTACCCGATCCGCGCTGTACATCCGACCTTGAAGGATCCGATCGATTCCTCGCACATCAAAAGGCCTCCTACTCGAAACCCTCACCCACGTGGAACGTCCTCGACAACCCCACTAAACCGGTGCAGCATCCAGCCTCGCCCGTCGAGCCATCACCGCGGCACCCGAATCGGAACCGAGACGCCCGTCAGTACCAACCCACACGGCCGACTCCCCAACACGCGCGCATGACCTCGACTGGGTACGGAATGCACTGCGGGTCTGTGACTTTCTTACCACCGTGCGTTCCTTGAGTTACTCCGACCGAGCTTTGCTCACCTTCGCCATTCGATGGGCCCCTTTTGGCGGCGCGGAGCCTGAGGAGTTATTCACCACGTTCGGCGTACCACGGACGAGATTCCTGCAGCTACTCCACGCCGCCATGGCACCAAGACCGTCAGACCCCGACCCGTTGCACGCCATGAAGGAAACCCTTCACATCGACCTCGCCCGCGCATGGCGAGACTCACCAACAGAAAGTGGGGATTAGCAGCCCGGGCCGTTCAGTCGATGCACGCGGCCCGCACTTAAGAAACAATGGAATTAACCGATTTCGGAGTGGCAACGGTCGCTGTGGTCGGCGGCAGGTGCGTCCGAATCGCGGTTGGTTCGTCTGAGGAGGTAACTCTCATCCACCACCGGGTGGGAGCGCACCTTCTTCCCAGAGGAACTCTCCGATGACCACCCACCTCACCGCCCACTCTCCCGCTGTCGATTTCGGGGGTGCGCGATGAGTACCCCAGCCGTCCTGGTTGAAGACTTGCACGTCGCCTACGGCGAAACTTCGGCCCTCGACGGCGTCGACCTGGAAGCCGCCGCCGGGACCACCCTCGGGGTGCTCGGCCACAACGGTGCCGGCAAGACCACCCTGATCCGTACCCTGACCACCCTGGTGCGCCCCACCGTCGGCCGCGTGCAGATTGACGGTCTCGACGTGGTAGCAGACGCCACCGAGGTTCGCCGCCGGATCGGCGTGACCGGCCAGTACGCCGGTCTCGACGAATTCCTCACCGCGCGGGAGAACCTGGAGCTGATCGGCCGACTGACAGGGTTGCGCCGCACCGCCGCCCGCGCACGGGCCGACGCGCTGATCGACCGACTCGGGTTGCACGAGTATGCAACCCGGCGAATCGGGGAACTTTCCGGTGGCTCCCGCCGCCGGGTCGACCTGGCGGCCAGCCTCGTCGGCTCCCCGTCGGTGCTGTTCCTGGACGAACCGACCACCGGCCTCGACCCACTTGCCCGTGCCGGACTGTGGGACGTCGTAGAGGAGCTGACCGCCGCGGGCACCACGGTCGTGCTCACCACCCAGTACCTCGACGAAGCCGACCGGCTCGCCGACCACATCGTCGTCCTGAGCCGAGGCCGGGTCGCCGCCCGCGGAACCCCCGCCGAGCTGAAACGAATAGTCGGCGGCAAGGTCCTGAACGCCACCATTCCCGCCCATCAGCTCGCCGACCTGCCGTTCACTCCGGACACCGATCGCCGGATCGACGGCGGCCGGGTTCGGGTGTCGGTCACCGTCGCCGACGCCCCCACCGCGACCGCGCTGGTCGCCGACCTGCACCGCGCCGGCGTCGAGATCACCGACCTGGATGTGAACTCCCCCAGCCTCGACGACGTCTTCACCCACCTCGCCCACACCACCGGAGCCCACCGATGACCACCACCCGCACCACCACAATCGAGCGTTCCTCGATCGGAAACCAGCTCGCCGCCCTCACCGTCCGGAACCTGCGCACCAGCGCCCGTGTCCCGCAGTTGCTGATGTTCTCGCTGACCATGCCGATGGCGATGCTGGTGCTGTTCAGTCAGGTGTTCCGCAGTGTCGCCGCCGGACCGGGCTTTCCGGCCGGGGTGAGCTACATCATCTTCCTCACCCCTGCCATGCTCGCCGTCTCCACCGTGATGGCCGGCACCAACGCCGGAGTGTCCGCGGCGATCGATCACACCAACGGTCTGCACGACCGCTTCGCGGCCCTGCCCATGCGGGCGGCGTTGCCTGGGATGGCTCGCACCATCAACGAGGCCGTCTTCACCCTCGCCCGCGCAGCACTGCTCGGGATCGCGGCGGTGGCATTGGGGTTCGAGTTTTATGGCACCGCCGTCGATGCCGTCGCCGCGGTCGTCGTGCTGGTGGTGCTGGCGGGGGCGATGAGCGCCTTGTTCGGGCTGATCGGGGGCCGGCTCCGCCGCCCGGATGTCGTTCAATTTGCCGGGATGATGGTGATGATGCCGCTGATGTTCATCTCGAGTGCGTTCGCGCCGATCGAGACCATGCCTGGCTGGATGCGGGCCATGGCGACGTTGAATCCGGTCGCGCATGCTACCGACGCCCTGCGCGGTCACGTGCTCGGCACCGCCACCGCCGGCGACACCGCCGCGGCCCTGATCGCGGCGATCGGGTTGTGGGCCGTGGTCACCGCCGTCCCCGTTCTCACCCGCGTGCTTCGGCCGACACGCGCTCGCTGAACGACGACCACCCGCCCTGTCCCTCCCCGCGAAAGGGAGGGACAGGGCGGGTTTTGCGTGTGCGTTGTTCTTCCGGCGCCGGGCACTCTCATAACCCCCACCCTGCGAAAGGGTAGGGGCACTCTCTGGTGTGCTGCGGTCAGCGACTACGCCCGGTGCGGGCATCGACGGCGCTCATGCGGCGGCGTCGAGCAGATGCAGTTCCTCCGCCACGATCAGATCGACTTCTTCGCTGGTCAGACCCGAAAAGAGATGTGTGGTCAGCATCGCTCTCACCTCCTCACCGCGCTCTAGTGGTTCGTCGAACTGGAAAACCCGAAATCGACATCGACACCCATACAGACGAGGGAATCCGGATCGGGACGCAGGGGTAATGCTCCGTTTCGCGGTGCGTCCGATCGCGGTGACCGTCGTCCGTACCTGTTGAGGCGACTGAAGGGGGTCGCCACCGCGCCTCGAGGCGGGGATGCTGGAGACGGAAAGGAACCACAGATCATGAGCGAGGAAACAGCCGCCACCGCGAACACACCGCAACCGGAACCAGATGATCTCGACCAACTCTGGCGCCGCTTCTCGAGTGACCTGCGGGCCTTCATTGCCCGCCGGGTCTCGCGTCCCGAGGACGCCGAAGACATCCTGTCGATCGTGTTTCTGCGGATGGCCAAGAGCCTCGACAATCTGCGCGAGCAGGACCGGCTCCTTGGGTGGATGTACGCCATTACCCGCAACGCGATCACCGATTACTACCGGTCCGCGCCCCATCGGCGCGAGCTGCCCGTCGATGCCGTCCCAGAGAACCCTCCCGCCGGCGAACCCGACATCGACGAGGCGGCGGAGAAGGAACTCGCCTCCTGTTTGGTGCCGATGCTCTCCGGGCTGCCCGCCGAGCAGGCCGCGGCTGTGAAGATGGTCGACCTCGACGCCCGAACCCACGCCGCCGCGGCCAGTGAGGCGGGAATCTCGTTGTCGGGGATGAAATCCCGAGTCCAACGCGGTCGTGCCACTCTTCAGGCCCGGTTACACGCCTGCTGTGAGATCAGCCAGGACCGCACCGGTCACGTGCACGATTACCAGCCCCGCGACGGCGGAGCATGCGCCTGCGGAGCCACCACGCCGGCGGACCAGTAGACCGCACACCGTCTCTGTGAGGTGACTGGTCGTCGCGTGTCCCCAGCGCAGACGGCGGTGCGGTGCGAGCTCACATTCGCTCGCACCGCACCGCCGAGTTACCGGGTGAGGACTACTGGCAGCCGCATCCACCGCCCGCCGTTGCCGCCGCACCGCAGCATGTCGCCTTCTCGCTGTGATCGCAACAGGTGCTTTGCCGTTCGGTGCTGCAACACGTGGGCGCCGCAGCCTGCGGCGATACGCCCGTCCGATCCGTCGCCGGGTTCTCGAACTCGTGGGGGTTCGTCATGGTGACTCCTTGATCCGTAGGGATGGATACCAGGACAGACGTTGAAGAGCGGGAAAGGACGCACCCGGCACGGACGGACAGGCGGGACCCGGTCATGCGCCGGTGGCACGGGCAGTGGTCGGGAACAGGGACTCGAGGCCGTCGATAATGATGTCGAGGCCCTTGTCGAGAAGTTCCGCACCGCCGTAGTCGGCGAGTTCGGAAGCGAGGGAGCGTAACCGGGGAAACTTGCTGCGCGGCAGGCGGTGCAGTCCGAGGCGGAGGACGTCCTCCGACTCTTCGGGATCCTCGATCAGTTCCTGGAGTTCGTCGAGAATGTGCCCTTGCAGGAACCCGAAGAAGAGCCGGTAGGAGCGCAACGCATTCGGCGGGGAGAATCCGGCCCGGACGAGGAGTTCGAGGAAGTCCTCCAGCGGACGAAGCGTGCCCAGGGGTCGTGATCCCAGAGGTGTTGCGAGGGGGCGGGTAACCAGCAGCGGAACGACATTGGGGTGCTCGAGTGCGAGGTCTCGGTAGCGGTGCGCAACTAACCGCAGTTCGTGTGTCCACTCCTGCGCGTCGGGGTCGATGACGAGTTCCCGGAGCACGAGGTCGATGACACCGTCGAGGAGCGCCGCCTTGTTCTCCGCGTAGCGATACAGGCTCATCGCGTCACGGTCGAGTGCCTGCGCCAATCGGCGCATCGAGAGGGCATCGACGCCCTCGTGGTCGACGATTTCGAGGGCGGCGGCCAGCACATGCTCGGTGGTCAGCGGGGTCAGACGTGCCCGAACCCGGGGACGGCCCTTGATGGTGGTCGACTCGGCCGAGTCCGTGCGCGCAACCATCGCAGCCTCCTTGAAATGATACGGAGCACAAGAGCGCGTCCACGCCGGATCACGCCTTATGCAGCCCTTACCTACACCGTACGCTTGCACTGTAGTTACTTATGGGTATGCTTACGGGGCATGGGTTCGCTCCAGCAGAGGGTCGCGCTCACCATCACGTCCACCTCATTCGAGGAGACGTACGCGGTGACCCGGATCTGCACTGCAATGCCGGGCACCCCATTGAAGGAGTCCTTCATGACCTCCACTAATCCTGCCGCCCACACCAGCACCGGAGCCGTAGCGCCCGGCAGGCGGACTGACCTCGATCCGCGCCGCAGCACGGAGACGAAGGCCGCGTTCAAGACCACCGAGTTCTTCGTCTACGTCGCCGCCGTCATCGGAGTCCTCATCTCCTCGTATCTGGTGCAGACGACCGATGCACACGAGGACTATTTCCGGGCGGACCGTGCCTGGTTCTACATCGTCATTCTGACGATCGCCTACATCGTCAGCCGGGGCATTGCCAAGTCCGGCAGCCCCGAGCACTACACGGACACCGATCGGCACGCCGGCGTCTGACTCTTTTTCGTAGCGCGGGGGTTCCGGCGCGTTCGCCGGGCCCCCGCGCTACGGAGTCGCCGATCGACTCCGTGACACCCCTCCCGATCCGAGGGACGTCCGTGCCTCGGACAGTTGGATCGAAGTCTTGTCAGTATCGTTCTCTCCTTTGGTGGTTGACGGTGCTGCGCCACCGCACATCATTACCGCTCCCACCCGCACCGTGCACCCCTCCCTGGTCGAACTACCAGGCGTCCAGCGGGTCCTCGACCTCGCGGGGCCCATCGTATTGTCGGTTGCCGTGGCCGCGACGACATCGCCCTTTGTTGCGGCCGTCGGTTTGCTCACCGTAACGCGTGGCCGGGTTGCGCTGCGCCGCAACCTCACTTCTCGATAAGAAAGGTCTTCCCATGTGGATTCTCGTCACCCGTCTGCTACGCCGATGGAAGATGCTCGTTCTCGCCCTTCCCCTCGTCGCCGCCGCACTGTCCCGGCTCGGTAACCACCTCGAACGACGCGCCGGCAAACCGACCACCGCATCACGCGGGCTGCTCGGAATCTCGCGTTTCGCCCGGCGTCGAGCCGGCACCGATGACGCCAACCGTCCGGCCGGCCGACGCCTATCATCCGACTCTCTCGACTTCAGGAGCCACGCATGACCGACAACACCACCACCTTGATCACCCAGCTGCGAGTCCTACTGGACCTGACACACACCGAAATTCAGGTCGCCGAGACCCGGATCGGCCAAGCCCGAACAGAAGCCGTCCGCCGGGAGCTGTCACAGAACGCCGGCAACGCCCGCGAGCGCGCCGGCGCCGTGGAGGAAGCAATCCGGGACCTCGGTGGACTTCCCGACGTCGTGGGCCCGTTCCTCGGTCGCGCGACCGCAATGGTGAAGGCGATGGCCGAGCAAGCCCAGCCGTTCGACGAGGCCCTGCTCGGTGACCTGATCCTCGAGCATCAACTGCTCGACCGGGCGCGCTATCTCCGGGCATTGGCGACCGCGTCGCGCCACACCGTCATCGTTGCCCTTGCCGGGCGACTGATCACCGCACACACCGCAACAGTCGAATGGTTGACGACGGTGCTGGCCGAGGACGCGCTCGGCGGCCCGGCGGCATTGCGGCGCACCCCGATGCAGGCCGCGACCGGGACCGCGATCCGGTTGATCACTGTCCCGGCGTCGTGGTCGGCGCGCGGACTCGATCGCGCCATCGACACCGTTCAGGCCGCCCCGGACCGGATCGGCGCGCTTCTGCGCCGCGGCGCCCATGCCGGTGACGTAGCCACGAAGACGCTGGTCGCCAGCCGCGATGCCGCACTCGAATCGGCCGAAGCGGTGACCCGCCGAGAAGGCGCATCCGGCGTCGCGGATGCCATCCGCACTGCCCGTACCGCCAACGGTTCTCTCGAGGACGAAGAGCTCCCGATCTCCGACTACGCCGAACTCAATGTCTCCGGCGCGGTGGCCGCGGTGAAGGAACTCACGGCACCCGCCGACCTTCGCACCATCATCGCCCACGAAGAGGCGAACAAGAACCGCCACGGAGTGATATCGGCCGCGCAGGTCCGCCTCGCCGCCATCGCACAAGAGGTCGTTGGCATCAGCTGACGCAATGACGTAGAGCGCGCGGCGGTATTCGACAGAGCCTGTGGGCACGGCTCAGGCAGCAGTAGCGTCGCGCGCCCGCGTTCGGCAAAGTTTTGCGGGTTGCACAGAAGCCGTGCAGTCATCGAACGAGCCCGCAAGCTCTGCGTCGTAGCCGCTCGTATCCCCACACCGTGAACTGACGGTATCCATTTCCCAGCTCGCCGACCTTTCGAGCCCAGTTTTCCCGCCATCAGGAGAATTTCATGAACGAGCAGAACACGTCCGGACACGCGCGCGAGGGCCTCCGCGACTCGGTCAAGGACACGGTGAAGGAACTTGCCGGGGCGGTGACCGGTAGCGACTCGCCGGCCACCGAAGAAGAAGAGGCCGTCGAGGCCACCGACGAACACCGGCGAGCTGTCCGTGCAGCGGCCGCCGCCCGCGACGAGGCGGACCGAGTTCGGCGCGCCGCCAAAGGCCTCAGCGGTAACGCCGGCCTGTCCCTTCCCGCGGATCATCGAAGATCTTAAGAACATCCTCACCGTCCCCATCACACTCTTGCGCGTGCAGCACAAAGATTGTGCGCGTTCCACTGCAACTCGTCGAAGACCAGTTGATCTCCCGGCCGGCAACCGAATCACCGGCCCGCCTGTCGAACAGGCACGCCGGCGTGAGGACGAGCGCCAACGGGCCGCCTGACGGGACTTCAGCCCAACGCACACAGGTCGCGAAGAAGCAGGCCGATCAGCTCGCCGCCCCACGCACCGAGACGACCGCCAACGAGAAACGCTGACCAAACCAAACAATGTGCCGTTCTGCCGATCAAACGAAGGCCGTGCTCGCCACAGCATGGTGCCCCGCAGTTACGCGCAACTCCGCACCCTATTCGGTCGCCGGGATCCCGATACTGTCCGTTCCCGGACCGGCTACCGCCGAGGGAATGTCAGTGGGCCATTGACTCGCGGGCAGATTCGTCGAGGACCAACAGCTTCTCACTGTCGGTGAACTGGTCGGCACTATTCTTCACCACTGACGTCGACAAGTGTGTCCCTGAACCGAGTGAACACCGCGGTCAACCTCGACCAGCACCTCGACGGCGACATCGACAACGTCAAGATGGTCACCTGCGGTGGCCAGGCCACCGTCCCGGTGGTCCATGCTGTCCCTTCTCGCGTTGAACGTGGCGGCGCACCGGCTGGACAGGCGGACAGGACAGTGATGGGGCCCGCTTAGACACCAACGGTCCAGTCAGGGAGTGGGTCAGACGCGGATCCGCAGCTACCAGCGCCGCACAGGTGTCGGCCTCGGCGCCCATCAGCGCATCGCTGAACGTGGAGAACAGACTCCGTCGGAGGTCGGGGGCACACGCAACCCGCTCGCGCGAGGTGGCAGTTGTCCAAAAGATGAACACCCATGAGCCCATGACCCCCATCACTATGAGTGTGCCGACGATTCCAGGCAGACGAGTCCATAGTTGCAACCGGTCTCAGCCGGCGATGACCCGTATGGACTCTCCTACCGAAGTCAGTCCGACCAGATCATGAACGTCCCAATGATCTCGCCGAGCATCGCGGCACAGATTCGATCCGCTGCTGATTGCGACCACATACCGTCACGAAAGAAGAGAACGCGTCGATGCCCACACAGGTGCTCAGCAGTTCCAAGCCAACACCGGCACCATCCCCTGAAAGCGCAATTCCGGAAGGGGCTGACGGCGACTGCCAGCCGCGACGAACCCGGCGCCATCACCACCGCAGGTACATCGCGTCACCTCAGAGGCTGGGGCATGTCCAGCTCACCGCCGAGGCTCGGGACTTCGTCGTGTTCGCTTCGAGATGGTCTCCCCATGGGCGAGCTGACCGTCCTGTTTGCCGAAGCCTCTCCCCCACCGCTCCACTTTCGGCGATTGCGGGCCACAACGCCCTCGGTACCCGCAGACGCAGCGAGGGCGAGGCCACCTTATGACCGCTGTGCACCAAGAATGCGTCCGCGCCGTTCCCCCGTGGCAGCCGCTGTTCAAGGCCACGACAGGGGTGGCGCTTCTCCTCATCGCCACTATCCCCCTGAGCGGCGCGCGCATACACCAGGCGGTTGCGGTTTCAACGAGAGTCTTTGTTGCATACCCGGACTACCGGTTGCACGACTCGTACGAGGGGCATACGAACTGGGATCGAAATGGGCTTCAGGTTCGCAAGCCAGAAGTATCACGCTCCGTCCTCGATTGGCACGCCCGAGGGGGGTGTGGGGTGCGGCCGTCGCCCCGCTTCCCTTTTCTTCCCTGTCGGGGCGGTACACGGCGAGGCCGTACACGATGCCCGTGTCGCGGTGGTCACTCCTGTCCGCCGCAGAGAAGTTCCAGCCCCGAGCTCCAGTCGAGGTCGCCGCCGGCAGGAACGCGGTCCGTTGCAACCGGCCGGTTTGTCGGTACCTGATCCTCGTCGGTCCGGCGTATGCGACCTGCGGCGCTTGACAGATGTAAGATGACCGGTCACCCTATCGATATGGCGCGTGCACCAATTCGGCCTCTTATCGTTCAGAAGGGCACGCAGGTGTTCCTCGAGCGTGGCTACTCTGGGTCAGCGGTGCAGGACATCACCGCTGCGGCCGAAGTGCCCAAGGGATCGTTCTATAACCACTTCGAAAGCAAGGAAGCGTTCGGCGCAGAGGTTTTACAAGAATTTTTTGCCGATCTGCAACGAACGATATCTATGACCCTCGAGGCTACCGGCGTACCGCCGCTACGCAGACTGCAAAACTATTTTGCAGCGATTATTGAAATTCTAGACGGGCAGGATTACGTATACGGCTGCTTGATCGGAAACTTCAGCGTAGAACTCAGTCCGTTGAGCGATGTTGTCAGAACTGAACTCTTGCGCATTTTCGAACAATGGGTGAAGCCGTTCCAAAAATGCATCATTGAAGGCCAGGAGACGGGGGCGATTCGTGGCGATTTGGCTCCAGATCTGTTGGCCGATTTCTTGCTTGCCTCCTGGCAAGGTGCCATCATGCGGATGAAGATCGAACGCAACCGTGGACCATTGGATCAATTCTTGACCGTCGTGTTCGACGCGCTCTTGACGCCGTCGAAAAATGAAATTTCCTAGGAATTCTGTATGGCTCACTAACACGTTCGCCGATGAACGACAATCGGCGAACGGCACAGTGGTATGCGACGAAAAAATGGTACCGGCAGGTTTGCGCTGGAGCGACAACGAAATCGTTAGAGGCGCTTACGTAGAAGCGCTACTAGATTTATCCCGCTCAGAGTAGTAATCTCCACCACAGCAAGTGGGCGGCCGACGGCCGACTTCTCGCTTCGTGTTCCGGCCGATCTGCGTGCCGCACTTTCTGGGCTACGGACTCCTTCCGCCTTGCACGGACCCAGCTAGTCAGCTTCAGATCGAATGGCATGTCACCCAGCCAAGATGACCGGTCATCTTGGGCCTCATCGAGATAGCCCGACCGGTCTGATTGTGCCTCTCGGCAATGCGCCTATCGCAAGATGACCGGTCAGCATATCTCTAGAAAGGAAGATCAAAATGTCCGAAATCGGTACAGCCTTCTCCTTCGACCCTCACTACATGGAAGTCTTGGGTGAGCGGATGCACTACGTCGACGTCGGACCGCGCGATGGCACTCCGGTGCTGTTCCTGCACGGGAACCCGACCTCGTCCTACCTTTGGCGCAACATCATCCCGCATGTATCGCCTACTCACCGGTGCATTGCTCCGGACCTGATCGGGATGGGAAAGTCGGACAAGCCGGAACTCGGCTACTCCTTCGACGACCACGTCCGGTACCTCGATGCCTTCATCGAAGCCCTGGACCTGGAGGAGGTCGTCCTTGTCATCCACGACTGGGGCTCAGCTCTCGGATTCCATTGGGCCAAGCGCAATCCGGGACGAGTCAAGGGCATCGCCTGCATGGAGTTCATCCGCCCCATTCAGACCTGGGACGACTGGCCGGAATTCGCACGCGAGAGCTTCCAAGCCTTCCGGACCGGCGATGTCGGCCGGGAGCTGATCATCGATCAGAACGCCTTCATCGAGGCTGTGCTCCCGAAGTGCGTCGTCCGTCCGCTTACGGAGGTGGAAATGGACCATTACCGCGAGCCCTTCCTTAAGCCTGTCGACCGCGAGCCGCTGTGGCGCTTTCCTAATGAGTTGCCCATCGCCGGTGCGCCGGAGCACATGGTCTCCGTCGTCGAGGACTACATGAACTGGCTGCACCAGTCACCTGTTCCGAAGCTGATGTTCTGGGGCACACCTGGTGTACTGATCCCCCCGGCAGAGGCCACGCGACTCGCCGAGAGCCTCCCCAACTGCAAGGCCGTGGACATCGGCCCTGGACTGCACTACCTCCAGGAGGACAACCCGGACCTTATCGGCAGTGAGATCGCTCGCTGGCTCCCCGCACTCTAGTTCGCTCCCGGTCGGGTACGCGAGCGTCCTCGTCGTAGCCGAGAGTGGATGCCGACCGGTCTACGAGCACCGGGCGGCATCCACCCTTCGATGCCACGGCCCGCGATCTCCGCGACTGGAGAGGAGCAGGATAGGCATGATCGAGAGGGCGAAATCGGTGAACAGATCGACGATTTCGGAATACCGTGACCGCGGCGCGAGCACCCACGTCCCGAGGAACCAGGTTTGTCCGTTGTTGTGAAGTGTTGCATTGGACAGCTCCTCGAAAACCTCCTGCAAGGGCACCTCGGCGTCAACACCTACTTGTCACGTTGTCGTCTCACCATCTCGGTGATCCAGACGGGTGCGAACGGTGACGTGCAATTTTCAGGCGTCGGGTAGTCCTCGAGAACGTGCAACCGTTCGCCGATGTCGATGGCGCGTGCTCGATGCTCGGCGTGTTCGATCCCGATCTGGGCCAGGCAGTGATTCATCGCCCACTGCAGGCGGTCCGGGGCATCCTTCATCTGCGCTTCGATGATGTCGAGCAGTCCTGCGAGGTCGAGGCCCTCGGGCTTCTTCACCACGCGATCGGTGGCCAGCGCCCAGCCGGCACTCGCGACCACGGGATCCGGATCGGCGAACCAGGCCAGGCGTAGCTCTTCGGCGTGCGGATTTTTCTTCACGACGTAGTTGACGAGCCAGTCGTGCACCTTGGGTGTGCGCGCCTGACGCAGCATGCCATCCAATTCGTCACGCTCGAACGCCTTCGGGCGACAGATCAGGATCGCCAGCAGTCTCGCCGCGCTGTCACCCGTGTCCCAGAGTTCGCGGGCGAGTTCCTGCTGGGTCTTGAGCCGCTTGGCAAGTGCGCGCAGCTTGCCGAGGTTCACGCCGTGGTCGTCACCGTGCTTGACGTTCACCTCGCGGGCCCTCGGATCCTCGAGTTCTGCTAGCTCGGCCAATACCTCGGCCACCGTTGTCGGGCCCGCCGTCGTCTGAGCCACGTCTCTCTCCTGTCCGTCGCGTGGGAAACAGCCTACGACGAGGGGTCGACACGTTGCTGACCTGCAGTATCGACGGCTGTGGTGTTGCCGAGGTTGGTTGCGGCCCAGTTGGCGAGCAGGGTCATGGCGTCGGCCGAAGGGCTGCCGGGTTCGGAGCTGTAGAGGGTCAGCACCAGACCGGGGTCGGCGGGCAACGGCATCGTTTCGTAGCCGATGGTGATGTCGCCGACGACGGGATGGTGAAAGGTCTTGGTTCCAGTGTAGTGCAGGCGCACATTGTGTTTGGCCCAGCGGACCCGGAACTCTTCGCTGCGGGTGGACAGTTCGCCGACCAAGCCGGAAATGCTGCGATCGTAGGGGTCGCGGCCGGCGTCGGTGCGCAGCAGGTTGACCGCGCCGTCGGCCATCAGGTCCCAGTCGGGGTAGAACTCATGCGCGCGAGGGTCGAGGAAGCAGAACCGCACGAAGTTGACCGGCTTCGCGGGATCGGGATGCAGCGGGTCCGGGTACAGCGGGCTGTAGAACGCGTACGCCAGCTGGTTCCCGCAGACGAGGTCGTGGCGGGCGTTGCGCACGAACGCGGGCCCGAGGTAGTTGTCACATAGCCGCTGCACCATCGGCCGGATGGTCTTGGTACGGCGGGGCCTGCTCCGCTGTGCTCCGGTAGTGATTGCACGGTGCAGGTCGAACAGGTGCGAGCGTTCGGCGTCGTCGAGGTTGAGAGCGCGGGCTATCGCGTCGAGCACGGATTCGGAGACGCCGGTAACTTTGCCGCGTTCGATCTGGGTGTAGTAGTCGACCGAGAGCCCGGCCAGCGTGGCGACTTCCTGGCGACGCAGACCGGGAACTCGGCGTTTGGCGGCGTCGTACACCGGCAACCCCACCTGATCAGGGGTGATCTTGGCCCGCCGTGACGCCAGGAACTGGCCGATCTCGGCCGCTCGTTCGGTGGACTCCATAGAAGCGACGTTACGACCCAGGTGCCAGTGATTGCCAGGTTCTTGCGAGAGGGGTGTGGCCGGCACCCCTCTCATCTTCGCCTCCCACAGCGGCCGTGCGCCGCGTTGCATGGATGCCGGAGCGCACAGGTGCTCCGAATCCGAGCAATTTCAAGACAACGAGGTGACATGACCGCGCAGCCGGCAGTCCGAATGAAGCCGAGCACTCGGCTGCCTGTCCTGGTGTACGTGTTGGCGGCCGGGATCTTCCTGATGGGCACGACCGAGTTCATGGTCGCCGGACTTCTGCCCGACGTCGCCGCGGATCTGGGTGTGGATATTGCACAGGCTGGATTGCTGGTCACCGCGTTCGCGGTCGGCATGATCGTCGGGCCACCGGTGATGGCGCTGGCCACGCTGCGTTTACCCGCACGGTTCACCCTTGTCGGTGCGCTGGCGGTGTTCGCGGCCGGGCATGTGGTGGCCGCGTTGAGTGAATCATTTGCCGTGGTGACCGCCTCGCGGGTGGTGACTGCGCTGGCCACCGGCGCGTTCTGGGCGACCGGTGCGGTGGTGGCGGCCGCGGTCGCCGGGCCCGGAGCTAGCGCGCGGGCGCTGGCGGTGCTGTCGGGCGGGCTCAGCCTGGCCGTGGTCGCCGGGGTGCCGCTAGGCACCTTTGCCGGTCAATTCAGCGGCTGGCGGGGTCCGTTCTGGATGCTGGCTGTGCTGGCGCTTCCCGCGATCGTGGCTGTGCTGCGGTTCGCGCCCACGACGGCGAGGGACGGCCCCACCCAGGTCTCGGTCGGTGCGGAGATTGCTGCGGTGCGTCCGTGGCGGGTGTGGGTGCTGCTGGGTGTGATCGTGCTCGCCCAGGCCGGGTTCCTCGGCGCCTACAGTTTCATCAGCCCGCTGCTGACCGAGCGCGCGGGCATCCCCGTCGCACTGGTGCCGTTGGTGCTCGTCGGGTTCGGGATCGGTGCCCTGATCGGCACGACACTAGGTGGTCGGCTCGGAGACCGTCGTCCACTGGCCACGATCACCGTTGCGGTTTCGCTCACCGCAGCCCTGCTCCTCGTCCTCGCGGCGACGGCCGGTGACTCAGCAATCGTGGTCGTAGTGGTCGTGTTGCTCGGTGCGTCCGGTCTCGGCGCAAACCCGGTATTGATCGCCCAGACACTGCGATTCGCCGGCCACGGCCGGCTGGCGTCCTCGCTGGCGACCTCGGCGTTCAATCTCGGCACCGCCGCCGGTTCCGCCCTGGCCGCGACCACGCTGTCGACCTCACTGGGCTTGGCCGGCCCGGCGGTGCTCGGCGCCGCGGTGACCGGATCGGCGCTGATCCCCATCGCCCTGCTCGCCACCACCCGACCAGCCTCCGAAGGCAACAAGGCAATGGACGAACGCAGCGCCACCAAAACCCTCCTCACCCTCTGACGAACAACAAACTAGGAGAACACAACGATGAACACCCTCTCCACACGGCGACGCGATCGCCGCTGGATGAAGCTGGCAGGCACCGGCATTGCCGTGATCGGCGTCCTCGCCGCCTCGGCCTGCGCCCCCGCCGACCCGGCCACCGCGTCCTCGACACCAGCGGCCCAACCGGCGTCGAACCTGCCCGCCGGTGATACCTCCCACGGCGCGGACAACTTCTATACGAGCGACCGCGTCACAGTCGAGAAGGTGACCTTCCAGAACCAGTACCGGATGAACGTCACCGGCAACCTGTTCGTGCCCAGGGACGTCGATCGCAATGCGACACATCCGGCGATGGTGGTCGGACACCCGATGGGTGCGGTCAAGGAGCAGAGCGCCAACCTCTACGCGACCAAGATGGCCGAGCAGGGTTTCGTCGCCCTGTCCCTCGACCTGTCGTTCTGGGGTGACAGCGACGGCGAGCCCCGCAACGCCGTCGCTCCCGACATCTACGCCGAGGACTTCAGCGCCGGCGTGGACTTCCTGCGCACCCAGCCGTTCGTCGACACCGAACGCATCGGCGCGCTCGGGATCTGCGGCAGCGGCAGCTTCGTCATCAGCGCAGCCAAGATCGACCCCCGCATCAAGGCCGTCGCCACCGTCAGCATGTACGACATGGGCGGCGCCAACCGCAACGGGTTGGGTCACTCGGTCACCCTCGAGCAGCGGAAGGCCATCCTCGAACAGGCGGCGCAACAGCGCGACGTCGAATTCAGCGGCGGACCCACCGAATACACCAGCGGCACGCCTGAACAGCTGACCGATCAGTCGACGGCGGTCGAGCGCGAGTTCTACGACTTCTACCGCACCGCGCGGGGGAACAGCCCCGACACCACTACCCATCCGACGCTCTCGAGCAACGTCAAGTTCATGAACTTCTACCCCTTCACCGACATCGAGACCATCTCACCTCGGCCGATGCTGTTCATCGCCGGCGAAAACGCCCACTCCCGCGAGTTCAGCGAAGAGGCTTACCGACTCGCCGGTGACCGCAAGGAACTGGTGATCGTGCCCGGCGCCGGCCACGTCGACCTCTACGACCGGGTCAACCTGATCCCGTTCGACAAGCTGACCGAGTTCTTCACCCAGAACCTCACCTGACGGCACGCGAGCACTCCCCGCATCCTGGGGATGAACGGTCGGTGCATCGATCAGACGTTCACCCTCCCCCTCGACCTTCGAGGTACGCCGCCAGCACAGGCCCGATGACGGCGAGGGACTGTGGCTCGATCATGTCGTTGTGGCCACAGTCCACCGGGTGCTCGTCGATGCGCCCGGTGACGAGCGGTTGCCACTCCTGCGCCGACCGCGGCCGGGTGGTGGTGTCGTCGTCACCGACAGCCGGAAAAATGAGCAAGTTGCCTTCGTAAACCTGGGGAACGAAGCGGTGCATTAGATTTCGCGAGTTCTCGTAGCCGGCGTTGATCCGCTCGAGGTGCTCCGCCCGCACCCCGGAGTCACTTCCCCAGGACTCGTTGAGCAGCCGGGCCGCCTCCTCGTAGGTGAGGTCGCCGTCAGTGTCGATCACGAGGCCGAGTCCACGGAGGAGCTCGAGCATGTCGAGCTTCCCGAACAGGGCATCCTCACCGTTGTCGGGGTAGCTGTCCATGACGGCCAACAACCCGACCTCGTCACCGGTGTGCTGAAGTTCGACGGCCATGGCGTGGGCGATGACACCGCCGAGCGACCAGCCGAGCAGGTCGTACGGGCCTCCGGGCTGGACGGCCTTCATCTCCTCGACGTAGCGGTGCGCGAGCTGCTCGAGGGACGAGTATTCACCGTCACCACTGATCATGGGCAGTTGCAGTCCGTATGCGGGGTGGTCGTCGGGCAGGTAGCGCACGAGACCCGCGTAACCCCAGGAGAGTCCGATGCCGGGGTGCACGCAGAACAGCGGCCGCCCATGGCCCTCGCTGCGCAGCGGAATCAGCACCGCCAGCACATCCTCCACTCCTCCGGCAGTAGTCGGGAGGGCGAGTCGGCGGGCGATCCCGGACGGTGTCGGGTCGAGGAACATCCACTGCAGCGGAATCTTCCGGTCCAGTCTCTGTTGGAGGGCGCCGACCACTTTGGTTGCGAGCAGTGAGTTACCGCTCCTGTCGAAGAAGTTGTCGTCGGCACCTACCCGGTCGACGCCCAGAACCTCGGTGAAGACGTCGACAACGGTTGCCTCGAGATCGTTTGCGGGCAGCCGGAACCGATACCCGGAGAGGAACTCCGGCGCCGGCAGGGCGGCGCGGTCGAGCTTTCCGACCGGAGTCAGCGGGATCTGATCGAGCGCGACGATCGCGGCAGGCACCATGTGCGCGGGTAGCCGCTCACCGACGAACCGGCTCAATTCTGCGGTGTCGACATTCCCGCCTCCGGCCGGGCGCACATAGGACACGAGCAGCGACTCGCCACTCGGCCCGGACCGGCCGATCGTCACGGCGAACCCGACGGCAGGGTGATCGGTGAGGGCCGCGTCGATCTCCCCGGGCTCGATGCGGAAGCCACGTATCTTGACCTGGAAGTCACTGCGACTCACATACTCCAGAGTTCCTTCGGGCCGCCACCGCACCACGTCGCCGGTGCGGTACATCCGCTCTCCCGGGGCACCCCAGGGGGCGGCCACGAAACGCGACGCCGTCGACGCAGGCCGACGGTGGTAACCCGCAGCCAGGGCACGCCCCGACACGTACAGCTCGCCCACCACCCCCACCGGAACCGGACGCAACCGGGAATCGAGCACCACCTCCGAGACACCTCGCGTGGGTGCTCCGAGAGTGATCGGTTCACCGGGCGCCAGTACGGGACTGATGTTGGACATGATCGTGGTCTCGGTTGGCCCGTAGGCGTTGAACATCCGGCGGCCCGGCGCCCATCGGGCGACGAGTTCCGGTGGACACGCTTCGCCGGCCACGACCAGCGTGCGCAGGGACTCGAAGCCGACGGGGTCCATCGACGCCAGCGCTGTGGGAGTGACGAAACCATGGGACACCCGTTCGTTGCCGAGAAGCTCGGCCAGTTCCGCGCCGCCGAAGATCGTGGGGGGCGCGATCACCAGGGTCGCACCTGCGCAGAATGCCATCACGAGTTCGAAGACCGACGCATCGAAGCTCGGCGACGCGAAGTGCAGCACCCGGGAGTGCGCGCTGACGACGAGCACGTCGCGTTCCTCGGCCGCCAGATTCGCCAGGCCGCGGTGGGTGACGGTCACACCCTTCGGAGTTCCGGTGGAGCCCGATGTGTAGATCAGGTACGCGGGATGCCACTCGTGCAGGGGTGCAGTGCGATCCGCATCCGAGACCCGGGCAGGCGACTGCACACCGGTGCGCTTCTCCTCGCCCGGATCATCGAGCACGAGCCAGTTCACGAGATCGGGCAGCCGATCTCGGTGCGCCCGGACCGAGATTCCGTACGCCGCAGCGGAGTCGGTGAGCATGTGCTCTATTCGTTCGAGCGGATACCCGGGATCGATGGGCAGGAATGCCGCGCCCGCGCGGGCGACGGACCAGACCGACAGCACCGATTCGACCGACCGCGACAGGCTCAGCGCCACCGAAGTTCCCGGGCCGACACCGAGTTCGATCAGTCTGCGGGCCAGCCGATTCGACGCCTGGTCGAGTTCGCGGTACGACATCGACCGGCCCTGGTAGCGGATCGCCTCCGCATCCGGGTTCTGTTCGGCTGCCGCGGACAGCAGATCCGGCAACAACAGAACGGGCGCATCGAGCGCTCCGCGGGCCGGCGTCAGTTCCGCGACCTCGTCTGCGCGAAGTATCTCGATGTCGCCGACCGGAATGCCGGAGTCCACCGTGACGGCGTCGAGGACGCGCACGAACCGCTCCGCGAAACCCTCTACCGTGCGGGCGTCGAACAGGTCGATGGCGAAGTCGATGGCACCGTCCATCCCGTCCGCCACACCGTTCGCTTCGAACTTCTCGGCGAGGATTACCTCCAGGTCGACCTTCACGACGTCGAGGGCCGGGTCCAGCCCCTCTACCCGCAGTCCCGGCAACGCCAGCACGGGACGCTCGTTGTTCTGGAACTCCAGGGAGACCTGGAATACCGGTGAATGAGCGGTGGACCGCACCGGCCCCACCGCGTCCACCACGCGCTCGAAGGGGACGTCGGCGTGCGCAAATGCAGCGAGGTCCGCGTCCCGCACCTGCGCGAGGAGGCCCGAGAACGGCTGTCCCGGTTCGACTGTGCTGCGCAGGGCGAGCGTGCCGACGAACATCCCCACGAGATCGTCGAGTGCCGCTTCCCCACGTCCGGCGATGGGGGTGCCGATCACGATGTCCCCGGTACCGCCGAGGCGACCGAGCAGCACGGCCAGCGCGGCGTGCACGATCATGAACTCCGTCGAATGATGCAGGCGGGCCGTCGCACGGATCCGCTGGTGCAGTTCCGCGTCCACCACAAAACGCACTCGGTCACCGATGAACGACTGCTGAGCGGGCCGGTGGTGGTCGGTGGGGAGTTCGAGTAGTTCGGGAAGCCCGGACAACGCCGACCCCCAGAACGCAAGTTGCCGCGACAGCAAGGATTCGGGATCGTCCTCGGAGCCCAGCAACCGTCGCTGCCACAGCGTGTAATCGGCGTACTGCACGGGCAGCGGCGTCCAGGCCGGTGGCAGACCCCGCATGCGGGATTCGTACGCGACCATCACGTCGCGCACCAGCGGCGCCATCGAGAATCCGTCAGCCGAAATGTGATGCACCACCACGGCGAGCACGGAGACGGCGCCGCCGAGTGAGAACAGTGCGATGCGCAGCGGCGCGGCAGCGGTGACATCGAAGCCGGTCGACACGAGGCGCGCCAGTTCCTGCTCGAGCACGGACTCGTCCGCAAGCGCAATCGGCGCGAGATCGGGAACCTCGGGTTCGAGTACTTCCTGCACGAGCTCACCGTCCCTGAGCGGGAAGCGGGTACGCAGCGATTCGTGCCTCGTCACGACATCGACAAGCGCGGAAGTCAGGGCGTCGACGTCGAGTTCGCCGGTGAGCCGCACGAGCATCGGAATGTTGTAGGCCGGCGACGACGTGTCGAACTGGTTGATAAACCACATGCGTTGCTGGGCATAGGACAACGGGATGCGTTCGGGGCGCTGCCCGGTTGTGAGGGCGGGGCGACCCGACGGACCGGCGCCCGCATGTTCGATGCGCGCGGCGAACGCGGCGACCGTCGGCGCCTCGAACAGCACCCGGACGCCGACATCGGCGCCGAGGGCCGCACGGAGCCGGGCCACCGCGCGGGTCGCACTCAGGGAGTTTCCGCCGAGGTCGAAGAAGTTGTCGTCCGCACCTATGCGGTCGATGCCGAGAATCTCGGCGAACGTGTCGGCCACCGTCTCCTCGACCGGATTCGCAGGAGCGCGGTATTCGCCCGCAGCAAGGCCGAAGTCGGGTACCGGCAGGGCCTTGCGGTCGAGCTTGCCGACCGCGGTCAGCGGAATCTTCTCCAGCACGGTGATCGACGACGGCACCATGTGGGCGGGCATGCGTTCGCCGAGGTGCCGGCCGATCTCGGCGGTGTCGAGTTCGCGCCCGGGTATCGGCACGAGATACGACGCCAGGAAGGTGTCGCCGGCGGGGCCACGGTGAGCGAGGGTGACCGCGAACCGGACGCCCGGCTCGTCCGCGAGAGTGGCGTCGATCTCACCGAGTTCGATGCGGAATCCACGAACCTTTACCTGGAAGTCGCTGCGGCCCACATATTCGATGGTCCGGTCGGCAGTCCAGCGCACGATGTCGCCGGTGCGGTACATACGTTCTCCGGACCCCGCGGGGTTGGCCACGAACCGTTCCGCGGTGAGCCCGGGGCGGCGGTGGTAGCCGCGCGCCAGACCAGCCCCGGCCACATACAGCTCCCCCGGAACGCCGACGGGCACCGGCTGCAAGCGGGCGTCCAGCACCAGTTCGGTGACCCCACGGATCGGTCCACCGATCGTGATGGGCTCGCCTGCCTGCAGGGGCTCGCTGATGTTCGACATGATGGTGGTCTCGGTCGGCCCGTAGCCGTTGTACAGCCGGCGCCCCGGCGCCCACCGGGACACGAGATCGGGTGGGCACGCCTCCCCACCGACGGTGACGTCGGTGAAGTGCCCCAGTCCGGCCGGGTCGAGGGACGCGAGTGCCGACGTGGTGACGAACGCGTGGGTGACACGGCGGCTCGCGACGAGGTCGGCGAGTTCGTCCCCGCCGAACACGGTGGGCGGTGCGATCACCATTGTCGCTCCCGCGCCGAAGGTCAGCAGGTATTCGAATGCGGCTCCGTCGAAACTCGGCGTCGAGAAGTGCAGCGTCCGGGACCCCGGGCCGGCGGCGAACCGGGCGAGTTGTTCGCGCGCAAAGTTGTCGAGGCCGCGGTGCGACACCACCACACCCTTGGGCCGGCCGGTGGAGCCCGACGTGTAGACAAGATAGGCGGCGGTGTCGAGAGTGACGGGAGCCGCGCGTTCGGCGTCGGTCACCGCCGCCGCGGACGCGCCAGCGCACTCGTCGGCGAACGGCGGGTCGTCGAGAACGAGCCAGGTGGTGTCGCCGGGCAGCCTGGGTCGGTGTTCAGCTGTCGTGAGGCCGACGGCGCATCCGGAATCGGTGAGCATGTGCGCGATGCGCTCGTCGGGATAGTTCGGGTCGACGGGAACGAAGACGGCCCCGGCCTTGGCCACCGCCCACAGGCACAGCATCGAGTCGAGGGAGCGGGGAATACCCACGGCCACCGCAACTTCGGGACCGGCGCGGGCGAGGAGGACGCGCGCCAGCCGGTTCGATCGCTCGTCCAGCTCGCGGTAGGTCAGCTCGCGCTCGCCCGACGACAGTGCCACCGCATCCGGGTCCCGCCCCGCGGCATCCGCGAAGATCTGGGGGAGCGTCCGGGTGGAACCGCCCGGCGCGCCGCGCACAGGCACCAACTCGTTGCGCTCACGATCGGTGAGCAGCGACAGTCCCGCGAGCGGTACGTCGGGACCGCCGCAGGCATCGAGCACCCGCACCACCCGCCCCGCGATGCTCTCGACAGCGCCCGCATCGAAGAGGTCGGGAACGTACTCGAACTTCAGGTGCAGCCTCTTCTCGGCCGAGGCGACGAGGCTCAGCGGGTAGTGGGCGGCGTCGGCCGCGTCGACGCCGAGCACCCGTAGGCCGGCGATATCGGTCTCTTCCGACAACCCCGCACGGTCCACCGGATACGACTCGAACACCGTCAGCGTGTCGAACCCCACGCCCGGCCCGGCGGCGTCTTGAATCTGCGCGAGACCCGTGTAGTGGTGATCGAGCATCGCCGCCTGTTCGCCCTGTACCCGTTCGAGCAAGGCCCACAAAGTTTCGCCCGGGCGCAGCGTCACCCGCACGGGCACCGTGTTGATGAACAGGCCGATCATCGTCTCGATGCCCGACAGCTCCGGCGGCCGCCCGGACACGGTCGCACCGAACACGACGTCGTCCCGTCCGGTGAGCATCCCCAGCACGATTCCCCACGCCGTCTGAAGGATGCTGTTGAGGGTCAACCCCCGGGAACGTGCGAAATCGCGCAGCTGGTTCGTCCGGTTCTCGTCGAGGTCGAACGCCCATTCCCGCGACACGGTGGACAGGCGTCGGGCCCGGTCCCCGGGGACGAGCAGCGTCGGTTCCTCGACACCGGCAAGAGCGTTCGCCCACGCCCGCGCCGACGCACCGGTGTCACGTCCGGTCATCCACGCGAGGTAGTCGCGGTAATCGCGCACCCGCGGCAACGGTGACAGGTCTGCGTCCGTGGCATACAGCGTGAGCAGTTCCCGGATCAGTAACGGCATCGACCAACCGTCGAGGAGGATGTGATGGTTCGTCGACACCAGGCGGTACCGACCGCCCGGCATCGCGACGAGGAGGAACCGGATCAGCGGAGCGGTCGCCATGTCGAACGGGGTGGTCCGGTCGTCCGCGAGCAACCGCCCGAGTTCGACGGTGGCCGCCTCGTCACCGAACGTGCTCAGATCGATCTCCCGCCAGGGCACCATGATTGCGCGTTCCACCACCTGGACGGCCCGCCCTTCGGCGTCGTGGAGGAACGCGGTGCGCAGGTTGGGGTGCCGTTCGAGGAGTGCCCCGGCCGCCCGATGCAGACGCGACGCGTCCACGCTGCCGCCGAGTTCGAGGCTCAGCTGGACGAGGTAGGCATCCACGGACTCGTCGGCCAGCTCGGCGTGGAACAGCATGCCCGCCTGCAACGGCGACAGCGGCCACACGTCGACCATCGACGGGTAGCGCCGTTCGAGGTCGCCGATCGCGCGCTGGTCGAGACGGACGAGATTCAGATCGGACGGGGTGAAACCGCCACCACCCGACTGCACCTGCAGGGTAAGGGCTGCGAGCGCCGACACCCACAGGTGCGCGAGTTCGCCGACATCCGCGGTGGTGAGCACCCCGAGGGGGAACCTCCACGTGGCCGTCAGTTCGGGGCCGGCGCCGGAGTCGGTGGTCATTGCGTTCACGTCGACGGCCGCGGGCACGGGCAGACCGGTGTGCGCGGCCTCGGCCAATCCGGCGTCGGAGATCGGCATCCAGTCACCGTCCCCTGTGGTGCCGGCACCGAGCCTGCCGAGGTAGTTGAAACTCAGCTGCGGCGAAGGCAGAGCCGAAAGATGCGGCGCCGTCTCCGGATTCAGGTAGCGGAGCAGACCGAAACCGATACCGTGGTCGGGGATCGCGTGCAACTGCTCCTTCACGAGTTTGAGCGCAACGGCCGCCGCCGGGCCCGCAGCGAACGCGTCGTCGACGTCCACCCCGGTGAGGTCGAGACGCACGGGGAAGATGCTGGTGAACCAGCCCACCGTCCGGGCGAGATCCGCCCCCGGCACCACCTGTTCTTCACGCCCGTGTCCCTCGAGCGTGACGAGGGCGCCCCCGGATTCGATCCCGCGTGCCCGCCGCCATCGCACGAGAGCCAGGGTCAATGCGGCGAGCAATCCGTCCCCCACGCTGCCGTGGAACGCTTGCGGGACGGTGGTCAGCAGCGCCTCGGTCACGTCCACCGGCACCCGGACCTCGACCTCGGCGGTCCGGATGTCCGATGCGGTGAGGATCCGGGACCCGAGCAGCGGGTCGGGGGCGGCGAGCATCCCTCGCCACAGGGCGAGTTCGGCGGCCCGGCGCGGCTCCTGCGCGGCGTCGGCAAGCCCATGCGCCCACCGGCGTATCGACGTCCCGACGGCGGGCAGAGCCGGCGGCGCATCCGTGCGCACCTGGGCACACGCCGAAGCCAGGTCGGGGATCAGGATTCGCCACGAGACCCCGTCGACCACTACGTGATGGGCGACGATCAGCAGGCGTCCGGTGGTCCGGGGGGTCGCAGCGCTCTCGAACCACACCACCTGAATCATCACGCCCGACTCCGGATCGAGCCGGTCGGTGGCCGCGTCGAGTTCACGCGCAGCGACGTCACCGAACGTCGACTCGAGCGGCACCGTGCGCACGACCGCGGTGGCCCGCACCCAGCCGATCGGTTGCACCGCCATCGACCAACCGTGCTCGGCCCGTTCGCTTCGCGACAGCCGCGCGCGCAGTACGTCGTGGCGGTCCAGGACGGCCTGCACGGCGGCCGTCAGCGTGGTTTCGTCGAGATCGGCGGGGGTGGTGAACAGTGCGGCCTGCGAGTACCGGCGGAAGTCTCCTCCCCTACCCAGCATCCACTGCACGATCGGCGTGAGGGGGACCTCGCCGACGCCGCCGCCGGGCAACTCCTCGAGAGTGACCGCCTCGTCTCCGGCAGTCGCGATCTCGGCGAGAGCGGCCACGGTTTTGCGTTCGAACACGTCCCGCGGGGTGATGCTCACTCCGGATGCCTTCGCCCGGGTGACGAGTTGGATCGACATGATGGAGTCGCCGCCGACGGTGAAGAACGAGTCGTCGACGCCGACCGACTCCAGACCCAGCACCTCGGCGAACAGATCTGCGAGTATGCGTTCCGTGTCGGTTGCCGGGGCGCGCCCGACCGACACCTGTTGTCCGAAGTCCGGATCGGGCAGCGCGCGCCGGTCGAGTTTTCCGTTCACCGTGAGCGGCATACTGTCGAGCACCACTATGGCGGCCGGAACCATGTGCGCGGCCAGCCTGCGGCCCAGCGTCTCGATGATCCACGACGGGTCGAGCGTCCGGCCTGACTCGGGTACGACGTATCCCACCAGGCGTTCACTGCGCGACAACACCACCGACTGCGCTACCCCCTCGCAGGCGAGGAGCGCGGATTCCACCTCACCGAGCTCGATCCGGAAGCCCTTCACCTGGACCTGGAAGTCGTTGCGACCGAGGTACTCCAGCTCCCCGCTCCTATTCCACCGGCCCAAGTCGCCCGACCGGTACATCCGGGAACCCGGCACGTACGGATCAGCGACGAACCGGGTCGAGGTGAGAGCGAACCGGCCGAGGTATCCACGCGAGACCTGGGCGCCCGACACATAGAGCTCGCCCACCACTCCCGGCGGCACCGGGTGGAATCGTCCGTCGAGCACGTACACGCGCAGTCCGGGCAGCGCCCGGCCGATGACGGAGGCCGAGGCATCGTGGGCGAGCGCCTCGTTCATCGGCAGGTGGCTGACATGCACCGTCGTCTCCGTGATGCCGTACATGTTGACCAAGGTCGGTGCCGAGTCGCCGTGCCGGCTGTACCAGCGGGTGAGCTGTCCCAGGTCGAGGGCTTCACCGCCGAAGATTACGTAGCGCAGCGCCAGATCCGTGCCGCAGGCCACCCGGTCCTCCTCCGCCAGCTGGTAGAACGCGGTAGGCGTCTGGTTCAGCACGGTCACCCGCTCGTCGCGGAGAAGCCGCAGGAACGTGTCGGGTGTTCTCGTGGTGAAGTAGTCGACCACCACAAGGCGGCCGCCGTGGAGAAGGGCGCCCCACAACTCCCAGACGGAGAAATCGAAAGCGGCAGAGTGGAACATGGTCCATACGTCCGCGGAGTCGAACCCGAACAGGGGCCGGGTGCGCGCGAACAGGGTGCCGACGTTGCGGTGCGACACCTGAACGCCTTTCGGCTGCCCCGTCGATCCGGAGGTGTAGATGACGTACGCCACCGCGTCCGGATGCAGGGGTCTGGTTCGCTCTGCATCGGACACCGGCAACGGCGACACACCGTCGAATTCGGCACCTGTACCGGCGCTGTCCACGGCGAGAATCGGGACGTTCTGGCCTCGAACGGATTCCGCCTCGCTCTCGGTGGTCAGCACGCACACCGGCCGTGCATCGTCGAACAGAAACGCCAACCGCTCGGCCGGATACGTGACATCGATCGGAACGTAACCCGCGCCCGACTTCACCACCGCGAGCAACGCCACCACAAGATCCACGGATCGGGCTGTCGCGACTGCCACCAGCGATTCGGGGCCCGCGCCTCGGGCGATCAGGTTCCGTGCGAGGCGGTTCGATCTCGCGTCGAGTTCTTCGTACGTGAGCGAGGCACCCTCGTACACGACGGCCGTCGCCCCGCGGTTCCGTTCCAGGGCCTGGGCGAAGAGCTCCGGCAGCGTCGCCGCCGGTTCGTTCGGCTCGGCCGGCTCGGCAGTGGCCGGTAGGAAACGGTCCCGTTCGCCGGGGTCCAGAATGTCGATGTCCCCGACGGGCGTGTCCGCGGCGGAGGTCACCGACTCGAGCAGGCGCACGAACCGCTCCCCGAGACGGAGCACGGACTCGCGGTCGAGAACATCGGTCGCGTATCGGAGGCCGGCGCCGATCCCGGCAGGGGCGCCGTCCTCGTCGACGTGTTCGGCGAGGCTCAGTTCCAGATCGAACTTCGCGACGTCGAGATCCACCTCGAGCGATTCGACGACCAGGCCGGGCAGCTCGAGGTGGGTACCCACCGCGTTCCGAAACTCGATGAGTACCTGGAACAACGGGGCGTGCGCGGTCGACCGCTCCGGGGTGAGATGATCGACCAGACGCTCGAACGGAATGTCGGCGTGCTCGAATGCACCCAGATCCACCGACCGCACGGCGGTCAGCACCTCCGAGAACGACGCCCGCCCGTCCACCGGGGCCCGGAGTACCAGCGTGTTGACGAACATGCCCACCACGTCGTCGAGCACCGCCTGCCCACGTCCGGCGACCGGTGTTCCGATCGGGACGTCGTCCGTTCCGGACAGCCTCGACAACAGCACGGCAAACGCGGCATGAACCGCCATGAAGAGTGTCGAATTATTTTCGGCGGCTATTGCATTCAACGCGCGATGCAATCGCGCAGGCACGGCGAACTCCACGACGTCGCCGCGGTACGACCGCTGGGCAGGGCGGGGCCGGTCCAGCGGAATCTGCAGCACCTCCGGTATCCCGGATAGGGTGCGCGTCCAGTACCCGAGTTGCCTCGACATGACGGAGTCGGGGTCGTCCTCGGCGCCGAGAACGGTCCGTTGCCACACGCTGAAGTCGGCGTACTGCACCGGCAGCGGTGTCCACGCGGGTGTTTCCCCCATGGTTCTGGCGGTGTACGCGAGCATGATGTCGCGGGCCAGCGGCATCATCGAGAACCCGTCGGCCGCGATGTGGTGGACGACGATTGCCAGGACGTGCGACTCGGCTCTCACCTCGAATAGGCTTGCCCGGAACGGTATGTCGATACTCACATCGAATCCGGTGGCGACCAGGGCGGCGAGCGCCTCGCGCAGCTCCCGGTCACCGGATACGGTGACCGGATGCAGGGCTGGGGTGGCCCGTCCGGGATCGACGATCACCTGGTGTGGTCCGTCGACCGAACCGGGAAACACGGTGCGCAGGGATTCGTGCCGCTCCACCACGTCGCCCACTGACGCGAGCAGGGCGGCCCGGTCGAGCGCACCGGCCAGCCGCAGTGCGATCGGAATGTTGTAGGCGGGCGACGACGTGTCGAACTGGTTGACGAACCACATACGCTGCTGCGCCAGCGACAACGGTATCCGCTCGGGACGCGGCCGGGCGGCGAGGGCCGGCGAGGGAATGTTCGCGGTCGCCGCCGACTCGATCCGCACGGCCAGGTCTCCCACCACCGGTGCGTCGAACAGGGCGGCCACTCCGAGCGCGACGTCGAGTGCCGAGTTGATGCGTGCGACCGCGCGGGTGGCGCTGAGTGAATCACCGCCCAATTCGAAGAAGCTGTCGTCCGCGCCGACTCGCGCAATCCCGAGGACCTCGGAGAAAACCCGCGCGACAGCTTCTTCCACCGGCGTGGTCGGCGCCCGGAAACCCGTGGCCGTCGACGCGAAGTCCGGTGCCGGCAGTGCTTTCCGGTCGAGTTTGCCGACGGGTGTCAGCGGGATCTCGTCGAGTACGACGACGGCGGCGGGAACCATGTACTTCGGCAGGATTCGTCCCGCAAACGCGAGCACCTCCGGTGCCACCACCTCCGCGCCGTTGTGCGGCAGGACGTACGACACCAACGCCGTGTCCCCGAGTGGGCCGGGCCTGCCGAGGGTGGCGGCGAAGTCGAGGTTCGGGTGGGTGGTGAGGACGGAGTCGATTTCCCCGAGCTCGACGCGCTGCCCGCGGATCTTGACCTGGAAGTCACTACGCCCGAGGTACTCCAGGGTGTGGTCCCGGCGCCACCGCACGACGTCACCGGTCCGGTACATCCGGCCGGCGCCGTGCGGGTTGGCGACGAACCGTTCGGCGGTGAGTGCCGGACGGCGGTGGTACCCGCGGGCCAGGGCCGGTCCCGCAATGTACAGCTCGCCCGGAACCCCGGCCGGCACCGGCTGCAGTCGTGGGTCCAGGACGGACAGGGTGATGCCGCGGACCGGACTGCCGATCGTGACCGGCTCACCCGGAATCATCGGCCGGCTCAAGGTGGTGAGAACGGTGGCCTCGGTGGGCCCGTACCCGTTGAACATCGCCCGGCCCACACCCCAATGGGCCACCAGTTCGTCACCGACCGCATCGCCGGCGACCACGAGCGCCTCGAGGTGTTCGATGCCGTCGCGGTCCACCGTGGCGAGAACCGCCGGAGTAATGCAGGCGTGCGTGACGCGTTCCCGCCGCAGCAGCGCCGCAAGTTCCGCACCACCGTAGATGCCGGGTGGCGCGATCACCAGCGTCGCACCGGCGGCGCACGACTGGATGACCTCGAGGATTGCCACGTCGAAACTCGGGGAACAGATGTGGAGGCACCGCGCCTCATGGGAGATGGCGTAGTGCTCGCTCTGCTCGGTGAGAAGATTCGCCAGCCCGCGGTGGGTGACGACGACACCTTTCGGCCGGCCGGTCGAGCCGGAAGTGTAGATCGCGTACGCGGCGTGATCGACGACGAGCAGTGAGCGTCGATCGACGTCGGTGACGCGGGCGCGGGACGCGGCAGAGAGGGCCTCGTCGACGCCCGGATCGTCGAGCACCAGCCACGGCACCGATTCGGGCAGGCGGTGCCGATACGCCGAGGTGGTCACGCCGAGCGCCGCACCGGAGTCTGCGAGCATGTGCTCGATGCGGTCGGCGGGATAGTTCGGGTCCACGGGCACGAACGCCGCACCTGCCTTGGCAACCGACCACACCGACAGCACCGACTCCGGTGAGCGAGGCAGGCCGAGTGCCACGAACGTTTCCGGTCCTGCGCCCCGCGCGATCAGCACGCGGGCGAGGGCGCTCGACCGCTCGTCCAGTTCGCGGTAGCTCGTCTGCCGTCCCTCGAAGAGGAGAGCTGGAGCCTCGGGACGAGGTCCGAACCCGTCGGTGAGCAGTTCGGGCAGCGTGCGCGGTGGGCCGGAAGGCGCGCCGGACACTGCGGTGTATTCCTGCAGTTCCGCCTCCGACAGCAGGGTGAGCCGAGCGAGCGGAATGTCGATGTCCGACAGCATGACCTGCAGGACGCGGGCGACCCGAGCCGCTACCGACTCGGCGAACTCGCTGTCGATCACGGCCGGTTGGTACCGCAGTCGCAAATGGAGTGCCGTGTCCACGTGCGCGATCAAGGTGAGCGGATAGTGGGTGGCGTCGATCCCCTCGACTCCCGCGAGCCGCATACCGTCGATGTCCGTGTCCTCCGACAATCCCATCCGGTCCACCGGATACGACTCGAAGACGGTCAAGGTGTCGAAGACGGCACCGTCTCCTGCGGCACGCTGGATTTCTGTGAGGCCCACGTAGTGGTGGTCGAGGAGGGCAGACTGTTCGGCCTGAAACCGTTCGAGGAGTTCGGCGAGCGTCTCCTCGCGGCGCAGGCGCAGCCGGACGGGCACCGTGTTGATGAACAGGCCGACCATCGACTCGATGCCGGCGATCGCGGGCGGGCGACCGGACACCGTGGCTCCGAACGTGACGTCCTCGCGGGTGCCCAGTGTCGCAAGCACCAGCCCCCAGGCGACCTGCACGAGGGTGTTGGTCGTGAGACCCCGCGCTCGGGCGAGCGCCTCGAGCACCCGGGTCTTCTCGTCGCCCACGTCCAGGCGCACGTCCTCGGGGTCGGCGAAGCTCGGTTCACCCCGCGCAGCGGGTGCCACGATGGTCGGCTCGTCCGCGCCGGCGAGTGCGGACACCCAGGCGGCGGTGGACCGTTCGTGATCTTGTTCCGCGATCCACTGCAGATAGTCGCGGTAGGACGTGCCCCCCGGTAGGGCGGCGGTGTCGCCCGCCGTGGCGTACAGGACGAGCAGATCCTTGATCACCAAAGGCGTCGACCATCCGTCGAGAAGGATGTGGTGGTGCGTGAGCACCAGTCGGTAGCGGCTGGGTGCGGTACGCAGCAGCGTGAACCGGAGCAGCGGAGCCCTGGACATGTCGAACGGGAGAGCGCGGTCCACGGCCATCGCCGCGGTCACTTCCGCGGTAATCCGGGTGCCGGTCTGGTCGGACAGGTCGATGTTCGACCACGGCGCCGTCACGGAGTCGAGGACCACCTGCACTGGCCCGCTGCCGGTGTCGGCGAATGCAACTCGCAGGTTGTGGTGCCGGTCGAGCAGGCCCTGCGCGGCGCGGCGCAGGCGGGCGGCGTCGACGGCGCCGTGGAGGTCGAGCACCAACTGGACCATGTAGGCGTCCACGTGCTCTTCGGACAACTGGGCGTGGAAGAGCAGGCCGGCCTGCAACGGCGACAGCGGCCAGATGTCCGCGAGGGTGGGATACGTGTTCTCCAGCCGGTCGATGTCCGCCTGCCCGAGGGACACCAGATCCAGATCGGACGGTGTCAGGCCACCGGCGTCGGGCCGACTCGCGTGCTCGGCCAGCAGGGTGAGTGCGCGAACCCAGAGGTCGGCGAGTTCTTCCACGTCCGCACTGCGCAGGACACCGGTCGGGAAGGCCCACGTCGCCGTCAGGACGGGTTCGCCGTCCCGCATCGTGGTGGCGGCGTTGACATCCACGACCCACGCGACCGGCATGTCGCGGTTTTGGGTTCCGCCGAGGTCGGAGCTGCCCTCGACGGGCAGCCATGGCACGTCACCCATGCTGGTCGCCACGCGGCCCAGGTAGTTGAAACTCACCTGCGGCGGCGGGAATCGGCGGAGCACTGACGCTGTCTCCGGGTGCAGGTACCGAAGCAACCCGAACCCGATTCCGTGGTCGGGGACCGTGAGGAGTTGTTCCTTGACGGCCTTGATCGCAGTCCCGGCAGCGGATCCGCCGGCGAGGACGGCATCGACGTCGACGCCCGTGAGGTCGAGCCGCGCGGGAAACAGGCTCGTGAACCAGCCGACGGTCCGGGACAGGTCTGCACCGGGGACGACGTGGTCCTCGCGACCGTGGCCTTCGAGATTGATCAGCGCATCGGCGGTTTCGACACCGCGCTGCCGACGCCAGCGGATCATCGCCAGCGCCAGCGCCGTGAGCAGGCCGTCGCCGACGGTGCCGTGGAACGCCGCCGGGAGTGTGGTGAGGAGTGCGCCCGTCACGTTCGACGGCACCTCAATGGCGATACGGGCTTGTGCGGCATCGATATCGACGGCCGGATCCAGCGATCGGGAGCCGAGCAGTGGGTCGGCGCCGTCGAGCATGGACCTCCACAGCTCGACTTCGGCGCGGCGATTCACCGCGGCGTCCATCAGTCCGTGCGCCCATCTCCGCATCGACGTGCCGATGCCCGGCAACGCCGCGGTGAAGCCTTCGGCGATGCGGGCCTGCGCCGCAGCCAGATCGGTGATCAGGATGCGCCACGACACGCCGTCGACTACGAGGTGATGCGCGATCAGCAGCAGACGTCCGCGACCGTCAGGGCCGTCGAACCAGAGCACCTGCACCATGCTCGCGGTCGCCGGATCCAGGCGGTCCGCCGCCGCGTCCAGTTCCGCGGCCGCAATCGCGGAGAACTCGCCGTCGAACGAGTCGACGGGCACGCGCCGGATCACCGCCTCCGGCGACACGGACCCGGGCGGCAGCACCGTCAGCCCCCACGCCCCGTCGTCGCCGGCGAGACGTGCGCGGAGCATGTCGTGACGATCCAGCACCGCGCCGACTGCGCCGGCGAGAGTCTCGTGTGTGAGCCCGGGGGGCGCCGTCACCAGCACCGCCTGGGAGAAGCGCTTCAACCTGCCCCCGCTGCGGTCGAGCATCCATGCGACGACGGGTGTCGGCGGTACCGGACCGATACCCCCTCCGGGAAGCTCCTCGAGCACCACGGAATCCGGGCGTTCTCGATGCGCCGCCTCGGCGAGACCGGCGACCGTTCGGCGCTCGAACACATCGCGCGGCGACAGGATCAGACCTGCTGCCTTCGCCCGCGCCACCAGCTGGATCGACATGATGCTGTCGCCGCCCAGCGCGAAGAACGAATCCTCCACCCCCACCGAGTCCAGTGCGAGCACGTCCCGGAACAACGCGGCGAGCAGTTCCTCCGTCTCCGTCCCGGGGGCGCGGCCGCCGGTGAAGACGGCACCGAAGTCCGCGTCCGGCAGCGCTTTCCGGTCGAGCTTTCCGTGTACGGTCAGCGGAAGCGCCTCGATCACCACAATTGCAGCAGGAACCATGTACGACGCCAAGCGAGTACCGGCGAATGCGAGAAGTGCCCCGATGTCGAGGTCGGCCCCGGGTCTGGGAACCACGTACCCGACGAGCCGATCAGCTGACCCGCCGCTGCGCCGCACGTCCGCGACGGCGGCCGCCACATCGTCGTGTGCGAGCAGTGCCGACGCCACCTCACCGAGTTCGATCCGGAAGCCGCGGATCTTCACCTGGAAATCGGTGCGGCCCAGGTACTCCAGTTGCCCGTCCTTCATCCACCGAACGAGGTCGCCGGTCCGGTAGATGCGGCTGCCGGCGGGCCCGAACGGGTTGGCCACGAAGCGTTCGGCGGTGAGGGCGTAGCGGCGATGATAACCGCGTGCGAGCGCCGGGCCTGCGAGATACAACTCGCCCGCAATTCCCACCGGCACGGGCTGTAATCGCGCGTCGAGGACCGCCTCGCCGAAGCCGAGAGTGGGCGCACCGATGGTCACCGGTTGGCCCGGCACCATCGGGGAACTGATACTCGACACCACCGTCGACTCGGTCGGCCCGTACGCGTCGAACAGGTTCCGCCCCGGCGCCCAACGTGCAACCAACTCGGGCGGGCAGGCCTCGCCGCCCGTCACCACACATATCAGATCATCAAGTCCGGCGGGATCGACCGAGGCCAGCGCCGCAGGTGTCACGAAACAATGGGTGACCCGCTCACGACGCAGCAGATCCGACAACTCTTCTCCGCCGTACACGGAAGGTGCCGCGATTACCATCGTGGCGCCCGGTCCGACCGCGAGCATCAGTTCCAGGATCGAGGCGTCGAAGCTCGGGGACGCAAGGTGCAGGGTTCGTGCCACCGGGGTCGTGGAGAACGTATACTGTTGCTGTGCCGCAAAATTCGCGAGCCCGCGGTGAGTGGTCACCACGCCTTTCGGCCTGCCGGTCGATCCCGACGTGTAGATCAGGTACGCGGGGTGATCGATGTGCAGGGCCGACGTCCTCTCGGCATCCGTCGCCGGTGTCGCCGGGAACATCGCCAGCTCCGCTTCGATCCCGGGATCGTCGAGTGGCAGCCACGGGAGCGCACCCGGAAGCGACGGGCGAAGCTCGGCCGTCGTGAGGCCGGCCACGGCGTCGGAGTCCCCGAGCATGTACTCGATGCGCTCGGCGGGATGGTTCGGATCGACCGGCACGAAGGCCGCACCGGACTTTGCCACCGCCCACACGGCCACCACCGATTCGATCGACCGCGACAGTGCGAGCGCCACAACCCGTTCCGGACCCACCCCACGTGCGATCAACAGTCGCGCGAGCCGGTTCGACTGGTTGTCGAGGTCACGGTAGGTCACGCGCCGCCCCTCGAAGGACAGCGCCTCGGCAGCCGGGTCGACGGCGGCGGCGTCCGTCAACAGCTCGGGCAGTGTGCGTGCCGGCACGCCACGGCCGCCATGCACCGAGGTCAGGGCGGCCCGTTCCTGCGGGCCGAGCACGTCGATGTCGCCCACCCGGACATCGGGATCGACCGCCACTGCGGCCAGGATCCGGACCAGGCGCTCCGCGAAGCCGGCCACCGTGCCTTCGTCGAAGATGTCTGCGGCATACCCTAGCGCCGCGGTGATACCTCCGGGAGCGCCGTCGCCGTCGGTGTTCTCGCGCAGACTCACCTGCAGATCGAAGTTGATCGTCTCGAAGGGAAGGTCCAGCGCTTCGACGTGCAGACCCGGCAGTTCCAGTTCGGGGCGTTCGGTGTTCTGGAATTCGAGCATCACCTGGAACAGCGGCGAATATGCAGTCGACCGCGACGGTCGCAGGCTTTCGACCACCCGCTCGAAGGGGACGTCCGCGTGAGTGAACGCGCCGAGGTCGCTCTCGCGCACCCCCGTGAGGAGTTCGGCGAACGTGCCGGCACCGTCGACGCGGGTGCGGAGCACCAGGGTGTTCACGAACATTCCCACCACTTCGTCGAGTGCGGCCTCGCCTCGTCCCGCGATCGGTGTGCCGACGGCGATGTCGTCCGACGCGCTCAGTCGCGACAGCAATACCGCCAAGGCCGCGTGCAGGGCCATGAACACGGTAGAGCCGTGTGTGCGAGCCACCTGCACAATGCCCTGGTGTAGCTCGCGACCGATCGCGAACTCGATCCGGCTACCCTTCAGTGTCCGGGCCGCCGGACGGGGCCGGTCCGTCGGAAGTTCCAGCACGTCGGGTAGTTCGGCCAGCGTCGCCGTCCAGTAGCCCAGTTGGCGAGCGAGCGGCGACGACGGCTCTTGTTCGGATCCGAGCCAATCTCGCTGCCACAGAGTGTAATCGGCATACTGGACCGGCAACGGCGCCCAGTCGGGTGCAGCGTCGTGGTGCCTGGCGGTGTACGCGGCCAGAACGTCACGGGCCAGCGGCACCATCGAGAAGCCATCGGCGGCGATGTGGTGCACCACCACGGCCAGCACGTGCTCGGCCACGCCTCGCTCGAACAGCCGGGCGCGGAGCGGAGTTTCCACGGTTACGTCGAATCCCGTCGACAGCAACCGGTCGACCTGCTCGCGGAGGTTCTCCAGACCGCTGGTGGTCTCCGGTTGAATGCTCGGCATTGCCTCGAGTGCAGACAGGATCACCTGCCGCGGCCCACGATCGGTCAGTGGGAAGACGGTGCGAAGGGACTCGTGCCGCTCGACGACGTCGGCGATCGCCGCCTGCAGCGCAGACACATCGAGAGTACCGCTGAGACGCAGGGCGATGGCCACGTTGTAGGCCGCAGAACCGGTGTCGAACTGGTTGATGAACCACATCCGCTGCTGTGCCAGCGAAATCGGTACCTCGCGCGCAGGATCCCTCGGGGCGAGAGCCGGCCGCGCCCACTCCACCGTAGTCCCGGCCTCGGCGCGGGCGGCGAGGCCGGCGACGGTGGGCGCGTCGAACACGTCGCGCACACCGAGACGGTCACCGACTGCGGCATTGACGCGTGCCACCAGCCGGGTGGCGGTCAGCGAATTCCCGCCCAGGTCGAAGAAGTCGTCGTTGGCACCCACCCGGGCGATGCCGAGCAGGTCGGCGAACACGGCAGCGACAATCTCCTCCACCGGGTTGCGGGGAGCAACGAAACTGACCGTCGACGTGCCGAATTCGGGTTCGGGCAACGCTGCGCGGTCCAGCTTGCCGTTCACGGTGAGAGGCAACGAGTCGAGTACCACCACTGCGGACGGCACCATGTATGAGGGTACCGACGTGCCGACCGAGTCGAGTACTGCCGACGGATCGACGGCCGCACCCGCCTCGGGAACGACATACCCCACCAACCGATCCCCGTCGCGGTCGTCGGCGCGGACCACGACCACCGACTGCGCCACTCCGCCGCACGCGGCGAGCGCCGCCTCCACCTCGCCGAGTTCCACCCTGAATCCGCGTAGCTGTACCTGAAAATCACTGCGGCCCACGTACTCGAGCCGGCCGTGTGGACCCCATCGCACGATGTCGCCGGAACGGTACATGCGCGCCCCCACCCTGCCGCGGGTGAAGGGGTCGGCAATGAAACGAGTTGCCGTCAAAGCAGATCGGCCCACGTACCCGCGGGACACCTGTTCGCCGGACACGTACAACTCGCCGACCACGCCGGGCGGCACCGGATGGAGGCGGCTGTCCAGGACGTACACCCGCAGCCCCGGAAGCCCCCCACCGATCACCGACCCGGACACGGACGACGCCAGCGCGCGATCGAGTGCGAGGAAGCTGACGTGCACCGTGGTCTCGGTGATGCCGTACATGTTCACCAGTACGGGGGCACGGTCGTCATGTCGGGTGTACCACCGGTCGAGCTGACCGATGTCGAGCGCTTCACCACCGAAGATCACGTACCGCAACGACAACGCCGTCTCGTCGGCGTTTTCGATCACGCTCGCCGCCCGGTCGGCCTCCGTCAGCTGGTAGAAGGCGGTCGGCGTCTGGTTCAGCACCGTCACCCTTTCCCGACGGAGCAGTTCGAGGAAGGTATCGGGAGACCGCGCCGTGAAGTAGTCGACCAGAACCAGCCGGCCACCGTGAGCCAGCGCTCCCCACAATTCCCACACGGAGAAGTCGAAGGCGTAGGAGTGGAAGAGGGTCCACACGTCGGATGAGTCGAACCCGAACAGGTTCCGGGTATTGGCGAGCAACGCGACCACACAGCGGTGCGGCACCTGAACACCTTTCGGGCGCCCGGTGGATCCCGACGTGAAGATCACGTAGGCGACGGCGTCCGCCCGCAGTGGCCGCAACCGGTCCGAGTCGGTGACGGGAAGCCCCGAGAAGCTTTCCACAGCGCGGTCGGTCGCCGGATCGTCGATCATCACCAGTGCAGTCCCGTTCGGTGCCAGCGCCCCGAACTCCGCGCTCACCACAGCACACACGGGGTGCGCGTCTTCGAAGATCGCGGCAACGCGCTCGGCCGGATAACTGGTGTCGACCGGAACGTAGCCGCCGCCGGCGGCGAGCACCGCCAGCAACGCGACCACGAGGCTCGGGGTTCTCTCCACCATCACCGCGACCAGCGTTTCGGTTCCGACTCCGCGTGCGATCAGCAGCCGCGCCAACCGGTTCGCCCGTTCCTCGAGCTCGGCGTAGGTGATCCTGTCGTCACCGCACACCACGGCGACGGCGTCCGGTGTCTTCGCCACCGCGCGTGCGAACAACTCGACGAGGGTGTGCGACCCGGCCCGGACGCCCTCGTTGTTCCACTGGTCCAGCACGAGGCCGCGCTCGACCGCGCCCATGACGTCGATGTCCCCCACGGTCACCGCCGGATCCGTCACCACCGCCCGCAGAACGCGGACGAATCGTTCCCCGAATCTCGCCACTGACGTGTGGTCGAAGACGTCGGTGGCGTACAAGAACCCCGCCGACATGCCTGCGGCAGCGCCCTTGTCGTCGTAACGCTCCGCAAGTGACAGCTGTAGATCGAATTTGGAAACACCCGGGTCGACGTCGACCGCTTCGACAGTGAGGCCCGGCAATTCGAGGTGCGCTCGCACCGTGTTCTGGAATTCCAAGAGCACTTGGAACAGCGGCGAATACGACGTCGAACGCACGGGGGCGAGCTCGTCGACGACGCTCTCGAACGGCACATCGGTGTGCCCGAACGCACCGAGATCCGTGTCACGGGCCTCGGCCAGCACGTCGGTGAAGGCGGCGTCCGGCCGTACCCGGGTCCGCAGCACCAGCGTGTTGACGAACATCCCCACGAGGTCGTCCAGCGCCGCCTCGCCACGCCCCGCGATCGGTGTGCCCACGGCCACATCGCCCGATCCCGACATCCGCGACAGCAACACGGCGAAGGCCGCATGCATCACCATGAACAGAGTCGCGTTGTGCTCGCGCGCGAGCAGGAGCAGTTGCCGGTGCAGACCGGCGTCGATCGGGAACGACGCGCACCGGCCCTGAAGTGACCGTGCGACAGGCCGGTTGCGGTCGAGTGGCAGGTCGGCGACCTCGGGCAGTTCAGACAACGCCTCTCGCCAGTACCCGAGCTGCCGGGACAAGAGACTGCCCGAATCTGCGGGACTGCCGAGGAGCCCGCGCTGCCACACGCTGTAGTCGGCGTACTGCACCGGCAACGGTTCCCAGGAGGGCCGGGCGCCCGCCCGCCGTGCGGAATAGGCCACCATGAGATCGCGGGCCAGCGGCGCGAGCGACGCCCCGTCGGCCGAGATGTGGTGCACCACGATCACGAGCACGTGTTCGTCCGGGCCGATCCACAGGAGTGCGGCGCGCAACGGCACAGTGCGACTGACGTCGAACCCGACGGCGAGGAGCGTCTCGATCCGCTCGTTCAGCGACTCGTCGCCGTCGACACGCGGGGTGAGGTCGGGAATGACCTGTGCCGCGTCGACGATCTCCTGGTACGGGCCGTCTACCGATGCGGGGTACCTGGTGCGGAGCGATTCGTGCCGCTCGATTACGTCGCCGACCGCGGCCCGCAACGTGTCCGCGTCGAGAGGGCCGAGGAGCCGTACAGCCATCGGAATGTTATAGGCCACCGACCCCGTGTCGAACTGATTGAGGAACCACATCCGCTGCTGCGCCAGTGACAGCGGAATCCGCTCGGGCCGCTCACCCCGGACGAGAGGCCGCCGATCCGCGAGTGCCGTACCCGCGCGCCGGACGTGTGCCGCGAGGAGTTCAGTGGTCGGTGCATCGAACAGGGCACGCACGCCCACGTCCGATCCCAGAGCGGCGTTGATCCGCGCAATCACCCGCGTCGCCACCAGCGAGTTGCCACCGAGGTCGAAGAAACTGTCGTCGACGCTGATCCTCGCGACACCGAGAATCTCGGTGAACACTTCGACGATCGTTTCCTCCACCGGATCGGCAGGCGCGCGGAACTCCGCGGCGGCAGAGAGGAACTTCGGTTCCGGCAACGCTGCCCGGTCCACCTTCCCGACCGGGTTCAACGCGATCTCGTCCAGCACCATGATCACCGCGGGCACCATGTATGCCGGCAACCGATTCCGCACCTGCCGCAGCAACTCGGCGGTCTGGATCGGCCGCCCGGCCGCAGGCACGACGTACGACACCAGCACGGTATCCCCGGAGGGGCCCGGCCGCCCGACCGTCACCGCGATCCGCACGTCCTGATGCGCCTGCAGTATCGCGTCGATCTCGCCCAGCTCGATCCGGAATCCCCGAACCTTCACCTGGAAGTCGCTGCGCCGCAGATACTCCAGGGTGTGATCGGGTCGCCAGCGCACCACGTCACCGGTGCGGTACATCCGGCCGGGGCCGTACGGGTCGGCGACAAACCGCACCGCCGTGAGCGCGGGCCGTCCGTGATACCCCCGGGCCACACCGGCTCCGGCGATGTACAACTCGCCCGGAACGCCGACGGGTACCGGGTGCAGCCGGGCATCGAGCACAACCTGCTGGGTACCGCGGATCGGCCCGCCCAGGGTGATCGGGCCTCCCGGTGTCATCGGCGCACTGATGTTCGCCATTATGGTGGTTTCGGTGGGGCCGTAGGCGTTGTGCAACCGGCGGCCCGGCGCCCACCGGGCGACCAGCTCGGGCGGGCAGGCCTCCCCGCCCGTAACGACGTCGAGGAAGTCGCCGAGCGAATCGGGCGGAATCGTACTGAGCGCCGCCGTGGTGACAAAGCCGTGCGTGACGCGCTCCGACTGCAGCACGTCGGCGATCTCCGTGCCACCGTAGGTGGTCGGCGGCACGATCACCATCGTCGCCCCCGCCCCGAATGCCTGCAGGTACTCGAATACGGACGCGTCGAAGCTCGGTGTCGAGAAGTGCAGCGTGCGAGACGATCTCGTCACCCCGAACCGCTCCTTCTGGTCGAGTGAGAAGGAGTCCAGCCCACGGTGCGTGACGACCACGCCTTTGGGCCGTCCCGTGGAACCCGAGGTGTAGATCAGGTATGCCGAGTTGTCGAGATGCAGGGGCCGGCGGCGATCGGCATCGGTCAGCGGCGTGTCGGACCGCGCGGCACGCTCGGCCCGGAAGTCGGGATCGTCGAGCACCAGCCAGGGAATCGAGTCGGGCAGCTGCTTACGCAGGGCTTCCTCTGTCAGACCCAGCACCGCACCGGAATCGGTGAGCATGTAGTCGATTCGGTCGGCGGGATAGTTCGGGTCCACCGGCACGAACGCCGCCCCCGCCTTCGTGATCGCCCACACCGAGGCCACCGATCGGAACGAGCGTGGCAACGCCGATGCCACGAAGGACTCCGGGCCCACACCACGATCGATCAGCACTCGCGCAACCTGGGTCGACCACCGGTCCAGTTCTCGATACGACAACTGCTCGCCTTGCCGGGACAGTGCCGTCGCCGCGGGGTCGAGTGCCGCGGCGTCCGCGAAGAGAGCGGGCAGGGTCCGCTCGGATCGGCCTGGGCGACCCCGTACCGGGGTCAGCGCCGAGAATTCCTCGTCGGACAGGATCGTGATGTCGCCGATCGGAACGTCCGGGTCCGCGGCCACCGCGTCGAGTATCCGGCCGAAGCGCTCGGCCGCCACCCGAATAGTGTGGGTGTCGAAAAGGTCAGCCGCGAAACCGAATTCGACGGTGACGCCTGCCGGTTCACCCGACTCGTCGGTCGCCTCAGTGACGGACGCGCACAAGTCCAGACCGGAGACGGGTGCACCGCGGGCGCCGTTCTCGCGAGTGTCGAGGAGCACTTGGAAGATCGGTGCGTACGCGTCCGACACCGAGACGTCGAGTTCGCGCACCAGACGCTGGAACGGGACTTCGGTGTGCGCCAACGCCTCGACAGCGACGTCCCGAACCTGGTGAAGAAAGTCCCGGAACGACGCCTCGCCCGCGTACCGGGCACGCACCACGACGACATCGGTGCGCTCGTCCACGTCCACCGGGATTCCCACGGCGAGGTCCTCGCTGCCGGTGACCCGGCCGAGCAGAACCGACAGCGCCGCGAGAAACACCGTGCGGGTGGTGGTGCCTGCAGCTGCGGCGAGGGCAGCGACACGTCGATGCAATGCGCCCCCCAGCATGACGGACACCCGGTCACTCGCCTGTGACAGCTGCGCGGGCCGGGGCCGGTCACTCGGCAACGGCAACAGGTCGGGCAGTCCACCCAGCTGCCGGCGCCAATACTCCACTTCGGCTGCCTCGCGCAGCAGACGCTCACCGGTGCGGGCAGTGGTTCGGTGAACACTGCCCACCTGCGACTGCGGATCTGCGACGGTGAGTTCCTCGAGCAACTCCAGGAACTGTCGATGATGATCCCTCAGTTCGGTGCTCTCATACCGGCTGGGGTTGGCCCGGAAGTCCACGAAGATTTTGGTGGGTGTACCGCTCTGGTAGACGTTGATCAGCAAGTCCTCGACCGGACCGGACGTGACGATGTGGAAGTTCCCGGTGAGGGGGCCCAGCGCGACCTCCTGACGGAACAACATGACGTTTACCATGGGCCCGTACAGCTCAGCCGCCTTGTCGCCGGCGTCACGGCGGATGTCGTCGAGACTGCACCGCTGATGCCGCAAGGCGCCCACCAGTTCACGCTGCACCTGTTCGACGAGTTCTCCGACGGTGTCCCCGCTGCGGACACTGACCGGCAACGGCGCCACGTTGACGAGCATCCCGCCCGAGTTCCGCAGCGCGGCCGTCGTCCGCGCCGAGACCGGAATGGTCACCAGCACATCGGTCCTGCCGGTACGCCGCGACAAATAGCACGCGGCAGCGGCGATCAGTATGGCCGCTGACAGGCTGTCGCGGGAATCGAGCACCGCCACAACGGCGTCGGACAGTGCGGCGCTCTCCACCATGCTCGTGGCCGACACCTGTCCCGTCCTGCGCGCCAGCGTGGTCCCCTCGACCCCGGCCACTCGCTGCGACCAGTACTCACGGTCGGTGACGAATCGCTCCGACGTCCGGTACCGGTTGTCGAGGTCGTACAACTGCCGCAGGTTCACCGCACGGTTCGGATCCGGCTCACGAGGGGCAATCGACGCGGAGTAGCGGTGTGCGATGCGGCGCAGCATCGTCATGGCGCCGTAACCGTCGAGCGCCACGTGATGAATTCGGCTGTACCAGAGGAAGTGCGTGTCACCGATCTGCAGGATGGACGTCTCCACCAGGCGATCTGTACTCAGGTCTATCGGTGTGACGTAGTCACGTTCCATCCAGTCGTGCGCCGCCGCCTCGGGGTTGACCTCGTTCCGGAAGTCGAGGTAGGCGATCGACGTGTCGGTCGCCTGGTCGACATACTGCAGCGGCTGCCCTTCGATGTCGTCCACCTTGAGCAACGGCGACTCGAACTCGAAGGCCGTCTCGACCGTCTCCCGCCGGAGCAGGTCGACATCGAGTACGCCGGAGAACTCGACGTACTGGGCGATGAAGATCGGGACCCGGGGTTCGAGCTGCTGAGCGAACCAGGTGGCCCGTTGCGCTGCCGACAAGGGGAACGGTTCCGCGTTACCCAACCCCGAACTGACCGTCTTCTGCGATTTGGCGGGTGCCACTGTTTTTCCTTTCGGAAACGGATCCCCGACAGGATCAGCGCGCGCGGTGAGTCTGCCGAGACAGCGAGGTGCGGGAGCCGGCGCGGTTCTCCCGTCTCCGAGATGGGTACCTCACGTAGTCCACGGCACACTCGAATTCGCCCCACCCTCACCAGGACGGACACACTATTTCGAGTATCCGCCCCTCAAAGCACCGGCGTCCAGGAAACGGCAGGTTCGGCACCGATGGATACTGGGCGCATGACCGAGCGACTCGACACCCCAGGGATCGATGCGGCGGACTTCCGGGTCCATGTCGTCACGCAGGCCATTCGCCTTTTCGCCGAGAACGGCTACGAGGCCACCACCGTCGAGCAGATCGCGACGGCCGCGGGGGTGTCCCGCCGCACCTTCTTCCGTCAGTTCCGGTCCAAGGAAGACGTGATCTTCGCCGACCACGAATCGTTGCTCCAGCAGGCGGGTGACTACCTGACCTCGGAATCCGACGACCCGTGGGCCGCTGTGTGCAGGACCGCGGGCCTGGTGTTCGACCGGTTCCAGGAGAACCGTGAGCTGTCCGAGCGCCGGTACCGGGTGGTGCAACGCGTCCCGGCGCTGCGTGACCGCGAAATCGTGACCGGCGTGCGGTACGAGCGGCTGTTCGTCGACTATCTCCGCAACGTGGTCCCTACCGAGCCGGTGCTGAAGGTGATCGGCTTCGCGGCCGCCGTCACCGCGTGCCACAACCATCTTCTGCGGAACATGATCAAGGGTGATGTGGGAGCCACCGCCGATGCGTTGGACCGCGCCCTGCTCGACGTCCGCCGGACGTTCGGGGTGGCGCCGGGCGCACCGTCGCAGGAGCAGGACGCGGTGCTCGTGGTGTCGTATCCGCCGGGAACCCCGGTGGAGGAAATCACCGGCGGCATCGCGGCTCAGCTGTCGCGGCGGAACCCCTGAGGTGCCCGCCACCACATCCACCCTTGACTGGCACTGAGTGCCGTGGTTGACTGCATGGTATCGGCAGTACTATGCCCGACGACGAACATTGCAGCGCATCCGACGCGGACTAACCCTGGCACGGAGTGCCGCACGAGTATCGGCGTCGATGCAATCGACAAGGAGCGCCACCATGGCCGGAAACCCGGACTTCGATCTGTTCAAGCTCGCAGAAGAGCACGATGAATTGCGATCCGCGATCCGCGCGCTGTCCGAGAAGGAGATCGCGCCTTACGCGAAGGAAGTGGACGAGGATTCCCGGTTCCCTGAGGAAGCACTCACCGCTCTCGTGAACTCCGGCTTCAACGCCATTCACGTACCCGAGCAGTACGACGGTCAGGGCGCCGACTCGGTCGCCACCTGCATCGTGATCGAAGAGGTCGCCCGCGTCTGCGGTTCCTCCTCCCTCATTCCGGCGGTCAACAAGCTGGGCACCATGGGCCTGATCCTCAACGGCTCCGAGGAACTCAAGCAGCAGGTGCTGCCGCAGCTGGCTTCCGGTGAGGCGATGGCCTCGTACGCACTGTCCGAACGCGAAGCGGGATCGGACGCCGCGAGCATGCGCACCCGCGCGAAGCAGGAAGGTGACAACTGGATCCTCAACGGTTCCAAGTGCTGGATCACCAACGGTGGCAAGTCCAGCTGGTACACCGTGATGGCCGTGACCGACGCCGACAAGGGCGCCAACGGCATCTCCGCGTTCATGGTCCACAAGGACGACGAGGGCTTCGTCGTCGGCCCGAAGGAGAAGAAGCTCGGCATCAAGGGCTCGCCCACCGCCGAGCTGTACTTCGAGAACTGCAAGATTCCCGGCGACCGCATCATCGGCGAGCCCGGCACCGGCTTCAAGACGGCGCTGCAGACCCTCGACCACACCCGGCCGACCATCGGTGCTCAGGCAGTCGGCCTCGCGCAGGGCGCACTCGACGCAGCCCTCGCGTACACCAAGGACCGCAAGCAGTTCGGCAAGTCCATCAGTGACTTCCAGGCCGTCCAGTTCATGCTTGCCGACATGGCGATGAAGGTCGAGGCCGCGCGCCTCATGGTTTACACCTCCGCGGCACGCGCCGAGCGCGGCGAGAAGAACCTCGGCTTCATCTCCGCCGCCGCCAAGTGCTTCGCGTCGGATGTCGCCATGGAGGTCACCACGGACGCAGTCCAGCTGTTCGGTGGCGCCGGCTACACCACCGACTTCCCCGTCGAACGCATGATGCGGGATGCGAAGATCACCCAGATCTACGAAGGCACCAACCAGATCCAGCGCGTCGTCATGTCGCGTGCCCTGTTGAAGTAGGCGGCTACGCCGCCCGTGCGTGGTTAGCGAGTCTCTGGACTCGCTAACCACGCACGGGCATCACTAAGGAGAATCGTGGAACTAGTAGGAGTGATCGGCGGCGGCACCATGGGCGCCGGCATCGCCGAGGTATGCATCAAGGCCGGAAGCTCGGTGCTGATCCTCGAAACCAAGCAGGAGTACGCCGAGGCCGCGCAGGCTCGGATCGAGAAATCGCTGGCCCGCGGCGTCAAGGCAGGCAAGCTCGACCAGGATGCCGCGGACGCCGCGCTCGCCCGCGTGCGCGTCACCCTCGACCTCGACGAGTTCGCGGACCGCGACCTCGTGATCGAGGCTGCACCGGAGATCGAGTCGCTCAAGGTCGACATCTTCCAGAAGCTCGACAAGATCGTGAAGCCGTCCGGCATCCTGGCGTCGAACACGTCATCCATCCCGCTGATCAAGATGGCCAACGCCACGCAGCGCCCGGGGCAGGTCGTCGGTATCCACTTCTTCAACCCGGTTCCGGTGATGCCGCTGGTAGAGATCGTGGTCAGCCTGGTCACCTCCGAGGAGACCGTCACCGCGGTCACCGACTACGCGAAGAACACGCTGCGGAAGAAGACGGTGCGGGCCGGTGACCGCGCGGGCTTCATCGTCAATGCCCTCCTCATCCCGTACCTCACGTCGGCAGTCCGGATGCTCGAGTCGGGTTACGCCACCGCCGAGGACATCGACGAGGCCATGAAGGGCGGTTGCGGCTACCCGATGGGTCCACTGACCCTCATCGACACCGTGGGCCTCGACATCACCCTGGCCGCGGCGGAGTCGCTGTACGCGGAATTCGCCGAGCCCCACTACGCTCCCCCGACGCTGCTCAAGCGCAAGGTCGATGCGGGACACCTGGGCAAGAAGAGCGGTAGGGGTTTCTACGACTACAGCTAGTTCCCCGCCTGCGGGAGCCCGTCGCGAGGTCGCGGCGGGCTTTCGCCGTTCTTGACGGCGTACCCCATGTAGGAGATGGCGGTACTGCGCACTTGCCCGAAGTCGAGTCGACGGCTCAGCTCTCCGTAGCTCAATGTCCGCCCGCCGGCCCGGACGAGGTCGAGGAGGCGGAGCGGATTCTTCGACCTCGGCCCGAGTCCCACGATCGCTCCGAGTCGCAGCCCGTGCTGCTCCATGACGGATTCCAGTTCCTGCGGTCGCACACACATGGACCAGTCGTGGATGGGGGTATCGAACATCCTGGTCATGCGCCATTCCTGCATGATCTTGATGGCAACCAGTTTGCTGACGAAGGTGCGGTTGATGGTGTCGAACAGGTACAGGCCACCCGGCTTCAGCGCCCTGGCCGTCTCGGCGATCACCCCGTCGAGATCGGAGACGTGCTCGAGGACGTCGCAGCAGTAGACGACATCGAATGAGGCGTCCGGCACCGGCAATTTCTCCCCGGCCCCGATGCGGTACTCGATGTTCAGATCAGCGTCGATGGCGTGGCGGCGCGCAGTAGCGATCGACACCTCCGACGGGTCGACACCGACAACCCGGAAACCGATGTGGGTGAACTCTTCCGCGAGAAATCCTCCGCCGGAGCCGACGTCGAGCGCGCAGAGTCCGCGATAATCGGATCCCAAATGCTCGGTGAGCACCGTGCGAAAGTACGCGAAGCGTCCGGGCGTGAGACTTCCGTGCAGCAGGTTGAGCGGGTTGTCCTCCTCCCACCACGATTCACCTCGACGGTTGTAGACGTCGTTGTCGATGATCACGGACCACCTTCCCAATCCAGGACGCACGAAGACATGGTCCACCCTTCCCCTGCGCGTCGATCTCTTCAACCCGGCAGGTGTGCGCGATGCTCGTCCCATGACCGTCCGGGTTGCACACGTCGGCATGGTGCTGGGTGGGTTCGTCACCGGCGTGGCGCTCACGTCGCCGATGCCCAGCGAGTACGCGTTCATGATCGACAGCTTCCGCCACGGGACGCTGTACTCCAGCGGCGCAGCGGGTGCAATCCTCGGCGCTCTCGTCGCTGCGGTCGTGGCCGCAAGCATGCGCACCCGACTCGGCTTGGCCATATCGGCGGTGTCGGGCCTGGCGCTTCTGGCGATCGGCCCGGTGATCGGTTCGTCACCGGTTGTGCTGTACACCAACGGTATCGGTGTGGGACTGCTGCTGGGCGGTTTGGCGGGTATGTCCTGCACGAGCGACCGCGTCCGGCTTCAGACCGTCCTTGCGGCGGGTGTGGTCGGCGGACTCCTCCTGGCGGAACCACTCGACCAGTACCGGCCCTCCACCGCTGTGCCCTCGCAGTACGCGGACTACCTCCCCGAGCCACCGCACAACACCGACCTACTTGCCCTGGCGGTCCTCGCGGTGACCGCGATCGTGATGGTGGTCGCGCTGCAGTCCGGCGACTTCGACGGGCCGGCGGAGCCCTGGGCTCGGAGTGACTTTGGTTCCGGTCGTCATCGCCGCGGCAGTGTGGTTGGAGAAACGAACCGGAACAGTCCTTCTCGCCGCAATGGCGTTCATCGCGGCGGGCGAGGGCACGCAGACGGCCTGGTACACCGATTCGTGGCTGTGGTTACTCGCTCTCGTGGCGCTCGGCGCAGCACTCGGCCGGGCACTGCCGCATTCACCTTGCCATCAAGCCTGCCGTCGAGCGCGCCCGTGAGTGCCACGTCACTGGCTGCGCCTGCAGCCCTCGCGATTCCCTTGACGGCCGATTTCGGCTGGACTGCCTATACTCCCCTCGACGGGGGTGAACCCGCGCTGGAGCCGAGCGCATGGGATGGAATATCGACCGCAGCCCCGGTGGTCGCCATTGTGGCGTGCGGGGTGGCAATCGCCTATCTCCAGCGCCGACCCGCCCGATGGTGCAACGCTGAGATATGGCACTTCTTCGGCGGGCTTTTCTGTTGGCGTGCGTCCTGACTCTGGGAGCTGCGTGCACGACGAGCGATCCGCCGCCGGGCCCGGCCACCTCGGCGAGTGCGGCCTCGCCGGGAACGGTATCGGCCGATCCGGCGCAGGCCGACGGGGTGATGCAGATCGTGCGCGACGCGATGGCACAGTCCCATCTGCGGGCGGTGATCGTACGTGTCACGGTGGACGGCAGAGAGATTGTCACCGAGGCCCTCGGCGAGTCCATGACGGGGGTGCCGGCCACCACCGACATGCATTTCCGCAATGGCGCGGTGGCCATCTCCTACGTTTCCACGCTGCTGCTCCAATTGGTCGACGAGAAGAAGGTGAGCCTCGACGACAAGGTGTCGACATGGCTGCCCGACATCCCGCATGCCGACCGCGTGACGCTCCGTCAGCTCGCTCAGATGACCTCGGGTTACGTCGATTACGTCCTCGGCAACACCGAATTCGACAAGGCCATCTACGCGGACCCCTTCCGCAACTGGACGCCCGAAGAACTCTTGTCATTCGCCACTTCGAAGCCACTCCTGTATGAGCCCGGGACCAACTGGAATTACGCTCATACCAACTACGTCATCCTCGGGTTGGCGCTCGAGAAGATCACCGGTCAGCCGATGACGACGCTCATGCAGGACAAGGTGCTCGGCCCTCTCGGGCTCGACAACACCACTGATCCGGGAACGGCGGCAATCACCGAGCCTGTCCTGCACGCGTTCTCGTCCGAACGACGGGAGGCACTGCAGATTCCACCCGGCGCACCGTTCTACGAGGAATCGACCTACTGGAACCCCTCGTGGACCATCACCCACGGCGCCATCCAGACCTCGAATATCTACGACCTCCACGACACTGCGGTAGCGATCGGCACCGGCGAACTTCTGTCACGTGAGTCGTACGAGGCCATGGTCTCGACTGACTTGCGGGGCAAGACCACCACCCTTCCCGGCTGCACCACTTGTTTCCCGCAATCGGACGACTACACCTACGGGCTCGGGCTGCCCATCGTCGGCAACTGGTTGATGCAGAATCCCCTGTTCAGCGGATACGCGGCCGCAGAGGCGTACTTGCCGTCGCAGAAGATCGCGATCGCCGTGGCTGTCACCTACGACCCAGCAGCGTTCGACAACACCGGCGCGTACAAGAATGAGGCCGATATCCTGTTCCGGAAGATCGGCGCGTACCTCGCGCCCGACGACGCCCCGGGCGTTCCGGCCGGAGCCTGACATGACACCGGCTCTCCGGTTGAACACGCGACAGGGCCGCTGGGTTGTGACCGCGACCGTCCTCGGTTCCGGCCTTGCCCTTCTCGACGGCACGGTGGTGAACATCGCGTTGCCGCACATCGGGGAAGACCTCGGATCCGGAGTCGCGGGTCTGCAGTGGACGCTCAGTGGCTACACCCTGGCGCTGGCGTCCCTGATTCTGCTGGGTGGGGCGCTTGGAGACCGCTGGGGCCGAAGACGTGTCTTCGTCTGGGGGACCGTGTGGTTCGCCGTGGCGTCGCTGCTGTGCGGTCTCGCGCCCGACATCACGTTTCTGGTGGTCGCGCGCATTCTTCAGGGGATCGGAGCGGCGCTGTTGACGCCGGGCAGTCTTGCGTTGATTTCGGCATCCCTGCACGAGGACGACCGGGGTGCGGCGATCGGACTGTGGTCCGGACTCGGTGGGGTGGCGGGGGCCGTCGGACCGTTGCTCGGCGGGTGGCTCGTCGAAGTCGCGGGTTGGCGGTCCGTCTTCTTCCTGAATCTTCCCCTTGCCGCCGTCGTCGTGTGGGCGTCGATTCGCCACATACCCGAGAGCCGCGATCCTCATCCGCCGGATCACCTGGATGTACTCGGATCGGTGTTCGCCGTGCTCGGGCTCGGCGCACTCACCTACGGGCTGATCGAAACGAATCCGATTGCCGGGGTCTTCGGGGCCGTAGCTCTCGCCGCATTCGTCGTGGTGGAACGCCGATCCCCCGCAGCCCTCGTACCGTCCGCACTTTTCTCCTCCCGCATGTTCGTGGCAGCGAACCTGGTGACATTCGCCGTGTACGCGGCGATCGGCGGGGTCTTCTTCCTGTTGGTGATGCAGCTTCAGCTGGTCGCGGGGTATTCGCCGGTTGCGGCGGGCGTCGCCACCGTGCCCATCACACTCGCGATGCTGGCCCTGTCCTCGCGCGCCGGTCGCTATTCGCAAAAACACGGTCCTCGACTACCGATGACAATCGGCCCGGCACTCGCGGCCGCCGGTCTGCTTCTGATGACGCGGATCGGGTCCGAGGCGTCGTACTGGTCCGACGTCCTGCCCGGCGTGATCGTGTTCGGACTCGGGCTGTCGGCGATTGTCGCCCCGTTGACCACTGCGGTTCTCGAGTCGGTCCCGGTCGAACAGGCCGGTATCGCGTCAGGGGTCAACAACGCCGTGGCGCGCACCAGCCAACTACTCGCGGTTGCCGCGCTGCCGGGCCTCGCCGGGATCGACGCCGCAAGCCTGGCCGATCCCGTCAGCTTCTCGCAGGGCTTCCGGATCGCGATGTACCTGTGTGTCGCCATGCTCGTCGTCGGGGCGATCATCGCAGCAGCCCTCATCCGCACTCCTGCAGCACCGGCACAGGTTCTCACCGGTTCCGTTGCTTGCCAACCACATTGCGATCTGACCGGCCCCGCTGTGCAGCCGACCGCCGTGCGATCCGGTTCTAGTCCGGAATGACCCGCAGTGTGGTCCCCGAGCCGCGGACTTCCTCGTGCAACGCCTCCATCTTCACATCGAGGTGCCGGGCCACGTCTGCGGCGTCTCTCAACTCTCCCAGCAGCGCCTCGGGAACCACCTTGTCGTACTTGTAGAAAATCTTGTGTTCGAGGCTCGCCCAAAAATCCATGGCCACCGTCCGGATCTGAATCTCGACACGTACCGACTCCACTCGATCGGACATGAAAACGGGAACCTCGACGATCAGGTGCAGACTGCGGTAGCCGTTGGCCTTCGGCTCCGCGATGTAGTCCTTGACGGCTACCACGGTGATGTCCAGCTGACCGGTGAGCATGTCACTGATCCGGTACGCGTCTTGAATGAAACTGCAGGTGATGCGGATCCCGGCAATGTCGTGGATGTTCTCGCGGATGGCGTCCAGGGTGAACGGGAGTCCTTTGCGGGCAGCCTTGCCGAGGACGCTGTCCGCCGACTTCAGCCGCGACTTCACATGTTCGATGGGGCTGTAGTCGTGGATGTAGGTGAACTCGTCCTTCAAGATGTTGATCTTGGTCATCATCTCGTCGATACCGAACTTGTACGACATGAGGAAGCGAGTGAACTCGCGCCGCTGGTCGAAATTCAGGAGCTCCCGAAGATCCTGCTGCCCACTGGCGTCACGCGCCACGTCCGGTCCCGATGTCGCCATGAGCTCGATGGTACCGGAAGCGGAATTAGCGGCTCCGCTTATCGATGTCCCGCCTCTCGTATTCTGGTCGGGTGGCGATTTCCGGTACCGACCCCGCGAGCGTGCGCGTCGACAGCTGGACCTGGGCGGTGAGGCTGTTCAAGACGCGCTCGGCGGCGGCTGCAGCGTGCCGATCCGGGCACGTGCGGGTGAACGGTAGCCCCGCTAAACCGGCGCAGCCGGTGAAGGTGGGCGACGAAGTCCGTATTCGCGCCGCCGGGACCGAGCGCATCGTCGGGGTGACCCGTCCCATCGCCAAGCGGGTGGGCGCAGTCGTTGCCGTCGAGTGCTACACCGACAACACGCCGCCGCCTCCGCCCCGCGAACTCCTCGCTTCGCTTCCGCAACGCGACCGCGGGGCCGGAAGGCCGACCAAACGGGAACGTCGGGAAATGGATCGGCTCCGTGGGGTGACGGACTCAGGCCGGAGTGTGGCTGAGGATGTGTAGCGCCCCCGGCACGGCCTCGATCGTCACCGGGAGCGGACCGACTCGGTCGCCGTCCGCGTAGGCCGTGATGCCTTCGCACTGCAACCGCACCGTCCGTGAACGATAGGTCTGCACTTCGGGAAGATCCACATGGGTGCCCTTGTAGACCCGGGGGAACAACCGGACCAGCCGCGCCCGTGACCCGAAACCCACCACGGTGACATCGAGGAGGCCGTCGGTCTTGTTCGCTCCCGGGCAGATCTGCATCCCGCCGCCGTAGGATCGGCCGTTACCCACCGCGACCAGCGTGGCGTCCGCCTGCACGGTGGCGTCGTCGAGTTCGATCCGGTAGCTCAGGGGACGAAGTTGCGTGAGTTCCGCCAGCATGGCTAGGTTGTATCGCATCGGCCCCTTGGGCCACGTCATCCGATTGGCCCGGTCGGTGACGAGCGAATCGAAACCGCTCGCCACCACCGTGCCCGCCCAGACGACCGCCCCATCCGTGAGCGTGATCCGGGCGAGATCCGACTCCTGGACCTCACCGTCCGCGATCACATCGGCCGCCGCGACCGGATCGCCGACGGGAACCCCGAACTCGCGTGCATGATCGTTTCCGGTACCTGCGGGGATCAGCCCGATCGGGGTTCCCGACCGTGCCGCGGCCTGCAAGCCGATACTGATCGCACCGTCCCCACCGACGACGACCAGCGCATCGGTGCCGTCATCGATGGCCCGGCGGGCGAGCGTGCGCGCATGATCGGCGTCGGTCCCGATGATTTCGGTGACCGTCACACCGCGATCACGCAGCCGCGCCACGCCCTTACGTCCCGCGACCGGGGCATGGCCGTGCCCGGCCAGCGGGTTGATCAGGACCGTGACCCGCTCGACGGTCTTCGTCGTGCTCACGGAATCAACTTCCCGGGATTGAGGATTCCTGCCGGGTCCACAGCATCCTTGATCGCCCGCAGGATGGTCACCCCGAGGTCGCCGATCTCCTTCCGCATCCACGGGCGGTGGTCGGTGCCGACCGCGTGGTGGTGCGTGATGGTTCCGCCGGCGGCGACGATCGCGTCACCCGCAGCGGTTTTCGCTTTCCGCCACTGCGCGAGAGGATTTGCCGCCTGTGCACAGACCACCGTGAAGTAGAGCGAGGCCCCCGTCGAGTAGGTGTGCGAAATGTGGCACAGGACGAGCGGTGGAGTGCCCTGCTCGGACAGCGCCGAGGTGAGGGTCGACGTGACCGCCGCACGGAGCGCAGCGAGATTGCCCCAGTGCGTGGAGGTTTCGAGGGTTTCGCAGAGTGCACCGGCGTCGAGCAGGGAGTCGCGTAGATAAGGTGCATCGAAACGTCCGTGCTCCCAGCTGTTCCCGGGATCCGCCCCCAACGACGTGCCACCGTGCGCCTGCAGCACCGCGCGAGCCTCGGCCACCCGCTCAGCGGTGTGCGCGGCGGTGCCTTCGAACGTGGTGATCGCCAGGCAGCCACCGGCGACGGCCTCGTCACCGATCTTGTCCGTGGTCGCCAGGTTCACACCGGTTTCGGCCTCGTCGGACAGTCGCAGCACGGCGGGAACAGCACCTTCCTGCCGCAGGGCGCGCAGGGCGGCGGCGCCCGTCTCGAAGTCGGGGAAGTTCCAGCCCTCACGCACGGTCGCTTCGGGAACGGCATGCACCCGCACACGCACCCGGGTGATCACGCCGAGCGTTCCCTCAGAGCCGACGAACAACTCCCCCAGATCCGGTCCCGCAGCAGACGCCGGCGCCCGTCCCGTGTCGAGCGTGCCGGCAGGGGACACGACGCGCAGGCCCTCCACCATGTCCTCGAATCTGCCGTAGCCGGCGGACGCCTGCCCCGACGAGCGCGTCGCCGCGAAGCCGCCGATGGTGGCGAACATGAAACTCTGTGGGAAGTGCCCCAGCGAGAAGCCGTGCGCCCCGAGTAGCTCTTCCGCACGCGGCCCCGTCACACCGGCGCCCAGGGTCGCGACCCCGGAGTCGGCATCGAGATCGAGTAGGGCATCGAACCTCCGGAGATCGAGCGACACGACGGTGGCGAACCGGTCGCGCACCGGATCGAGACCGCCAACGACGCTCGTGCCACCCCCGAACGGCACCACTGCGATCGAGTTCTCCGTGCAGTACCGCAGCACCTCCGACACCTCGTCGTCGGTTCCCGGGGTGATCACCGCGTCGGGCGCATTCTGGGGTTCGGTGCTCCGGCGACGCAGCAGGTCGAGAGTGCTCTTGCCGCCGGCACGGAGAAGGCGATCGGTGTGCGCGGTGCTGCAGAATCGATCTCCGACGATGGCTGCCAGGGCGGCCTGGTCCTTCTCGTGCAGGGCGCTCGGCGCGAGAACGACGTCGTCCGGATTCCGCTCCCCGGCCTCCGCGATTTCAACCCCCAGCGCCTGGTGCAACAGGTTTTTGATCCCGTCGGGAAGAACCTTCCGCTTCTCCGGCGCACCCCAGGCGTCCCACTGCATCGGGGGTGCCGTCATGACCGCCTGATCATCCGATCGCTCACTGCTCATGCGTTATAGTGTTACATATTATGTAAGAGTGTAACTAGGGCTTCAGCGTCGGCCGCGCTCCCGCCACACCTGCCGGATGGGGCGAAGGACCAGTCCCATCTGCCTGCGCGTCTTGCCGCGGGTCACCAGCACACCGATGATCGCGACCGCCCACACCGGGTACTGCACCAGCCAGGCCACGCGGAAAGCCGCAAACGAGTACCCTCCCATAGCGTCGAGGATGAGCCCCATCGCCTGAATGACCAGCAACGACGCAAGAAATCCGCCGATGTTGACCATCCCCTGCGCGGTGCCCATGCTCGTACTCGGGTTGAACATGCGGGCGTAGTCGAACCCGATCATCGAACCGGGACCGCCCACCGAAATGACCATCACGAGCAGGACCAGCATCCACAACGGCGCCGGTCCCGGAAGCGCGAGGACCGCCGTCCACATCGCCGCATTGCTGATCATGATCGACAACACGAGGTACGACCGGCGCATCGGGAAACGCCCGCTGAGGATGCCGATGATCGGTCCGGCCACGATCGCCGAGATCACCGACAGGGTGAGCAGCGAACCTGCCTCCGCTGCCGATCGGCCCTGCGCCGACCGCAGGTACGGCACACCCCAGAGCAACGCGAACGTGGTCATCGAGAACTGCGTGCCCATGTGCGTGAAGAACCCGAGCCGAGTGCCCGGACGCGCCCACACGGCCTTGATCTGCCGTCCCACCTCCCGCAGTCCCGCGGGCGCGGCCACCACCTCGAGGCCGGGTGGGGAATTCCGGATCACCGACACAGCAAGCACGAAAGACAACAACCCCAGCGAGGCAGCGCTGCCGTAGGCGAAGTTCCACCCCGGCCCGTTCAGCAACAGCATGAGCGGCAACGCCGACAGGATCTGGCCGATCTGCCCGAAGATGCCGGTCAACTGGGACACGAGAGGAACGCGTCGCGGCGCGAACCACTGCGGCACCAGACGCAGCACCGAAATGAACGTCAACGCGTCGCCGATCCCGACGAGCACCCTGGCCGCGATGGCGATCGGCAACGATTCGGTGAGCGCGAGAATCAATTGCGCCGACGCCATGATCAGGGCGCCGGACGCGATCATCCGCCGCGAACCGTACCGGTCGAGGAGCACTCCCGCCGGAATCTGCATTGCCGCGTATACCACGATCTGCAGGACGACGAAACCCGACAGCACGCTCGGACTGATCGAAAAGCGTTCGGTCGCAGCGAGACCCGAAACACCGAACGAGGTTCGGTGGAGGACGGCGACGATATAGGCGATGACCCCGACACCCCACACGAACCACACTCTGCTCATCGCAGATCAAACTACTCCCCGGCGACGGTTACCCGCCGGTTGCGTCATTCTCGCCCGAACGACACCCAGCTGGGATCGGCCGAGCGGTGACCGACGGTGAGGTCGGCGAGCAGGTCGAGGCGAGCGATCTGATCGTCGCTGAGCGACAACTGAAGAGCGCCGGCATTCTCCGCGACGCGGGCAGCGAACCGAGTTCCCGGGATGGACACCGTCGGCAGCCCGAATGCGCGCCCTTTCGCCTCGAGCCACGCCAACGACACCTGGGCGGGGGTCGCATCGAGTTCAACGGCCACCTCGCGAATGACGTCGAGCACCTTCAGATTCGCCGGAACTGCGTCGTCGCCGAAGCGCGGGAAGCGTCGGCGCAGGTCGTTCGCACCCACGGCGGCCGGGTCGTAGGTGCCTGTGAGGAAGCCTCGACCGACCGGCGAGTACGGCACGAAACCGATGCCGAGCTCCGCCGCCGCCGGGACGACGTGACGTTCCACGTCGCGGCTCCAGATGCTCCACTCACTCTGGATCGCGGCGATGCGATGCACTCCCGACGCGCGCCGCAGTTCGTCCCCGGTGGCCTCGGACAGACCGATGTGCCGGACCTTGCCGGCGGCGACCTGATCAGCGATCGCCCCGACGGTCTCCTCGACCGGCACCGTCGGGTCGACGCGATGCAGGTAGTACAGGTCGACGTGGTCGACACCGAGCCGGGCAAGCGAGGCCTCGAGCGCCTGCGCCACGTACTCCGGCTTGCCGTTGATGCCGCGCTGCCCGTTGGCGATGTTGCCCACCAGGCCGAACTTGGTGGCCAGCTGCACTTCTTCGCGGCGCTCCTTCAGCACCTTGCCCACCGCCACTTCACTCGCACCTTCGCCGTACACGTCGGCCGTATCGATGAACGTCACACCGATGTCGACTGCATGGTGCAGGGTCGCCAGGGCTTCATCAGGATCGACGGGTCCGTATACCGGGGCGACGGACATGGCGCCGTACCCCTGCGCGCTCACAATAAGTCCTTCGGACAGTTGCACGGTGGGGAGAGAGTTACTCATGCCGACCATCCTTACCGAATCGGCGGCCTGGTGCACCGCCTGGAATCGCAATGATCGATATGCGGGTCGGGTAGCTCCGGCCTGCCACCGGATTCGGGCGACCGGGCTGTCGGCGCGCGCCTAGGCTGTGACTCATGACAATCTCGGATCCGAAGCCCCGCAGCCGCGACGTCACCGACGGACTGGAGAAGACCGCAGCCCGCGGAATGCTCCGCGCGGTGGGCATGGGCGACGACGACTGGGGGAAATCGCAAATCGGCGTCGCATCGTCGTGGAACGAAATCACCCCCTGCAATCTCTCGCTCGACCGCCTCGCCAAGTCGGTGAAGGACGGGGTTCATTCCGGCGGTGGATACCCGCTCGAGTTCGGCACCATCTCCGTCTCCGACGGGATCTCCATGGGACACGAGGGCATGCACTTCTCCTTGGTGTCGCGCGAGGTGATCGCCGACAGCGTCGAAACGGTGATGCAGGCCGAGCGCCTCGACGGTTCGGTCCTCCTCGCCGGGTGCGACAAATCGCTGCCCGGGATGCTGATGGCCGCCGCCCGGCTCGACCTGGCCAGCGTCTTCCTCTACGCCGGCTCCATCCTGCCCGGTATCGCGAAACTGTCCGACGGCAGCGAACGACAAGTCACCATCATCGACGCGTTCGAAGCGGTCGGCGCCTGCTCCCGCGGACTGATGAGTCGTGAAGATGTCGACACCATCGAGCGCGCCATCTGTCCCGGCGAAGGTGCCTGCGGCGGAATGTATACCGCCAACACCATGGCCAGTGCCGCCGAAGCACTCGGCATGTCCCTTCCCGGCAGCGCCGCTCCCCCGGCGACCGACCGCCGCCGCGACGGCTTCGCCCGGCGCAGCGGCGAAGCCGTGGTCGAACTGCTTCGCCAGGGCATCACCACCAGCGACATCCTCACCAAAGAGGCCTTCGAGAACGCGATCGCCGTCGTCATGGCGTTCGGTGGATCCACCAACGCCGTCCTGCACCTTCTCGCCATCGCTCACGAGGCCGGGGTCGACCTGACCCTCGACGACTTCAGTCGGGTCGGAGCACGCGTCCCGCACCTGGCGGATGTCAAACCGTTCGGCTCGCACGTCATGACGGATGTCGACCACATCGGCGGTGTTCCCGTCGTCATGAAGGCACTCCTCGACGCCGGACTCCTCCACGGCGACTGCCTGACGGTCACCGGCAAGACCATGGCGGAGAACCTCGCGGACATCGCGCCCCCGGACCCGGACGGCAAGGTGCTCCGTGCGATGAGTTCACCGATCCACCCGACCGGTGGCATCACAATCCTGAAGGGTTCGCTCGCACCCGGGGGTGCCGTGGTGAAGTCGGCGGGTTTCGACTCCGACGTGTTCACCGGCACCGCCCGCGTCTTCGACCGCGAGCGAGCCGCCATGGACGCCCTCGAAGACGGCACCATCACCGGTGGTGACGTGGTCGTCATCCGCTACGAGGGACCCAAGGGCGGTCCCGGAATGCGGGAGATGCTGGCCATCACCGCCGCGATCAAGGGCGCCGGCCTGGGCAAAGACGTGCTGCTCCTGACCGACGGTCGCTTCTCCGGCGGCACCACCGGCCTCTGCGTCGGCCACGTCGCACCCGAGGCCGTCGACGCCGGCCCCATCGCTTTCGTGCGCGACGGGGATCAGATTCGGCTCGACGTGGGTACCGGAACCCTGGACCTGCTCGTCGACGAAGACGAGCTCACCGCCCGGAAGAGCGGCTGGGAGCCGCTCCCGCCGCGCTACACCCGTGGAGTCCTGGCCAAGTACACCAAGTTGGTCGGCTCCGCTTCCGGCGGCGCCGTCTGCGGCTAGGCGCTCCGCGCCCGTGAGTGGTTGACGAGTCCAGAGACTCGCTAACCACTCACGAGCCCGGAGGGCTTAAATGGGCCGGAAGCCTGCGCCTGCGCCGCCGCTCGCATTCATGTCGGCGACGATCACCGACATGTTGGTTCCGACCTCCGGGCCGATGCACGGAGCAACCAGATACGCGTTGACCATGGCAACGAGGGTGGTACCGACAACCATCGGTGCGCCGGAGTCGCCCTCCACCACACATGCCTGCGTCCACGTCTCCTGAGTTTGCATCAGGTCGCCGTACACGATTCCGCAGGTGTTGCCGGTGGTTCGTCCTTCTTTACATCCGACCTGTGGGAAGGCGGCCGGAGCCCCGATCTGGGTGATGGTGACATTGCCGACCCGGTTGACCGGCACCACTTTCCCGCGATCGAATTGGATCACCGCATAGTCGAGCGCAGGGTTCGACTTCACGAACGTACCCACCACCCCGGTGTCCAACGCCGCTTCGGCCACCACGGTGGAGCCGACATCACCGCAATGACCGGCCGTCAAACCGACCAGGCGACCGCCGCTGTCATTTCCGATGGTGGTGAGCGTGCACACCAACTCGTCGTTCATCACGATCCCCGAACCACCCCCGAGGACCGCCGGAGGTGCGGCCGTGGCGATACCAGTGCCGAAAAAACCCAGAAGTCCCACCGTGGCTGCAACAACCGCCGCGAATCGTCTCAACATGTTCGAACCTTCCCGGAAATGAGCCCCGACGGCCGCGTGTCTCCCCATAAGAATCCCACCCCGCACATTGCGAGCGTGGGGGAATGGGACGGAGAATCACACGCCACAGCTCACTCGCCGGCGCCGAGCGCCTCCAGCGCCTTTCGGGCGTCCTCCAGTTGCCTGCTCAACTCCTCCACCCGCGCCGCAGCCAGGTTGCGCGCCGCAACGATGATCGACTCGACGGCCTCGATCGCCGTCTCTTCTCCCAGTTCCCGCACGGCACGCTCCACGGCCTCCGGTGGGACGGGGACGGCCTTTCCCGGGCGCTTGGCCCCGTGCGCGACGGTGACACTCCAGTCGTTGTCGGCTCCGGCGTGAATGGTGACACTCACCCCTGCGGGCGCCTTCTTGGTTGTCCGTCTCGCCGGCGCCGCGGCCGGCTTGGGTGCGGCAGCGACGGGCTCGGGCGCCGACACCGTGCGAGGCGCCGGAGCTTTGGCGGCGGCAGGCGGACCGGGCTCGATCGCCTGGTGGACAACGGGCTTCACGGGGGCTGGCGTGGGTGCCGCCCTGGGCGCCGGAAGACGCTTCATCATGAGCTCCTCCGCTTCGAACGGAAGCTCGTCGTCGACACCCTTGGGCCGGATCATCACCGTGTTGCCCTGCACCGAAAGAGCTTTCGCCGACGCTCCTGCTTCGAGGCGAAGACTCGGCATTGCCTCGCGCAGATACACGGTGGCACGTCTGCCCTCCGCGATCGCGACAGCCAGGGTCTCGAGATTCTCCGCTGTCAGGTGATCCGGTGTGTCGGCTGCACCGGAACGTCTACGGGGCGGCATGGCGCTGTCCTTTCTGGGGCGGTCTCGCGACCGGGCTCGTGAGCCCAGCAACTCTCGCACACACCACCGACGTTTCCGCACCGGGCGGGCCCGCACAATGGCAGATTGAGAGGGCACATCGAGGGACGGATACGCGGGCGAGAGGACAGCAGTGGTCTCGGACATTAATGACGACGAGACGGAGACGGTTCCGGAGATCGAGCCGAGCCTGCTCCGCGACATCCAGGCCGACCTCGAAGAGTCACTGCTCGGTGGCCCCCGGCGGTACACCCGGGTGGAGATCGCCGAATTCGCGGGAGTGTCCGTCGAACGCGCGGACCGGCTCTGGGTATCGATGGGTTATGCGGTGGACAAGGACCCCCACGGGGTGATGTTTACCGAAGGAGACATCGAGGCGCTGCGCACCATCGCGTCTCTCGTCGATCGGGGGATCATCTCGCCGGACCGCGAAGTGGCGGCCGCCCGTGCGCTCGGCCAGTCCATGTCCAGGCTGGCCGAGTGGCAGGTCTCGCTGATCAGCACCCACATCGTCGAGCAGCTCGCCGGCTCCACCGAGAGTGATCCGCACGCGATCCGGCGGCAGGTGCGCGAACTGACGGCCGACATCCTTCCCGCGGTCGAGTCGCTGCAGGCCTACGTGTGGCGACGTCATATTGCGTCCACCACTGGCCGCAATGTCGGAAACCCCGGCGAGGAAGTGGCGAGCCGCACTCTGGTGGTCGGCTTCGCAGACATCGTCGGGTACACCTCGCTCACCCGCCAACTGGGCGCGCGGGACCTCGCCGATCTGCTGGAACGGTTCGAGTCCGCCTCGGCGTCCGTGATCGGCGGGCATCACGGCTGGGTAGTGAAGACTGTGGGTGACGAGGTGATGTTCGCCGTCGAGTCACCGTCCGACGCCGCCGACATCGCCTTCACCCTTCAGGAGCAGGTGCTCCCCGACGAGGGCGACCCGAATCTCCGGGTGGGCCTCGCAATGGGACCGGCTCTCGTTCGATTCGGGGATCTCTACGGCTCCGTCGTCAACACCGCGGCGAGACTGACCAGTTCGGCCCGTCCCGGCACGGTGCTGATCGACGACGAGCTCGCCGGCGCACTGGCCGACACCCCCGGCTGCTATCTCAAGCAGCTACGGCCACGACGGGTCCGGGGCATACGACGGCTCGAGCAGTACGTGCTGCGACGAGACCGCGCGGGCTAGTTCTCGTCTGTCAGCTTCCGAAGGGCAGGGTTCCGGGTGGGATGGAGTATCCGCTGCTTCCCGCGGCGACTCCGCCCCACGCACCGAGAATCCAATTGAGCGCATCAGTGATCATCGAGAAGCCCTTCCCACATCATCCTTGTCGACACGCCCGGCGATTGGGTGCCCGGCGCAGGAGCCACGGTAACGATGCGGCCCCGAACTGTCGACGTCATTGAGCCTGAGCTGGCGGAACTTTGGCAATCACCGGTGACGGCCGCGACGCGATCTGTGCGGCGCGTGCTGCCAGGAAGTCGTCGACGATCTGTTCGCAGGCCTCCCTGCCCAGCGGGGTCAGCGTCGCGAGGCGGGTGAAGACGAGCGGGCCCACCAACTGGGCGAGCGCGAGGTCGTAGTCGAACTCGCCGAGCCGCTCGGCCGCCTCCGGTGTCTCGAAGATTCGGTCGAAAGCCGCCCGGTACTGCTCGACGATCGTCTGCCTCAGCGTGCGCAGTTCCGGCTTGTCCGACTCCATCGCGGCGGTGCTGGAATAGTCCTCGAGCGCCGGGCCCATGCCCAGCCAGCACATCGCGGTGACATGCATCGGTGCGCTCTCGATGAGGGTGGCCTGACTGATCATCAACTCGACCAGCCGGTCCCGGAGATCGCCGTCCTCCGACACGGTCGGCGCAGGCGGAATGAGCCGTCCGAATGCCGCGGCCACCAATTCGGTGCCGTTGCCGAAATGCCGGTACAGCGTGGCGCGAGCCACCTTCGCCAGTGCGGTCACGGCGTCGATGGTGACGGCTTCCGTGCCACCTTTGGCGAGCAGAGTCGTCGCAGCGTCGAGGAGTCGTGCCCGGGAACGCTGCTTGCGGGGATCCTGCTCGGTCATCTGCCGCCGTTTCTCGCCATGGAACCACTTGTGAACTAACAGTCTACCAACGATACTGGCAGTCTCATTTCCTATCGGGAGGACCACCGTGCACCCTCGGAACGAGGCACCACAGGTACAGACCGGCCCACCGGACACGACTGGGTGGACATTCCGTCAGATATGGATGCTGGTGGTTTCCTGCTGCGCGGTCGCGCTCGTCGTCGCGGCGATGGCAGCCCTCAACACGGCGTTGCCGGAACTAGCACGCGACACCGGGGCCACCCAGAGCCAGCTCACCTGGATTGTCGACGGCTACACCCTCACCCTCGCGGCCCTGCTCCTGCCGGCAGGTGCTCTCGGCGACCGATACGGCCGACGTGAACTCCTCATGCTGGGACTGCTGGTCTTCGGCGCTGCCACCGCGGTCCCCCTCATGAACGACGCACCCGAGTGGATCATCGGATCGCGAGTGGCCGCCGGCGTGGGCGCCGCCTTCGTGATGCCCGCGACCTTGTCACTGCTCACGGCGGGTTTTCCCCCGTCGCAGCGCGGACGAGCGGTGGGCATCTGGTCCGGCGTGGCCGGTTCGGGCGCCATCGCCGGAATGCTGGTCTCCGGTGCGCTTCTCGAGAAGTGGTCGTGGATCGCGATCTTCGTCAGCCTCGCGGTGGTGTCCGCACTGATCCTGCTCGTCAGCTTTACCATCCCGTCGTCCAAGGACGCGAGCCACACTCCACTCGACCTGCCCGGTACCGGATTGATCGTGGCCGCCGTCGGACTGTTCGTGTTCGGCACCATCGAGGCCCCGCATCGAGGCTGGCTCGATCCTGTAGTCCTGGGTCTGCTCGTGGGCGGACTGGTCGCCGCTGCCACCTTCGCCTGGGTCGAACTCCGGAGGGAACATCCCCTGCTCGATGTGCGGCTGTTCGGCAATCGCGCGTTCGGGTCGGGATCGATGTCGCTGCTCCTGCAGTTCCTCGCCACCCTCGGGCTCTTCTTCCTGGCCATCCAGTATTTGCAGTTGGTGCTCGAGTACTCGCCCCTGCAGTCGGCCCTCGCGCTCGCCCCCATCGCGGTGCCGGTCGTGGCCATGTCCGCCGTCATGCCGCTGGTCATCCCGCACGTCGGGCTCCGGCCACTACTTGTGGCCGGCACCGCGCTCCTGGGCGCGGGAATTCTTCTCCTGGTTCGCCTGGACGTGGATTCGAGTTATGTGGAGGTGTCCTTCCCCCTCATCGTGGCGGCCTTGGGCATCGGACTGTGCACCGCACCCGCCACCGCGGCGATCGTCCAGAACACACCCGACGCCAAGCAGGGCGTCGCCTCTGCCGTCAACGACGCCGCCCGCGAAATCGGGTCGGCCATCGGGGTCGCCCTCGCGGGCAGCATCCTCGCCACCGGATACAGCCGGAACGTCCAACCTGCGGTGGACGCACTTCCCGAACAGGCGAAGGAACCTGTCTCCGGTTCGCTGGCTGCCGCCCTGCACGTCGCCGAGATCGCCGGCCCTCAGGGCGAGCAGCTGGCGATTTTCGCGCGAGACGCATTCTTGAAGGGAATGGACGAGGCTTCCATCGTCTTGGCCGGCGTCTTGTTCGTATCGGCCGTCGTGCTGGGAGTGTGGGCGCCCGGTCGTCAACACCCTTCGGTTCGCGTCGATCCCGCCGAGAAAACGGCCGACGTCGGCTGAGTGAACCTTGCTCTTGTGACCGGCGCCATTGTATCGTTCAGTATCCGTGACTGTATGTCACAGTTAACTGACCGCACCGGCCACTGATCAAGGGGTAGTCATGACCGCATCGATAGTCGTCTCCGACCGCGAAGAGACCGCTCAGCGCTTGCTGGCGTCGTCGGCCCGCAAGTCCTACGACCCGATGGTGGAGGTCGACTGGGAAGCACCTATTCCCGACGACAAGTTCGGGCTCACGCCCGAGTGGAGCACCCTCTACGGCACCGCCCTGTGGGACGAGATGACGGACGCGCAGAAAATCGAGCTCACCAAGCACGAGGCCGCGAGCGTCTCGAGCGTCGGATTGTGGTTCGAGATCCTGCTGATGCAGATGTTGCTGCGCGACGTGTACGGCCGCGACAAGCACTCCCGGCACGTCCAGTTCGCACTCACCGAGGTGGCCGACGAGTGCCGCCACTCGGTGATGTTCGCCCGCGCCGGTGAACGCCTCGACATGCCGAGCTATGGTCCGCACCCCGTCATCCACAAGCTCGGACGCATCTGGGGCGGGTTCTTCAAGGGCGCCAACGCCTACGCCAGCGTGATGGCCGCCGAGGAGATCCTCGATATGATGCAACGCGACTTCATGAAGGACGAGCGGGTCCAGCCCGTCACTCGCACGGTGAGCAAGATTCACGTCCTCGAGGAAGCCCGGCACATCCGCTTCGCCCGCGAGGAGGTCGGGCGACGCATCGAGGGCGCCAGCTGGGCACGGTTGCAGCTGGAGCGCCTCAACACGGCCGTCGTCGTCTTCTTCGTCATGAAGAGCATGATCCGCAAAGATGTGTACGCGAACGCCGGCCTGGACCCGGAGCGGGCCATCGCCGAGGCCAAGAGGAACCAGCACTACAAGGACACCGTCCGCACTTCGGGTTCCAAGCTGATGCAGTTCCTCGACAGCGTCGGCCTCGTCGGTGGCCCGTCCAAGCGGCTGTACAAGAAGGTCCACCTGCTCTGAGTCAGCTGGGCACCGTGTCCAGGTAGGACACACTGGTCGAGGTGATCTCGAGTACGCGCGCGGACGGAATGTCGAAGAACATTCCCGCGACGCGTACTCGCCCCTCGGCCGCCGCCGCGCCCACGAGGGGATGACGCCCGAGGGTCTGCACCTGGACCGCCACGTTCACCATGCCCAACTGGTCGATCTCGTCGAATCCGAGTTCGGCTGCGGCACGCGCCACCGGATGCCCACTGAGGAACGCCTTGCGGCTCGGCTGCGCAAACGCCAGCCACTGTTCGACCGCGTCGCGGTCGGACCCGTCGGCCTCGGACGGCGCTTGTGCGAGTACGGCCTTCATCGCGCCGCAGCCGGAGTGGCCGCATACGATCACCGAGCTGACCTCCAGTTCTTCGAGGGCGAAGGCCAGTCCTGCCTCGACCGAGACGTCCTGTCGGCCCGCCGGAACGAGATTGCCCACATTACGCACGGTGAAGAGGTCGCCCGGCCCGCTGCTGGTGATCACATTGGGGACGATGCGCGAATCAGAGCAGGTGAGGAACAGCGAATCCGGGTCCTGACCGTCCTTGAGGTCGTCGAGATGCGGCTGAAGGTGCGCGGCATTGCGCCGGTGGTACTCCGACACTCCCGCCAGCAGTGGGCGCAGCGCGACCGGTGTGGAGTCGTCGGCGCGAGAGTGCCGGGGCTGCCAGCTCTTCCAGGGTGCGAATCCTCGGACACCCGCCACCCCGATCCCACGTCGGGGAGGAGCTTCACCGACGGAATCCATGTCGAAGGTGCCGAGTGCATCGATCACTACGGTTCCGCCCGACCGCTCATGGTGCCGCTTCCACTGGTCGATCGCCTCGAATATGGCGTGGTCCAGAAAGTCGACAGCCAGTTCCACGGTGACGTGCGCGCCCTCGGGCACCTTCGCGAGGAGCCCGGTCAACGCCGGCATGGACAGGAAGCTGCACGACCCCTCGACGGTCACGCGCCACCGCCCGGAGTCCCCGGAACCAGAAGCATCGATGGGCTCCGCGCGCATCTTGGGGTGGATGACCCGCCAGAGCAGCAGGACCACCGCGAGCGCGAGACCGACGATCACGCCTTCGAGCAGGTTGAGGAAGACCACACCTGCCACGGTCACGCCGTACACCCACAGGTCGCCGGTGCGCCTGGCCGTACGCAGGTCGGCGAGCTTGACGAGCTGGATACCGATTACGATGAGCAGTCCGGCGAGCGCGGCCATCGGAATCTGCTGAACCAGCGCGGTCAGTAACGCGGCGAAGACGAGAATCCATACGCCGTGCAGCACCGCGGACGCGCGGGTACGTGCCCCGGCCGCGACGTTGGTGGAACTCCGCACGATGACACCGGTGACCGGCAGTCCGCCGATCAGCCCCGAGACCATGTTGGCCGAACCCTGGCCAACGAGTTCCCGGTTGAATTCGGTCCTGGTGCCGCCGTGCATCTTGTCCACCGCGACTGCGGAGAGCAGGCTCTCGACGCTGGCGATGAGCGCCACGGTGAGCACACCCGTCGCCACCGCCAGCCACGGACCTTGCGGCATCGTAGGCAGCGACAGCGCGTCGAACAGCGAGCCGTCCAACGTGATTCGATCGACGTCGAGCGGGAGAACCAGGGAAGCAATGGTTGCCACCACTACCGCGACGAGGGGTCCGGGCAGCACGCCGAATTTGCGTGGCACCTTCTTCCACAGCAACAGTATGGCGATCACGACCGATCCGATCAGGACTTCGCCATATCGCGCGGATGCGAGCTGGGACGGAAGCTGCGCGATGTTGGCCCACGTCGAGCTGTGCGACCCTCCGCCGAGAAGAACGTGAATCTGCTGAAAAGCAATGGTGATTCCGATACCGGCCAGCATGGCGTGCACCACAACCGGGGCGATCGCCAGAGCGGATCGCGCAATTCGACTGAGCCCGAATATGATCTGCAGGAATCCGGCCGCGACGGTGATGGCACAGGTAGCGCGCCAACCGAAAGTGCCGACCAATTCTGCTACCACCACGGTCAATCCGGCCGCCGGTCCGCTCACCTGGAGGGGTGATCCGCCGATCGATCCGGCGACCACGCCGCCGACGATCGCCGCGATGAGCCCTGCCATGATCGGGGCGTCGGAGGCGATGGCGATTCCGAGTGACAGGGGCAGGGCGACGAGGAAGACGACGAGCGACGCCGGCAGGTCGTATCGGGCGTTGCGTCGCAACCTCTCACCGAAGGTCGGTCCGGGGACGGCACCGGATGGGGGCGCTTTCTCTTTCTCGAGGATCGACATGTCGACACCTTACGGTCACCTCGAGGCGAAACGCCCGAATCGGGCGTCATACTGTGGCATGTGTCACGGGCGCTGCAACTTTCGCGCGAACAGAATGAAAACAACTGGACAACAAGCATATAGGTCAGGCACGCGTGTATCCGGACCCACCGCCCACGACGAGACGTGCACCCCGTCCATCGCGTCGACCGGCACCTCGGCACACCATATGTTTCACCTACCCCACGGCGTATCGTTGCCAAGGTAGGCAACCCAGAAGGCAGCACCATGGTCGGTGACGAAGACAGCGTGCCGCAGTCTCCTGCGCACTCGGGTCCGTCCTCGCACCTGCCTGATGTACTGTTCTCCGACCCGAAAGGGATCAGTCATGAAACTCGCATTGTCGACGACTCTGCACAGCTCCTTCGACGACGCCGTCGAGCGCACCCGCCAGGCTCTGGCGGATCAGGGCTTCGGGGTGCTCACCGAGATCGACATGAAAGCGACCTTGAAGGCGAAGCTCGGTGAGGACATGGAGGACTACCTCATTCTCGGCGCCTGCAATCCGCCGCTCGCGCACCGCGCGGTCGACGTGAACCGGCAGATCGGGTTGCTCCTGCCCTGCAACGTGGTGGTCCGCACCGACACGTCCGCCGAGAACACGATCATCGTCGATGCGATGAATCCGGCGCTGATGGTGTCCGTGGCCGACGAGCAGGGGCTCTGCGAGGTCGCCGACGAGGCCACCACCAAGCTGCAGGCCGCTATCGACGCCCTCGGCGCACAGCGAGTTTGACCTCGTCGCTGCTGCCCTCAGCGCACCTTCGGCGTCTTCCTCGTGCTCACGGCGATCCGATTCCACGCGTTGATCGTGAGCACCAGGGAGATGAGCTGAGCCAGCTCTGCCTCCTCGAAATATTCTGCCGCCTCCTCGTACACCGAGTCGGGAACGAACCCGTCGGTCAAGACTGTGATCGACTCGGCCAGGGCGAACGCCGCCCGCTCCTTCTCGGTGTACAGGCCGTGCGCCTCCTCCCACGCATTGAGGAGGAACAGCTTCTGCTCGCTCACCCCGATCTTCCTGGCGTCGGCGGTGTGCATGTCGATGCACCACGCGCAGTGGTTGACCTGGGAGCACCGAGTGAGCACCAGCTCGACCAGCTCGGGGTCGAGGCCCTGCCGTGCCGCGGCGTCGAGGGCGATCATTGCCTTGTAGACGGCGGGGGCCTTGCGTGCGAGATCGACTCGGGTCTTTCGCTCTGTTGTGGTCATACGAGAAGAATAGGCGCAGAATAGCCCATCTGTATGGTTCAATTCGAGCATGGAAACCTGGGCCAATTCGGGTCTGGGCCGAGACCTCCATCTCGACCTGACCGCGTGCGGCGTCGGCCGCGCGTCCGGGGTGCGCGCAAACCTGGTTTCCGCTCTGCGCGAATCGATTCGATCGGGACGACTCGTCGCCGGCACCACCCTCCCGCCGTCCCGCACTCTTGCCCTCGACCTCGGCATCGCCCGCAACACCGTCGCCGAGGCGTACTCCGAACTCGTGGCAGAGGGCTGGCTCACCGCCCGGCAGGGATCGGGGACGCGGGTCGCTGATCGGACGGGCGAGCCTGCCCGGAGTCCACGCACCCGCTCCACCGCCGCGCCCGGACCCACGTTGAGCCTGATGCCCGGTTCGCCCGACGTCGGGGAGTTTCCGCGTGCCGCCTGGATGGCGTCGGCCCGCCGGGCGCTCACCTCGGCACCCAACGACGCCTTCGGACCGGGTGATCCGCGGGGACGCCCCGAGCTCCGTCACGCCCTCGCCGAATACCTCGCTCGCGCACGGGGAGTGCGCGCCGAACCCGACCACATCGTGGTCAGTGCGAGCTCGGGGCACGGACTGTGGTTGCTCGCCCGCGCCGTGAAGGGACCGATCGCCGTCGAAGGGTACGGGCTGCATCTGCATCGCGAACTTCTCGGCGACGCCGGCGTCTCCACCATCCCCCTGCACCTCGACACCCGCGGAGCGCAGCCCCCGGATGCGACGGACCGGCAACTGTCGGCGGCGTTACTCACCCCGGCTCATCAATTCCCCACCGGCGGACCGCTCCATCCCAGCAGGAGAACGGCTTTCGTGGAATGGGGACGCGTGACGGGATCGATCGTGATCGAGGACGATTACGACGGGGAGTTCCGGTACGACCGCCAACCCGTCGGCGCCCTGCAGGGTCTGGCCCCGGATCAAGTGGCCTATCTGGGCACGGTGAGCAAGTCGCTGTCCCCCGCGATTCGCGTGGGATGGATGGTGCTGCCGGAAAGGCTGATCGACGACGTCCTGGCAGTCAAAGGTGTATACGAGAGATGGGTCAGCGCTACGGACCAGCTCACCCTGGCGGACTTCATCGAGCGGGGCGCATTCGACCGGCACGTTCGCAGGATGCGTGCCGTGTACCGCCGTCGGCGCGACACCCTCGTCGATACCGTCACCGCGCGTGCACCACATGTGCAGGTGACCGGAATCGCGGCCGGTTTGCACGCTGTTCTCGAACTTCCGGCCGGGACCGAGGCGGCCACCGTAGACCGGGCCGCGTCCCTCGGTCTCGCAGTGGAGGGTCTGCGCACGTTCCGTCATCCGGACGGACCCGCCAATCGCCCGGACGGCCTCGTCGTCGGCTACAGCACGCCGTCGGCGGCGCGATTCCCCGCGACTCTCGACGCGTTGTGCCGGGCACTGCCCACCAAGTGAACGCATTTCCTATAGGACTAGTCGGAATGCGTGTCGTCCGGTTACAGTCTGTTCCGTGACCGACTTCCGCGCGATCGACTCCGGCGAGCTGCTGACGCGGCGCCGCCATGTCGACTTCGCGTTGGTGTGTACCTCAGGGTGTCCCAGCCTCTGATCGGACCCATCCCGGCGAAATCTTCTCTCCGCCGGGCCAATCCCGTACACCCTCCGCTCGAAGGAATCACCATGCCTGCCACCGGTACCGCGTCCGCATCGCATCTGTCGTCCGTCATCACCGCCACGTCCGACGCCGTTTCCCACAATCCTTCCAACGCCCAGGTCGTTTTCCGTGCGTCGGCTCAGGCGCACGATGCCGTGGCCAGCACCGTCACCCTCGGCAAATACCGCGTCGAGGTGGACGAACCACCCGCGCTCGGTGGTGACAACGCCGCCGCCAACCCTGTCGAGTACTACCTCGCGTCGCTGCTGTCGTGCCAAGTGGTCACCTACCGCTTCTGGGCCGACAAGCTCGGAATCCGAGTGGACGACATCTCCGCACGGGCAGAGGGAGATCTCGACGTGCGTGGGTTCTTCGGCTTCGACGAGTCCGTCCGTGCCGGATTCGGCGAAGTGCGGGTTGTCGTGACATTGACCGGCCCGGAATCGCGGGAGCGCTACCTCGAACTGCAGGAAGCGGTGGATGCGCACTGCCCCGTTCTCGACCTGACCCGCAATCAGACCCCGGTCCAGACCGTGGTCGAAACACTCACCAGCGAAAACTGATTCACCACATCCACCTCACCGAATCTGGAGTACACCACTCGTGACCGAGAGCATCGATCCCAGCATCAACTGGTCGTTCGAGACCAAGCAGATCCACGCCGGGCAGACGTCCGACGCCACCACGAAGGCGCGGGCCCTGCCGATCTACCAGACCACCTCGTACACGTTCGACAGCACCGATCATGCTGCCGCGCTGTTCGGTCTGGCCGAGCCGGGCAACATCTACACCCGCATCATGAATCCCACCCAGGATGCCGTCGAGCAGCGCATCGCCGCACTCGAAGGGGGCGTCGCCGCGCTGCTGCTCTCGTCCGGGCAGGCCGCGGAGACCTTCGCGATTCTCAACCTCGCCGAGGCCGGCGACCACATCATCTCGAGCCCGTACCTCTACGGTGGCACGTACAACCTCTTCCACTACACGCTGCCCAAGCTGGGTATCGAGGTGTCGTTCGTCGAGGATCCCGACGACCTCGAGCAGTGGAGCGCAGCCGTCCGGCCGAACACCAGGGCGTTCTACGGCGAAACCATCGCCAACCCCAAGAACCACATCCTAAATCTGCCGGAAATCTCGAAGATTGCGCACGACAACGGTATTCCGCTGATCGTCGACAACACGGTGGCCACGCCGTATCTGCTGCAGCCGTTGAAGCACGGCGCCGACATCGTGGTGCATTCGGCCACCAAGTACCTCGGCGGTCACGGCACGGCGATCGCCGGTGTGATCGTCGACGGCGGCACCTTCGACTGGACCCAGGGCCGCCACGCCAACTTCACCACCCCGGACCCGAGCTACCACGGCGTCGTCTTCGCGGACCTCGGCGCCCCTGCCTACGCACTGAAGGCGCGCGTGCAGCTGCTGCGCGACTTGGGTTCCGCGGTCGCCCCGTTCAATGCGTTCCTCATCGCGCAGGGCATCGAGACCCTCAGCCTGCGCGTGGAGCGGCACGTCGCCAACGCCCAGAAGGTGGCCGAGTTCCTCGAGGCCCGCCCAGAGGTCACGTCCGTGGCCTACGCGGGTCTGCCGTCCTCGCAGTGGCACGAGCGCGCACAGCAGCTCACCCCGAAGGGTCCGGGCGCGATCGTGACGTTCGAACTGGCCGGCGGTGTCGACGCCGGTAAGAGGTTCGTCAACGCGCTCACCCTGCACAGCCACGTCGCGAACATCGGCGACGTGCGCTCGCTGGTGATCCACCCGGCGTCGACGACGCACTCGCAGCTCACCCCGGAGGAGCAGCTCGCCGCCGGTGTGACTCCCGGACTGGTCCGGCTCGCCGTCGGCATCGAAGGTATCGACGACATCCTCGCCGACCTCGAAACCGGCTTCGCCGCAGCCGGAGCCTGATTCGGAAGGCGGGAGGGCGCGGCGCTTTTCAGTCCCGCGCCCTCCCGCCTCAGATCATCTCGCCCTTCTACGGACGCTCACTCGTGCCGGGGTACACCCGACACGACGCGAGCAAGTGCTTGTAGGTCCTCCGTCAGCAGGCGGAACATCCAGTACGCCGCGACGAATGCGAAGACACTCCCCACGCACAGCACACGCAGCGCGACCACCACGTGCGGTAGGTCTTCCGGGGTAATGAATGTCGCGCCCGCGACACCGAGCAGCGGCACTGCGGCCGCCGCGGCCAGGAAGAACATGCTGCGCCGACCCAGCCGGTGCAGCATGCGGGCATCCGCAGCGCTGATCTCTCCGTGCGGCAGGAAGACCGGGTACAGGCAGCGGACGGCATAGAAATTGACGAAGAAGAACGGATAGACGACGGCGATGGCGCCGCAGACGAGTTGCGCGGCGGTGAAGTGGACAACGGTGTTCCACGGCACCTCACTTCCGCTGACCTGCAGCGTGGCCGGCACGATGATGCCGGTCACCGCCCACAATCCGAGACACAGCAGGGCACATCGCTGTCCGAGCAGCAGGGTGTCCCTGCGGGCGCGGGCGAGGTGGCGGCCGTCGTACGCCTTCCCCTGCCGAAGCCCACCCGCCACCCTGGTCAGATACATCGCCATCGAGACGGTGCCCACTACCCCGATCACAAAGGCAGTGGCGTAGTCGATTCGGGTGATGCGCTCGAAACTGCTCTGCGCGGTGGGCGGTAGCTTGTTGATGATCAGCGTGGTGTTGTGCTGGTAGCTGTACAGAATCGCCAGGAGATTCGGTACAGCGATGGCGAGGAACATGATCGGGTGCGTCCACCGTCGCATCCGCAACCGCCAACTTCCCGGTGGTGGATCCACCAGATCGCGGCCGTGGGCGTCAAGACACACGTCGAACTGCTGCGACAGTTCGGCTCCGGTGGAGAACCGATCCGCCGGCTCGGGCTCGAGCGACTTCAGCAGCACTCGCCGCAGCGCGCTCGGGCAGTCAGCCGGAAGGTCCGCGATTTCGGGTTCGTGACGGCCGCGGCGTCGTTCGAGCATCGCGTCGAGGGTGGTGCGATCTCCGGGCGGGTGCGTTTCTGCTTCCGCGTCTGTGTTGCCGACGGGCATGTCGTCGAAAGGCTTCTTTCCGGTGAGCAACTCCCAGAGGACCACTGCAAGCGAGTACAGGTCGCTGCGCGTGTCGAGGTCCGCCGCAGTCCCCGGCCGCTCCGGATGGATCGCTTCGAGCTGTTCCGGTGACATGTACGCGAGGGAACCGCCGAAGTACGCGACCGGACTGGTCCCGGCGATGGTGTCGCTGAAGCTGATGTTGAAATCGGCCAGCTTTGGGACACCCTCTGCCGTCAGCAGCACGTTGGCGGGTTTCACGTCGCGGTGCAGGACACCGTGTTTGCCTGCGTAGTCGAGGGCCTCGGCTAATCGGCGGCCCAGCCAGGCCACAGTCTCCGGCCACGACAGGGCCACGACTTCCTCACGCACCCGGGATTCGCTGGGCCGTATCTCGCCCTTGCTCAACAGCTCTCGATCGACCGCCTCCAGCAACAGCACTCCGGTACGCAGATCGGGTGCCGTCTCCCACACGCGCGCGACCACTCCGAGCAACGTGCCGCCCGGCACGTACTGCATGTACAGCACGCGCAGCGTTCGATCGGCGAGGAGGCGTTGATCGAAGACCCGGACGATGTAGTCGTGATCGAATTGGGCGAGTGTTTGCGGCTCGGTTCCGTGATCCTGGGAGATTTTCACAGCGACCAGTCGTTGCATCGACCGCTGGCGGGCGAGGAAGACTCGGGCAAACGCGCCCCGCCCCAGCACCGTCATGAGGTCGAAGTCGTCGACCCGCTGTCCGACGTCGAGATCTTCGAGTGCGGGACTACTCGGAGACGGCACCGCCGAGGTGTGTTCGCGGTGGTAGATCGACGTGCTGTGGTACTCGCCTGTGCTCAGCAGTTCGTCGAGTTCGCGTGCCTGCGCCGGGAAGGTACGTGTGTAGTCCGAGGCGTCGACCGGTTGACCGCTGCGCCGGCGGAGATGAAATTCCTCGTAGATCAGGTCCGGCGGGAGCGGCCACCTGCCGAGTTCGGGAAGTTCTTCCCCGTATTCGGCCAGCCGCTTCGGGTTGTCGCCGCGCAGCCACCGCTTCTCCAGGTCTACCTTGATCAACTCGATCAGAGACACCCTGCGGAGCGCCGCATCCGCGGGCAGATAATCGGCGAGGCGCGGCGCGGAGTCCGCGGACTCCCACGCGGCCGCGAACCGCCCGACGATGTCTTCGACAGTGGTCGACTGTGGCGGCGGGCCGCTGGACGCCGTCGCTTCCGGTGTCGTTCCGACCGAGCGCGTCACAGGCTTCTCGGACGCTAGTGGTCGTTCCGTGAACCTCGTCCGAAGAACATGCCGACCATGGTAGCCCGACGGCCGACCGTGCTACTGCAGTTCGACCGTTGCGACATATCCGCCGTCGACCGGTGTCGCGATTCCCATCACGGTTTCGGTGAACGGTCGCACCGGACCCGTCCGGTGCGATCCACAGGGACTTCAGTGGTCGTCGACAGTGTCCTGGGATGGTGGGCTCGGCCGCGGTGAGCGCGGTTGTGGAGACGGCCCGTTCCGCCCCGTTGGGGGTGGGCGCGAGCGAGTCCTGTGCGCGCCGCGCCGTGTCCGCGAGGATGGTCCGATCCCCTGACGTGCGAAGAAGGAGTCGACGCGATGACGAAATACCTGATCTCGTTCCCGAGCGGTGCCATGGTCTTGCCCGACGAGGATCTGCAGGCAGTTTCGGATGCGGCGCACGCGGTGGTGGAGGAGGCGAAGCACGCCGGCGTCTGGGTGTTCGGCGGTGGAATCGACGAGAGCGTTCCGCCGGTCCTGGTCGAAGGGGATGGCACGGTGACCGAGGGCACGTACCCACAGACGAAGCAGCTCGAAGGCGGCTACACGGTGCTGGAGTTGCCCTCCCGCGAGGCGGCACTGGAATGGGCTGCGAAGATCGCGGTTGCCTGCCGCTGCGCGCAGGAGGTGCGCGCGTTCCAGTACGATCCCGCCAGCTGACGGGGTTCGACCTCCCGGGCAATAGCATTCGGCTTCGGCCAGATTCCCTTCTTGCCCCAACGCCAGACCCGGGTCGCCGCCGACCTGAGTCAGCCGGCCCCTTCGACGTACAACGCCAGGTTGGCCAGCGAGGAGGCGATCCCGGCCTCGTGTACCGCTTGGTCGATGCCGGGTGGCACGTCCGTGGCGGTGACGGTCACCTCGGTCCCGTCACCGGCGGCAGCGAGGTGCCAGGTCATCGTCATGGTGCCCGCGTACGACGGGTCGTCAGCCTCGAACACGGCTCGCTGCACCACGCGCTCCAGTGGCACCAGGTCGGCGAATCCGACATCGACGACATCCGTCGCATCGGAAGTCTTGCCGGGGCTGTCGGCGGCTTCGAGGTAGGTGAGGACCATCCGGAACCCGCCACCAGGCCTGGGATCCCACCGTTCGACCTGTCCGCGCATGCCGTCGGGCGGCAACCAGGCCTCGAGGGACTCCCGGTCGAGGAGGGCGCCGTAGACAGTCGCCGGTGGTGCCGCGATCACCCGGCTGGCGCAGTCGGTCCTGTCCATCGCCCGATTCTAGCTAGTGTCCCGCGTCAGAAATTCGTGCGATATATTTGGCCAGGGAATCGAGGATCTCCTCGGCGGTCTTGTGCCAGACGAACGGCTTCGGGTCGTCGTTCCAGGTCTTGATCCAGTTGC
>NZ_JANFQF010000026.1 GCF_024438035.1 Rhodococcus tibetensis
CATCGAACGAGTTGTTCGCGTTCGCTATCGGTCAACATCAACTCAGCCTTCGGGCGTCCGGTTCGAGGCATGCCTCAGAATATCAAGCTAGAGCACGAATTTATGGCGTACGACACTAGTGCCGCGCTGGCCCAGTCAGTGCCCCGGTCATCGATCAACCCCCGCATGAGTGCGCGGTACTAGAATTAGACCAATTAAATAGCTGTGCCACAACGGCTCTGATGCCTGCGACGTCTAGTGGCTGCGTCGCACGTGCGGGCAACTACCGCGCCGAAGGAGCTGTCCTAGGTCTCGGTGGCACGTCCACCAGACGCACAAGGAGTTGCACCACAGCGACGACGAATGCGACAACGACCAGCCAGGAAACCCAACACCACATTGCGAGCGTAGCCACCGCAGATGGGGTAGCCAGCAGCAGACCGAGCCACACCAGCGGCCATACACCGAACACCTGGACCATCAAATCACCGGAATGCGAACACATCGGCAGTCTAAATGCGCCTCCCAGTTGGGGTCCGACAGTGTGAGCCGTCGCGGTATATCGGAAATGCCGTTTGCCGGTCACTGATCGGCACACCGCCGCCGTTGCAATCTGCCGGTTCTGCCGATGTCGCGGGTTACGGTCTGCCGATGAATCTCGTTGACCGGTGCAGCCCAACCGTTGCCGCCCTGATCGGTGGTGTGCTCGCTGCCTTCGCTCTCCGCGAATCGGAGGTACTCGACCACACCATCGCCGCGAAGGACGGCCTGAGCGGCGTGCTGCTGGTGGGGTTGGCCGCGGCCGCTGTAACAGTCGGGCACGTGCACTACGCCGCGGCCGCCTGGTGGTTGGTCCTGGGCGGTCTCATCGCATTGGTCGCCGGGGTGACGCTCGGGTGGCGGTATCCGATGCCGGGTGTAGGGATGGTTCTCCTCGTCCTGGTCACGGCCACCGGGCTGCTTCCGGACGGTGGCATCTTCGACGCCGTGACGATCGCGGCCTACACGCTGGTGTTGCCGGGTGCGCTGGGGTTGTCCGTCGTGTCCGTCCTGTCGACACCCACCGGGGATCCACCGGTGGTGGTCAGTGCCGCGATGTTGCCGTTGACCATGACGTTCTTCGCGGTCTCGGCGCCACTGGCCGTCGCCGACTACGGCTGGTCGAGCGGCTACCCGACTTCCGAGTCGGGACCGGTGGTCGCCGTCGACTCGCCACTGCCCCTCGGCATCGTCGTCGCTACCGTCACCGCCATCGTCGCCACACTCGCCCTTGCCTGGCGCTCGGACCCCGACCGCGTCCGCGTACTCGCCCGACGCGGTGGCCGATAGTTTGGGGGCAGGATTGGGGCTGTCCGGCCCCCGGGGCGCCTATCCGGGGCTGCCGTGCGAATGTGGGTCGTCGATCACGCGCACCGGTTCAACGAACACGCCGTCGCGGCCCTGGTACCTCCGGTCTTCGCCTCGTACGCCCGAATCTTCCACCCCGCAAAAGCTATGGACGGCGAGCCGGTCCGGTTATGGAATGAGGGGCCGGAGCGAGAATCAGGCATGGTGCGTAGCTACCGACATCGACGACCGGTGGCGGATCCCTTTTTCGGACGGGCGCCGCTGCTGCCCCCCACAAGATGGGGGCCGATCTCGCCCGGGTGAGGTTCGACTAACGGCTTGGTGGCTTTGGGGAACCCGGTTCGCGGGTCGTGGCTGTTTGGTCACTGCCCTCCGGTTGTCCCGCCGTAGGTGGCGATCTTGTATTCGGTGGCGGCGAGGGACAGTGTGAGCTCGCGGATCTGACGGCGGATGGTGTCGCGGTGCTCGACCAGCATGTCGAGACGTTCGGCGACGGTGGCGTCGCCGGCGTCTACGAGGGTTACGTAGTGCTGAAGATCGCGGATCGCCATGCCCGACAAGCGCATCCGAGTCAGGAACACCAGCCGACGCACCGAAGCCTGGCCGTAGCTGCGGCGGCCACTGCTGTCGCGATCGACCTCGACCAGGCCTGCTCGTTCGTAGTAACGCAGGGTGTGGGCGGAAATGTCGAGCAGGTCCGCCACCTCGGCGATCCTCATCGGGCCGCCGACGCCTGCGGTGTCGGCGAGGCGGTCGATGACCTCGACCGACATCGGCCCGTCGATCTCGTCGAGGCCCGCAAGTGCCTTGGTCATCAGGTCGTCGGTCGACATGCCTTCAGCCTAGATCGGACGGCTGGACGCGGCAGCATCTGCGAAGTCGGCACTGCGGGCCGTCTCGGCCCACCTGTTCAGCTCTTCCAAGCCTCGCCGGTAGACGCCGGCGATCCGGTCGACAGCCTCGCGCCCCAGGGGCAGGCGCAGCGGGAGCTCGTCGGAGTGGACGAGCGAGACGATGATCTGTGCGGCCCGGGCCGGATCACCCTCCTGGACCCCGTCGGCGCCGGCCATGTCGTTCCGGACGGCGGCCAATAGGTCACGGTAGGTGTCGGATGCCCGCGCGAACTCGAGCACGTCGTCGGCGTTGAACGAGGTACGGAATCGACTGGGTTCGACGAGCAGCACTCGAATCCCGAACGGCGCGACCTCGCCGGCAAGAGATTCCGACCAGCCTTCGAGCGCGAACTTGGACGCGGAGTAGGCGGAGACGCCGGGGAAGGACATCCGCCCGCCTTGGCTGCTCATCTGCACGATCGTTCCTGCACGCTGGGTCCGCATGAATGGCAGCGCCGCCCGCACCAGCGCGGCTGGGCCGAACAGATGCAGATCCATCAACTCCCGCAGTTCGGCGTCGCCCACCTCCTCGGCCGCCCCGACGATCGCGCGGCCCGCATTATTGACCAGGACGTCCAGGCGGCCGAACCGATCCACCGCGAGGCTGACGAGCCCCTCGGCCTGGGCGGTGTCGCGGACGTCGAAGCGCGCCACCGCGCAACGATCGGGGGCCGCGGACACCAGGTCAGCCACGCTGGCCGGCGTCCGGACCGCGGCCACGACGCGGTCACCAGCGGCGAGGGCAGCCTGGGCCAGCGCCCGCCCGAAGCCTTTCGACGCGCCGGTGATGATCCATGTCTGAGAGTTCGTCTGTGTCATGCCTGCGACGCTAGAAGTTCGAGCGCGCTCGAACGCAAGTCGAACACCACACTGCCACCGAACGATCAATCGTGTAGACCGCACGCGGATCCGCTGTCGGGCCGGCATGGACTTCGATAATCAGCAGGGCTCGGCGTTGGCTGTGGACCGGGCCGACCCAATGATCAACAGCCAGACGCTGCCGAAGGCACGGTGCCTTTCCAGGAGGCTTCGAAGATCAAACGTCGATGGGGAACCTTCGATGGCAAGGTCCGCGCCTGGGCCCGCGCCGAAGGCATCCCGTACCGGACCGCGGGCGCTTACGTCCCGAAGTTTGGGAAGCCTTCGCCGCCGCGCATCCCAGCTGCCAGGGGCATCAGGCAGCCCGCGCTATTGCAATTCGGAAACAGGAGTCGTGAGGTCGATGTCGGCGCCGATACCCAGCAGGTTTCCGTGTAGCACTTGCCAGATCGACACCTCGAGGAACTGCGCCACCTCGTCGCTGCCCAGTGTCGACTGGGGATTGCTCAGCCATCGGTTGACGCTCGCGTCCACCAGCCCTACCAACCCGAAGGCGAGCGGCTCCGCCAGATCTGCATTGTCCGCCATCTTCTCCAGCACGGCAGCCAGTAGGCCGGCGAGCTGGAGCGCGATTGCCGTCTTCGTCCCGGTCACCACACGGGAGCCCGTCGTTCGCCGGCTCGGCGACCCGGTGCCGAGGAACTGGTGCAGCCGGGGATATTCGACGATCCACGCGAGGTATGTCTCCACGGCCCGCGCGATTGCTTCGCCCACAGTCCCCTCCGGGGTCAGTGTCGGCGCGAGGTCGGCCATCAGGCGTTCGATGATGCGACCGCGGAGCTGCTCGTCGAGGTCGCCTCGGTCGGTGAAGATGCGGTAGACCACCGATCGCGGAACGTCGGCGCGCTGCGCGATCTGCTGAACCCCCACGTCGGGGCCGTCCTGGTTGATGGCCTCCATCGCGGCGTCGAGAATCCGGCTTCGCCGTTCCGCCTTGTGGTCCTCCCAGCGTGTGGCACGACCGTCCCCTGGGGGAGATGTGGCGGTTTCGACTTTGTCCGGCATCCGCCATACGTTACCCACCACGTAGTTGACTGGACATCACGTCTCACATACTTTGGGTGGACAGCGTGTCACACACAATTCCTCAGGGAGCCGTAATGGGTAACAGGGTGTTCGTGGTCGGAGTCGGGATGACCAAATTCGAGAAGCCGGGGGCACGCGAATGGGACTATCCGGACATGGCGCGAGAGGCCGGCGGTAACGCCCTGTCCGATGCCGGAATCGACTACGCGCTCGTCGAGCAGGCGTATGTGGGATACGTCTACGGCGAGTCGACGTCGGGGCAGCGGGCCGTCTACGAACTCGGCCTCACCGGCATCCCGATCGTCAACGTCAACAACAACTGCTCGACCGGATCGACGGCCCTGTTCCTTGCCACGCAGGCGGTTCGGAGCGGTCAGGTCGACTGTGCATTGGCACTCGGTTTCGAAAAGATGCAGGCCGGTTCGCTCGGCTCGACGTACGACGACCGGGAACAACCGATGATGCGTCATCTCCTCGCGCTCGCGGAACTGCAGGAGTTCGCTATGCCGCCCGCTCCGTACATGTTCGGTGCAGCCGGTAAGGAACACATGGAGCGCTACGGCACCACCGCGGAACAGTTCGCCAGAATCGGTGTCAAGAACCACCGCCACTCGCAGAACAACCCGTACGCCCAGTTCCAGGACGAGTACACGCTCGACCAGATCCTCGCGTCCAAGCATATCTACGGCCCCCTCACAAAACTGCAATGCTCCCCGACGTCAGACGGTTCCGGTGCGGTGATCGTGGCCGGCGAGGAATTCGTCGACAAGCACGACCTCGCCGGTCAGGCCGTCGAGATCGTCGGACAGTCGATGGTGACCGACCTGCCCAGCACCTTCGAGGACAAGAGCGCGCTCAGCCTGGTCGGTGCAGACATGACCCGCACCGCCGCCACCCGCGTCTACGAGCAGGCGGGCATCGGCCCCGAGGACATCGACGTCATCGAACTGCACGACTGCTTCTCCACCAACGAGTTGCTCACCTACGAGGCGCTCGGCCTCTGCGCCGAGGGTGAGGGCGGCAAACTCGTCGACAACGACGACACCACGTACGGCGGACGCTGGGTGGTCAACCCGTCCGGTGGCCTGATTTCCAAGGGCCATCCGCTCGGCGCCACCGGCCTCGCCCAGTGCAGCGAACTCACCTGGCAGCTCCGGGGCACCGCCGACGCACGCCAGGTCGACGGCGCGACCGTGGCACTTCAACACAACATCGGTCTCGGCGGCGCAGTGGTCGTCACCGCGTACCGCGCTCTCTGACCTCCATCTACCCCCACCCACCTCGAACATCAGGAGTAACTCATGGCTTCCGTATCCGTCTCCGCTGCGCTTCCCACCTCACCCGACAAGGCCTGGGACGCACTGTCCGACCTCTCCCGTTGGGAGGAGTGGCTTACCATCCACCAGTCCTGGAAGAGCGCGGTGCCGACGGAGGTCGCACTCGGGGCAAAGTTCACCGAGGTGGTCTCGGTGATGGGGATGGCCAACAAGATCGAGTGGACGGTCACCGAGGTCCAGGTCCCCGAGATGGTGAAGATCTCCGGCACCGGAATGGCCGGCGTCACAGTCGAATTCACACTGAGGGTCGAGGCCGCCGGCACCGGCTCCACGGCCGTCATCGACGCAAGCTTCACCGGGACGATGATCGTCGGCCCCATCGGTAAGGCCGTCGCCAAGAACGCGAAGGCAGACCTGGAGGCTTCTCTCGCCAAGTTCGCCGAGATTGTCGGCTGACCGCATGACCAGTCCCACAGTCGAGTTCGACACCAGCGGCCTAGGCGAATGGACTGAACCGCAGCCGTTCTCGGTGACCGCGGAGCGTCTCGCCGAATACGCGGCCGCCACCAACGACCCCATCGAGCGGCATCGCAACGGTGAAGTGGCACCTCCGGTGTTCGCCGTCGTTCCGGCCTTCACCTCCATGGCTCCGGCGGCACTGTCGGTTGCGCCGGTGGAACTGCTCATGAGACTGGTACACGGGGAACAAGACTTCCACTTCCACCGGCCCATTCGCCCAGGCGACGACCTGGTGGTGCGGGCAAAGCCGATCGGGTTCACCGGCAGGGAGAACGGGTCCACCGTCGTCGTGTACGTCGAAACACGCACCGAAGGAGGCGAACTCGTCAACGAGCAGTGGATGACCGCGTTCTTCCGGAAGGTCGACGCGGGAGCCGGTCTCGGCGAGCCGGCACCTGCCCACCGGTTCGACGAGTCGCTGCGGAAGCAACCCGCCGTCGCCGCCGTGACACAACACATCGACGACGACCAGACGTTCCGGTACTCGCCCGCCTCCGGTGATCCGATGCCGATCCACCTGGACGACGAGATCGCCCGGATGTCCGGACTTCCCGGAATCATCAACCACGGCCTGTGCACCATGGCGTTCACGTCGTGGGCGGCGCTCACCGAACTCGCCGACGGCAGGGTCGAACGCCTCCGGCGCCTCGCCGTGCGATTCGCGAAACCCGTCCTGCCGGGACAGGACATCACCACCGAGTTCCGGCGGGCCGGCGACCCGACGGGCGGGGCGACGTCGTATGTCTACGAGACCTCCGCCGGAGAAGAACTGGTTATCAAAGACGGCCTCGCCGTCATCGCCGACACCGAATCTTAGGAGTACACATGGGAACACTTGACGGACGCGTAGCCATCGTCACCGGCGCCGGGCGCGGAATCGGGCGGGAGCATGCCCTTCTCTTCGCCCGTGAGGGGGCCGCCGTGGTCGTCAACGACCTGGGCGGTGCGAACGATGGGACCGGCGCGGACGCGGGGCCGGCTCAGCAGGTCGTAGACGAGATCGTCGCCGCGGGCGGCAGGGCAGTCGCGAACACCGACAACGTCGCGTCCTGGGACGGCGCCGAAGGACTCGTCAACCAAGCGGTGAGCGAATTCGGCCGGCTCGACGTCCTGGTGAACAACGCCGGCATCCTGCGCGACGCTTTCATCGCGGGCATGACCGAAAGCCAGTGGGACGCTGTCATTGCTGTGCATCTCAAGGGACACGCCGCCACCCTGCACCACGCGGCGGCGTACTGGAAGGCCCAGACCAAGGCGGGCGAGACCGTGAACGCGTCCGTGATCAACACCGCCTCCGCGTCGGGCACGTTCATGCCCAACGCGGGCCAGGGCAACTACGGCGCCGCGAAGGCGGGCATCGCCGCACTCACCCTGGTCGCCGCGGACGAGCTCGAAAGATACGGCGTCCGGGTGAACGCCATCGCCCCGATTGCGCGCACCCGCCTGACTCTGGCCACACCCGGGATGGGCGCACTGTTCGCCGAAGAGGTGCCGGACGGTGAGTTCGACGCGTTCAGTCCGTCCAACATCTCCCCGCTGGTCGCCCGGCTCGCGGATGCGGACTGCAAGATCACCGGCAAGGTTTTCGCGGTGCAGGGCGGCGCCATCTCCGAACTGGCCGGGTGGCACGACGTGAAGACCATCGAGAGCGACGGTCCGTGGACCGTCGCCGATCTCGCCGACCGTCTCGGCTGAAAGGTTCCGGACATGGCAAAGAACACGTACGAACTGGGACTCGGGCTCACCGAGGAGCATCGCGCCCTCGCCGATTCCGTTCGAGCCTTCGCCGAGCGCGCCATCACATCTGAGCACGTGCGCTCCGCCGTCGAGTCCAAAGGCGAGGACAAGTTCCCGCCGTTCTGGGACGCACTCGTCGGTCAGGACCTGCTGGGACTGCACATCCCCGAGGACAAGGGCGGCCACGGCGCCGGACTGCTCACCCTGGCCGTCGCACTGGAGGCGCTCGGCCGCACGGTTGCCCCCGGCCCGTTCGTCCCGACCGCACTGTCCGCCGCCCTCGTCGCGGCCGCGGATTCCAAGGTCGGAATCGAACTGATTCCCGCCCTCCTCGACGGATCCCGCACCGCCGCAGTTGCGTTGGGGGGTTCACTCCACGCGCAGGCACACGACGGCGGATACCGAATCGAGGGAAGCGCGGACGCCGTTCTCGGCGGCGAGCACGCCGACATCGTGCTCCTCCCGATCACCATCGGCGGCGACGTTCGCTGGGCCGTCGTCGAGTTGGCAGACGTCACCGTCGTCGCGCAGGACAGCATCGACGTACTGCGGGGCTCGGCAAGAATCACGGCAGAGGCCGTTCACGTCGGCGCCGATCGGATCCTCGACGGACTGAGTGAACAGCGCGTGCGATCGATCGCCACCGTCGTCCTGGGCGCCGAAGCGATCGGCGTGATGTCGTGGTGCGTGTCCACGGCATCCGAGTACGCAAAGACCCGGGTGCAGTTCGGGCGTCCGATCGGCCAGTTTCAGGGTGTCAAGCACAAGTGCGCCCACATGGGCATCGCCCTGGAGAAGGCGCGCGCCGTGCTGTGGGATGCCGCCTCTGCCCTCGACAACGGCGACGACACCGCCGATTTCGCGGCAGATATTGCCGCCGTCATCGTTCCCGACGCGGCCGTGCAGTGCGCCCAGGACTGCATCCAGGTGCACGGCGGCATCGGATTCACCTGGGAGCACGACGCCCACCTGTACTACCGGCGGGCGTTGTCGATCCGCGCTCTCCTCGGAACCCGGGAAGCACGCGCCCACCGCGTCGCCGACCGATCCCTCGCCGGCACCGCCCGCCACTCCGAACTGAAACTACCGGAGGAAGCGGAGGCGATACGGGCGCAAGTACGCGCAGAACTCGCACCGCTGGCCGACCTCGGTGAGGACGACCAGCTGATCGCCCTCGGCGACGGCGGCTGGGTGCAACCTCATCTGCCGAAACCATACGGGCGCAGCGCGTCTCCGCTGGAGCAGATCGTCATCGCACAGGAAATCAAGGCGGCCGGCATCCCGATGCCGCAGCTGCTGATGGGCGGCTGGGCGGTCCAGGCCGTCGTCGCGCACGGCACCGAGGCACAGAAGCAGGAGCTCGCCGTCCCCACCCTGCGGGGAGATCTGGTGTGGTGCCAGCTGTTCAGCGAACCTGGCGCCGGTTCCGACCTCGCGTCGCTGACGACGAAAGCGGAAAAGGTCGACGGCGGCTGGAAGGTGACCGGCCAGAAGATCTGGACCACGGTGGCGCAGTTCTCCGACTGGGCCATGCTGATCGCTCGCACCGACTCGTCCAAGCCGAAACACGAGGGCATCACCTACTTCGTCCTGGACATGTCGACACCGGGAGTCACCGTCCGACCGTTGCGTGAGATGACCGGGTCGGCCCTGTTCAACGAGGTCTTCCTCGACGACGTGTTCATCCCCGACGAGAACGTGGTCGGAAAGGTGAACGACGGCTGGAACGTGGCCCGTACGACGCTGGCCGGTGAGCGTGTGGCCCTCAGCCAGAAGATGGAGGCCTATGCCACCGACAAGGATCTGCTGCAGTTCGCCAGAGGCCGGGACCTCGGCCCGTTGGCGCGGTACCGCGTCGGCGAACTGGTCGCCGAAACCCAGGCCATCGATCTGATCGGCTCCCGGATCGTGCTGAAGCAGTTGTCGGGAGTGGATGTGAGCACCACGTCGAGCGTCGGCAAGTTGCTCGGCATGGGCCTCGGGCAGGCGATCGCCGAGTTCGTCGTCGCCGAACTGGGACCGGCTGGTGCCGTGAGCATCCCGGGTCAGCCGAGCGACAAGGCGATGGAGCAGTTGATCGCCGGACGGGCCACCACGATCTACGGTGGCACCACCGAGGTGCAGCTCAATGTGATCGGTGAGCGCATGCTCGGACTCCCCCGCGACGCGCAGGGGGCGTCGTGACCGGCGGGCCGCTGAGCGGGCTGACCGTCGTCGAGATCGCGAGCCTCGCGCCCGCCCCATTCGGCTGCATGATCCTCGCCGACCTCGGCGCGGACGTGATCCGCGTCGAACGGGCCGGTGACGGCGGCAGCGGGCTGATGGCACCGTCGGGTGTGCTCGACCGCGGACGACGGTCGATCGCCGTGAACCTGCGTACTCCAGAGGGGCTGGGGGCAGTTCTGACACTCGTCGACGGCGCCGACATCCTCGTCGAGGGTTTCCGTCCCGGCGTCGCGGAACGCCTGGGCATCGGCCCCGACGACTGCCTGTCCCGCAACCCCGGCCTGATCTACGGGCGCATGACCGGCTGGGGCCAGGACGGACCCCTTGCACCGCGGGCCGGACACGACATCAACTACATCGCGCTCGCGGGCGCGCTCCAACCCATCGGGCGCGCCGGCGAGCGGCCGGTGCCGCCGCTGAACCTGTTGGGCGACTTCGGCGGTGGCGGCCTGATGTTGACGATGGGGATCCTGGCCGCGCTGCACGAGCGTTCCCGGTCGGGCCGCGGACAGGTAGTGGACGCGTCGATGGTCGACGGCGCGGCGCTGCTGACGGCGTTCGTCCACGGCATGAACGCCGCCGGTCTGTGGCAGGAGGGCCGCGGGCGGAACGTCCTCGACGGGGCCGCCGCGTTCTACGACACCTACGAGTGCGCCGACGGTCTGCACGTGGCGGTCGGGTGCGTCGAACCGCACTTCTACGGTGAACTCCTCGACGTGCTGGGGTTGAGCGGCGAGGATCTGCCGTTGCAGTACGACCTCGATGCGGCGCCGGAACTGAAGAAGCGCCTCGCCGAGGTGTTCGCGACCCGTCCGCGGGACGAATGGGCAGCACGGTTCGCCGATTCCGACGCGTGCGTGTCGCCCGTCCTCTCGCCGTGGGAAGCGCACGAGCACCCCCACAACAAGGAACGGGAGACGTTCGTCGAGGTGGGTGGCATACGCCAGCCCGCACCGGCACCGCGCTTCAGCCGCACCCCGGCGCCCGTTCCCCGGCCGGCGCCGCGGCCCGGGCAGGACACCGATGCGATCCTCGCGCAGGCCGGCTACGACGCGGCGGGCATCGAGCGCCTGCGCTCGGCGGGTGCCGTCGAGTAGGTGACGGGGACCTATCCGCGATCCGTGTCCGGCGGGAAGCCACCGGTCGCGATAGGTCCCCACTCCTCGATGGTGATCCGGATGAGGCTTTTGTTCTGCTTCCGCATGGCGTCCCGGTACTCGTCCCAGTCGGGATGCTCACCGGAGATTCCGCGGAAGTACTCGACCAGGGGCTCGAGCGCATCGGGCATGTCCAGTACCTCGGCCGTGCCGTCGATCTGCACGTAGGCACCGTTGAACTCGTCGGAGAGCACGCACACGTTGACGGCGGGGTCGTGCCGCACGTTCGCGGCCTTGGCGCGCTGCGGGTAGGTGGAGACGACGATCCGTCCCTCCGCGTCGAGTCCCGACGTGACCGGTGAGATTTGCAGACCCCCGGACCTCTTCCGGGTGATCAGCACGCTCCGGTGCCGGGGACGGACGAATTCGAGCAACTCCTCACGCGACACGTGCTGTGCGGTAGCGACGGCCATGGTGCACCTTCTCTTCTCGACGGGTCGTTGCCCTCACCCTAGGCGGACCCTGTGACGGGAACTGATCAGTCGACGCTCTTGATCGTCTTCATCGTGATCAGCGAGGTGACCCGCGACACCGCCGGGAGTCCCCCGAGTTTCGTCACCATGAACCGCTCGTAGGTGGCAAGGTCGCGTACGGCGACGCGGATGAAATAGTCGGGGATCCCGAACAGGCGCCGACATTCGATCACCTCGTCGAACGCAGCCACACGCGACTCGAACTGCTCGATGGTGGCCTGGTCGTTCACTCCGATCTCGGCCGTGACGATCACCTGGAAGCCGCGATCGAGCGCTTCCTGACTGACCACTGCGCGGTAGCCGGTGATGATCCCGTCTGCCTCGAGCTTCTTCACGCGCCGCAGGCACGGCGACGGAGTCAGGCCGACGAGGTCGGCAAGTTCGGTGTTGGTCAGGCTCGAGTCCCGGCGCAGATGCGACAAAATTGCGTGATCGACGGCGTCCATTGATCAATTATTGCGCACAGTCCCCTTTTCGTACATTTCTCCGCAATCGCCCACCTCGATGATCGCTATACCTTTGCGTAGTGACCGAATCAGCACCCCAGTCGACGGCCACCGTCGTCGGCGCCGAGGCTCCGCCTTCCTCGGAACTACGCCGCGCTCTCCGCGCCTCACTCCCCGTCGGGGTCGGACTGTTTCCCCTCGGTATCGCCCTCGGGGTCCTCGTTGTGCAACAGGGGCTGAGCCCATGGTGGGCACTGGTCTTCACGTCGCTGATCTATGCCGGTTCACTCGAATTCGTCGCAGTGGGACTGGTGACCGCGATGACGCCACTGCCCTACATCGCGCTGACCGCACTGCTCGTGAACTTTCGGCACGTCTTCTACGCGCTCAGCTTTCCGCTCGACACGATCAAGGGCCGGCCGGCGCGCCTCTACAGCATGTTCGCGCTCACCGACGAGGCCTACGCCATGGCGGTCACCAGCGACCGCAAGGCGGTGTCCGGGCGGATGATCGTGTACACCCAGCTGTACCTCCACGCCTACTGGATCGGCGGCGCCGCGCTCGGCGCCGTTGCTGCCCAATGGATCCCGGACAGCATCGTCGGCATGGACTTCGCGTTGACCGCGTTGTTCGTCGTACTGTCCATCGAGGCCGTCCGAGCGCAGCGTGGCCTCGCAGTTCCCCTGATGGGCGTCACCTGCGCTGTGGTCGCGCGCCTGGTCGACGTCGACCACATGCTGCCGCTGGCAATGGGGGCATTCGTGAGTCTGCTCATCCTTCGATACGTCATCACTCGGAAGAAAGTTGCCGGCGATGCCTGAGTCGGGTTACCTTCTCGCGGCCGTGGCCGTCATGGCGATTGTCACCTTCGCCCTCCGCGCCATCCCGTTCGCGGTTCTCCACCCGTTGCGATCCTCGGCGCTGGTCGGTTATCTCGGCGTGTTCATGCCGGCCGGAATCATGTCGATCCTGGTGGTCTACTCGCTGAAGAACGTGTCGATCACCGTCCCGGCGCACGGATTACCCGAACTGCTCGCCGTGGCAGCAACCGCCGCGGTGCACCTGTGGCGCAAGAATGCGGTGCTCTCGATCGTGGTCGGGACCGGGCTGTACGTGATCCTGATGAACTGGGTTTTCGGCTGAGTAGAGGGCATACCCGCCGGCACCTCCTGCCTTCGCCCGATACATCGCCGAGTCCGCGCGGCGAACCAACTCTTCGCGCATGCAGTCCGGATCCGAGAGGGCGATACCGACGCTGCCACTGATCGGCAACTGGAGGCGTGCCACCTGGTTCAGCACAGCCAAACTGTCGGTGATGCCCTTGGCGACGGCGATTGCCTCGTCGGCGTCCGCGATGTGCTCGCACACGACTAAAAATTCGTCGCCTCCGATCCGGGCGACGGTATCGTCCGGACGCACTGCCGAGCGCAGGTGGTCGGCGAGGACGACGAGCACGTCGTCGCCACCGGCATGGCCGAGGCTGTCGTTCTGGATTTTGAAGTCGTCGAGATCGATCAGCAACAGAGCCATGGTGGTGCTCTCGGCCCGCGCCGCATCGAGAGCCGAGTCGATTCGTCGGCGGGCCAGCGTCCGGTTCGGTAACCCCGTCAGGGGGTCGTGCAGACTTTGATGCAGCAGTTGCGCTTCCACCTCGATGCGGCGGATCGCCGCCGACAGCACTGCCGTCACCGATCGGAGAAAGGCCAGATCTCGGTCGGTGTAGTCGCGGGGGCGATGACTGTGCGCGGTGAGCACTCCCCACACCGGGTCGGCACCGATCGGCACACACACCCCGCTCTGCAGCGCACGTCTGGTCATCGCCGCCGTGGAGAAACGGGTCTCGTGGGTTCGGTCGGGGCACACCACCACTGACTCGGCCACGGCGGTATATCCAGGCTGTGAGCCCGTACCGGGCGCGAAGCTCACCGGTCCCGGCGCCGGACCCCGGTACGCAAGGACGGTCAGTTCCTCCCCTTCGCCGGGAACGCGGGCTATAGACGTACAGCGCACACCCATGAGCGCCGTCGCTGCCCGGGTCGCCGCGTCCAGAAGCTCGTCGAGGTCGCCGTCGACGGCGAGCTGACTCAACTCGGCGATCGCCTGCTGCTCGCGGGCCCGGTACGCGGCCGCCTCGAGAGCGCTGTGCAGTCGGCGTTCTTCTATCTGCGCGCCGCGGCGATCGTGTGCGATCGAGGCGATCACTGTCGGACCGGAGGTGTCGGATTGAACGACGAACGTCGAAATCAACATGGGGATCGGCTCCCCGGTCACGAAATGGCGGAGCTCCGTCAGCCCGGTCCACTCCCCCCGTTCCACGAGGGCCGACTCCACCTCGGGTGCCTGCACCAGACCGACATCGGTGAAGAACTCCGCCGTCGTCCTCGCATAGGCGTCGGCGGGGCTACTCAATCCCACGAGGCGGACGGCCGCCGGATTGAGAAATACGATCCGGCCCGACGCGAACTCCGACAGAAAGACCAGCGTCGGGGCTTGCTCGAGGACTGCGAGAAGCATCTGCGAGTCTTGCAGTCGCGATTCCATGCAGCCCCCCTAGCCAGTGGTGCCGTCCACGATATGTCCCACGTGCTGGCCGTGATGACCGAGCCCGCCCCGCATCGAACGGGACCACCCGATCAACGACCCCACCCGCCCCGACGGCGGTATGTTGCGACGGTGGCAGCCGAGTCCCCGCTCCTCCTGCGTCACCGGCTCCGGTGGATCGCGACAGCGCTTCTCCTCGCGCTCGTCTACGCCGCGTCCCTCACTGTCTACGGGTTGAGCAGCCGCGACATCGAGGAGGACGTGCCGGTCACTATCGACGACGACGTCGTCATGGTGCTCGTGACCGCAAAATCGCTGCAGCCGACGACCGACCGGATGCAGGCCGAGGTGACGATCGCTGCCGGTCAGGATTTCCTCCACGCCAATGGCGACACCCTGAACCGGGACATCACCCTCCTGCTCGTCCCTAGCACCAGCCACGAGCAGATCGTCTTCCGCGAAGGCACCGCGCCCACGACATTCGACACCGAGTTCATCGCGAACGGCAACGCAGCCACGTGGCCCTTCGACCGGTTCGACGTGAACCCGATGGTGGTCGAGGCGTACCAAGGCCGCGGCGCCGAACGCGAACTGGTACCCACGGGCGTTCTCCTGGACGGACGGGTCGACGGATGGAAGGCGAAGGCCGAAGCAGTGGCGGTCGACACCGACATCTCACGGAACGGCACCGGCGTCGACGTGAGGTTGGCACGCACGGGCGGAAACCTCATCTACGCCGGAATTCTTCTACTGATGATGACGACGTTGGCCGTCCTCGCTGCCTTCGTCGCGCTGCAGACGTTCCGGCGTAAACGGGCCGTCGATACGGACATGCTCGGATGGATGGCCGCAATGCTGTTCGCCGTCGTACCCCTGCGCGGAATCCTGCCGGGCAGCCCGCCCATCGGGTCGTGGGTCGACATCGGGCTCACGGTCTGGGTGGTGTCCACACTGGTCGCATCACTTGCCCTCTTCGTGTTCTGCTGGTGGCGCGACAGCGAGCCCGCCGAAAAAACGTGACCGCGCTACGAGCAGCAGTTCGGGTCCAGGACGAAGCGCAGCGCCTCGAGAGCGTCGCGCTGTGGGCGGTAGTACACATTCATTCCGCGCCGAGTGGGGACGACCATGCCTGCCTTCTTCAGTTGCCCCAGGTGATGACTGACGGTCGATTCGGACACGCCGACACCCGCGGCGAGATCACAGGTACAGACCTCACCCTCGCTAGCGGACAACAGGATCGACATCAGCTTGATGCGCACCGGATCGGCTAGGGCCTTGAGCCGAACGGCCACCTCGAGCGCCGCGTGGTCCGACGTAGGCCCCGACGCGACGGGGGCGCAGCAGATCGGTGACGTCGCATCGATCAGGGGCAAGGCTTTGGGCATGAACCCATTGTGCCCACCTTCTTGACATACGTCAAAAAGGTGGCGCATAGTGGATGAGGTAATTCGATATACATCGAAAAGGTGGAGGATCTCATGTCACGCGTACAGCTCGCCCTCAACGTCGACGACCTCGATCAGGCCGTCTCGTTCTACTCGAAGCTTTTCGGCACGGCGCCCGCGAAACTGAAAGAGGGATATGCCAATTTCGCGATCGCCGAGCCTCCGCTCAAGCTCGTGCTCTTCGAAAATCCCGGCGCCGGCGGCACCATCAACCACCTTGGCGTCGAAGTGGAATCCAGTGACACCGTGCACTCGGAAATCGCCCGACTGACCGAGGAAGGGTTGTTCACCGAGGAAGAACTCGGCACCACCTGTTGCTTCGCCAGCCAGGACAAAGTGTGGGTCACCGGTCCCGCCGGCGAGAAGTGGGAGGTGTACACGGTGCTCGCCGACAGCGACACGTTCCGCGGTGCTCCCCCCGAGCAGGACGCCCCAACCGTGTGCTGTGGGTCGTAAGACTTCCGAGCCGTGAGTGCAACCGGTCAGCCCCGGATCACTCCAGGGCGAACAGCGCCGCGGCGTTGTCGTGACAGACCGAGCGAAGCCAGGACTCACCGAGATCGAACCGGGTGAGACCCTCGAGTGCGTCCAGGTACGGGTACGGGATGTTGGGATAGTCGCTTCCGAACAGGATGCGTTCTTGCAGGTCGGACAACCGGTGTACTGCGTCGCGCGGAAACGGTGTGACCTCTTCGGTGTACTCGGTGAACGCCATCGTGGTGTCGAGGTACACGCCGGCATAGCGTCCCGCGAGGTCCAGGAACTCCCGATACTCGGGCAGGCCCATGTGGGCGATGATCAGGCGCAGTCGTGGATATCGCGCCAGCAAGTCGCCGATCGGCTCGGGGCCGGTGTACTTGCCCGGCGCGGGACCGGATCCGCAATGGATGACCACCGGCGCTCCCGCATCCTGCAATGCTCCCCATACCGGGTCGAGCAGCGGGTCGCCCGGCGAGTAGTCGCCGACCTGGATGTGGGATTTGAACACTCGGGTGCCCGATTCGATCGCCTCGGGAACGTAGGCGGCCGCGGATTCCTCCGGGTAGAACGTCGCCGTCCGGATGCAGTCGGGTGTGCGGTCGGCGAAGTCGGCCGCCCACTGATTCAGCCACGCAGCCATCTCCGGCTTGTGCGGATAGATCATGGACGTGAACCGCCGGACCCCGAACGCACGGAGTTGTTCGACGCGAACATCTTCCTCGTGCCGGTAGGTGATCGGCCACGCGCGTCCGGTGAGGGGACCCACCGCGTCGAAGTACCGCCAGACCTTCTCCATCACGTTGGCGGGCATGAAGTGGGTATGAACATCGACGATGCCGGGCAGCCCCAGCGCACGCCAGAACTCCTGCACCCGCAGATCCTCGGTCACGACTTCTCCTCGACAGCCGGCGTCCTCGACACCAGCAGCATCTTCGACAGCAGTATCTTCGAAAGCAGGAACCGAGAGGTTCAGAACAGGGTGAACGCGTCTTCGGCGTCCGCGGGGGACGCGACCACGGGCGTAGCGGGAACCGGAGTGGGTGCAGCCACCGGCTCACCGGACGCGACAGCCCGTGCCGCCTCACCGGCGAGCACGTCGGCCATCTCGTTGTAATGATTGCCGACGTGACCGCGTACCCAGCGGAAACGCACCGGTCCGGAACGTTCGTTGATGGCCTGGTCGATAGCCTGGACCAGGGCGAGATTTTTCACCGGAGCGCCGGCCGCCGTCTTCCAGCCCTTGCGCTTCCAACCGGGCAGCCATTCCGATGCACACTTGATGGCGTACTGGGAATCCGACTCGATCAGGAGCGGATCCGGTCCGGGATGCGCAGTGATGGCCTCGAGCAGCGCCCGCAGCTCGGCGATCTGGTTGGTTCCCGAGGATTCACCCCCGGATCGGCTGGGACCTTCGTGATTGACCCATGCCCAGCCGATCGCCCCACCGGGGTTACGCAGACAGGATCCGTCGGTACTCACGATGATCATGGCTGGGACTTTACGTGCGCTCCCCGACAACCGCGGGTAGCGGTGGCCGACATGTCGTGGGGAGACGGATACGCTGCACTCGATGACGGCTTCGCTGGAAGTGGTCGAGACCACCCTGACCGCGCGGCGTCCATTGGACGTCGCGATGACGTTGCATCCCCTGCAGCGCGGCAAGGGCGACCCCTGTCACCGGCGTGCGGTCGACGGATCGATCTGGCGGACGTCGGTGCAGGCGTCCGGTCCGGTCACCTATCGCCTCACGCAGACCGACCGCCACACCGTGCGCTGTCAGGCCTGGGGCGAGGGCGCCCACGAGTTGGCCGCCGGACTGCACCGCCTCGTCGGCGAGCACGACGAGTGTGAAGACTTCGCGCCGCAGCACCCGACTCTCGCCGAGGCCCACCGCCGCTTCCCCCACCTGTGTCTGGGGCGCACCGACCGGGTGCTCGAAGCCTTGGTCCCGGCGATCCTCGAGCAGCGGGTCCACGGCATCGCCGCGTTCGCGTCGTGGCGGCGTCTGGTGTGGAAGTTCGGTACGCCGGCTCCCGGCCCGGCCCCCGACGGCATGCTGGTGCCGCCCACGGCGCAGGTGTGGCGGCGAGTGCCATCGTGGGAGTTCCACCGCGCAAACGTGGACCCCAGCCGTGCTCGCACTATCGTGCGCTGTGCGCAGGTCGCGGACCGGCTGGAGAAGATCGTCGACCTGTCCCCGGAGGAAGCGACCCGCCGCCTGATGTCCATACCCGGTGTGGGCATCTGGACCGCGGCCGAAGTGTCGCAACGGGCACTCGGCGATTCGGACGCTTTATCCGTCGGCGACTACCACCTGGCATCGATGGTCGGGTGGTCGTTGCTCGGCAAGCCCCTCGACGACGCCGAGATGGTGGCGTACCTGGAACCGGTTCGCCCGCATCGCTACCGTGCCGTGCGGTTGCTGATGGTCAGCGGCAACGCGATCAAACCGAAGTTCGGACCGCGCACACCCGTCGTGGACCACAGCTGGCATTGAGAACTTATGAACAGCTGTTCAAGTGTTCACACGAGAAACTAGACTCCAAAGACGGGACAGCAACCGGCCGAGGAGAGTGACGTGGAGTCCGTAGCCATGCACATGAGTGACGGGCTGATCAACGCCCCCACGTCCGTTCTGTTCCTGGCTGTCGCGGTGGTGGGGCTGTCTGTCGCCACCTGGCGGGCCCGATCGGAACTCGACGATCGCACCGCCCCCATGGCCGGTCTCGTGGCCGCCTTCATCTTCGCGGTGCAGATGGTGAATTTTCCTGTTCTTCCCGGTGTCAGCGGTCATCTCCTCGGCGGCGCACTGGCGGCCATTCTGGTCGGGCCCTACACGGGGGCGTTGTGCATCTCGATCGTGCTGATCGTGCAGGCGTTGCTCTTCGCGGACGGCGGTCTGACCGCGCTGGGAGCGAACATCACCAACATGGCGATCATCGGGGTGACGGTCGGCTACGCCGTCGCGCTGGTTCTGCGCCGGCTCGCACGACCCGAGAATCTCCGTCTCCGCGTGCTCGGTGGGCTCGCGTTCATGGCCGCCGTCTGCGGGACCGTCGCGGCGTCCATGGGTTTCGTCCTCGAATTTGCGATCGGCGGTCAGCCCACGGCGGGCGACTCTACTTCGCTCGGCTCGGTGGCGGCCTTCGTTCTCGGTGCCCACACCCTGATCGGAATCGGTGAAGGCCTCATCACCGCCGTCACGGTCACGGCAGTGGCCCGGGCCCGGCCCGACCTCGTATACCTGCTCCGAACCGCGCCGCGCGCAGTGGCGGTGGGCGCATGAGTATGTCGTCGTGGTCGTCCCGCCGGTTCCTTCTCGGGTTCGCCCTCGCGGTACTGCTCATTGCCGGTGTGGTGTCTTCTCTTGCCAGCGCGAGTCCCGACGGCCTCGACGCCGCCACGCTGCGCGGATGCGACACCGTCGAGACGGAGACCGGAGAAGCGCTGGTGGGCGACTGCATAGCGAAGAACGCCGCGGACCATCAGTTGTCGGCCACCCCTCTCGCCGACTATGCGGTGGGTGGACGGTCCGGCCTCACCGGAGTCGCCGGGATCATCGGCGCGGTCGCGACCTTCGCTGTCGCGGCCGTAGTGTTCCGGCTCCTCGCCCGTGCGCGGCGTCACCGAGCCGGACCGTGATCATGGGTTCCGGTCACGCCCAGCCGCTCTATCGCCACGGCACGTCCGTGGTCCACCGACTTCCGGCCGAGGTGAAGATCGTGTGCGCGGTGGTGTCGGTCTTCGCAGTGGTGGCGACGCCCCGCGAGGCTTTCTGGGCCTTCGCCGTCTACCTCGCAGTCCTGGCGGCGGTATGGCGAATCGCCGGAATTCCTCTGGCCTGGCTTGCACCCCGAATGCTGATCGAACTGCCTTTCGTCACACTGGCTGTGCTGTTGCCGTTCGCCGAGGGCGGCGACCGGGTTCCGGTCCTCGGACTGTCGCTGTCGGTGGCCGGACTGCACGCCGCCTGGGGAATTCTGGTGAAAGGCACCCTCGGCGTGCTGGTGTCACTCACTCTTGCTGCCACCACACCGGCCCGTGATCTGCCGGTGGGACTTGCTCATCTGCACGTGCCCGCGCTGTTCACCACGATCGTGGTCCTCATGCTGCGGTATCTCGATCTACTCACCTCAGAGGTCGCACGGATGCGCACCGCACGCCTGTCCCGGGGTGACGATCCGCGGACACTGCGTCAGATCGGCGCCACCGCGCAGGGCGTAGGCGGGTTGTTCGTGCGTTCGTACGAACGTGGCGAACGAGTTCATCTGGCCATGCTGTCGCGCGGGTTCACGGGCGCGGTTCCCACAGTCGGTGCTCCTACGGCGTCCGCCGCGACGTGGTCGGCCGGTCTCGTCCCCGCCGTCTGCGCGGTGGGCATCGCTCTCGCGGCCTGGACCTTCCGATGACGGCCGCCGTGCATCTCGAGAGTGTGTCGTACTCCTACCCGGATGGCAGGAGGGCACTCGACCGGGTCGACCTCGCCGTGAGCCCCGGCGAGCGGGTAGCGGTGCTCGGCCCGAACGGTGCCGGCAAGACCACACTGATGCTGCACCTCAACGGGATTCTGACCGCCTCGGACGGCCGGATCACCATCGGCGGAGTGACATTGTCGCGCAACACCGACCGGAACACGTTGCGCGACGTGCGGCGCCGGGTCGGCATCGTCTTCCAGGATCCGGACGATCAGCTCTTCATGCCCACCGTCGCGCAAGACGTCGCCTTCGGCCCGGCGAATTTCGGTGTCACGGGCGTGGCGCTCGAAAACCGGGTGCGCACCGCATTGGCCGCCGTCGACATGATGTCGCATGCCGAGCGCAACCCCGTGCACCTTTCGGTGGGGCAACGGCGCCGGGTCGCTCTGGCCACCGTCCTCGCGTGCGCTCCGGACGTGCTCGTGCTGGACGAGCCGTCGAGCAACCTCGATCCGGTTGCCCGGCGTGAACTGGCCGAAGTCCTGCTCGGGGTGGGCACCACCCAACTGCTGGTGACCCATGATCTTCCCTACGCTGCGCAGCTGTGCACCCGTGCGGTGATCCTCGACGAAGGCCGGGTGGTGGCAGACGGCCCGATCCTCGCTCTGCTCGCCGACACGGACCTGCTCGCCCGCCACCGCCTCGAGCTGCCGTGGGGTTTCCAGCTTCCCGGACCTTCGACCGGCTCCGGCGCGAATGTGCACCGCGAGCAACCGAAACCGGGACATCACCTGCCGCTGTAGGTCACCATGAGGGGACCACCCACAACGGAGGTCAGCGATGTCCACACCTGCAGCCGACGCAGTGGCGCAACGCGTCTTCGACGCCTCCCTCGGCGCGATCGACCTCCTCTCCATCCATCTGGGCGACCGACTCGGCTGGTATCGCAGTCTCGCGGATCAAGGCGCGGCGACCGCGGACGAACTGGCCGAACGCACCTCGACCCATCCGCGTTACGCACGGGAGTGGCTCGAACAACAGTCGGTGACGGGGCTGCTCACGGCGGACGACGGCGAACCACGAAGATTCGCGTTGGTACCCGGCGCTGCCGAAGTGTTCACGGATGAGAAAAGTCTGGCCTACCTGGCGCCACTGGCGCGGATCTTTGTCGCTGCCACCACACAGATGCCCGCGCTGATCGACGCGTATCGCACGGGAGGCGGTGTGGGATGGGCACAGTACGGTGTCGATGCGAGGGAATCACAGGCAGACATGAATCGTCCGTGGTACGAGCAGGTTCTGCCCGGAGCGCTCGCGTCGGTACCCGAAGTCGACACGCTTCTACGCACTCCCGGCGCCGCCATCGCCGATGTCGGATGCGGTGGTGCATGGTCCACCATCGCCCTCGCCCGCGCATACCCCGAAGCCCGCCTCGACGGCTACGACATCGACAGTGCGACCGTCGAACTCGCGACCGACAACGTCCGCGCGCAGGGTGACCTTGCCGACCGGATCACGATCATCGAGTCCGACGCCGCGGGCATACCGGAGGGTGCCTACACCGCAGCATTCGCCTTCGAGTGCATCCACGACATGCCCGCGCCCGTCGACGTATTGACGGCGGTACGCAAAGCGCTGGCGCCCGGTGGCGTCATGATCGTCATGGACGAGGCGGTGGACGACGAGTTCTCGGCGCCGGGAAGCGACACCGAGCGGTTGATGTACGGGTTCAGCCTGACCGTGTGCCTGCCGGACGGAATGAGTCACAGTCCCAGCGCGGCCACCGGAACGGTCATGCGCCCGAGCACATTGCGGAATTACGCGGAGGCTGCTGGTTTCGGCTCGATGGACATCCTTCCCATCGAGGACTTCGGATTCTGGCGCTTCTACCGCCTGACGGTGTGATGCCTCCGCTGCATCGACGAAGCCGGACGGCAGGGTTGGCGAGCAGTCTGTAACGAATTTTGGATAAACGCCGAAAAGTGGGATACCCGAAGGGGAAGATGTTCAGCAGTAGGCAGGTTGAAGACGCTTTCGCCGATCGGGGCAACGAAGAGCGCCAGATCGAACCAGTTCGTCGTTTGTTATCCGGCTACTACGCATGGGAAACACCATGACACTGCAGGAAAGCACAGGGTCGCTGATCGCCCCTCTGCGCGTGTCCTGCCCCCTTCGCCTCTCCAGGCCGAGAGATGAATTCGGGAGGGCTATGGAGTAGGCGACTCACCGGGGAGCATCACCGCGCACCCACATATGCATGTAGCCGTTCGGCACTTCCAGCGAATATGGTCCACGCACAACAATGTTCGGTGCTCAGGTGGAGTCCGTGTTCGTCCTACGACATGGTGGGAGATCTCATGAAACTTCTCAGAACTCTGGCATTGTCCATTTTCGTCGTCGCTGCGATGGCCGTCGGCGCCGGCACCGCGTACGCCGATCCCGGCACGCAGGGAATCGACTGGAGCCAGCCCTTGTTGACCCCGACCGCCGAAGGCAGTAGCCAGGTGGCTGAGCAGTTCTTCCCGGAAAATGACGCCAAACAGTCAGCCTTCGACAACATGACCAGCGAGATCAACACCGGCTGGAACAATGCCGGCCTGCAGGGCATGGCCATCGGTTCCAACGTCGGTATGGCTATCGGGTGCGTCTCGATTTTCCCGAACTTCATCGCCGGATGCATCATCGGCGCCGTCGTCGGCACCATTGCAGGAGCCGTCATCGGTGTGGGTGTAGGAAATCCGAACGCGCAGCCTGCGGTGGAGCGTTTCTTCGCCACACCCTGAGCGAAGAGCGAACAGCAGCCCGGCCCTACTCGGGCCGGGCTGCGGTGCTTTACCTCACTTTATTTAGCACACGACTGGTTAGTGCACTAACTATTGGTAACCTGAGCTGGTGACCACGAACGTTGCCGACGACCCCCTCGCGCTCGACAGGCAGGTCTGCTTCGCGCTGGCGGTCGCCAATCGCGCTGTCCTGGGCGTCTACCGGTTCTCGAACCTCTGGGGCTCACACACCCGCAGTACCTGGTGATGCTTGCCCTGTGGGGTACCTCCCCCATGTCGGTCAAGGAGATCGGCACGGCGCTGCAGCTCGATTCGCCCACGTTGTCGCCGCTGCTCAAGCGGCTCGAATCATCGGGGCTTCTCACCCGCACCCGCAGCGCCAACGACGAACGACAGCTCGTCGTCGAACTGACCGAAGCGGGCAAGGCGCTACGCGCACAGGCCGAGAAGGTCCCGCCCGCCGTAGTCGAAGCGCTGGGTGTCGAACTGTCCGAACTGATGGAACTGCACAGCGTGCTGACGCGCATCAACGCTGCCGCCGTGAAGGCGGGCGCGCTCGGAGGAGTGGAGAAATGACCAACCGAAGACACGGCACCCGGACCCGGCCGACGCCCCTTCAGTGGCTCGGCTATTCGTTCGGGCGCAGGTTGCCCGACTCGATGCAGGACTGGGTTCGGGACGATCTGATCGGCGACTGGGCGGTGCCGCGACACCTCGTCCGCAGCATGGTGCCGTTCATTCCGGTGTTCGCGGCATTCTTCCTCTTCCCCGGCCCGGTGTGGTTGCGCGGTTCCATGGTGCTGCTCGGGGTGTTCCTCGCACTCTTCTACAGCGTCGCCTACATGGCGCAGAACCGATCACGCCGCCTCGAAAAGCACGGACTTCCGCCCGACTTGGAAAACCCGAAAGCCAGACGCCGGCACGACGCCGAACGCGCCGCGTACTACCGGGCGCATCCCCGTGCGTGAGAGCTGAGATCCTTCGGGGTGTCCCGATCGACGCCCGCTGCCGGAGACGTGCCGATCAGCTCGAGGCTGTCACATGGCGCGCCCTGATAGTGCCCGATCGACAACCGGCGAGGGATCGTCTACCGGCGACGGGCTCACTGCAGCGGTCGGTTTTGAGTCGAGACCGCCGCGCCGATACGGCCAGGTTCGGTGACAGGTATGCAAGGCATTGTGGCGATGCCGCCAGTCCGCGGCATCAACTTTTACGAGCCCGTCTGTACAAAATACGAATTCGCTTTGCCGGTCACAGGGTGTCGTCAGAGTGTGGCGAAATCCAGCAGGTGTTCGATGCCGCGAAGATCGTCCGCGTTGCGGGTGACGAGTCGGGCGTTGTTCGCGTGCGCGGTGGCGGCGATCATCAGATCGAGGGCTCGGGGCTGAGGTTTGCGGCCGTACGCTCGCACCGCTGCGGCAAGCTGCCCGTAGCTTCGAGCAACACCGGCGTCGACGGGTAGGGGTTCGAATTTGCGTTCCACGGCGATCAGTCGCTGCAACCTCTGAGCACGCTGCAGCGCGGTGGTCGCGACCAGGAGTCCGAAGTGCAATTCGGCCAGGCTCACGGCACTGATCGCGACCTCCCCGTCAATGGGCGGGACATCGTTCGCGATGAGGATGCTCGTATCGAGCACTGTCCTCACCGGGATGCCCAGGGGTCCGCAATCGGATCGTCGATCAGGTTGCGGTCGGCTTCCCACGTCGGATCGGTGTCCGTCTGGAAGATGTCGGCGACCTCGTCGAAGGCGCACCACGTCTTCCGCCCGGCAGGGCCGAGGATTGCGCTCGGCCGGCCGGCGACCGTGATCAGCATCGTCTCCCCGGCTTCGGCACGTTTGACGTAGTCACTGGCATGCTGGCGCAGTTCCTTCAACCCGAGACGCTCCATACTCTGATGGTAGCACTAATGCTACTTTGCTCGCCGGGATAATTAGCGGCGTCAGTCGAGAGCCAGGGACTCGGAGGCTCTACCACGTCAGCCGACGACGCCCGCTGCCCGCATCGCTGCTATGTCCGCAGCAGAACACCCCAGCTCGCCCAGAATGCGATCGGTGTGTTCGCCGAGAGCAGGAATGTCACCCATCCGCATCTCCACGTCGGCGAACGTCATCGGGGGCAGCACGGCGCTGATCTGGCCCACCTCGCTGCCGACCTGGCGCCAGCGGTCGCGTTCCTTCAACTGCGGATGATCGATCAATCCGCCCATATCGTTCATCTCTGCCGCCGGAATTCCCGCATCCGCAAGGGCCTGATCGAGGGCCGCGAGAGTGAATTTCTTCGTCTCCTCGGCGACGAGGGCATCCACCTCAGCGCGATGCTGGACGCGCAGCATATTGGTCGCATATCGGGGATGCTCGGCGAGTTCGGGTCGGCTGAAGACCTCGGTGACCAACTGCCGCCACCCCCGATCGTTCTGGACGCCGATCAGAATGTTGCCGTCGCGGGTGGGGTACGCGTCGTAGGGCACGATCGCGGCGTGTCCCAGGCCGGCACGAGGGATCTGCCGGTCGGCGTACATTTTCATGTACATCGGATGACCCAACCATTCCGTGGTCGCGTCGAACATCGACACGTCGATCTGTGCGCCCACTCCGGTTCGTTCGCGGCGGAACAACGCACTCAATATCGACGTCAGCGCGTACATTCCCGCCGCGATGTCGGACACTGGCACTCCGGTTTTGGTGGCCGTCTCGGGAGTCCCGGTCACGGAGATCATCCCGGTTTCGGCCTGCACCAGCATGTCGTACGCCTTGCGTTCACGCCTCGGCCCCGCCGTCCCGTAACCTGACATGTTCGCCACGATCAACTCGGCGTGCTCCGCGCGCAACGCCTCCGTCCCGAAACCCAGCCTGCTCGCTGCATCGGGCGCCAGATTCTGCACGAACACGTCGGCCCCCGCGATCAATCTCAGGACGGCGTCGCGCCCCTCCTCGGATTTGAGGTCGACGCAGAACGATTCCTTCCCTCGGTTCAACCAAACGAAGTGTGAGGCCTCGCCGAATACGGCGTCGTCGTAGTTACGAGCGAAGTCACCCTCGCCGACGCGCTCCACCTTGATCACGCGGGCGCCCATGTCCGCCAGATGCCGGGTGGCGATCGGGGCGGCCACAGCTTGCTCGAGTGCAACGACGGTGATCCCGTCGAGTGGCAGAGTTCCGGGGTCGTCTTCCATGCAGGACATCACCGTTCCGATTCCGATGCCGGGTGATCGTGATAGTGCGTGGCCCCGATGGCATGCAGCAACTGGTGCACGGTGTCATCGGAGAGCCGATAGCGCATCGAGCGGCCGTCGCGTCTGGCCGACACCCACCCCTGGTGGCGCAGCAGTCGTAATGCGTGTGAGACGGCGGTACCGCTCATCTCCAGCGCTGCCGCGAGGTCGCCGACACAGATGCCCGGCGCGTGGTGTAGGCACAGCAGCAACCGGAGGCGGTTGCCGTCCGACAAGAGTTCGAAGCGGTTGGCCCACCCCTCGATGTCCGGGCTGTGCAGCGCCGCCGCAGCACGCTGAACGTCCGCGGGGTTCAGCGCAGGAGTGGTAGCCACCCAGCCAGTCTACAAACGGCCTGACCACGCGGAGTTCCGCATACATAGGCGATCGCTAAGTGTCCGTACGGTTCTGTGTCTTTGTCTCCGGCGCGATGCGGTGGTCGACTGACGGGACACGGGCACCGGGCAGTCGGCGGTGTGGATCGATCTTCGAGGAGGGCATTTGTGAGCGGGCTGCATCTTCCCCAGCGCGTCCGGCACCATGCCGCCGAACGCCCCGACTCGCCCGCGGTGACGTGGGGGAACACGACCCTGACGAACGCGGAATTCGACCAGCGGACCACTCGCATCGCAACAGCGTTGTCGGCGTTGGCCTCCGGTCGCGGTGCGCGCGTCGGGGCGTTGCTGCGAATGCGTCTCGAGGGCGCCGAATGCTTCGTTGCCGCGGCCAAGGCCGAGCTCGTGTTCGTGCCGCTGAACTGGCGCCTCCCCGCCGCCGAGGCGGCAACGATCGCGGTCGACGCGGCCCTCGAGGTGCTGATCGTCGAGGCCGAGTTCGCCGAGACGGCCGAAGCGGTACGCGAAGCGCTTCCCGGTCTGGTCGTCGTGCTCGTCGACCGCGCGTCGGAGGAAATCCTGCCCGAGGCGTGGACGTGGGATCGGCTCGCCGCTTCGGGCAGCGACACCGATCCGAGGCTGGGCGATGATCCGGACGCGGAATTGCTGCAGTTGTATACGTCGGGCACCACCGGCGCACCCAAGGGTGTGGTCGCGACGCACCGCAATATCCACAACGAGCCCAAGGCCCTCGCAATCTACCGGTGGCGCGCCGACTCGGTGGCCCTCGACGCCCTGCCGTTGTTCCACATCGCCGGCGCCGGGTGGCTCAGTACCTGTCTGTCCGCGGGAGTGCACGTCGTTCTCCTCGGCGCGTTCGACGCTCGCCACGTGGCCGATCTCGTCGAACGACACCGCATCACGCATGCGTTCCTTGTTCCTTCGGCGATCCAGATGCTGCTGGACCTGCGCGGCCTCGGCGATCGCGACCTGTCCAGTCTTCAACTGATCGCGTACGGCTCCGCGCCGGTCACTCCCGCCCTGTTGCGCCGCGCCATCGACCGGCTCGGCTGCGCATTCGTGCAGCGGTACGGGATGACAGAGACGACGGGATCGGTCAGTGCGCTCACCGCCGAGGACCACGATCCGGCCGGTGACCGTACGTACCTGTTGCGATCCGCGGGCAAACCCATGCCCGGCGTCGAGGTGGCGATCCGCGACGTCGCGACCGGTGCGGACCTGCCGGCCGGGGTGTCCGGGGAGATTGTCTGCCGCTCCCGCAACAACGTCGCCGGCTATTGGCGGCGTCCCGACGAGACAGCGCAACTCTTCACTCCCGACGGCTTCTTGCGGACCGGCGACACCGGGCATCTCGATGACGACGGGTATCTGTATGTCACCGACCGGGTGAAGGACATGATCATCACCGGCGGTGAGAACGTCTATCCGATCGAGGTCGAATCGGTGCTGGCCGAACATCCCGCTGTGGCAGAGGTCGCCGTGATCGGTGTCCCGGACCGGACGTGGGGTGAGGCCGTCACCGCGGTGATCCGCGTGGCCGAGGGCGCCCTCCCGACCGCCGCCGAACTCGTCGCCTTCAGCGCGGGGCGGCTCGCGTCCTACAAGAAACCGAGACACATCCATTTCGTGACCGCGCTACCACGCAACGCCGGCGGCAAGGTTCTCAAACGGAGGCTGCGCGACGAACTGGGAGGGTCGGAGGTGGTGTCGTCGTGATCGTCACCGAAGACGTCGGAAACGTCCAGCGCGAGGCCTGGGCCCGCGGGGTGCTGCCACCGGTCGAGACCGTGCGTCCCGGACTCTGGTCGATCCCGGTGCCGATGCCCCGGAACCCGTTGCGCTACGTGCTGATCTACGCCCTTGCCCTGCCCGACGGTCTCGCGCTGATCGACGTCGGTTGGGACTCCGAGGAGTCGTGGCTGGCCCTTTGCCGCGGCATCGCGGAGACGGGGCACCGCGTCACCGATGTCCGGTACGCCGCCGTCACCCATTTGCATCCCGACCACTTCGGTCTCGCACCGCGGTTGCGGGACATCAGCGGCGCCACCCTCGCGATGCACGCTGCAGATGCCGCACTGCTCGGCCACCGCACCGCGGGCGACGACACCGCCGACGAACGGACGTGGGAAATCCAGCTCGATCGGCTCGGTGCCCCTGCCGGGGTTCGCGCCGCGGCCCGTGTCGATCTGGTTCGATTCGGGCCGGGCGAGACCGTCGACGTGGTGCTCGACGACGGCAGCCCGCTGAATCTGCCCGGCTGGGACCTGCGGGCGGTGTGGACGCCGGGGCACACCCCCGGCCATCTGACCTTCGTGGACGAAACCCACGGTGTGTTGTTCAGCGGCGACCACATGCTTCCCCGCATCAGCCCGAACATCTCCACTGTTCCCGGCGAGCTGGACAACCCGCTGCACCGCTACCTGCTCTCACTGCACGCCACCACGACCATGCCGGACGGCCTGGTGCTCCCGGCCCACGAGTACCGCTTCCGCGGCATCGCCGATCGGGCGCAGCAGCTGATGAGTCACCACGAGGAGCGGTTCGCTGAGATCGTGGCCGCCCTCCACGCCCGCCCGGAGTCGACTGCGTGGGAGATCTCGGCTCACATCGCGTGGTCGCGCCCGTTCGACTCCATGTCCGAACGTCTCTTGCGCCTCGCTGTCCGTGAGACGCATGCCCACCTGCTGGTACTCGCCGACCGCGGGCACATCCGCTCGCTCGGTGGCAACCCGGAACGCTGGACACTCCCGATCCCCACCGCCCCGAAACCAGAGAAGGACACCTCATGAGCGTGGTTCTCACCGATTTCGCCGACGGCGTCGCCGTCATCACCCTGAACCGGCCGGAGGCGAGGAACGCCGTCGACCTCGAGGTCGCAAAGGCCCTCGCCGCGGCCGTCGACGAGTTCGAAGCGCGGCCCGACCTCACCATCGCAATCCTCACCGGCGCGGGTGGAACGTTCTGCGCGGGTATGGATTTGAAGGCCTTCACCCGCGGGGAGCGCCCGTCACTGCCGGGGCGGGGTTTCGGTGGGCTCACCGAGGCGCCGCCGACGAAGCCACTCGTCGCCGCGGTGGAGGGATGGGCACTGGCCGGCGGATGTGAGCTGGCATTGTCGGCCGACCTCATCGTCGCGGCGCGGGACGCCAAGTTCGGGCTTCCCGAGGTGAAGCGCGGATTAGCCGCAGCCGCAGGCGGTTTGCTGCGGCTACCCAAGGTACTGCCCTACCCGATCGCCATGGAGATGGCGATCACCGGCGACCCGCTCACGGCAGAAGCGGCCCACGCGCACGGCCTCGTCAACCACCTCACCGAACCCGGCGACGCACTCGCCACCGCACGCGCGCTGGCCGCCCGCGTCGCCGCCAACGGTCCCCTCGCGGTCCGGGCCACCAAACAGGTAGTCGCGATGTCTGCCCGATACACCGACCCCGACGCGTTCGCCGCGCAGCGGCAGTACCTCGACTCGGTGTTCGCATCCGAGGACGCGCAGGAAGGTGCGCGCGCGTTCGCCGAGAAGCGCTCACCCGTGTGGTCCGGCCGATGAGCGAGGACGTGGTATCCGTGACCCGCGACGGCGCAGTGGCCACCGTGACACTCGATCGGCCCGACCGCATGAACGCGCTGACCCTGGACGCCTTCGCCGAGTTCGGGAACGCTCTGCGTGGGCTCGAAGCGGATCGCCACATACGGGCCGTAGTCGTCACCGGTGCCGGCGGCAACTTCTGCACAGGCGCCGACGTCGAACGACGGACTGCGCAACATCCTCTCGACCGGATGCGGACGATCAACTCCGTCGCCGCGACACTTGCCGAATTCCCGAAGCCGGTGATCGCCCAGGTGGAGGGGTACGCGGTGGGCGCCGGGTGGAACCTCGCCCTGCTGTGCGACCTCGTGGTGGCCTCCACCACCGCGAAATTCAGTCAGATCTTCGCCAAACGGGGACTGTCGGTCGACTTCGGCGGGTCGTGGGTGCTTCCCCGGCTCGTGGGACTACACCAGGCCAAACGCCTGGTGATGCTTGCCGAGATGGTCGACGCCGCCGAGGCCCACGCTCTCGGTCTCGTATCGGTGTTGGCGGAGCCGTCCGAACTGGAGACCGTCACGCAGGACCTCGCGCGCCGACTCGCCGCCGGACCCCCGGTCGCGGTGACGCAATCCGCCCGGCTCCTCGAACAGGGGTCGTCCTCGTCGCTGCGGGAGGCGCTGGAGAACGAGGCGCGAGCGCAAGCCGTCAACTTCGCGACCGATGCACCGGACGCCTTCCGGGCGTTCGCGCTGAAACGCCCTCCCGCGTTCACCGGCGACTGGGTGGTGCCGGGCGCGACCACGGCTTCCGTACGATGACCGGGTGGACCTGCATCTCGTCACCTATTTCGTCGCGGTAGTCGATCACGGCGGGATCACCAGGGCGGCGCAGTCTCTGTACATCTCTCAGCCGTCGCTGTCGCAGGCCATTCGCACTCTCGAACGTCGGCTCGGGGTGACCCTGTTCGATCGCACGGGGCGTCGGCTGGAGCTGACCGAGGCGGGCCGGACACTGGACGTGGCGGCGCGGCGAATCCTCACCGATGTCGAACGTGCCAAGGCCAAGGTGGCGGCGGTCCGTGAACTCGAATCCGGCCGGGTCGACGTGGTCACGTACTCGGCGTTCTCGATCGACCCGATCGTCGGACTGGTCCGCCGGTTCCGCCGGCAGTACCCCCGGATCACGGTCCGCATCATCGACAGCGACGGTCCCACCGGTGTCCTCGGGGCATTGCGGCGCGGTGAGGCGGAGCTCGGGGTGATCGACCTGTCCGTGGATCACAGTGCGCTGCTGTCGGTCCCGATCGGTGAGCAGGAGTTGGTGCTTGCCGTGCCGGACGAGCTCGCGGCCGCCCTTCCCGACCCGGTACCCCGGTCGGCCCTGCGCGACGTCCCGCTGATCCAGGATTTGGGTGACAAGAGTGATGCGGCGCTGATCTCCGAACTCCTCGGAGAAAACACGGACACCGTCGTCGTCGACTGCGCGCATCCGAGCGCCACCTGGAACCTGGTTCAGCGAGGGGCGGGTGCGACCGTCCTGCCCCGCGTGGTCGCCGAGCAAGAACTGCGCGGTGTGACGATCCGGTCGCTGTCACCCCGGTTGACCCGGCCCGTCGGCCTGGTGCAGCGCTCCGGACCGTGTTCGCCTGCGGCCGCAGCGTTCGTCTCCAGTGCACACGACACGTCGGCGAGAGGCTGAGCACATGGAGTTACGTCAGGTCGAGTATTTCCTCGCCGTGGTCGAGCACGAGGGCATAGGCGGTGCCGCCGCATCCCTGGGCGTCGCCCAGCCGACCATCTCCCAGGCGCTGCGGGGGCTCGAACGGGAACTGGGTGTGCAACTGTTTCATCGCATCGGCCGGGGCATGGTTCTCAGCGCGGCCGGACGAAGCATGGTGGGCCCGGGCCGCCAGATCCTGCGCGACGTTACCGCCGTCGAGGATTTGCTGGCCACCTCCGACGGCGAACTCGCAGGCCGGCTCGACGTGATGGCGTTTCCCGCCCTGGCGCTCGGCCCGCTCGTCGACCTGGTCACCGAATTCCGCCGGGCCTACCCGAAAGTGACGGTGCGCTTCGGTGAGCTGAAGGTCGAAGCACAGGCCGCCTCCCTGATCGAGGACGGGCACTGCGAATTCGTCGTCGCGCATCTACCCCTCGACGGGAACGGCCTCGACGTGGTGGAACTCGGCGAGCAGGAGTACTGGCTCGTCTATCCGGCAGGCACCGACGTACCGCACGGACCGGTGCCCCTGTCCGCGCTGCCCAAGGTGCCCATGGTGTTCGTGCCTCGGGGCCCCTCCCTCGCCGACGAGATCGAGGAAGCGATCCGCCACGCCGGGGCTCGGCCGCCCCTGGCGGTGTTGTCCGATCATCGCGAAGCGCGACTTCCGTTGGTACTGGCCGGTATCGGCGGCACCCTCGTGGAGAGGTCGATCGCGGAATCGGCCCGGGACCGCGCGATCGTCCGCGAGGTGGAGCCGAAGTTTGCCCGAAGATTCGGGATCGCTTTCGATCCGGACACGCTTTCCCCGGTAGGACACGCGTTCGTCGAACTGGTTCGCGCGCGTGCCGCCACCGCAGCGGGCGAGTAGCCCCCTACGCCACTCGTTCGAACACTGCCGCCAGGCCCTGCCCTCCACCGATGCACATCGTCTCGAGCCCGTACCGCGCTTCGCGGCGATCGAGTTCCCGTGCCAAGCTCGCGAGCATGCGCACACCCGTCGCACCGACAGGGTGACCGAGGGAGATCCCGGAACCGTGGACATTGGTGCGATCCAGATCTGCTGCGCCGAAACCCCATTCGCGCATCACGGCCAGCGCTTGCGCCGCGAATGCCTCGTTGAGTTCGATCAGGTCGATGTCCGAGAGGGCGAGCCCCGCCTTGCGCAGCGCGACCTCGGTGGCCGGCACCGGCCCGATGCCCATGATCTTCGGTGCGACACCTGCTGCGCCCCAAGACACCACCCGCACGAGCGGTCGCAGACCGAGACGTTCCGCGGTCGGAGCAGTGGTGACGAGGCACATTGCTGCAGCATCGTTCTGTCCGCTGGCGTTGCCCGCGGTGACGGTGGACTCCGGATCGGACTTCACCAGGATCGGCGTCAGGGCTGCCAGCGATTCCAGCGAGATGTCGGGACGAGGATGCTCATCGGTGTCGATCACCTGCTCACCGCCGCGGCTGCGGACGGTCACGGGGACGATCTCCTCGGCGAGGATGCCGTTCTTCTGCGCCGTGACGGCCCTGGTGTGTGACGACACCGCGAGCTCGTCCTGCTCGCTGCGTGAGATCCCGTATTCGCGACGGAGGTTTTCCGCCGTCTCGATCATTCCCCCGGGCACCGGGTAGAAACGGCCGCCCGCGGTGGACCGGGCACGCACGAGACTGTCGTGCATCTGCACACCCGATCGTGCTCCACCCCACCGCATGTCGGTGGAGTAGAAGGACGCGTTGCTCATCGATTCGGTGCCCCCGGCCACCACGAGGTCGTTGTCACCGGCCGCCACTTGCATAGCCGCCTGGATGACGGCCTGAAGACCGGATCCACACCGACGGTCGATGTGCATGCCGGGCACGGTGATCGGCAGACCCGCATCCAGGGCCACCACCCGGCCGATCGCGGGAGCCTCACTGTTGGCGTTGCAGTGGCCGAGGACGACGTCCTCGATGTCGGACGGATCGACGCCCGTGCGCTCGAGTAGCCCCTTCAGGGCAGCAACGCCCAGATCGACGGCGGTGAGGGATTGGAACATGCCGCCGTATCGTCCGATGGGAGTGCGGACGGGTTCGCAGATGACAACTTCGCGCATCATGGCCTTTCGGGGAAATGTCAGGAGGGGTCGGTGCGCGGTCACATGAAGCGTCCACCGGTGACTTCGAGGACCGTGCCGGTCATGTACGACGAGAGGTCGGAGGCGAGGAACAGTGCGACGTTCGCGACCTCGCCGGCCTCGCCAGCACGTCCCATCGGGATCTCGCTCATCTTCTGGTCCCACGCCTTCTGCGGCATGGCCTCGGTCATGGCCGACCGGATCAGTCCCGGCGCGATCGCATTGACACGGACACCGTGGTGGGCAAGTTCCTTGGCCGCAGCCTTGCTGAGACCGACGATGCCCGCCTTGGCCGCCGAGTAGTTCGTCTGCCCCACCATGCCGACCTTGCCGGACAGCGAGGAGATGTTGACGATGGCGCCGCGCTTGGCCTCCCGCATGATGGCGGCCGCCTTCCGCGTCCCGTTCCAGGTGCCCTTCAGATGCACGTCGATGACCAGGTCGAAGTCGTTCTCGGTCATGGTGCGCATGGTCGCGTCGCGGGTGATGCCGGCGTTGTTGACCATTACGTCGAGCGAGCCGAAGCGGTCGACCGCTGCGCCCAGCAGTTCGTCCACCTGCTCGGAGTGCACCACGTTGCACCGGACGGCGTGGGCAACGTCCGCGCCGCCGAGCTTGTCGGCCGCTGCCGTGGCGGCGTCGAGGTCGAGGTCACCGATCACCACCCGGGCGCCGGCCTCGACGAAGGTCCGGGCAATTTCGAAGCCGATACCCTGAGCGCCTCCGGTGACGACGGCGGTGCGGTTGGCGAGCAGTTCCATGGATGTCCTTTTCTGGTTGTTGGCGCGAGCCTCTATTTCGCTGCGGTGTCGAGGAATTCACGCAGGGTGGTCTTGAGAATCTTTCCCGCAGCCGACGTCGGCAACTGCTCGACGACCACCACGTCACGCACCTTCTTGTACGGCAGTACCCGCGCGGCCACGAACGCGGACACCGCATCCGGATCGACCGTCGCGCCCGGCATCGGCACGACGAACGCCACCGGCTCCTGACCGACGCTGCCGGCCTCTCTGCCGACGACGGCAGCCGAGGATATGTCCGGGTGCGAGACCAGGATTTCTTCGAGCTCGCGGGGATACACGTTGTAGCCCTTGTAGATCAGCATGTCCTTGGTGCGGTCGCAGATGAACAGGTATCCGTCCTCGTCGACGTAGGCGATGTCGCCGGTATCGAGCCAGCCGTCGACGTACTGCTGCGCGGTGATCTCGGGCTGATTCAAGTAACCGTCGGTGACCTGCGGCCCGCGGACCCACAGCTTTCCGCGCGCGTTGGCGTCGAGTACGTCTCCGGAATCGTCGGCGGCACGGATCTGCACTTCGGTGTCGAACACCGGCAGTCCCACGCTCCCGAGCTTGTATGCATCGGCACCGGTCAGCGGTGCGGATGCGACGAGACAGGTGCCCTCCGTCAACCCGTAACCCTCGACCACGCTCGCCGAGGGGAACGCGCGGCCGAGTGCCTCGAGCGTGACGTGGTCGATCGGCGCCGCACCGGAGGAGACGACCCGCACCGAATCGGTGTCCCGAATCGCGGCGTCGGGATGAGTGGCGACGGCATGCCACATTGCCGGGCTTCCCGTGATGTAGGTGGCCCTGTGCTTCTCGATCAGTTCGAGCATCCGTCCCGGTTCGAACCGTCCGGCGAACACCTGGGTCGCCCCGCACAACAGCAGGAACGACATGTTGATCAAGGCGTGGGCATGGAACAGCGGTGACACGACGACGGTCGCCCCGGCCCCGGGCACCACACCGCGCCCCTCCAGTCCCACGAGGGGCCGCAACTCGATCCCGCCGTCAGCAGTGGCGTGTACCTCGTGTCCCGCACGCCAGGCGATCATCTGGATCACGTTCGCGAGGACGTTGCGGTGCAGTACCCGAACACCTTTCGACAGCCCGGTGGTACCGCCCGTGTAGGCGAGGTGGGCCACGTCGTCGCCCGTGACCTTCGTCGTGAACGATGCGGTGGCGTACCCGCGGACGAACTCGTCGAACCCGAACTGACCGCGACCTCGCCCGGCGGGCAGTCCCGCCACCACGATCGTGCGGACGGTGGTGCCGTCCGAAGCCTCGGTGAGGGTGTCCAGTTGTCCGGGCTGGGTGACGGCCGCGACCGCACCCGTGTCCACGATCTGTGTGCGGAGTCCGGGCACGGGTTGCAACGGGTTGACCAGTGTGACGGTCGCGCCGGCCCGCAGCGCGCCGTAATACGCCACCACGAACTCGATGCAGTTGCCGAGGTGCAAGAGCACCACGTCACGCTCGGTCACGCCCGCGTCCCGCAGCGCGGACGAGAAAGCGCCCGACCTCTCGTCGAGTTCACGATAGGTGCACACCGTGTCGCCGTCGACCACGGCGGCCCGGTCTCCGTACAGGGCAGCCATGCTGGACGGGAACGCCGCCATCGTCAGTTCCGGATAGTGCAGTGTCGGCACGTTCACTTCGGTCCTCATTCGTCAGCGGGGTGCCATGCGGATGGCACCGTCCAGGCGGATGGTCTCGCCGTTGAGGTAGCCGTTCTCGAGGATGGAGCAGGCGAGTTGGCCGAACTCACTGGGCTTGCCCAGCCGCGAGGGATTGGGTACGGACTTCTCCAGTGACGCACGGACGTCGTCGCGCAGCCGTGCGAGGAGCGGGGTGTCCATGATTCCCGGGGCGATTGTGCATACCCGGATGTTTCTGCTGGCGAGATCCCGTGCGGCCGTGACGGTCATTCCCACGATTCCCGCCTTCGAGGCCGTGTAGTTGATCTGACCGATCTGGCCTTCGAACGCTGCCACGGACGCGGTCAGCACGATCGCACCGCGTTCGCCGTCGATCTCGTCGTGGCGGGCGATCCGTTCCGCTCCCAACCGCAGAGCATTGAAGGAGCCGACGAGGTTGAGCCGGATCACGAACTCGAAGTCCTCGAGCGAACCGGCCTTTCCGTCGTTGTCCAGAATGCGCATCCGGCGCCCGGCTCCGGCGCAGTGCACGATACCGCGCAGGCCACCGCGGTCGTCGGCGACGTCGAGGGCCGCCGAGAACTGTTCGGGGTCGGTGATGTCGGCGGCGGCGAATTGAGCTGCGCTGCCGAGCTCTTTCGCCGTCGCCTCACCATCGGAGTTCGGAAGGTCGATGAGCGTCACCTGCGCTCCGGCGTCCACCAGACGGCGTGCGGTGGCGAGGCCGAGTCCCGACGCGCCGCCGGTCACCGCGGTGGAGATGCCTTTGAGTTCCATTGCCTACGTGTTCCCTTCGGGAAATTGTTGTTCAGAGAAGTTCGAGAATGGTGGCATTGGCGAGTCCGCCTGCCTCACACATGGTCTGCAGTCCGTAGCGGATGCCGTTGTCGCGCATGTGATGGACGAGCCGGGTCATCAGAATCGCCCCCGATCCGCCGAGCGGGTGACCGACTGCGATGGCGCCGCCGAGCGGGTTCAACCGGTCCATCGCGGCACCGGTCTCCGCCTGCCAGGCCAGCGGAACCGGGGCGAACGCCTCGTTGACCTCGAAAGCGCCGATGTCGTCGATCGTCAGTCCCGCCCGCGAGAGGGCCTTCTCCGTCGCGGCGATGGGACCGGTGAGCATGATGACGGGGTCGTCACCGACCACGGCGCTGGTGTGGATGCGGGCCATCGGTCGCAGTCCCAGCTGCGCAGCCTTCTCGCTCGTCGTGATCAACAGTGCCCCGGCGCCGTCGGAGATCTGGGAGGAATTGCCCGCATGGATCACGCCGTCGTCCTGGAACACGGCCTTCAGCTTGGCGAGGGACTCGAGTGAACCATTCCGCCGGATCCCCTCGTCACCCTCGAGAACGCCCGGTATCGGTGCGAGTTGTCCGTCGAACGCGCCGCGGTCGACGGCACGCGCCGCGAGCTCGTGGGAGCGGAGGGCGTACTCGTCGAGCACCCGACGGGTCAGTCCCCATTTCGACGCCACCATTTCCGCGCCGGTGCCCTGGCTGAAACCGTCGACGCCGTACCGGTCGAGAACGGCGGCCGGAAAGTGCTCGCCGTTCTTGCTGGCGCTGCCCATCGGAACGCGGCTCATCGATTCGACACCGCCCGCGACGACGACGTCCTCGTGGCCGGCGATCACGGTCGCGGCGGCGAAACTCACCGCCTGCTGGCTCGATCCACACGCCCGGGTGAGCGTGGTGCCGGGGACCTTCTCGGGCCAGCCGGCGGCGAGAACCGCGGTGCGGGCGACATTGCCTGCCTGCTCCCCCGTCTGGCTGACGCAGCCCCAGACGACGTCACCGACGACGTCCGGGTCGAGGCCGGTGCGCGCAACGAGCGACTCGAGCACGTGTGCCGACAAGTTGGCCGGATGAACTCCGGAGAGGGCACCACCGCGCCTGCCGATGGGCGTGCGGACTGCGTCGACAATTACTGCGTCGTTCATCGTGTGCTCCTCACACTGTCGCCTCGAACCAACTTCTGGTCGCGTTCCGGGTTCGCCAGCACCAACGCGAGGACGGCACACACCGCGGCGACCAGACCGAGTGCTTGGAACGCGGTCGCATAGCCCGCGGCGGGTGTACTGGCGGCGTCGACGATCAGGCCGGTCGCATACGGGGCGACGAGGCCGCCGACCGCCATGATCGCGAGGAACACCCCGAGCGTGCCGGCCGTCTGACGCGGCGGGCAGATCTCCGAGATCGCGGAGTTGAGCAGCGGGAACACCGAGGCGGCGAAACCGTACCCGACCGACACCACGAGCACGGCCAGGGCGGGAGTATCGATGGACGGTAGGGCAAGAAGGATCGCGCCGCAGATGAGGACCCCGACAGCGGGAACGATGACCCGCACCATACGGGACGTCGAGCCGCGTACGAGGAGGCGGTCACCGATCACGGACGAAAGGAGCATCAAGATCAGTCCCGCGATACTCGGGAAGGCGAACATGGACCCGGCCTGCAAGCGGCTGTAGCCGAGACCTACCTCGAAGTACGAGGGCAACCACGTGAGAACCACCGCGACCAGCGCGTACACGCTCATGACGAGCAGGGCCCCGCTGATGAACGTGCGGGTCCGGAAGATACGACTCCACGGGACTGCAGGCTCACCCGCGTCAGTGTCAGTGTCAGTGGTGGTCGCAGCCTTGCCGCTGCGGATGTACGGGCCCTCGGACCACACGGTAAGCCAGATGACACACCACACGACTCCGATCACCGACAGCGCGATCAGGGCGAAGCGCCAGCCGAAGGTGACGGTGACGAAGGCGAGCGCCGGAGCCACTGCGATTTTCGCGATGGACGCGGCGCCGGCCAGCAGCGCGCTGGGCAGTCCGCGTTTGGCGGGCGCGTGCCACGAATAGGCCCCGGTATGCAGCAGCGCCGAGCTCGGTCCCTCGGCGAGCCCGAGAAGCAGGCGGCTGCCGAGTAGCACCACGAAGCTCGCGGCGACGACGAGCGGCAGCATGGCTACCGACCAGGCCAGCGCGAGCAGGACGAGGGCCCATCGCAACGACATCCAGCGGTTGAGGACCCCGGCAAAGAACCCGCCGATCGTGAACGTCAGGAAGAACAAGCTTCCGACCAGGCCGATCTGGGAGGAGCTCAGCCCGAGCTCCTGGGCGAGCGGTTGGGCGATGATGCCGAGTACGGCCTTGTCGGCATAGTTGACGACGTAGAGCAGCACGAGCAGCGCCGTCAAGCCCCACGCACGGTGGCGGGACTCGGCGCCGATCTCGACGGGTTCATCGAGGGAGGCGGTGGAGTGGGTCACGTGGTGATCCCTTCGGAGAATGGGTGGTGCAGGTCACAGCGTCAAGCCCATTCAACGGTTGCGGACCCACACGAGCAAGACGCACTCGGCGAACGCACCGGCTGCCACTACCTATGAGTCGGGGTCCCCGCAGGTCAACACACTTTTGTGAGATGTATTGGAGTGCGCTATCCATCCGATAGCCGAAGTCCTCTAGCCGGTTCTACGGAACGTCGGGCAAGCTGAAACCTGACCTCGCGGCTACCGAGGCGCTCTTCCGCGCCGCCGGTTCCGCACTCCGATACTTGGTACAACGGTTTCCGAAGGACCCCCATGAGCCGCCTCGCCCAGACTCTCGGCCTCACCGAGTTCCAGACCGAGATCATCGACACCGTGCGTACCTTCGTCGATCGCGACATCATCCCGGTCGCACAGGAACTCGAGCATTCCGACACCTACCCGCAGGCGATCGTCGACAAGATGCGCGACATGGGCCTGTTCGGGTTGATGATCCCGGAGGAGTACGGCGGTCTCGGCGAATCCCTGCTCACCTACGCGCTGTGCGTCGAGGAACTCGCGCGCGGATGGATGAGCGTCTCGGGTGTGATCAACACTCACTTCATCGTCGCCTACATGCTGCGTCAACACGGCACCGATGCCCAGAAGGAGTACTACCTGCCGCGGATGGCCACGGGTGAGGTTCGTGGGGCGTTCTCGATGTCCGAGCCGGAACTCGGCTCCGACGTCGCCGCCATCCGCACGAAGGCCAAGCTGAGCGCCGACGGGAACTACGTCATCAACGGTCAGAAGATGTGGCTGACCAACGGCGGCAGCTCCACCCTCGTCGCCGCGCTGGTACGCACCGAGGAAGGTGCCGCCAAGAAGCACGAGAATCTCACCGCCTTCCTGATCGAGAAGCCCGCCGGATTCGGCGAGGTCGTCCCCGGCATCACCATCCCCGGGAAGATCGACAAAATGGGGTACAAGGGCATAGACACCACCGAGCTCTTGTTCGACAATTATTCCGCCGCGGCCGGTGACATCCTCGGTGGCACACCGGGTCGAGGGTTCTTCCAGATGATGGACGGGATCGAGGTCGGGCGGGTCAACGTGTCCGCCCGCGCATGCGGTGTGGCGATCCGGGCCTTCGAGCTGGCTGCCCGGTATGCGCAGCAGCGCAGCACGTTCGGTAAGCCGATCGCCGAACACCAGGCGATCGCGTTCAGCCTCGCCGAGATGGCGACGAAAGTCGAAGCGGCGCATCTGATGATGGTCAACGCTGCACGGCTGAAGGATTCCGGCGAACGCAACGACGTGGCCGCCGGGATGGCCAAGTACCTCACCAGCGAGTACTGCTCGGAGGTCACCCAGGCCAGTTTCCGTATCCACGGCGGCTACGGCTACTCGAAGGAGTACGAGATCGAGCGGCTCATGCGTGAGGCACCGTTCCTCCTCATCGGCGAAGGCACCAGCGAGATTCAGAAGACAATCATCAGCAAGGGCGTACTGCGCAGTTACGCACTGTAAATCGAAGGAGATGCCCGTGCAGCGTACGGTGTTCAACGAAGATCACGAAGCGTTCCGGAAGACGATCCGCGACTTCATCGCCAAGGAAGTGGCACCGGTGCACCATGATTGGGAGGTGCAGGGACATCCGCCACGCGACTTCTACCGTCGGCTAGGTGAACTCGGTGTCCTGGGTATTCAGGTGCCGGAGGAGTTCGGCGGCGGCGGTGAGAAGAGTTTCAAGTTCTCCGCGGTGGTCGGCGAGGAGACCGCGGCCGCGGGGGTCACGTTCGGCAGTTTCTCCGTACACACCAACCTGATCCTGCCGTACCTGCTCGAGTACGCGAACGATGAGCAGAAGCAGCGCTGGCTCCCGGGATTCGCCTCCGGCGACATCATGTTCGCCATCGCCATGACCGAACCCGGTACCGGTTCCGACCTCGCGAACATCGCGACATCGGCCAAGCTGTCCGAGGACGGCGGCCACTACGTTCTGAACGGCGCCAAGACGTTCATCACGGGCGGCGCGCTCGCCGACCGCATCCTCGTGGTCTGCCGCACCGCTCCCAGCACGGAGGAGAACCGCCGGGCGGGACTGACGATTCTCGTCGTCGACACCACGGCCGAGGGTTTCTCGGTGGGCCGGAAGATCGAGAAGATCGGCCTCAAGGCGTCCGACACCGCCGAGTTGTCGTTCACTGACGTCAAGGTTCCGGTCGAGGATCGGCTCGGTGACGAGGGCGCCGGTTTCAGCTACCTCACCCACAATCTGGCACAAGAGCGGCTGACCATCGCACTCGGCGGATCGGCGACGGCCGCGGCGGCGCTGAAGCACGCCATCGCGTACGTCAAAGAACGCAACGTCTTCGGAAAACCGGTGGCGGCATTCCAGAACACGAAATTCGTACTCGCCGAGTGCGCCACCGAGGTCGAAGCGATCCAGCTGATGGCCGACCGCGCACTCGAACTCCACGACGCAGGCGAACTGTCGGTGCCCGACGCGGCGAAGGTCAAACTCTTCTGCACGGAGGCTGCGGGCCGAGTAATCGACAAATGCCTACAACTGCACGGTGGTTACGGATACGTCCTCGAGTACCCCATCGCGCGTCTCTACGCCGACACCCGGGTGTCCCGCATCTACGGCGGCACCAGCGAGGTCATGAAGACGATCATCGCGAAGGACCTCGGGCTGTAGTCGGGCGCCTTCGGTGCCGATCAACGACTGCCGATCGAGGAACTGGCTTCCCGTCGCCTGTTCGGGCACCAGTTCCGCGGCATGATCGATCAGTACTTCCACGAGTGCGCCCGCAGCACTGTCGGTCACCGCAGGGCCGGCGAGAAGGAGGTTGACCACACCGATCGTCGCGACCGGTGTCTGATGTCCGTACGTACCCGGTGGAATGAGTACGGATTCGTAGCGTGGGCCGAACCGCTGTCGCAGCTACGGCAGTTCTGCGGACAGATCGAGGAGTCGTAACGGGATACCCAGGTTCGCAAACGACGGTGTGGGCACTCCGCCCGCCCACAGGACGGCATCGACGCTGCCGTCGCGAAGAGCGTGGCCTGCGTTCGTCATCGACAGGTGCAGACGTGTGACGTCGCCGGGATCGCCCAGGCCCAGCACCTCGAGAATCCGCTCCGCGGTGAGTTCGGCGCCGGAGCCTCGTGCACCCAGACTTATTCGCGCTCCGGCAAGTTGGGAAGTGTCCCCGATCCCGGAATCGGCGCGCACCGCGAGTTGCATGTAGTTCTCGTACACCTTGCCGATGGCGGTGAAGTCGGCGGCGCCGCGAGGTTGTCGATCGCACCGCCGCGCAGTCCCCGAACCACCGAACGCTCGTCGTCGCGGGCGGTGAGGATGACGACCGGGACGTCGCTGACGGCCCGCAGTTGCCGGAGCACCTGCAGGCCGTCCGCGTCGGGGAGACCGAGGTCGAGGATCACCGCGTCCATACCCCGGTGGCCGAGAAGGAGATCGGAGCCGCGTCGCATGCGCACCGCCTCGTGGCCGTGGGTGGCCAGCGCCTCCACGAGTGCGTCGCCGACTCCGTCGTCGTCCTCGACCACCGCGATCTGCACTGTCCGTTCCCTTCGATCAGCTCCGCGAGTCGACCAGTTCGACGTCGTCGTCCGGGGTGCCGGCCCGGCCGGTCGTCCGGTCGAGCGGCGAGCCTTCCGACGTCTCCCGCATGAAGAAGTAGACGACGAGCGAGATCGCGATGCATCCGGTCACATAGTAGAAGAAGAGCGATTCGTGGCCGGCCTGTTTCAGGGCGAGGGCGACGGTCTCGACCGTGCCTCCGAAGATCGCCAGCGTGAGGGCGTACGGCAGTCCGACTCCGAGCGCGCGGACCTTCGTCGGGAACAACTCGGTCTTCACGATGGCGTTCACCGACGTGTACCCGGTAACCACGGTGAGGCCCAGCATCATCAGCCCGAATGCAACCAGCGGATTGGACGTGTTCCCCAGCACCGTCATGAGCGGGACCGTCAGCACCGTTCCACCGACCCCGAAGAAGATGAGCAGCTTGCGGCGGCCGATGCGGTCGGACAGGGCTCCACCGAGCGGCTGCAGCACGATGAAGACCAGCAGGGCAGCGAAGTTGATCCACGCCACCGTGTCCTTGGAGATGCCGGACGTGTTGATCATGAACTTCTGCATGTAGGTGGTGTACGTGTAGAACGCCACGCAGCCACCGAGCGTGAGGGCGCACACCAGCAGGCACTCCCGGGGGTACTGCAGCAGCATCCGCAGTGAACCCCTCCTTCGCCTGACCCTCCGGCGCATCTTCGTGACGTTTGGCCTCGACCTCCTCGGTGAACGCCTCCGACTCGTCCATCGTCCGCCGCAACCACATCACCGCGACGGCACCGGCCGCACCGATGACGAACGGGATCCGCCAGCCCCACGACTGCATGGCTTCCGCAGGCAACACCAGTTGCAGGACGATTTGCACCCCGAGCGCAATCAGCTGTCCGGCGACGAGCGTGACGTACTGGAAGCTCGAGTAGAACCCGCGCCGACCCGGTGAGGCGACCTCGGCGAGGTAAGTGGCGCTGGTGGCGTATTCGCCACCGACCGACAGTCCTGCAGCATGCGGGCGAGCACGAGGAGCACCGGAGCCACGAGTCCGACGCTCGCGTAGGACGGCGTGAGCGCGATGACGAGCGAGCCCGCCGCCATCACGGTCACCGACAAGGTGAGCGCCGATCGGCGTCCGTGCCGATCGGCGTACCGACCCATGATCCAGCCACCGATCGGCCGCATGAGGAACCCGACCGCGAAAACGGCTGCTGTGGAAAGCAACTGCGCGGTGGTATCGCCCTCGGGGAAAAACTCTTTCGCGAAGTACACACTGAACGCCGCGTAGGCGTACCAGTCGTACCACTCGATCAGATTGCCGACCGAACCTTTCAAGACGTTGCCGATGACTCGGCGCTCACCAGTATGCGTGGTGCTCACGTGGGACTCCTTCCGATGTCCTGAATCTCTCCGTTCCCACCACAGTGGGTCAGGTCACAGGCAATCGAAAGGGTGCACGGAGGTTCCTAACATTCCCTTAGGGAAGACCCCTGTGCTGGGGTGTCTTCACCGAGTAGCGGGGGCGCGCTGCGGTACCTCGCCGGGGTGACGCTGAGCCGGATCGGGTTCGCCACCTGCCGGACGGGTGCGTCCCGGCGCGGGTCGTCGATCTCGACCACCGGATTCAGACCGAGTCGCTCGGCCAGCGCGACGGCGTCGGCGATGTCGTTGAGCGGCCCGCACGGAACACCCTCCGCTGTCAGTTTCTCGAACCAGACGTCGGCGGAGTTCGATGACAATGCCGCCGTGAGGTCTTTTACGAGTTGCTCCCGGTGCGCCACGCGTTGCGTATTAGTCGCATACTGCTCGTCGTCGGCGAGTTCGGGCACACCGAGAACCGCGACGAGAGAAGCGAACTGACGGTTGTTGCCCACCGCCAACACCAGCGGGCGGTCGCCGGTCTCGAAGACCTCGTAGGGCGCGATGCTGGGATGCCGGTTGCCCATGGCCCGCGGAACGACACCGGCGCCCACATACCCCGACGTCTGGTTCGCGAGCGCGGACAGCAGTGAGGACAGCAGGTTCACCTCGACGCGCTGTCCCTCCCCGGTGCGATCGCGGTGGCGCAGCGCCGCCAGGATCCCGACCGCGGCGTGCAGTCCGGTGATGACGTCGACGACGGCCACCCCGACCTTGGTCGGGACGCCGGGTTCGGGACCGGTAATGCTCATCAACCCGCCGACGGCCTGGACGAGCAGGTCGTACCCGGGCAGGTTGTTGTGCCCACCGAATCCCGTCACCGAGCAGTAGACGACGTCGGGATTGATCTCCTGCACGGCGTCGTAGCCGAGCCCGAGCCGGTCCATGGTGCCGGGCAGGAAGTTCTCCACCACCACATCCGCCCGGGCCGCCAGCTTCCGCGCCTGTTGCAGGTCCGCGGGGTTTCGCAGGTCCCACGCGAAGGACCGCTTGTTGCGGTTCACCGATTGGAAGTAGGTCGACTCTTCGCCCACCCACGGCGGCCCCCACTGCCGGGTGTCGTCCCCGACCCCGGCGCGCTCGATCTTGACGACCTCGGCACCGAGATCGGCGAGCAGCATCGTGGCGTACGGCCCGGCGAGCACCCGGCCGAAATCGGCGATCAGCAGGCCGTCCAGCGATGCACTTCTCACCGGAACGCTGCCTCGCCCGTCAGAGCCTTGCCGATGGTGAGCTGGTGCACCTCGGAAGTGCCCTCGTAGGTGAGCACGGACTCGAGGTTGTTGGCGTGCCGGATGACGGGGTACTCCAACGTGATTCCGTTGGCGCCGAGGATGGTTCGGCACTCTCGGGCGATAGCGATGGCCTCGCGGACGTTGTTCAGCTTGCCGGTGCTCACCTGCTCCGGCCGGACCTCGCCGCGGTCCTTGAGGCGTCCGAGATGGTAGGCGAGCAGGTGGCCCTTGCCGACCTCGAGCGCCATGTCCGCGATCTTCACCTGCGTGATCTGATAGGCGGCGAGCGCCTTGTCGAAAACCTGGCGGTCCTGCGCGTAGGAGATGGCGGTCTCGAGGCAGTCGCGGGCGGCGCCCATCGCGCCGAAGACGATGCCGAACCGGGCCTCGTTGAGGCAGCCGAGCGGGCCCGACAGTCCCTTCGCCTCCGGCAGCATCGCGGATTCGGGCAGCCGGACGTCCTCGAGCACCAGCTCCGAGGTGACGGATGCCCGTAGCGACATCTTGTGCTTGATCTCCGGTGCCGAGAAGCCGGGGGTGTCGGTGGGCACCACGAATCCGCGGATGCCGTCCTCGGTGCGTGCCCACACCACCGCAACGTCCGCGACGGACCCGTTGGTGATCCACATCTTCGTACCGTTGAGGATCCAGTCGTCACCGTCCCGCTTGGCAGTGGTGCGCATACCGGCAGGGTTGGAACCGAAATCGGGCTCGGTCAGACCGAAACACCCGATCGCCTTCCCGGCGGCCATGCGGGGCAGCCATTCCTGCTTCTGGTCCTCGCTGCCGTAGTGGTGGATCGCGAACATGGCCAGCGAGCCCTGCACCGACACCAGGCTGCGGATTCCGGAGTCGACGGCCTCGAGTTCGAGGCAGGCGAGGCCGTAGGCGGTGGCGCTCATACCGGCGCAGCCGTACCCCTCGAGGTGCATACCCAGCACGCCGAGCTCACCGAGTCCTTCTGCCAGCTCACGCACCGGCAGTGCCGCCGCCTCGAACCACTCCCCGATGTGGGGACGGATGCGCTCGTCGGCGAAGCGGCGCACGGTGTCGCGGATCGCGATCTCCTCGGTGTCGAGCAGCGCGTCGAGGGCGAACAGCTGGGACAGGGACTGCGGGTCGGACATGGTTCCTCCACGGGGCCGGTGGGGCTGATGTGCAAACGTTCGCGAGAACGATTGCACGAACGATTTCGTCACGTAGACTAAGGCGCGTTCCGGCGGCCGTCAACCACGACACCACCGGCCCCCGTCCCCGAGCGCGAGGATTGCCCGTGAACCTGCCGGACCGCCCGACACGCACTTCCGGGCGTCCGCCTACCCTGCGCGAGATCGCAGAACGCGCCGGTGTCCATGTGTCGACGGCGTCCCGCGTGCTCCGGCAGCCCGAACCTGCGGACGGCTGGTCGGAGGCCGCACTGCGGGTGCGGGAGGTGGCCGTCGAACTCGGTTACCAGCCCAACTTGTGGGCCGCGAGCCTGCGGACCCGCAAGACCACCACCCTCGGTGTCGTCATGCCGCGACTCACCGACGGCGTGGTCGCGACCATGTTTCAGGGCATCGAGGAAACAGCCACGGCCGCGGGGTATTCGGTTCTGTTGTCGAGTCCTCCGGACGACCTCGATGCCCAGCGCAAAGCCATCGAATTCCTCGTCAGCAGGCAGGTGGACGGGCTTCTCCTCAGCAGCCTGCACAGCCCGGGGCGGGAGTTCGTCGAATCGCTGTCGGTGGGTTCGCTGCCGATGCTGCAGGTCAACCGGCACGCTGACGTCGGGTTGCCGTTCGTCTCCGGTGACGACCACCGGGGCGGATACCTCGCCGGCAGGCACCTCCTCGATCGCGGGTTCACCGAGATCGCCGTCATCGCCGGGCCGGAACACGCCAGCACTTCCCGAGGCCGGGTCGCCGGGTTCCGCGACGCGCTGGCCGAAGACGGCATCGAACTCGGCCCGGATCGCATCGTCCGCTCCGACTTCGACGTGTCGGGTGGTGTCGCGGCCGCCACCGTTCTCCTCGAGTCGGATTCGCGTCCCGACGCGATCTTCACCGTCAGCGACACCATCGCGATCGGCGTACTCGGCGTCGCCCGGGACCTCGGACTGCGGATCCCCGAAGACCTCGCGCTCGTCGGGTACAACGACATTCCGGTGGTCGCCCAGCTGCCGGTACCGCTGACGACCGTCCGGTCGCCGGCCCGTCTCATCGGCGCGACGGGCGTGCGCCACCTGCTGTCACTGATCGCCGGCCACCAGGTGGAGTCGGTGCAACTTCCGGTCGAGCTCATCGAACGGGCGTCGACCAGAAAATAGTCAGAGCGTTGCCCGCAGTTCGCGTTTGAGCAGCTTCCCGCTCTGGTTGCGGGGCAACTCTTCCACGAACACCACCTGCTTGGGCACCTTGAACGGCGCGATGCGCTCCTTGACGTGGGCGATCAACCCGTCCGGTGTCACTCCGGCTGCATCCTCCCGCAGCACCACCACCGCGGTGATCGCCTCGATCCACTTCTCGTCCGGAGTTCCGATCACCGCGACCTCCGCCACGTCCGGGTGGGTGTAGACGGCGTCTTCTACTTCCCGCGAGGCCACGAGAATGCCACCGGTATTGATGACGTCCTTGATGCGGTCGACCACGGTGATGAAACCGTCCGCGTCGCGCGTGACCAGGTCACCCGAGTGGAACCAGCCGTCACGGAATGCTTCTGCGGTGGCGTCGGGGTTGTCCCAGTACCCCAAGCACAGCTGGGGTGAACGGTAGAGCACCTCACCCGGCGTGCCGTCCGGAACGTCGTTGCCGTCCGGATCCACCACCCGAGTCTCGACGAAGAACACCGCCTTGCCGCACGACGACGGCCGATCCTCGTGCTCCTCCGGTTGCAGCACCGTGGCCAGCGGGCCGATCTCCGACTGCCCGAAACAGTTGTAGAAGCCGAGGTCGGGGTAGCGTTCGCGCAGCCGGTTCAGCACCGTCACCGGCATGATCGACGCGCCGTACTGCGCCTTCTTCAACGACGACAGATCGCGGGTCTCCAGATCCGGATGTCCGGCGAGCGGCACCCACACCGTCGGAGCCAGGAACAGCGAGCCGATGCGATCCGCCTCGATGCGCCTCAGGATCTCCGGTATGTCCGCGGTCTGCATTAGATTCACCGAGGCACCCACGGACAGGTACGGCATCATGAATACGTGCATGCCCGCCGAGTGGTACAGCGGCATGCAGATCAGCGGATTGTCGCGCGCGTTCAGCGCGAGGGCGATCACGGAAGACACGTACTCGTAGACGAGTCCGCCATGAGTCATCATGGCGCCCTTCGGCTTCGAAGTCGTACCCGACGTGTACAGCAACTGGGCCAGGTCAGTGGAAGCGACCGGCTCCGCGAGGACGGGCACGTCGCCGGAACGGCTGTGGGCGAGTAGGGAGCCCTCGGCGTCGCGCAGGGGTACGACGTGGCGCAGGTCGAGTGCGTCGCGGACGGAGTCGAGTGTGCCCGTCAGCGCCGGATCCACGAGTGCTGCACTGCTGCCGGACTGCGACACCAGGTAGGTGAGCTCATCACCCTTCAGGGCGTAGTTGACGGGGACGTGCACCAGACCTGCACGCGCGCAGGCGAGGAAGCCGATGACATATGCGTCCGAATTGGTGCCGTACGCGGCGACGCGTTCACCCGTCCGAAGCCCCAGGGACTGCAGGTAAGCGGCGGCCCGGCTCACCGCGTCGTCGAGGTCGCGGTACGTCCACGTGCGATCCTCGAAGAGGAGCGCCGTGCGGCCGGGAAAATTGGCAGCCGAGCGCCGCAGCACTCCGTCGACGGTATGGGTATGCGGATCCAGCTTCATGCCCGAAGGTTATAGGACGTCCAACTATGCCGCCAGAGGTTCGGCGCTCCCGGCGGATGCGGGTGGAGCGACACCGCGACACCACACATCCGTCGTCTCGGCGCTACCGCCCTGCAGACACCAGCATCGGTTCGTGCATGTCGTAGTACGACACGTCCCCCATCAACCGATTCTCTTCTTCGAACAACGACCGCAGGTCGTCGGGAATCTCCATCGTCTCGTGCGAACGGGCCTCGGACTCGGAGGAGAAGTACACGGCCTCGACGTAGCCGCCGTCGCCGTAGGTGCACAACATTCCACCGAGAATCTCCGGGCGCAGCTGATGAAGCTGGGGTTCGGTCTGCTCCAGGAGTTCCCGCATGCGAGCGACATCGGTGGTGTGCCCCTCCATGACCTGGACGAAGGTCGCGTCGTCCGAGCCACCACCCATCCATTCCATGACGTCCGGGCAGTCCATGAACGACACCTCACCCTCGAAGCACCGTTCGGTTTCTGCCCACCACGCGCCCTGTTCGGGGCGCTCACTGTTCCGCCGGGCGGCGTCGGCGGATTCGAATCGCGCGAGCGCGATGAACGTTCCGTCGTCGCACAGCCCCTGGGTGCATCCGAGGAAGCCCGTCGCCCCCGGTTGTACTTCCTCCGTCCAACGGTCCATGCACCGGCGCAGGCCGACCTCGTCCGACACCTTTCCCTGAATTACCTGAATGAACATCAATGTCTCCTCCCGCGGGACCTCCGTCCCGCAGTGAGAGCGATCTGTCGGTGACCGACCCGTCGCGGTCCACCGTCAGCGGGCACCGACGGCCCGCGGCCGCAGCCACTGCACCCTCAATCCTTCGCCCGTTCGCTGCGCAGCACAACATGCCCACGCAGACGCGCCGGGCCTACTTTCCCTGCCACTGCGGTTTCCGCTTCTCGACGAACGCCTGCATACCTTCCTGCGCATCGCACGTGACGGCGTTGGCCGCCATCGTCTCCGCCATCGCCGCGTAGGCCTCGCCCTGAGGAAGCTCGATCTGCCGGTAGAACGCCTGCTTGCCGATCTTCACGGTGAGCGGGCTGGCCTTCGCAATCTTGCGGGCGAGGGCATTGGTCTCGTCCGCGAGCTTCTCAGCCGCGACAACCACGTTGACCAGCCCCCAGTCCGCGGCGGTTTCCGCGTCGATCGTGTCGCCGGTGAGGAGCATCTGCAGTGCCCGCTTCCGCCCGATCGCGCGGCTCAGGGCCACCATCGGGGTGGAGCAGAACAGTCCGATCTTCACCCCCGGTGTCCCGAACACGGCGTTCGCCGACGCGACGACGAGGTCGCAGGACGCCGCGAGCTGACAGCCCGCCGCGACGGCCGCACCCTGGACGGACGCGATAACCGGCTGCGGAATGTCCTGAACGGCCTGCATCATCTCGACGCAGGTGTCGAAGATGGCCTGCTCGTCCTCGAGAGTGCGGCCGATCATCTCCTTCAGGTCGTGGCCCGCGGAGAAGACCGGTCCTGCAGCCCTGATGACGACGACGCGGGTGGTGTCTTCGTCGCCCAGCTTCCGGAGCGCTGCGGTGACATCCCGCATGGCTTCGGACGACAACGGGTTGCGCTGTTCGGGGCGGTTCAGGGTGAGGAACGCGACGCCGGTGTCCGGCAGGGCAGTGGTCTCCACGAAATTCTGGTCCATGACCTACTGCCTACCACCTGTGAGTACTGCCGGCAGAATGCGACCGCGGACGTCGCCGAAGCCGATGCGGCTGCCGTGGGGGCCGGGCGCGGTGGCGGAGATGACGATCTCGTCGCCGTCCTCGAGGAAGGTGCGCGTCTCGGCGCCGACCTCGACCGGTTCCTTGCCACCCCAGGTGAGTTCGATGAACGCACCGCGTTGATTCTTCTCGGGCCCCGAAATGGTGCCCGACGCGAACAGGTCACCGGTACTGGCGGCGGCGCCATTGATGGTGGTGTGCGCGAGCATCTGCGCCGGCGACCAGTACATCTGCGCGTAGGGCGGCCTCGACACGACGTGGCCGTTCCACTCGACGGACAGATCGATGTCGAGGCCCCACTTCTCCTCGCCGCGCAGGTACGGCAGCGGCTGAGGATCCTGGGTCGGTGTGTCGATACGAGCGGCCTCGAGCGCCGGCAGCGGCACTACCCACGGTGAGATGGACGTCGCGAAGCTCTTGCCGAGGAACGGGCCGAGCGGCACGTACTCCCACGCCTGGATGTCGCGGGCGGACCAGTCGTTCACGACGACCGCGCCGAACACATACTCCGCGAACTGATCCGGGGTGATGGTCTCCCCCAGCTTCGTCGGGACGCCGACGAGGAAACCCATCTCGGCCTCGATGTCGAGGCGGCGAGACGGCCCGAAGTCGGGGGCGTCCTGATCCGGGGTCTTGCGCTGTCCGCACGGCCGGATGACGTCCGTGCCCGACACGATGACGGTGCTCGACCGCCCGTGGTACCCGACGGGGAGATACTTCCAGTTGGGCATCAGCGGTTCGGAGTCCGGCCGGAACAGCCGTCCGAGGTTGGTGGCATGGTTCTCGGACGCGTAGAAGTCGACGTAGTCGGCCACGTCCACCGGCAGATGCAAGGTGACCTCGTCGACCGCGAACACGGCAGCCGCGTCGACGTCGCCCTGCACCAGTTCGGTGATCTGGCGTCGGACCTCGACCCACCGCTCCCTCCCCTGCGCCATGAAGGCGTTGAGGCTGGGGCGGGCGAACACGTCGTCGCCGAGCGTCGCGGCGAGGTCGACCACCGAATCGCCCACCCGGACACCGATTCGCGGGCCGGTGACGGCCGTGGAGAACACGCCGTAAGGCAGGTTGTCGATCCCGAACGACGAATCGACGGGAATGTCGAGGGTGGTCATGCGGAGGTTCCCTGTTCTGTGGAGAGGACGGATGACGGAACGAGCGCGAGCCCGACGAGGTCTTCGAGCGGCTCGAGGACGCTGCACGTTCCGAAGGAACGGAACGAGGAGCGCACGGCCTCGACCACGTCGTCGGAGAGATCACCGAGTTCCTGTGCGAGAAGTGCGCCGTCGCGTTCGGCGAGCGTGGCGGCGAGCTGGGTGACCGTGCCACCTCCGAGCGCACGCCGCGTGGCGAGCAGCAGGTTGAGGAAGCCGTGCTGTTCGAATCCGTTGTGAGAGTCGGTGTTGCGCACCGCATGGTGCAGCCCGGCCGTCGCCTTGAACCGGACCCCGGTCGCGACCACGGTGTGGATCGCGGCCGCGAGCTCACCTTCGTCCGGGTAGGCCTCGGCGACGACGCCTCCCGTGCGGAACTTGGCGGAGACGGACGTACCGGCGAGTGCGGCCAGAAAGTCGGAGCGCCGCTCGTCGCGCGGAATCTCGACGAACACGTCGAGTCCGGCCGTCAACGTCTCCAGGGCGTACAACACGGCCATGAAGTCGTCGGCGGACTGTTCCGCCGGAATCGCGATCTCGAGGGCCACCGGCGTGACGCCCTCCACCGCGGCAATGCGCGTGAGCGCGGGCTCGAGAGTGGCGAGGCCACCCGGCAGAGTAAGACTCACGTCGAGCTCGGTCGGTGTCAGCTCTTCCACCCGGGAAGCCGGAAAGACGAACGATCCGACCAGGTCTGCGTACGGCGACGACCGGTGCCGTGCGTGCGCGGGGACGGCGTCGGGCAAGGCCGCATTGCCCGGCGGGAACAGCGCGGCGTCGTCGCACAGACCGGTGAACAGTGCGGGAATGCCGGTCACTGCGCCGGCCCCCGGCCCGCCCAGGTCCAGGCGTAGTTGCGGTCCTCGCACGCCAGCGCGCCTTCGCCGAGTTCGAGGGGCCGGAAGGTGTCGACCATGACCGCCAGTTCGTCGAAGAACTCGGCCCCGATGCTGCGCTCGTAGGCCCCGGGCTGCGGCCCGTGCGCATGACCGCCGGGATGGACGGAGATGGAACCCTGCCCGATACCGGAACCCTTGCGGGCCTCGTAGTCGCCGCCGCAGTAGAACATGATTTCGTCGGAGTCCACATTGGAGTGGTAGTACGGCACCGGAATCGACAACGGGTGGTAGTCGACCTTACGGGGCACGAAGTTGCAGATGACGAAGTTGTTGCCCTCGAACGCCTGATGCGCCGGCGGAGGCTGGTGAACGCGCCCGGTGATGGGCTCGTAGTCGGAGATGTTGAACGTGTACGGGTAGAGGCAACCGTCCCACCCGATCACGTCGAAGGGATGGTTCGCGTACAGCATCCGGGTGCCGACGATGCCGTGCGAGGTGCGGTGCTTGACGAGCACCTCGACGTCCGTGCCCTCGGCCTGCAGCGTTTCCCCCGGACCGTGGAGGTCGCGTTCACAGTACGGTGCGTGCTCGAGCAGCTGCCCGAACCGGGACAGGTACCGCTTCGGCGGGACGAGGTGACTGTTGGCCTCGATAGCATAGGCACGCAACGGTTCCGGACCGGTCGGGATCCATCGATGGGTGGTCGACATGGGGATGAGGACGTAGTCGCCCTGCTTTGCCTCGAGCGCACCGAAGACGGTTTCGACGGTGGCCGAGCCGGATTCGACGTACACCATCTCGTCACCCAAGGCGTTGCGGTAGAGCGGCGATTCCTTGCCGGCCACTACGTAGGAGATGCGCACGTCACCGTTGCCGAGGATCAGGCGGCGCCCGGTCACCACATCGGTGTCGGCCCACACCGACTCCGGGAAGAGGTCGTGCAACTTCAGGTGTCTCGGCGAGAGCGGATGGTTGGGCGTGGTGGCCTGGTCCGGCAGTTCCCACACCGTCGCGTCGACGATCGCCGAGGGAATGTGCCGGTGATACAGCAGCGAGGAGTCGGAGGAGAATCCTTCTTCGCCCATCAACTCCTCGAAGTAGAGCTGACCGTTCTCGTCACGGTGTTGCGTGTGCCGCTTCGGCGGGATGTTGCCCGCCTGCCGATAGAACGCCATGACGGCCTCCTCGATGTGTCGCCGCTTTAGTAAACACATTAACTACTTCGAAGCCGTGCTGGCAAGCACGGACCGATAACGACGACAGGAGCGTCAGTTGCGTCCGCGAACGTCGAACTGACTGCGATTGGTGATCAACTTGTCGAGCAACATGACGAGGATTCGCTGTTCCGGCTCGGTGAGCACGCTCGCCCACGCGTGTTCGCGCTCGTTCTGCTCCCGATAGATCTCCCCGATCTCCCGGCGACCGCGCTCGGTGAGCGAAAGCTGCACCGATCGGCCGTCCCGCTCGTCGGGCGTGCGTTCCATCAGACCCGCGCCGACCAGGGATTTGGTGAGATTGGAGACCGCGGCCCGGCTCATACCGGTGAGCTCGGCAGCACTCTTCGCATCGATTGGACCGGCCAGCCAGGTGACGAACATCAGCCGGAAAGACGACCACGACAGTCCTCGCGGGCGATGGATTGACGACTCCAGATCGTAGGTGACCACATTCGACGCCCGGTTCAGCGTGAGCAGAACCTGCGTAGCCAGTTCGTGTGTCGATCCGTATTCGGTGCTCAGACGCCGATTGGCCAGTTCGATGAACGACCAGAAGTCGAGGCGCTCAGGTACCTCGACAGGCACCGGCGCATCGTCGTCGGTCATCGCGCAGCGTCATCGGTCATGAAGAGAACCCTATCGCGAGCGGGTGGCGGGCCCAGTGCCCGCCATGTCGTTTTAGTATATCTGTGAACTAGTTTTGTGCAGTGGCCTTGACACGGACCGGCGAAGCCGCACCTCAGCGCTCGTAGCCCTTACGCATGTCGTCGACGATCCGCGGCCGGTCCAGCGTCGAGGGCTCGAGCACGCGCGGGGGACGGTCGCGGGAAAAGACAGCGGACGCCGCGAGAGTGGGTTCGTCGAGGAACCGCAGGTCGGGCACGTCCGACGGGAGGTGCAGTGACGGGGCCTCGGGGTCCGGCGAGGCGAGGACGAATCCCCAGTCTCCGAAGCTGGGCACCAGCACGTGGTACGGCGTGACGCTCAGGCCCGCCGACGCGACCGTGGACGTGGTGCGCCAGAACGCGTCGGGTGTCGAATAGGGGCTTCCCGCTTGCACGACCATCAGGCCGCCGGGCTCGAGTGCGCCGGCAACGAGCCCGTAGAACTCGGTGGAGTACAGGCGTCCGAGCGCCGGTGTGTCGGGATCGGGAAGGTCGACGATGACGGCGTCGAACCCGTTGCCGGGTGGATCCCGCAACCACCGGAAAGCGTCGTCGATCACCACGTGCACGCGGGGATCCTGCAGAGCGCCCTTGTTGAGGTCCGCAAGGCGGGTAGAGGCGAGTTCAACCACGGCGGGGTCGAGTTCCACCTGCACGATCTCCCGCACCCCGTTCAGCCGCAGTACCTCACGGGCGGCGAGGCCGTCACCCCCGCCGAGGATCAGCACCCTCTCCGGGTTGCGGGCCATCGCCGGGTACACGAGGGATTCGGTGTAGCGGTGCTCGTCGGCACTCGAGAACTGGAGGTCACCGTCGAGGAACAGACGCACGTCATTGCCGCGTTCGGTGACCACGATCTCCTGGTACTGCGACCGCTCGGCCGCCACCACCGGGTCGGTGTACAGCCGTTGCCGTGAGGTGGTCTCGATGCCGTCCGCGCGCACCAGCAACACGGCGATACATGCAGCCGCCAGGAGTAGCGCCACCACCGCGAGCAGTCGGGTGCGCACGCTCAGTTGCCACCGCAGCAGGATCAGCGCCACGACCGCGGCCGCCACGAGATTGATGATTCCCGTGATGGCGGCACCGCGGATCATCCCCGCGACCGGAAGTAGAACGAACGGCCAGAGCAACCCACCGACGAGTGCGCCCGCATAGTCGGCAGCATTCAGGTTGGCCAGCACTTTGCCAGTCGTTTCGGCGTCGTTGTCATTTCGCCCCGACTGCAGCAGGGTCATCAGCAGCGGTACTTCGGCGCCGACCAGGACACCGATGAGTGCTGTGGCGAGGACGAGAACGACTGCGCTCGAGCCGAAGAACGTAAATGTCACGTACAGCGTCACTGCGCTGAAGCCCCCGGCGAGGCCCAGTACGATCTCCACGGCGACGAACGACACGGCGGCGTGGGAGAGCAGTGGTTTGGCGGCGAGAGCGCCCACGCCGAGCGCCGCCACGAACCCGGCGACGATCAGCGAGGTCTGGGTGATGCCGCCACCGGTGAGGCTGATCGAGAGCGTGAGCAGAGCCAGTTCGTAGATCAACCCGCAGGCGGCGCAGGCGGCGACCGCCGCGAGGAGGAGCACTCGGGAACGTCCGTCGAGCGCCCGCTTCGTCCCGGACTCTGCCGCTACCGCCGTCATCGGATCAGGGGATCAGGTGAGGGCGGCCGCGTTGACGAGTCCGATGGCGAAGAGCGTCGTTCCGACAGCCCACGCGGCACCGCACATCTGCGGGTTGCCGACCAGTTCGACCAGCCGCCCCGGCAGAAGGAGGTTCATGAGGCGCAGCGCGATCAACTGGAGGAGCACGCCGAAGAGACCGTAGACCGCGGAATCGGCGAGACCCTGGGCGAACCCGTCGTCGCTGGTGAGGATGGCCGAGACGACGATGACGGCGAGGGCGAGGTGGTTGGCCGCGAGAAGGATGGCCGCATTCGGATTCTTGTCGATGTACACCTGGTGGCGGAGGTTGCCGGGCGTGGCCAGGTCGAGGACCAGGAAGCCGACACCGAGGACGGCGATGCCGATCACGAAGTACGCCAGGGTTCCGAGCATGCCGCCCACGAGGAGACCGACGTCGACGGTGCCGATTTCGGTGGTTGCGGCCGTATAGGTGGTGTTCACGCACTACTCCCGAGTTGTGGGTCGATGGTCATTTGGCATCGCCGGATCCGCCGCTGCCGCCGGCACCGCCGGCCGGTGAGCCAGGGTTGAATCCCGGTCCCAGGTAGGCGAATCCACCGCTTCGATATCGGCCGTCGATGTCTTCCACGCGGATGAGGCTGCCGCCGCCGGGGGCCCCACTGACGGTGACGATGTCGTCGTCGTAGCGCAGGTACTCGTTGCCACCGTCCGCTTTGCGGGCGGCTGGAGCTTCTTCGCTGACAATTTTCGACACCGTGGTCCCGATGGGATCTTTGGACGTGTACGTCTTGACGTCGCCGGTGGTGTTCTGGTGCGCGTACGTGTCTCCGATGAAGTCGCGGATATTGCCACCGCAGGCGGTGAGCACCAGCATCACGAGTAGTAGCGGGGCGAGCAGCGCCCGCCTGACATTGGGTGTCACGGCTGCCACCTACTTCGCGTCTGCACGATCACCCCGTCCTCCTCGCCCGGATACAGGTGCCAGGTCTGCCAGGCCCACCCGCCCGCGTGTTCGGATTGCGCGGTGAGGGCGGTCAAGGCTGTGCGGGCGCCGGGGAACGACCCGCAGATCCACCCGTCCACCTCGGTGGCCTGACCGCGCAGCCACTCGGCAGTGTGTTCCAGACATGCACGGTCGACCGTCCTGGTATCGGAATTGAATTGGTAGCCGCTCGCCCTCTCGGACACCGGCAGCGGCTGACCACCCGCCCGCACCGCATCACACGACACCTGCTCGGTGATGCGGTGCCCGGCAAGGGACGCCGTGACGGCGTGCGACGCGCCGAGCACGCCCAGGATGACGGAATCGTTGCCATCGACGACGGTGAGTTGAGCTAGGGGAATCGGGGTTTCGGCGTTCACGACGAGCCCGAGCGCGCGGGCCGTCACATCCCGCGACTCGACGTCCAGGATGTGCAGGCTCATTGCGGTGGACCCGAATGGATGACGGTGAGCTCACTGCGGGTGACGGCGCGGCCAGTGGATACTTCCCACGACTGCGTCCGCGCCCAGCGCTCGAAAGACAGCAGTCCGGTCTTGTCTGCGGTCTCGTAGTCCGCGTAGTCGACGAGGCCGCTCGGCGCCGTTCCGGTGGTGCCTTCCGCGGTGAACGAGGCAGTGCCCCGCTCGATCTGCCGGTGCACCCTGTCGTCGAGGATCACGTCGCCGTTCGGCTCGAGGCCGGTGCCTTCGCGCCGCATCCACAGCGTCATCTCCAAGTTGCCCTCGTCGTTCTCGACGGTCAGCCAGCGCTGCCCGGTCGAGCCGTCGAGCAGGTGTTCGTGCCAGATGTACCCCTCTTCGTCGAGGGTGATGGTGCCGCGCACCACGTGGTCGATGCCCGCGTACGTGATGATGTCGCCGACACCGATCTTGTACGGGTCGTACACCTCGGGGTAGTCGGCGAGCGGGTCGACGCGGGCTGCGGGCGCAGACTTCTTGCTTGTCCGGCTCCGCAGGATCAGCACGATGCCGACGATCACGACAACGATCAGCACCAGCAACAGCAGCTTGGTCAACGGTCTCTCCTGGCTCGGCGGTTCCGGCACGTGAGGTCCGTGACCGGCCCCCACCGGTCTGTCACCTTACTGTGCGACGCCTTGTCCGGTCTTCCCCGAGCGCAAGAGGTACCGATTGCACAAGCGACATAGCCAAGGCTAGCCTAACCAAATGTTCGAGGGGTTCCATCAAGGTTCGACCGACAGTGAGGGAATACATGGCCATCCCGCCGATTTCGCCGTACCCGATTCCGGAAGTTCACGAAGTGCCCGAATCGAAAGTCTCCTGGCGTCTCGACCCCCGACGATCCGCACTGCTCATCCACGACATGCAGAACTATTTCGTCGACGCCTACGACGTGCGGTCGGAGCCGATGTCGACCGCTCTCGCCAATATGATCCGGATCCGCGAAGTCTGCTCGCTCGCAGGAATCCCGGTCGTCTACACGATGCAGCCCGGGGACCAGCACCCCTCACGTCGTGGCATTCTCGCCGATTTCTGGGGGCCCGGCCTTTCGTCCGGGCGCGACACCGAGGTGATCGAACCGCTGGCACCACGCGCCGGCGACATCCAGGTGACGAAGTGGCGGTACTCGGCATTTCAGCGCACGGACCTCCGGCAATTGCTGGGCCACCACGGGCGTGACCAGCTGATCGTCACCGGGGTCTACACGCACATGGGATGCATGCTCAGCGCGGCCGAGGCCTTCATGTCGGACGTAGCGCCCTTCCTCGTCTCCGACGCGACCGCCGATTTCAGTCGCGAAGAACATGTGATGGCACTGACGTATGCGTCCAAACGATGCGGTTCGGTGCTCACCACCGACGCCCTGGTATCCGCGCTCACCCCCCTCGAAGTCGGCTGATCACCGCAGAGGTCACCACCGAAGAACCACACGCCGACAAGTACCAGGAGCACCGCCAGATGTCCCTTTCGATTTCGTCGCCGACCGCCGGGGAAACTGCGGAGGGCACGACTGCACTGTGCCTGACCGCTGCTCAACGTGAGTTGTGGGCGGGGCATCAGCTCGACGAGACCGGATCGGCTCACACCACAGCCGAGTACGTCGACATCGGCGCAGCCGTGGACGCCCGGGCCCTGACATCGGCCGTACGGACGATGATCGACGAGGCCGAGGTGCTGTCGGTTCGTTTCGACGCCGAACCGGATGCCGAACCCGTCGACGTGCTCCAGGTGCACGATCGACGCTGCGGTCCCGAGGTCGAAACCTTGGAGCTGAGCAGGGCCGCCGCCCTCGAGTGGATGCGGGCGGATGTCCGCCGACCGATCGACCTCCTCGCGGCCGCTCCACTCGTGCGCACCGCCGTCATCCGCGTGGAAACCGGTGTCCTGTGGTATCTCCGCGCTCCGCACGTTCTCCTCGACGCTTACGGCTATTCACTTCTCACGCGCCGGGTGGCGGCCCTCTACACTGCTCTCCAGCAGGGCACCGATCCACGGCCCGCCCGATTTCCCACACTGCGGGATCACGTCGAGCAGGCCCGGCAACTCGACTCCGCACTACCCCAACCGCAGCCGCGAGCGAGCACTTCCGTCACCTTCACCGACGCCACCCGCCGCCCGACTGCGGAGCCGCACCGCGTCGCGCTCGGCCTCGGGTCGGACGTGTCCACCGGCTTGCGGGCTTCCGCGTCGGCGAACGGCGCCACCTGGGCGGAGGCGGTCTATGCTGCCGCCGCCACCTACCTCGGTGCCCACACCGGCGCCGACGAGGTCACCCTCCGGGTTCCGGTACTCGCACGCACAGGTGTGGAACTCACATCACCGGTGACGGCGACGAACATTGTGCCGCTCCGCCTCTCGCTCGGCGGGCACCCCACGTTCGCCGACGTGATCGGCCGGGCGGCTGCCCAGCTGGCGGCGACACGCCCGCTCCAGCGGGTCCGGAACACTTATCAAGGTTCAGGCGGCGGTCCGGTGGTCAACGTCAAACCCTTCGACGCCGCAGTACGTTTCGGCCCGTCCACCGGTGTGGTCCACCAGGTGGCCACCGGCCCGGTGGACGACGTGGTGATCTCCGTGACGGGCGCGGGAGATGAGCTCACTCTCGAATGGGCCGGCAATCCCCTGGTGTACAGCGCAGACGAGATTCATGCCCACCTATACCGGTTCGCGCAGTACCTTCAGCGCATCTCGTCCACACCCGGACCGGCGTCGACCGTAGATATCTGCGCCGCCGACGAGTTCGCGCTGTGGCAGTCGGCGGCCGGACTTCGCCGGGTTCCGCCGCCGGTGCCGAACACGGTTGCCGAAACGATCGTCTCCACCTTCCTCGTCCAGGCTGACCGTCATGCCGGTCGTCGGGCGGTGAACGAGCTGACCTACCGGGAACTCGCGCACCGCAGTGGGACTCTCGCGCGCCGACTTCAGGACGCAGGCGCCGGTCGCGGCACCGTGGTGGCAGTCAGCCTGCCGAGAGAGACCGACCTGATCGTCGCCATCCTCGCGGTCCTGCGATGCGGGGCGACCTACCTCCCGATCGATCCCTCGTCACCGGCAGAGCGCGTCGACTTCATCCTCCGTGACGCCGAGCCCACTCTCGCCATCGGCTCGGCCGATCTCCTGGGCCACCTGCCCCGGGTCGACTACCACGTCAGCGAGACCGAACCGTCGCTCCCCCTCGGCAGTACGGTTCGAGCCGAAGACATCGCCTACATCATCTACACGTCCGGCTCCACCGGTGTACCCAAGGGTGTTCCCATCCTGCACCGCAACGTGATGCGTCTGTTCGCGGCCACCCGCGACTGGTTCACCTTCACCGCGGACGACTGCTGGCCACTGCTGCACTCGTACGCCTTCGACTTCTCCGTCTGGGAGATGTGGGGGGCTCTGCTTTACGGCGGGCGACTCGTCACCGTTCCGGAGGAAGTTGTCACCTCACCCGCGGACCTCGCGACACTCCTGGTCGACGAAGGTGTCACCGTGCTGAACCAGACGCCTTCGGCCTTCGGCCATCTGGTGGATGCGCTGGACGCCGAAGGCGCGAGGGAGCGGCTTCGGTTGCGGTACGTCGTCTTCGGCGGGGAGGCACTCGATCCCGCCGTGCTGCGCTCCTGGTTCGCCTCCGGCTCGTCCGGTGAAACCGAACTCGTCAACATGTACGGAATCACCGAGACCACCGTGCACGTGACGGCCGCCCGGGTCACCGCTTCCGATGCCGTCGACATCGGAGTTCCACTCGGCGACCTGCGCACCTACGTCCTCGGACCGGGACTGCGCCCCGTACCGCCAGGCGTCACCGGGGAAATCTATGTGTCGGGGCCCGGGTTGTCGCCGGGGTATCTCGGCCGCCGCGGCCTGACTGCCGGCAGGTTCGTTGCCGACCCGTTCGTACCGAACGGCGCACGGATGTACCGCACGGGCGACCTCGCGCGCTACGACGCCACCGGCTCCCTCGACTACCGCGGCCGGGTAGACGATCAGATCCAATTACGAGGATACCGAATCGAACTCGGCGAGATCACGGCAGCGATGACGGCGGTTTCCGGGGTGCGGGCCGCGGTCGCCACCGTCTACGCACCGAAGGCCGGGGACGACAGGATCGTCGGGTACCTCGTACCCGAACCCGGGTCTGCTCCGGACGTGACCGAGGATGCGGTGCGGGGGCACCTGATACGCACGCTGCCGGGCTACATGACACCGTCGACGTTGATGCTTCTCGATCGGTTGCCGCTGACGTCCAACGGCAAGGTCGACAAACTGGCACTGCCCGTCCCGCGCTGGCGTGGAGAATCCGCCGACGGTCCGCGGACGGACGCCGAACGCCGCATCCTTGCCCTGTTCACCTCCGTGCTCGGGGCCGAGCAGATAGGCATCCACGACGACTTCTTCACGCTGGGCGGCAACTCCCTGCTCGCGGCGGCCCTGGTGTCGTCGATCGGTGCGGAACTCGGTGTCGCGCTGCGTGTCGCCACGATCTTCGACAACCCCACCGTGGCCGGAGTCGCTGCGCGCGTAGAGGAGACCGGCGGAACGGCCACCGTCGCCGGCCCCACTCCGCGGAGCATTCCCGAGGGCACGCCCGTGCCGTTGTCACCCGCCCAGGAACGGCTCTGGTTCCTCGACAGTGCCGCGGGTGGCGGAACGTATCTTCTCGGCCTGGCGGTGAACTTCGACGTCGCACCGGATCCCGACGCTCTGGCTCTTGCGCTCACGGATGTCGTCACGAGGCACCAGTCGCTGCGTACGGTCTTTCCGCTCGTCGACTCCGTTCCGCATCAGGTGGTATTGCCCGCCGGGCAGTCGAAGGTCCGCCTCGAACGCGTCGACAACATTGGGAACATCGAGGCCCACATCTCTGCAATGACCACGGTGGGCCTCGGATTGGCCGAGCAACCACCGCTGCGCGGCGTTCTGTACGAACCGCAGCACACGTTGGTTCTGTTGATCCATCACATCATCGGGGACGAGTGGTCACAGTCGAAACTGCTCGGCGACCTGGCCTTCGCATACAACGCCCGCCGCGCCGGCCGGCCTCCGGTGTTCGAGCCGCTCTCCCTGCAGTATCCCGATGTTGCCGTGTGGCAGCGCGAACGTGCCGCCGACGGTCAACTCGACTACTGGGAAAAGCACCTGGCGGGACTGCCGTTGGAACTCGGCTGGCGCACGGACCGTCCGCGCCCAGCGCTGCCGACCCATCGCGGTGCCAGTGTGCACCGCACGTTGTCGCCGACGCTGCACGCCGCGATCGACTCCCTCGCAACAGAGCGGCGCGCCAGCTTCTTCATGATCGTCCACGCCGCCGTCGCCGTTCTGCTGGAACGACTCGGCGCGGGCGAGGACATCGCGCTGGGCGTCCCTGTCGCCGGCCGCAACCACCCGGAACTCGACGGCATGGTGGGCTGCTTCGTCAACACCGTCGTCCTTCGCACCGATGTGTCGGGGGCTCCCACGTTCGATCAGCTGGTCGACCGCGTGCGGACGGTCGACCTCGAGGCGGTCGACCACTCCGACGTCCCCTTCAACCGCATCGTCGAACTGGTCAACCCACCGCGGTCCAGCGCCCGCCATCCGCTCTTCCAGGTGATGCTGTCGCACTGGAAGGAGGACGGTTCACCGCAGCGGTTCGACGGCACGGAGTCGTCGGTGCGAATGCTCGACGCGACGTCCGCCAAATTCGACTTGGCGCTTCGCTTCCAGGAACACGCGGGTCAGGGCGGGGTCGACGTCACCATCGAATACTCCACCGAACTCTTCGATGACGCCACCGTCGATTCTCTGGCCGACCGCCTCGCCGTGGTGATCGAGCGACTCGTGGACCGTCATGACGAGTCCATCGCCCGGCTCGACATCCTCACCGCTATCGAGCGTGCGCAGGTGCTCGGCGCATGGTCACATCGGGGCCATACCATCACGGCCCGTACGTTCGACGAGTACTTCTCCGCGCAGGTAGCCCGCACGCCGGACGCCGAGGCTCTCACCGTGGGCCGCACTGTCCGACCGGCGACGTCCCTCACGTACGGCGAGCTCGATTCTCGCGCGAATGCACTTGCGCACCTCCTGATTGCGCGGGGCGCCGGACCGGGAGACGTGGTGGCTCTCGCGCTCGACCGTTCAGCCGAGTTGATCGTCGCCGTCCTCGCCGTGCTCAAGAGCGGCGCCGCCTACCTACCGATCGACCCCACCTATCCGGCGGACCGGATTGCGCACATGCTCGCCGACGGCTCACCGGTCGCCGTCGTCACCTCGTCCGCCGGGGTACCTGATCGCACCCCGCTGGGCACCGGCATTCCGATGATCGATCTCGACGACATCCAGGTGCAGACGCTTCTGGACGCACACCCGGCCGTAGCCGTCACGGACGACGATCGCACCCGGCCACTGAGACTCGACGACGCGGCGTACCTGATCTACACGTCCGGCTCGACGGGTGTGCCGAAGGGCGTGGTGGTCCCACATCGCGGCATCGCGGACCTGCTGTCGTTGCAGTCGGACGTGATCGGCATGGATGCCGATACCCGGGCACTGCACTTCTCTTCCATCAGTTTCGATCTCGCGTTCTGGCAAATCATGTGGGGCCTGCTGTCGGGCGGAACCCTGGTGGTCGCCACGGACGCCGACCGGGTCCCGGGTGAACCGCTCGCGCGCGTCATCCGCGACCACCGGGTGAACTTCGTGGGGGTTCCCCCGTCGTTCGCGGCCGCGTTCCCTCCCGAGCATCCGATCCCGGGTGGTGTCGACCTGATGCTCGGTGCCGAGAAACTCCCGGCCCAGCTGATCGAGCGATATGCGCCCGGTCGCCGGTTGTTCAACGCCTACGGCCCCACCGAGTGCACGGTCAATGCCACACTCGCCCTGGTGCAGCCAGGACACGAGGGCCCGGTACCGATCGGCGTCATCGATCCGGGCAAGCACGCGTATGTACTCGATTCGGGCTTGCGGCCGGTACCACCCGGTGTATCCGGTGAGCTGTACCTGGCCGGCGACAGCGTCACCCGCGGCTACCGTCACCAGAGCACGAAGACCGCCGAACGATTCGTCGCCGACCCGTTTGGAGACCCCGGCACCCGCATGTACCGGACGTCGGACGTCGTCTGGTGGGGTCGGGACGGGCAGATCTACTTCACTGGCCGCGCCGACACACAGGTGAAGGTGCGCGGGTTCCGCATCGAGCTCAACGAGATCGAGGCCGTGTTGTCCGGTGACCCGGACGTCGAGCACGTCGTGGTCGTGGTGCGCGAGGACCGGCCCGGCGATCAACGCCTGGTCGCATACGCCACGTCGGTTCCCGGCGGCCGCATCGACCCCGACCAATTGCATCGCCGTGCCGCCAGTCGTCTGCCGGACTACATGATTCCCGCGGCGTTCATTGCGGTCGACGAGTTCCCGACGCTCCCCAACGGCAAGCTCGACCAATCGTCTCTGCCCGTCCCCCATCTGTCGTTGCAGGTGTCCGAACGCGGTCCGCGCACGGCACGCGAAGAAGTGCTGTGCCAGTTGTTCGCCGAGGCGCTCGGCATCGAGCGGGTGGGGATCGACGACAGCTTCTTCGACCTGGGCGGCCACTCACTGATGGCAGCGGGGCTGATGAGCGAGATCTCGAAGCGGCTGTCCGTGACCGCGACGGTGGCTTCACTGTTCGCCGCACCGACCGTCGCGCAACTCGCCGATCGGCTCGACGACGACTCCGACGCCGACGCGCTCGCCGTCCTCCTGCCGTTTCGCACCGAGGGCTCCCGGCCGCCCGTGTTCTGCTTCCACCCGGCAGGCGGAATCAGCTGGGGTTATTCGGGACTGCTGCGGCACATCGACCCCGCCTACCCGCTGTACGGGGTGCAGGCGTCGAACCTGTCGACCTCGTCGCGGCCACCCGAGACCCTTCAGGACATGGCTTCCGAGTACCTCGAGCACATGCGCACCGTGCAACCGACCGGGCCGTACCACCTCCTCGGCTGGTCGCTCGGCGGAGTGGTGGCACATGCCATCGCGGGCACGCTCCAGGAGCAGGGTGACGATCTGGGCATGCTGGTGATGCTCGATTCCTTCCCGTCCGATGCGTGGGCGTCGATGCCGACGGAGCAGGACGCGTTGGCCGCGCTGCTGTACATGGTCGGCTACGATCCCGAACCGCTTCTCGCAGAGGGACTGACCCGGCAGCAGGTGATCGATATTCTCCGCGGTGAGGGCAGCGCCCTGGCCGGAATCAACGAGCACACCCCAGCCGCGATGATCGACAACTTCGCCAACGCCGTGCGCCTCGAGTCCGAGCCTTCGCAGATCGTCGTCAATTCCGACCTGCTCTTCTTCACTGCGGCACGCAATCCCGCCACGGCGGCCACGCACCGACTGTGGGAGCCCTACGTCAACGGCACGATCGTCAATCACGACCTCGACTGTGAGCACAAGGACATGACCCAGCCCCGATGGATCGGGGAGGTCGGCACTGTGGTGAACGCCGCACTGGCCGCGTTCGGCTCACACACCCCGCAAACCCATCAAGTAAGAGAACAGGGAGATCGATGACAACGTCCGGAAGATATTGGCGCAGAACCGGGATCGTGATGCTCGCGGCAACCGCCCTGCTGGCCGGCGCCTGCAGCGAGTCGAAGTCCGGTTCGACCGACTCGGCGGCATCCGCCACCGGACAGGCCGATGCGTCGGCCTTCCCCGTGTCGATTCAGTCGGCACTGGGCACCGCCGAGATCACCGAAGCCCCCGAGCGTGTCATCACGCTCGGGTGGGGCAGCGAGGATGCCGCGCTCTCACTCGGCGTCGTTCCCGTCGCCGTCCAGAACATGAAGTCCGATACCGGAACCGACGACGGCCTCCTGCCGTGGTCGCGGGCCCGCCTCGAGGAACTCGACCCGAACGCCGAGCCCACCTTGCTGACGGCGTCGAGCAAGGAGATGCCGTACGAGCAGATCGCGTCGCTCGATCCCGACGTCATTCTCGCCGTGCACTCGGGCCTGAACCAGGAGCAGTTCGACAAGCTGTCGGCGATCGCGCCCACCGTTGCCTACCCGGAGCGCCGCTGGGCGACAAGCTGGGAAGACCAGATCACCACCGTCGGTAAGGCGCTCGGCCGGTCCGCACAGGCCGAGGAACTGGTCACGAACACGCAGGACGCACTGGCCGAGCAGAAGTCGCAGCACCCCGAATTCGCCGGAAAGACCGTGGCGTTCGGTAGCGGCACCGAACCGGGCTCGTACAACTTCTACTTCGACACCGACCCGCGGCTGAAGATGCTTGCCGGCCTCGGATTCACCGTCGACCCGCTCGCACAGCAGCTGCGGGAGAAGAGCGACCAGACCAAGTTCGCGGCTCCGGTCAGCCTCGAACTGCTGCCCACCTACAACCCGGACGTTCTGCTCGCGTGGTACCTGTCGCCGGAGCTGCAGAACGAGGTGCAGTCGAACCCGTTGTTCGCCGGTCTGAAGTCGGTGCGCACCAACTCCTACCTCGGCCTGACCGACCCGCCGCTGGTGTTCGCGTCGAGCTCACCGAACGTCCTGAGCATGCCGTGGCTGCTCGACAAGCTGGTTCCGCAGCTCTCGCTGGCCGCGAACAACGCCTCGACCAGCTAGTTCCCGACTGGTGTCACTGTGCCGCCGCCGAGAGGTCTACCTCTTCGGCGGCGGCACTGCTGTAGGTGCGCAACCCCTTCAGGACGAGTGCGAGGACGGCGAGGACGGCGATGCCGCCGGCACCGTAGAGCAGGAATGCTTCCCGGGGCCCGACCGCGGCGCCGACGGCACCCGCGACGAGTGCTCCCGCCGCCGAGCCGGTGGAGATCTGCGCGCCCCACACACCGGCGACGCGGCCCCGGTATTCCTCCGGTGTCTCGGTCTGGATCACCGCGTAGCGCAGGATGTCCCCGACGACCCGTCCGAATCCGTGTGCCGCAAGACCGAGGAACGTGACGGCGAACATCGGCACGGCGCCCACACCGACCAGACCTCCCGCCGCGATCATCGCCGCGAGGAACACCACGAGCCCGCCTCGACGGGCCGTCCCGGTCCAGCCGCTGGTGAGCGATCCGGTGAGAGCGCCCACGGCGGGTGCGCTGTAGAGGAATCCGGTTGCGGCGGGGCCGGTATGGAGCACCTCACTCGCATAGGCGGGCAGCAGGACGTTCCATCCCGTGAGCATCATCGCGCAGAAGCCTACGAGCAGAGTGCCGCCCACCACGGAATCCTTCGCGGCGTAGGTGAATCCGCTGACGATCGAACGCAGTGGTCCCTCGGTGTTCTCGACGGGCGGCGGCAGCGAAGGCAACCGGGCGATGCAGTAGGCGGTGATCGCCGAGGAGACGGCGGCCAGCACATAGTTGGTGCCCACCGAGGTCGCCGCGATGATCATGCCGCCGATCGCCGGCGACGCAACGGTGCCGAGGTCGGCCATGACCGTCATCAGTGCCCCGGCGGCCGCCATCTTGTCTTTCGGGAGGAGCGACGGAATCACGGCCATCAAGGCAGTCGACGAGATGCCGCCTGCAAATCCCTCGATCACGCCACACAGGTAGATCACCCACAGCTGCGGTGTCGGCAAGAACGCGTTGAGCGCCAGGATCGCGAAGGCGATACCCGCGCCGGCGCGCGCGAGAGCGATGACGGGTCGCCGGTCGTACCTGTCCGCGATCACTCCACCGAACAGAGTTCCGATGAATACCGACGATCCCACGACGATGCTGGCCGCGCCGACGGAGAGTGTGGAACCCGTCATGTCGTACACCTGCAGCGGCACCGCCACCAGTAGGAGGCCAAGTCCGAAGATCGAGATGGTGCGGGCAACGAAGATGTACCGGAATTCGCGACTCGTCCGTAGCGGCGTCAAGTCGATTGCGTATCTCGAGAATCCGGCCATCGTCATCCATTCACACTCGGTTGCAGAAGCTCTCCGTACCCGCTCGCGGGAACCCAGAACAACTATGCTTAGGCTTCACTAACTCAGCAACCTACCCCATGTCGCCGAAGCGGCTCAACGAGTCGAGATCCGAGCGACGAACCGGAGGAAACCAGTGAGCTCTGCCCCGAAGACCGCACTCAGCCGTGGCCGTATTCGCGAGGATGTCGCCGACATCCTCGGCGTCCCGGTTGCCGAACTCGATGATTCGGCGAACCTTCTCGACGAGGGAATGGACTCTGTGCGCGTCATGGCGCTGGTGGAACGGTGGCGGACGGCCGGCGTGGCCGTCGATCTCGTCGACCTCGTCGGGGAGCCGACCCTCGACGCCTGGTTCGACGTCACGGCCGCCCGATGAGCACGCCTCGGCTCCCGCTCGTCCTGCAGGTCGCAGACATTCACCCGGTCACCCCGCGGATGACGTGCGTCCGCTTCGCCGGAACCGAGGTGCTCGACTACGCCGCTGGATCGTGCGTACCCAACATCAAGTTGTGTTTCCCGCATCCGGTACACGGCCTGCTGCTTCCCGACTCCGACGCCGACGGCCGTTACCGGTGGCCGGACCCCGAGGGACGGCAACTCGTACGCACGTACACAGTGCGGCGGCTCAGCCGGGAAAACGCGGAACTGGACGTGCATTTCGTCGACCACGGCGACGAGGGCGTCGCAGCGCGGTGGCTCCGGGGCGCCGCGCCCGGGGATCGGCTGGGCGTGCTCGGCGGCGGCGGAAAATCGATCCGTCCCGCGCGGTGGTACCTGCTCGCGGGCGACGAGTCGGCACTTCCCGCCATGTCCGCCATCCTCGAGGATCTCCCGGTGGACGCGTCGGGACGCGTGCTGATCGAGGTCGCCGACGAGCTCGAGCGGCACGATCTGCGCCATCCGGCCGGTGTCGAGGTGGAGTGGCTGTACCGGCACGGTGGCGGCAGTCGGCTCGCCGAGAACGTCCGGGCCGCTCCCCTCCCGGCGGACCGATCCGCGATGTTCGCGTGGGTGAGTGCCGAATCGGCGACCGTCCGCGAACTCCGCCGATACCTGCGCACAGAGGCCGGGCTCGATCGTTCGCAGGTGCTGCTCATCGGATACTGGCACCGCGGCATGTCCGAATCGGCATACAAGGCGGCCGCCGACAACGACCGCGACCCAACCGAGTCCTCGGGTCGGACCGGCATTGCGCGGACCACCGCCTAGGCTTGACCCGGCTGGTCGGGCCTGCGGGGCGGCCCGATGTCGACACGGGAGGACGCGAGGGGCGATGGCACACGAGACGAGCGGGGCCGGCAAGAAAAACGTGCTCCGGACACCACGCTTCTGGATCGCCCCGCTGCTGCTGGTGTCGATCGTCATGTCGCTGCTGGCCGCGCTGTACATGGGCGGCATGCTCGACCCCACCAAGAATCTCGACCATTTCCCGATCGCGCTCGTCAACCAGGACGAGGGTGATGCACTCCCCGGCTCGACTCCGCCCCAGCAGCAGAACCTCGGTGACCAGATCGAGGCGGGACTGATCGACGGTGTCGACCCCGAGAAGGTGGAACTTCGGCGAATCGGGATCGCCGAGGCGCAGTCGGAACTCGACAACGGTGACCTCTACGGTGCCATCGTCATTCCGAGCGATTTCACGAAACGCACGTTCATCCTGGCGCAGGCGAGTGTGATTCCCGGTGACGTGGAGCGGCCGGTCATCACCGTATACACCAATCCGCGGGCGGGAACGATCAGTGCCAATCTGGTGTCGAACATCGGTCAGATGGCGATGGACAAAGCCAATCAGACGATGGGCGAGCAACTCACGGCCCAGGTGACCCAGCAGCTCGCGGCCACCGCACCCGACGCCCAGCTGTCGGGCGCCAGCCGACTTGTCCTCACCGACCCCATCGACGTGCGGATCGTCGCCCACAACCCCCTGCCCGAGGGCACCGGCTACGGTCTGGCAGCATTCTATTACGCCCTGCTCCTCGTCCTCGCGGGCTTCACCGGCGCCACCATCGCGAGCACTCTCGTCGACGGCATGCTGGGATTCACCCCCACCGAGATCGGGCCCCTGTACCTGCACAACGAGGCCGTGCCGATTTCACGTTTCAACACCCTGCTGGTCAAGTGGGCCGTCATGACGCTGCTCGCGGGGATCGTCTCCGGGCTGTACCTCTGGATCAGCTCGGCACTGGGATTACCGATCACCGACCCGCTGGCCCTGTGGGAGTACGGGGCTTTCGCCATCGCTGCTGTGGGCATCACGGCGATGTCGGTGATGGCCGCGTTCGGCAATCTCGGGCTGCTCATCAACCTCATGATCTTCGTCGTCCTCGCGTTGCCTTCCTCGGGGGGCACCATCCCTCTCGAGGCTGCACCGCGCTTGTATACCTGGCTCGGCGAGTTCGAGCCGATGCACCAGATCTACATCGGTGTGCGCGCCATCTTGTACTTCGGCGCGAAGGGCGACGCAGGGCTCATCCACGCAGTGTGGATGACCGCCGGCGGTCTGCTCATCGGCCTGATCTTCGGGGCTGCCGTCACCCGCTTCTACGACCGGAAAGGTCTGCATCGCCGGCACAAGGCGCCGAGCGCACCAGAACCCGTGCTCGCGGGCGGGGAGTGAATCAGGCGGACGAACTCGACCAATACGTTCCGAACTGCTCATACCAGGGATGCGGGGCCGGGACGGCCGCCAGGATCCGGTTGACGAACTGATCGGCATCGCCGAGTTCGGAAGCTTCGACTCCCCGCGCCTTGTAGTCGGCGAATGTGCAGTGGAGTCCGGCGATCACCTTGTCGGTCACCGTCCGCTCGAACTCCTCGATGGTTGCCATCGAATGCGCCTCCTTCCAGCGAGAAGCGTCTCGCTTCAGTGTACTGCCCTACCTGCGGGTTTCCTCGCTACCGACGGCGGCGTCCCAGCCTGTCGGAGGTGGGGAGCAGACTGGGCCCGTGAGAGTGGTGATGGTTCCGGGCGCCGATGGTGGTGCGACGACGATCCGCACCGATTCGGCCGGAGTTCCGCTCGAATCGCCACGCCGTCACTCCGACGCCAGCGCTGCGGTCCGCGACATCGAAGCCGCCGATCATCCCCGCTGGATCTGGACGAGCACCGCGGCCGTCTACACCCCATTGCTGAAGGCCGGAGTTCGAGTCGGGCGTTGTCACGACCTCGCCCTCACCCACGCGATCCTGAGCATGCGCGACGGCGTCCCGGCGGCGCCCACCGAGGAACCGCTCACCGACGATCGCCTCGGCCTGTTCGATGCCGCGCCGGTCGCGGATCCGGAACACGTGGTGGCCGGCTTCGCCGAACAACGGAGGACGATCGGCACCGATTCCCGGCTGGATCTGCTGGTCGCGGCCGAGTCGGCAGGGGCGCTCGCCGCCGCGGAGATGAGCTTCGACGGATTGCCCTTCTCCGCCGCCGCCCATAAGGCTTTCCTCGAAGCCGCACTGGGGCCGCGGCCGGTGGGGTACGACCTTCCGCAGCGCATCCAGAACGTCTCCGCCGAGATCGGTGCGGCCTTCGGCCGCAGCATCAACCCGGCGTCCCACGTGGAGGTCATCGACGCCTTCCGCCGCGAGGGCATCGAACTCGTGTCGACGCGGAAGCATCTGCTGCGCGAGATCGAGCACCCCGCCGTGCCCTTCCTCCTGCATCACCGCGATCTGTCGAAGTTGTTCAGCACCAACGGCTGGCAGTGGCTCGACAGCTGGGTACGCGACAACCGCTTCCGGCCGGTCTATGTGCCTGGTGGTGTCGTGTCGGGCCGCTGGGCGAGTCGTGGTGGTGGGGCTCTGCAGATCCCGAAGCCGCTGCGTTCGAGCGTGATCGCCGACCCGGGCCACACCTTCGTCATCGCCGATGCGGGTCAGCTCGAGCCGCGCATTCTGGCGGCCATGTCGGGTGACCCGCGCATGGTGGCAGCGGCCGGTGCGGACGACCTCTATGCACCGGTGGCCGCAGAGACGTTCGACGGTGACCGGGCCAAGGCCAAGGTGGCGATCCTCGGCGTTCTCTACGGCGCCACGGCAGGTGAGGCCCGTTCGCTGCTCACGCTGTTGCGCACGCGTTTCCCCGTCGCGGTCGAGTACGTGGAGAAGGCCGCCCGCGCGGGCGAACGCGGTGAGGTGGTGCATTCATGGCTCGGCCGGGCCTGCCCACCGCCGGCACCCGACTTCTGGTCACACGGTGACGCCCGTTCGCGTGGCCGGTTCACCCGAAACTTCGTGGTGCAGGCCACCGCCTCCGAATGGGCGCTCTGTGTCCTCGGCGATCTGCGACGCCGGCTCGCCGGCGATTCCGACAGCGAACTGGTCTTCTTCCAGCACGACGAGGTGATGGTGCACACCCGGAACCCGGAGTCGGCTACCCGGCACGTTCTCGCCGCCGTCGACGTCGCCACTCGGCTTCTCTTCGGTGACACACCGGTGCGGTTCCCGATGGATGTGGCGGTGCGGGACTGCTACGGCGAGAGCTCCATCGAGCCCTGAGCACGCCGATTTCCGGTGTCGCCGATGGGCTCCGCGTGGTGTACTGGGACCCATTGCTGGTGGGGGCGGCGAAGGAGAACCCATGACCAAGTTGGATTCGACGGACCGGGGCACAAGCGGCGGGGCGTCGCGCAAATTCCGCTGGCCTGCGTTCACCATCGTGGCCATCGCGATCATCGCATTCTTTGCCGGGGGATTCGGTGGGTCGTTCCAAGGAAAGCTGACCGAGGTCCAGAAGAACGACAACGCCGCCTACCTGTCCAGTACCGCTGAGTCGACCGTCGTCACCAACGAGTCATCCAAGTTCCTCACGGTGGAGACCATCCCCGGTTTCGTGCTGTTCCACCGCGACACCGCGCTCACCGACCAGGACAAGGCTGCCATCGCGCAGGCCCGCGAGAACATTGCCACTGTCGAGGGCGTCGACGCGGAGGGAATGTCGCAACCCCAGTTCTCCGAGGACGGCACCACCGCGTCGATCTTCGTTCCCCTCGTCGCCAAGGAGAACGGCACTGCGGTGGCAGGTGACGTGCTCGCCACCACCGAACAGGATGTGCTTACCGCGGCCGAGAACGCAGCCGGTGGTCTCGAGGTGCTCCCCGCCGGACCCGGTGGTCTGCTCGTGGCCTTCATCGATGCGTTCGCCGGACTCGACGGCGCCCTGCTCGGCGCCGCTCTGCTTGTCGTCGTTCTGATCCTGCTGGTGGTGTATCGGTCACCGGTGCTGTGGTTCTTCCCGCTGTTCTCGGCGTTGCTCGCCCTGGGACTGGCATCGATGGTCATCTACTTCCTCGCGAAGGCAGAAGCTCTCACGCTCACCGGGCAGAGCCAGGGCATCCTGTTCGTCCTGGTGATCGGCGCGGGCACCGACTATGCCCTGCTCTTGATCTCTCGGTATCGGGAGGAGCTCCATTTCTATCCCAGCCGATTCGACGCGATGGCGAAGGCCTGGCGGGAGTCTGCTCCCGCCATCACGGCGTCCGCAGTCACTGTCATTCTGGGTTTGCTGTGCCTGACATTTTCGGAGCTCAATTCCAACAAGAGCCTCGGTCCCGTGGCAGCCATCGGCATCGCCTGCACGTATCTGGTGATGATGAGCTTCCTTCCGGTGGCTTTGGCTGCGGCGGGCCGGTGGGTGTTCTGGCCACGCAAACCTCTGGTGGACGAAGCAGCGGATCTCACCACCCACGGTCTGTGGGGCAAGATCGCCGCCCAGGTCGGCAGCAAGGACCGCCCGTTCTGGATCGGTACGACGGTGCTGTTGGCCGCACTGTTCCTGGTGGGCATCGGCAGTCTGAAAACGGATGGGCTGTCGTCCGCCGAAAACTTCACCAACCGCCCCGACGCCGTCGTCGGGCAGGAACTCTACGACTCCAAGTTCGATCCCGGAGCCGGCGCTCCCGCCGTGATCGTCACCAACGCCGCGCAGACGCAGGCAGTCATCGACGCAGTCAGCGCGGTCGACGGGGTGTCGAAAGAGCCCGGCGCAGTATGCCCACAGGTCGATGTCGAGAAGTTGTCAGCACTTGTCAAATCGAACCCCGAGGCGGTGGCGTCAGCCGCAGCGGGACAGACCGGCTGCCCGCCCGACTTCCTCATCGCGGCACCGATCGACGGTCGCATGGTGGTCAACGCGACGCTCGCCGACTCGTACGATTCCCCGGAAGCCCTGGCGACCGTGGAGCGGTTGCGTGAGACGGTGCACGCCGTGCCCGGCGCCGACGGCTTGGTCGGCGGAAGCACGGCAACCACGCTCGACGTGCAGACGGCGTCCGTGCACGACCGGAACCTGATCATCCCCATCGTGTTGGTCGTCATCTTCCTGGTGCTCGCCGTGCTCCTGCGCGCGTTGCTCGCACCGGTCATCCTCATCGCCACGGTGGTGTTGTCGTTCGCAGCCACTCTGGGAGTGTGCGGGTTCTTCTTCACACACGTCTTCCACTTCGCCAACGCCGATCCGGCGTTCCCGCTGTTCGCGTTCGTCTTCCTCGTGGCACTGGGTATCGACTACAACATCTTCCTGATGACCCGTGTGCGCGAGGAAACCCAGGAAAACGGGACCCGGTCGGGCGTTTTGCGCGGACTGGCGGTCACCGGTGGCGTGATCACGTCCGCCGGTGTCGTCCTCGCTGCGACGTTCGCCGTGTTGGGTGTACTTCCTCTGGTGTTCCTCGCCGAGGTCGGTTTCGCGGTGGCCTTCGGCGTGCTCCTCGACACAATCATCGTGCGCAGCATCCTCGTTCCCGCCCTCTCGCACGACATCGGCAAGAAGATCTGGTGGCCGTCCGAGTTGGCGAAAGCGAAGGACTAGAAGTAAAAGGCCACAACGTTCGTGGCGCCGGTGGCGAGTTCTCAGATGTGTGGCTGCGCTCAGCCGGGGAATGACGGCGTCGAATCAGAGAAATCGCGCGATGATCGCTGCCGTGTTCTGATCCGGTGCGTCTTCCTGGATGAAGTGCTTCGCCTGCGGTAGCTCGACGACGTCAAGATCGGTGAACGCGGCACGAATCCGCGGGAGACACGTTTTCGGCCGGAACACCATGTCTCGCATTCCCCACACCGCCAAGGTCGGCTTGTCTCCGAGGAGTGCGGGCACGTCGTGTTCGAGCCGTTCCAGTAGGGGGCGCGCGGAGAGGATCTGTTCGGGCATGACGGCTAGTGCACGTCGGGCTTCTGCAGTGGGCTGGACCATTCGGTAGTGATCGGCCTCGGCAGCTGTCAGCGCGGGGCCTGCCTTGCCGAGCAGGAACTGCTCCACGAGTAGGTTCCGTTCGAGGATGCGACGCTGCATCGGGCGGCGGGAGACAATCGCCGACAGCGGTATCCGGATCATCGCCCGCGATGGCGTTCGCGCTCTGACCCACCGCGCCGTCGACCGCGAGGCGCGGATACCGCAGGGATCGACCTCGTACCACGCAAAGACGCGGGCAGCGCTGATGGAACTCATCGTCGACGCGCTCACCGCCCGCTCGAAGGCTGACGCCGACGAGCTCGCTGCCGCGCTGGACACGACATTCGAGGGCGAACGCCACCTTGACTCCGACCAGCTTGCCGCGCTGATCGCGGGACTCATCGAGACTCTCGCGGCCCGACGCGATGACATGAGAGCCCGCTACGCCCTGATGCTCGAACTCGATGATGCGTCACACCTTCGGCGGCAGCTGACGAACCAGTCCGAGGTGCACACCGTCACCCGACAAGTAGCGGCTTCGGCCCTGACCAGGGCAGGTCTCCCCAACTCGAATGCGCGTGTCGAAGAACTGCTCGCCCTCACAGACTCGCTGGTGTTCTACCGAACTGCCGTCAACGAAACTGTCTCGCTGCGAAGCGTTCTTGCCGCATTCCTACGCGGCACTACTCCCCCTTAGCGGACACGAGACCACTGCGCAAGCGTAACCTCCTGTCCCGCAACAACTAGAAGGCTTCTGCGGTCCACAGGTGGAAAAGGGCATACGCACGCCACGGCCGCCACGCCTCGGCGACAGCGGTGGCGTCACTGCCCTTGCCGACTCCGAGTGCACGTTTGAGAACGAGGTCGTCGGCCGGAAAGGCATCCGGGTCGCCGAGCACTCGCACCGTCAGATAGTCAGCCGTCCACGGTCCGATCCCAGGCAGTGCGAGTAAGCCGGCCCGGAACTCCACCGGTTCGGTGTCGGAGTCGAGCGGCAACCCGCCCGCGGCGGCCTCGGCCAGCGCATGCACGGTACGCGCCCGGGCTCCGGTGAGACCGATCGCCGAACGCAACTCCTCCGGCGACCGGTCCGCCAGCACCTCGGGTGTGGGAAACGCACAGAAGTCGCCGTGCACAGGCCGCCCGTACGCGGCGACCAGCCGGGCACCGAACGTCCGGGCCGCGGCGAGCGACACCTGCTGCCCCAGCACCGTGAGGATCGCGGTCTCGAAGCCGTCCACGCAGCCCAGCCGCCGCAGCCCCGGTCGCAGCGCCACCAGCGACGCAAGTTCAGGGTGCCGGCCGAGTGCGGCGTCGATTGCCAGCGGGTCTGCGTCCAGGTCGAGCCAGCGGCGCACGATATCGGTCAGCTCCCCGACATCTGCGGAATGCGCCGGGACCATGTTGGCCTCGACATGCCGGCGCTCGGGGCGAACGACGACGGTGACCAAGGCGGGTCCGTGGGCAGCATTCACCACTCGCGTGTGGGCTCCGGTGTCGGGGTCGTGCCGCTCGAGACCGGCGACGGTGTGTGCCCGCAATGCACTCCACAGCGGAGCGTGCGTGAAGGGGTCGCGATAGGGCAGGAGAACCCTCACGCTGCGGCCTCCAACGTCAGCAGAAGGGATTTCGCTTCGGCCCCGCCCACGTACTGGCCGAGGCTGCCGTCGCTGCGCACCACTCGGTGACAGGGCACCACCACGGGTAGAGGATTGGTCGCGCAGGCCGTTCCGACGGCCCGAACGGCACGGGGACTGCCCGCCGCAGCCGCCACGGTGGCGTAGCTCCAGGTCTGGCCGTAGCGGATCTCGGGTAGGTGGGTGAGCACCTCCCGTCGGAAACCTCTCGCAAGGCGGAAGTCGAGAGGGACGTCGAATGACGTGCGTTCCCCCAGGAAGTATTCCTCGAGTTCGCGGGCAACCGCGTCCAGCCGGGCGGGCGCACGGAGCATCCGGGGACTGATCTGCTCGGCGAGCTTCTGCAAAACCGCATCGTGCCCCTCACCGGCGAAGGCGACCCGCACCAGGCCACGGTCGGTCGCGGCAAGGAGCAGCGAACCGACGGGACTGTCCACGGTTCGGTACGCGACATCGAGCAGTCCGGCGTCGTCGGCGGCGGCGGCGAGCCGGGCGCGGAGTCGGCAGTCGACGTCGGATTCCGACACGGACAAGGCGTCGATGATGTCCGGGATGGTGTTCATCTGATTTCTCCACTTACCGAGATCGAGCGCGACTTGCGCAGTGCGGCAATACCATCGGATGCCGCTCGCCTGGCAGCATCAGGCGAATTGCCGAGAATCACCGCGATGTCGGCGTAGGGCAGTCCCGCCAGGTAGCGGTAGGCGACGGCGGCGCGCTGCTTCATCGGCAAGGCGCCCACCGCCTCCCACAATTCGGGGTCGCCACTTCCGGGCAGCCCGCGGTCGGTGGTCTGCTCGGGAACGTGATCGGTCGGAACGGCCCGGCGGCCGCGGGCCCGGATGTGATCGAGCGCCTTGCGGTGCGCGATGGTCACGAGCCAGGCCTCGACATTGCTTCCCGGCGGCAGATCGGGGTACGCACGCAGGGCCGCGAGGAACGTGTCCGACCACGCGTCCTCGGCGTCTACCGGGCCGACCACCGCCCGGCAGACCCGCAATACCGTGGGGCCGTGCTCGGCTACGATCTGCTCGAACGGAATCAGGCCCATCGGTTCAGCCGGATCCCCGCCCGCTGCGCTTCACGGTTCAGCAGGAAACGCTTGCGGTCGAGGCCGCCCGCGTACCCGGTGAGGCTGCCGTCGGTGCCGACGACCCGGTGACACGGAACGATGATGCTGATCGGATTCTTGCCGTTCGCCGCGGCCGCCGCGCGGATTGCCGTCGGGCTGCCGAGCGATTCCGCCAATTCCCGATACGTCCGCGTCTGCCCGTACGGGATAGTCCGGAGCGCGTCCCATACCCGTCGCTGGAACGGCGTACCGCGGGCGGCGAGGGGCAGCGTGAACTCGGTACGTCCGCCGTCGAAATACTCGGTGAGTTGGGTCGCGGCGGCGTCGAAACCGCCCTCGTCCCGTTCACCGAATGTGGCGACATCGGGCTGATGCCGGTGTTCGACCATGTAGACGCCGCTGAGGACCCCGTCCACGCTGACCAGCGTCAGGGGACCGATCGGGGAATCGATGACGGTGTGTGCTGCTCGCTCGGCATTCACGGGAACAATCCTTCCAGGTGTGTTGACCTCTGACAGGTAGACGCCTGGGAACGCCGAAACGTGAGACTTCGTAACGCCCGAGTCCCACGAGGTCCGTTGCGGGACGTCCGCGCGAAGGCATCAGGCAGGATGTGGGAATGGCTCTCGTATTCCCCGGCCCCGACGACCTCGTGCGCACCGCCACGGGTCTGGCCCGCTGGTCGATGGACACTGCCGGTCTCGCTGCCTCACTTCCCGACCGGATCGGCGCCCTCCTCGACCGAGTCGAGGTGCTCATCACTCGGATCGAGGCGATCAGCGAACGGGCAGAGATGGCCGTCGCCAAGGCGAACGAGGTAGCCGACCGAGCCGCTACCGTCGTCACCTCGACCACGGAGGTGTCCAATTCGGCTCAGACGCTGATCGGCCTGTACGAGCCGCTCGCGACCAAGGCGGCGCCGATGGCGGCACGGTTCGTCGACGACCTGTCAGAGGAAGAGATTCATGCGGCGATCGGGCTGGTGAATCATCTGCCCGAACTGACCCTGCGTATGGAGGGTGTGCTGCCCATCCTAGCCAGCCTCGACACGGTGTCCCCGGAGATTCACCTTCTTCTCGAGGAGGTGCAGGGCGTGCGTCAGGCGATCCAGGGCGTCCCCGGATTCAAGTTCTTCCGTAAGCGCGGCGAAGCGAAAGGGGACGACGAGGACTGACGACCGCTCAGGCTCGGTACCCATCCGTTCCCGCGCGCCCGACGACGATCTTGGGCACCATCGCGCGGGACGACAGTCGCAGCAGGGCGTCCACCAGTTCGACGATGTCATCCACCTCGATCATCGACTCCGGCGGAATCTTGTCGTGGATCCACGCAGACATGTCGGTGTCGACGAACGCGGGAGCCAGTGCGGTGGCGGAGACTCCGTTGCCCGACTCCTCCACGTTGAGTGTCTCGACCAGTGACATCAGGGCGGCTTTGGTAGCCCCGTAGACGGCCAGTCCCGCCTCTGCGTACACGCCGGTGATCGAGGCCAGGGCGATAACCTTGGCGCCCTTCGCCGGGTTCTCCCTCGCGGCCGTCCGGAGCATCGGCAGCGCCTGTTGCAGCAGGCTGAACGGGGCCCGCAGATTCACATCGACACTCTTGCCGAAGCGGCGCATCGGAAACTCGCCGATCGGCCCCGCCGTCCCCACACCTGCATTGAGCACCAACGCATTCAAGGCGCCGAACGTGTCGGCATGCGCGGTCACCACCCGGCCGGCAGAGGCCTCGTCGGCGAGGTCGCCGGCTACGACGACGACCTCCTTCGCGCCGGCCGCGCGCAGCTCATCGGCCACGACTTCGAGACGCTCGGCGTCGCGCGCGCTGAGGGTAAGCCCATATCCCGCTTCGGCGAGGCGGGTGGCGATACCGAGCCCGATTCCGCGCGACGCACCGGTGATCAGTGCAGACCTGTTCATGCCGACTTCCCCTTCAGTGCGTGCAGTCCGGCGGCGACAAGCACGGGCACCGACTCACCAGCCTTGTCGAACCCCTCGGCGGCCGTGGCACCCGCGCGGTACCGGTGGTGGATTCCCTGGGCAATGACGGCCAGTTTGAAATTGGCCAACGCCAGGTAGAAGTTCCAGTTCTTCAGTTCGCGACCGGACGCCACGGTGTACCGCTGGGCCAGATCGTCGGCGGACGGCATCCGCGGACTCGTCCACGCCGCTGCTTCGCCGAGCACGAGGTCGAATGCCGGCTCCCGATAGACGCACATCAGAGCCACGTCGGTGAGGGGGTCGCCGAGAGTCGACAATTCCCAGTCCACTACCGCCGCGACTTTGGTCACGTCTCCGGCCGAGAGGATGGTGTTGTCGATCCGGTAGTCGCCGTGCACGATCGACGACTCCGATTGGGCGGGAACGGATTCTGCGAGAGCGGCGTGCAGGCGATCGACGTCCGCAGAGTCTTCGGTCTTGACCCTGGCCCACTGGCCGGCCCACAGCTTCACCTGCCGGGCCACGTATCCGTCCGGACGCCCGAATTCTCCCAGGCCGACGGCCGAATAGTCCACGTTGTGCAAGTCACCGATCACCCGGACCAATTCGTCCACGCACGAGTCGATCTCCCTGTCGGACAGAGCATCAAGCTCTGTCTGGGTGCGGATCACCTGTCCCGTGACGTGTTCGACAACAGTGAAAGGTGCACCCATCACGCTGTCGTCTTCACACAGCGCCACCGTGGCGGCAACGGGAACACTCGTGGCCTGCAGCGCCGAGGTGACCCGGAATTCGCGGGCCACGTCGTGCGCGGACGGGGTGAGCCCCGCAGTGGGCGGCCTTCGCAGCACCCACCGCGAGGAGTCGTCGAAAATTGCGTAGGTGAGGTTGGACTTTCCGCCCGAGATCAGTTCGGCCCGTAGTTCGCCGTCGAGGGGAACGCCGGACTCGGACAGGAACTTCTCCAGAGCAACGAGATCGAGCCCGCGATGCTCGGTCATGCGCCCGCCTCCCGCGCGGCCTTCTTCGCGGCGCCGATGACGCGCTTGGCGATCGCCCAGCGATGCACCTCGGACGGTCCGTCGTAGACCCGGAACGGACGCACCTCGCGGGACAGCCGGGCGAGCGGCAGGTCGCCGGACACGCCGAGACCGCCGCACATCTGGATCGAGCGGTCGACGATCCGGAAGATCGCCTCCGCGGCATACGTCTTGGCGATGGACGTGGCGTTACTCGCGTGCCCACCCTGGTCGAGCTCCCAGCAAGCTTGTGTCAACAACGCCCTGGTAGCGGCGATGTCGATCTCGTTGTCCGCGACCATCTTCTGAACCATGCCCAGATCGCCCAGCTTGCCACCGAAGCCTTCTCGCCGAGCGACGTGGGCCACCGCGACATCGTGACCGCGGCGCGCGGCACCGAGCCAACGCATGACGTGCGTCATCCGCGCCGGGCCGAGCCGCACCTGCGCGTACGCGAATCCCTGGTCCACCTCACCGAGCACACCGCTGTCGGGTACGAACAGGTCCTCGAAGAACACCTCGCAATGGCCCCCGATCATCGCCCGGTCGAGCGTGTCGATGTGACGCCCCACTTTCAGCCCGGTTGCGTCGGCAGGGGTGAGGAACATCGTGGCACCACCGCGGTCGCCGGGCTGCCCCGACGTCCGTGCGAAGATGATGAAGAATCCGGCACCGTCGGCGCCGGTGATGAAGTACTTGTGCCCGTTGATCTTCCAGCCGCCGGTCACTTTCTCCGCCCGGGTGGTCAACGCCGACGGATCGGACCCGGCGCCCGGGGAGGGTTCGGTCATGGCGAAAGCCGACCGCACGTCGCCGTGGGCGAGGGGAGCGAGGAATTGCTCCTTCTGCTCCGCACTGGCGATGTGCGCGAGCATGTGGACGTTGCCCTCGTCGGGCGCACCGATGTTGAGGGCGATCGGGCCGAACAGCGAGTAGCCGGCTTCTTCGAAGACCGGGGTGCGGTCTGTCATGTTCAACCCGTGTCCGCCGTATTCGACGGGAGCATGAGGGGCGAACACACCGGCCTCTTTGGCGGCCTTCTGCAGCTCGACCCGCAGGGCGTCGCCACCTGCCGCGGTGATGTCGCCGCCGTGTTCGTCCTCGACAGGCAGTACCACCTCACGTGTGAACGCCCTGGTCTTCTCGACCAGCGCCGTCACCTCCGGTGCATAGGTCAGATCGATCGCCACCACTACCTCCAGTCAGTACGAATGCCCGGGACCGACCGATCACTCGCTCGGTTGGAGCTGGGGTCGACGATCCCACAGGAATGCAGCCCGGTCAAGACGTCAGTCGACGGCACCCACCGTGCTACGTGCGATCACCACATACCGCTCGACGATCTCGTCGGGCGACAGCGGGCCGTCCTCCCGGTACCAGGTGGCAACCGAGACACACATCGTCACCACAGCGCGGCTCGCATCCTCGGGGAAGGGCGTCCGGAACAGGCCCGCGGTTACGCCGTCGCGCACGATGTCGTCGACCAGTTGCTGCTGCTCGTCCCGCAGCGCAATGTAGGCCCGCCTACTCTCCAGCTCCATGCTTCGCGTCTCCCGCGACGCGACGAACGACTGCTCACGCCGATACATATGAAATCGCAGGAGTGACTCGATCACCGCGTCGAACCGCTCCCCCGGAGTCGGCCCCGCCTCGGCGACGGCCGCACGACTGCGATCGAGCAGCTCGCGCATGACCGCATTGGTCAACCCCACGAGCAGCGCCTGCTTGGAGGGGTAATGGTGATAGAGACCGGGCACCGAAAGTCCAGCCCGGGAGGCGATCTCACGAATCGAAGCGCCGTCGTACCCTTTTTCGACGAACGCCGCCAAGGCGGCCGCCAGAACCTTGGACAATCCCTGGTCCGTGTACTCGCGCCACGAACTGGCTGCCGTGCCGTTAACCGTCATGGGACATACGGTAGAGCTTTCCTTCTCAGTAGTCGTCGTCCGAGTACACGATCAGCCCACGCAGCCTCTTCCCGTCCAGCATGTCTTGGTATCCCTCGTTGACCTGGTCGACGCGATAGGTCCGGGTCACCAACTCGTCGAGCTCAGGTTCCGTTGCGATAGAGGTCGAGGAGCGCCGGGATCTGCGACCTCGGGCCGACGCCGCCGAAGATGGCGCCCTGCAACCGTTTCTGCAGCGGAGTGAGCTCGAAGAGGCTGAGGGTGACCTGCGTTTCCCCGATCTGTGTGGCCGAGCCCCATCCGGTCGAGACACCGCAGCCGAGGAGCGCTGCTTTGTCCAGCGGGATGTCGTTCTCGATCTTGATGACCGACGCCTCGCTCACCGTCACGTAGGGCGAAAAGGTACCGAGCAGGCACATTTGCAGAACCGGCTCACCGCCCAGCGTGACCCGGAAGGTCTTGTCGGGGCAATGGCCTGCCCGGTGAGGAGACCAGCCCCTTCGTCGCAAATGTTCTGCATACCCTTCGCACACGAACGGCAGCGGTGTGGCTCCGGTTCGCAGATGCTCGTCGGAGTGGCACAGCCCTGATGCCGACCGCTGCTTTCGTCTTCACGGCGACTCCTCGAGGGAAAATTATGGCCTGGATCACACCTGCTTCGGAGTGGCCCGAACAGTTCCTGCCGTGCAGCAAAATCAGTCCGCCCACGACCGTCCCGAAACGAAGTGGGGACCCGGCGACGGCGTGCTTCGGTACCGGGAGTTCACTAGAGTCGAGCGAGGTCACCCAGATCGACAGTCATTTCCGACAGAGAGCCAGGGACCACCTGATGATCCACGTCCGTCACTCCGCGATAGCCGCCGTCCCCATCGACGTGGCGTTCACATACATAGACGACTACAGGACGGTCCCCGACTGGATGTTCGGCGTCTCGGAGTTTCGGCCCATCGGTGGATTCGACCAGGGTTTGGGGTCGACGTTCGATGCGTCGATTCATATCGGACCGACCACTGTGCGATCTCGCCTCGAGGTGACTGCCTGGGAAAAAGACCGGGTGATCACGCTGGCATCGCTCGACGGCGCGGCAAACTCCTCCACGTGGACCTTCTCATCGCTCGGGCCGGACAAAACCGAACTGGGCGTCGATTTCGCGTACAAGCTCCCCGGGGGTTTGGCCGGCAAGGCGCTCGGGCTCATCGTCGAACCGTTCGTGGAGACGGCCGTGAAGAACACCGAGGCGACCTTGCGGCACAACCTCGAGGAGCTGTACGAGAAACGTGACGTCGGCGGCAGCTAACGGCCCGGCGAGAAGGCCAGCCGGCCGACGGTCGTTCCCTCGCCGAGCCGGGCGAGTCCGTCCGCTACGTCGCTGAGTCCGAGGCGTTCGCTGATCATCGGCTTGATGTCACCGGCGTCGGCCAACCGTGTGAGCTCTGCGTGGCACTCTCTGATCGCCGCGGGGTCGTAAGCGTTGTACAGGCCCCAGTGCAGCCCGATGATCGAGTAGTTCTTGATCAGCGCATGGTTGAGCCCAGGCGACGGAATGGTGCCGCTGGCGAAACCGATCACGATGATCCTTCCCTCGAACGCGATGCACTTGGTGGACTTCGAGTAGGACTCACCACCCACCGGATCGAACACGACGTCCGCGCCGCGCCCACCGGTGTAGTCCTTCACCTTGCCGACGAAGTCCTCACTGTGCCGGTCGACGACGAGATCGGCGCCGAGTGCTCGGGTGTACTCGGCCTTCTCAGGGCCGCCCACGACACCGATCACCTTCGCGCCGGCCGCCTTGCCCAACTGCACAGCCGCGCTGCCCACTCCACCGGCCGCAGCCTGCACGAGAAGAGTCTCGCCCGCCTGCAGCTGTGTCCTCCGGTGCAGTGCGAACCACCCCGTCTGATACCCGATCGAGAGCGCCGACGCCTCGGCGTCGTCGAGGGCCTCCGGAGCGGGGAAGGCTGTCGCCACGGCCATGACGGCCAGCTCGGCGAACCCGCCGTTCGGCAGACTCGGCATGCCGATCACCCGGTCGCCGACCGCGAATTCGGTGACACCCTCGCCGAGACCCACCACCTCCCCACACAATTCCACCCCCGGAGTGAAGGGCAACGGTGGCTTGATCTGATACTCGCCCCGACACAACAGCACGTCCGGGAAGTTGGCGGGAGCCGCAAGAACCTTGACCAGCAACTCTCCCGGCTTCGGCTCCAGGTCGGCGACGTCCTCGAAAGTCAGGGCATCCCTTGGTTGCCCCACTTCGTGCACACGCCATGCCTTCATTCGATCAGTCCTTCGGTCCGCCGGCGACGTACACGACCTGCCCCGAAACGAATCCGGCGCCTTCGCTCGCAAAGAACGACGCGGTGTGGGCGATGTCCTCGGGCTGTCCGACACGATTGACCGGAATCTGTGACGCTGCAGCTGCTTTGAAGTCTTCGAAGCCCATACCGACGCGCTCGGCGGTGGCGGCGGTCATCTCGGTCTCGATGAAACCGGGGGCGATGGCATTCGCGGTGACGCCGAACTTGCCGAGCTCGAATGCCAGCGTCTTGGTGAATCCCTGCATACCCGCCTTGGCCGCCGAGTAGTTGACCTGCCCGCGGTTGCCGAGCGCAGAGGTGCTCGAGAGGTTCACGATGCGGCCGAACTTGGCGTCCACCATGTACTTCTGCACAGCGCGCGACATCAGGAAGGCGCCCCGCAGGTGCACGTTCATCACCGCATCCCAGTCGTCGACGGTCATCTTGAACAGCAGGTTGTCGCGGGTGATCCCGGCGTTGTTGATCAGGATCGTCGGGGCACCCAGTTCGGACGCCACCCGCTCGACTGCCGCAGCGACCGAGGCCTCGTCGGCGACGTTCGCGGCCACGGCCAGCGCCTCGCCGCCTGCGGACTTGATCGCGTCGACGGTCTCGGCACAGGCGGACTCGTCGAGGTCGAGGACGGCGACCGCGTAACCGTCGCTCGCCAGCCGCTTTGCGACGGCAGCGCCGATTCCCCGGGCCGATCCGGTGACGATGGCGGTTCTACGTTCCTGGCTCACTTGTTTCCTCCATGGTGGTTGTTGTCGGTAGTCGAACGATATTTGCGCAGTTCTTGTCTGGCGATGGAAAGCTTGTGCACCTCGTCGGGACCGTCGGCGAGGCGCAGCGTCCGCACATGGGCATACATCATTGCCAACGGGAAATCGTCGGTGACACCCGCGCCGCCGTGCACCTGAATCGCCCGATCGATGATCTTCAACGCAATGTTGGGCGCAGCCACCTTGATCGCCGCGATCTCCGTGCGCGCCTCCTTGTTGCCGAC
>NZ_JANFQF010000027.1 GCF_024438035.1 Rhodococcus tibetensis
CATCGAACGAGTTGTTCGCGTTCGCTATCGGTCAACATCAACTCAGCCTTCGGGCGTCCGGTTCGAGGCATGCCTCAGAATATCAAGCTAGAGCACGAATTTATGGCGTACGACACTAGGGCCCATGGACGCGCCCTCGCATACCGACGCTCGATCGACCGGTTCCCGCATCGACCTCGACACCGCGGTGGACGTCACCCGGACCGGTGACATCTGGATCTTCCGCGGAGGGTCGCCGGCGGACCGGGCCATTCAGACGTTGACCAACAGCCCCGTCAACCACGTGGGCATGTCGGTGGTACTCGACGACCTGCCTCCTCTGATGTGGCACGCCGAACTCGGACATTCGTTGCAGGACATGTGGACCGGGCGTTTCCAGCGTGGCGTGCAGTTGCACGATCTGCGGGCCGCTGTCCAGGTGTGGGGTGCGCGATACGGCCAGCGGGGGTGGTTGCGACAGCTCGCCGAACCCGCGAAGAAGGAACAGGAAGACGCGCTGCTACGGACCATTGCGCGACTCGACGGAACTCCGTTCCCGTCGACCGCGAAGCTCGCGTCCCGCTGGTTCGGGGGACGGCTCCCCGTCGGCCCGCGTAGGCGGAGCAACTCGGGGAGTCTCGAAAGCGCATACTGCGCCGAGGTGGTCGCCACGACCTACGAAGAGATGGGGCTCATTGCCGGGGATCGCCGCACGAGTTGGTACGACCCCGGGAAGTTCTGGAGTGGCGACCGATTGCCGCTGGTCCCCGGTGTCACGCTGGGCCGCGAGATCGAGGTGGTCCTCAGCGACACCGACCTCGCCGCGGGGCGCGGCCGTCGTCCGTCAGAGGGTTCGTGACTTTTCGGCACGCACGCGGCCACCGACCTCGACCCAGCCGGCCGGGTCGTACGTGGTGCGCAGTTGGGAGCCGCGGCCCTGCGTGATCAGCAGGGCATGCCGTAGGTGGGCGGTGATGCGGACGGCGGCCGCTCCGGTCGCTTCGTCCTCCACGATTCCCATATCAGGTGCGAACATTCGGGAACGAATCGAGTGTTCCACCTTGTCCGTCCAGGCCCACAGATAGTGATGACCCTTTCCGAACCTTTTCGGTTCGGCCGCCTCGACGTCTCGCACGCTGTTCATCGGGTACAGCGAGAATTCGGGTGCCCACTCCGGCTTGGCCCGAACCCAGGTGATCGCTCCCGAATGGCGCGTGGCCACAGGTCCGGCCGGTACGTCCACGGTGGTGACGGCGGCACCCCGTTCGCGCAGCCACCAGGACAGCCCGACGGTCGGGTGCCCTGCGAAGGGAAGCTCGGTGCCGGGTGTGAAGATTCTGGCGCGGGCGTGGTGGTCGCCCGGGGCGGGTAGATCGACGAAGATCGTCTCGCTGTACCCGAGTGTGGCGGCGACCTTCTGCCGGTCCTCGGGCGGCACAGTCGACGCGTCGACGATGCCGAGCGGATTGCCGTGGCGTCCGTTCTCGTCCGTGAACACCCGGACGACGTCTACGTGAATGGGCATTAGCGCACTCTATCGCTCCGAGGGGCGACGAAGAGCCCCGCACGCGCAGTGCGCGTGCGGGGCCCTTCGTCACTACCTCGGCGACGTGTCAGACGCTCGCGGTGGCGAGGGTTTCGTTGGCCTCGACGGCCTGGGCGACACCAGCGACGATGGAACCGGCGCGGATCGCTTCGAAGATCACCTCACGGTCCACACCTTCTTGCCGGAGGGTGTTCTCGTGGGCTTCGAGACAGTGGTTGCAGCCGTTGATCGCGGAGACGGCGAGCGACCACAGCTCGAAATCGGCCTTGTCGACACCCGGGTTGCCGATGATGTTCATCCGCAGACCCGCGCGCAGGTCGTCGTACTTACCGCCGAGGTATCCCTTGGTGCGGTAGAAGACGTTGTTCATGCCCATGATGGACGCGGCACCCAGAGCTGCGTTGTAGGCGTCCGCCGACAGCGAGTCGGCAGCCTCTTCGGCGATCTCCTTCAGGGTGGTCGCCGACTTGGTGGCAGCTGCGGTGGCGAGGAGGGTGCCCCACAACTGCTGCTCGTTCAGGACGGTGCTGCGCGCTATGGAACTCAGATTGAGCTTGAGGTCCTTGGCGTACTCGGGGAGCGAGTTCTTCAGATTCTCGACAGTCATGGCTCAGACGCTCGCAGTCAACAGTTCGCCGGCGTCGATCGTCGGATCGCCCTTCTTCCAGTTGCAGGCGCACAGCTCGTCGGACTGCAGTGCGTCGAGGACACGCAGGACCTCGTCGACGTTGCGGCCAACGGAACCGGCGGTGACGGAGACGAACTGGACCTCGTTGTTGGGGTCCACGATGAAGGTGGCCCGATCGGCGACACCGTCGGCGTTGAGAACGCCGGTGGCCTCGACCAGTTCACGCTTGAGGTCGGAGAGGATCGGGAAGGGCAGGGTCTTCAGGTCCTCGTGCTGTGCACGCCACTGGAAGTGAACGAACTCGTTGTCGACGGAGGCGCCGAGCACCTGGGCGTCGCGGTCGGCGAACTCGTCGTTCAGCTTGCCGAAAGCGGCAATCTCGGTGGGGCACACGAAGGTGAAGTCCTTCGGCCAGAAGAAGACGACGCGCCACTTACCGGCGTGGTCGTCGCTGGTGATGGTGGTGAAGTAGTCGTCGGGCTGCTGGGCGTCGACCTTGGACAGGTCGCCGCCGATGACGGCTTTCAGGTTGTACGCGGGGAACTGATCGCCGATGGTGAGCAGAGCCATGTTCGTCCTCCTACTTGTCTTGTGAACACGTCGAACGCAGAGCAACCACACCCGAAGGCGCGGTTGAGGATGCGGTACCGGAAGCGGGTCGCACTATCGTCGTGCGCCCCGCGTTTTCTGGTGTGATTCCATTCTGCATGAAAGCGGCTGAAAGGTAAAGCCGATAGATGCCTTTACACTGATAGGCATGGCTGATCAGAGTTATCAACCGACACTGTCGCAGCTGCGTGCGTTCGTCGCCGTGGCAGAACACCGCCATTTCGGCACTGCAGCTTCGCGTTTGAGTGTGAGTCAACCCACACTGTCCCAGTCTCTCGCGGCCCTCGAAAGCGGTCTCGGCGTGCAGCTGATCGAGCGGAGTACCCGCCGGGTTCTCGTGACCACCGCCGGTGAGCGACTACTCGGCCAAGCGAAGGTCATCCTCGAAGCCACCGATGGTTTCGTCGCGACGGCGGCGGGAGTAGGGGAGCGGCTCACCGGACCGCTGCGCATCGGATTGATTCCCACTGTGGCCCCGTACGTGTTGCCTGCAGTGCTGCCGGCGCTCCGAAAGGACATGCCGGCCCTGGAACCGCAGGTGATCGAGGATCAGACTGCGCGCCTTCTGGAGTCGCTGCGCACCGGCTCACTCGACGTCGCGGTGATGGCCCTTCCCAGCGGCGCCGCAGGCCTCACCGAAATACCGCTGTACACAGAGGACTTCGTGATGCTCGTGCCGGAAGGGCATGAGCTGGCTGGGCAAACGGGCATCTCGCCGTCGGTGCTGGGCGCGTTACCGCTCCTCCTCCTCGACGAAGGCCACTGTCTGCGGGACCAGACTCTCGATCTGTGCCGCTCGGCCGACGTCCAGCCGATGGCGGGCGACACCCGCGCGACGTCACTGTCCACGGTGGTCCAGTGCGTGGCCGGGGGGCTCGGCGTGACACTCGTGCCCGAGTCTGCGGTACGGGTGGAGACCGGGCGCGGTCCCTTGGCCACCGCCCGATTCGCAGACCCGGCTCCCGGCCGGACGATCGGACTCGTGTTCCGTTCGTCGAGCGCGCGCGCCGAAGACTACGGGCAGCTGGCCGCCTTGTTCGGGAAGTCGGCCGCGCTCACCGTGTGGCAGTGAGGCGCGGGCGCTCTCACCGTGTGGCAGTGAGGCGCGGTGCAGCGACGCTCTGCGGATTCACGACCGGCGGCGGGGTTTGCCGCGGGCGCCGCCGCGCTTCCCCGAGCCCGCACGTGTGTTTTCGGCCCCGGATGTCCGCTGCTGCCGCGTGGCACCAGCCGCCGGACGCTTTTTCTTCACCGGCTCGGCCTGCGCACGCCCTCGTGAACTGTTGACGGTGCGCCCGCGCACGATTCCGATGAATTCCTCTACGAGTTCCGTTGTCCGGTCCTCGGGCCACGACAGGGCGATCCGCGATTCGGGGCCGTCGGTCACGGGCCGGAACGTCAGGTCCTTGCGGTGATGCAGCCGGGCCAGCGACTGCGGGACGATGACGACTCCCACCCCGGCCGCCACCAGTTCGATTGCGTCCGCCGTCGTCGCCGGACGCTCAGTCGCACGTAATCCGGGTAGTTCGTCCCATTCGAGGGTGTCGTCGAGGGGATGCAGCGCGACATCGTCCGCAAGGTCGTCCGCGGACACCTCGTCCACCGCTGCCACCACGTGATCCTGAGGAATGACGACGACCGGTGTCTCGGCGTAGAGGGGAATGGCGCTGAGGCCGGTCCTATCGATCGGCAAACGGACGAGACCGGCGTCCGCCTCGCCGCGCCGCAATGCCGCGGGGGCGTCGGCTGCGGACAGCGCGATCAGGGTGAGGGGCACGTCGGGGATCCGCTCGTTCCAGATCCGGATCCACTTGGTGGGCGTCACCCCCGGGACGTACGCGAGCCGGAAGGAAGGGGGCACTACCGCGTCTGTCACTCCGTCAGGCTACCGGCCGTGGTCGGAAGCGCCGCACATCCTCGTTACTCTTGGCACCATGACGTCGCACAAGAGCACCCAGACGATGAAGCCGGCTACCGCGGCGAAGAAGCTGGGTGTGTACCTCGAAGCCACACCTGCCGAGTTCCAGGAGGGTGTCGTGTCGCGCGACGAGTTGACTGCGTTGCAGTCCGATCCGCCCGAGTGGCTGCTCGAACTGCGGCGCAACGGCCCGCACCCGCGGTCGGTGGTCGCGGCGAAGCTGGGTGTCTCCATCGCAGGCCTGGCTCGTGGCGGGGTCACCGAGGCCCTCACCACCGACGAGATCGACAGCCTCATGGCGGATCGGCCGGAGTGGCTGCAACAGGAGCGCGCCACCCAGGCCGAGGTCCGTCAGGAGGCTGTGCGCATCAAGGAGAAGAAGGCGGCGCGACGCGATCAGCCTCGGAAGCGGCGTTCGTAGCAGTTATCCCTCGACGATGCTGAGTTCGTCGAACACGACTTCTGAAGCGGCATCGGACTCGGGGAGGTCGACGACGGCGGTCAACGCCCAGCCGTGATCGCCCTGCGGGTCCTCGAGTACCTGGCGAACGCGCCAGAACTCGGGTGCCATTTCCACCTGGAAGAGCTGGGGTCCGCGTGCGGAGGGCCCGGTGCCCACGGAGGAGTACTCGTCGAAGTAGGGAAGAAGCTGTTCTTCCCACTCGTAGGCGTCGATGCCGTCGCCGAGCGCCTCGAGTTCGGACCACCGCCGTCGCGACGCCAACTCGATGCGCCGGAACATGGCATTACGCACCATCACCCGGAATGCACGTTCGTTGGCGGAAATGGGGCGCGGAACGTCGGCGCCGAACGCGACCTGCTGGACGTCACCCTCGGCGCCCGGATCGGTAAGGGATTCCCACTCGTCGAGAAGGCTGGAATCGACCTGGCGGATGAGCTCGCCCAGCCATTCGATGAGATCGTCGAGTTCCTCCGTCCGGGCTTCCGTCGGGACGGTCTGCCGCAGGGCACGATACGCGTCGGCGAGGTAGCGCAGCACCAGTCCCTCGGACCGAGCCAGCCCGTAGTGGCTGACGAGTTCGGCGAAAGTCATTGCTCGCTCGACCATGTCGCGCACCACCGATTTGGGGGAGAGCGCGAACTCGGAAATCCACGGGTGCCCACCTCGATACATCTCGAACGCCGGGAACAGTACCTCGGACAAGGGCTTGGGCCACGTGACCTCCTCGAGGAGCTCCATACGCTCCTCGTACTCGATCCCGTCCGCCTTCATCTGCGCCACAGCCTCGCCGCGAGCGGCATGCTGCTGTGCCATCAGCACCTGCCGCGGGTCGTCGAGGGTCGACTCGATCACCGAGACCACGTCGAGCGCATAAGATTCCGACTCCGCGTCGAGCAGCTCCAGCGCCGCGAGCGCGAACGTCGACAGTGGCTGGTTGAGGGCGAAGTCTCGTTGGAGTTCCATGGTGAGGCGGGCCATCCGGCCATCGGCATCCGGCTCGTCGAGCCGCTGCACGATGCCTGCGTCGATCAGCCCGCGGTACAGCGACAGCGCCTTCAGGATGTGCTTCCGCTGCGCGGGTCGCGACTCGTGGTTGTCCTCGAGCAGATGCCGCATCGACTGAAAGCAATTGCCGGGTCGCGCGATCACGTTGAGCAGCATCGAATTCGACACCGAGAACCGTGAGATCAACGGCTCCGGTGAGGCTGCGACGAGGCGGTCGAACGTGGCCTCGCTCCACGAGACGAATCCGTCCGGCGCCTTCTTACGCTGCACCTTCCTCCGCTTCTTCGGGTCTTCTCCCGCTTTGGCCAGTGCCCGCAGGTTTTCGACTTCGTGTTCGGGGGCCTGGACCACGACGGTGCCGAGGGTGTCGTACCCGGCACGGCCGGCACGTCCCGCGATCTGATGGAACTCGCGTGCACGCAGGTGACGTGTGCGGCTGCCGTCGAACTTGGTCAGACCGGTGAGGAGCACGGTGCGGATGGGAACGTTGATGCCCACGCCCAGCGTGTCGGTGCCGCAAATTACCTTGAGCAGTCCGTCCTGGGCCAGCTTCTCGATCAGCCTGCGGTACTTGGGCAGCATCCCCGCGTGGTGCACGCCGATACCGTGACGAACCAGGCGGGAGAGGGTCTTGCCGAAACCGGTGGTGAATCGGAAACCCCCGAGCGCCTCGGCAATGGCGTCCTTCTCGGCACGGGAGCAGAAGTTCACACTGGTCAGCGCCTGGGCACGTTCGAGCGCCGCGGCCTGGGTGAAGTGCACGACGTACACCGGAGCCTGATTGGTGGTTACCAGCTCTTCGATGGTCTCGCTCACCGGGGTGGTCGCATACGAGAACATCAGGGGAACGGGTCGCTCGGTACCGGCCACGACGGTGGTGGGCCTGCCCGTGCGCCGCGTGAGGTCGGTGGAGAAGAAGTCGACCTCACCCAAGGTGGCCGACATCAGCAGGAACTGGGCGTGGGGCAGTTCGATGAGCGGTACCTGCCACGCCCAGCCGCGGTCCGGCTCGGAATAGAAATGGAACTCGTCCATCACGACTTGTCCGATGTCGGAGTCGGGTCCTTCACGCAACGCGAGGTTCGCGACAATTTCCGCCGTCGCGCAAATGATGGGTGCCCGCGAGTTGACGGCGGCGTCACCGGTCATCATCCCGACGTTCTCCGCTCCGAACACCTCGCAGAGGGCGAAGAACTTCTCGCTCACCAGAGCCTTGATGGGGGCGGTGTAGAAGGTGCGCTTCCCGGTGGCCATGGCGAAGAAGTGCGCGCCGACCGCAACCATGGACTTGCCGGACCCTGTGGGGGTCGCCAGGATCACGTTGGCCCCGGAGACGAGCTCCATGATGGACTCTTCCTGGGCGGGATAGAGCCGCAGACCTCGATCTTCGGTCCATGAGGTGAAGGCGTCGAAAACGGAATCGGGATCCGCGTCTCCGGGGAGAAGGTCGGGAAGAAGCACTGCTACAGGCTAGCCGGACGGCAGTGCGTCGCTCTCGCGCCTATGTCGCGCTGCGTTCGTCGGAACCCATGGCGTCGAGAACGGCCATCCGGGTGGACGCACTGCCGGTGATGGTTCCTTCGCCGACGCCGGAGATCAGCATCTGCCGCCATCTGGCCTCGTCGAACGCCAGCGGGCGGGTGCTGGAGAGGAATTTCTCAATGGTGCGCAGGAACCGCATCGGGTCGTCCCGGAACGGGAAGTGACCGGCGCCACGGAAGATCTCGAGGTGCGAGCCCGGCATGGCCGCATGAGCGAGGTGGGCGTGGCTGACCGGGATGACTGCGTCCTGATCACCCCAGATGAGTTGCACCGGGAGGTTCTCGGTGAGGTAACACCGGTCGAGCATGGTGACCACCTGACCGCGCCAGTCGACGACCGCGCGCAGTGTGCGCAGGTATGCCTCGTATGCGGTGGGATCGTAGAGTTCGGCGAGCACGCGGACGAGGTCCGGGGTGTCGTGCAGGATGGCGCCGGGGCGCAGCCGGGTTCCGTTGAGCTGGCCGACTGCGTTGCCGAGTAGCCGGACCGCAGGCATGGCCCCGGGAATGCGCAGTAGTTTGAGGGCTTCGTTCAGGACGGGGACCGACGCGAGCCGGAGCAGGGGGTGGACGTCCTTGGTGACGCCGCCGGCGGAGACGAGAACGAGGCGGTCGACCATCTGCGGGAACTGGTACGAGAACTGCATCGCGACGCCACCGCCGAGCGAGTGGCCGATCACGGTGACGTTGTCGATGCCCAGGGTGGACAGCAAATCGCGCATGCCGTTGGCGTAGGCCGCCACGGAGTAGTCGGCGCGGGGCTTGTCGGAGCGTCCGTGGCCGAGGAGGTCCGGTGCGATGACCGTGTAGTTGCGGGCCAGATGCGGGATGATCTCGGTCCAGGTGGACGAGTTGTCCCCGATTCCATGGATCAGCAGGAGGGCGGGGCCCTCACCGGCCATGCGGAACGCGCGACGGTATCCGTGGATGGTGCGAAACATCATGCGGGTTTCGGCGTCGGGAACAGGCCTGAGCTTACGAATGCGAATGTCGCTCATGTCGCCTCCTGAACTAGGTGAACTTCCCGAATGTTGACCTCTCAATCATCCGCTTCGATTCGACGCTATTGCACGGGCGTCCGGTGAACAACTGATCAGGGCCGCTGCACAGCCGCAACGTGGCGGCGGCACAGGCACCCCTTCGTCAGCCCTGTCCCTCTGATCCATCCTCGCCGTCGAGGCGTTCCCCATAACCGTCCTGCTGCGCCTGCTCGGCGAGAAAACGCTCGAACTCGGCTCCCAGTTCGTCGCCGCTCGGAATGTCTTCCTCGCTGGCCAGGAGGCTCGACTGCTGTTCCTGGGCCGTCACATAGGCATCGTACTGACGCTCGAGTGCGTGAACGACGGTTTGGACCTCATCGTTACCTGCGATGTGCTCGTCCACCTGTTCCTTCACGCGTGCGGCGGCCTCGCCGAGCGCGTGGAGCGGCAACTGGAGATCTGTGACCTCACTAACATTCTCGAGAAGGGTTTCGGCCGCCCCCGGGTAGTCGGTCTGGGCAAGGTAATGCGGAACGTGGACGGAGAACCCGACCGACTCGTGGCCGTGCTGCGCCATCCGCAACTCGATCAACGACGACGCGCTGCCGGGTACCTGAAGCTCACCCGCCCAGCGCTGGTGGTCCTTGATCAGTTCCTTGTTGGTCGAATGAGCAGTCACTCCGAGCGGCCGCGTATGCGGAATGGCCATCGGGATCGCGTTGATGCCCACGGTCCGCCGAACACCGAGCTGTTCCGCCAGCAGGCGAACCGCGCTGGTGAAACGCTCCCACCGCAGGTCGGGCTCCATTCCTGCCAGTAGGAGGAACGGGGTTCCTGCCGTGTCCTTCAGGGCATACAGGTTCAGTTCCGGCTGGTCGTAGTCCGAAAAATGGTCGGACTTGAAGTTCATGGTCGGCCGACGTGAGCGGTAGTCGACCAGTTCGTCTACCGCGAAGGAGGCAACCAGTTCGCTCTCGAGGCTCTCGCGGAGGTGGGTCGTGGCGAGTTTGACGGCGTGGCCTGCATCGGAGAAGCCCTCGAGTCCGTGGATCAACACCGGCCCCTGCCCGTCCGGGGAGGACAGCTGCGGTGCGGGAAACTCCAGCTCGTACATCTTCGACTGTTCGTCCATGACAGACCTCTTCTCCTTCGTGCGTGACCTCCAGTGTCCCCTATCGTCTCCGGCATCGATACGTCGGACATTTTTTCGCGGAGGTGGTGCTTGGGGGAGAACGCCCCGCAACCGTCGGATAATTCCCGTTGGCGCCCTCTCCGTGTTCGCCGCGGGCGAGACCTCGTGCCCGGATGGGAGTCGCCTCATGTCGAGGATTGGATTGCCGGGACAAGTTGACGCTCTGCCTCCCCGATGTCGTTGTGGCCTTCTGGCAGAGTGTCGGGAGGGCTCGGCTGCGCAAGAGCCACAGGCATCGGTACGGAGGTCGACGGTGAGTTCGCGGCGCACAAGTTTCCCGGCAGCGGTCCTCGTCCCTGTCGCCCTCCTTGCCGCGGCAGCCGGGGTGCTCTCGTCCTGCTCGTCTGCTGTACCGGGGGTGGCTCAGCCCGCCAGCGGCGTCACGGCCGGAGTGCCATCCGGCAAGGGATTGTCTGCACTGTTGCTGGACCCGTCCGATTTCCCGTCCAGATATCAAGCGATCGTGCTTCCGCCGCAGGCGGTGTCGATGGCCGCACCAGATCTCACGGGTGTTCCCCAGGACGCCGTCGTCGAACCGTCCGAGTGCGCTCCGCCGCCGCAGGACTACGGGCCGACCGGAACGGTGATGGCCGTGGGCACCGACAATGTGAGCCGGTCGACCATCACGGTGGAACTGGCCAAGACCGACGCGCCGCTCGACGAACTCGCGCAGCAGACGGCAGACTGCGGTGAGATCACCGTGGCCTCCAGCGGTGCGGAATCGACCGTCACCACCGACCTCATGCCCGCCCCCCCGATTCGAGCAGACGACACGCTGGCACTGCGCCGCACAGTTCGATCCGGCAGCGACGGCGACAAGGTCACCCAGTCGATGGCCACCGTGATCGCCCAGGTGGGCGACGTCCGCGTGTCGGCAACTTTCATGTCCTTCGGCGATGCCTCAGCGGACACTGTGGCGCTCGACGACCTGTTCACGAAAGCGGTACAGAAGGTTCAGGCAGGCTGAGCGCGCTAGCACACCGCTCCGACACCACATGCGGTCGACGGTGGATCCGTCCGTCTCGACCGCCGGGTTGTCCACAACCTGTCGGTCATCCACAGCCCAACCCATCGCCGCTGGTCGGAGAAATCGTGGGCTCGGGTACGCATTCAGAGTCTGGGGCATGACGACATCCGCATTCCCGCACAGGTCCGGCTCCGAGCGCGCCGGTCGACACCACTCGCCACCGGAGCAGCTCGGGGTTCGCCTGTCCGATCCCGGTGACCTCCTTGCCGCGATTCCCGCGTTCCTCGGCTTCCGTCCGGAACGGTCCATCGTCGCCCTCTGCCTGACGGAGAATTCGACGGTCGGCGCCGTCATGAGGCACGACCTCGTACTCGGAGGCGGTGATACACCCACCGCACCGATGTACGCGGCCGTGGACCAGTTCGCGGTGGTGTGCGAGCGTGAACAAGCCACAGGCGTGCTGGTCGTCCTCATCGACGACCGATTCGCGGACCCCTCGGCCACGTCACGGTCCGAATTGGCAACTATCGTCGCGGAGTTCGAGGACCTCCTGGACCGGACGTCCACCGAACTGCTCGACGTCTTCGTGACCGCCGACATCGGCGAGGGCTGCCGATGGTTCGGACTGCTGAGTGGTGGACGATACGGTGTGCAATCGGATCCGGTGGCCTCCCACGTCGCCGTGGCGCAGGTCGTCAGTGGCCGAGCAATCCGGGCGTCCCGCGAAGATCTGGAAGCGACAGTAGAGGCAGGTCCGGTCGGCGAGCGAATCCGCATCGCCGAACTCATCGACGACATTCGGGAATCCGCTCCGAGAATCCAGTTTGCGGGACGATCCGACATCCGAGGCGATCGCCGTGAACTGGAACTGGTGCTGGACCACATCGCGCGTCTGCCTTCGGGAGAGGCAGTGGCCGCGCACGAATGTGCCGACCTCGCCGTCGCGCTGGACAATCTCGTGGTTCGCGACAGTCTCCTCGCACTCGCGGTCGGCGAATATGCGGGCGATGCCGAACAACTCTGGATTCTGCTGGCGCGTCATCTCCCCGACCCCGAACGCGCCACCGCCGCAGCTCTTCTCGGATACAGCGCGTATGTACGCGGCGACGGCCCGCTCGCCGGCGTTGCCTTCTGCGCGGCCTTGGAATCCGATCCCGATCACGCGCTGGCCGCGCTCCTGGACAAGGCCTTGCAGTCGGGACTTCGTCCGGGCGCGGTCCGTGAACTGGCCGGCCTCGGCTACGACTCTGCGCGCAAGATCGGAGTTATCCTGCCGCCGCCGATCGACACCTGAGACCGTGTCACCGCTGCGCTGCGTGGGACCTGTCGCCGAGCTGTTGCAGATATGCCCAGGCGTCGGCGACGATCTCGTCGAGATCGGTGTGTTCCGGCCTCCATCCGAGTTCGGCGATCGCGCGGTCACTGGACGCGACGAGAATCGCGGGGTCTCCAGCCCGGCGGGGCGCGTCTTCCACCGGAATAGGCAGTCCGGTGACCCGGGCGCAGGCCGAAATGACCTCGCGGACACTGAACCCGGCGCCGCTGCCGAGGTTGTAGATCCGGTGACGGCCTTCTACGGACGACTCGAGGGCGAGTAGATGTGCCTCGGCCAGATCGAGAACGTGAATGTAGTCCCGGACCGCCGTGCCGTCGGAGGTGGGCCAGTCGGTTCCGAAGATTGAGATCTTCTCGCGTTGGCCGAGCGCGACCTGAAGAACGAGGGGAATCAAATGCGTTTCCACTACCCGGTTTTCACCGACCGACTTGTACGCTCCCGCTACGTTGAAATACCGCAGACTTGTCGCCGCGAACGAATGTGCCGCAGCGTAGGACGTGATGGCATGGTCGATCGCGAGCTTGGTGGCCCCGTACGGATTGGTGGGCCGGGTCGGATCCGCTTCCGTGATCGGCGAGTGCTCGGGCTCACCGTAAGTGGCGGCAGTGGAAGAGAAGACGAGCCGCCTCGTTCCCGAATGCCGCATCGCCTCGAGGAGTTCGAGAGTCGTGACGACGTTGCCCCGCCAATACTTCTCCGGGTACTCCACGGACTCGCCGACGAGCGATTGCGCCGCGAAGTGCAGGACACCGTCGAACCGGGGAGTCCCGCTGGTCCCGAGAACATCCACGGCGAGGTCGGCGACGTCACCTTCGATGAACTCGGCACCGAGCGGCACCGCGTCGGCATTGCCCGTGGAAAGGTCGTCGATGATGACGACCTCGTGTCCTCGTTCGAGGAGCACGGTGCTGCACACACTGCCGACATAACCGGCGCCGCCGGTGACGAGAAGTTTCATCGATTATCCCTGAACCTTCACCTGAACGGCGTGCGCCATCTCTTCGGAAAGGTCGAATCCGCTGTGACCGGGCACGGTGATCGTGACCGACCCCGGTTTGGTCTCGACTGTCACGCGGGCGTCCGGAACCACGCCCGCCTCACGCAGCTGACCGATGACATCCGGATCGGACTGCACGTGCTCGGCAAGGCGCCGCACGACCACCGCTGTCGGCTTGCCGGGGGGCACGTCCGTGAGGCGGATGAGGGTCTCCGGCGCGTCCACCGGCCGGTCGAGACCGAGCTGCGAGAGCCCGGGAATCGGATTTCCGTACGGCGAGGTGGTGGGGTTGTTGAGCACCTCCACCAGACGCCGCTCGACCTCTTCGCTCATCACGTGCTCCCAGCGGCACGCCTCGGCGTGTACTTCTTCCCACTTCAGGCCGATGATGTCGACCAGGAGGCGCTCTGCCAGGCGGTGCTTGCGCATCACCGACACCGCGAGTTCGCGGCCCTTCTCCGTCAATTCGAGATGGCGATCACCGGCGACCAGGAGGAGGCCGTCACGTTCCATCCGGGCGACGGTCTGGCTCACCGTCGGGCCACTCTGCTCCAGTCGTTCGGCAATCCGTGCTCGAAGCGGGACGACGCCCTCTTCTTCCAAGTCGTAGATCGTCCGGAGGTACATCTCCGTGGTGTCGACCAGATCCTTCACACTCACACCCCTTCGTCTTCGCCGATTCTACCGGTCATCGACTCTCTGCGGCGCGCTCCCTCCCACAGCGCGCCGGGGCAGGTCCCTGTGGGGTCTGCTCGCACCGCCCACGGAGGACCAGTAGCGTGAGTTCATGACCGCGTCGTTCAGTTCCGGGGAGGATTCGGCTGCAGTGGCATCGAACCGTGTAGTCGTGTGGAGTCCGGACTATCTCAGCTACCGGTGGAGTGCGGACCACCCGATGAATCCCACTCGGCTCGAGCTCACCATGTCGCTCGCGCGGGCGCTGGGCACGCTCGAGGGCGCAGAGCTCGTTCGCCCTGACGCAGCATCCGACGCAGATCTGTTACGCATCCACACCCCCGGATACGTCGAGGCGGTCAAACAGGCCGGGCACTCGAACGCATCGGGTGTGCTGGGCGCGGACGCCCCCTACGGGCTCGGCACCGAGGACAACCCGGTGTTTCCCCAGATGCACGAGGCGAGTGCCATCCTCGCCGGTGGCTCTCTCGCTGCGGCACAGGAGATCGCGTCGGGGCGCACACGCAGAGCGGTGAGTATCGGCGGGGGAATGCACCACGCGATGCCCGGCTGGGCTTCCGGTTTCTGTGTGTACAACGATGTGGCCATCGCCATTTCCTGGTTGCTGGACAACGGGTTCGACCGCATCGCCTACATCGATGTGGACGCTCACCACGGGGACGGTGTCCAGCACGCCTTCGCGGGCGATCCGCGAGTCCTGACCGTCTCGTTGCACCAGCATCCCGCGACGTTGTGGCCCAACACCGGGTGGTCCAGTGAAGTGGGCGAGGGTGCGGGGGAGGGCACCTCGATCAACCTCCCGGTTCTGCCGGGGACGGTGGATGCGCTGTGGCTCAGGGGTTTTCATGCCATCGTTCCCGGTGCAATCGCCGCGTTCCGCCCTCAGATCGTGATCAGCCAATGTGGCGTCGACAGTCATCGGGAGGATCCGCTCGCCGATCTGGCGCTGACGGTCGACGGTCAGCGCGCGGCGTTTCTCGCGATGCGTGACCTCGCGGATCGGTACGCGGAGGGTCGTTGGCTGGCAGTCGGCGGCGGCGGCTACGGTCTCGTGCGGGTGGTTCCGCGGTCGTGGACACACCTCATCGCCGCGGCCCTGGACCGCGAGATCGACACCGGCACCCCGGTGCCCGAGGTGTGGCGGGAGCAGGCCTCTGCTCTCGCACCGAGTGTCGACCTACCCGAGACGATGGGTGACAGCGGTGAGGTCGATTACCTGCCCTGGGACGGACCGGGTGGCACACCGGAAACGGGAAACCCGTCGGTCGACCGCGCACTGACCCGCATCGACTCCGCAGTCATCGCCACCCGCCGGGCCTGCTTCCCGCTACTCGGCCTCGACCCGGAGGATCCTCGTGACTGAATCGACGGACAGCGCACCGGATGCCGCGCACGACTACCCGCACCACTGGGTGGTCGATGTGCTGGCAGCGGACGGCGGCGCCGTGGCGCTTCGGCCGATCGTGCCGGAGGACGCCGAGAAGCTGATCGCGTTCCACGCGAAGCTGTCCGAACGTACGCGGTATCTGCGCTATTTCGGGCCGTACCCCACCATGTCGCAACGGGACGTCGTGCATTTCACCACGGTCGACCACAAGAACCGGGTGGCATTCGTGGTGGTGCTCGGCGACGAGATCATCGCCGTCGGGCGCTACGAACGGCTTCTCGGTGAAGGGGACGGCAAGTCGGCGGAAGTGGCGTTCGTCGTCGCCGACGCGCACCAGGGGCGGGGCCTCGGGCCGATCCTCCTCGAGCATCTCGCCGGGGCGGCAGCGGAAAACGGGCTCACCATGTTCGTCGCCGAGGTTCTCGCGGAGAACCGCAACATGGTCACCGTGTTTCGTGAAGCGGGTTACCAGGTCAGTCGCAGCTTCGAGGGCGGGGTGCTGAAACTCGAATTCGCGATAGACCCCACCGAAGCCATGGTGTCGGTTCGCAATTCCCGTGAACGGGCGGCCGAGGCGCGCAGCATGCGGAATGTGCTCAGTCCGCGGTCGGTTGCGGTGATCGGTGCCTCCACCGACAGCGCCAAGGTCGGGCACGCGGTGCTCACCAACCTCCTGCGGGCCGGGTTCACCGGACCCGTGTACCCGGTCAATGCCGAGCATCGTTCAGTCCAGGGCGTGCGGGCGTACCCGACCGTCCGCGACATTCCCGACGAGGTGGATCTCGGGGTGGTCGCCGTCCCCGCCGAGTCGATCAGCGCGGTTCTGGACGACTGCCTGGACAAGGGCGTCAAGGCGCTCGTCGTGGTCTCGTCCGGATTCAGCGAGACCGGCCTCGACGGAAAGCAGTCCGAGAGGCGCCTCGTCCACGCGGCCCGGGCGCACGGGATGCGGCTTATCGGGCCCAACGCACTCGGGGTGGCGAACAACGACACCGCGGTGTCCCTCAACGCCACTCTCGCACCCGTGCTGCCCAGCCCGGGCAACGTCGGATTCTTCTGCCAGTCCGGTGCGCTCGGAATCGCCATCCTGGACGAGGCCGCGCGCAGCCGAATCGGTCTGTCGGCCTTCGTCTCGGCCGGTAACCGGGCAGACGTCTCGGGGAACGATCTTTTGCAGTACTGGGACTCCGACCCGGCCACCGAGGTGGTCCTGCTCTATCTCGAGAGTTTCGGTAACCCGCGCAAATTTTCGCGAATCGCTCGTCGCGTCGCCCGCAACAAGCCGATCGTCGCGGTGAAGAGTGGCAGGCACGCCGTTCCCCCGGCACTGGCGGCGACGGGCGTCGAGATGGACGATTCGATCGTGCGGGCACTGTTCGAGCAGGCCGGTGTCGTGCAGGTGGGATCGATCTCCCAGTTGTTCGACTGCGCCCTTCTGTTCGGCTATCAGCCGCTGCCGGCGGGGCCTCGGCTCGCTGTGGTCGGAAACTCCACCGCGTTGGGGGTGCTGGCAGCAGATGCGGCGCGCAGCGAGGGTTTGCACGTCGGCGACCCGGTGGACCTCGGCCCGCAGGCGGGACCGGACGAGTTCGCCAGCGCGGTGCACACGGCGCTGTCCTCGGCCGATGTCGACTCGGTCATCGCGGTCTTCGTTCCGCCCGTAGCTATTCCCGTCGAACCTTTCGCCCAGGCGCTGAAGCAAGCCGTTCGCGACGCCGACAAGCCGGTACTGACGACGTTCCTCGCCGCGGAGGGCGTCCCGGACGTCCTGGCGGTGCGGGACGAGGACGGGCATCCGACCCGGGGTTCGGTTCCGTCCTATCCGGGGCCGGAAAGGGCCGCGCTGGCGCTCGCGCGCGCCTGGCGTTACGCCGCATGGAAGAGCAAACCCTCATCGAAGGTCGTGCGACCCGCCGGAATCGATCCAGAGAAGGCCAAATCGATGGTGGACACCTGGTTGTCCACCTCGTCGGGGCGGTGGTTGTCGGATTACGAGGCAGCGCAACTCCTCGCGTGTTACGGAGTCGAAGTGGTGGAATTCCGGTCGGCCACCACCGAGGAAGAAGCGGTCGTCGCGGCCGACGAGCTCGGCTACCCGGTGGCGGTGAAAGCGACCGGTGAGCAGTGGCGCCATCGCCCCGACCTGGGGGGTGTGCGGCTCGACCTCGTCGGCCCCGAGTCGGTGCGGCTGGCCTATCGCGACCTGGCCGCCGCTTCTGGTGAACCACTACTTCACGTGCAGCGAATGGCAACGAAAGGAATTGGCTGCGTGGTCGGCGTTCAGGATGACCCGTCGTTCGGCTCGCTCATCTCGTTCGGGCTCGCCGGCGTGATCTCCGACCTCCTCGGGGACCGCGCCTACCGGGTGCTGCCGCTGACCGAGGACGCGGCCACCGAACTGATCGATGCACCGAAGGCTGCACCGCTGCTGTCGGGGTACCGGAGTGCGGTGCCGGTGAACAAGTCGGCGCTCGTCGACCTCGTGCAGCGGATCTCTGCGCTTGCCGACGATCTTCCCGAGGTGCGGGAACTGGCCTGCGAACCCGTTCTGGCCTCCGCCGAGGGCGCTCAGATCACCGACTCGCGGGTGCGAATCGGGCCGGAACCGAGCTTCGCCGATCTGGGACCCCGCAGGCTGCGCTGAACCTTTCCGCCGTCCATTCGTCACGATCACGGACCGCGGAGCGACCGCGGACGTGACGATGCCGGTGCCGGTCTGGGCGACCGACACCGGCACCGGGTCGACAATGGATCAGCTGGCGTAGGACCGCAGCCGCTCCGCGCGATCGCCCTGACGGAGCTTGCCCATTACTTCACGCTCTATCTGGCGGACCCGCTCGCGGGAGAGCCCGAAGAGCTTCCCGATCTGATCGAGGGTCCGCGGCTGACCGTCGTCGAGTCCGTACCGCAAACGGATCACTTGCTGCTCGCGCTCGTCGAGGGTGGCGAGGACGCTGCGAACGTCGCTGTGCAGAAGACCGGCGATGACGGCGTTCTCCGCCGATGTAGCCTCCGAGTCTTCGATGAAGTCGCCGAGCGGGGCCTCTTCGTCGTTGCCGACCGGCATGTCGAGGCTGACCGGGTCGCGGCTGTGGTCGAGGAGATCCGCGATCTTGTGTGCGGGGATGCCCGACTCCTCTGCCAGTTCGTCGTCGGTTGCCTCACGGCCGAGTTGCTGGTGCAGTTCACGCTTGATGCGGGCGAGTTTGTTCACCTGCTCGACGAGGTGCACTGGCAGCCGAATCGTGCGGCTCTGATCGGCCATGCCCCTGGTGATGGCCTGACGGATCCACCACGTCGCGTACGTCGAGAACTTGAAGCCCTTGGAGTAGTCGAACTTCTCCATCGCCCGGATCAGGCCCAGATTGCCTTCCTGGATGAGGTCGAGCAAGGGCATGCCGCGGCCCGTGTAACGCTTGGCGAGCGAGACGACGAGACGCAGGTTCGCCTCGAGCAGATGCGCCCTGGCCGACTGTCCTTCGCGGACGATCGCTGCAAGGTCGCGCTTCTTCGCGGGGGACAGTCGCTTGCCGGTCTCGAGAATGTGCGCGGCGTACAGCCCAGCCTCGATTCGCTTGGACAGCTCTACCTCGTCTGCGGCCGTCAGCAGAGCAGTGCGACCGATCCCGTTCAGGTAGACGCGGACCAGGTCGGCAGCGGGGCTCTGGGCGTCCAGATCGGCGGCGCTGGGGCGAATGCGAGTAGTGGTGCTGGGGCTTGTCATGACTTGCCTCCTCATCGGTGGTGTCTCATAGGGAACAACGCTCCGGCCGGCACGGAAAGTTCCCGGAGACTTTTCGACAGGAGGGCTCTGACCTGCGCGTTCCCGCGTCGGGTCCTGAGAAGTTGCTGAGAACACGTATAAGGGGAACGGCGACGGAACCGAATGGCTACGCCGGCAGGACCAGACCGTGCCGTACGAGGGAGTGCACGAGCGGTATCGCCGACTCCGCGAGATCGGCGGCATCCGTGTCGTGCGCGGCGGCCAGGAGTTCGATCAGTTCTTCCAGCACAAGGCCGTCGCTGCGCATCCCTGCGACGAGTGAGGCAACCAGGTCGTCGATCTCGTGCTGCCAGGCAGGCCCGTTTCCGCGATGCAGGCGCGCCACTACCTGCGTCCACCCCTCCTCGCCGGGCAGAAATACCCGCTCGAGCGCTGTGCTTTCCTGCACCTGGAAGCGAGCCGTGAGTACGTCGTTCTGCCGCAGCCACGCCACCCGGTCGAAGTAGGCGAGAGCCTCGGCTCCCAGCGGATCGTCGAAACCATGCGTCAGATCCTCGGCCAGGAGATCGCTCGGTGCGTCCGTCCGGCGCAGGTAGACGAATCCGAAGCCGACCCCTTCGACGTCGGCGCTGTCGAGATGGTCGAGCCATTCCTCGGCCGTCACGGCAGCGGACGGGTCCTTGGTGTCCAGTCCGCCGTCGCGCATCCAGGTGCCCACGTAGAGGGCGGGGTCGGCCACGTCACGCTGGACGACCCACGCGTCGATGCCGTGGGCCGGCAACCACGACGCCACCCGGGTGCGCCAGTCCTCGCCCGCGACGTGGACCCAGGACGCCAGGAGCGCTGCGGTGCCCCCCGGAGCCAGGTAGTCGGGGGTCCGGGAGATCATCAGTTTGCTCGCGCCGTCTAGGTCGAGGCCGGAGTCCCGATAGGTGTGGCCCACCGTCGCTCGGCTGACGACGAAGGGGGGATTTGCGACGACCTGGTCGAAAGTGCGGCCCTCGACCGGATCGAACCACGATCCGGTCAGCAGTTCGACGTCCTCTTCATTGAGGGCCATGGTGACTGCCGTCAGATCGACCGCCCTGCCGTTGAGATCGGTCGCGGTGACCGACTGCGAATAGGACGTTCCGTGCAGGGCTTGGATGCCGCACCCCGTTCCGATGTCGAGCAGAGTTCGGACGGGCGCAGTCGGAGTGGCCTGCAGCAAGGACAGGGATGCGTGGCCTACCCCGATGACGTGGTCGATTGCAGCGTCGCGGGGGCGCATCGACCCGTCGAGATCGGAAAGCACCCACCGGTTTCCGGCACCGGTGTCGATGGGCCGCAGGTCGAGTGCCGCGCGGACCATCCCCGCGTCGCGCCCCAGGAGACCCGCGTCGACCGCTGCCTCGACGTCGAGAGGATCGAGCGCCGCCGCGACCTCCACGGTGGGGCAGTCGTCGCCCAGTAGAAATAGCCGGATCAGCGTTCCGAGATCACCGCAGCCGGCGCTGGCTCGGCGGACCGGCACCGGCTCGTTACGACTGAGGGCGGCATGGATGTCGGGTCCGAGCGTAGCGAGCAAGGTGTCGGTGTCATACCGATTGCGACGAAGAGCTTCGCGCAGGGGAGGGCAGATCGATAGCAGCGTGTTCCGGTTCACCCGTGCATTGTGGCAGTTCGTGTGGCGGTGTCAGCCTTCGATCGTTCGGTGCGGCGGCGCCGGCAGAGCGGTGGACGACGCGTCCCGATGGTCGTATCGACTCGGTTCGTCCTTGGTCCGCGGTGGCCGGTCGTTCGCGATGAGGACCGCGATCCAGGGCAAGGGAATGGACAGTCCGATGATCGCCATGGAGATCCAGGCGTTGCCCCAGATGCCGTATGCCACCGCCGAGAAGATGAGCGCAGGGAAGCGGAACGACATGATGATCAGGTACTTACGGACACGCGCGCGGTGCTGATCCTCGATGGATCGCGCCGCTTCGGTGATGAGAACCGGGTTGTTCGGTGAGCCGGCTTCGCCTGATGCGCCGAACCCTGCACTTCGGGCCATGCCTCCACTGTTCCACTGTCGGGGAACAAATGCACACAGCGGGTCGGAGGGGTGGGATCGTCGGGCAGTTGCGGCATTATTGAGGGGTGAGCACTCAAACAAAGGAACGGCCCGACGTCACTACTGACGAGTCGACCGATGACGACACCCCCAAGGTCTTCCACTATGTGAAGAAGAACAAGATCGCCGAGAGCGCGGTGATGGGCACACACGTCGTCGCTTTGTGCGGCGAGGTGTTTCCCGTCACCAAGTCCGCCAAGCCGGGATCACCCGTCTGCCCCGACTGCAAGAAGATCTACGAGGGGTTGCGCAAGGGCGACTGAGGCGTCGGCCCGGGTCGCACACCAGGGGGCTCGGGGGTTTCTTCCCGCAGGACCCGGCCTTTGGGGCTGTCGTCTCTCGGCGGAGTCGGCGCGGCGTCCTCGTCGAACGCCTGTGGGTCGGCGGCCTGATGCCTGCCGCCCGGACGGCTGCGGTCTCCGATGATGTTGATCGGCCCCGTGGCGATGCGGCGGGTGAGGTTGGTCACCGGGCCCGCCGACGGCGAACTGTCGGCCTGCGCGGCGATCCAGTCCCGCATCTGATCGATGCGGGTCGCGCGTGCGGGCCAGAACTCCTGAATGGTCGCGTTGAACTCGGCGCCGAGCACCACGGCGAAACCGAGGAAGAAAGTGAACAGCAGGAAGGCGATCGGGGCTGCGAGCGCCCCGTACGTGTATCCGGTCCCGGTCGCCCAGCTCAGGTACCGCCGCAGGCCCGTGCTGGCCCCGAGGAAGAACACTCCCGCGACGAGTGCGCCACCGAGCAGGCGGTGCCAAGGCAACGACTTCGGAAGCGCCACCTTGTACAGGGTGGTCAGCCCGATGATCATCAGCAGGCCGACACCCGGGTAGTAGAACGTGTCCACGATCTCCGTTCCGATGGTGCGCCATGCCTCGGGGAGAACCTGGCCGACCAGAGTCGGCCCCAGCGCCACCAGTGGCAGGGTGAACACCGCGAGGACGAGAAATGCCACGTACAGCAGCAACGCGAACACCCGCTGCCAGACGGGGTGGCGTGCCTCCTGCTGCCCATGCGCCTCCACGATCGAGTCCACGAACGTCGAAATCGCGGACGACCCAGCCCACAGCGAGAGCAGGAAGCTCATGGACACGATCTCGGGACGACCCTGACGGAGCACGTCGCCGACCGTCGGGCGGATGATCTCCTCGACCACGCTGTCGCTGAATACAGTGCCGCTGAAGGTGATGATCTTGGACTGGATGATGTCGACGGTGTCCGGACCGAACCATCCACCTACGTAACCGAGCATCCCGAGAAGCCCCAGCAGAAGCGGGGGCAACGAGAGCGTCTGCCAGAACGCCGCGGTCGCGGCCTTCGCGAAAATGGAGTCGTCCCACGCCGCGCTCACCGTGTGTCGGATCACACTCAGCGTCCGGCGTAGCGGATGCCACCGCGCTCGGTGTCGGGCGGCACCGCTCTCCGACGTCTTCGCGGGTGTTTCGCTCATGATTCCTCCAGCATCCCTGACGACACGCCCGGTTGCCCACCGCTGTGTTCCTCGTGTTGCAAAGAATCTGCCGCTGCAGGACGTCGCGAATGCGGATCGAGTCGGATGCGGGCGCTAGGCTCCTTGACGGACAGCACCTTCGGGGGCTGACCCTCAACACGTCGGACGGACACGAGGAGTGCAGCAAACAGTGCCATGTCAGCGGAGGGCCGCCAGTGAGTGCTGAGACCGTAGGTCCCGGGGCGGCGCAGATAGTGGGCACCGAGGCGTATCTCGCTCAGACCGAACCAGCTCGACCGGCAGCAGGGTCACTGCGCGCGTGGCAGCGCCGCGCCCTGACCAAATACCTGTCCACCGGTCCGCGCGATTTCCTCGCGGTCGCAACGCCGGGCGCCGGTAAGACGACCTTTGCCCTGCGGGTGGCGTCGGAACTGCTCCGTGATCGCACGGTCGACCAAGTGACGGTGGTCGCGCCCACCGAACACCTCAAGCACCAGTGGGCCGAGTCGGCCACCCGCAACGGGATCGCGCTGGACTCCTACTTCTCGAACTCGACCGGGCAGACCTCGAGCGACTATCAGGGGGTGGTCGTCACCTACGCACAGGTGGCTTCCCACCCGTTCAAGCACCGGGTCCGCACCGAAAGCCGACGGACTCTGGTGATTCTCGACGAGATCCACCACGGCGGCGACGCGAAGAGCTGGGGAGATGCGATTCGTGAAGCTTTCGGCGACGCCACGCGCCGCCTCGCGCTGACCGGAACGCCGTTCCGAAGCGACGACAGCGCTATCCCCTTCGTGACGTACGAACCCGACCGCGAGGGCCTCCTCCGGTCGAAGGCCGACCACTCGTACGGATATTCCGACGCCCTGGCAGACGGCGTCGTCCGACCTGTCGTGTTCCTCGCATATTCCGGTGAGGCCCGGTGGCGGAACAACGCGGGCGAGGAATTCTCGGCACGACTCGGCGAGCCGCTCAGCGCCGAACAGACCGCGCGTGCCTGGCGGACGGCGCTCGACCCTGCAGGTGACTGGATTCCGGCTGTGCTGCACGCCGCCGACACCCGGCTCGGACAGCTACGTGCAGGTGGCATGCCCGACGCGGGCGGACTCGTCATCGCCACCGATCAGACGGTCGCTCGCGCGTACGCGCAGACCTTGACCGCCGTGACCGGCGAAGAACCGGTCGTCGTTCTCTCGGACGACCCGACGGCCTCGAGGCGGATCGCGGAGTTCGGCGCAAGCACCCAGAAGTGGATGGTCGCCGTCCGCATGGTGTCCGAGGGTGTCGACGTTCCGCGTCTGGCTGTCGGCGTCTACGCCACCAGTGCGTCCACCCCTCTCTACTTCGCGCAGGCGATCGGACGGTTCGTGCGGTCGCGGCGCAAGGGCGAGACCGCCAGCGTCTTCCTTCCGTCGGTGCCCGTGCTGCTCGACCTGGCCAGCCAGCTCGAGGCGCAGCGAGACCACGTGCTGGGGAAGCCACATCGTGAGAAGGAAGGGTTCGACGACGACCTCCTCGCCGACGCCAACAAGCAGAAGGACGAGCTCGGGGAAGACGAGAAAGCGTTCACCTCGATCGGCGCCGATGCGGAACTCGATCAGGTGATCTACGACGGATCGTCCTTCGGGACGGCTACCTTCTCGGGTTCGGACGAGGAGGCGGATTACCTGGGGTTGCCGGGACTCCTCGACGCCGAGCAGATGCGTGCGCTTCTTCGTCAACGCCAGCAGGAGCAGATCAACAAGCCGGAAGCCCCGGCTGCCGTTGCGCCGCCGGTTCCGCAGGTTGCCGAGCGAGCCGCAGCAGCCGGACAGCTCGCGCAGCTCCGTCGCGAGTTGAACAGTCTCGTCGCGATGCACCACCACAGGACCGGTAAGCCGCACGGCACCATTCACGGCGAACTTCGTCGTGTGTGTGGTGGACCGCCGACGGCCATCGCCACCGTAGAGCAGCTCACCGACCGGATCGCGACCCTCCGGCAGTGGTAGGTCGGTGAATATGCGGAGCTGACACAGAAGAGACCGGCGAGTGGAGCACTCGCCGGTCTCTGTTCTGAAGAGGTGAGCCTGGGACGGGTCACCCGGGCTGACGTATCAGATTGCAGGTTCGGCTTCGGACACGATCGTGGCGTTCATCTCGCGAAGACGGTCTGCGTGCTCGTTGGCGTGGTGACCGCAGAAGAGCAACTCTCCTCCGGTGGGGAGTACCGCGCGAACGCGAGCTCCCGCACCGCACCGGTCGCAGCGATCGGCTGCGGTCAACGGGGGGCTGGTCAGTGTTCCGGGCATGACTCCTCCGTACTGGCTTTCGGCTGATGCCGAGTTGCCTGGGGCCTGGTCCGCCGCGTCGGGGTGGCGCGGTGAATCTACTCTGTCAGACGTTTGCGGTTTACGCGTTGTTCCCGTAGGCGTTTCACAGTGTTGCATCACACACGAAACAGCTCAAAAATCAGCACAACAGCCCGTGAAGAGGGCAGATGTGAACAGACTCCGCGGTATGAGTTCGCTGACAGCTGATTCGCCGGACTTGTTGGAACGCTATTCTCGCCGAGTGAATTCCGAACAGCCGCTCGTGCATATCTGTAGCCGCGACGACTGGCAGGTGGCGACCCGTAGCGGGCGGCGGGTACCCGAGACGTTCGGCGCCGACGGATTCGTCCACCTCTCGACCCCGGCTCAGGTGCATCTGCCCGCCAACAGGCTCTTCGCGGGGCGCACGGATCTGGTGGTGCTGTGGCTCGATCCGACGGCCCTCGGCTCGCCGGTGAAGTGGGAGCCCGGAGTCCCGACCGACCCCTCCTCGATGCGCTTCCCCCACCTCTACGGGCCGTTGCCCTCGGCCGCGGTGATGGCGGTGGAGCACTACCGGCCAGGTGCCGACGGCCGGTTTTCCGCTCTGGCGTGATCGAGAATGCGAGTTGCGCCCGTAACGGGAACGCGACTCTCGCGCGCCCACCGCGGCCAAATCCCCCGCGGGACTAACGTGGAGATATGAACGTAGAAGTGACGCCTCTACCGGGTATCGGAGTACGTAAGGACTTCGTTCTCGCTTCCGGTCGTCGTATCGGTGTCGTCAGCCATCGTGACGGTCGGACAGACCTCATCGTCTCGAAGCAGGACGACCCCGACGCATGCGCCGCGTCCCTACCGCTGAGTACCGAGGAAGCGGCGGTTCTCAGCAATTTGCTGGGGGCGCCGCAGCTGGTGGCCCAGTTGGAGGAGGAGCATCGCGACCTCCCGGGGATCCGCACGAAGCAGCTCTACATCAAAGAAGGATCCCGATTCGACGGTCGTCCGCTCGGGGACACTGCGATGCGCACCCGGACCGGCGTCTCGATCGTCGCGGTGATGCGGGCGGGTCAGGTGTACCCGTCACCGAAGCCGGACTTCATGCTCACATCGGGCGATCTTCTCGTTACCGTCGGAACTACAGAGGGACTGGACGCAGCGGCCAAGCTCCTGGCCAACGGCTGACAGCCCCGTGAACACCACCACGCTCGCGCTCATCGAACTGGGCGCGGTGTTCTTCGCGCTCGGCCTTCTCGGCCGTCTGGCTGCACGATTCGGTATGTCGCCGATCCCGTTCTACCTCTTGGGCGGATTGTGTTTCGGCAGTGGGGGATTCGTCCCACTCGGGGACATCAGTGAGTTCAGCCATATCGCCAGCGAGATCGGTGTCGTGCTGCTGCTGTTGCTCCTCGGACTGGAGTACACGGCCTCCGAGCTCGTCACCGGTTTGCGCCGATCGTGGATGGCGGGTGTCGTCGATCTGGTCCTCAACGCGGCGCCCGGTGCCGCGGTCGCCCTTTTTCTCGGTTGGGGGACCACCGGGGCCGTGGTGCTGGGCGGCGTCACCTATATCTCGTCTTCGGGCATCATCGCGAAGGTACTGACCGATCTCGGCCGCCTCGGCAACCGGGAAACTCCTGTCGTGCTGTCCATCCTCGTGTTCGAGGACCTCGCGATGGCGGTCTACCTGCCGATCCTCACCGCTCTGCTCGCCGGTGTCAGTTTCGCCGGTGGCCTCGAAGCGGTCGGTATCTCGCTGGTCGTGATTTCGGTCGTCCTCGTGATCGCGCTGCGGTACGGACGTTACGTCTCTGCTGTACTGGACAGCCCGGACAGCGAGACGTTGTTGTTGAAGTTGCTCGGCGCCGCCCTGTTGATCGCCGGAATCAGTTCGGCTATGCAGGTTTCTGCCGCGGTGGGAGCCTTCCTTCTCGGAATTGCGATTTCCGGTTCCACCGCGCACAACGCGAGTCGTGTCCTCGAGCCGCTCCGCGACCTTTTTGCCGCCATGTTCTTCGTGGTGTTCGGGCTCAGTACGGATCCGATGGCGATTCCCCCGGTCCTCGGCTGGGCCGCCCTGCTGGCGGTCATCACAGCCCTGACGAAGATGATCACCGGTGCGTGGGCGGCCAAACGGCAGGGCGTCGGCCGCCTCGGCCGCGCCCGAGCCGGGGTGGCACTGATTGCGCGGGGTGAGTTCTCGATTGTCATCGCCGGACTCGCTGTGTCCGCCGGCGCGGTGGAGGGCAAACTGGTCGCCCTCGCTACGGCCTACGTTCTCTTGATGGCTGTTATCGGACCCATCGCGGCCCGGGTGGTCGAACCAGTCGCCGAGACCTGGCTGCGCGTACGAGCAAGCACCTGACGACGCCTGATACGAGTCGCTGCGGCGCGACAGCAACTACGCGGACATCAATACGGCGATGCCCCCGAAACTCGGAAGTTCGGGGGCATCGCCGTGCAATGTGTGCGCCTAGTCCAGGTAGTCGCGCAGGACCTGGGACCGGGACGGGTGCCGTAGCTTCGACATCGTCTTCGACTCGATCTGACGGATGCGTTCGCGCGTCACGCCGTACACCTGCCCGATCTCGTCGAGGGTGCGAGGCTGTCCGTCGGTCAACCCGAAGCGGAGCCGGACGACACCTGCCTCGCGTTCGGACAGCGTCTCGAGTACCGATTGCAGCTGATCCTGCAATAGCGTGAACGACACCGCGTCGACGGCCACGACAGCTTCGGAGTCCTCGATGAAGTCACCGAGCTGGCTGTCGCCCTCGTCGCCGATGGTCTGGTCGAGGGAGATGGGCTCACGGGCGTACTGCTGGATCTCCAGCACCTTCTCCGGCGTGATGTCCATTTCTTTCGCGAGCTCTTCGGGGGTGGGTTCGCGACCCAGATCCTGGAGCAGCTCCCGTTGGATGCGGCCGAGCTTGTTGATGACCTCCACCATGTGTACCGGGATACGGATGGTGCGTGCCTGGTCCGCCATGGCGCGGGTGATGGCCTGGCGGATCCACCACGTGGCGTAGGTCGAGAACTTGTAACCCTTGGTGTAGTCGAACTTCTCGACTGCACGGATGAGGCCTAGGTTGCCCTCCTGGATGAGGTCGAGGAAGGCCATACCGCGACCGGTGTAGCGCTTGGCCAAGGACACCACGAGGCGAAGGTTCGCCTCGAGTAGATGGTTCTTGGCGCGGTTGCCGTCGCGGCAGATCCAGCTCATGTCGCGGCGCTGGGCGGCGGGGAGCTTCTCGCCTGAGTCGGCGAGCTCCTGCATGATCTGCGTGGCGTACAAGCCCGCCTCGATCCGCTTGGCGAGCTCCACCTCCTCCTCGGCGTTCAGGAGGGCGACCTTGCCGATCTGCTTCAGGTAGGCGCGGACCGAGTCGGCCGAGGCCGTCAGTTCGGCGTCCTTACGAGCCTGGCGGAGCGCCTCCGACTCTTCCTCGTCCCAGACGAAGTCGCCGGATGCCTTGTCCTTGTCGGACGGCTCCTCGGTTTCGTCTTCCTCGCCGACTGCGACTACCTCGACGACATCGGATTCGACCTCGGCGAGGTCTCCTTCGGTGATGTCGATGTCCTCGATGTCCGCGACATCCTCGTCGGGACCGTCCTCACCGTCGCCGGTCTTGCCGGACGTGGCCTTCTTGCCGCCCGCCTTCTTTGCTGCTGCTTTCTTGGCAGGAGCCTTCTTTGCCGCCGCTTTCTTGGCGGGAGCCTTCTTGGCCGGAGCCTTCTTCGCGGGAGCTTCCTCGGCTGCGGGAGCAGTTCCGTCGGCTGCCTCTGCGACTGGTGCTTCCGGTCCTGACTCTGAAGTCGAATCAGCAGTCTGACGTGTATCGGTGGCTGCCACGTACGCCCTTTCGTGACGGTGTCGTGCGGCGTCACGCCAGAGTGGTCATCCGGCGGAGAGGTCTACTGGTTTTGCCGGCGCGCAGCCGGGCTCTTCCATTGTAACGACCTATCCGAAACAGTTACGGAGCGATGCCCGTTTCGACCGCCAGAGCAGCGCCGACGATGCCCGCCGTGTTGAGGAGGGCAGCAGGTACGACGGTGGTCCGGTTGGTGAGATGCGGGATCCACTTCTCGTGTTTGCGGCTGATACCGCCGCCGGCGATGAACAAGTCGGGCCACAGGAGGTCTTCGAAGCGCGTCAGCACTCGAGACACCTCGACGGCCCATTCCTTGTACGAAAGATCTTTGTCTTCCTTCACCGAGGACGCCGCGCGATGCTCGGCCTCCTTGCCGTCCACTTCCATGTGCCCGAACTCGGTGTTGGGAAGGAGGACGCCGTCGTGCAGGATCGCCGATCCGATGCCCGTGCCGAAGGTGAGCAGGATGATGACACCCTTGGCGTCCCTACCGGCGCCGAGGGCGTCCTCGGCGATCCCGGCGGCGTCGGCGTCGTTGAGGACGGTGACCGTCCGTCCACCGAGCGCTTTCCCGAACAATGCCCGGGCGTCCGTGCCGATCCACTTTTTGTCGATGTTCGCCGCGGAGCGTGCGACTCCGCCGGTGACCACGCTCGGCAGGGTGATTCCGACCGGTCCGTCCCACGACGCCTGGCGAACGATCTCGGCGACCGTGTCGGCGACGGCCTCCGGCGTGGACGGTTGCGGAGTGAGGATCTTGATCCGATCCCCGATCAACTTGCCGGTTTCGAGGTCCACCAGACCACCCTTGACGCCGCTGCCTCCGACGTCGACACCGAACCCGGTCTTGGTCATGGCGTTTTACTCCTCCGTGTCGACTGCGGCGTGCTCTTCCTACGCTCCTGCTGATCGTCACACTAACGGGTGCGGCTCGGTTCGGAGGTGGATGACACGGAGCCCCACCGGGCCTCCAGCGGTGGTGGGAGGCAGTCGAAGTGTGATCCGATGGGTGAGTGCATGCACCCCAGAGTCGAGACACTGCCCGAGGCCACGCCGACGCCGATCCGCAACACCTGCTCGAGGTTGCGGTGGCGGTCGCGCAGGAGGCCGCAGCTCATGTCCGCGCCCGACGACCGGAGGTGTTCGGCCTCGTCGGGAGCCGCGTGGGCTCCGGCGACTCCGTGGCGTCGAAGAGCAGTCCCACCGATCCCGTGACGGTGGTGGACACCGAGGCAGAAAACGTGATCCGGGAACGCCTCGCGCAGTGGCGTCCCGTTGACGCGATTCTGGGGGAAGAGGGTGGGGGAGAAGCGGATTCCCTCGACGGCGTGCGGTGGGTGGTGGATCCGATCGACGGCACGGTGAACTTCTTGTACGGCGTCCCGGCCTACGCCGTGTCGGTCGCGGCCCAGATCGACGGAGTGTCGGTCGCCGGGGCGGTGGTCGACGTGGCGGCGCATACGACGTATTCCGCCGCGTTGGGCAGCGGTGCCACCATGACGGATGGGGAGGGCCGCGTGAGTGAACTGCGCTGCAACCCCGTCAGCGAGCTGTCGATGACTCTGCTCGCCACCGGGTTCGGATACGGCGCAGGCAGGCGTGCGGTTCAGGGTGCGCTCATCCGCGACGTCCTGCCGCGGGTGCGGGACATCCGGCGCATCGGTTCGGCGGCCCTCGACCTGTGCATGGTCGCTTCAGGCCGGGTGGACGCTCACTTCGAGCACGGGTTGAGCCCCTGGGACTGGGCTGCCGGATCGCTGATCGCCGCGGAGGCGGGAGCACGGGTGCGTGTCCCTTCGCCGCACACCCCCGGTACGGACGGGGAGATCGTCGTCGCTGCCGCCCCCGGCATCGCCGACGCCCTCGACGAACTGTTCGCGGAGGTCGGGGTCGACCGGCCGATCCCGGAGTAACGAAGTCTGGATCAGCAGCGGGCGGTACGAGCGGCCTTCAGCAGGTCGATGTCGAGCGGGGCGGGCTGGGTGCCGGGGGGCGGATCCTTCAGGGAGCGCAACACCTCTTCGGCGTCTGTGTTCGGCGAAATCTTCCGGAAGTAGGTGCCGAGTGCGAGATCGACGGTGTCGTCAGGGCGTGCATCCTGGATCAGTTCCGCGCAGGGTGCCACCAGCCAGACGGCACTCGCGGCGGCGAGACCGTGAGGACCGAACCGCAGCTGCCCTTGGCACTGCATGTTCTGGTCGAGATAGATCGGGTCGTTGCCTACCTGGACGTCGGGCGCGCTCGCGAATCCGTAGTCGCTCAGCTGCGCGGCCACCTGGGCCGCCTGACCGTGCTCGCCGTTCGCGTTGAACACGCGCACCTTGGTCGCGGACAGCGCGGCCGGGTCGACGTCCCGGAGCGTCGAAGCGTCCACCTTCTCGCCCAGCGTCTGCTGCGGCGGATCCGCCGGCTGTGCCGCAGGTGCGGGCGCATTGCAATCCACGGTGGTGGCGAGATCCTCGTCCTCGCCGAGAATGCCGGCCCACACCACGGCGCCGAGTAGGGCGAGAACCGTGAACACCACGAGAACGGGCAGCGCCCGTCGTCGCCGGAACGGCCGACCGTTCTCGTCGCGCGAGCTGCCTTCGGTGATCAGTGAAACCACAGTGTGCCTCGACCTCTCCTACGAACAGCGCTGGGTACGTTCCGCCCGTACAGCGCATCGGTTCAGGGCCCGGCCACACGTCGTGGCGCAGGTTCGGCACCTACCTTAGATCCCACCCGTGTCATATACCCGTACCCGTCCCTGTTGTGGAATGTCACAGCTTGCTGTGGTGTTGGTGACGATTAGCAGACAATTTGCGCGATCGGTGGATTCGGTTACGACTTTTGTACTCCCTTCGGCTACTGTCTGGCGGCCCCAGTCGTTAAAAGCACGCGCGACGAGGGCGACAGAAGAGACGAAGTGAGGCGCACGTCATGTTCCCGGGAGCTGGTTCCGGGCACTTACCCACCTGCTGCAGCGTTGTGCAGCCGCAGGGTGTGATCTGCGCCGAGGCGGTTTTCGTGTGGACGATCGACCAACTCGAAGTCGACGGACCCGCGGGGCCGGGATACATGAAAGAAGATGAGGGGAAGACGACATGGCAACTGACTACGACGCACCGCGGCGAACGGAGTCCGACGAGGTTTCGGAGGATTCGCTGGAGGAGCTCAAGGCGCGACGCAATGAGGCTCAGTCGGCTGTCGTCGACGTAGACGAAACCGACACCGCGGAATCGTTCGAACTCCCGGGCGCCGACCTGTCGGGCGAGGAGCTCTCGGTGCGGGTCGTCCCCAAGCAGGCCGACGAGTTCACCTGTTCGAGCTGCTTCCTCGTGCATCACCGCAGCCGCCTCGCCACCGACGCCGGTGGAGTGCTGGTGTGCAGGGACTGCGCAGCCTGACGGACGAGTGCATTTGACGGACGGTGGGATCACCACCGTCCGTTCAGTGTGCCTGGGGAACGGACCGTTCAGTGTGCCTGGGGAACGGACCGTTCAGTGCGCCTGTGGGCGCACGCGATCGATGGCGGCCAGCAATTCGGCGGGCCGCCGGGTGCTGATCAACCAGTAGGGCGTCGGGTCCTCGGGGTCGTCGAGGACGATCAAGGCCATCGTCTTCACCCACACGCGGTGCTGGACGAACGCCGCCGGGTCGAGCTGCCGTCCGAGCGCTGCACTCTTGGCGGACGCCGGGACTTGGGCAACACGCGCAATCACGTTCACCGGCAGATGAGCCTGTCCGACGCGGAGGTGGACGCCGTCGGCCTCGTCGACGAGTTCCACTCTGGTTCTGCTGAGCCACACCACTCCCCAGAGCGGGAGGGGAAGCAGTAGAAGGTAGGGCAGCCAGGAGCGGATACCGGGCGCTCCCATGTGCACTTCCGCAGCGAGCAATCCCGCCACGAAGAGTCCCGCGATCCACCACCAGACGGGCACCCACAGGCGTTCCGAGTACAGCGTCGGCGAGGTGCGGTCGGTGGGCGCGACTTTGGGCCGGGACGTTTCTGACACGCCACCAGGATAGTCGCTGTCTGCGAGTAGGCTCGGTGCACGTGAGCGACCTATCTCCCGGCCTTCCTCTCGGAGGAACTGCAGCCCTTCCGCCCGTTGCCCTTCAACGGCTGGACCCAGCCATACCGGTACCACGCCGCGTGCACGACGGCGACGCCGGTGTTGACCTGTGCAGTACTACCGATGTCACCCTCGAGCCCGGTCAGCGCGCCCTCGTCGGAACGGGCATCGCGATCGCACTGCCCGTGGGTACTGTCGGCCTGATTCATCCTCGGTCAGGGCTGGCTGCGAAGTCGGGACTGTCGGTGGTCAACACACCCGGCACCATCGACGCGGGGTACCGCGGTGAAATCAAGGTCTGCCTGATCAACCACGATCGCGAGACGCCGATCGAGATCCGCCGCGGCGACCGCATCGCACAACTGCTGGTGCAGCGTGTGGAGTTGGTGTCCTTCGTCGAGGTGGAGTTGCTCGACGGCACCACACGTGGCACGGACGGACACGGGTCGAGTGGGGGCCATGCCAGCCTCGTCGGCAAAGCCAGAGAAGGAGCCTGATCATGTTCGGACGCCGCAAGAAGAACCAGGCCGAGGACGATCATCCCGCTTTCTTCGCCGACGCCGATGCGGGAAGCCCCGCTGACGACTACGACGAGATGGGCACCGGCGACGACTACGACGCGGTCGGTGACCTGGACGGTGGCCCCTACGATGCCGACGACCTCGAGGCGGACTCCGACCTCACAGTGGGGGAGGTGGGGACCCGGCTCGATCTCGGTTCGGTTCTCGTCCCGATGCCGCAGGGCGCCCAGTTGCAGGTCGAGATGGCGCCCGATGGTTCGCCGCAGGCCGTTCATCTCGTCACCCAGCACGGACGGGTCACGGTCGCGGCGTACGCCGCACCCAAGTCGCCCGGCCAGTGGCGGGAAGTGGCCGGCGATCTCGCCGAATCACTGAGGGGCGACAACGCGGCCGTCAGCATCGAGAACGGACCGTGGGGGCGAGAGGTTGTCGCTGTGACGCCGAACGCCGACCTGCGCTTCATCGGCGTCGACGGTTACCGGTGGATGGTGCGTTGCGTCGTCGCCGGTCCCAGTGGCGCAAACACCGCCGACTCGGACCTGGTTGCCACGGCGCGGGCCATCCTGCGGGACACCGTGGTCAAGCGGGGAACCGAACCGCACCCGGTACGCACCCCGTTGCCGGTCGTCCTGCCGCAGGTCCTCGCCGAGCAACTCGCAGCGGCGCACCAGCAGCAGTTGGCCCAGCAGCAAGCCGGGACGCAACCACCGACGGCTCCCGCGCAACCCCAGAACAGGCAGCCGGAACCGCCTGCCGCCCCGAGTCCGCCGCAACAGCGGCGCGGCGAATCCGGGTCGGCGATGCAGCAGCTGGGCCGCTGACGAACTCAGGACAGGCGCAGCACCGAGTCCAGTGCGCGCAGACTTGCGTATCCGAGTACCGCCGGGTCCGCGCCGACCTCGTCGAGCGACACGGTTACCAAGGCGGCGTGCGGTAGCCGAGTGGCCCACGTCCGGGCCACCTCGATGGGGTGAACGGCGTCGTCGGTGGCCGCAGCGATGCCGACCGGCACGTCTATCCGTCGGAGGTCGTTTTCGCCGGGGCCGTGGTATCGCGACGCCTCGTCCAGGGCTGCCGGAAGATGCGGCCATTGCGACCGCCACGACTTCGCCAGTTCACGTCCGAGCCAAGGCGGGCTCGAGGCGACCATGTCGGCGGTCACCCGTTCGAGGCCGTCCGCTCGCAGGCGGGCCGCGGTGAACCGCGCGCTTGCGGCCGCGGGTGCATCATCGGCGCAACCGGTCCAGGCCGGTAGTGCCGCCAGCACACCGGCCACCTGATCGTGGTGAGCGGCGGCCCACTGCAGCGCAACAGCGGCCCCGATGGAGACTCCACCGACGAGAATCGGTTCATCGGTCGAGGCGGCAGCGTCGAGTGCATCCACGTAGCTTCCGACGACCCTGCGAGGGTCCGGGTCAACGGCCAGCGTGCGCACACCACGGAGGGCAAGTGGCTCGGTGAAGGCGCGTGCGACGAAGTCCGCATCGGATCCCGTTCCCGGGAGAACCACGGCCGTGCGTGGCCGGTAGGTCGAGGGCATGAGGTGATCTTGCCTGGTCCATCACGGTGCGACTCCGGTGGTGTGGTTGCCGCGAAGTATTGGGTCTACAGTGGCGACTACACAGCCCTACGAGCGGCGCGAAGATCTCGTGCCGCACATGCTCCAGGAGCGCGCAATGGCACCCGCCACGGCAGGATATTTTCGTCGGCTCACTCGCAGGCTCACCGAAGACCTCGAGCAGCTTGACGCCGAGGAAATGGCTGAGACGTCTCAGGCGTCCGGCGCGCAGCGCGCCTGCGACTGCAGCCGCGGTGAGGAAGTAACCATGCTGGGACGGCTCCGCAGCGTCGAGGCGTGTCCCAAGTCCGGCAATGCCAGCATCGAAGCGGAGTTCTTCGACGGCACCGAACAGGTCAAGCTGGTCTGGATCGGGCGACGCAGGATTCCGGGTATCGAACCTGGTAAAACCCTGTTGGTGCGTGGTCGAGTGGGCGACCGCGGCGGCCAGAAGGTGATCTTCAACCCTTACTACGAGTTGCGGGGCGAATCGTAGCTCTCGTTTGGTGTGGCACTCTCGTCGAGTGACCGAAACGAAGCAGCAGTCCGTCCTCGAGCAGCTCGGTGGGTTCAGCGGGCTGATCTATTCCACACTGCCCATCCTCGTCTTTGTTCCGGTCAACGGGGTGTGGGGTCTGGGCCCGGCCATCTGGGCCGCCCTCGGGGTTGCGGTGGCGATACTCGTCTGGCGGATCATTCGGCGCAGTCCCGTGCAACCGGCCATCTCCGGTTTCTTCGGTGTCGGCATTTCTGCTTTCATCGCCTATCGCACCGGTGACGCGAAGGGCTACTTTCTGTTCGGGATCTACACCAGCCTCGCGTACGCGGCGGTGTTCCTGGGCTCGATTCTTGTGCGCTGGCCGATCGTCGGCATCATCTGGGGCTTCTTGAACGGTCACGGGAATGTGTGGAGACGACACCGAGGCGCAGTGCGGGCCTACGACGTGGCGACAGCAGCCTGGGCGTTGGTTTTCGGTGCCCGGTACCTCGTGCAGTCGCAGTTGTATGATTCGGATCACACCGGCTGGCTCGCCGTGGCGCGCATCGCGATGGGGTGGCCGCTCGCCGGACTGGCACTGCTGGTAACGATTTGGGCGGTACGGCGCGCTGATCGGATCGTCGAGCCGGGGCCCACGGAGGCTGCGGAGCCGAGCGACGATACGGAGGCTGCGGAGCCGAGCGACGATACGGAGGCGGGTGGGCCGCGCGAGGATCCACGGTCCCCTTAGGGCGGCAGGTGTGGATGTAAAGTGTTGCCGCGCCCGATGTTCCGGCCGTCAATTAGGTCCAGAGTTGAGGCTAGGAGAGGCCGACAGCGGCCCGGAGCTCGTCTTCGACGTCGACACCGGCGACGAAGAGTAGCTCGTCGCCGCCCTCGAGTGGATCGTCCCCCTGCGGCACGATCACTCGGCCGCCGCGAAGGATGGTGACCAGCGCGGCATCGCGAGGCAACCGGAGCTTGCGAACGGCTTTGCCCGCCAGAGGCGTGTTGTCGGGCAAAGTGACCTCCACGAGGTTGGCCTGTCCCTGGCGGAGGGTCATGAGGCGCACGAGGTCGCCGACCGACACCGCCTCCTCGACGAGCGACGCCAGCATGCGCGGCGTGGACACAGCGACGTCGACGCCCCACGACTCGTCGAACAGCCATTCGTTGCGGGGATCGTTGACGCGTGCCACGACGCGGCGGACTCCGAACTCGGTTTTGGCAAGGAGACTGAGGACGAGATTCGCCTTGTCGTCGCCGGTGGCGGCGATGACCACCTCGTACGTTTCCAGGGTCGCCGCCTCGAGGCTACTCAATTCACAGGCGTCGGCATGCACCCAGGTGGCCTCGGGCACGGATTCCTGCTCGACATGGTCGAGCTTGCGCTCGATCAGCATGACATCGTGTTCGCTGCGCACCAGTTCCCGGGCAATGGAGCGCCCTACGGCACCCGCGCCTGCGATTGCGACTCTCATCGGCTTCTTCCGTTCGGGCGTTCGATCGTGAACTTTCTCACTGTCATTCAGTTCTCCGAGGGTGGGGGATTGCCCGCGAGAGCGACAGCTTCGGCGACGGTTCCGGACACGGCAGCGATGTACACCTGATCGTCGGCCTGGAAGATCGTCTTGCGGTCGGGCAGGATGCCGGTTCCGAATCGGATGATGAAGGCGACCCGTGACGTGGTGGCGGCCTCGAGTTCGGTGATCGGCCTGCCGACCCAGTCCTCGTGGAGCGACAGTTCCGTGACGGCAACGGTTCCCGAAGGATCACGCCACTTGGCGGTCTGGCTGTCACGAGTCAGGGTGTGCAGGAAACGATCCGTCGACCAGGGGACCGTGGCGACGGTGGGGATTCCGAGCCGCTCGTAGACGGCGGCGCGCTTCGCGTCGTAGATGCGGGCGACTACGCGCTCGACGCCGAACGTCTCCCGCGCCACACGTGCCGAAATGATGTTGGAGTTGTCGCCCGAAGACACGGCGGCGAAGGCCTCGGCCCGTTCGATTCCGGACTTCACCAGGACATCGCGGTCGAACCCCATTCCGACGACCGTGCGTCCGGGAAAGTCGGGGTCGAGTCGCAGAAATGCGGCCGGATCGCGGTCGATGACCGCGACGTCATGGCCGATGCGGGTCAGCGAGCCGGCGAGAGACGAGCCGACTCGGCCGCATCCCATGATGACCACATACACCTGTTGCTCCGTTCATGGACTTGTGGTGTCACGTCCCGAGTACGTGCGTACCGAATCGAACCGTACAGTGCCCAGGCCAAAGAGCAACCGAGACACAGATCGCAATCCGGACACTTTGGTGGGTGAGGGTCCAGGTTTTCCGTGGACGGCTTACGCTTTGCCGGTGTCAAAGCTCTCGACCGCCACCAAGCGGCTACTGCTCGGCAGACCCTTCCGGAGCGACAAGCTCGGGCACACGCTGCTTCCCAAAAGAATCGCACTACCGGTCTTCGCATCCGATGCGATGTCCTCGGTCGCGTACGCGCCCGAGGAAATCTTCCTGGTGTTGTCGGTGGCTGGCATCTCCGCGTACGCGTACACGCCGTGGATCGGACTTGCCGTTGCCGCGGTGATGGCAGTGGTGGTAGCCAGCTATCGGCAGAACGTACATGCCTATCCGTCGGGCGGCGGCGACTACGAAGTCGCCACGGTCAACCTGGGTCCCACTGCCGGCCTGACCGTCGGCAGCGCGCTGCTGGTCGACTACGTGCTCACCGTGGCGGTGTCCATCTCTTCGGCAGCTTCCAATATCGGCTCGGCCGTGCCATTCGTGTCGCAGCACAAGGTTCTCTTCGCGGTGGCGGCCATCGTCCTGCTCACCGCGATCAACCTTCGCGGTATCCGCGAATCCGGTATCGCGTTCGCGATTCCGACGTATGCCTTCATCTTCGGCATGGTGCTGATGCTGTGCTGGGGGCTCTTCCGCATCTACGTCCTCGACGAAGACCTGCAGGCCGAATCTGCGGGGTTCGAACTCGCGGCCGAGGACTCCCACCTGTACGGCATCGCCTTCGCCTTCCTCATAGCCCGCGCTTTCTCCTCCGGATGCGCGGCGCTCACCGGTGTGGAGGCCATCAGCAACGGTGTTCCCGCGTTCCGCAAACCGAAGTCCAGGAACGCGGCCACTACGCTTCTCCTGCTCGGGACCATCGCGATCGTGCTCCTGATGGGCATCATCATCCTGGCGCAGAAGATCGGGATCGTATACGCGCACAAACCCGCTGAGCAGTTGATCGGCGCGCCGAGCGACTACGAACAGAAGACGCTGATCGCTCAGGTGGCCGAGACGGTGTTCGGGGGATTTCCCGTCGGCTTCTACTTCATCGCCGTCGTGACGGCCCTCATCCTCGTGCTTGCGGCCAACACGGCATTCAACGGTTTCCCGGTCCTGGGTTCCATCCTGGCGCAGGACAGATACCTGCCGCGGCAGTTGCACACCCGTGGTGACCGGCTCGCGTTCAGCAACGGCATCCTCTTTCTCTCCGGTGCGGCAATCGCCTTTGTCGTCCTCTTCGGCGCCGAGGTCACGAAGCTGATCCAGCTCTACATCGTCGGGGTGTTCGTCTCGTTCGTCTTGAGCCAGACCGGGATGATCCGGCACTGGACCCGGCACCTCGCGTCGGAGACCGATCCGCGGCAACGTCGCCGGATGCAACGTTCCCGGGTGATCAACTCCATCGGCCTCGCCATGACCGCGGCAGTTCTGATCATCGTGTTGATCACCAAGTTCGCGGCGGGGGCGTGGATCGCCCTCGTCGCGATGGTGGCCATCTTCGCGGTGATGAAGATGATCCGGAAGCACTACGACAGTGTCACTGCCGAACTCGAGGAGCAGGAGTGGGACGGTGTGCTACCCAGTCGGACCCACTCGATCGTCCTGGTGTCCAAGCTCCACATGCCAACCATGCGCGCACTCGCATACGCCCGCGCCACCCGGCCCGACACTCTCGAAGCCATCACGGTCAACGTCGACGAACCGGATACGCGTGCGCTGGTGCGGCAGTGGGAGAAGAGCGACATCGCGGTGCCGCTCAAGGTCATCGAATCGCCGTACCGCGAAATCACCAAACCTGTCCTCGACTATGTGCGCCGAGTCCGCAAGGACGCCCCACGCGACGTCGTCACCGTTTTCATTCCCGAGTACGTCGTCGGTCACTGGTGGGAGCAGACCCTGCACAACCAGAGCGCGCTGCGGCTGAAGAGCCGGTTGTTGTTCCAGCCCGGTGTGATGGTGACCAGCGTTCCGTGGCAGCTGAATTCGTCGGAGAAGGCGAAGACACTCGGTGTCGAGTACACCGCCGGCGCCACGCGGCGCGGGTACGAACCCGAAGAGAAATGATGGATGGCTGCGTTGAGTGAGAACTGGTCCGGTCGGCGCCTCGAGCTGACGCTGGGCAATCCGGGGCACGGTGGATTCGTCGTCGCCCGGCACGAGGGCAGGGTGGTGTTCGTGCGGCACGGCCTGCCGGGCGAGCGGGTCTCTGCGGTTGTTACCGAAGATCGCGGCGGCTCCTATTGCCGCGCCGACGCCGTCGACATTCTGGAGGGGTCGCCGGACCGGATTGCACCGATGTGCCCGATATCGGGACCTGGGGGCGCGGGGTGCTGTGATTTATCCCACGCCCGCCTGGATTTCCAGCGACAGATGAAGTCGCAGATCATCTCGGAGCAATTGATGCGGCTCGCACGTGTGGACCGGAATGTGGACGTCGAGGAACTGCCCGGGACCAGCGACGGAACCGGCTGGCGCACCCGGGTGCGGTTGGCGGTCGATGAAGAGGGGCGGCCGGGTTATCACCGGCACCGGAGTTCGGGGATTGTCACCGACCTCGAGTGCCCGCAGATCGAGCCTGCTGCCTATCACGGCATCGCCGACCACGAGTGGACGCCGGGCAGCGAGGTCCAGATCGTTCTCGACGGTGCCGGCGAGCGTCACATTGTCGAGATCGCGCCGCCGAAAGTGTCGAAGACGGGACGCACCAGTCCCGGTCGACGGGGTGCCACAGCGCGACGGGCCGCGGGTGGGGCGCCCCGAGCCGAGCGGGTGTTCGAGGGGTCCGGGCGGCCGCGGGAACGGGTCCAGAACAGAGAATGGACGTTGGCTGCCACCGGATTCTGGCAGGCGCACCGCGGGGCCGCGCAGACGTATTCGACTGTGGTCGCGGAGTGGGCCGGTGTATCGGCGGGTGACACGGCATGGGATCTGTACGGCGGCGTCGGTGTGTTCGCGGCGGCGCTGGGACGCGCCGGGCTCGTGGAGTCGGTGGAGTCTTCGAGACAGGCTGTCTCCGACGGGAGGGCGGCACTGGCAGATCTGCCGCAGGTCCGATTCCACCCGGAGCGCGTCGAACGTGCACTGCCCGAACTCGCCACACCGCCGCGCGTGGTGGTGCTCGACCCGCCCCGCACCGGCGCCGGACGGGACGTGATCGCGGCGGTCGCAGCGGCAGGTGCCGAACGCATCGTGCACGTCGGGTGTGATCCGGCGTCGTTCGCCCGCGACCTCGGCCTCTACCTCCACGAGGGGTACCGGCTCGACACCGTCCGCGCTTTCGACGCGTTTCCGCTCACCCACCACGTGGAGTGCATCGCTCTGCTCACGCACTGACGGGCACTGGATCTACGTGCAGGACGCCGACCTCCGTATAGTTTTCCTGCAACAGCAGGCCTAGGACGGGGATTGAATGTCGGTACAGCCAGATACGGCCCGGGCGCTCGCTGATGCGGTGCTCGCCCTGGGGCGCTCCCTGCGTGCGGTGGTCTTCACGAGCGGTGAGACGGTGATCGCGCCCGCCCTGACGAGTGTGCTGTTCGTGCTGTCGACCCGCGGTGAGTGCCGGCAGAACGAACTGGCCGCCGATCTGTGCGTCAGTCAGTCGTCGCTGAGCCGGCAGATTGCCGAACTGGTCGAAGCGGGATATGTCTCCCGCACGGCAGACCCACATGACAAGCGCGCCTCTCGTATCCAGGTGTCGCCCACGGGATTCGACATTCTCCGCGAAACCACCGAGAGGCGGGCCGAACGGCTTCGCGCGATGCTGGACGGCTGGTCGCAGGAGCAGGCTTTGGCCGCGGTGACATCTCTGCTTCAACTCAACGAGACCTTCACCGCATCTGTGCAACAGCGGAACGGTCGAGCGCAGATCTCCGCGCCGCCTCAGCGCGAGAGTTGAGAAGACCTTCAAGCATCGACATCTACGTAGGGCGATGGCGTACCCGCTACTAGGACTTCCGGTTGTAGAGGCGCATCGTCAGCGGTCCGAAGATCACGATGAAGCCGGCGCACCAGCCGAAGACCACGACGAGTTCGGCCGTCTGCACCGACCCGGCCATCAGCCCACGAATGGCCGTCACCAGCTTGCTGATCGGATTGACGCCGACGAATGCCTGGAGCCATCCGGGCATCGTGGCGGGATCGACGAAGATATTGCTGGCGAAAGTCAGCGGGAACAGGATGAACATCGACACTCCCATCACCGCCTGTTCGGTTCGCATGAGCATCGCGAACATCGTCCAGATCCAGGACAGGCTGAACGAGAACAGCAGTAGCAGTCCGATCGACGCCACGACCCCGACGATGCCGCCATCCGGCCGGAAGCCGAGGACCAGACCGAGGATCAGGACGATGATCGAGGCGATCGTGTACCGGATCACGTCACCGAGCAGGGCGCCCACGAGGGGTGACGGACGCCAGATCGGGAGCGAACGGAAGCGGTCGAAGACCCCTTTCTCGATGTCCTTGTTCAGGGTCAGACCGGTGTACATCGTGATCATGACGACCGTCTGGACGAGGACGCCGGGCAGCAGAAACTGGATGTAGGCGTCGGTCGAACCGGCGAGCGCCCCACCGAACAGGTACGTGAACATCAACGTGAACATGATCGGGAACATGGTGACGTCGAAGAGTTGTTCGGGAACGTGCTTGATCTTCAGCAGTGCACGCCACCCGAACGACAGCGAGGTAGACCACGCGGTCGGACGTGTTGGCCGCGGTTCGGGCATTTTCAAGACGTCGGCAACCGCTTTCGAGGTGTCTGCGGTCCGGTCGGTGGTAGAGGTCATGACGCAGGCTCCTCGGTGGGTCGGCCGGTCAGGGAAAGGAAGACTTCGTCGAGGCTCGGCTGTCCCAGAGCGAATGTGCTGACAGCGATTCCGGCGTCGTCGAGGGCGGGCAGTGCCCGTGCGACCCTTCCGGGATCGTCGATGCGGGCGGTCAGCGCGGCGGGGTCGTTCTCCTCGGTCACCGGCACACCGAGTACCTCACGGAGGAGCGCCGCTGCGGCCTGCCGGGTGCCAGGATCGGTGACTCGCACGTGCAGTGACCCTGATCCGACCGACGCCTTCAGTTCGCCGGTGGTGCCCTCCGCGATGACCTTGCCGTGATCGATCACGGCCACCCGGTCGGCCAACTGGTCTGCCTCGTCGAGATACTGCGTGGTCAGCAGCACCGTCGTGCCCCCGGCGACGAGGGCGCGCACGATGTCCCACACCTGGTTGCGGCTGCGGGGATCGAGTCCGGTGGTGGGTTCGTCGAGGAAGATCATCTCGGGTGTGACGATGATGCTGGCCGCAATGTCGAGCTTGCGGCGCATCCCGCCCGAGTAGTTCTTCACCTGACGATTTCCGGCCTCCTCGAGGCCGAATGCCGCGAGCAGTCGCTCGCATCGCGATCGGGCTGCCGCGCGGGAGTAACCGAACAGGCGGCCGAGCAGCAGGAGGTTCTCGGCCCCCGTCAGATCCTCGTCGAGCGAGGCGAACTGACCCGTCAGCGACACCTTGCCGCGGACGGCGTCCGGTTCGGTGGCGACGTCGTGCCCGAGTACCGTGGCCGAACCGCCGTCGAGGGGCAGCAGTGTGGTGAGCATGCGGATTGCGGTGGTCTTGCCGGCACCGTTGGGGCCCAGGACGCCGTAGACGCCGCCGAGGGGCACGCACAGGTCGAGTCCATCGACGGCGCGGGTGGAACCGAAAGTCTTGACGAGTCCCGTCGTCTCGATGGCCAGCTTCGTGGCTGTGAGCATTGCACCCTGCTTTCGCGTTCGAGTGTCATAGATCCCGAGACCTCGAGCCTGTCCGATATTTCCGATTCAGGCAAGCGGGTTTCCGGTGGGCCGATCAGTCGCCGTTTCCTTGTCTCAGCAGCGACCGCAACATGACGTCGAGCTGTTCGTAGGCGCCCGATGCCAGCCGCTCGAGCAGGGCGACTTTCAGTTCGGGTTCCTTCGACGCCATGTAGGCGTATCGCTCGGGGGTGAGTACCGCGACTGTCACGGTGGTGTCGGCCCGAACGTCGTTGAGGAAGCGGGAGTCGAGCATCATCGGCATCTCACCGAAGCTCATCCCGGATGACAAGGTCATGATCCGGTACGTCGAACCCGACTGATCGGTGATCGTGGTACTGACCTTGCCCGAGAGAATGAGGAAGAGCCCGGACGCGGAATCCCCCCGATGAACGATGCACTCGCCATGATCGAAGGTTCGGATCTCGAGGTCGCGGGTGAGCCGATCGAGTTGTTCGGGACCGAGCGCGGACAGGACAGGATGCTCGGCGACAGTAATGGAGACCGGCTGGCGGGCCGACCCGCAGTGCCGATCGAGAAGGACATCCTCACACCACTGCACGGCGGCGTCGAGATCGGCGAACACCCTCCCGGTATCTCCCGAAAGGTCCGAGCGGGAATTGCCGAGCAGTCCGCCGGGGTCTACGAACGCCACCGCGCACCCACCCCGAGCGAGCGTGCCGCGAAGCGTCTCGATCATCCGGCAGGCCACACCGCTCACTTCGTCGACCCGCCGGACGTCGATCACCACCACCTCGAGGTTCTCGTCGACACCGCCGATCTCACGGACGGCGGTCTCCGCGCCGGCGAACAACAGGTCACCGTGCAGCTCGTAGATGCGGCTGCGCTTGCCCACGTCGTCGAGGGTGGCTCGCTCGATCGGGGTGCGGCGCATTCTCGACGGCGCATCCGACACGGAGTAGCGGGCGCGGATCGCGGCGCGCGCCGCACGAGTGACGTGGAGGAAATGCAACTCGAGTTCGGTCGACAGCGCCCTGCACGCCTCGACGCCGCGGACGCTGTTGCCGTGGGCATCGAGCCTCGGCGAGTAGATGGCGATACCGATCTGGCCCGGCAGCACAGCCACTATCCCGCCACCGACGCCGCTCTTCGCAGGCAGACCCACCTCGTACAGCCATTTGCCGGCGCCGTCGTACATACCGCAGGTGGACATCACGCTCAGCACCCGCTCGACCAGGACGGGCGCGAGGACCGTGTCCTGCGTAACGGGGTTGACGCCGTTGTTGGCCATCGTCGCGGCCATGAGGCTCAGGTCTCGGCAGGTCACGTCGATCGAGCACTGCCGGAAGTAGAGGTCCACTGCCTCGTCCGGGTCGCCCGTGATGATGTCGAACGAGCGCAGCATGTGCCCGATGGCGCGGTTGCGGTGGCCGGTGTGCGATTCGGATGCGTAGACCGCCTCGTTGAACGTGAGCTCACGCCCCGCATACCGCGAGTAGGTCCCGCGGATGCGTTCGAATCTCGACTCCACATCGGGCCCGGCCACCAACGAGGCAGCGGTGATCGCGCCCGCGTTGATCATCGGATTTCGTGGCCGCTCGGTGGTCGGGTCGAGGCTGATCTCGTTGAACGGTTCCCCCGACGGTTCGACGTCGATCTTCTCCCCGACGGCCTCCGCGCCTCGGTCGGCGAGCGCGAGCGCATAGGTGAACGGTTTGGAAATCGACTGGATCGTGAATGGGAGCCGGGCGTCACCCACCTCGTACACGTAGCCGTCGACCGTGGCGATGCAGATCCCGAACGAATCGGGGGCCACGGCCGCAAGCTCCGGAATGTAATCGGCCAGCTCGCCGTCGCGGTTACTGCAGGTCTCGGAGAAGATCTTCTCGATCAACGCGCCGACGACGGTGCTCATGAGACGACCTTAGAGCCTGTTCACGGCATTGTCGGGAGTTCCGAGGTGTGCGCACGTGCCGCAATGATGTGAACCCTGTCACCGCTGTCGGGGCGGGTGCCGAGGATGCGGGCGTGTTCGGAGGACGCCCGTGTGCACATGGTGTGTCGCCCGGTCTCGCGGCTCCGTAGACTGGTTGCACTGTGACGTGACACGAAGCCACGAAGCAGAGGCACGTAATGCGGCGTGCATCACGGAGGGAGCGATCTCGTTGGGTGTTCTTGCCCGTATCCAGACGCCTGACGATCTACGTCAGCTGAATCCGGCGGAGATGAAGCAACTCGCCGCGGAAATCCGTGAGTTCCTCGTCCAGAAGGTGTCCGCGACCGGCGGCCACCTCGGCCCGAACCTCGGTGTCGTAGAGCTGACTCTCGCCCTGCACCGCACGTTCGTCTCGCCCGCGGACCCGATCATCTTCGACACCGGTCACCAGGCGTACGTCCACAAGATCCTCACCGGTCGCAAAGGTGACTTCGAATCGCTCCGCAAGCAGGGTGGGCTCTCGGGGTACCCGTGCCGGGCCGAGAGCGAACACGACTGGGTCGAGTCCTCGCACGCCTCCGCATCGCTGTCCTACGCGGACGGGCTGGCGAAGGCATTCGAGTTGACCGGCCAGGCCCGCCATGTGGTCGCCGTTGTGGGTGACGGCGCCTTGACCGGCGGTATGTGCTGGGAAGCCCTCAACAACATCGCGGCAGGCAAGAGTCGTTCGGTGATCATCGTCGTCAACGACAACGGCAGGTCGTACGCGCCGACGATCGGGGGTTTGGCCGATCACCTTGCCACCCTCCGTCTGCAGCCCGCCTATGAGCGGGTACTCGACAACGGTCGCAGGATAGTCAAGAAACTGCCGTGGGTGGGCCGCACCGCCTACTCCGTCCTGCACGGTATGAAAGCCGGTCTCAAAGACGCGGTGGCCCCCCAGGTCATGTTCACGGACCTGGGAATCAAGTACCTCGGCCCCGTGGACGGTCACGACGAAGCTGCCCTCGAATCTGCGCTGCGCCGTGCCAAGGCGTTCGGGGGTCCGGTGATCGTGCACGCCGTCACCCGCAAGGGCATGGGGTACGCACCCGCCGAGAATCACGTCGCCGACCAGATGCATTCGACGGGTGTGATCGACCCCCTGACCGGAAAGTCGACTGCGACGGCGTCCGCCGACTGGACCTCCGTGTTCTCGGCCGAGCTGATCGATCAGGCGAGTCGCCGCGAGGACATCGTTGCAATCACCGCCGCCATGGCAGGTCCGACCGGCCTGGCCGCTTTCGGTGACGCGTTTCCCGACCGGATGTTCGACGTCGGGATCGCCGAGCAGCACGCAGTCACTTCCGCGGCGGGGCTGGCGCTCGGGGGGCTGCACCCGGTGGTTGCGGTGTACTCGACCTTTCTCAACCGTGCGTTCGACCAACTGCTGATGGACGTCGCCCTGCTGAACCTGCCCGTCACCCTGGTGCTGGACCGCGCAGGTATCACCGGCAACGACGGTGCCAGCCACAACGGCATGTGGGACATGTCGCTGCTGGGCATCGTGCCCGGCATGAGGGTCGCTGCTCCGCGCGACGCCGCGACCCTGCGTGAGGAACTGGATGAGGCGCTTGCCGTCGACGACGGGCCCACGGCGGTGCGCTTCCCTAAGGGCACGGTCGGTGATGACGTACCCGCTCTGAGCCGAATCGGCGGCGTCGTCGACGTCCTGCGGGATTCTTCCGGAGGGAAGGATGTGCTGCTGGTGTCGGTCGGGGCGTTCGCCGGTCTCGCTCTGGCCGCGGCCGAGCGTCTCGAGCAGCAAGGTATCTCCGCGACGGTCGTCGACCCGCGATGGGTCCTTCCGGTACCGGAATCGCTGGTCAAGCTCGCCGAGGACTACAGCATGGTGGTCACCGTCGAGGACAGTGGCCTGCACGGGGGTATCGGTTCCACCGTGTCCGCGGCCCTGCGCTCCGCCGGCGTCGATGTGCCGTGCCGGGATCTGGGCGTTCCGCAACGTTTCCTCGACCATGCCTCCCGCACACAGGTTCATGCCGAACTGGGGCTGACTGCACAGGACGTCGCGCGCCAGATCACCGGGTGGGTGGCGAGTCTGGGGAATCAGCCCCCGTCGGCGACCAACGGGGTGGTTGCGCACGAGAGCGCCGAACACATCGAGAACAGCGGCAGGCAGAGCTGACACACGTGAAGTACAGATCCGGCCGAATCGGAGCGATTCGGCCGGATCTGTATGTAGACAACGTCAGGTCGTCATCTCCTCGAGTTCCATCCCCTTCGTCTCCCGGACCTTCGACCGGACGAAGAAGAACGACAGTAACGCGAAGAACGCGAACAGCCCGTACAGGAACCACAGCCCCACCGAGCGGGTGAGCGGCGGGAATGCCAGCGTGACGGTGAAGTTCGCGATCCAGTTCGCCGCCGTGCTGATGCCGAGTGCGTAGGCGCGCATGTTGTTGGGGAACATCTCGCCCAGCATCACCCACATGACCGGGCCCCAGGTGGAGGCGAAGAAGATCACGAACAGGTTGGCGCCGATCAGGGCGACTGCCCCCCACGGGCTGGGGAGCACGACGTCGTCACCGCTGCCCGTCGCCTGGGAGAAGGCGATTGCGGCCGTCAGCAGGCTCACGAACATGCCGAGCGAGCCGACCATGAGCAGGATGCGCCTGCCGATCCGGTCGACGAACAGGATGGCGACGAATGTCATACCGACGTTGATGACCGCGGTGATCACCGACGTAACGAACGACTCGTTCTCGGTGAAGCCCACCGACTTCCAGAGCGTGGTTGAGTAGTAGAAGATCGCGTTGATACCCACGAACTGCTGGAAGATGGCCATGAAGATACCGACCCAGACGATGGGCTGCAGCCCGAACTTGGGGCCGCGAATGTCGTCGAACGACGCCGTCGATTCGTGGCGAAGGGTCACCCGGATCTCGGATACGCGCCCCTGCGGGTCGACTTCGCCGGTGATGTTCGCGAGGATGTCGGCCGCTTCCTGGTCGAGGTGCTTGCCGACCAGGTAGCGCGGAGACTCGGGAATCATCAGCGCGATAATGCCGTACACGACCGCGGGGACCACGCCGACGATGAACATCCAGCGCCACGCCTCGAGGTTCAGCCACAACTCGTTCGATGCGCCGCCTGCGGCATTCTGCAGCACCGCGTCCGACAGCAGCGCGGCGAAGATGCCGAGAGTGATCGCCAGCTGCTGCAGCGACGCCAACGCGCCGCGGTAGCGGGCGGGTGCGATCTCCGCGATGTACGTGGGCGCAATGACCGACGCGATACCGATGCCGAGGCCGCCGAGGACGCGCCACAGCATCAGGTCGGGGACGCTGAACGCGAGACCCGCTCCGAGCGAGGACACGACGAACAGCACCGAACCCAGCAGCATCACCTTCTTGCGGCCCCACCGGTCTGCGAGGCGGCCCGCAAACCACGCGCCCACAGCGCATCCGAGCAACGCAATGGCCACCGCGAAGCCGGTGAAGAACGAACTCAGTTCGAAGTGCCCCTGGATGGAATCGACGGCTCCGTTGATGACCGAGCTGTCGAATCCGAAGAGGAAACCCCCGACCGCGGCAGCGACCGTGACCCCGATGACCTTGGCGGTGTGCCCTTCGGATATCTGCGTCATCGCATACCTGCTTTCGGCGAGCGTGGCTGTGGGCCGGCTACGAAATTCCGTGTGGAAACACGCTACGCCCGCGACGGCTGATCAGGCGGGACTTCACGCACCGGCGTTGTTCGCGGCCGCGCTCAGTCGCGGGGTCAGCCTCTCGAGCGCCCAGGGAGTGGCGAGCACGCTGGTCTGGCTGAGGCCCGCAATCACCTGGGTGTCCGACAACGTCACCGCGGTGTCCCGCCCGAGGGCACCGAGATTCGCGTACGCCGGGTTGGCTGCGACGGTGGTGTCGTCGGCGACGAACGCGACCACGACATCGGCGTCGATATCGGCGATGTTCTCCACCGAGATGTCGGCGAAGAACTTGTCCGCGTTGGACTCGGCGAGCTTCGACACACCCGGTGCGACCGTGAATCCGAGCTCGGTGAGCACCTGCACGCGGGGGTCGGAGGGCATGTAGACGTTCACTGTGGCAGCGTCGGTATCGAAGTTCACCACCGACACCGTCTTTCCGGCGAACTCCGGGTGTTCGGCAGCGGTCTTTGCGAGCCGGTCGTCGAGGCCGGTGACGAGAGCCTCCGCCTCGGCGGTCTTACCGAGCGCCTGACCGATCAGGGTGGTCTGGTCCTGCCAGCTGGTCTGCCACGCCTTGTCCGGGTAGGCGACGGTGGGGGCGAGCGCGGAGAGTTTTTCGTAGGTGCCCTGGTCGAATCCCTCGTAAGGTGCGAGGACGACATCGGGTGCAGCGAAGCCACTTGCTCGACGGGAATGGTAGTGGCGGTGTCGAGGAGGGTGGTCCGGCTCGGGTCGTAGCGGTCCTGTAGCCAGGGCATCACTCCGTTCGACTCGGCGCCGTAAGAGTACTTGGGCATGCCGACGGGTGTCTCGCCGAGCGCATACACGACATCCTGGGCGTTCCAGCCCAGGGTGACGATGCGCTCCGGTGCGGCGTCGATCGTGGTGGATCCGAAGGTGTTCTCGATGGTGACCGGAAAGCCGGCCCCGCCCCCTTCCGCGCTCGGGCCGTTGTCGTCGGTCGAGCAGGCGGTGACGAGCAGCGCGGTGCCGGCCACGGCGAGTGCGATAGCGATCGAGCGTGGGGGTGTGAACACGGCGACGACTCCTTCGATGGGCGGTTGAAAGGTAAGCCTAACCTAGATGCCGACCGGGACCGAGGCACGCGCCGGACTTCGAATCACGGTGAATGAAAGTCCGCTCCCGGGCCTTCGGTGGCGCAATGGAGTGCCGGCTCCGGGTTCACGCAGGTGAGGGGCGCAGTCCGCGAGCCGTATCCGGCCGATTCGCGGAGACCCCGCCGCGAGCTACGCAGGCACGACTTCCGCTGGCCGAACAGCGGTTAGCGTCACTTTTCGTCCAGCTCACGATTTACGGAGGAAAACGCATGACGCTCGCCGGGGATGCCGAAGACGCGATGGTGACTCCGACTGCTCTGCACGCCCAGACGTCCGCGCGTAGATCCCGCGCAGACGAGGCACGCCGATTCGCCGACCTCCTGCGGCAGCAGATCCACGCAGGAACCTTTGCCGACCGCGGACTTCCTCCGGAATCGGAGTTGGCGCACGAGTTCGGGGTCTCCCGTAACGCTGTGCGGGACGGGTTGGCTCTCCTCAAACACGAGGGGCTCATCGACCGGGCACCGCGAGTGGGCACACACGTTGCTCGGCGCAAGTACGACCACGGACTCGACGCCCTCCTCGGATTGAGGGAAACCTTGAAGGAACACGGCGAGGTGCGAAACGACGTCCGGGTGGCCGGGGAGATCACCCCACCGCCGGCCGTCGTGCGCCGATTGCGTGGCTCCAGGGGAATCCGCGGTCTACATCGAACGCGTCCGTTATCTCGGTGACCTCCCTCTCAGTCTCGATCTCACGTAGCTGGCGCCCGACATCGGGCGTGAGATCCTCGGCCGCGACCTCGAGGGAAACGACGTGTTCACACTGATCGAGGAGATCTGCGAGCAACCGCTCGGTTCCGCGGACGTGGCGATCGAATCGGTGAACGCGGACTCACATTCCGCGGCCAATCTGCAGACCCCGGACGGTGCAGCGCTCCTGTTGCTCGAGCGTCTCACCCGACTCGTCGACGAGCGCCCCGTCGACCTCGAATACATTCGCATGCGCGGTGACCGAATCACCATGCGCAGCAACCTTACCCGACGTCCCGACATAACGAACTGGGAGCTCACATGACACTTGTCAACGCCCGTGCGGACGTACCGGTCACCATCGACGAGTCACTGTGCATCGAAGGGTGCACGTTGTGCGTCGAGATCTGTCCTCTCGACTCGCTGGCGATCAACCCGGACAACGGCAAAGCCTTCATGCACGTCGACGAATGCTGGTACTGCGGCCCGTGTGCTGCCCGCTGTCCCACCGGCGCCGTCACCGTGAACATGCCGTACCTCCTCCGCTGAGCGAAAGACACAGAAAACATGTTGCGTCCCTACTTCTTTCTTGTGCTGACCGTTACGGTTGCACTGCTCGCGACAGGCTGCTCCTTGGAAAGCACTGCCAGCGACAGCGACGATGCAGTGACCGTGGTGATCGGCTACCAATCGAAGACGATCAACACCGTCACCGCGGGAACGCTGCTGCGAGCGCAGGGCTATCTCGAACAGCGTCTGCAGGACCTGACCGAGCAGACGGGGACGACGTACTCCGTCGACTGGCAGGACTACGACACCGGCGCGCCGATCACCGCGCAGATGGTGGCCGAGAAGATCGACATCGGCTCGATGGGCGACTATCCGATGCTGATCAATGGATCGCGCACACAGGCGAATCCGCGATCGAAAATGGAGTTTCTATCGGTCACCGGGTACAACTCGAAGGGTGCCCTCAACATGGTGGTGGTCCCACCGAACTCTCCGGCCACCACCCTCGCCGAACTCGCGGGCCGGAAGGTGTCTGCCAGCGTCGGCTCGGCCGGACACGGCACCCTCGTCCGTGCGCTCGACCGCGCCGGGATCGACCCGAGCACCGGCGTCGAGGTCCTCAACCAGCAACCGCCGGTCGGCTCGTCCGCCCTCGAATCCGGCCAGGTCGAGGCATTGTCGCAGTTCGTCGCCTGGCCGGGGCTTCTGGTTTTCCAGGACAAGGCGAAACTGCTGTACGACGGCGCCGAGCTGAACACACCGACTCTGCACGGCGTCGTGGTGCGGGAGGCATACGCGGACGAGCACCCCGAAGTCGTCGATGCGTTTCTCCGTGCGCAACTCGATGCCACTCACTTCATCCGAACCGAGCCCCTCGAGGCTGCACGCATCGTCGCGGAAGACAGCGGACTGCCGCAAGAGGTGGTGTACCTGTACAACGGGCCCGGCGGTACGACGTTCGACACCACGCTCCGGCCCGAACTGGTCGAAGCATTGAAGGCCGACGTTCCGTACCTGAAGTCGATCGGTGACTTCGCGGACCTCGACGTCGGGGCCTTCGTCGACGAAGCGCCTCTGCGTGCGGCATTCGATGCCGAGGGGCAGAACTACGAGGCCACCGTCACTACGCCCGGCAGCCCCACCGCCGTGACCGGTACCGATCCTGTGTGCGGGACGCCTGCGACGGATTCGGCTCTGGCCGGGGAAGTCTGGTTGGCCGACGCGGCGCAGACGCAGCCGGCCGCGAACCCGACGTGCTTGCTCCGGGCAGTGAAACAGGCACGCGCCGAGGGCCGTAGCATTCGCGGCGCCTACGTTCCCGATGCTGAACTCGGCACCCGCTGGTTCGCGGACAAGGCGGTGTGGGTGCGCGACGGTGACACCTTCCTGCCCTTCACCACCGATGCCGCCGCCGGCCGCTACTTGCGCGCCCACCCCGCGGGGACGGTCGTCACGTATGACCGCGCCGTGGAGGAGGTTCGGCAATGACCACCGTGCAGCCGTCGATCGTGTCGATCGAACCCGAAGGCGCCGTGGTGCAGTCCGACCGGGTGCCATTGCCATTGCCGGCGTCTTCGCGGCGATCACGCCTTCTGCGCATCACGTCCGTCGTCGCCGCCATCGTGGCGTGGCAGCTGCTCACGGCCAACGACGTGCGGTTGTGGCTGCGATTCGACACCCTTCCCACCGTCACCGACGTCGTATCCGCATTCGCCGCCCAGCTGCGCAACGATCTCTTCTACCTCGACCTGGGTCAGTCCTTGATCCGCATACTCAGCGGATTTGCACTCGCCACCGTGGTCGGTGTGGCCGCCGGGATCGCACTCGGCAGATCGGAGCTGTTCGCCGACGTCCTCGGACCGTTGACCGAACTGGCCCGGCCGATTCCGGCGATCGCCGTGGTGCCCGTTGCCATCCTGTTGTTTCCGAGCGACGAGGCTGGGATCGTGTTCATCACGTTCGTTGCCGCGTTCTTTCCGATCACGGTGAGCACCCGGCATGCGGTCCGGGCATTGCCCACGCTGTGGGAAGACTCCGTGCGCACCCTCGGCGGTGGCCGCTGGGACGTGCTGGTCCGGGTGGTGCTCCCGGGGATCCTTCCCGGAGTGTTCGGTGGCTTGTCGGTCGGCATCGGTGTCGCGTGGATCTGCGTCATCTCCGCCGAAATGATCTCGGGCCGTCTCGGTGTCGGCTACCGCACCTGGCAGGCCTACACGATCGTCGACTATCCCGGTGTATTCGTCGGCATGATCACCATCGGTGTCCTGGGCTTCGTCACGTCGGCGGCGGTTGAGCTGCTCGGCCGCCGCGTCACCCGCTGGTTGCCGCGAGGGGAGCGCGCATGACCGCCACCACGCTCGCGACCGGAATGTCGTTGGTACTCGAAGACGTCACGTTGTCGTACACCGGAGCCCCGGTCATCCGTTCGCTGTCGCTGACCGTCGTTCCGGGTGAGATCCTGGTCCTCACTGGCCCTTCCGGCTGCGGTAAATCGACGGTGCTCCGGGCTCTGGCCGGGCTACTGCCTCCCACCGCAGGCCGGGTCGTCGCGGACGGACGGTCGGTGGTGTCCACGTCGCGGGACCGGGCCGTGGTGTTCCAGGACAATGCCCTGCTGCCGTGGCGCAGCGTCCGCTCGAACATCGAGCTTGCTCTGGCCCTTCGCGGTGAGCCGAGGAGGGGTCGCAGGGCCGCTGCCGATCGCTGGATCGAAGAAGTCGGTCTCACCGGTTTCGGGAACTTTCTTCCCAAGAACCTGTCCGGTGGCATGCGACAACGTGTGCAGTTGGCGCGTGGTCTCGCCGGAGCGCCCCGCGCCGTGATGATGGATGAGCCGTTCGGTGCTCTCGACACGCAGACCCGCGGCGTGATGCAGCGGCTTCTGGTCGACACCTGGAGCACCCATCCCACGACGGTGGTCTTCGTGACCCACGACGTGGACGAGGCGGTCCTGCTCGGGGACCGGGTGGCGGTCCTCGGCGGAGCGGGCAGGCCGCTGCGGGCACTCGTCGACATCCCCCACCCGCGCAAGCGGGCGTTCGTCGGCCACGCCGGAACCCGAGCCGCACGCGGCGAGGTACTGGCGGCGCTGGAACAGACCGATGACACCCCGACGAACGATCCGGAGAACCGATGAATATCCCCGACCTTGCCGAGACCGTGCGTCTCGACTGCGATGTACTCGTCATCGGCGGCGGTACAGCCGGCACGATGGCTGCGCTGACAGCAGCCGAAAACGGCGCGAACGTCCTGCTTCTCGAGAAGGCACACGTGCGGCACTCGGGAGCCCTCGCCATGGGCATGGACGGGGTCAACAACGCTGTCATCCCCGGCAAGGCCGAACCCGAGGACTACGTCGCGGAGATCACCCGCGCCAACGACGGAATCGTCAATCAGCGGACGGTCTATCAGACCGCGACTCGCGGTTTCGCCATGGTGCAGCGACTCGAGAAGTACGGAGTGAAGTTCGAGAAGGACGAGTACGGAGAGTACGCGGTGCGGCGCGTGCATCGCTCCGGTTCCTATGTGCTGCCGATGCCCGAGGGCAAGGACGTGAAGAAGGCGCTGTACCGCGTGCTGCGTCAGCGGAAGATGCGGGAGAAGATCCGCATCGAGAACCGGTTGATGCCTGTTCGCGTCCTGACGGAGAACCGCCGGGCGGTCGGGGCAGCCGCGTTGAACACCCGGACGGGGGCGTTCGTCGCAGTCGGCGCGAAGGCCGTGATCCTTGCGACCGGTCCCTGCGGCCGATTGGGACTTCCGGCCTCCGGATACCTCTACGGCACCTACGAGAATCCGACGAACGCCGGAGACGGCTACTCGATGGCGTACCACGCGGGCGCCGAGCTCAGCGGTATCGAATGCTTCCAGATCAATCCTTTGATCAAGGACTACAACGGGCCTGCCTGCGCATACGTAGCGAACCCCTTCGGCGGCTACCAGGTCAATGCGCACGGCGAACGGTTTGTCGATTCCGACTACTGGTCAGGGCAGATGATGAGCGAGGTCAAGAGCGAGATCGAATCGGCCCGTGGACCCATCTATCTCAAGGTGAGCCACCTTCCGGAGGAAACGCTCGACACCCTGGAATCGATCCTTCACACCACCGAGCGCCCCACCCGCGGCACGTTCCACGCGGGCCGCGGTCACGACTACCGCAGCCACGACATCGAGATGCACATCTCCGAGATCGGGCTCTGCAGTGGACATTCCGCGTCCGGCGTATGGGTGGACGAGCACGGTGCCACCACCGTGCCCGGGTTGTACGCCGCCGGCGACCTCGCCTGCGTTCCGCACAACTACATGATCGGCGCGTTCGTGTACGGCGACCTCGCCGGTGCACACGCGACCGGTACGCTGCCCGGCACTCCGGCGCCCACGCTGCTGCCCGAAGACCAGTTGAAGGACGCGCATGAGCTGATCTACCGCCCGTTGCGTAACCCGGATGGCCCCCCGCAACCGCAGGTCGAATACAAGCTGCGCCGATTCGTCAACGACTATGTCGCACCGCCGAAGAGCGCCACCAAGCTGTCCATTGCCGTGGAGACCTTCGAACGGATGGAGCGCGAGATCGCCGAGATGGGTGCCACCACCCCGCACGAGTTGATGCGCTGCGCGGAGGTCACCTTCATTCGCGACTGCGCCGAGATGGCGTCCCGCAGTTCCCTCACCAGGACCGAGAGTCGCTGGGGCCTCTACCATGAGCGCGCCGACCTACCGGAGTCGAGCGACGAGAAATGGGGATATCACCTGAACCTGCGTCGCAGCGCGGACCGGGAGATGGAGTTCTTCAAGAGACCGGTGGCTCCCTACTTCGTTCCGGTTCCCGGTCTCGACTCCCTTCCGCCGCTGGACCAGACCGTGATCCAGGTGTCGCAGCCGCCGCTCGCCGGAGGACGCGCGCCGGTCGAGGAGCGCTCGCGTATCGCGGCGTCGGTCCGTCAGGAACCGTCGTCGCCCGACCTCGTCGCACTGCTCGGCCTCGATGCACCCAGCATCGACGAGTTGGACCCGTACCTCCGAAATTCCGATCCGCAGGTACGGGTGACGGCGCTGTCGGTGCTGACCGAGGGAACCCCCGACGGCTTCGCGGGAGCCCTCGTCGCGGCACTCGGTGACGGCGCCGTCGAAGTCCGCCGCGCCGCCGCGGGCGGGCTGCGCGAATTGGTCGAGGTGCTCACGTCTGCCGATGGGCTGGGGGCACATTTGGAGTCGGGTGACGCGGTTGTCCGGGCTGCGGTGGTCGACGTGCTGCGTGCACTGCGCGCGGGGTCGGCGGACCAGTTTCTCGCGGCGTTGTCCGACCCGGACCATCACGTCCGCATCGAAGCGGTCCGCGGACTGGTGTCGCTGGACAGGTGGGAGTCGGTGGCGTCGGGAGCGCGGGACGAGAACCGGGAGGTGCGAATCACCGTGGCGCACGGGCTCGCTACCATCGGTCTCGGTGGACTCGACGCCGTGAGGGCGCTGGCCGGTGACCGCGACCCGCTGGTGCGGGCGGCCGCGCTGACGGCATTCGCTGCATTGGGGTGCCGCGGCGAGGAAGATGTCACCCTGGCCGTTGCTGCGCTACGCGAATCCGCCTGGCAGGTACGTCAGGGCGCGGCACGCGGACTGGCCGGAGCGGAGCCGAGTATTGCCGTGCCCGCTCTCGCGGAAGCGTTGCGCGATCCGCATCTCGATGTGCGGAAGGCTGCCGTGCTCTCACTCGGACGGTGGGTCGGCGATCGGACCGCGGCCCTGGCTCTGACCGTGGCCCTGGACGACACGGATGCCGACGTGCGGGCCTACGCACGGCAGGCGTTGAGCGCGGCGAACCGCATTCCGGTCGCCTGACGCACGGGGCGAGGTACGCCAGTGCGTACCTCGCCCCCCACCCGGATCAGACGCTTGCGACGCCCGGTGCGAGGAACCGCTTGCCGTTGACGGCCTCGGACGTGCCGGTGCGGTCCAGGTACGGCGTGATGCCGCCGTTCCAGAATCCGAACCCGCCGCCCAGGATCAGGCAGAGGTCGATGTCCTCGGCCGCTGCGACCACACCCTCGTCGAGCATGATCTGGATTTCTTCGGCGAACGCGCGACGTGTGCGCTCCAGAACTTCTTCGGACGTGGACGCCTTGTCGCCCTGTTTCCACAGCTCGGCGACCTCGGGGTCGACGACCTGCTTGCCGTCGGCGCCGTAGCTCCACACCGCCGACTTCTTGGCCTCGACCAGCGCCTCGAGTCCGGGGGAGTTGTGGAACCGCCCGGGGTACGCCTCGGCGAGGGTCTCGCCGGTGTGCAGCGCAACTGCCGGGCCGACGAGGGCTAGCAGCGTGAACGGCGTCATCGGCATGCCGAGTTCGGCGATGGCGTTGTCGGCCACCTCGAACGGGGTGCCCTCGTCTACCGCGTTCATGACCTCACCGAGGGTGCGGATCAGGAGCCGGTTGAACACGAAGCCGGGCAGGTCGGCGGAACCGACGGCCGACTTCTTGAGCGCCTTGGCGGTCGCGAATGCCGTTGCCAGGGTGGCATCGTCGGTCTTCTCACCCTTGATCACCTCGAGGAGCGGAAGGACCGCAACAGGGTTGAAGAAGTGGAAGCCGACCACGCGCTCGGGATGCTTCAGGTCGGCGGCCATCTTCGTGATCGACAGTGAAGACGTATTGGTCGCCAGGATCGTCTCGGGAGCGATGTATTCCTCGAGTTCCGCGAAGATCTTCTTCTTCAGATCGAGGTTCTCGAACACGGCCTCGATCACGAAGTCGGTCTTCGCGAAGGCGGACTTGTCCAGCGACCCGGACACCAGGCCCTTGAGACGATTCGCGGCGTCGGGAGACAACCGGCCCTTGCCCTGGAGCTTGTCGATCTCGCCGTGGACGTAGCCGACACCCTTGTCGATGCGCTCCTGGTCGATGTCGGTGAGGATCACCGGCACCTTGAGCTGACGCACGAACAGCATGGCAAGCTGGCTGGCCATCAGGCCGGCACCGACGATGCCGACGCCGGTGACCTTGCGTGCTAGGGACTTGTCCGGCGCCCCCGCCGGACGCTTCGCCCGCTTGTTCACCAGGTCGAACGCGTACAGGCCGGCGCGGAGCTCGTCCGCCAGCAGAAGATCGGCGAGAGCCTCGTCTTCGGCGGCGAAACCCTTGTCGAGCGACGCCGGATCGGTGAGGTCCGTGTGGCGAGCCAACTCCAGCAGCTCGACGGCCTTGACCGGTCCGGGGGCGTTGTTCTTCGTCTTGCCCTCGACGATGGCATTCGCGCGCGCGATTGCCTCGTCCCAGCCCTTGCCACGATCGATCTCGGGGCGGGCCGGGGTGATCTCTCCGGTGAGAACGCGTGCCGCCCAGGCGAACGACTGCTCGAGGAAGTCGGCGGAACCGAACACGGCATCCACGACGCCGAGCTCGAGGGCCTTCTTCGGGTTGAGAGTCTTGTTCTGGTTCAGCGCATTCTCGATGACGACGGTGACGGCATTCGAGGGCCCGATCAGGTTGGGCAGCAACTGCGTACCGCCCCAGCCGGGGACGAGGCCGAGGAACGTCTCGGGCAGGCCGAGCGCACCGGCGCTTTCCGACGCGGTGCGGTAGTGGCTGTGCAACGCGACCTCGAGGCCGCCGCCGAGCGCAACACCGTTGACGAACGCGAAGGTCGGCACGGAGGACTCACGTAGGCGACGGAACACCTTGTGGCCCAAGCGGCCGAGTTCGAGCGCCTGCTCGCGGTCGGTGATGCTCGGGACGCCCTTGAGGTCGGCGCCGGCAGCGAAGATGAACGGCTTGCCGGTGATCGCGACCGCAACCGGGTTCGCCGCGAAGGCTTCGTCCAGGGCTGCGTCCAGGGCAGCGAGGCCGCCCGGGCCGAACGACGACGGCTTGGTGTGGTCGAATCCGTTGTCCAGGGTGATCAGGGCGACCGGACCTTCGATGCCCGGAACGGCAACGATTTTGGTGTACGCGTTCGTGACGACCTCGTCGGCGAATGCAGTGGTGATAGAAGTCATTTACTTCGCTCCGTCGAAAATCGGGTTCTCCCAGATCACCGTTCCGCCCATGCCCAGACCGATGCACATCGTGGTCAGGCCGTAGCGGACGTCGGGACGCTGGGCGAACTGGCGGGAAAGCTGAGTCATCAGGCGCACCCCGGAGGAGGCGAGGGGGTGGCCGCAGGCGATCGCGCCACCCCACTGGTTGACCCGCGGATCGTCGTCTGCGATGCCGTAGTGCTCGAGGAACGCGAGCACCTGCACGGCAAATGCCTCGTTGATCTCGAACAGGCCGATGTCCTCGATCTTCAGACCGGTGCGCGCGAGCAGCTTCTCGGTGGCCGGGACGGGACCGATGCCCATGACGGCGGGGTCGACACCCTGGAACGCGAATCCGACCATGCGCATGCCGACCGGCAGTCCGAGCTCGTTGGCAGTGTCCTCACCCGCGAGGATCGCCGCGGTGGCACCGTCATTGAGACCTGCTGCGTTGCCGGCGGTGATGCGGCCCGCCGGACGGAACGGGGTCTTGAGCTTGGCGAGGTCTTCGATCGTGGTGCCCGGGCGGGGCGGCTCGTCCTCGGTGGCGAGTCCCCAGCCGGAGGCGGAGCGGGTGGCGACGGGCACGAGGGTGTCGGCGATGAAGCCCGCCTTCTTCGCGGCGTCGTACTTGTTCTGGCTGGCGACGGCATACGCGTCGGTGCGGTCCTTGGTGATGCTCGGGAACCTGTCGTGCAGGTTCTCGGCGGTGTTTCCCATCACCAGGGCGCTCGGGTCCACGAGGCGGTCGGCAAGGAATCGCGGGTTCGGGTCGGCCCCCTCACCCATCGGGTGGCGGCCCATGTGCTCGACGCCACCGGCGATCACCACGTCGTACTGGCCGAAACCGATGCCCGACGCGGTGGTGGTGACCGAGGTCATGGCACCGGCACACATGCGGTCGACGGCGAAACCGGGCACCGTTTCGGGCAGACCGGCGAGGATTCCGGCGGTGCGGCCAATCGTAAGACCCTGATCGCCGGTCTGCGTGGTCGCAGCGACGGCGACCTCGTCGATCCGCGCAGGATCGAGCTGCGGATTGCGGCGGAGCAGTTCACGGATGGTTTTGACGACGAGGTCGTCTGCCCGGGTCTCGGCGTACATACCCTTCGGGCCGGCCTTGCCGAACGGGGTGCGGATCCCGTCGACGAACACGACGTTGCGTTGAGATGTGGTGGATGGAGCCACGCGAATTCCTCCTGATGGAGCAGTCTGGTGCCGGACCACGGCCAAGCGTCCGGCCTCGGGGCACAGACTACCCCTACCGTTACTCATGGGTAACTTAATGGGTACTTCATCAGGATTTTCGACGCATGACTGCGCTATCGTTCCGGGTCAGGCGCCCGCCGGCTCGTCGCTCGCGGTCTCCGGCAGTGCCGCACCCAGCGCGGGCACCGTCAACTCACGCTGCCACGGACGCGCGCCGCCGGCCTCGAGGATGCGGTCGATGGCTGCCTCGACGTCACCGTCAACGGGAGGTGCCCAGTCCCAACACAGCCGGCGCACGAGATCGGGAGTGACCAGGTTCTCCACCGGAACCGACACCTTCTCGCCGAGGGCGGCCAGCGCAGCGCGAGCCGCCGTCAACCGGTCGGCAGCGGCCGGGTCGTGGCGCGCCCACCGACTCGGCGGAGGAGGTCCCGTAAACGGCTGGGTCTTGGGTGGCAGCTCGGAGTCCGGAAGCGCCCGCGCCTCCTCCAACGCCGCCAACCAGAGTCGCGTGTGCCGCCGCTGACGCGGGCCACCGAACACCGGAAGGGCGCGCAGAGTGTCGATACTCCGCGGACTCTTCACCGACGCCTCGATGATCGCGGAGTCGGGCAGCACGCGACTGGGGGAAACGTCACGTGTGCGGGCGAGGTCTTCCCGGGCCTGCCAGAGAGCGCGCGCCGCGGCGAGCTGACGTTGCGTTTTCAAGGACGTGATGTGTGAGGTACGACGCCAGCGGTCGGGCTTGGGCTTCGGCGGACCGGCCAGCCGGATGTACTCGAACTCCTGCGCAGCCCAGCCGGTCTTGCCCTGCTTGTCGAGCTCCGCGGCCATGACTTCACGCAACTCGATGAGAACCTCGACGTCGAGAGCGGCGTAATTGAGCCACGAGTTGGGAAGGGGACGCTTCGACCAATCTGCGGCACCATGCCCCTTCCTCAGCTCGAGGCCCAAGGTTCGCTCCACGATGGCGGCGAGACCCACCCGCTCGAACCCCGCGAGACGGCCTGCGAGTTCGGTGTCGAACAAGGCCGCCGGCGCGAGCCCCAGCTCGGCCAGACCCGGCAGGTCCTGATCGGCGGAATGCAGAATCCACTCCAGCGGATTGATCGCCTCCGCGAGCGGTGCGAGGTCGGCTGCCGTTGGAATCGGATCGAGCAGCACCGTCCCGGCGCCTTCCCGTCGCAGCTGCACCAGATACGCCCGAGCCGAATACCGGAAGCCCGAAGCGCGTTCGGCGTCCACAGCCAATGGTCCGGTGCCCTCACTCAACGCAGCAGCAGCCTTGGCCACACCCTCCGCCGTGGTCACGACCTCCGGCACCCCATCGCGCGGGGCGAGGAGCGGCACTACCTGCCGGGCGGTCTGCTCGTCGGTAACAGGGGACGAGGTCTCGTCGGTAACAGGGGACGAGGTCTCGTCGGTGACTTCGGACATGGGACTTGACTCTACGTCGCCGCCCGAATCCCGCAGCGAATCGGCGGTCTCAGGCACGGGCGGCGGCGGCCTTGGCGAGTTCGTCCAGGGCGTCGGGGAAGGCATCGGCAAGGTCCCAGAGCTGCGGAGCGAGCTCGGGGCAGCTCATCAAGCCGATGTCGAGTTGCCCGTTCAGGGACATCACCGTCACGTTGAGGCCCGCCCCGTGGAAGATCGGTCCCAACGGATACATCGCCTTGATCAGGGCGCCGAGGAAGTAGAGCGGATCCGACGGTCCCGGCACGTTCGAGATCACCAGGTTGTGCACGACGGGATGACGTTCGGCCAGGCCGAGTGTGGAGTACAAGCGCATGGCGGTGCCGAACACCGACTGCCCGATGAACTGGGACCAGTCCTGCAGGAGAGTCGCGCCGAGCGTCTCGTTGTGTTCTTTCGAGGTGGAGTTGTGTTCGGCGATGGCGAGGAGCCGTTCCACCGGATCGTCGATATCGGTTCCCAGTTCGGTGAACATTCCGCTCACCTGATTGGTGCCGGGCCGGTCGGACTTGCCGCGCACCGACACCGGGACGATGGCGACGAGCGACTTGTCGGGCAATTCCCGGCGTGTGTCGAGGTACGTGCGTAGTGCCCCCGAGCAAAGGGCGAGGACCACATCGTTCACCTTGACTCCGAACGCATTCTTCACCTGCTTGACCAGGTCGAAATCGAGTTGAGCGAAGGCAAGGGTGCGGTGGCTCGTAAGCGTGCCGTTGAGCGAGGTTCGGGGAGCGGTGAACGGCGCGGGCATCGCGTCTCCACGCCGTGCGCGGTCGATCCAGCGGGGGAGCAGGCCGACGCTCTGAGGAATGATCTTCAGCAGCTTCGCCGGCCGTGACGCGACGGACAGTAACCCGCCGACGGCGATGTCGAGTGAGCTGGCGCCACCGGCGCCCGGCTTGGAGTCTGCGGGATCGGGCCTCGGCGAATCCGGTTCGAGGCCACACAGCTGGGCGATCATGTTTGCGCCCGTGACTCCGTCAACCCCTGCGTGATGCATCTTCGACATGACCGCCACGGACCCGTCTTCCAGGCCTTCTATCACCCACATTTCCCACAGCGGCCGCGCGCGGTCGAGCGGTTGCCCTGCGATGTTTCCGCACAGTTCGGCGAGTTCGTCCCGTCCGCCGGGTGCGGGGACGGCAACTCGATGGCAGTGGCGGTCGATGTCGAAATCGGTGTCGTCCACCCACACGGGATGGTCGAGGTTGAAGCGGGAGTCCTGCAGCTTCCGCCGGAACGAGGGGATGGACTCGGTCCGTATGCCGAGTTCTTCCTTCAGCCGGCTGTACGAGTACCCCTCGGGGACCGTGGAGGTATCGAGCACGATGAGCCCACAGACGTGGAGGAGTTGAGTCGATGTTTCGAGGTACAGGAAGGAGGCATCGAGCCCGCTGAGTCGCTGCATGATCAAATGGTAGAACACGTTCTAGTAAATGGTCCATGGAAGCGGAAGAATGCGAGTTGGGCGGCATACGGCGCGGAGTGGAAGCGGCCGGGATTGTTCTCGCCGGGCGCGAGGCCGCGTACCGTCGAGAGCAAGAACATGTTCTACGATGTCGGGATGACTCGAGGCTTCGTTCTCCGGCAGGGCGTGGGTGCCGCGCTCGCCGCCAATGCGTTGCGCCCGCTGCCCGGCGCACCGACGTCGGTCGTCGCCTTCTTCTCCGGATGGCTCACAACCGAATTGGCGCCGCACATCCTCGCGGCGACTGCTGCGGACACGGCCGTCCACGTCGCGCGACACGGACTCCGTTCGCGCACCGACCGCATCGGGGTCGCACTCGCCGCCGCGTCGATGGGCAGCCTGGCCGCCGTGATTGCCACCGGTCGCGGAGCCGGGAGGGAAGCCGAATCTGCGCTCGTCGAGGCGCTCGGGGAGAACTACGCCGAGCGCGACCACGCCATCGAACGTTCCGGACGGCCCGTGTGGCGTCAGCTGCTCAATCCGTTCCGGATGGCCAACGAAGATGTCACCCGGGTCCGGAACATCGCGTACGGCCCGGGCGGACGCCGCGCACGACTCGATATCTACCACCACAAGGACCGCCCGGAGAGCAGCCCCATCCTTCTGCAGATCCACGGCGGCGGATGGATCATCGGCAACAAGGATCAGCAGGGTCTGCCGCTGATGTTCGAGATGGCGTCCCGCGGATGGGTGTGCGTAGCGGTCAACTATCCGCTGTCTCCGCGGGCTAAATGGCCGGAACACCTCGTCGCGATCAAGCAGGCGCTCGCCTGGATGAGGAAGAATATCGAGGACTATGGCGGTAACCCCGACTTCATCGCTGTAACGGGAGGTTCGGCAGGCGGTCACCTGGCGGCCATGGTGGCTCTCACCGCCAACGAGACGCGGTTCCAGCCCGGTTTCGAGCACGTCGACACGTCCGTACAAGCGTGCGTCCCGTATTACGGCGTCTACGACATGGCCGGTGACAGCGGAATCAAGGCCGTCCTCCAGCGTGTTCATTCCGGCCTGATGCCGTTGATCCTCGGCAGGCACGCCAAGTTCCCCGACGACTACCGGGCCGCGTCACCGTTGGCGCAGGTGCGGGCCGACGCTCCGCCGTTCTTCGTCATCCACGGCTCGAGCGATTCCCTCATCCCGGTCGCCGAGGCACGGTTCTTCGTCGACGAGTTGCGAAAGGTGTCCCGAAATCCCGTCGCCTATGCCGAACTGCGTGGAGCCCAGCACGCCTTCGACATCTTCCCGTCGATTCGCAGCGTCTCGGTGACCCAGGCGGTCGGGCGGTTCCTCGAATGGTCGCGCAGCGCCACCACTGACGTTCCGGCGGCAGAGGAACCGGCCTAGAGAGCTAGTCGCCGTTCTGGGTCTTGAGCTGGGCGACACCGGCCGGCGGCAGGCCCGCGGCGTAGGCCAGTACCTCGCAGAACGCCTCGACGTGGGTAGCCAATTCGACGGACGTCGCGGTCCACGACGCGCGCAGTTCCAGTTGGTGCGCGTGTGGCGGTCCGGCGATGTCGCCGTAGCGGACGGATGTGGTGGCGGTGACGGTGCCACCGAGCGCATTGAGTGGTTCCGAACGTGACTCGAGTGCATCGACGAGCCAGCTCCACGCGACCTCGGGAAGCAGTGGGTCCGCCGCGACCGCGGCGTCGAGGTCCGCCTGAATGTAGGCGACCAACCGCATGGTGCCGTTCCAAGCCTCGTCGCCCTCCGGGTCGTAGAGGAGGATCAGCCTGCCGAACGCGTCGCCCTCGCTCTGTTCGGCAACGACACCGGTGTCCTCGTGCGCGACCTCCGCGCCGACGGCGTAGCTGAACGGCGCCAGTCGCTGCGGGGGCCGGATGGGGCCCAGCTCGATGTCCGCACGAACCCGCGCGGAGTTCATCGCGTCGACGGCGGCGCGGAACTCGGCGGGTTCGGCGCGCGATCCCGAAGTCGTCACAGCTCGGGACGTTAGACCCGGACGTTCGCATCTCGTCGGAGGCGCGCCGAGCAGGGCCGATCGGCGCGGGCGCGACGACATGGCAGCATGAGAGCTGCCGGAATACGAGCCGGCAGAGAGCGTGAGGACCGATGAGCGGGTTGGAAAGCACCAATGCAGGCATGGCCGAGCGGGCGAGATTCGCCTCGAGGAGGGTGCTCACCGATGCCCCGTTCCTCGCGGCCGCGAATGGTCGCACTCCGAGCCACCGTCCGGTCTGGTTCATGCGGCAGGCGGGGCGCTCGCTTCCCGAGTACCGCAAGATCCGGGCGGGCATCGGAATGCTCGAGTCGTGCTTCGACCCCGCTCTGGTCAGTGAGATCACCATGCAGCCGGTGCGCCGCCACGGTGTCGATGCCGCGATTCTCTTCTCCGACATCGTCGTGCCCCTCAAGGCGGCCGGCATCGACCTGGACATCGTGGCGGGAACCGGGCCCGTGGTGGCGAACCCGGTTCGATCGATCGGCGACGTGGCAGCGCTGCCACGGCTCGTCCCCGAGGAGGTGGGCGCGGTGGCCGAGGCCGTCCGGCTGCTCACGGTGGAGCTCGGCTCGACTCCGTTGATCGGCTTCGCGGGTGCCCCCTTCACGCTCGCGTCGTATTTGGTGGAAGGCGGTCCGAGCCGCAACCACGAGCGCACCAAGGCGCTGATGCATTCCGACCCGAAGACGTGGCACGCACTGCTGAGCACCCTCGCCGACACCACCATCACCTTCCTGCAGGCCCAGTTGCACGCCGGGGTGGACGCGGTCCAGCTCTTCGACTCGTGGGCGGGGGCACTGTCCCTGGCGGAGTACCGCGAGTTCGTCCTGCCCCATTCGGAACGGGTGTTCGCCGAGATTCAGAGCGCCGGAGTCCCGCGGATCCACTTCGGTGTGGGCACCGGTGAACTGCTCGGCGCGATGGGTGAAGCGGGCGCCGATGTGGTGGGCGTCGACTGGCGGATCCCGTTGGACGTTGCTGCCCGCCGCGTCGGCCCGGGTAAGGCGCTGCAGGGCAACCTCGACCCCTCGGTGCTGTTCGCAGGTCCGGCGGCCGTCGAGAAGCAGGTCCGCCGAATCGTGTCCGAAGCGGACACCGCGATCGCATCCGGGACTCCCGGTCACATCTTCAACCTCGGTCACGGCGTTCTGCCCGACACCGATCCGGGGGTGCTCACCGCAGTCGTCGAGTTGGTGCACTCGCTGTGACGGTGTCGTCGCCGAATGTCCTGGTGATCGGCGGCGGCATCTCCGGCCTGGTTGCGGCGTACCGCCTGCGTCAGCAATTGGGATCCGGCGCGCACATCATTATCGCGGAGGGTGCCGACGAGCTCGGGGGCAAGCTGCGCACGGACTCGTTGGCGGGGGAGCCCGTCGATCTGGGGGCGGAGGCGTTCATCGCGCGGCGCCCCGAGGTGCCTGCGCTACTGGCCGAGTTGGGGCTCACCGATCAACTGGTGCACCCCGCGGGTCTGCGTCCGCTAATCTGGTCGCAGGAGTCGCTGCACCCGCTCCCGCAGAACACGCTGATGGGTATCCCCGCCCGGCCCGACGCTCTCACCGGACTGGTCGACGATCGGACACTCGCCCGGATCGCGGAGGAGGCCGAAATCCCCCTGCGCTGGGTTCCCGGTTCCGACGTCGCGGTGGGAGCGCTGGTGGTCGAACGATTCGGCGAGCAGGTGGTGCGCCGCTCCGTCGATCCGCTGCTCGGTGGGGTGTATTCGGGTCTCGCGGACACGATCGGATTGCGGGCCGCCCTACCCACTCTTGCCGCTGCCCTCGATCGGGGAGCGACGAGCTTGTCTGCCGCCGTGGCCGAGGCGCTTCCTCCTCCCGCCACGGGGCCGGTCTTCGGGACGTTGCGCGACGGTTACGCAGTTCTTCTCGACGCGCTCTGCGCCGCGGCGGGCGCTCACATCGTCCACGAGCGCATCCGAGCCATCAGCCGCGAGGCCGACGGCTGGTCCGCCGATCCGGTGGGGCGCGTGGACGGCATCGTCCTCGCCGTGCCCGCGCCGCAACTCGCGCACCTGCTCGCCGATACTGCGCCCGGTGCTGCTGCGGCCGCGGCCGACATTCCCCTCGCCTCCTCCGCGGTCGTGGCGATGGCTCTTCCCGCCGCGGCGGATCTACCGCAGAACTCCGGGATCCTTGTCGCGACCGATGCGTCGCTCGCCGCCAAGGCGTTCACACTGTCGAGCCGGAAATGGCCTCACCTCGCCGAGCGGGACGTGGCAGTGGTCCGGGCGTCGTTCGGCAGGTTCGGCGACGACGAGATCGTCGATGCCCCTGACGAGGATCTCGTCTCGGCCGCGCGGCGGGACCTCCGTACGGTCACCGGAGTAGTGGACGAACCGGTGGCGGTACAGGTTCAGCGGTGGTACGGCGGATTGCCGCAATACGGCCCCGGACACCTCGACCGGGTCTCCGTGATCGAGCGCGACACCGCAGGTCTGGACGGTATCGAGGTGTGCGGCGCGCTGCTCCGCGGGGTGGGTGTTCCCGCCTGTGTCGCCGCTGCGACGACGGCGGCTACGCGCCTCGCCGAGCGAGTGGCACGATAGACCCATGGCACGCCTCGACTTCGACGCATTGAACTCTGAAATCCGCTACCTGATGTTCTCCGTGTTCCAGGTGGAACCCGGAATTCTCGGGGACGACCGGGAAGCCGTCATCAAGGAGGCTCGGATCTTCTTCGAGGCTCAGGCGGAGAAGGGTGTCGTCGTCCGCGGGCTCTACGACGTGGCCGGTCTTCGCGCCGACGCGGATTTCATGATCTGGACGCATTCGCAGAGCATCGAGGCGTTGCAGGCCACGTACTCCGACTTCCGCCGCACCACCGCGCTGGGGCGGGCGAGCGCACCCGTGTGGAGCAACGTCGCCTGCCACCGGCCCGCCGAGTTCAACAAGAGCCACATCCCCGCCTTCCTCGCGGGGGAGGACCCGGGCAACTACATCTGCGTGTACCCGTTCGTCCGGTCCTACGAGTGGTACCTCCTTCCCGACGACGAGCGCCGCAAGATGCTCGCCGACCACGGCATGGCGGCCCGCGCCTACAAGGACGTCCGGGCCAACACCGTGCCCGCGTTCGCGCTCGGTGACTACGAGTGGATCCTCGCGTTCGAGGCACCCGAGCTGTACCGCATCGTCGATCTCATGCGCGATCTTCGCGCCACCGAGGCACGCCTGCACGTCCGCGAAGAAGTTCCGTTCTTCACCGGTCCGCGGGTGGATGTGGAGAAGCTTGTCACGGCCCTTCCGTGATTCGCCGAAACATTCATGAGTGAGGTCGACGAGGCGGGCCGCGGGGTCCGCTATCAGCACATGTCCCACTGGGGGATGTTCGAGGCCGAGGTGTCCGGCGGCGAGGTCGTGGCCGTTCACCCGTATCCGGGTGACTCGGACCCGTCGCCGGCGCTCGGCAACATCGCCGGTTCGGTAGGCAACAAGGCGAGAATCACCGGCCCAGCGGTGCGACGCGGCTGGCTCGAGAACGGCCCGGGCCCCAGCTGTGCCCGGGGGTCGGACGAGTTCGTGTCCGTCGACTGGGAAGAGCTGACGCAGCGCCTGGCGGGCGAATTGCGCCGAGTGATCGACACGCACGGCAACAGCGCGATCTTCGGCGGTTCCTACGGATGGGGCAGCGCCGGACGGTTTCACCATGCGCAGAGCCAGGTGCACCGCTTCCTCAACGCTCTCGGCGGCTACACGCGCTCGGTCCATAGTTACTCGCTCGGAGCGACAGGCGTCATCATGCCCCGCGTCGTCGGCACGCACTGGAAGATGTTCGCGCGGTCGACGTCCTGGAAGGTCATCGCCGAGCACACCGATCTCATGGTGTGCTTCGGCGGCGTCCCGCTGAAGAACACCGGAGTCAACCACGGCGGCACGAGCGACCACCCGACACGGGGTGCGCTGGACGCGCTCCGGCGTCGCGGCGGCCGCATCGTGTCCTTCAGTCCGTTGCGTGACGACCTGCACGGCGCCGCGCAGTGGCATGCGCCGGTCCCGGGAACCGACGTCACGATCATGCTCGCCCTCGCCTACGTTCTGGCAACAGAAGGCTTGCACGACAAGGCTTTCCTGGACAGCCATTGCGTCGGCTACGACCGCTTCGAGGAGTACCTGCTCGGACGTGCCGATGGCGTGCCCAAGTCGCCGGCGTGGGCGCAGCAGATTTCGGGGATCGCCGCCGACGAACTGGTGGTGCTGGCCCGGCGGATGGCGGCGGGCCGGACGATGGTGACCGTTACGTGGTCATTGCAGCGCGTGCGGCACGGGGAGCAGGCGCCGTGGATGGGTGTCACTCTTGCCGCGATGCTCGGACAGGTCGGTGTGCCCGGCGGCGGCTTCGGCCACGGCTACGGTTCGATGAACGAGCCTGGGCTCGCACCGGTGCCGTACCCGCTACCCACCCTGCCGCAGGGACTCAACCCGGTCACGGATTTCATCCCGGTGGCGGCGGTGTCGGACATGCTCCTGAATCCGGGAGCACCCTTCGACTACGACGGTCAACGGCTGACATACCCGGATATCCGGATGCTGTACTGGGCCGGAGGAAACCCGTTTCACCACCATCAGGACCTCGGCCGGCTCAGGCGGGCGCTCGCCCGGCCCGACACGATCGTGGTCCACGAACCGTACTGGACGCCCATGGCGCGGCACGCCGACATCGTCGTGCCGTCCACCACGTCGCTCGAGCGCGACGACATCAGCTGCACCCGCAACGACCCGCTGCTCGTGGCCATGCACGCCGCGGTCGGCCCCTACGCCGATGCGCAGGACGACTACGACACCTTCAGCGCCCTCGCCCGGAAGCTGGGCGTCGGCGAGAAGTTCACCGAGGGACGTTCTTCGCAGCAGTGGCTCGAGCACCTTTACGAACAGTGGCGCGGTTTCGTCCGGGCGGACGGTGGCCCCGCGCCGAGCTTCGACGAATTCTGGACACGCGGGCAGGTGCGGATGCGTACCGAAGACGACCTCGTGCTGTTCGGCGATTTCCGTGCAGACCCGGTCAAGTACCCGCTCGCGACACCCAGCGGTCGCATCGAAATCTTCTCGGCAGACATCGACAGCTTCGGCTACGACGACTGCGCCGGCCATCCACGCTGGTACGAGCCGGAGGAATGGCTCGGTGGCGACCGGGCACAGCAGTATCCGCTGCACCTGATCGCCAATCAGCCACGGAGCCGACTGCACAGCCAACTCGATCACGGCGGTACCAGCCAGGCCTCGAAGATCAAGGGCCGCGAACCGCTCAGGATCCATCCCGACGATGCAGCGGCACGCGGCGTCGTCGCCGGTGACGTCGTCCGGGTCTACAACGATCGCGGATCCTGCCTCGCCGGTGCCGTGGTGGACGACGGTGTCCGGCGCGGGGTGGTGCAGTTGTCAGTGGGTGCCTGGTACGACCCGCTCGATCCCACCGACCCGGAGTCGCTGTGCGTTCACGGCAACCCGAACGTGTTGACCCCCGACGTGGGCAGTTCGTCACTCTCGCACGGCTGCACGGGTCAGCACGTGCTGGTGCAGATCGAACGCTACCTGGAGGAGCTTCCGCCGATCCGCGCGTACGACCCGCCGACCATCACTTCTCGGTCGGCTCGAGGATCAGCGAGATGGAGTTGATGCAGTAACGCTGGTCGGTGGGGGTGGGGTACCCCTCGCCCTCGAAGACGTGACCGAGGTGGCTGTGGCACGTCTTGCAGATCACCTCTACGCGGCGCATTCCCAACGACGTGTCCTCGCGGAGGATGACGGCATCGGAATCGGCGGGGTCGAAGAACGAGGGCCACCCGCAGTGGGATTCGAACTTCTCCGTGCTGCGGAACAGCTCCGCGCCACACGCCCGGCAGTGGTACACACCTTCGGTTTTCGTGTCGGTGTATTCACCCACGTAGGGGCGTTCGGTTCCGGCCTGCCGCAGTACCGCGTATTCCTCGGGGGTCAGCTTCTCACGCCATTCGCTGTCGGAGAGGACGACCTTGGGCGCGGCCTGGGTGGGATCCTGCTGCTGCGAACTCATGGCTCCACGCTAATACGTTTCGCGTTCGCAGGTCCGCAGGGCCGGTCGGGACGGCTACGACTTGGCGGCAGCCGACTCGGTTTCAGGCTCCGGCGTGATGTCCGGTTTCGCCGACGGGGTCTTCCGGCGCGGCTCGAGGAGGAACGCCGGGTCGATGCCCTGGTCCAGCCGGCCCTCGCGCTTCGCGGTGACATAGCGGACTGCGAGCACCCCGAAGATCACGATCAGCAGCAGACTCCACCCGAGGGTGGTCTTCATGTATTCGGCTGTTCGGCCCGCCTCGACGAATCGGCCCGACAACCAGCTGTCGTAACTGAGGAACCCGTACACCGCCAGCCAGGCGGGCCAGTTTCGCATCACCGAGTTCTTCAGCACCACCGACATGACGAGCGGGAACAGCATCATCGAGTAGTACATCTGGCCCAGCGAACCGAGCAGCCAGGACGCGGTCAGTAGTACGCCGGACGTGGTGACCACGAAGAACAGTTCGTCATGCCGGTAGTAGCGGTACAGCAGCCACAGGGACCCTGCCACGAGTGCGGCGAAGATTCCGCGCAGCGTGAAGATCATCCACGCCGGGAGGCCGTAGTACCTGCCGTTGCCCACGATCGCGCTGTTGAAGTAGTCGCGCGACTCCGTGAGGTACGGGACGGTGTGGTGAACGAAGTCCATCGGGTCCGCCGACAGCGGCCACGCGACGGCGGTGAGAACGAGGGGGATACCGAGGGCTGTGACGAACACTTTCCACTGCCCGCGGACGAGCGGAAGTAAGAGAAGTGGGGCCAGGATCGGTTTCACCGCGAAGGTCAGGCCGATGGCGACGCCGGACCACATGTCCTTCCGCTTCATGAGCAGAACCAGGAACGCGATCTCCCCCAGCAGCACCAAACCGTTGATGTTGGTGAAGACGAGCGTGTTCGTGACGGTCTCCGACGAGAACGTCGCGAAGAGCAGGATCGGGGCGGCTATCGAGTTCACACCGAGGCCGAACAACCGCAGAAGCAGGTATAACGCGATGACGATCGCGATCGTGTTCGCCAGGATGAAGAGCCACCGCGACTTCTCGGGGTCGATGATGGCGATGGGCGCCATCAACAGCGTTCCGGACGGCGGATACAGATAGTGCGGGTCCACCCAGTCGAAGTTGGCGGTATACACCGGTCGGCGGTTGAGGAACGCCAGCGCCGCGTTGTAAACCGGTCGGAAGTCGTCGGTGATGTAGCCGTTGACCGCCTTGACGACCACTCGATGCAGCACCGTCATGACGGCGATCGGCCACAACGCGAAGTTGATGACCTCGTGAGGAGTCCGCCCGGTGCGCGGTTCGAGATGTCGAAGGAACACCACGGCACGGTACACCGGCTGGGCGTGACATGCGGTCACGCACCCCCTACGGGTGTCGGACCCCGTCGCGCGAACTAAGCAGGGCAGGCGCTGCCGTCGGGAGGCAGCGCCCCGTCCGCGAGGTACGAGACGATGGCTTTTTGCGCGCAGTCCGAGTGGGTGGCCGGGTGACCCCTGCCGTGCCACGTCAGAGTTGCAGTCGTGGCGCCTGCGCTTCCCACCGCGCCGGTGACGGTGCCGACGCCGGCGTTGCCGACGACGGGGTCGGCCGTGCCGCTGAGTACGAGCACCGGCATCGAGAGGTCACCGGGAAGCGCGGGCGGTGCGGTCGCAGGCCACGACGTGCAGAGCAGGAGGCCTACTGCCGCATCGGGGCCGAACAACGGAAATTGCTCACCCCACACACGCTGGAGTTCGCGAACTCGATCCGGGGCCGGCCACTGCTGTCCATCCGTGCACCGGGTGATGAACTGGCCGTCGGATTCATAGGCTTCCTCCGCTCGCGCCGTGAGGGCGAGGAGTGGCGAGGTGTCGCCGGCAACGGCGGCCGATACGGCATCGGACAAGATGCGTACCCGGCTTTGCTGATCGCCTCCCGCCGTGGCCAGCACTCCCGAGATGGCCGTGAGCAGGGCGTTCGACGACACCCCGGGGATTCGACCGGCCGCCGCTCCGGCCACGGCCGCGGTGACCGCAGCCCGCGGGTCGGGGCCGAGGGAACAGTTCAATGCCGTGCACTGCCGCGCGAAGGCGTCGAACGCCGCTTCTTGCCCGGCCACCTGCTGCTCGGCGACCGTAGCGGCATCCACGGTGGTCACCGCGGGGGAGTCGAGAACGAGCCGGCCGACCCGCCCCGGGTACTTGGCGGCGTAGCTGAGGGCGACGGCACTCCCGTTTCCGGTCGCGAGGATGCCGAGGGAGTCGACCTCCCACGTGCGGCGCAGCTGCTCGATGTCGTCTGCGGCGTGGGTGCTGTCGAAAGCAAGTTCCTGTGGTTGCAGGTAGTCGGTGCAGGCGATGGTGGCATCTCGCCCCAGAGCGGCCACCTTGTCGACCTGGTCGCCGGTGCCCGGATCGAACTGTCCGAGGTCGGCCAGCCTGCGCCTGAGGTCCGAGGTGGCGGGGTTCGGGGAGAGGCATTCGATCTTCTGCGACGACGCGATTCCACGGCGATCGACGGCGACCACCGGACGGGTCGAGAGCAGAGATGCCAACCCTCCGGCGCTCAGCGCGGCGAGCGTCGCCGTCGACGACCGGTCCGACCCCGACGTCAGAACGAGAGGGGCGGCATTCTGCGGGGTGTTCGCGAATTTTGCCCGCATCGCGCCCATCGTGAACGATCCGGGCAGGATTCCGCTCTCGTCGACGGCCGCCTCGTATGACGCGCACTCGAAGAGGAGGCCAGGGGGCGGCGCAGCGCCGGGGCCGAGTGCTTCGAGCGTGCCCTGGGTGCAGTCAGTCCACGTGAGGTCCGTCTTCGGTACCTGCAGCTGCGGCGGGGGTGCGTCGGCGTTCTCGGTTTGCGTCACCGTGGGTGCGCTGCCGCCGCCCTCGCGTTCGACGGCGACGTGCGGCCGGTTGGACGGTCCGGCTCCACACGCACTGCACACCACGAGAACCAGTGCGAGCAACCCCAATCTGCGCATGCCGGACAGCCTGCCAGGTTCGCTCACGGGCGGGGTAGCCGCACCCACCGCGTCAGGACCGTGCCGTCGGTGTCGGCGAGGACGTGCGCGGGCCTCATCGAGACCGTGGCGGCCTGCGCGGAGGTGGCGATCCGCCCGGCGTTCCCGCCGACCAGGACGGGCGCCGTGGTAAGGCAGAGTTCGTCGACGAGGCCCTCCGCCGTGAGCTGTCCGAACAAGGTCGGCCCGCCCTCACAGAGGATCCTGCGCAGTCCCAGTTCTTCCATCGAGGCGAGCAGAGCTGCGCCCGAAATTTCCCGGCCATGGGTCTGGATGACGTGCGCCCCCGCCTCGGCCAGAGCGGCCACCCGAACCGGATCGGCTGCGGAGCTGGTGATCACGATGGGGGCGACCTCGGTGTCGGTGAACAGCCGGGCGCCGGGGTCGAGGTGGGCGCGGGCCGAGACGACCGCAATCGGCGGTACAGCCGACATTCCCGACGCGACACGGCGATTCCTGCCTTCAGCGCCGATCTGCACGCCACCGTAGTTTTCGGCTCGGACGGTTCCTGCTCCCACCACGACGACGTCGGCCGCTTCGCGAAGGGCGTCGAACACCCTCTTGTCGGCGGGCGTTCCCAGCGTCCCGCTGACACCGCCCACGGAGACGGCTCCGTCGATGCTGCAGACGAAATTCGCCCGCACCCACGGCTGTGGCGCCCCCATCGGGTACGCGTACAGCTCACGCAAGGCTTCCGCGGTCAATTCACCGGGATTCGTCCCTTCGCTCCCGGAGTCCGATGTGAGGTAGGTCGCAATATGTACACGCTGCATGTTAGTGATCACAGCACGTGGATACCCTGCTTGTATGCATGCACGTCTTGTCGATCGCAGCCCTGTGGTACCGGCTGATCAGTTGGTAGCTCAAATGGTGCCCCCGGCCATGTTCGACGAGGTGAGCTTCGCGTCGTACATCCCGGACCCCGCCGAACCGAGCCAGGCCGTTGCCGTGCAGAAGGCCGAGGAGTTCTCGAAGCGGGTCGGCAAGATTCGCAGCGGCGGCCGGCGCGGCCTCTTCGGTAAGAAGACGCCGTCCACCGGTGCCGGTCTGTACCTCGACGGCGGGTTCGGCGTCGGCAAGACCCACCTCCTCGCGTCGATCTACCACAGCGTTCCGTCGCCGAAGGCGTTCGGCACCTTCGTCGAGCTGACCCACGTGGTCGGCGCGCTCGGCTTCAACAAGGCTGTCGAGCAGCTCTCCGACCACAGCGTCCTCTGTATCGACGAGTTCGAACTCGACGATCCGGGCGACACCATGCTTGTGTCCCGGCTGCTGTCCGAGCTGTCCGCGCGTGGTGTGTCCATTGTCGCGACGTCGAACACGCTGCCCGGCCAGCTCGGCGAAGGCCGCTTCGCAGCGCAGGACTTCCTGCGCGAAATCAAGAAGCTGGGCTCGATCTTCGAGACCATCCGGGTGGACGGCCCCGACTACCGGCACCGCGACCTGCCGCCCGCGCCCGATCCGATCTCCTCCGACGAGCTTCTCGATCGCGCCGACGCTATCCCCGGTGCCACCCTCGACGACTTCGACGCGCTGTGCGCGCACCTCAGTACCCTGCACCCGTCGCGATACAACAAACTGGTCGAGGGCATTCCCGCCGTGTTCTTGGACGGTGTCCATCCCGCCGACGACCAGTCCGTGGCTCTGCGCCTGGTGGTTCTCGCGGACCGCCTGTACGACGCCAGCATCCCGGTGACGGTGGCGGGCGCGAAGCTCGACTCGATCTTCACGCCCGAGATGCTCGCCGGTGGTTACCGCAAGAAGTATCTCCGCGCCACCTCACGACTCCTCGCGCTGTCGCGCTTCGAGGTAGCCGCGAACTGAGCCGGCAGGGTCAGAGGGCTCGCTGCATCACGAAGTCGTGGTGCAGTTGGGACCCGACCAGAAAAGTCTTCGTCCCGACCGTCTCGAAGCCGTGTTTCTGGTAGAAGCGCTGCGCGCGCAGATTCTCCTGATTGACACCGAGCCACAGTCCGGCACAATCCGCGGCTAGGGCGCGCTCGACGATGGCGTCCATCAGCGCGGACGCCACCCCGGTACCGTGATTACCCGGCAACACGTACAGCTTGCTGATCTCGGTCACAGGACGCAGTGACACGGTCCGGGCCACCTCGGGGTCTGCGGGTTCGCCATCGATCAACATCGCATAGCCGACAATGGCGCCTTGGTGGGTCACCTTGAGTACGGTGCGACACGGATCGGTGAGGTACTCGGAGAACCGCTCGGCCGACAGCACGTCGTCGATGAAGGTGGCGATGTCGTCCTGAGTTGCACCCGGTGGGCATGCGAGAGGAAACGTCGCCGCTGCCACATCGGCGATCGCCTCGGAGTCCCATATCCCCGCCGAATTTATCTCGACCGTCACCGTTGAGTCCCCGCGCCTTTCATGTTCTTCACCATTATGTGCGTACTGTCCCGCAGTCGCGTCCTCACCGCAATCTCCCACGCCCTGTGCGGCGTGTGAAACCGACCGTACGCGATGCTTCCATTTGAACAGCCGGTGAAAGTCGATTCGGGCGAAGGGTGGCCGGACAAGACTGAGCCCCAGCCTTGGATGGGGGGTCATGGCTGGGGCTCATTGCCATCGGGGGGGTGGATGGCACGTTCGACGATACATGAGGAATTCCTCACGTTCCAGACCGGTGGATAACAATTTCGTCACCTGGACGAGGTGGGCCGTTCTTCCCGGGTCCAGGGAAGTTGTTCTTTCGCGTGATCCTCGCCTAGCATGTCTTCCCATGCAGCGCATTCTCGTAGTTCTCCGCCGTAGCGGGGTCTGATACGGACCGACCCCTCGCTGCGGGTCGTTGAGCTACGCGTTGGTCCTCCCTTCACTGCAGGAAGACCACGAGAATGAGCACCTCCACTTTTTTCGCCGGATCGTGTCGCACGTCGACCGCGGGCGTCGACCCTTTCGCAGCGCGTCACGGAAAACCGCTTCCCCGCGATTTCGCGGACGAAGCCGCCGGGATGAGCTGGACCGAGTTCGAGACCCACTACGGATCGATGCCCGGTCCGTTTCGCCTCGGTCGATGGTCCGAATCGAAGGCTGCTCCGGGGTTGTGGGTTTTCGAAGCGACGCTGGGTATCGGTGAATCGATCTGCACGATGAGTGCACTCGCGCCCGGTCCGGTGTCTGCGATGACCGCGATGCTCTACGGCGCCGGGTGCTCCATCGAGATCCTCGCGTTCCACCAGCACCGGATCGGGCACCGCGCGGCAACGTTCCTGCTGTGCGAGGTGGGGGGAGTGCGACTGTGGACGATGGGAATCGGTGAATCCGAGACCGAATCCGCACTGCGCGCGATGATTTCCGGCGCGAACAGGGTGCAGTCGGTGTGACCGACAGCGGTTCGGCCCCGGTCGTATGACCGGGGCCGAACCGCTGGAAACGTCTTTTCGGATGAACCGAAGAGATGGTGCGCGATACTGGGATTGAACCAGTGACCTCTTCCGTGTCAGGGAAGCGCTCTCCCGCTGAGCTAATCGCGCGAGATCGAGAAGAAATGGAGCGGACGACGGGATTCGAACCCGCGACCCCAACCTTGGCAAGGTTGTGCGCTACCAGCTGCGCCACGTCCGCATGCGTGAACACCCCGTTTCCCGGGGGCATTCACTGTCGTGCAAGTACTACAGTCCTACGGTCTATCTGGTGCGCGATACTGGGATTGAACCAGTGACCTCTTCCGTGTCAGGGAAGCGCTCTCCCGCTGAGCTAATCGCGCGAGGTGGAGACGGGAATCGAACCCGTGTGCACGGCTTTGCAGGCCGTTGCCTCACCACTCGGCCACTCCACCGTGAAGGTTGAGTCCAACCTCTCGAGCGGACGACGGGATTCGAACCCGCGACCCCAACCTTGGCAAGGTTGTGCGCTACCAGCTGCGCCACGTCCGCATGCACCGTGTAACTCGCGGAGAATGTTCTCCGTGGTGCGGTTGAGAACATTAGCCGACCATGCCTGCTAGTTACAAATCTGCAGGTCACCAGCTCTGCTGGGCTTCGGGGCGCATCCGGAAAGCGGTGGTCTGTGCGGGTGGCCGCGAATCACCACGACGTGATTTTCGTTCGGCCGGTCCGTCGTGTTAATGTTCCAACTCGTTCGAGCGCGACCGTATTGCGCGCCTCGGTCCCGTGGCTCAGTGGAAGAGCGTCCCGTTCACACCGGGGAGGTCGCTGGTTCGATCCCAGCCGGGACCACCGAGAAGGCAGAAGAGGGCGTTTCCGAGAGATCGGAGACGCCCTCTTTTTCGTGTACCGCGATGAGCTGATATTCGGTTGTCCGGGTACGGAGCGACGGCGGACAATGACAGTGCAGGCCGAACCGCATCCGCGGTGAGCCGCTGGCGAAGGATCGAAGCCGAATGTTTCCCGTCACCCTGGAGGGCACTGCCGCGCCGACCTTGATGTGGGCGGAGGAACGGACCATCGAGCCCGCCGCGCTCGAGCAGCTCCGAACCATGGCGGACCTGCCCTGGGTTCACGGTGTCCGGGTCATGCCTGACGTCCACGTCGGTAAGGGTGCCACGGTCGGTTCGGTCATCGCGATGCGTCAGGCAGTCGCCCCTGCCGCAGTGGGGGTGGACATCGGCTGCGGCATGACCGCGGTGAGGACAGATGTCGCCGCGAACGACTTGCCGGACAGTCTGCGGTCTCTTCGCGCGCGCATCGAGCGTGCGGTTCCGGTGGGGTTCGCCATGCACGAGCGGTCTCTCGGCACCGCTGCGTTCTCGGTCGCCGGCGCCGGCGTGCACAAGGGATGGCACCGATTCTGGAAGGAGTTCCACGATCTGCACCCCGGTGTCCAGTCCCGTGAATCGAAGGCGTTGAAGCAGATCGGAACGCTGGGCGGCGGGAATCACTTCATCGAGGTATGCCTGTCCGACGCCGACGAGGTGTGGCTCATGCTGCACTCCGGATCCCGCAACATCGGGAAGGAGCTGGCCGAGCGGCACATCGCGGTGGCGCGGACGTTGCAGCACAACCAGAGGCTGGTCGATCGTGACCTGGCGGTGTTTCTGGCCGGCACACCGGAGATGGACGCCTACCGCCGCGACCTGTCGTGGGCTCAGGAGTATGCGGCCCGCAACCGTGCCGTCATGCTGGCCTTGGTGACGAAGGCGTTCCGGGACGCTCTGCCGACGCGGCCCGTCCGCTTCGATGAGCCGATCTCGTGCCACCACAACTATGTGTCCGAAGAGGTCGTCGACGGGGAGACGATGCTCGTGACGCGGAAGGGGGCTATTCGCGCCGGGAAAGGCGAGCTCGGCCTCATTCCCGGTTCCATGGGCACCGGTTCGTACGTGGTGCGCGGACTGGGATCGGAACTGTCCTTCAACTCCGCGTCGCACGGCGCCGGCCGGACCATGAGCCGCACGAAGGCGAAGAAGCGTTTCACGGTCGACGACCTGGTCCGGCAGACATCCGGCGTCGAGTCGCGGAAGGACGCCGGCGTGATCGACGAGATTCCGGCCGCATACAAGGACATTGCGCAGGTGATCGAGGCGCAGGCCGATCTGGTCGAGGTCGTGGCGCATCTACGCCAGGTCGTGTGCGTGAAGGGCTAGACCGGACCTGACGGCGCGCCCGTGCGGCGAGCACTGGGTAGGGTGGACGGTGGCAGTTTTACTCGCGCCTTTCGTGCCTGCTTCGTCACGGATCGCCGTTCACAGTGGGCCGACACAGAGGGGCAGGTAGATCGTGAGCACCGGGGAAGTCCGGCCGGACCAGGCCGACAGCGTCGACGGTATCGACACGGTCGACGGCGCCGCGACAGACGACTCCGACCTGTCGCCGTTCCAGGAAGCGGAGAGCCGCTGGAAGAAGTGGCGCGCTCGCATCGCCGCCAAGCCGAGTCTCAACCTCGGTTACCGCATCGCCGTCGGCGTGATCGGTGCCCTGGTGCTGGCGGCAGGTGTGCTGGCAATTCCGTATCCCGGTCCCGGATGGCTGATCGTGTTCGCAGGGCTCGGCATCCTGGCGTCCGAGTTCGAGTGGGCCCATCGACTGCTCCGCTTCGCGCGCACCAAGTACGACGAGTTCATGGACTGGTTCTCCCGCCAGTCGCTGCTCGTCAAAGGTGCGGGTGCGTTACTGACGGGTGTGATCGTGCTGGCCACGCTGTGGTTACTGGGAACCTTCGGTCTGGTCGGGGCCTGGGTCGGGCTCGACTACCCGTGGCTGGAGAGTCCCCTCTAGCGGACGCATGGTTGGGTAGCACAGCTGGGCCGATAGCATGGGCTGGCACATTCTTCATGTCTGCACCGCATACCTCACCTAGGAGAACATCGCCGTGACCACGCCCGCATCCGTCGCCCCCGCCGCCCTTGTCCGGGTGCCCGCAGGGACTACGGCCGGAACCGCGGTTCGGGAGGCCGGCTACCCGAGTAAGGGCCCGGACGTCGTCGTCGTGGTCCGTGACACCCAGGGCCAGCTCAAGGACCTGTCGTGGGTGCCGGACGCGGACACCGACGTCGAGCCCGTGGCAGCAAACACCGAGGACGGGCGCAGCGTCATCCGCCACTCCGCGGCGCACGTCCTCGCCCAGGCCGTGCAGCAGGAGTTCCCCGAGGCCAAGCTCGGCATCGGCCCGCCCATCAAGGACGGCTTCTACTACGACTTCGCGGTCGATCGTCCCTTCACTCCGCAGGATCTGGCGAACCTCGAGAAGCGGATGAAGAAGATCATCAAGGGTTCTCAGCGGTTCTCTCGTCGTGTCGTCGACTCCCTCGACGAGGCTCGCGCCGAGTTGGCGCAGGAGCCGTTCAAGCTGGAGTTGATCGACGACAAGTCGGGCATCGACGACCCGGAGATCATGGAAGTCGGCGGCAACGAGCTGACGATCTACGACAATCTGGATCCGCGCACGGGTGAGAAGATTTGGGGCGATCTCTGCCGCGGCCCGCACATCCCCACCACCAAGCTCATCCCTGCGTTCAAGCTCACCCGCAGTTCGGCCGCCTACTGGCGCGGAAATCAAGACAACGCCGATCTCCAGCGGATCTACGGCACCGCGTGGGAGTCGGCCGAGGCACAGGAACAGCACCTCGAGCTCCTCGCCGAGGCCGAGCGGCGCGATCACCGCAAGCTGGGTGCCGAACTCGACCTCTTCAGCTTCCCCGACGAACTCGGCTCGGGACTGCCCGTCTTCCACCCCAAGGGCGGCATCATCCGCACCGAGATGGAGGACTACTCGCGCAAGCGGCACGTCGCGGAGGGTTACGAGTTCGTCAACACCCCGCACATCACGAAGGGGCACCTCTACGAGGTGTCGGGCCACCTCGACTGGTACCGCGACGGCATGTTCCCGGCGATGCACATCGACGAGGAGCGCAGCGAGGACGGCACCGTCCGCAAGCCGGGGCAGGACTACTACCTCAAGCCGATGAACTGCCCGATGCACAACCTGATCTTCCGCTCCCGCGGACGGTCGTACCGGGAACTGCCGTTGCGGCTCTTCGAGTTCGGCTCGGTGTACCGGTACGAGAAGTCCGGCGTCGTTCACGGACTCACCCGCGTGCGGGGCATGACGCAGGACGACGCACACATCTACTGCACCCGCGAGCAGATGCGCGACGAACTGGCCACCACCCTGCAGTTCGTCCTCGGACTGCTGAAGGACTACGGACTCGACGACTTCTATCTCGAGCTGTCCACCAAGAACCCGGACAAATTCGTGGGCGACGACGCGGTGTGGGAAGAAGCCACGCAGACGCTGGCCGAGGTCGCGGAGGCGTCGGGATTGAACCTCGTGCCCGATCCGGGTGGCGCCGCTTTCTACGGTCCGAAGATTTCGGTGCAGGTGCAGGACGCGCTGGGCCGAACCTGGCAGATGTCGACCATCCAACTCGACTTCAACCTGCCCGAGCGCTTCGACCTCGAGTACACGGCGAACGACGGCACCAAGAAGCGGCCCGTGATGATCCATCGGGCATTGTTCGGATCCATCGAGCGTTTCTTCGGTGTGCTCACCGAGCATTATGCGGGAGCGTTCCCGGCCTGGTTGGCACCCGTTCAGGTGGTAGGCATCCCGGTGGCCGAGGCATTCGCCGATCATCTCTTCGACGTGGTGAAGCAGCTGAAGGCGGAAGGGATCCGCGCGGAGGTCGACGCGAGCGACGACCGGATGCAGAAGAAGATCTTCAACAACACCGCGCAGAAGGTTCCTTTCATGCTCCTCGCGGGTGCCCGCGATGTCGAAGCGGGTGCGGTGAGCTTCCGCTTCCGCGACGGAACCCAGGTCAACGGTGTCGCCGTCGACGACGCCGTCCGGATCGTCACCGAGTGGGTCGCGCGCCGGGAGAACGTGTCCCCGACCGCCGAATTGCTGCAACCGGGTGGGGAAGGGTGACACACATGGCAGGAGGCGATGATGTGACCGCCGACGGGATGCGAGACAGTCCCGGTAGTCTCGTCGATCGTGGCCCCGGTCAGCCCGACCACCTGCAGCGGATCTGGTCGCCGCACCGCATGTCGTACATAGCCGAGGCGCCGAAGTCTGCGGACACTCCGAACGAACCGTTCACCGACATCCCGAAGATGGACGACGAGGACGGGCTGATCGTCGCGCGCGGCGAGCATGTCTACGCGGTGCTCAATCTGTACCCGTACAACCCGGGTCACCTGATGGTCGTGCCCTACCGCAAGGTCGCCGCGCTCGAAGACCTCACCCAAGAGGAAAGCGCCGAGTTGATGTCCTTCACTCAGCAGGCGTTGCGGGTCATCAAGCGGGTGTCACGGCCAGACGGTTTCAACGTGGGCCTGAACCTGGGCGCTGCCGCAGGCGGCTCGCTCGCCGAACACCTGCATCAGCACATCGTTCCGCGGTGGGGTGGGGACGCCAACTTCATTACGGTCCTCGCCGGCGTCAAGGTCATGCCACAGTTGTTGCGCGAGACCCGCGGTTTGCTGGCGAAGGCTTGGAATGAGTGACTCGATAGATGAATGAGTCGGGGGTCGCAGACTCGTCGGTGTGGGGTCGGTTTCAGAAAGTGATGAACGGGGTGGGCAGGTGCTGAGCTTTTTCGGACGGGCACCGGTGTCCAAGGTGACGGCACCGTTGGGGAGAGTTCTGGTCAAGACCGGACTCACCCCCGATTCGGTCACATTGATCGGCACCGTGGCGACCGTGGCGGGGGCGGTCACTCTATTTCCGAGCGGACATCTGTTCTGGGGCGCCGTCGTCATCACCGTGTTCGTCCTGTTCGACATGCTGGACGGCGCGATGGCCCGAGCCCGTGGGGGAGGAACACGATTCGGCGCCGTCCTCGACGCCACCTGTGACCGGGTGGCTGATGGCGCGATCTTCGCCGGACTCGCCTGGTGGGCGGTGTACCACGAGGCGAGCAAGCCGCTTCTGATCGCGACTCTGGTGTGCCTGGTCACCTCGCAGGTCATCTCCTACGCCAAGGCCCGTGCCGAGGCGAGTGGGTTGTCTGCGGACGGTGGACTCATCGAACGGCCTGATCGACTGGTCATTGTGCTCATCGGAGCCGGTGTCACCGGGCTCGGCGTGCCGTGGGCGATCCACATCGCCATGTGGCTCCTCGCTGCCGGCAGCGCGATCACCGTGTTTCAGCGCGTTCTGGCGGTGCGGGGGTCGGCCGGTGCACGGGATGTTCTCCCGCTGCCCGCACCCGGCACGGCACCCGAAGACGGACAGGCGACGGCGCAGTGAGCCTCGGTGAACGTGTCGCCGACCTCGGCTACGCGGCCGGCTGGCGGCTGGTACGCGCCTTGCCCGAGCGAATCGCTGTCGCCCTGTTCGACAAGGGAGCTGACTTCGCGGCGCGCAAAGGCGGCCCGGAACAGTTGCGCCGCAACCTGGCCCGGGTGCTGCGGGTGACTCCGGAGGAGGTTCCGGAGTCACTGGTGCGTGCGTCGGTGCGGTCCTATGCGCGGTACTGGCGGGAGGCGTTCCGGCTGCCGGCAATGGACCTCGAAAGAACCGGCGCCGCCCTCGATGCCCTCATAGAAGGGCAGGAGCATCTGGACGCGGCCAAGGCAGCGGGTCGGGGAGCGGTGCTCGCGCTGCCGCACAGCGGAAACTGGGACATGGCCGGGGTGTGGTGTGTGCAGCACTGGGGCGCACTCTCCACGGTGGCGGAGCGGTTGAGGCCGGAATCGCTGTATCAGCGTTTCGTCGACTACCGCGAAGGGTTGGGATTCGAAATCTTCCCGTTGAGCGGGGGAGAGCATCCACCGTTCGTCGAACTGTCGGCGCGCTTGCGCGACAACGGGATCGTGTGCCTTCTCGGAGAACGCGATCTCGCGAAGAAGGGTGTTCCCGTCACGTTCTTCGGAGAACCGACGCGGATGCCAGCAGGTCCGGCGAAGCTGGCGATCGACACCGGTGCTCCGTTGCTGCCCGTGCACTGCTGGTTCACCGAGGACGGGTGGGGTTTCCGGATCGATCCCCCCATCGACACGTCTGTGGGGGTGGTGACGGCCACCCAGGCTCTGGCGGAACGATTCGAGGCGAATATCGCGGAGCACCCCGAGGACTGGCACATGCTGCAGCCGCTGTGGCTGTCCGACCTGTCGCAGGCGAGGCTCACACGTATGGAGAGCCCGTGAAGATCGGGATGGTCTGTCCGTACTCGTTCGACGTCCCGGGTGGGGTACAAGCCCATGTCGTAGACCTCGCCGAGGTGTTGATCGAACGTGGGCACAAAGTCAGCGTCCTGGCTCCGGCGTCGGATGACATCGAGTTGCCCGACTTCGTCGTTTCCGCCGGTCGGGCCCTGGCAATTCCGTACAACGGATCGGTGGCCAGGCTGAGTTTCGGACCCGCCGCGAGCGCGCGCGTTCGGCGCTGGATCTCGGACAACAACTTCGATGTCCTGCACATCCACGAACCCAATGCGCCGAGCCTGTCGATGCTCGCCATGCGGGTGGCCGAGGGTCCGATCGTGGCGACGTTCCACACGTCGACAACAAAATCTTTGGTGCTCAGTACCTTTCAAGGGGTTCTCCAGCCCTACCTGGAGAGGATCAGCGGACGGATCGCGGTGTCGGAGCTGGCGCGCCGATGGCAGGTGGAATCGCTCGGTTCGGACGCCGTCGAGATCCCGAACGGTGTCGACGTCCAGACATTCGCGAACGCCGAACCGTTGCCGGGTTACCCCCGCCCGGGCCGGACTATTCTGTTCCTCGGACGGTATGACGAGCCGCGTAAGGGCATGTCGGTGCTGTTGCGCGCGCTCCCGGCGCTGGTCGAGAAGTATCCGGAACTGCAGGTGCTGGTGGTCGGCCGCGGAGACGAGGACCGTCTACGTCGTGAAGCAGGCCCGCTGTTCGGCCATCTGTGCCTCCTCGGCCAGGTTGACGACGCCGAGAAGGCGTCGGCCCTGCGGAGCGCCGACGTGTACTGCGCCCCCAATCTGGGCGGGGAGAGCTTCGGGATCGTGCTGGTGGAAGCGATGGCAGCCGGCGCCGCGGTGGTGGCGAGTGAACTCGACGCGTTCCGCCGTGTCCTCCGCGACGGACAGGCTGGTGTGCTCGTGCCCGTGGGTGATTCGGCGGCGCTCGCCGAGGGTATCGATTCCGTGCTCGGCGACCCGGCGCGCAGTGCCGCACTGACCGAGGTCGGGCGGACCGTCGTCACCGAGTACGACTGGCCGGTTGTCGCCGAACAGATCCTGCGGGTCTACGAGACGGTGACCGTCGGGCGCGACGGCGTACACGAGGTCGGATCGTGACCTTCTCCGCGCTGACCATCTTCGTTCTCGCTCTCGTCGCAGCGGTCGTCCTGGCGATCGGGTTGTGGGCGTACGGAACGGCCAACCGCCTCGACCGGTTGCACGTCCGTTCCGATTTGTCCTGGCAGGCGCTCGACTCGGCGTTGGCCCGTCGGGCGGTGGTCGTGCGGGCCGCGGCCGCTGCGATGGACCCACCTGCGGCGAGGAGGCTCACCGCCTTGGCCGCCCGGGCCGAGCGGTCGGAGCGAGCCGAACGCGAAAGCGCGGAGAACGCGTTGTCGAGCGCACTCTCGTTACTCGACCCCGAGGACCTCCGGCCTCAGCTCGTCGCGGAACTCGCAGATGCGGAGGCCCGGGTACTGATTGCGCGCCGGTTCCACAACGACGCCGTCCGCGACACCCTCGCACTGCGCACCCGCAGACCCGTCCGGTGGTTGCACCTGGGCGGCACCGCGCCGCTACCGACCTATTTCGAGATCACGGAACGGGCGTCGGCGGCGGCAGTCACCGATGGTCTGTCGCTCGACTCCGTCCGCACGTCCGCGCGGGTGGTGCTGCTCGACGATCGGGGCCGCGTGCTGTTGTTGCGGGGCCACGATCCGGACGTTCCCGACATCTACTATTGGTTCACGATCGGTGGTGCCGTCGAAAAGGGAGAGAATCTGCGCGCTGCGGCGGTGCGGGAAATCGCCGAGGAGACCGGATACGCAGCGTCCGTCGAGTCGTTGCGGGGGCCGATGTGGCGGCGGGTGGCGATCTTCTCCTGGGGTGGTGAGCTGATCCGCTCCGAGGAATTGTTCTTCGCGCTGCGAACCGAGGGTTTCGAGCCCCATCACGGCGGGTTCACCGAACTCGAGGAGCGCACCATCACCGGTCACCGGTGGTGTACGGCTGATTGCGTCCGCGACCTGACGGCCGCCGGTGAAGCCGTCTATCCTCGCGATCTCGCGGAGCTGCTCGAGGAGGCCGCAGCGGTCGCCGCCTCCGCCGACAACCCGGAAGTGCGCGCCATTACCTGAAATCGCGTAGCCGGGCTCGACGAGGCCAGCAATCCGTGACTGGCTACAGAGCAGCGCGTGCCGTCGTTCTAGAATTGGACAAAGCAGCGTGAACGTCGTCGCGCACGCATGCCGCCATCGAAGTTCCACCACGCCACTACCCAGGAGTTCGCTGTGAGCACCCCCGACACCACCCCCACGACCGGCACTGCGCGCGTCAAGCGGGGCATGGCCGAGATGTTGAAGGGCGGAGTCATCATGGACGTCGTCACCCCCGAGCAGGCGAAGATCGCCGAGGACGCGGGTGCGGTCGCGGTCATGGCGCTCGAG
>NZ_JANFQF010000028.1 GCF_024438035.1 Rhodococcus tibetensis
GCCGCGGACCTTGCTGACCATCAGGTGGCGGACGGAGAAGCCGACGGTGGAGTGGACGGGGTCGATGGCCCAGGTTCCTGCGGTGAGACCGGGCAGCGTGGTGATGGCGGTGGTCATGGGGGAACTCCTCTGTAGATGTCTACCGAATGCTGAAGTAATTGAACTCGCAACTACAACAGTAAAACGGGATTGTTGCGATGTCAACTAAAACTTGGAAGGGCTACCGCGTCGAGTCGCGAATGAACTCCAGAATTTCCGGGGTCACCGGGTCGGTGAGGTCCTCGAAGTCGTCGTGCTTCTTCAGGTACGCAGCCACGAGCGGGCAGACTGCGACGATGCGCAATCCTGCGCGGCGTACGTCGTCGAGCGCTTGGCGGATCAGGACGGAGCTGAGGCCGTGACCGGAGAATGCGTCGTCGATCTCCGTGTGGAAGAAGATGCGACGACCGTCGTTGTCGCGGTATGCGGTGAATCCAACCGGCTCTCCTGAGACGCCGAGTTCGTAGCGGTGCCGTTCGGGCACGTGTGCGACCGTGGTGGACAGTGCGGGGGAGTTGTTCTCGGAGTGCGTCATTGGTGGTCCTTTTCGTTCGGCAACGGCCAAGGGATGGGGTTCGGTGTGTTCGTTTTTCGCTGCTCGGTCGGTGGGGCCGGTCAGGCGTTGTCCAGCATGTGCGCGCGCATCTCATTGAAGTCGTGGCCGAGGATCGCGACATCCCGGGGGCTGAGCAGGTCGAACATGTTGCTGCGAACCTCCGCCACATGCCCCGGACTGGCGGCGGCGAGCTTGTCGGCGCCGGCATCGGTCAATTCGGCCAACATTCCGCGCTTGTCGTCCTTGCACTCCACGCGGCGGACCCATCCAGCTTCGACGAGCCTGCTGATTGCCCGCGTCACCCCACTGCGCGTCGTGGTGACGGCCTCCGCCAGTTCGCTCATCCGCAATTGCCGCTGTGGAGCCTCCGAGAGGACCACGAGCAGTTCGAAGTCTGTGAACGAAACGCCTGCGTCACGGGTGAGCTGCCGATCGAGCGCTTGCAGCAGCAAGCGAGTGGCATCCAGGTAGGCGCGCCAGGTGTTCTGCTCGGCCGTGCTGAGCCATCGAGTTGATTCCACTTGCCAAGCATAGCTCAAGTAGTTGACACCGCAACTACATCGTGTACGCTCCAACTAGTTGAAGGCGCAATTACCCGCCGGGTGCAGGTACGGTCTGCGTCTTGATCGAAACCTCGGAAGGGATGACGGCTATGAACACCACACCCGAGCAGCAGCGCTCAGAGGGGTTCGCGGCGCAACGCGACCGAATTCGTGCCGAGTACTTGAAGCCCGTGTCGTCGCGGCCCGCGTCTTCGGCCCGCGGCCTCCATCACACCGCGTTGGTCAGCGGGGACGTCGAGCGCACGGTGCGGTTCTATCAAGACGTGCTCGAGTTTCCGCTCACCGAACTGATCGAGAACCGGGACTACCCCGGGTCCTCCCACTTCTTCTTCGACATCGGAAACCGCAACTTGCTGGCGTTCTTCGACTTTCCCGGGCTCGACGTCGGTCCGTATCAGGAGGTACTCGGGGGCCTGCACCACGTCGCGATCAGTGTCGAACCCGATCGCTGGGAGCACTTGCGCAACAAGCTGATCGACGCAGGTGTCGAGCTCATCGAACACAGCGAGGTCTCGCTGTACTTCCGCGACCCGGACGGTGCCCGCCTCGAACTCATCGCCGACCCGCTTGGAGAAATGTACGGCTCCCACGTTCTCTGAGAGCGCATTTCGACAGCCACCACTCCGACACTCGAAAGGTGCCCCGATAATGACCACCGCCGTGAACCCTCCCCAGTTCGATGTCCGCCGTGCCGACGACCGTTTCAAGACCCGCGCCGGCTGGCTCGACTCGGAGCATTCCTTCTCGTTCAGCCGCCACTACGACCCCGCCAACACCCACCATGGGGTGCTGATGGTCAACAACGACGACATCGTCGTTCCCGGGATGGGCTTCGACACCCACCCTCATCAGGACATGGAGATCGTCACCTGGGTGCTGCAGGGATCGCTGGTGCATCAGGACTCGATGGGGCATTCCGGAGTTATCTACCCAGGCCTGGCCCAAAGGATGAGCGCGGGCACCGGCATCCTGCACTCGGAGAAAAACGACTCCTGGCGTCTGGACGGTGCCACCGGTGCCCATGCCGATCAGCACAGCGACCCGGTGCACTTCATCCAGATGTGGGTTGTGCCCGACGAGGCCGGGATCACCCCGAGTTACGAGCAACTCGAGATCGACCACGAATTGCTGGCCGGGGGGCTGGTGCCGGTCGCCTCGGGGATGTCCGAGTACGCCGACCACTCGGCAATCAGGATCAAAAACAAGTACGCCGCAATGCACGTTGCGCGCATGCAGCCCGGTCAGGCGCCGATCACCCTGCCCGACGCACCCTTCCTCCATGTGTTCCTCGCGCGCGGTGAAGCGTCGATGGAGGGTGTCGGGGTGCTCGCCGAGGGCGACGCCGTTCGGCTCGGCGGTGGCGGGGGTCAGCAACTGACGACCGAAACCGGCGCCGAGGTCATCGTGTGGGAGATGCACGCCGAGATCGCCGGGTAGTCGGTCGGGTTCCGGGGCGTCCGACACCCGTCGGACGTTCCCTCGCCAACTTCCTCCAGCTGTTGGGTGACCTGGGCCACGTTCGGACTCATGCTGGGTGCATGACATCATTTCCCACGCTCGATCCCGAACTCGCGGCCGCGGTCACCATGCTCCCGAATGTGGATTTCTCCGACCTGCCCTCCGCACGGGCAACCTTCGACTCTCTGGTCGGCTCCCTGTTGGCTGATCTGTCCTTCGACGGAGTCCGTGTTCAGGAATTGTCGGTCCCAGGCCTCGGCGATGATCCGGACGTCGGTGTCCGGTTCTTCACGCCGGAGAACACGGAGGGACCGCTGCCGGTTCTTCTGTGGATCCACGGGGGTGGGTTCGCCATCGGAACGGCGGCCTCCAGCGACCCCTTCTGCGTCGAGGTCGTGCGGGAACTCGGGTGTGCCGTCGCAAGCGTCGAATACCGGTTAGCTCCGGAAACGCCTTTTCCGGGTCCGCTCGACGACTGCTACGCGGCCTTGACTCACCTCCACGCCCACGCGGACGAGTGGGGAATCGATCCCTCCCGCATCGCGGTCGGTGGTCAGAGCGCGGGTGGTGGGCTCGCCGCCGGAACCGTCCTGAGGGCGCGTGACGAGGGCGTCATACCGGTCGCGTTCCAGCTCCTCGATATTCCCGAGCTCGACGACCGGCTGACCACCGTCTCGATGACGACGTTCGTGGACACTCCATTGTGGCACCGCCCCAACGCGATCCTGTCGTGGCAGTACTACCTCGGGACGTCCTACACCGGACCGGAAGATCCGGATGTGTCGATCTACGCGGCACCGGCCCGCGCAACCGATCTGCGTGGCCTGCCCCCGACCTATCTCTGCACCATGGAATTGGACCCGCTGCGTGACGAGGGGATTGACTACGCCCTCGGCCTGCTTCGCGCCGGTATCAGCGTGGAGCTGCATTCGTTCCCCGGCACCTTCCACGGGTCCGGATTGCTGGCGACGGCGGAGGTGAGCAAACGCGCGATGGCGGAGGCACTCGACGCGCTTCGGAGAGGCTTGCGCGTGGTGTCACCGGCCTCGTAGCGTTGCTGGATGCAAGGACTGATGTACCGGCTCGCCGAGCTCGATGCCGACTCGGCGGGCCTGGTACGAGTGATCGACTATTTCGACGCGCTGGTCCGACACGGCGCGGACACGGCCTCGATGCTCCGGGCGAGTGCCGCGCTGGCCGATTGCGTCGTCGGCATCGACATATCGGGGTGGTCCAGCAGCTCCGAGCCGCGACGCTGCGATCCTCGCGGGCGGTGGTCTCCGCAGCCTCGGCTCGCGCCCAGTGCATCGAAGGACGTCGTGGTCGACGATGTGGTCGTCGGGTCTGTCTGGATAGAGAGGTCGGGTGCGAGTCTGCCGCTCGACGAGATGCTCGTCGATCGAATGGCTCTGACGGCGGCGATCATTCTGCAACCGCGCCGTGTGCTCACCGACGCCGAGCACACGCGTAATCTTCTCTTTCCGATGGACGAGCTGGCGGTGCTCACCTCGTGCGCTGCGCTGCGGATCGAACCGTCGACTCCGGTCCGTGTGCTCGTGTACACGGCCGGTGGCGGCGCGCGCCTACCGCTGTCCGGTGAGCTCGCACCCGGCCGATCCACCGAGATCGAGGTGGACGGCGAATCTCTGATGCTTGTTGCGGATTCGTTCATGCCGACACCGGAATTCGTCGACGTGGCCCGCTCTCGATCTGTGCAGGTAGGTATCTCACTGGCGGCCGCGGCGTCGGACGCGAACATGCTTGTCGGCACAGCGAAATTCGCCCGTAGTCAGGCCTCCGGACCCGAACCGATCGGAAACGCCGACGACCTCGGTGCGCTCAACCTACTGGTGGCGGGGCAGAGCCTCGCGCACGCCGCGATTCCCGATATTGTTCGCGCTGCCGAACTGCGCGACTCCGAACAGGGGTCGGAGTTGCTGGCGACGCTGCGGGTGTACCTACGATCGGGAACACTGCGGGCCGCGGCGGAGAGCATGCACCTGCACCACAGCAGCGTTGCGCACCGGCTGACCAAGCTGTCCCGGCACCTGGGCTTCGCTGTCGACGCGGTCGAGAATCGGGCTCGCACAACGGCACTGATGATGGTGATCGACAACCGGTGACGAGTTCAACACCGCTGCCAAGGAAATCAGCGGAAAGAAGCGGCACAAAGTTCTGACGCTCATTCACGACACGCTTGGTCAACGTGTCCTCTTCGGCAAAGCGTAGGTAGCGGATCACCTTCGGGCGAGGTGGAGCGTCTCGGTGCTGCGCCGGCAGGCCGCGTCAAATTTTGGGCTCTCGACCTGCTCTACCGGACTGCGAGCTTCCTCGGTCGGTGGTGTGGTCGTCGAGTCGTGTGGTCAACTCTTCGGCGTAGGCCACCTGTTTACGGAGCTTGCTGCAGCTTTCCTCGGCCCGAGTCCGCGACGATCTCGTTGCCACCAGGGGCGGGGTGCTCGCCGCGACGGTGGTGATGCCCAATCGCGGCAACCCGGCGCGAGAGCGTCGCCGGCCCGTAGGCGCGGTCGCCGGACTCGGTGTAGGTGTCGGCGACGAGGCGTAGGGACGGCGGGTGTTCTCCGCGCGCGACCGCTGTATGGCGCCGGTGATCTGGGACCGCCTTCCTCGCACGCTCCGACGACACCATGAATTCAGTCTGCGCGGCCGCACGGCATCTCCGATCCGGCAGTCCACGGAGGTCAAATCGATCTGCAGAATGCGCGACCCCGAAATCGGCACGGCGCCGTCCGTTCCTCGAAGGAACGGCGTCTTGGACGAATCGGACGGACCAGCCCATCGACCGGTCGCCCCCGAGGCTGAATGTAACGGCATCACCGTCCAAGGTCCGTTCGAGATCGACCGAATCCAGCCTGGGTCGAGCCGGACCGGGCACGTGTTCGCCAGGTTGCGCTGGCACCAACCCAGTACGAACCGGCGGAGGATTGCCGACGAGGAGTTGCCCGGAGAACGACGCGAACTGTTGACACTGCCCGTCTCAACAGCGTCAGTGCTCGGGTGCTTCTCGTCCGGCACTCCGCATGCGGTCGACAAGGTCAGAACCGGAAAACAAAGGGCGAGGGCTACCGCGCTTTACGTTGTTTCGCTTGGCTGCAAGCATGCTGCAATTTTCTGTGTCAGCGTTCGCAAGGGATATCGTTCACCAGGTCTATCGTCAGAGAATTTCGTTCCGTTCCACCAGAACCCATAGCCCCAGTGGGTGAGGCCGTTGCCGTTAACGGAACCCTGACCGGAGGGACTGGTGCGCCGCCTGCGATCACCGGGCGGTGCCGGCGCAGCCGAGTGTGCCGCCGAGTTCCTCGCCGAACATCTCGCCACCGACGGGACGCAACGACGTCGGTTCACCGCGATCAACACCGTTCACACCGAGGCCGAGTTGCCAGCACCGGGGCGTGCCGAGGTGATCCGGCAGCTGCTCGACACCGCCCGCGCCGACCGGCTGGCCCGGACGCGGGAGCGGGTGGCGCAGGTGGTCCGGCGGATTCCAGTCATCGGGTGGCCGGGCGGGCTGTTCGGGCGCCGCGACGCCCTGCTGCTCACCCTGGCAGCCGCGGGCCTGAGTTTCGAGCAGATCGCCCGACTACGAAGCACGGACGTCACCGCGGACCATGATGCTCTCGCTATAGAGGTGGGGGAGAACTGGATTCGCGTCACCGTCGAATCTGGCATCGGACCCATCGTCGCGTTTCAAAGTTGGGTGGAGGTGCTCGGCTTCCTGGACCGGTACCCGAGCACCCAACTCGTCGCCGACCACCTCGACAAAGGTGCAGACCTATCAGCGTTCGCAGACAGCGCGCGCCGCGACGAACGCCCGCTGCAAAACACCCAATCCGTCACCGTCCTAATCCGCGAGCACCTGGCCGGGCAAGCGCCGATAGACAAGCGGCCGCCGGCCAGGAGATTGCGACGCCGTCACGCGAGAACGCGCGGGTCCCGGACTTGGTTGACGTCGAGCTGGACCAGGGCTACTACGAACGCGGCATCGCCGCCCGCCGTGACGCCCACACCCACCTCGAGGACGTCACCGACATCCTCGACGGCATCGAGGACGAAGCCGACGAACTCCTCGCCGACCTGCTTGCCATCCTCGACCGCACCGAAGGGGACTGACTTAGAGCTGGTTCCGACGTCGGGGTAGCTGCTAACTGAAATTATCGTCGCCGAGTGCGCACAAACCCATGAGTGACGCGGAGGCGTCCTAAGGTCACGTCGTTTTCGACGTGGCGGCGCGGTGGCCCGTCGGCTGCGGCCGGCAAAGTTCGAACAACAGGCGACCTTCGAGGACTTCGATTTCACCGCAAACCCTAAGCTCCCGGCGACGGTGCTGCGGGTCTGGCTGCGCTGTGCTCGCCCGATGCCGGCGAATCGGCCATCCTTTTACGGAATCATCAGCGTTAGCAAAGCCTATGTGGCACAGGCGCTCGGGGCATCATGTCGCCCGCCGTGGCGGGGACGTGTGGTTCGTCAAGGTGTGGGAGACTATGTGACGGACGCGCCTTGGGGTTCTACGTGACGGCCGACATCGTCGGTCACGCAGAGTCATTCAAGGGACGGCTCGGATGACTCTTCTTGCAGATTCGCGATCATTGCCAACGATCGTGCATTGACTCGTATGATGGCAATATCGGTGAGGATTCGTTGAATCAATGCCATGCAGTGGCGCGGAGTGATGAATCTGGCACCCGCGAGTACAGCGTGAATGATGAAGACCGGCATATGAAAAGGACCTCCTGCTGAATGCGGCATCGATGCCAAAGTTGCGATCGCGCACAACATGATCCGTTACCCGATGGCAGATCGTTTCTCCTAGGGCTGGGACGTGGCCATTCGACGGAATGTTGTCTTCGGTACGTTCATTGATGCGTACGCGTGCCCTGCTAGCCGAACTGGGTGACGACACCGGGCCGCGACGGCAGGGACTGAAACAGTTCTCGCCGTCGCGTCCAGTGTCACCGATGTTTCGGTCACCGTACCCAGGCTTTTATGGGGTCCTATTGCACCCGCTCGAGGTGCGGGGTCTGTCGATTCGGTAGCTGCTCAGCCGAGAGATGGTGATTGGCTGTTCACCCCGCGGCATTTGGCATGCGGAGAAATAGGGACCTTCGGTCGGCGTTCGGATCAATCAGCTGGAAACCGCGTTCGCCGCATCCATGATTACCTGCGCCACTTCGCGGGGGTGTGAGACCAGCGACCCGTGGGGAGCGGCGATCGAGGTGGTGGTGGCATTCATTCTTGCGGCCATCATACTCAGCGCAGCAGGTGGAATCATCGCATCGTTTTCCGCGATCTGGAACCAGGAGGGCTTGGACTTCCATGCTGGCGGTCCGATTTTGTCAGTGAGGCAATGCACCGACGTCGGTTTTTGTGTTGCGGCCATGACGGCGACCGCAGATGGGTCGTAGTCTGGAAGGAACCCTCCGGCGAAGTCGGCCCGATCGATCAGGATGAAACCATTCTCGTCAGGAACGAGATTCGCGAGGGTTCCGTAGCTCTCCAGGAGGGTCGCGGGGCTCTCGTCCTGGGCGAGTCCGAGAGCGGCAATGTATACGAGTGCGGCTACGTTATCCTCCTCCGTCGCCGCAGCGGTGATCACGGCGCCTCCATAGGAATGGCCAACCAGGACGGTTGGGCCTTGTTGCCTGGCAAGGACGCTGCGTGTGGTTGCTACGTCGTCATCCAATGACGTCAGGGGGTTCTGTACGGCGGTGACATAGAACCCTTGGGCCTGCAGCTCGCGGATGACATGTGTCCACATTGAGCCATCGGCCCAGGCTCCATGCACCAGCACTATGTTCGGTTTCATCTTGGTTCTCCTTGTAGCTATGAATGGCGTTAGAGGGCGGTCTTGGTCGGCTCGACCCGGGCAGTTGGCGAGGTTGATCGCGGTAGTGGCCGTGAAGTCCTTGCGCTCGTCGAGGGGATGCACAAAGCGCCGTCCACGAGGCTAAGCCGGGGGCGTCGTCCGCAAATCGGCCGTCGAATAGGTCATGTGGTCGATGTTTGCGTTGCGGCGTGCAGGCCGATCACCGATGAGGTGTCTTCGGTGACGGCGTCGGGCGGGGCGTCCCGATTCGTCGCTATTGTTCAGGAGTGTCGCAGGAGATCTATGGCCGCAGCGAGGAGCTGGGTCGCCTTCGTGCTTTGCTGCACGGCGCGGCCGGTGGCACCGGGCAGGCGCTGGTTGTGACGGGAGACCCGGGGATCGGCAAGAGCGCCCTCGTCGGCGCCGTTGTCGTCGAGGCGGCAGGTTTCACGGTGCTCAGGTGCGCAGCTGCGCAGAGCGAGTCCCAGCTGGCCTTCGCCGCGCTGCACGAGCTCTTGTGGCCCGTCCTCGATCGCATCGAGGGACTGCCTCCGCCGCAGCGGCGTGCGCTGAGCGGCGCACTGGGCTTGACCGACGACGCGGCGGACCGCTTCCTAGTCTCCGTGGCCGTACTGACCTTGCTCTCCGACCTGTCGTCAGTAGAGACGCCCGTGCTTGTTGTAGCCGATGACGCGCAATGGCTTGACTCGTCCACGGCCGAATGCCTTGCGTTTGTCTCGCGCAGGGTGCGCTGGGACGCAGTCGCGTTGCTGGCTGTGGCAAGCTCGCATAGCGAGACGGCGTTGGGGGAAATTCCCACCCTCCCCGTCGGCCCTCTCAGCAACGATGACGCTGCCAGGCTCCTCTCTGCCCGCAGATCGGAACTGGACCGGTCTTCGCGGGACTACGTTATCGCGGTCTCGCAGGGCAACCCACTGGCGCTGCTGACCCTCTCACCGCCAGTCGGCGCCTTGGATCCGACGGCTCCCGCGCCGGTGAGCGCGCGCATCCGAGACGCGTTCCGCTCCCGCGTCGGCGCGATGTCGGCCCAGGTGCGTGGCCAACTGCTCGTCGCCGCTGCCCAGGACGGTGCCACGCTCAGCAGTGTGCAGTCGGTGTCACGGCGTCTGGGGCTTGGCGACTGGGCGCTGGACGACACCACCCAACCAGGGGTGGTCGGTGTCCTAGACAACAGGGTGTTGTTCCGCCATCGCCTAGTTCAGTCCGTCGTCTACGATGCGGCCACCCCGCTTGAACGGACACAAGTACATCTGTCCTGGAGTGAAGAGCTGGCGCACGACGGCGACGAGGATCGGCGGGCATGGCACCTTGCCGCGGCCTCAGATGGTCCCGACGACGATGTAGCGAACCTGCTCGAGGCGTCTGCGAATCGCGCCTGGCAGCGCGGCGGCCCCCAAGCGGCTGCGGCTGCCCTGCGATCGGCGGCCGAGTTGACCCGGGACCGCTCGGCCGCCGGAATGAGGCTCGCCCGGGCAGCGCGAGCGGAGTGGGAGGCGGGCAGGGTCGCCGCGGCTCGCGACCTGCTGTCCTCTTCGGTGGCGCGGATCGGATCTCGAGCCGGCCTCGTGAGCGGGGGGTTGGAGGGTTTGATCGAGTTCACGCGGGGCGACTGCGTGCGGGCGCACAAGTTGCTGCTCCGCGATGCGCGGCTCGACCCGGAAGGACCCCTGGGGCTGGAGCTGGCGGTGCTTGCGATGCGTGCGGGGTGGGCAGCCTCGCAGGTCGACCTGGAAAGTGACGACACTATCGAGACGGCTCTGGGGCATCCTGTTCTTGCGGACATGGTGGGACGGCTGCTCGCATGGTGGCGCAGAGGCGAGGGTGTCGAGGCGTTCGCTCCGGAGGGGGAAGTGAAGGCGTGGCTGCTACCGCCCGCCCCCTATGCGGCGGTATGGGGTCTGAGCGCCGACATGCAACACCAGTACCGCTCGGTGGCCGAGCGCAGCCGTGCTGAGGGCTCGACCTCGGCGCTCGCCTTCACTCTCTCGCAGCTCGCCACAGCGGAAATATTGGGTGGGCGGTGGCAGGAAGCCGCCGCCGCCGCGACGGAGGCGCTCGAGATAGCGGAGGTGACGCAGCTAGACAGCGTCATTGCACAGTGCCACAACTCTTTGGCGTGGCTTGCCGCACTGCGCGGGGATGTCGAGACGACGGAGAAGCTGGCCAGCGTCTCGGCGCGCATCGCGCAGCGCACGAGTGTGCGCGCTCTCGTAGCTGCCGCCCAGTGGCATCGGGGGGTGGCGCACCTGGTGACCGGGGTGCCCGCGGAGTCACTCGCGCTACTCGCTCCGATCCGCCATGTCGGAACCAGCACACATCACCCGACGTTCGCGTTGTTGGCTGCCCCCGATGCCGCCGAGGCGGCAATCCGGGTGGGTGATCGCGACGAAGCCCGAGCGCAGATTGATCTGCTGGAGCAGTGGGCCGCGCGCTCCGGGGCGCCATGGGCACGCTCGGCGCACCTAAGATCGATGGCCATGCTGTCCGACGGTGCCGAGGCAGAGCGGCTCTTCCGTGAGGCTCTTGCAGTACACGACAGCGTTGACCGGCCGCTACACCACGCCCGCACCGAGCTGTTGTTCGGGGAGTGGCTGCGACGCATGCGACGCAGACAGGAAGCCCGCCCGTACCTCGCCCGCGCCAGCGAGATGTTCGGTCGCCTCGGGTCCACCCCGCTGCTGCTGCGCGCCAAAGAGAGCCTCGATCTGGCCACCCAGGCACCACGCGGCCGTGAGTTGGTTGCCTTCAACGAGCTGACGGCGCAGGAGCTGCGGGTCTCACGGTTAGCAGCCCTCGGTAGCACCAACCGACAAATCGCGGCGCAGTTGTTCATCAGTCCCCGCACAGTCGGCCACCACCTCTCAGCGGTCTTCGCAAAACTCGGTATCACGTCGCGCGCGGAGCTGCGTGGGCGCGACTTGGGCGGGTAGTTCCTGCGCAGCGCACGCGGAAGGCATGACCGATTCGGCGACCGATGCGCCCACTGGCTTGGGAACGCTTGACTCGACGAGGGCTCGGTCAACGTAGTTCCTGCTCCGTGTGGTGGTAACACCCCGTACGGAGCAGGCCTCGCCGACCGCGCCTCCCACCTCGGCGAGCCATATCCGCGCGCCTATAAATACACATCGGGAGGAGTCACCTGTGACCACCGCGATCATCGGGACGGGAAACATCGGAAGCCGCCTGGCGGCGGATCTTGTCGAAGGCGGCGAGCCCGTCTTGTTGGCAGGCAGGGAGATCGCGAGCGCGCAGTTGCTCGCCGCCTCGTTGGGCGAGAACGCGACCGCTGTCACTATCGACGACGCGTTTACTCGAGCGGACGTCATCATCTTCGCGGTCTGGCTCGACACGACCAAAACTCTCTTGACGAGGCACGCGGACTCGCTGGCAGGCAAGATTCTCGTGGATCCCTCGAATCCCATCGAGCCTGACGGAAACGGGGGCTTTGTCAAAAACATCGCAGTCGGCGATTCCGCCGGACTGATCTTGTCCGGATTACTGCCAACCGGCTCAAGGCTGGTCAAGGCGTTCGGCACGCTCGCGGCCGAGACGCTCACCTCGGCGTCGCGAAGGACTCCGGAGCTCGCGGTCGGCTTCTACGCAGCCGACGACGACTTCGCCGGTGCCACGGTCGCCCGGCTGATCGCCGCGGCGGGTTTCGACCCGATCAAGATCGGTGGCATCGACCAATCGATTCGCATCGAAGTCTTCGGCGACCTCCACGAGTTCGGTGCCTTGGGCAAGGCGGTGAACCGCGCCGAGGCTCTCGCAGCGCTCTGAGACCGGGGTTGCCCCATGACCCCCAACTGAACAGGGCTTCGCCCGAATCGTCGGTAATGCCTTCCGCCGCCTCACGCGTGCCGCTCACGGACGCGTCGGAGCGATCCTGGCCTTGACTTGTGTGCCGATACGCAGGTCGAGATCTAGCGACGGCAATCTACTTACCGACGCACTCGATCCGCCCCAACACGGAAGTCCTTCGAGGTGGCAGACCTGGAGAGATCCCGCGTTTGCGGTGGCGACCGCGCCGTCGTGGCTGCGAAGCCGGATTCAAGTTCGTACCAAGTTCGCTCCGACCACCGCGTCGGAGCCGCAAAGCGGAGGAATGATGTGATGACCGCAATAGAAAAAAACGGCGCCGCCCTGCACTGGATTGACGGTGAATGGGTCGATTCACCCGAGCACGGCACGAGTGTCAACCCTGCGACGGGCATCGAGATCGGCACGTACGCCATTGGTGGGGCGGCAGAGACCGAGCACGCGATCGACATCGCGGAGCGGGTCTTCAAGACTACCTCCTGGCGTTTCGACCGTCCGCTTCGAGCGAGGGTCCTCAACGCCATGGCCGCCCGCTTCGAGGCCAGGGCAGACGAGTTGGCGACTCTGCTCTCGCAGGAGAACGGCAAGATTCTTCGTGACGCCCAGTTCGAGGTGGGCATGGCCGCACCGGTATTGCGATTCAACGCGGCCCTCGCTCTGACCGACACTGGGAGGAGCAGCCAGGTTCAGGCTGGCAGGCTCGGACTGATGGTCCGGGACGCGGCCGGAGTGGCGGGGGTGATCGCGCCCTGGAACGCACCCGTCGCCTTGGCTTTGAGATCCATCGCTCCAGCCCTCGCGGCGGGAACAACAACTGTGGTGAGCCTGCCTGTCCAGACCGCGCAAACGAACGCGCTAATTGCCGAAATCATCGCTACCACACCAGAACTCCCTAAGGGAGTGGTGAACATCATAAATGGCGGCTTTGCAACAGGCGACACGATCGTCAGGTCGTCCCGGGTTCCGGTCATCAGCTTCACCGGTAGCACCAAGACTGGCAAAGCCATCATGTCCAACGCGTCTGCAAACCTCAAGAGAGTGGGGCTCGAGCTTGGCGGAAAGGCACCCATGATCATCTTCGACGATGCAGACCTGGATGTAGCGATCCCCAAAGTGGTCGCAGCGCTTACCGTCTTCGCTGGCCAGTTCTGCATGACCGGTAGCCGTCTGCTGGTTCAGTCTGGTGTCGCGGAAAAGGTTCGTGAAGCGTTGGCGTCACGGTTGGAGGAGATCAAGGTAGGTCCTGGACTAGACCCAGCCAGCGAGATGGGTCCGATTATCGACAAGAAGAACGTCGAGCGCATCGACGGGTTGGTCGAGGACGCGATCGCAACTGGAGCGGAGGTGATCGTACGCGGCGGACCCATCACCGACGGGCCGCTCGCGGCGGGGTCCTTCTACCGGCCAACGCTTCTCGCGGTCACCGACCCGAACCTGCCGATCGTCCAGTCAGAAGTCTTTGGGCCGGTGCTGTGCATGGAGACGTTCGAGACCGAGGCCGAGGCAGTCGCGCTCGCGAACAACAGCGAGTACGGGCTGAGCGCGAGCGTCTTCTCCCGCGACATAGACCTTCCTCTCCGGGTTGCGCTGCAACTGGAGTCCGGAACTGTGTGGATTAACGACTGGGCGGCATTGCAGGACCAGTTCGAAGAGGGTGGGTACAAGGCGAGCGGACAAGGTCGCATGCGAGGATTCGCGGTAATCGACGACTTCATCGAGTTCAAGCACATCGCGTTCACGCCCGGGCTGCCGTCGTAGCCTGCAAGCGACGGAGCCCGATCGAGGTGGGGCAGTTCACGCATTGTATTGCCGCTGTGCGGCTATCGGGTTCGCGCCAACGGTTTCAGAGTCACGCACAAATCGTCACCAACCGGCATGGGTCGAGATGCCGAGAATGTCAGGCTCGTCGCGTTGCTTCGGACCAGGTCTGAAAGACATTGCCTTCCCACCCTACCCATTCGATGACGGATTCGCTCCGCGAGAGGTTCGTGCATTCTGTTTCGGGACAAGTCCGGGAATTTGAGTGGTCCGCTACAGAATCTCCTCCGAGTTCGCCCGATTTTCGGGCGGACCGCCCTAATGCCTTCCGCATGTCACGGGTTCCGGCGACTCATCCTTTTCGTCCATCTTTGTTCACCCGCTATCGGCAATTGAAGGGAGTTTGCCTAAATGATCGACAAGATTGCACTCGAGGAGCACGTCAGCACGCCGTTGAACAACTCGCTGTGGAATTCAGAGGGCGAGGCGGCCCGCAACGGCCGCGACTACATGGCGGCGGTTGAAGCTGATCTGCTTGATGTCGACAACCGTATCCAGCGGCTCGAGGCGAACGGCGTCGGCTACTCGATTCTGTCGCTGACGTCGCCGGGCATCCAAGGCATCACCAACGCGGCCCAGGCAACCGCGGTGGCCCGGGAAACCAACGACTACGTGAAGACGGTGTATGTCGACAAGTACCCGAAGCATCTCGGCTTCTTCGCAGCGGTGGCGATGCAAGACCCCGAGCGTGCGGCGGACGAGCTCGAGCGGTGCGTCAAGAGCCTGGGCGCCCACGGCGCCCTGATCAACGGCTACACCGACGTCGAGGGTACCGAGGATGGTCATTACCTCGACGGCGAGGAATCCGTCGTGTTTTTTGCCAAGGCTGCGGAACTGGGAGTGCCGATTTACCTGCACCCCCGTGAGCCGCATCCGCGGGATCAGAAGATCTACGCCGAATACACCGCCCTCGTCGGGTCGGCGTGGGGTTTCGCACACGAGACCGCGACGCATGCGATCCGCCTGATCTTGTCCGGGTTATTCGACAAGGTCCCCGACACGCAAATCATTCTGGGCCACCAAGCCGAAGGGCTGCCGCTCATGCTGCCCCGCCTGACGCACCGTCTGTGGAAACAGCGCGAGGGAGTGGGACTCGGCAGGAACGAGCGCCCCGCCGAGGAAGTCTTCCGCAACAATTTCTACGCCACCACCGCCGGCCACTTTCACACCAACGCTCTCCAGAACACCATCGCGGAACTCGGTGTCGACCGCACTCTGTTCTCCATCGACTACCCATACGAGGACATCGAGCAGGCCACCGAATGGTTCGACCAGGCCCTGATCCCCGAGGACAGCCGCGTGAAGATCGGCCGCACCAACGCCGAGCGCCTATTTGGATTGGAGATCACCAAGTGAACAACACCGTCGTAATCGTCGGCGGCGGCTCAGCCGGCGCCGTGCTTGCTTCCCGTCTTTCGGAGAATCCCGGCCGTCAAATAACTTTGGTTGAGGCAGGGCCCGCCTACCGGGCCGCCGAGTTCCCCCAGACAGTCACCAACGCCCAGCTCCTGGGTGCCTTCACAGGGGCCGACTGGGGTTACCAGTCGGCCCCCGGAGCCCTCGATCACCCGATTGCGCTTTACCGCGGGAAGGTCCTCGGCGGAAGCTCGGCAGTCAACGGCTCGGTGTTCATTCGCCCCACCACCGCCGACATCGACCGTTGGCGGGCGGCAGGGGCGGCTGCTTTCACACAAGGGGCCTTCATCGAGGCTTTCGAGCGAATCCAGGTGCCAGTCCACACCCTTGAACGGGACGAGCTCAGCAAGGTTCAGCGCAGCTTCACGGACGCGGCCGACCGTGCAGGCGTGCCCGAGTCCAAGGGCTTCAACTCCGCGAATCCCGCTGGCTGGGGCGCCTACCCGATGAACGTGGTCGACGGCGTACGCGTGAACACCGCCCTCGCCTACCTCACCGACGAGGTCCGCAGCCGACCGAATCTGACCGTCCGCGGCAATACGACTGTCGACGCCGTGGTGTTCGAGGAAGGCACCACTACCGCCACGGGTATCCGCCTGACGGACGGGGAGGTCATCGCCGCCGACGAAGTCGTCCTCTCCGCGGGCACTTACGGCTCGGCCGCAATCCTCCTGCGTTCCGGAATCGGCCCTGCGCGCGGCCTCGCCGACCTCGGTATCGCCACGGTCGTGGACGCACCAGTCGGAAAGCATATTCAGGATCACCCGTTCTACTACAACGCCTACGCCGCGGATGCACAGAAAATCGGCACTCAGACGCCGGTTATCGGCGCCAAGGTCTGGGCCGCAGGCACAATGGCGGCCGCCGGCGAGTTCGACATCCATATCACCGCGACCCACCTCATCGACCAAAGCCTCAGTCCCACCGGCGCGGCTTTCGTCCTAGCGGTCGCTTTGACCAGGCCTGCCTCCCGTGGAACCATCACCTTGGCTTCGAAGGATGCGAACGTCGCTCCGATAATCGACCTCAATTTGTTGGGGGAGCAGAGCGACCGGGACCGCCTCGCTGAGGCAATCCAGCTCGCTCGCAGGATCGGTCGGACCGCACCGCTGAGCGACCTCGTCGTCGCAGAAATGATGCCCGGCGCCGACGCGACCGATACCGACATCACGAAGTCGGCCCTTCACACACTCGATACCTACCACCATCCAGTCAGCTCTGCGCCCATCGGCCCACAGGGAACGGAGTACGCGGTCGTCGACACCCATGGTGGGGTATACGGGACAACCCGGCTGCGTGTCGTGGACGCCTCGATTCTGCCGGACGCACCCTCCGTCGCCACCAACCCCTCGGTCATCTCGGTTGCGGAAATAGTCGCTGCCAGGGTTTACGGCGCTTGACGGACGCCTTCGCTCACGACCACAAGACCTTCCACACAACAACAACGTCGGCTCGTGCGCTTCATAGGCGCGGCCGAGATCTCAGCTGCCATCGGACTGATCGCCGGAATCTTCTGGTAACCCATCGGAATCGCCGCAAAGGTCGGTTTCGCGCTGTTGCTGGTTGGTGCTGTGGCCTTTCATGTTCGCGCGGGCGACTGCAAAACTCCGGAGACCCGCGGCGCGGCAGCGGCCCCAACGTTTTGATCGCGCTCTCGTCGGCGGTTGCCGTCACTCTCACCCCGGCCAACTAGCGCAAGGTCAATGCCCTCGTATCGAACGTGCCTCGCTAGGAATTCAACCCGCTGGCCAGTAGACCTTAGGAGTTCCCTGTATGAACAACATCGACCTGCGGGAATTTGTGCGTGAAATGCGCGAAAACTACCTGTCCCTCATCCCGTCCGCGGGATCGCCTGACCCAGTGGCCGACGTGCGGGTGATCGCCGTCCCGGCGTCGACTACGCCCCAGCGTGAAGTTTCAGTGCGGGCTTATCAACCGCTCGCTGCCGGGAGCGGACCCCACCCGATCATGGTCTTCGTCCATGGCGGTGGCTTCAGTGCTGGTGATCTCGACACCCACGACGTGTTATGCCGAGCTCTCGCCAACGGGGCCGGGGTGATCGTGCTTTCTGTCGACTGGCGTCTGGCTCCAGAACATCAATTTCCCGCCGGCATCGACGACGTGTACGAAGTGCTCACTTGGGCCCACCGCCACGGCGAGAGCATCGGCGGCGATACGTCACGACTGGTCATCTGCGGCGACAGCGCAGGCGGCAACCTCGCTGCCGGAATCGCGATCCTCGCACGGGATCGCAATGGACCTACGATCGCCGCGCAGCTGCTTTTCTATCCGACGGTCAGCAACAAGATGGACACGCCGTCCTGGGCCGAATTCGGCGATACCAACTTTCCGACGCGCACGGTAATGACAAATGTGATCGCGGCGTACGTGCCCGACGACGTCGGTGTCTTCGACCCTCGGGTAGCCCCTCTATGGGCGAACCTCGAGAATTTACCGCCCGCGCTCGTGCAGGTCGGCGAACACGATCCCCTCCGCGATGAATGTCTCGCATACGGCGCGGCGCTCACCCGCGCCGGAGGAACTGCCGAAGTAAAGGTCTACTCGGGCGCCGAACACGGATTCATCCAGTTTTTCAAAGACACGTCCACTCACCCCGAAGGCAAACGGGGCGTAGACGACGCCACCAAGTTCCTGCGCGACGTCCTCGCCTGAGCCGCTCGGCTCGCGCGGGGAGTTCTCGAAGGAGTTCTCGAAGGAGTGGTGCGCCATTAAGAAAGTCATCGATGAGTTGTTTTCAGTCGCTCCATCGCCGACAGTTGACGGCGCAGCGGATGATGGCCGCAAGGATGCAAGCCACCACTACATCGATCCCCACCCCAGGGGTCACTCGTCACGAATCCCCGGCGCAGGTAATCATGGACGCTGCGAACTCGGTCGCCGCTGAGTAGGTTCCGAATACTGAGTAACCACACCGAGCGCGCGAGCAGCCGCCGCATTCGTTTCCCGTGACGGCCTCATCAGTTCACTGGCATACCGAAATTTGCCCCATGGCGTACATGCAGCGCCGACAACGGCCGACCACCATCCCTGCTCAGAAGCCGGATACCGCGTTCATCGGCGCGTCCACAGATTGTTTACGCGTGTGCAAAAACCAGTCATGGAGGAATAAGGTGCCAAACAGTTCAGCAATTGCAGCAGCAGACGTAGTCGTCATCGGTGCAGGATCAGCAGGCTCGGTGGTCGTACGTCGTCTCCTCGACGCCGGGATGCAGGTCACGGTCATCGAAGGAGGACCCGTCGATTCCAAACCCGAAATCCACGACCCTCTCGGATCCATCGGGCTGTGGGCCAGCGAGGTGGACTGGGACTACCAGACGGTCCCGCAACCCTTCGCGAACGGTCAGACCATCCCCCAGCCACGAGGGAAGACCCTCGGCGGATCGAGCGCCTTCAACGGCATGATCTACGTCCGCGGCAGTGCCGCCGACTACGACATGTGGTCGATGCTCGGCGCCGCGGGGTGGGATTGGAACTCGGTCGAGCCCTACTTCCGCAAGCTCGAAGACTTCGAAGGCGGAACGGACGGCGGACGCGGCATCGGCGGACCCCTTCACATCCAGCGGAACCCGGCCGTCAACGAACTAACCAAATGTTGGGTGGAGGCAGCTGAGCAGGCCGGCTTCCCCTACAACGCGGACTACAACTCCGGCAGCAGCGAAGGCGTGAGCTACACACAGCACACCATCAAAGACGGCCGACGCTTCACCTCCTGGGTCGGCTACGTCCGTCCCATAGAGGACCACCCCAACCTCACCGTCATAACCGAAACGCTCGTATCTGAACTGACCTTCGACGGCACCCGCGTCATCGGCGTCAATTTCATCAAAGACGGTGTTGCCCAAACTATTACAGCGGACCGCGAAGTGGTGTTGGCAGCGGGCACACTGGGCACCCCCGCGATTCTGAACCGTTCCGGCATCGGCGCGCCCAACGAGTTGGCCCCTCTCGGTATCGTCGTCAAGGCAGACCTTCCCGGCGTCGGAAAAAACCTGCAAGACCACTTCTCGAGTCCCATCATTTGGGAGACACACGGGGAGATTCCCCCAGCAGGGGCGCAAGCGCTCGAGGCCCAGATTTTCGCCAAATCCCGGCCGGGCATTGCTGTCCCCGATCTTCAGCCACTGTTGATGAATTTCGTGTATCCCTTCATCGCCGGAGACCTACCCGAACACGGGTTCACTGCGGTCAGCCAAATCCTGCACCCCCTCAGCCGCGGAGAAGTCCGACTGCGATCCGCCCACCCCGACGCCGCCCCCCTCATCGATTCGCGAGTGTTCTCCGAACCGGCTGACCTCGAAGCAATGATCGACAACATGGATCTTCTACGCGAAGTCGCATCTCAACCCGCGATCACGAAGTGGATCAAGGAAGAAGCGCGGCCAGGCAAAGACGCCACCACCCGCGCGGAAATGCGCGAGTACGTGCGCACCACCACGGTGTCAGGGCATCACCAGGTCGGGACAGCGAAAATGGGTGTCGATTCGATGTCCGTGGTCGATCCGCAGCTACGTGTGCACGGCATCGAGGGTCTGCGCGTAGCGGACGCGTCCGTAATGCCCACGATCATCACCGGTAACACCAACGCACCGGCAATCATGATCGGCGAGCGCGCAGCCGATTTCATCATCAATGACAATGGATCGGCCAAATGAAGGTTCAAGCACTGGTCAAACGCGGCATCGACAACGTCGTTCCTGAAATGCTCGAACTCGAAGATCCTCGCGCTGACGAGGTTCTGGTGCGGATCGTATCGGCTGGAATTTGCCGTACCGACCTCGAAGTTCTCGACGGTCACCTGACCAATGTTCCCGACTCGGTGGTGCTCGGCCACGAGGGCGCCGGAGTCGTAGAGGAGATCGGGTCGGAGGTAACCACTGTGTCGGTCGGGGACGTGGTGGTGCTCGCCGAGGGCGCGTGCGGAACCTGCGATCGTTGCCGCTCCGGGCGGTACCCATACTGCGTTAACCACGATCGCATCAACTTCAGCGGGCAAAGGCTCGATGGCTCCACCGCGCTGACCGATGAGTCCGGCGACATCGTGCACAGTCACTTCTTCGCGCAGTCGTCCTGGTCATCACATGTGCTGGCGCATCAGTCGAACACCATCAAGGTGTCGCCCAAGGCGGATCCGATGATGCTCGGGTCTTTCGGCTGCGGGATCCAGACCGGCGCCGGCGCCGTCCTCAATGTTCTCGACGTCCAAGCTGGCAGCACCGTGGCCGTCTTCGGAGTCGGTATGGTCGGTCAAGCTGCCATCATGGCCGCGAGAGTGGCTGGCGCCTCGACGATCATCGCAATCGGGCAGAGCAGCGAAAGCCTCCAGCTCGCACGGGAAGTCGGCGCGACACACATCATCAAATCGGAACCCAGCATGGACCTGGTCGCGACAGTTCATCGGATCGTCGGAGACGAGGGCGTCGACTACAGCGTCGAAGCGACGGGTGCACCGTCGATCATGGCTGCCGCCGTCAACGTCCTCAAAGAAACCGGCCACGCCGCGATCACAGGCGTCGCGGCCGGGCAGTCGATCGAAATCGATGCTTGGACGTTGATCAAGGGACGCACCATTCACGGCACAGTTCTCGGTGATTCTGTTCCCTCGATTTTCATACCCCGATTGGTGGAGCTCTATTTGCAAGGGCGATTCCCAGCAGACAAGCTGATGACCCATTACACGTTCGGCGAAATGAAAGAGGCTCTGTCCGACGCAGACAAGGGAAAAGTTGTAAAGGCAATACTGCATCCATAACCGTGAATCCTCGTAATCGACTACTCGGTCCACCCGGCATGATTTAGGACTCCTTACTTCTTGTTCGAGTCGCACGGGGTCGGCGCAGGCTGTCGCGGCCTGCGCCGACCCGCGGTCGAAGCCGAGCTTGCCGGGCTCAGAAGACGATGACCGGTTTGATGATCTTGCCGCTTTCGGAGTCGGCGAAGGCGGTGTTGATGTCGTCGAGGGCGTAGGTCTGGATGAGCTTGTCGAAGGGGAAGCGGCCCTGCTGCCAGAGTTTGACGAGGCGGGGGATGAAGACCTGCGGCACGGCGCTGCCCTGAATGATCGTCTTGAAGGTCCATCCCTTGACTAGGGATGAGCCGATCTCGAAGCTGACGTCGGTGCCGGGCTTGGCCGCACCGACGAGGGCGAGGGTGCCGCGGATCGAGAGGGCGGCGGCGGCCTGGCGCAGGACGGTGGGCACCGCGGTGGTGTCGAGTGCGTAGTTGACGCCCTCGCCGCGGGTGATCTTCGCGATCTCGGCGACGACGTCGGTGGTGGCCGGGTTGATGGTGTGGGTCGCGCCGATCTGTTCGGCGAGGTGCAGGCGGGAGTCGTGCAGGTCGACGCCGATGACGGTGGTGCAGCCGGCGACGCGTGCGGCCATGATGGCGGCGGAGCCAACCGCGCCGACGCCAAAGACCACCAGCGAGGTCCCGGCCTCGGGGCGCAGCTCGTTGAAGACGGCACCCGCGCCGGTCTGCAGGCCGCAGCCGAGCGGGGCCAGGGCGGCGAGCGGGACGGTGGGGTCGACCTTGATGATGCTGGTCTCGACGACGTTTGCCCGTGTGGCGAAGGCCGACTGGCCGAAGAAGTGCGAGGAAATGGGCCCCGTCTCGGAGGAGAGGGAGGTGCTGCCGTCGCGGCGGCGGCCGCCGAAGTCCTCCGCCATCAGGTTCTCGCAGTAGGCCACCAGCCCGGCGCGGCAGTTCTTGCAGTGACCGCAGTACGCGGCGGACAGCACGACGTGGTCACCCGGGGCCACGGTGATGATGGCGCTGCCGACCGCTTCGACGATGCCGGCGCCTTCGTGGCCGAGCACAGCGGGTAGCGGGGTGGGGTAGATGCCGTCGCGCACGATGGCATCGGTGTGGCAGATACCGGTGGCCACCATGTGCACCCGGACTTCGTCGGGGCGGAGGTCGTCGAGCTGGAGCTGCTGGATGGTCAGGGGCTGGCCGGTGCCCGGAGCGACAGCGGCGGTGACAGTCGTGGACATGGGTGTCTCTCTTCCTGGTGTGGAGGGTGGCGTGGCGTCTGCTGACTCCCGGCACTCGGGGAGGCCGGGAAGCCATCCTCAGAGGCCGAGCAGTACGCGCCCGCCTCCACCGCGCTCGATGTGTTCGTGAGCGGTGGCGATGCGGTCGAGGGGGAGCCGCTCGGAGATAGAGATCCGCAGGCCGCCGTCGAGGAGCGCGGCGGTGAGTTCGGCGGCGGCGTGGGCCTTCACTGCGGGGGCGAAGTCGTCGCTGCCCAACAGACGGAGGTTGGTGTCGGCGAAGCCGAGCGGCCAGTAGGGGATGTGTGGCCGGGCGTCCGAGGAGTAGTAGGAGCTGATGGTGGCACCGACGGCGACAATCTTGGAGTTGAACTCGATGTGTCCGGCGAAGTCGACCTCGGCGATCCGGTTCACTCCGTCCGGTGCAGCCTTCCGGACGTCTGCGAGGAGGTGCGGATCGCTGGTGAGGAACACCTCATGTGCGCCGAGGCCGCGCACGAAGTCCTGTTGTGCGGGGGTGCGGACGACGCCGATGACCCGGGCTCCGTCCCTGACGGCCATCTGGGTGGCGATGGAGCCGACTCCGCCTGCCGCGCCGTAGATCAGGGCGGTCAATCCGTCCAGCGGACCGTCAGCGAACAGTGCTCGGTACCCGGTGATACCAGCGATGCCGAGGCAGGCGGCCTGGTCGAGGAGGATGGTGTCGGCGTCGTCCGGCAGCCGCACGGCCAGGGCGTCGGGGACGACGCAGTACTCCGCGGCAGTGCCGAACGGCCGGTAGGACTGTGCGCCGTAGCACCACACGTTCTGCCCCACCCGCTGGCCGTCGACACCGGAACCGACGGCATCGATCACACCTGACCCGTCACTGTGCGGGATGACCCGCGGGAACGGCATGGGCGCGCCGGGCAGGCCCCAACGCTTGCCCACATCACCGGGGTTGATACCTGAGGCGCTGGTACGGATGCGGACCTCGCCGGGTCCGGGTTCGGGATCCGGTAGATCACCGACTTCCAGAACCTCGCGGGCTCTGCCTTTGCGGTCGTACCACGCTGCGCGCATCAGAGTTCCTTATCTGTGATTCGGATCCAGTCCGGGTGGGGGATCCATTGGCTGTTTCCGGTGTGCCCTCGTCGTCGCCCGGCGCCTGGTCGCATGGGGACCGCAACCGTGTCAAGGTGGAGCGCCCGCAGCGCCAGCGAGGACGAAACCACTTTGCGACCGGCGAGGATCGAGCTGAGGGGTCCTCATCACATGCCTTCTTTCACTGGCTGGTGCGGGGGAGTGGTTCCTCGGTCATGGCGGCTTCGCCGGCTTCTTTGAGACCGGACGGGGTCAAGACCACGATTTTTCCGCTGATGCTGTTGGTCGCCACGGCGTGATGGGCGTCGCGGATCTGGTCCATGCTGTAGGTGCGGAGGGGGCCGAGGCCGAATGCGCCGTCGCTTATTCGGTCCAGGTAGCGCTGCAGCACCGGTGCGGGAAGGTCCGCTGAGCCTCCGCTGTAGGACGTGAGGCGCACGCCGCGGGGGATGTACGCGATGGGGTAGAAGTCGCGCACGGTCCACTGGTCGGACAGCATTCCGGCGAAACACACCGTTCCGTGGATCCGAGTAGAGACCAGGGTGTCGGGGAGGGTCGGGGTACCCACCAGTTCCAGCGCGGCGTCGACTCCGCCGGGCTTGATGCGGTGGACCTGGTTCGCGATGGCGCCGTTGTCCAGGATCGGATGGTCGACTGCGTGAGTCTCGAGGTTATCGAGTCGGTCGGGCTGCCGGGTGGTGGCCAGTACGGTGGCACCCAGGTCGTGGGCCAGGGCCGCCGTCGCGAAGCCGAGGGCGGAGGTGCCGCCCCGGATCAACAGGGTCTGACCGGATTTCAGATCCAGCCCCGTGGTGAGCGAACCGTAGGCGGTCTGCAGGGTCTCCGGAACAGCGCCGAGAACATCCCATGGCAGACAGGAGCGGAACGGTACCACCGAGCTGCGCGGCACGACCGTGTACTCGGCATACCCGCCGTTGTAGGCGCGGCCCATTCCGCCCATCAGCGCGGCGACCTGTTGGCCGGGACGCAGATCGCTGCCGGGCGCGGCATCCACGACGCCGACGGCCTCCAGCCCGGGCACGATGGGATAACGCACTCCTTCGGCGAGGCCCATGCGCATGTGATAGTCGGAACGGTTGAGTCCGAACGCCTTCACCGCGATCCGCACCGAGCCCGGTCGCGGTTCGGGAACCGGCAGTTCTCGGATCTGCAGCTTCTCGACGGGGCCGGGCTCGGTGAGCACGACCGCGCGCATCGTCCTGGCGATGGTCGATCCCTCCTTGTGCGGAGTAGTTCCTGGCGCGACCGGCGCGCCGTCCCCGCCACCGATGCGGCGAGTAGTTCGCACTGCAACTATACTCACAAAGACGATTCTCCTCGCAATTAATCGTCGAGGCGCGTCCGTCACCTGACGGCGCGGGTGACGCCCGGGGTCTTCTTGGGTGATCCGGATAACGGACGAAAGGAGCAAGTCATGGCGACGGCCATCATTGGGGCGGGCAATGTCGGAGCTCGGCTGGCGCGTGGACTGGTGTCTGGTGGCGAACGCATCGTCATCGCTACCAGGAATGTGGCTCAGGGGGAGTCGCTGGCCAAAGAGCTCGGGTCGCTGGCCGAGTCGGCCTCGGTGCCGGACGCCATCGCCAAGGCAGACACGGTGATCTTCGCGGTGTGGCTCGACACTATCCAGGACATGGTGCAGCAGTACGCCGACGTCCTGCCGGGCAAGATTGTCGTCGACGCCTCGAACCCGCTCGCCGCTGATGGCAAGGGTGGCTTCCGGCGCACGCTACCGGAGAGCGAGTCCTCCGGCGAGCTCGTGGCTGGCTTGGTGCCGCAGGGCGCGTACTTCGTCAAGGCCTTCGGCACGGTGGGGGCCGAGTCGCTGAGCGCAGATGCCAACCGCAAGCCCGAGCGCGCGGTGCTGTTCTATGCCACCGCCCACGCGGCCGCCGAGTCGACGGTCGAGCGTCTCATCACGGCGGCCGGCTTCATGCCGTTGAAGGTGGGCGGCGTCGAGGTGTCCGGCCGGATCGAGGTCGGCGGCGACCTGCACCAGTTCGGCGGCCTGGGCGGCCGGGTCGTAAGCCTTTCCCAGGCGAAGGAAGCCCTGGCTTCCGCGAGCTGAGCGCGCTGGTTCGAGGGGCTGCGGCGGCGTGCCCGATGACGCAGCCCCCATGACGCAGCCGGAAGGGTGGACGTCCCCGCTGCTCGGGCGGCCTCCGCCGGTGGGGAGGCGATCACGGGCCGTGGGCAGAGACCCCGCTGTCGCCCCGGAGTCGTTCCTCAGGAAGTGCTTTGCCCGTGGGGGTGGTAGTGACGCAGTTCGTTGCTGTCGGGGGCGAGTGCGGCGATGACGGAACCGAACACGGCGGCTAGTGTCCGGGCCTGCTCGGGGCTGGTATGCGCAGCGAAATGTTCTCTTACTCCGGCGGCATGCACCGGCCAGGCGTCCTCCAGGGCCGCCACGCCGTCATCGGTGAGCACGGCGTACCAGGATCGGCGGTCGCTGCTGCTGCGCTCCCGGGTGACCAATCCCCGGCGCTCGAGCGAGTCGACCAGGCGCGTCAGGCCACTCCGGCTGTATACGACGGCTCGGGCCAGGTCCGCCATCGACAGGCGGCGCTCCGGAGCCTCGGACAGCTGCACCAGGACGTCGTAGTCGATCAAGGACATGTCCGTCTGTTCTCGCAGGTCCGCGTCCAAGCGGGCCACTAACAGGGCGTGTCCCTTGAGTGCTGCGCGCCAGGCGTGCTCCCGATCGGGGTCCAAGACGTCTTCTTCTGTCACAGGGGAATGATACTCGAGGCGATGGTTGTTATTGCAATCATCGGCATGCGAATGATATTGTTCCAATCAAGGTGACCTCGCAGTGACATGCGTCGGCCGGGCGCGTGCAGCCTTGCGGGTCGTACCTGCGGCCGCACAACAGTGCCGGTATCCCGCCGGGATCGGTGGACCAGCAATCAAGGGGCTACGGCTCCTCATCCCATCCAATCTGACCAAGGACAGTCATGCCTTTCGCTCTCGACTCCACCGCCCTGGATCTCCTGTTCCGCGAGGCCCACACCACGCACGCGTTCGCTGACGAGCCAGTGACCGACGAGCAGGTGCAGGCCATCTACGACCTGATCAAAATCGCCCCGACCGCCTTCAACCAATCCCCGCTGCGCCTGACGGTCGTCCGCTCGTCTGAGGCGCGGCAGCGTCTGGTGCAGCACATGGCCGAGGGCAACCAGGCGAAGACCGCCGCCGCCCCGCTGGCCGTGATCCTGTCCGCGGACGCCGAGTTCCACGAGGAACTGCCGCGGCTGTTCCCCGCCTTCCCCGCGGCCAAGGACGCGTTCTTCTCCGAGCGCTCGGTCCGTGAGCAGTCGGCCGTGCTGAACGCGGCGATGCAGGCCGCGTACTTCATCATCGGCGTCCGTGCCCTGGGCCTGGCGGCCGGTCCGATGAACGGCATCGACCACGCCGGCATCCAGAAGGAGTTCCTCGACGAGGACCACCTCCCCCTGATGGTCGTCAACATCGGCAAACCCGTCGCCGACGGCCACTTCGCGCGTTCGCCGCGTCTGGACTACGCCGAGGTCCGCACGACTCGCTGACCGTGCCGTGGGGGTGACCCGGAGCTCTGATCCGGGGCGCCGCCCAGCCGTGTCGCTCACGGTCATCACGTGCCCGAATCCGTCCACACGCGCGGCCGGGTTCTGCCCAGCTCCATCGAGAAAACACCGCATGACGCACGTCTGCCGACGCCGCGTCGAACACCTGAAAGGGATTCCCCGCATGCACATCGCCGCTGCCGTCCTCAGCGTTCTGCTGGGCCTCGCGACGCTCGCTTCCGGCGCCCCCAAGGCGCTCCTCAAGGGAGACGTGCCCGCCATGCTGCAGTCGCATATGGGCCTCAGCTCCGGCCTGGTCCGCTTCATCGGACTGGCCGAGGTCGCGGCCGCCGTCGGCCTGGCCATCGGCCTCTTCTGGCAGCCCATCGGTGTCGCCGCTGCCATCGGTTTCGCCCTCCTGCTGGTCGGCGCAGTGGGCTTTCACGCAAAAGCCGGCGACTACGCGGACCCCAAGACCCGCGGCAATGCTATGGCTCCCATCCTCCTCGTGGTGATCTCCGTGGCCACGGCCGTCACCCTCACTCTCGCTCAGTAGGAGGCGACCGGTCATGCCCACCGATTTCGACCCCGAAGTCTGGGCAGCAAGCGCTTGGCCAAGCGCATCGTGATGGCTCCGCTGACTGGCCGACGTGCCTACGGTCCAGGCGAGCCCCCGACGGAGCTGAGGGCGTCCGCCGGCCTGATCATCGCCGAGGCGCCGTCGGCGATCGCGGCACACGGCCAGACGTCCCCGCGCAAGGGCCACAAGGACTTCCAGGTCCGAAGGAGCTGACCGAGGACGAGATCCGCGAGATGATTGCCGACTTTGGGCCAATACCCAGCCCGACCACCGGCGGGGACATGATGCCCACGATCCGCGCCGGCGACCCGCACCCGGCCACGCGGGATGTCTGTTCCGCCATCTACCAGGTGTTCGAGGGTCCCGGGCGGTTCGTTCTCGCCGGCGAGGTCCGTCAGGTTGGCACGGCGACATGATCGTCGTCCCGTCCTGGACGGAGTGGTCGATCGAGGCCGGCACCATCGTCGAGTGCCTGCACTTTGATCGCACGTTCATTTCCGAAGGAGCCTGAAACCTCATGAAGCTTGCCACCTTGCGCCACGATGGGACCACCGTCGCCGTCCGTGTCGATTCCGACACCACAGCCACGATCATCGACGGGTATCCGGACCTGTCGGCGTTGTTGGGCGTCCCGGACTGGAAGACGATCGCGCAGAACGCCTCCGGTGCCACCGTCGACCTCGATGGTGCGGATTACGCACCCGTGGTCCCGGGGAAGATCATCTGCGTCGGGTTGAACTACGTCAACCACATCCAGGAGATGGGCCGGGACCTGCCGGAGTATCCGACCCTGTTCTCGAAGTTCAAGGAAGCGTTGACCGGCCCGTACGACGACGTGGTCGTCCCGTCGTATGCGGCCGCGCGGTTGGATTGGGAGGGGGAGTTGGCGTTCGTCGTCGGTAAACCGGCCTATCAGGTCTCCGAAGCGGACGCCGAGTCCTACATCGCCGGGTATTCGGTGATGAACGATTACACGATGCGCGATTACCAGTACCGGACGCTGCAGTGGGATCAGGGCAAGACGTTCGAGAAGACCAGCGGTTTCGGACCGTTCCTGACGACCACCGACTCCTACACGTTCGGTGGGACCCTGGTCACCACACTGGAGGGGCAGGTGGTGCAGACCACCACGACCGACGATCTGGTCTTCACCCCGGCGAAGTTGGTGGAGTACAAGTTTACGGCGGCGGCCGGATCGACCTCCGTACCGGTGACTCGTGGCCGGCGGTAATCGTGGACGAGCCGTTCGGCGAGGATGCGGATGACCTCGATCGCTGGCTGTATGTGCAGTGCGCCGGATCGCGTGCCGGCTACCGCGACATGGAGTCGTTTCATCGCCTCGGTCACCGATTCTGACCTTATCGACCGGCGGTGGACGAGTCGGCGGGGCGGGCTCGCGTCATCGACGTAGTGGATTCTGATTCGATTGGGTACGAGTCGTTTCGAGCGAAGGTCGTGACGTTCGGGTAAAGCGGGCCATCGGCCGATCGCACCCCGGGGATCGGGACGGTCCGAGCGCGGCCGGCCGAAGTGCTTCCTGCGCCCGGAATCCGGGGGTGGCATGTTTGGTGTGGGGCACCAACGCTAGGCGGCGCAGCACGGCTCTTCCTACGGACGTTCTCTCCACACATCTCTCACGAGTGTGGGCCCAATGTCTATGTTGGCCGGAACTTTTCCTTCGTAGTGTGGCGTCTATCACCTTCGGATGTTTCCGTCGGCCGGACCCACGCCGAGCGGCCGAGGGGGACGCCCCTTCATCTTCACACCTTCACGAGGAGTTCGACGTATGACCATGACAAACGCTGGTGCCACAGCCAGTGCCAACGAGGGGATGGCAATGGAAACACGGGTGGTGAAGAAGGTTGCCCGCCGCCTGATTCCATTCTTGGCAGTGCTGTATTTCGTCAACTACCTCGACCGAACGAACATCGGGTTCGCGAAGCTCACCATGGGAGCGGAACTCGGAATGACCGAGACCATGTTCGGTCTCGCGTCGGGCCTGTTCTTCGTCGGCTATCTAATCTTCGAGGTGCCGAGCAACCTTGCCCTGCACCGCTTCGGTGCCCGGTTGTGGATTGCCCGGATCATGCTTACCTGGGGCATTCTCGCTGCGGCGCTCGCCTTCGTTCCCAATGTGGGCAGTTTATACGTTCTGCGGATTTTGCTCGGTGCGGCCGAGGCGGGGTTCTTTCCCGGTGTGATGCTGTATCTGACGTTCTGGTTTCCGAAGAAGTACCGGGTGCGCCTGCTTGGGCTGTTTCTCCTCACCCTGCCCGCGTCGTCCGTGATCGGCGCACCGCTGTCGGCGGCGATCATGCAGTTCGGTGATGGACTCTTCGGACTGTCCGGCTGGCGCGTGATGTACCTGATCGAGGGCCTACCCGCTGTCCTTCTCGCCTTCGTGGTGTGGTTCTACCTGACCGACCGACCTTTTCAGGCGAAGTGGCTGGACGACCAGGAGCGTGCCTGGCTCGTCGACACGATGGCCGCCGAAGAGCACGAGACCGCGGCACATCAACCCCGCACCTCCGTACTGCGAACTCTGTGCAATCCCCGAGTCCTCGGGTTCGGGTTCGTGTACTTCGGTATCACCTACGGTCTGTACGCGCTGAGTTTCTTCCTGCCGACCATCGTCGCCGGCCTCGCGACGACCTTCGGCGCCACGTACTCGGTGTTTCAGACCGGGCTCATAGTCGCGGTGCCATTTTTGGTCGGTGCGGTGGCGATGGTGCTCTGGAGTCGGCACTCGGATCGCACGGGGGAGCGGGTGTGGCACGTGGCGGCCCCCACGCTCCTCGGAGCGGTGTCGATTCCGGTTGCCTTGTACCTGGATTCGCCGTTCGCGGCGATGGCGGCCGTGACCCTGTGCGCCGTCGGCGTGCTCTGCGCGATGCCGGTCTTCTGGTATCTGCCGACGACCTTCCTCGCGGGAACCGGCGCTGCGGCGGGTATCGCGATGGTCAACTCGATCGGAAACCTCTCCGGTTTCGGGGCGCCGTATGTGACGGGCTGGCTCACCGACCTCACCGGCAGTGTCAAGGCCGGGCTCTGGGTGGTGGGAGCTGTCATGCTGATTGCGGCCGTCCTGACGGTCGTGTCGCAGTCGCGACGGTCGGGGTCCGCGGACTGTCCAACGGAGGAACAACCCGAGGCGCGGCTGCGGTAACCCGCTGACGGGGTCACCGTTGAGTCAGTCGGGCAGAGCCGCCACGGAGCCGGAGCAGGAGTTGCAGATCGAACGCCTGCTCCGGCTCGCGCCAGCCCACACCGATGAGTCGGTCGATCGACTCCAACCTTTGATAGAGGGTGTTGACGTGAATGCCGAGATCCGCGGCGGTGGCCGCGTGCCGACGATCATGCTCGAGGTAGGACGTCAGCGTGTCGATCAGCGGAGCCCCCCGCGGCTCCTGTTCGCGCAAGAGCGGGCCGAGTGTCTGCTCCGCCACCGCTTCGAGCTGTTCCCTGCTCGTCCGGCTGAGGAGGACTCGGTAGATGCCCAGCATGCTCGCCGGCACCACCTGGGAGCGGCGCCCGAGAGTCTCGAGGACGTCCACTGTCTGCTCGGCCGCGGTGAAGGCCTGTGCCAATCCGTCGCCACCTCGGGCAGGATCGGCCAGTCCGACGGTGGGCTCGGTATCGGGCTGCACCCACGCCTCCACGACGTCGGCCGGTTCCATGCTCGGGACGAGGACAACGACGCGGGACCCGTACTCGGCGACCACCGTGCTAGACGGCAGGTCGATCTGTCCGATTGCCGACCGGGTTCGCCCGACATCGTCCGCGGGGCGGGCGACGACAACGGTGTATGTCCGGTCGGGGTTCAGCCCGGCGAGGCGGAACTGCTGACGGCTCTCCTTCTCGACGGATGAAGGGCGAGTGAGGAGGTCGATGACGAACGCATCCCGCGCGCGACGAGTTACCTCGTGGGCGGCGCGCTCCCCGACCAACGCCAGCGCGAGGGCGGGGGCCGATCGGTCAAGGATGAGCAGGCGACCGGCACCAGGTTCCTCATCCCGGCACAGCATCAGCAGGACACCGAGTCGATCGCCGGCGGCACGCACCTCCCGGCCGACGACGATGTAACCGTCCCCGCGGGGCCGCATCGCCGTATTCTCGGCGCTGTCGGTGTCGAGCATCGCGAAGAGCTCGGCGACAGCCTCTTTCGAGCCGTCCAACCCCTCAGGTAGATCGCCTGGCTGGGATACGAAGAACATCGGACAGCCGGTGGAGGAGGACATCTCCCGGATCAGGTCACGCACACCACCGCCGCGCAGAACCACCTCGGTCAGGGAACGGTCCCATCGCAGTGTCTGCTCGAGCACTTCGGTGCGCCGAGCCAGTTCGGCATTCGCGGCGTTGACTTCGTCGACGGTCGCCCGGTACTGCTCCAGCGAGCGGAGATTGTCGATCGCTACGGAGGCATGCGCCGCGAGCGCCGACAACAAGGCGATCTCATCGTTGCTGAAGGTACGCTCCTGCCGTTTGCATGCGGTGAGGGCACCGAATACCCTCCCGCCCAACTGAAGTGGCACGGACAACAGGCCACGCATGTTCTCGGAGCGCGCGGCGGCGTCCGCCTTTCCAGTGTGTGGAAACGACGGGTCGTGGGGGTAATCGGATGTCCACACCGGCTCACGTCGCGCGATCACCCGACCCATCAATCCCTCGTGCCGGGGCAATTCCAGACCCTGCAAGTGAGAGGTGTAGGCCCCACTGGCGACTTCGATGATCAATCCCTCACCGCTGATAAGGCCGATATACGCCAAGTCGACGCCCAGGAGCCGCTTGACCTGACTGACGATCTCCGTGAGCAGTGCGCGGTGATCGTGCATCGTCGTCAACTGCGTGGAGATGTCGTTGAGCGCGGCCAACTCCGTCGCTCGCTGGCGTCGCTGATCGAGCAGGGCCCGGAGTTCGAGGGTGGCGTTCGCCGCCGCGGTGACCTGGGAAGGGTCCGTTTCTGGCATCGACAGCAACGCGTCGCGGTGGGCGATCAGTTCCTCGGCAGTCGTGTCACCGAGCAGGAGCTCGAGCCAGCCTTCTTGCATCCGATCTCCTCGGCGTCAGTCTATGGAGATTTAGTCACCCTATCGGCACACCTCACCGAGTGGGTGCGAGTGGGTTTGGCCGATGGTGGGGAGGAGAGGCGGTCGAGGGTCGCCGAGCGCGTCCACCGCAGATCCCGTGACGCGTCGGTGCAAGTTCGAGGCGCTCTCGCACCGCGCAGCGACCAGCGGCTGCCGCGCCGGGAATCGGCGAGTTCAGCGCCGATTCCCGGCGGCACCGCGTCCGCGTCAATCGAAGAGGTCCGGCTGTTCTGTGATGATCTCGTCCCACAGCGGCCGGAAGCTGAGCCAACCCGCGAAGTGAGTTCCCACCTCGTTGTAGGAGAATCGAGCCGTCTCATGATCCATCTCCAGCGCCTGGCCTGCGGCCATGGCCGCTAGTTGCACCTGCGCGGTGCGCTCCATCGCGATGAACCACCACGCCGCCTCGCCCACGGAATGCCCGGTGGTGATCAGGCCATGGTGCTGCAGCACCGCGGCCTTCTTGTCGCCGAGCGCGAGCGCGATCCTTTGTCCTTCTTCCTGATATCCCGCGGGACCGCCGTAGTAGTCATAGAGTGCGTGGTCCTCGAAGAAGGCGGTGGAATCTTGATTCAACGGCAAGATCTTCTGGCCGAGAGAGGCAAGGGCCCGGCCGTGCACCGAGTGTGTATGCGCGGCTGCTACGACGTCGGGGCGCGCCTTGTGTACCTCGGAGTGGATGTAGAAGCCAGCCAGATTGACCGTGCCGCGGCCTTCCACTACCTTGCCCCTTTCGTCCACAAGGATCAGATCAGAGACACGGATTTGGTTGAAGCTTCGGACGAATGGATTGACCCAGAAGTGGTCGTTTAGCTCGGGGTCGCGCACTGTCATGTGGCCGGCGACTCCTTCGCCGAACCCGAACTTGCCGAACAACCGGAACGAGGCAGCCAGCTCGCGCTTACGGAGCAGCCGCTCTTCATCAACAGACAGCTCCGTCGGAGGCTGCGGAATCCCTTCTTGCGGAACAAGCACGCTGGCAGACCGGAAATGATGCCCACCCTCGCTCGATGTGCTGAGGTCTGCTGCAACCGTCATTGAACTTCTCCGATCTTTCCGGTGCGGGTCATGCGCCACAGTGTCGCGAGGACCTCGGCAAACTCAGGCCGACGCAATCCCGCAAAACGGTGCCCCCACCCGTGACCCCACGCGCAATGGGTGGTTTCGTAACTTGGGACGAAGGGCGCCCGTAATCGGGCCCGAGGGAAACGCTACGACGCCAAGTGAAGCGGAGTAATGGACGACCTCACTACGATCCTGACTGTCATGTGGAGGATCCGTACACATGACGGTGCCGTCCCGACATCGCGCAGGACGGAACGATCGTCATAATTGCCAGGCGTTGAAGATCATCCAGCGTGAGGCTGTTCGACCTCGTGGACATTCAGGGGCCGATCTCGCGGCCACCGACGTCAATCTCCTCGATGAGTGCCGCACCTTCGGCGCCCTGGAGGTCCGCCGATCCCGGATCGTCGGACCCTTCCCAGTCCCACAGCAAACTATCGTCAGAAAAGTACGGGAGTGATCGATGAAAGATCTGCCTCCTGCGTACCGCCACTGTGCGTTCGCGACCGTCTCCACTCTCATGCCTGTCTCGACCATTGGGCAATATAGTTCTGCCATGCAGAACACTAGTCCGGGTCGGAAGGCGGGAAGCGCGATCACCCGGCCTTCATACCCTCTGGAATCGGTCGACAATGTGCTGCGGCTGCTGCAGCTGCTCCGCGACGTCGGCGCTCTACGACTGAAAGACGCAGCCGAGGAACTCGGAACCGCGCCGTCCACCGCACACCGGTTGCTGGCCATGCTCGTCTACCGGGGATTCGCCGTGCAGGACGAGAAACGTCGCTACCACCCCGGACCGGCGATGGGGGTGGGTCCAGCGCGATACGACTGGACCCGCGAACTGACCGACGTATGCCGACCACACCTGGATGCGCTGGCCACACTGACCGGCGAGACGGTCAACCTGGTCATCCGTGTGGGGTCCCAGGTGCGATTCCTCTACTCGGCCGAGGCGGTATCCATGTTGCGGGTGGGGGACCGGCAGGGCCAGGTACTGCCCGCCGAACGTACCGCCGGAGGGCGGATCTTGTTGGCCGAGCTACCCCGGCACACCCTCGAGCAGCTCTATCTGAGGCCGGCCGCGGAACCGCACGTAGATCCGCGGCCGGATCCGAGTTATGACGTGGACCGTCGGTTCTCACCGGGGGAGTTCGAGATATTCGCCAGCGAACTGGCGGCGGCGCACACCGTAGGATTTGCGGTGAATGTCGAGCAGACGGAGGCCGGGGTCGCCGCGTTCGGACTGACACTGCGCAACGGCCGGCGTCGGTCGATCGCCGCGCTCACAGCGTCCGTGCCGACAACCCGGTACCGGCAACACCTACACGGTCCTCTAATCGCCCAGATGCGCAGCGTCGCGCGTGACATCGAGATCGAGATCGCGCACACCGGCTGAGCCGACGCCCAGATTCCGTAGAACGGAATTTAATAACTCCTTCGATGCTGTCGTGCCTACGTTGAGCACGACGTCGCACGCGAGTGCTCACGAGGAGAAGCCATGACTACCGCCCACGCCAACGATTCAGAACTGGATCGGCTGTACGCCGATTTCGAAACCGAGCACCTGAATCCGTTGTGGACCCAGCTCGGTGATCTGATGCCGATGACGCCGGCGTCGCGGGCGGTGCCGTTCGTGTGGAAGTGGTCGACGTTGTATCCGTTGGCGCAGCGGGCCGGGGATCTGGTGCCGGTCGGTCGTGGCGGCGAGCGGCGCGCCATTGCGCTAGCCAATCCCGGTTTGGGTGGGGTGCCGTATGTGACACCGACGTTGTGGGCGGCCATCCAGTATTTGGGCCCGAAGGAGGTGGCCCCCGAGCATCGGCACGCGCAGAACGCATTCCGGTTCGTCGTCGAGGGGGAGGGGGTATGGACGGTCATCAACGGGGACCCGGTCGCGATGCGGCGCGGCGACTTCCTGCTCACCCCGGGCTGGCACTTCCACGGCCACCACAACGAAACGGATCAGCCGATGGCCTGGATCGACGGCCTCGACATCCCGTTCGTGCACTACACCGACACCGGGTTCTTCGAATTCGGGTCCGAGAACGTCACCGACGACTCCACCCCGGATGCTTCCCGGTCGGAACGCCTATGGGCGCACCCAGGGCTGCGGCCACTGGTCGGGTTGGACGCGAAAACCAGTTCGCCGATCGCGGCGTACCGGTGGGAGCACACCGACGCCGCACTGCGCGAGCAACTGCAACTCGAGGACGAGGGGTTTGCGGCGACCACCGAACCCGGCCACGCCGCGGTCCGGTACACCAACCCCACCACCGGCGGCGACGTGATGCCCACGATCCGCGCCGAGTTCCACCGCCTCCGCGCCGGCGCGCGCACGCGGCCGCGCCGCGATGTCGGGTCGACGGTGTATCAGGTGTTCGAAGGATCCGGCCGGTTCCTCCTCGGCGGCCAGACCCGCGGGGTCGGCATGGGCGACATGATCGTCGTCCCGTCGTGGACGCAGTGGTCGATCCAGGCCGATACCCAGTTCGACCTGTTTGCGTTTTCCGACGCCCCGATCGTCGAGCGCCTGCACTTTGATCGCACGTTCATTTCCGAAGGAGCCTGAAACCTCATGAAGCTTGCCACCTTGCGCCACGATGGGACCACCGTCGCCGTCCGTGTCGATTCCGACACCACAGCCACGATCATCGACGGGTATCCGGACCTGTCGGCGTTGTTGGGCGTCCCGGACTGGAAGACGATCGCGCAGAACGCCTCCGGTGCCACCGTCGACCTCGATGGTGCGGATTACGCACCCGTGGTCCCGAACCCGGGGAAGATCATCTGCGTCGGGTTGAACTACGTCAACCACATCCAGGAGATGGGCCGGGACCTGCCGGAGTATCCGACCCTGTTCGCGAAGTTCAAGGAAGCGTTGACCGGCCCGTACGACGACGTGGTCGTCCCGTCGTATGCGGCCGCGCGGTTGGATTGGGAGGGGGAGTTGGCGTTCGTCGTCGGTAAACCGGCCTATCAGGTCGCGGAGGCCGAGGCGGAGTCCTACATCGCCGGGTATTCGGTGATGAACGATTACACGATGCGCGATTACCAGTACCGGACGCTGCAGTGGGATCAGGGCAAGACGTTCGAGAAGACCAGCGGTTTCGGGCCGTTCCTGACGACCACCGACTCCTACACGTTCGGTGGGACCCTGGTCACCACACTGGAGGGGCAGGTGGTGCAGTCCACCACGACCGACGATCTGGTCTTCACCCCGGCCAAACTCATCGAATACATCTCGCACATCGTGACGTTGCAGCCCGGTGATGTGGTGATCACCGGCACCCCGGGCGGGGTCGGGCACGCGCGCAAGCCCGGTCTCTACATTCAGGACGGTCAGACCGTCGAGGTCACCATCGAGGGCCTGGGCACCGTCCGCAACACGACGATCGTCAAGTAGGAGGCGTGAGTTTCCACGATCTTCCGCTGGCTGAGCGGTTGCTGATCGCCCGCCGTGGCACCGCATATTTCGCGCAGCGCCTCGCTGAGCTGTCCGACACCGACCTCGACGGTGACACCGTCTTGTCTGGGTGGTCGCGGCGACACCTGGTCGCGCACGTCGGTTACAACGCGGCCGCGTTGTGCCGGCTGCTGGACTGGGCCGCCACCGGGGTGCAGACCCCGATGTATGCGTCGCCGGAGCAGCGGGGCCGGGAGATCGCCGAGGGCGCCACCCTGTCGGCGGCGGCGCTGCGGAACCTCTTCGACCACACCGTCGCCCGGCTCGACGAGAAATGGCGCAACCTGCCCGCCTCGGCGTGGGATGCGCAGGTCCGCACCGCGCAGGGACGGCTCGTGCCGGTGTCGGAGACGGCGTGGATGCGCACCCGGGAGGTGTGGATCCACGCCGTCGACCTCGACAACGGCGGCCGGTTCGGCGACTTCCCCGGCGTGGTCCTCGAGTCGCTGCTCACCGACATCGTCGGGATGTGGCGGCGCAAGGACCTCGGCGCCGGACTCGTGCTCGAGATCAACGGCAGCGCGCCGATTGCACTAAGCCCAGAGTCGCCGACCACAACGAAGATCTCCGGGCCGCCCTCGGCCGTGGTGCGGTGGGCCGCGGGCCGTGGAGCCGTCGGCGTGGCCATCGACGGCGACGCCGGGGAACCGCCGCGCTGGCTGTAACGCCGGAGAGCCGGGGCTTGCTTAACCCGGTCCGCCAACACCAGCGAGGAGTGTCTATTGCTCGGCGTTACATCATCGTCGAACGGGTCCTGGTTCCGGGAGACTCTCATCGCGGACGGTGAACGCGAGACCGATCAACTGCGCCCCGAACTGGACACTCGCACCACACTGAGCCAAGCGCTGGTCACGTATTCGCAGCACCGCAATGTGAAACTGCGGGAATAGCGTCCGACATCGTCGACAACTCCACGGCCGAGTCGGAGGGCCGGGAGTGCACCGCCGCGAACTAGCCTTCCGCTATGCGTTGGGCGGTGGCATACGAGAGTTGCAGGAAGTCCGCGCCGGCCAGAGCTGCCATCGCGTCGGCCACCAAGCGTGTCGCCCGGGGCGCGAAGACGTGCCCGATGGTGAACCCGGTGATCACCCAGACGTCGAAGCAGAACGGACAGGTCAGCAATTCGCCGATGCTGTGCATGATGCCGTCGGAGGCCTGTGGCTTCTCCATCACCTCGCCGGGGCCCCCGTCCCCGGCGTGCTCGGTGAACGGTGCACGGAGCGGTGTGGTGATGGCGTCCTTGGTTACCGTTCGGGAAACCTTGTGCGCTGCAAGCGCCGTGATGACGAGTTCGCGCACGGTCATGGCACGCGGAAGTTGCCGGTTGGTGAGAGCGCCGAGCACTGTGACTACGGCGACGACGAAGGTGTAGATCGCCATCGTCGCCACATAACCGTTGAGTTGGCTGCCGCTGTCGGTCGAATCCCGTTCGCGCTCGGGGGCGTGTGCCACGTTCATCTGGTTTCCTCTGTTCGCTGTGCCGAGTGTCGAGTCAATCCACGATGGGAAAGAAGGAGTCCCTGCCTTCGGGAGTGCCGTCGATCTGACCTTTGTCGACCCGCGAATCTTCGACGATCACGCCGTCGACCACATCCGCCGACTTGCTGCCGTCGCCCGGCACCTCGACGTCGTCATCGAGAACTCGGTCGACATCGTCCTCGGTCAGGGACTCGTTCGGCGCGGCTGCCACGGGAATTTCCGGCGGTACCTCGACAGGCACGTCGGGCTCTTCCTCGGACAGTTTCTGATCGAGAGATTCGCCTTCACGCTCTTCGCGTGGTGTCGTGCCGAACTTGTCGGCTTCACTCCAGTGTTCCGGCGGATCCACGACGTCGTCGCCGTCGTTGTTCCGTACCTCGTCCGCGTCGAGGCTCTCGGCAGGGTTGAGGGTGTCACCAGGACCGTCTTCGATACTCATACTTGTTGCGTGCCCGATCGGGTCACCGCCGAAACATCGGCGGTCACGGACGGAAAACGGCACGGACACACCCTTCCTGCTTGTTCTTGAACACCTCGTAACCGCGGACTGCCTTCTCGAGGGGCATGTCGTGGGTGATGAGGTACGACGGATCGAGGTCGCCTTGCTGGATGTAGTCGAACATCCGCGGCATGTACCGCTGACCATGTTGCTGTGCCGTCCGGATCGTCAGGCTTTTGTTGGTCACCACACCCATGGGGAACTTGTCCCTCAGCCCATAGATGCCGAGGATAGACACGATCCCGCCCTTGCGGCAGGAGAGGATTGCCTCGCGCAACGGGGTCGCGCGGTCCGATTCGAGCCTCAGGAGTTGTTTGGCGCGATCGTAGAGTTGCTGCAGACCCGTGCCGTGTCCCTCCATGCCGACAGCGTCGATGCACGCGTCCGGGCCGCGGCCGCCGGTGGTCTCGCGTAGTGCCTCCAACACGCTGTCGACGGACGTGTAATCGATGGTTTCCGCACCGAATTCCCGGCGCGCCAGTGCAAGTCGCTCGGAGTAGCGATCGATGACGATGACCCGGTCCGCGCCCAGGAGTCGAGCGGTGTGTGCAGCCATCAGCCCGACACCGCCGCTGCCCCACACCGCGATCGTGTCACCGGGCGAGATGTCGCAGAAGTCCGCTCCCATGAGGCCGGTGGGTACGGCGTCGGAGAGGAACAGGGCCTGCTCGTCGGTGATGCCTTCGGGAATGGTGAAGCAGTTGACGTCACCGAACGGCACGCGGATGTACTGCGCGTGGGATCCCTGGTATCCGCCGAACGGGTGAGTATACCCGTAGATTCCGCCCGTCGGATAGCCGAAAACCGCTTGCTGCAGTTCGGCATTCGGATTCGTCGTGTCACACACCGAGTACAAGTCGTGTTCGCAGTACCGGCACGAATTGCATCCGATGAACGATGGAACGACCACGCGGTCACCCACCCTGGTATCCGTGACTTCGGGGCCGACGTCCACCACTTCACCCATGAACTCGTGCCCGAACACGTCACCTTCCCGCATGCCCGGCAGGTACCCGTCGATGAAATGAAGGTCGGAACCGCACGTGGTGGTCAACCGTACCTGCACGATGACGTCGTGCGGATTGACCAGTTCGGGGTCGTCGACGGTCTCGACCTTCAGGTCGTTGACACCGTTCCAGCAGAGTGCGCGCATCAAATCTCCTAGTTCAGCGAGCGGCCTTACGCGCGCTCGGATTGTGCCTGAGGGTGGGCAGTTCGCCGGTCTGCAGCAGCGCGCGTGCGCGGTAGATGGCCTTGAACAACGCTGCCCCGGTGAGGATGTCGGGTAGGGGTGTCTTCGCCCGGATCGTCATTTCGGTACCGAGATCGTGCGGTGCGTCGCGAAACGTGAGCTCGATCTCGGGGGAATCGGCTGCGGAGTCCTCGCCCGCCGCAGAGCCGACGAACAGCAGATTGCCGTCCCCCTCGATAAGTGTGGTGTTCCACGTGGTGTGCTCGTCGGCCCCGACGTTCAGCGTCCACTCGTAGCTACCCGGCTTGGTCGACCGGACCTCGGCCACATCACCGAGCACCTCGGACAAGTTCTCGGGGTCGCGCCAGAACTGTTCGACCTCCGGGCGGGACCTACTGACCGTCAGCGTCTGACTGTTCCCGCCGCCGCCGGTGGTGGAATCGACCACCTTCCCGACGAGGTCGGTGAGCTGCCCTCTCGCCTTGTCGATGTAGTGCACGGGCACTCCCTTCGTCTGTTCCTCGCGTTACCCGAAATTTTCGAGGGGAAACAGTCGGAGCGGGGCGCGTTCACGCCCTGCTGTGGTACCCGCCGGATCGTCGGCCGAATCTGCGGTTTCGTGAGGAGTCGTTCGTCCCGGCGCGGATGGGGTACACGCAGTCCATGACCGACCAGCAGATCCCGAATCCCCCTGACCATGCGCGGCCTGAGCGAGCGACGGACGAACAGGTCGCTGCGGCCGGGAAGTTATCCGAAGCCCTCGAGACCGTGGAACGTGCGCGCGGACGTCTGTACGACTTTCACCAGCTGATCGGTCATGCCGATCTGATGCTGGACGAGGCCGTCCAGAAGTTGCGTGAGGCGGGCCGCGACGACATCGCCGAACAAGTGGAAAAGGAGCTGGTCGGCCGTAACGTCCTGCACGGTCGATGGATGTTCCAGATCGTTGAGGACTTCGACGACCACTACTGGTCCACCTTCCGGAGCTGTGAGGCCACCGTGCGCGGTGAACTGTGCGGCGGACGGCGGCACGTATTCGAATCCGAGATGAAGGAGGCCCGTCGAACGCACGGGCACCCCAGGCACGAGGCCCGGCCGTAGATACCGACCCTGTCCCCGCCGCCGTTTCCGGTAGAGAGTTCCCGGGTAGTAGAAGACGATGGTCGATGAAAAACAAGCCGAACCGGATCCCGATGATCCCCGCAAACCGGACTCGCCGACGGAGCTGACGAAGCCGTCGTGGGGTTACGTCCTGCGGAAGACTGCGCACGAGTTCAGCCGCGATCAGTGCACCGATCTCGCTGCGGCGTTGACGTACTACGCCGTTCTGTCACTGTTCCCTGCCCTGCTCGCGCTGGTGTCGCTTCTCGGCGTGTTCGGGCAGGGACAGCGCACTACCGATTCGGTGTTGCAGATCGTCGACGACCTCGGACCGTCGTCGGCCGTGGACACGCTGCGTGATCCCATCGCCCAACTTGTTCAAACACCCACTGCGGGTGTGGCACTCGTGTTCGGACTTCTCGGCGCTGTGTGGTCGGCGTCGGGATACATCGGTGCTTTCGGTCGTGCCATGAACCGGATGTACGAGGTCGACGAGGGGCGTCCGGTGTGGAAGTTGCGCCCGTTGATGCTGCTGGTCACCCTGATCGGACTTCTGCTCGTGGCGGCGGCCGCCGTCATGTTGGCGCTGAGCGGGCCCGTTGCTCGTTCGGTCGGTGATGCGATCGGATTCGGCGACTCCGCCCTCACCGTGTGGAACATCGCGCGGTGGCCGTTCGTGCTGGGAATCGTCGTGGGCGCGGTCGCCATCCTCTACTACGTGACACCCAATGTGAAGCAACCGAAGTTCCGCTGGATCAGTGCAGGTGCGTTCCTAGCGATCCTGACGTGGATCGTGGCCTCCGTGCTGTTCGGTCTTTACGTCTCGAACTTCGGCAGCTATAACAAGACCTACGGTTCACTTGCCGGTGTCATCGTCTTTCTGCTGTGGCTGTGGATCACCAACTTGGCGTTGCTGTTCGGGGCCGAGCTCGATTCGGAACTCGAACGGGGCCGGGAACTGCAAGCCGGGCTGCCGGCAGAGGACGAGTTGCAACTTCCGCCGCGGGACACCCGCGTGTCGGACAAGAACGCCGAGAAGTACCAGAAGTACATCGAGCAGGGACGAGCACTTCGAGAGAGCGACGGGAACACGACAGAACCGGACGCGGTGCCGGAAGAACAACAGCGCTAATTTCATCAGCGGCATTTCCGCGGGCGGATTTTCTCGTCCGATCGCGTGTGGATCGCTGACCCGAGCAGAGACGAATGGATACGGTGGTCGTCATGGCGGAACGCGGTGCTCGTCCCAAAGTCCCCGTAGTGCGCAGATTCATGCTGCGCGCCGTGCGGCACTTGTTCAGCCCCCTTCGACCGGACGACTATCTGGAACTGATCAATCCGCTGTGGACCACCCGCGAATTGCGGGGACGGGTGGAGCGAGTCGAGCCAGCCAGCGCGGACTCCGCCACCGTGGTGATCCGTCCTCAGTACGAATGGTTCGGGCACGAAGCCGGGCAGTACGTGCGCCTCGGCGTCGTCCTCGACGGGGTCTACTACTGGCGCGCCTACTCGCTCACCTCGGACCCCGACCCGGACGACGGCCTGATCAGCATCACCCCCAAGTTGGTGGAAAGCGGCAAAGTGTCGCCGTACCTCGTCCGCGACATCCGCCCCGGAGACATCGTGCGTCTCGGTGAGGTCGAGGGCACGTTCACCCTCCCGGATCCGTTGCCCGAAAAAATGCTCTTCATCAGCGCAGGCAGTGGCATCACACCGATCATCAGTATGTTGCGCAGCCTCGACCACAAGAAGGCGGTCGACGACGTTGTCGTCTCGCACTCGGCACGGACCGAGGAACAGGTCATGTTCGATTCGACGCTCCGGGATCTCGACCGCCGGCACGACGGGTTCCAGCTGGTGCTACGCCTCACCGGGAAGCAGGGCCGGCTGACGCCGGATGCGCTCGACGAAGTCTGCCCCGACTGGCGCGAACGCGAGGTGTTCGCGTCGGGCCCGGGCGAGATGCTCGATCAGCTGGTCGAGTATTGGAACGACCAGGGTGACCCGAAGCGGCTGCACATGGAACGCTTCCAACCCGTCATCGGTGGCGACGACGCCGGCGGCGAGGGTGGTGAAGTCCACTTCGCGGACAGCGACGTGAAGACCGAAGTCGACGGAGGTACACCGATCCTCGTGGCCGGTGAGAACGCCGGCTTGAAACTCCCGTTCGGTTGCCGCATCGGGATCTGCCACACGTGTGTCGGGACTTTGAAGTCCGGCCGACTCCGCGACCTGCGAACCGGGGCCGTGGTCGACGACGCCGCCGGACAGGCGGTCCGCACGTGTGTCCACACCGCAGAAGGTGACATCGAGATCGAGCTGTGAAGATAAGGAAGGACCTGCTGGTGAGCATTGACATCGAGAGCCCGCTCGCACATCTGAGTGACGAGACCATCGAGGCGCTCGGACGCGAGTTCGACGCCATCCACGACGAGATCTACGCCGATCTCGGAGAGCGTGACCGCAAGTACATCAAGTCCGTCATCGCCGCACAGCGCCAGTTGGCCGTCGCCGGCCGCGTCCTGTTGCTCGGCTCGGTGAACAAACCTGCCTGGCTGGCCGGAACTGCCTGTCTGGGAATGGCGAAGATTCTCGAGAACATGGAAATCGGCCACAACGTGATGCACGGCCAGTGGGACTGGATGAACGACCCCTATATTCATTCGTCCACGTGGGACTGGGACACGGCGTCGACGGCGAAAGCGTGGAAGCACTCGCACAACTACATCCACCACACGTACACCAATATCCGCGGTAAGGACAAAGACCTCGGATACGAGATCATGCGGATCGACCCGAAGCAGCGGTGGCATCCCGTCTATCTCGCCCAGCCGTTCTACAACGTTCTGCTGATGGCGTTCTTCGAGTGGGGTGTCGCGCTCCACGACATGGACCTCGAGGCGGTCCGCTCCGGTGAGAAGTCGTGGAAGGAAGTGTGGCAGGACCTCAAGGGGATCGGTGGTAAGGCTCGCGCCCAGGTCGTCAAGGACTATGTCGGCTGGCCTCTGATTAGCGCAGGCGCGTTCGGACTCGCGCAACTCACCACCCGCGGGCGACTCGGGCAGCCGGCGATGTCGAGGGTGGGCCGACTGCTACGCGGGAAGCGGGCCCGCGGCCGGTTGTCGTCGGTCGCGGACGTGTTCGACCGCACGTTACCCGGGATGGAGCGGACCTTTCTCGCCACCGCGCTGGCCGACTTCACCGCCAACATCATCCGCAACGTGTGGGCGCACGGCATCATCTTCTGCGGCCACTTCCCCGATCAGACGTACACCTTCAGCGAGAAGGAGGCGGAGGACGAAACTCGTGGTGGCTGGTACGTACGTCAGCTGGTCGGCGCCGCCAACATCGACGGCAGCCCGCTGTTCCACATCATCAGCGGAAACCTCGGGTACCAGGTCGAGCACCACCTCTATCCGGACATGCCGAGCACCCGCTATTCCGAGGTGGCGCCGAAGGTGAAGGACATCTGCGAACGGTACCAATTGCCGTACAACTCAGGGCCTTTGATGCAGCAGTGGGGCATGGTGCACCGGACGATCCTGCGGTTGGCGTTTCCGGGCGGCAAGCCGCGTCCGAAGCCAGGGCCGTACCGCGGGGAAAAGGGTACCGACGCCGGCAAGCGAAGCGAAGCGGCGGCGTTCCGTAACCGCGTGCCTGCCGACCACCCTGTCGCCGGACCCGAACACGACTCCGGCGGAGTGGAAGTGTCGCCGCCACCGCGGGACTGACAGGCCGGCGCGCCGGGTGCCGTAGTTCACGTTGGACGCCTACCCCGTGTCTCGGACGCCAATGACGTTCAGGTACGCGTGGACGGATCTTCACCGCTACGCAGCGGTGGCAGGTGCTCGATGGCGCCGGCGACCGTCGCGAGGGCTTGGCTCGTACGACGGCACCCCGCCGCCAACGGGGACGGCGCCCGGCGTGATACGTGATCCAGACGGTCCCGCGAACGATCCAACCCGGTCAGCGGGAGAGCGGCGAGGGCATTACCCGGCAATCGCCGGGCGACCGTCGGATGCGGCCGGGTAGGAGCCGTGTATCGAACCACCTGCCACATCCGTCCCACCCGGCGTAGTGCGCGTGGATCCAGCGCTTCCTGCAGTTTCGGAAGGAGAACGTCTTCCTCGTCACGTACGTCTTGCCGGAGTAGTTCGGTGATCTCGGCGAACAGTTGATGATGTTCGGAGGTATCCGGGTCGAGGGTATCGAGTTTCGTGAACAGCTCGTTGATCTCCTGATGTTCCTGTTCGATTTCCAGTGTCAGCTTCTCACCGTCCCGAAGTGTGCGGCGCGCCAGCGGCCATAACACGGCTTCCTCCGCGAACGCGTGCGGAAAAACGAGACGGCACAAAGACGTCAGTTCATCCTGACGTCGGTTGCCGCTGCACTTGTCGATGCGCTGGAGTAGTACATCGAGTTCTCGGTGGTCTCGTCGCTGGAGGGTCAGGACACTGTGGGGGCCACCGAGTTCGGTTTCACTCTGGTCGGCAAGGGGCCGTGGCATCGTTGTTCTCCTTCTCGGGCGTTCTGCAGTGTGCCGAACGCCTACCCCCACGTCGGAAACACAAACTACTCTTGTTTACCTCGACGTCGTTGCAGCGCGCCGCGGGTTCGGGTTTCCTCGCCGCTGTCGACACCCCCGGCGCTTCGATCGCCGAGCTGTTGTGGGTGTTCTACCCGTACGCTCTGCTCACCGTCGGATCCAGGGTGAGCGTTCCCGTGCGGCGCACGCTTCCGACCCGACGCACTCACCTGAGGGTGTTGGCCCGTTCATCAGTCACGAGCTGAGTGCTCGTCAAGTCGGCCAAGTCTGCTCGACCATCGTCACGTCTGAAACATTTGTGCAATTGAGGGCGGTGTGTACGTCGCCCCGGCGGATACTCGTTCGAGAACATCGTCCCCGGCCGATCCGGTGGCCTCACTCCCCGGAGCTCCCACGGCACACAGAGTTCGGGTCCGGAAGGTGACGACCTGCATCGAGTGATCGGGTGACCGCCGATCCCTGACTGGTCAGGCCACCCCTCGGAAAGCACATAAACCGCCTTCCGCCCTGACAGATTCGGCTCGACATCGTTGACCTGGGTCAGAGCGTCCCCGCGAGATTCTCGAACGGTCGCCAATGCTCGAGTGGCACCACGGTGCGGCAATGTCAGACTCCCACACGGTCGCGGATTGCTGTCAACAGCCCGCGGCGCACGCCCGTGGCCGGGTCGATCCGCGGCCTGGGATCGGTGAACTTGCGTTCCGACGCGGTTTCGGGCGCGTCGTCGGCGGTCGCTTGCAGAAACTGGTTCGGCAGCGCCAGCTTGGCGATGGTGCGCCAGGACTGCAGGTACTGAACGGGCAGCGATCCGGTCGTGTAGGGCAGGTCGTACCTTTCGCACAGCGCACGCACGCGCACGGATATTTCGCGCAGCCGGTTGCTCGGCAGATCGGGGAACAGGTGATGCTCGATCTGGTAGCAGAGGTTGCCGCTCATGAACTCCACGACCGGCCCCGCCTCGAAATTCGCGCTGCCGAGCATCTGGCGCAGGTACCACTGCCCCCGCGTTTCGTCCTCCACGTCGGCCTCGGTGAACTTCTCCGCGCCGTCGGGAAAATGCCCGCAGAAGATGACCATGTTGGTCCAGACGTTGCGGATCATGTTCGCCGTCAGGTTCGCGGTGAACGTGGACAGGAACGCCGGACCGGTCAGTGCCGGGTAGACGAGATAGTCCTTGGCGATCTGCTTGCCGACCTTCTCGAGCACCTCGCGGCCTCTGCGCACGAACTCGACACGATCGACACCGCCCTTGGCTACCTTGCCCAGCTCCAAGTGCTGGAACGCCACGCCGTACTCGAAGAACAGTTGCAACAGCAGGTTGTAGACAGGATTGCCGACGCTCCACGGCTGCCAGCGCTGATCGCGGGTGACGCGAAGCAGGCCGTAGCCCACATCGTCGTCCATCCCGAGCACATTGGTGTACTTGTGATGGATGTAGTTGTGGGTCTGCTTCCAATGCTCTGACACTCCGGCAATGTCCCACTCCCACGACGACGAGTGGATCTCCGGATCGTTCATCCAATCCCACTGACCGTGCATGACGTTGTGGCCGAGCTCCATGTTCTCGACGATCTTGGCGGTGCCGAGCAGCGCCGTGCCGGCAAGCCAGGCCGGGGGAAACCAACTCGCGAACAACACTGCGCGACCACCCGTTTCGAGGGACCGCTGTAGCCGGATCGTGGTGTGAATGTACCGGGCGTCCCGCTCGCCACGCGAGGCTTCGATATCACGCCGGATCGTGTCGAACTCGCCGCAAAGCGCCTCGACATCCGCTTCGGTCAGGTGGGCATAGTCCGTAACATCGGAAATCGCCATGAGTCAACGCTAGCGTAGGTTACGCAATCGTAGGTTACGCGCAGATGAGATGTGAGTTAGCTGGAACGGTACTTGCTTCCTCCGTGCGGGCATTCCGGCGGCGACCGGCGGGAACCGGGGAAATGCCGACTGATGTCCAGTCGAGGAACCCGCGCCGGGACGAAGGGGCGTCCCAGCGGCAGTTCGCCCTCGTTCCGTAAGCGGATCCCTCTGTGGGACAGATTGGGCGGTCATGTCGCCATACCGAAATGAACTCGTACCACGGCCCGCCGATGTGAGTTGCGGTGAAATCGTCGAATCCGGCAGGCGTACCGCTCGGGGAGTAAGCCCACCCGCTGCTCGCCGTCAGGCCGAGTCCTCCGTCCTTGATGAAGTAGACGACGCCATCGCCCGACATGGCGGTGCGCATATCGAACCGGCCGATCTCGAGCTGGCTGTGGAGCGGCTCCGGATCGGCCAGCAACTCGCGCGCTACCTGCTCGAACTCGGGACGTGTGTCGTCGAACGACGACCGTGGCGCGAGCGGCACCGTGGCGACAGCGAGGAGTACGACCGCCGGTGCGGGCACGATCCACCATGACCACCGCCGGTCCGCGCCGATGACATACAGCGTCCGCACTGTCCACACCAGCCCGACGACGGCGAGGACCAGCAACGCCGCTGCACCAAACAACAGAGGATCGGCCCAACCCGAGCTGCCGTAGCGAGAGGGCCACCAGTCGTAGTAGATGCACACCAAGATCAGGATTGGGACCACGATGAAGGCCAAGTGGATCGGTCCGGGAGGCTTGTTCGGCTTGTCGTAGCTGATCAGCGCAATCAGCCTCGACGGCCTCCTCGCCTCCGAACTGCGCGAGAACGTCAAGGCCGCCGCCCGCGCCTCCGGCACCGACTACACCCCCTACAGCCCCGACACCCTGCCGGAGGACCTGGAGCTGCCGCTGGCCCGCTGCACCGGAGACGGTGACAAGGGATGGCATTGGGCTGCGACCTTCGCCTACCCGGAGGACGAGATCCCGGGCCCGCACGTGCAGATCTCCTCGCGCCGATCGTGTCGATCGGGAAGAAACGCAGCGCCGGCCACGGCCACATCCTCGACTGGACCATCACCGAGCACCCCGGCGCCGACCGATGGGAGTACGCGCACCTGCACCCCGACGGCACCTTCGGCCGCACCGCCACCCCGGGCTGCCTGCACGAGCGGGAGGTCCGAACAGGTGGGGGCGGGCAGATGGGGTTGCGGCCGCCGTACATGCATCCGGGTTGCGCCGACAGGTGTTTCTGCCGGCCCGCTGATCCCTGCCAGGGCGCGAACAGGAAGGGACGTGTCATCAGCACGCGGACAAAGAAGCAAGGTGGGCTGCGGGCCAAGAAGCCGCGTGCGGTCTTCGCCCCCTGTACTCGAGGGCCAAACGTGGAGTAAATACCGCTCCTCGATCGGCGGATCGTGGTCCTCGCCCAGTGCCTTTTCCGGTTCACCTCGTGAGCGCGGACTCGATAAAATCCAGCACCTCTCGATGTCACCGATCGGTGAAAAATGCCAGGTACGTCAGCGGCGAGCGGGTAGTAGTTGCCGGCTGCCGCCCTTGTGAATGCGCTCAACGCGCGGAACCCGATCTCTTCGACTGTCTCCCATTCCTTCTGCGGGCAAGCCCTCCGTGTGTTCGCGCCCGTATGCGGGTATGACTCATAGATTCGGTGTAGTCCGTACCCACTGTTGGGCTTTCCCAGAAGGCCCGAGTTCTGGGCCCATAGAACATGGTCGAGGAGTTAAGGCCTCAGCACTGCCCCGGCATTTATTTCGAGGATCGAGCGGCCCTGGGGGGCACGCAGCCGACGTTGTTGATCGCGGTGGCGCCGTCGCAGCGTACTTGCGGATACACGAACGTCTCGGTGGTCGTTTCCTACGCTATGAGCAAGTTCGAAGTGTCGAAGTTAGGGGTCGCGTGAGCAAGTATCGGGCGTATAGAGTCACAAATCGCCAGTGCCGCCCGCAGCCTGAGCAGCCAGTTCAGTATGTATCCGTTCGGATTGTCCATGCAGAGTCGGGTCGTCGAGCAACCAACTGAGCTTGTAGTCGATCCCGAACTCACGCTCGACCCGTTCGACCAGTCGGACAGCCAGGATTGAGGTTCCACCCAGTCCGAAGAAGCTATCGTCACGGTTAATGGGGATGGCCTCCCCGAAGAGGCGCTGCCAAAGTTCGACCAAGGCATCCTCAATCGAATTGTTGTTTTGAGTCACAGGGTTGCCTCTCTGCAGGTAGATGGCGGGCGGCTCAAGAAAGAACGAGCCGCCCGCCGTTGTAGTAGTTGAGCAACGCAGGAATTCCGTCTCGAGTGCCCCCGGGGTGGAAGGCAAGTGCTCGAGCGGCGGCCGCAGCCCGGAAGTTGTCGGGAGTGGCATGTATGCCCAGCACTCGCAGTGCGTGACTGGTTGACTCTCGGATTGCGCGCTGTGCCGCCACGCGGCAGATGATGCCGTCGGCCAGGGCGGACTGCCCGCGGTCCCCGGCGTCCACGCGTTGCGCGAGCCCACGTACAGCTAGGTAGGCCCCTTCGAGCATCGCTATGGAGTCGAGGACCGTTTCGATGCCGGCTCCCGGTGCATTCGCGGCTGCCTCGACCAGTCCGCTTGCGGCTCCCAAGTATGCTGCCGTGATTAGGATTTCAAACCAGATTAGGTTCGCGCTGGCTCCCTTCCCTGCGGTGTCCGCCCCGATCGGGATGATCGCCTCGGGAGGGACGTACACGTTCTTCAAACGGATCTCGTCGGTCTGCGAGGCGGCGAGTGCGTCGTTTAGCCACAGTTCGTGTCGGTGCAGATGCGGATGGTCGGCGTCAATGAGGAGGATTGCCATCTCTCCGGACATTGGGTGGCCGTCGGGTAGGCGGACCAGCATGGAAAGAATGCCCATGTCCCATACCAATGAGCACGGCCGCTTGACCCCGTTGACGACCACACCGCTGTGGTGCTCGCGGACTTCGATTCCTGGATTGAAGACGCCGCCGGTTTGCTGTCCTTCTGCCCCGCAGGATGCAACCAGAAGTCGTTGCCGCGCAATGCGCTCGAGGATGGGCGCACGCAGTTCCGGTTGCAGTGTCTCGGCCAGCCAGGCAATCTTGTAGTGGTGCATGGTGGTTCCCACGGCCACCGATGCGCTACGACTGCCGAGGGCACGCATCACCTCGGTGGCTTGGGTTGCGTTCGCCCCCAAGCCACCGTGCTCTCGGGGTACCAGCAGTCCAGCGCCACCGGCTGCAGCAAAGTCCCGGATCACGCTGGATCCTCGGGCTTCGAGGTTCGCCGGTTCCTGACGAGAGAGCTGCTCGTCGAACCCGGGCAAGAGCCGTGCGAGTTGCTCACGCTCACGGTGCAGAAACGTCATGCCCACCTCCTGATGTCGATTTCTCGATGTCTGGTGTGGCGATCGGTTCGAGCGACCGCACGAAGCAGACTCGATCAAGGCCTTTGCCGTCGTAGTCCGGTTGCACGTCGAACCCGCCGGAGTGGGGACGGCCGGTGGCGACCTCGAACCCCAGGGCACGGTGGAATCCGATCGATCTGATGTTTCCTGGGCTAGTCACGCAGGACACCCTTGTCGCCCCTCGACTCGCGCACAATTCGAAGAAGCGCCGGTAGAGCCGTCCTCCAAGTCCGTGCCCGCGCAGATCGGGATGCACTCCGACGAAATGAATGTACGCCTGGCCGGCGCGGGATTGAGACATGAAACCGATTAGGTAAGCGGCCACCTCGTCACGAGGGTCGGTGACGACCATGGAGATGTCCGCGAAGTGTTGGAAGAACAACCGTGGGAGGAGCAACATCCGTTGGTTCGCTGCTTGCGGATCACCCCAGTCGTCCCACCATGCGGTCAGTGTGCGATGGATGGGGAGGAAGTCGTCCTCCTCCAGGGGTCTGATCGGGTAGCCGCTGGTCATGTTGCCAGTGTCACCTTTTCGAACTCGACCGCGTACTCTGCACCGTACCGCCGCCCGGTTTCTTGGGCGAGGGTACGCACGTAGTCAATGGCATCGAAGTCGCCGAGACCGGCGAGGTATTCCTTGTGCTCGGCCAGTGAAGCCAGCGCCGACTCGATGTGCTCTGTCACATCGACTCCAATGGTCGATCGGGGAGAGTGCGCAGCCAGAAGCCACTGGGTACCTGCCCACGGTTCGAGGCCCTCGTCCAACAACTCTCGGAACACCCACCGGTTGGCGGCGTCTCGTACGCCGTCGAGAAGTGCTTGCCCGGTTGCGATGTGATCGGCCTGATTCAATTCGCCGGTGTCCCAGACATCTCGGAAATTGTTGGTGATGATCACTTCGGGGCGGGTCTGGCGAACTACACGGCTGATTGCGCGTCGCAGCGGCAGCCCGTATTCGAGTACGCCGTCGGGGAAGTCGAGGAACCTCACGTCGTTCACCCCGACCAGGCGAGCAGATGCCACTTGTTCGAGGGCGCGAATTTCGCCGGCTTTGTCCGGGTCCATGCTGTCGATCCCGGCTTCGCCGCGGGTCACCATGCAGTAGGTGATCTGCCGGCCTTCGCTGGTCCAACGGGCGATTGCCGCGGCGGCGCCGAATTCAAGGTCGTCGGGGTGTGCGACCAGAGCCAACCCTTTGGACCAATTCTCGGGCTCCTCGTCTCGGGTGATCTGTGGCTCGGGTGTGGCGTTCATCGGATCTGCCCTGCTTCCTCTGTTCGGCGAACGTCGGCCACTTCGGCCATGTGTTCGGCAAGTTCCTGTTGAGTGTGAGTGCCGCCGCTGAGGTATTCGACCTGACGGTCAAGGTCCGTGCTTGTCTTGTTCTGGCTGAGCTTGAACGCACCTTCGACTTCGGCCATCGGCAGCTCGAAGGCGATCACTCGGGCCAGGAACCCCTCGAACAGGTGCAACGGTCCGGAGCGGATGTCGACTGCGTCGGGTCCCGGTATGGGCCCCTCGCTGGTATCTATCAGAGTGCGTAGGAAGCGCACGGTTTCTGTGCGGTCGAGCCCGCGGAGCGCTCCGCGGACGTGAACGATGGAATAGTTCCACGTCGGGAAGTGCGCGGCCGGTTCCAGATAGTGGCGAGGGCTGATGTAGCTTTGCGGGCCGACGAACGCGGCTGTGGCCTCTGCGCCGGACCGTACCGCTTCGGTCAGGGGGTTTGCGAGCGCAAAGTGTCCGAGTAGTCGATCACCGTCTTCATCGAGCACGAAAGGGATGTGCACGACTGCGGGCCGCTCATTGACCAGCGCGATCAGGGTTGCGAAAGGGTGTGCCCGAATCAGGGTCCGGATCGCCTGCGGATCGTTCTGTCGGTAGTGCTCAGGGATGTACATGGTTCCTCCCATCCGCGCCGCGTGTACTGGCATCTTCGATCAATTGGGGAATCAGCGTAGTTCCGGCGGTCGGGAAAAAGCTGCCAGGTAAGGCAATCCGGGCGAGCGCAAGCTGCGCAACGGACGGAGAGTTCCGGGAAAAGGACATTCCACCGAGTGCCTCCAAGGCCCAGTCGCTCAGATCCTCGATGGTCTGGCCTACGGCTTGGTTCGTGAGGAACGCCATGGCGAGTTCCCGTTTGCCGGTTTCTCCTGACTCGACGGATCGAAGTACACCGCGTAGTGCCTCCCGCGCCATAGCGAATTTTCCGATCACTGATCCTGCGGTCGCTCGATGCCTGTGGTCAGCGACCAATCCGTCCAGTACTCCGGCTACGACTCCTGTGGCTGCCGCCGTCAAGACCGTCACTGTGAGTGCACGTAGACGATTGAGATCACCCGCATCGAGCGATTGAGAAAGGACCTCTCTCTCCCGCAAGTCCGACGTCGCCAGTGTGAGGGTCAATCCATCCCGGCCCCAACGTCCCAGGCGAGGATCACCGGCATTGTCGGTGAGATCGGCGGTGAAGAGATGGACTAGTCGGTAATTCTTGATTTCTCGGATCAGTACAGAGACCGTTGGTGGGACCGGTCCTGGTAGGTGGACCACACGAAGCTCATTGCCGTCCGATGGTGCAACGAAAGTCGCATGCTCGAGGTCAGCCATACCGCGCTCGACTCCGCACCCAACTCGCCCTGCCAAAGCAGACAGCAGTACATCCCGAGCCGGGCTTGGCGGCTGGCTACACGCCCATAGCGTTTCGGCCAGTTGTCCGGCGACATCCACAGCGGCCGCCGGAGCGTGCACGCCTAACGCAGCCAGTCCAGCGACAGCGTCAGCGCCGACAGCACCGGTGCCGCCGTGCGAGGTAGGGAGAGCCAATGTTGCCCCTCGGCGTCGGAGTTCCGTGGGGTCTTCAGCGGTGATCGCCTCCACCGTGGTGTACTCGGGCAACAGTCGGGCGAGCACGGCTCGATCACCCTCCAGCGGAATCATGAAGTCCTCCCTGACAACCTGCTCAGGTGGTCGGAGATCAGTTCGCTGAGCTGTTGTCGAGCCGGCTCCGCCATGATCGAGTAGTGGTCGGTGTGCGCAATCGTGTGCATCTCATGGCCTTCCGGTCGAGGCGCGAGCCGGGAGAATGCCGCTCGGTTCTGTGCGCCGATGGAGAGGGTCGGCGGATCTGTGTCGTCCAATTTGGTGTAATTGACCAGTGCCTCGGCGTTGGCCCGGTGGACGCGGAAGAGGGTGAGTAGTTGCGCTGGCTCGAACGGTTCCACCAACAGTCCGGCCCGTACCAGCTGATCCTGACCAGTAGTGAGATGCTCGGCGGGGTTTGCTGAAAGTTCGGTGTCACTGACTGGGCGCAACAACTCGCGGACTGGGCCCCCGCCAGTAATGTTCTCGAAAAAGCCCACGAAAGCGTCGGTGTGGGGGCCGGAATTCTCACCTCCAGGACCGTAGCTGTCGATCGCGACGACGGCTCCCACCTCGCGTCCCGCGGCTGTCAGCCGTGCAGCCAACAGCCTTGCCAAGATCCCTCCCATCGACCAACCAACCAGGTCAATTGACCCTTCGGGAATGGTGCGGGCCACTTCCTGTGCTGCGATTGTCGAGATTTCATCTAAGTCTCCGATGGGGTCCTCGCCTGGAGCCAATCCGGGTGCACGGAACGCGTGGAATCCCCAGTCAGCTCCCAATGTTTGAGCGAGCGCGTCAGCGAGCTCGGCGTAACAGACAATGTTTCCTCCCACCGGATGCGGCATGAGGACGTGCCTCAGCCTTCCCGGCGTCAACGTAACGATTACCGGATTCCGTTGCTCGGCTGCGCTGACGGCGGACGCCATCTCGGCTAGGGTGCGGTTCTCGAAGATAAGACTCAGCGGTACATCGCGTCCCCACACTCGGCGAATGCGGTTTACCAGCCGCATACCGGCCAGCGAATTTCCTCCGCAAGCGAAGAAGTCCGACTCGGTGTCGAACTCGAATGGTGGGATAACCTCGGCCCACATGCGCGCCAGGTCCTGTTCCGGCTCGGTCAAGACTTTCCGCGGGCCGGTCGCGCTTTGTTGCTGGGACATGTCTGTCCGTACTAACCGGGACACGGCGTTTCGGTCTACTTTGCCGTTGCCGCTGAGTGGCAACGCCTCGATCACGGTGATGGCTCGGGGGACCATGTACGGGGGTAGGTCGCGTCCTGCTGTAGCCCGCAGTCCCCGTGGGTCGATGCTGCGCCCGTCCTCGACCACCACGGCCGCCACTAGGATACGGGAGTTGTGGTCCTCCAGGACGACAGCGACTGCGGCTGCAACTCCGGGGGCTCCTCGTAGGCTAGCCTCGACTTCTCCCAATTCGATGCGATATCCGTCGATCTTGACCTGGTTGTCTTTACGGCCCAAAAATTCCAGGACTCCCCCCGGCCGGTAACGTGCCCGGTCGCCGGTTCGATAGAGCCGCCCGAGTTCGGGATGCTCTATGAAGTGATCGGCTGTGCGTTCCGGGTCGTTCAGGTAGCCCCGAGCCAGGCCGACGCCCCCGATGTAAAGGTCGCCGGGAATCCACTCAGGCGCCGGCGATCCGTCTTGGTGTAGTACGTGCATCTGCTGGTTGGCGAGTGGAAACCCGTACGGGATCGATGGCCAATCGGGCGGTGTCTCGGCGGTGTCGAAGGAGTTCGACCAGATCGCGGCTTCGGTTGCCCCGCCCAGGCTGTGGACGGCTGCTTGGGGGGCTACTCTGTGCAATTCGGTCACCAGGCTGGGCGGTACCCAATCGCCGCTCAGCATCACCAGTCGTAGCTCGGCAAGTGTGTTGGTCGCGTTGTCGCCGAGATGTTCGAGTAGTAGTTGCATCAACTGGGGAACGGAATTCCAGACGGTTACTCGATGTGTGCGGATCAGATCGGCCCATTCCTCGGGGGAGGGTCCACCGCGATCGGCCGGGATGACGAGCCGTGCGCCGACGCGTAGCGTCGCGAAGATGTCGAAGACCGACAGGTCGAAGGCGATCGAAGAGACACCCAGGACCGTGTCGTCTGATCCGAGGTCGAACCGGCCGATTAGGTCACTGATCGTATTGGCGGTGGCCCGGTGGCTCATCGCAACACCTTTGGGGGTGCCGGTGGACCCTGAGGTGTAGATGACGTAGGCGAGGTCGTCCACGCTGCGGAGCGTTGAGTCTTCGGTTTCGCCGTCTGGTGCGCTTTGGGCACTTGGGCCGGGTGTGATGCCGAGACCACCATCCGGCGCCGTAGTCACTAGCACGACAACCCGACTGTGCTCGAGGATCGTACGAATTCGGCCGTCCGGCCAGGACGGGTCGGCGGGTAGGTAAGCGGCGCCTACTCGTTGCACGGCCAGTGCGGCCACCACCTGGTCGCGGCCGCGTGGCAGGTGCAGGCCCACCAGGTCTCCGCTGCGGACGCCGGTACCGATCAGTCGCGCAGCCAAGGAGTCGACCTGGTTGACCAGGTCGACATAGCTGAGCGTTCCACGGGAGTCGACGATAGCTGTACGGCTCAAACTGATTTGACCTTGAGTGAGTACGGGTCCGTCCAGTGTTACCGGGCGCAGGTTCTGGGCAGTGTTATTAATCCGGGTGCGGTCAAGCAGATCGCCTGGTGCGACATGGAGCACTTTCTGTGTGGTCCACGCCTTCGGATCCGTGGACAGGGAGTGGAGTGCGGACTCGTAGACCTTGAGGAACGAGTCGATCAGCGTGGGCGAGAACATCGTTTCATCGAAATCGGTGGTGCAGACGAGTGCGCCGTGCTCGAGGTCGACCTGCTGGTCGAGGGACACCTGTGGGGTGCTCAAACTGCTGGAGACGAGTTCGCTACCGGGAAGGTCCAAGATGAATCCTGGTCCGCTCTCGGGTACGAGGTCGATTCCGCTGGTGAAGACCACCAGATTGCCGGTTGGGCCGGTCACCGCAGTCCGTTGCCGGATCCGGCTGATTTCCACACCGCCGACGGACTGGTGTTCCAGTGACTCGAAGAGTGCTTGTTGGTGGGCGCGGGCACGTTCGACGAACGGCCCGTTCGTGTTTCGGGTCACTACTGGGGTGGTCATCGAGCAGTTTCCCCAGACCGTGTCGAGGTCGGGGTCGCCGGTCGATCGCTGGGTCAGAAGCACCGTGATCGTGCCCGCGTCTTCGCCTGACCACCGCTGGGCCAATTCTGCAAATAGGCCGAACAGTGCGGACACGTTCGGGATTCCGTGGCGGCGAGCGTTTTCACTGAATGCCTGCCAGGAGGGTGCACTCAGTCTGATGGTGCGGCGCACCAGCGCCTTCCCTGTCGGGTGTGGGTCGGATGACGCCACGGACGGCCAACGCAGCGGCCCTGGCAAATCGCCGGCTCTTGAACGCCAGTAAGACAACGCATTTTGATATCTCACACCCTCGCGGGCGTGGCTGCGAGCGGCCACGAAATCGCCGAAAGTCGCACGCTCGGCTGAGGGCCTGTACTCGGCGTCGAGGTAGCAACGTGTGATCTCGCGCAGCAACATCAGGGTGCTCGCTCCGTCGAAAGCGATCAGGCGCAGCGCGAGCTGCAGTCTGTCGCCTTCCGGGCAGCGGAGTAGACGGAACAGGTATGGCCGTCCCGATGTCAGCGGTGGAAGATCCCGGATCAGATTGGTTCGCAAGGCTGTCAGGTGCTCCGAGTCGGTGACATCGACTACCACCAGAACCGGATCGTTGTCAGGCGGCGTCACCCATTGGCGTCCTTCCGGGTCGAAAGCCAACCGCATCGCCGAACGCCGAGAACGAATCCGACGTAGCGCACCGTCGAGGAGTTCGGAATCGACTCCGTCCACGGAGTACTCGTGGTACATCACCGCTGGGCGTTTTCCCTCCAGGCCCTGCTCTCCCACCATGTAGGCCTGTTGAAGATCCGTCAGCTCGAACGACTCGTCTGTTCTGTTCTGTCGGCGGGTTCTGTGCCAGTTCTCGTCAGCAGCGAGCATTCGTAACAGGGCCGCCTTGTGCTGTGCGATCTTTCCGCGCAGCCCATCGTCCACCGCGTCCGGCGGGCCGGTGTACTTGATACGGTCCCCGACAAGCCTCAGCCTTACACCCTTCGTTCGAAGTTGATCGAGTAGTGCGTCAGTCTTGGTCATCGACGCTCCCCAGTAGGAGCGCGGCACTATGAGCTACCCCGAGCCCCATCAGTAAGCAGGTGGCCCCCTCGTCCGGGTGGGCGGTCTGCAGGTCGACCAGGTTGATCAACGGGTCGCTGCCCAAGCAATGCCCGTGTGTGGCTATGTTTTCGAGGAATAGTGCGTCCTCGCGGTAGCCGACATCGTCGAGGTAAGTAATCAGTAATCGCCGCGCAAGATTACTGGGCAACACCATGTCTGGGCGTCGCCACCATGCGCCGGTCGTCTTCTTCAATTGACCGTGGAGCCGACGTTGGGCTGCTATCCGCAGCCTGAGCTGTTGATGGGGGGGCAGGTCCTCGTTAATCAAGTCGGGGCTGTAGTCGAAGGCCGCTCCGAGTACCGTACGACCGGGTCCTTCAGTGCCGATCAGAACGGCGGCGCCGGCGTCGCTGGCCACAGCGCTTCCGCCGGCGACGATCCGTGTTCCTTCGGCGGCGATTTCCGCGACGTCGCCGGAAATGACCAGCGCGTTGCGGTATATGCCTTTCTCGACCATGGCTGCCGCGGTCGCTATCGCGACAACTGGTGCGGCGCAGTCGAGCAGGCCCACGGTGGATGGTGTCGCCACCGGCAGGTGCAGCTCGGTGGCCAAAGTACGCACTTCGTCGTGCGCACTCCGGGTCCGCGCGAGCGAGTCTGTGGCGAGCAGGACGGCGTCGATCTCCTCCGGAATCACTCCGGTGCTCGCCAGGACCTTCTCTGCTGCTGCGGTCATGAGCTCGAGGACGGATCCGTCAGTCGAGCGGATCGTATGGAATCCGCCGTCCTCACCGAGTAGAAAATCTCGGAGCTGCGGTGTCTGGTTCAATTCCTCGAGATCTGACGCCAGCTCGGAGTGTTCTCCCAGTTCGTATGCGCACGCGAGGATCCGTGCTGGGCGGTTCACGAGCCGGTTCCCGCCGTGTGCCGCGCGCTCTGCACCGTTCCGTCGGCGCTGGAGGCGCCGAGCCGCTCGCACTCGGCGGCGAGGCGCCCACCCAGATCAGCGATCGTTTCGGCGTGATACCGCGAAGTGTCGTATTCCAGCCATAGCTGCGCGCCGTTCGGTCCTGAATCGACGGTTATGGTCAGGTCGTATCGGGCGGTTGCCCGGGGAATATCGGCAACCACCTGATGGCTCCATCCTGCGGAAGTGGCTGCAGCCATCTCTTCATGGACCAGGACCCAGTCGAACAGCGGATGTGCGTGTGCGATTCCCCGCGTCCACCGTTCGGCTACGATTTCTCCCGGATAGGCACCGAAGCGCTGCGCGGAGCGGATGGCGGCCCATGCGCCCTGGACTCGTTCACGAACCGTGCCGCCCAACTGAAGCCTCAGCGGGACGACGTTCAGCAGGTATCCCACTGTTCCTTGGCTGGCGGGCTGTTCTCGGTTCGAGGTGAAGATCCCGATCAGTACGTCGTCGGTGCCGCCGTACCGGGCGGCCACCGCGTGCACCGCTGTGGCCCAGACCGAGAACACGGAGCATGATGCACGCTGTGCAAGGGAGGTCATGCAGTCGGTTGTCACCTGAGGGATGTCTACCACCAGGCGGGCGCCGTCCCGGGTTGCCTCTTGGCTACGTCCGGCGTCGCACGGTAGCGGCATCGGCGGGCTCTGGACTATCTCTCGCCAGCGTTCGGCAGCATGGGTGCCGTTCTCGTGATCGATCCACGCCCTTTGCCAATCGGCGAAGTCCGGGAAGGTCGCCGACTCGGGGGTGTTCTGCCCGTCTAGTGCTTCGCGCAACAGCTGGAACGACCAGGCGTCGAAGACGATGTTGTGCACAGCAACGAGGCACCAGGAGCTGCCATCCGGACCGGGAGATACTTGGGCCCGCAGCAGCGGCCCGTCGTCTAAATCGGTGGTGGCTGCCGCCAGCACGATGACGGCAGAGGCGGCCTCGGCTTCCGAACTCACCGGCTCACCAACTGAAAGGGCGACTCGCGGCTGACCGTTGACCACCTGCCGGACACCCTGAGGGGTTCGCTCGAACCGAAGCCGGAAGGCCTCATGTCGCGTGCAGAAATCCTCGAGTCTCTTTAGCGCTTCTAGGGGTTCGGTGTCGGGCAGGTGAACAGTCTGGCTGACCACGTCAATCGGTTTGCCTGGGAACTGTTGTTGCACTGTCCACAACCGTTCCTGTCCCGCGGTCAGTGGCAGCGGCCGGTCTACTGGGACACGCCCAGGAGTCAGTCGTGTGACATCGCGGCGAACGGCTACCAGTGCCTCCAGTCGCGAGCGCTGTGCTGGGGTCAGGGCTCGTAGCCGTTGGTCGATCGGAATCACTGCTGGCTCCCCTCATCTCCGTACTTGGTGGCGAGTTCGACCACATGTTTGAGGCTCTGGAGAACCAGGTCCTCGTCCACCCCGAAGTCGATCAGGCAGGCGATCTCGGTGACGCCCATTCCTGCAAATCGCTCGACAACCGCGCTGCACGATTCGACGGTGCCCAGCAGCGAGCCCTTGTCGAAGTATTTCTGGAAGGCGAAGTCGATCAATTCGTCTTGGTCGCGTAAGTCCATGTCGCGGACCCCCGCTCCCGGTGCCATGTTCTGCTTCTGAGAGTCGACGACCTTCAAAAAGGACTTCAGATACTGCGTGAATGGTTCCGCAACGATGTCGCGTACCTCGTCACGGTCCTCACCGATGAAGGTGTGCAGCATGAGGGTGACTTCGGCGTCTTCACGGTCGTAACCGGCCTGTTCCCGCGCGTCCCAGTAGAGGGGCAGTTTCTGTTCGAGTTCCTCATTGGTCATGTCGATCAGTCCGGTCAGCACGTTGCATCCCAGTTGGCCTGCTGTGCGGAAAGTGTCGGCGCTCTTCGTGCAGGTCAGCCAGATCGGTAGGTCGGGCTGCACAGGTTGGGGGTGCAGCTCTACCTCTACCTGGTTTCCCAGTCCATCAGGAACGAAGACGGGGTTGCACTCCCACAATTCGCGGATCGTTTCGACGGCATTGAAAGTGCTCTCGCGCCTGTCGGCCCAGGCGCCGGGTTGCAGGGAGAAGTCCACCGGGCTGAACCCGGTTGCGAGCGCTACGCCGGCCCGGCCGCGGGACAGATTGTCGATGACCGCCCAATCCTCCGCGATCCGGATCGGACTGTACAGCGGTGCAATGACGCTGCCCGCTCGAATTCCGAGCCGGTTGGTGGTCATCGCGAGCGCCGCTCCGAGAACGGCTGGATTGGGGTAGAGACCGCCGAACCGGTGGAAGTGTCGTTCCGGGGTCCAGATTGCGTGCAGACCGTTATCGTCGGCGAACCGGGCAGCGTCGAGCACAAATCGGTACTTCTTCTTCTCGTCGCCGGAGAAGAAGATCAGGCTGAACTTCACTTGGCCGGTACTCCTGTCGTCGGTTCTGTTGGCGGGGTCACCATGTCGAAAAGGTCGTCGACCTCTGCTGCGGAGAGCTGCGCGAGCATGTCGGCGAGGTCGCCGTCCGTGGAGTTGCCCGCTGGGCCAGGGGCGCCGTTCGGTACCGGACGGCGGACCTCGATCAGGTCGGCCAGGTGTCCGGCGGTTGGCTGGTCCAGTGCATCCGCCAGTGGGATCTGTACGTCGAAGGTGCGTCGAATGTCCGACAGGAGCCGCACGATCAGTAGCGAGTCGCCGCCTCGTTCGAAGATGTCGTCTCCGGCGGCCATGTCCCTCGCACCGAGCGCGTCCCGCACGATGCCCAGTACGTGTTCCTCAGCGCTGCTGCCTATTGCGGGACGCTCAGCGGCTCCTGGGTCGTCTGAGGGTTGGCTTGTTCCGGGGTCGCGAACCCAAAGGTCGAGCCGGTGCTGAAGATCCCAGGTTGAAACTGCAATCGGTCCCGCACCGGAGAGTGCCAGGAGCCGCCGGATGATTTCCAGGCCTTCGTCCGGCTGAATTGCCTTGTCGTCCATACCCCGGCCGATCGCGGAGATAGCTCGCTTCTCATCCTGGTGGTGTTGCCACACATCCCAACCTGCACTGATCCAGGTCGTGCCGTTCTCGCGTCGGTTGGCGCGTTCGGCGGCTGCGTCCATGAATCGGTTGGCAGCGCCATAGGCCATGAGTCGGAGCCCTCCGAGGACACCGGCGAGTGAGGACATCATCAGACAGAAGTCGACTGTTCTTGTGCGCAGTACGTCCTCGAGGGCTTGCTGTCCGTGTGCTTTGGCCTCAAAGTGCCATGCACACTGCTCTGCGCCGGATGCCGTTACCGCGCGGTCCCATTTCTCGCTGGGTAGTCCTGCGGCGTGCACGACACCGTTGATCGGGCCGAGCACTGCCTCCACTTCGTCGATCGCTCTGCCGAGTTGAGTCGGATCAGCGACATTGGCGACGACAACCACGACTCCTGTTCCTGCTGCCTCTAGTTCGCGGAGGCGGCGGACCCGTAGGACGGGGGCGTCGGGATCGATCAACGCGTCGCTTTGCGCTGCTGCATCTTCAGCGGCGGCGATTATGTCGTCCCATTCCTCCCGCGGGGGGACCGGGGTGCGCACCACAAGCCCCAATCGTGCTTGGCACTCTGACTGCAACATTCGACCGACTGTGGCCCCGATCTCACCGAGTCCACCGGTGATCAGGTAGGTGCCTGCGTCGTGCAGCGGTGAGCGGCGTGGGCGAGTCCAGTCAGCCTGTACCCTTTCGAAGTCCCGCACCCACCGCCCTCGACCGCGTAGAGCCTGGCCGGATTCGTGCACGACCCTGGTCGCCAACAACCCGGTGAGGGTCTGCAAGCTGACCGGGTCCAGGTCCAGAGGCAGGTCCCAGTGCAGCGATTCGATGTTCGCCTGTTCCTGCCCAACGACTTTCGCCGCTACTTCGAGCGGTACCCGTTCCGCCACAGGGTCAGGGTCGTCGTCGGTCACGGAGTAGGCGCCTGCGCTGATCAGGTCGAGGCGGATCGCCCCGGTAACGTTGTGTTCCGTCAACGCCTTCACCAAGGCGACCACACTGTGCAGGCCACGTTCCAACTCCTGCTCGAGTATTGCTGCCGGACCCCCTTCGGGTGTGCCGACCGACCATGCCATCACGATTCGGGTCGGGAGGTTGTCCTGCTCGCGCAACTGGTCGATCAGCGCTGAAAAGTCTCCTTCGTTCCCCGGCCGGATAGTGCCGTCCTGGTCATTGGTCGGAAGCCCATAGCAGTCTCCAGCGTGCACAGTGAAGAACCGCGATCCCACGTAGCGCTCGGTGAGGAGTGCCTTCAGAGCCAGGGGACGGTGGTTGTCCTCGAAGAGCAAGAAGACCTCAGAGCTGGGGTCGGTATCGTCGAGGTAGTCGACGCGGACCTGCTGCTGGTGCCAAACCGGGGTCCACATCCAGTGATCCACTGATTGTTTGTTGGATATGGCGGGAGAGGAACCGGCGGGCAGCGTCGCTTCGCCCGGCTCGACCCAGTAGCGGTGAGACTCGAATGGGTACGTCGGCAGCGGGACGCGGCGGCCGGTGCCGAGCCGATCCCAGTGCATCGTCAGACCTGCACACCATAGGCGGGCGTGGGCGGCGAGCAACGCGCGGGCGTCGGCGTCACCGTCATGTGTGCGCCCGGTTGAAGTAACGACCGGGATCCCGGTCTCGCGGTCGGGGTTGCGGCGTACAAAGCTCGACAGCGTCTGTCCGGGTCCGACTTCGAGGAAGACGGGATCCGGTTCCTCGAGCAGTGTCTGCACGCCCTGCTCGAACAGCACCGGTTCACGCAGATGTTTGGCCCAATATGCGGGGTCGGTGGCCTCGTCATCGGTGATCCAGGTTCCCGTCACATTCGAGATGAACGGGATTCGTGGTGCGGAAAGCCGGCATCCGACGAGAGCTTTCTCCAGTTCGGGCATTGCCGGTTCCATCATCGCCGAGTGGAAGGCGTGCGATGTGCGAATCTTGCGCGCAGTGATGCCGGCCTCGGCAAGTGAGCGTAGTGCAGACCGAAGAGGCTCAGCGGGCCCGGACACAGTGCAGACCGAGGTCTCGTTCACGGCCGCTACGCTGACGCCCTCGGGTAGATACTGCTGAACTTCGCGGGCGGGGGCGAGGACGGCGGCCATTGACCCGGCAGGCAGAGCGTCTATCAGGGCACCGCGGGTGGCTACCACACGCAGTGCATCCGGCAGGGTCAGCACACCGGAGAGGCAGGCTGCCACGTACTCGCCGATGCTGTGACCCGTCATCGCGTCGGGTTCAATTCCCCAGGCCATCCACTGGCGAGCGAGCGCGTAGTCGATCGAAAACATTGCAGGCTGGGTCAAGCGAGTTCTAGCCAAGTCGACGGCAGGTCCGTTTGAGGTGGACTTCTGGGAGAACAGGGCGTCGCGCAGGTCCAGACCGAGTGCTCCGGCCAGTCCGTCTGCGCATTCGTCCAGGGCCTCAGTGAATGCTCCGTATCGTCGGTACCAGGCCCGTCCCATTCCTGTGTACTGGGCGCCCTGCCCGGGAAACATGAAGATCACCGGCCGGTGGCGGGGGGCCCCGGAGTCGTGCAGCACGTTGGGTCCGTTCCCGCTTTCGAGGGCTCGAACTGCTTCTTGCGCATCACCCGCGACGATGGCGGTTCGATAATCGAATACGCGGCGCCCGGTAGTCAGAGTGTGGCTGACGTCGGTCAAGGATGTCCCGGTCGCGGCGAGGTGTGTGGCGAGGTTTTGTCGGGCCGCTTCCAGCGCGGCCGGCGACTTCGCGGACAGAGGGAGGATCGTGAGGGGCTGGGCTGTCGCCGGGTCGGCCGGAAGGAGGGAAGGGGCTTCCTCGAGCAAGACGTGGACTGTGGCGCCGCCCATTCCGGCGGAGGTCACCGCGCACCGTCGTGCCACCCCGTCAGGGACGTTCCATGGAGCGCTCGCGGTCGGGATCTTGAACAGGGTGTCTTCGGCCCCGCACTCGGGATTCCACTGGTCGAAGTACAGCGTCGGGGCGATCTGGCGGTGCTTGAGCATCAGCACACACTTGATCAGTCCGGCCACTCCAGCGGCGACGCTGAGGTGTCCGATGTTGCCCTTGACTGAACCGACGTAGCAGGACGTGTCGCGGCGGCCGTAGACGGCGTTGATCGCCCGGAACTCGATCGGATCGCCCATGGCAGTGCCGGTGCCGTGAGCTTCGATGTACTGCACGTCGTCCGGCACGAGACCGGACACGCTGAGGGCTTCGCTGAGCACGCTGGTCTGGCCGCGTTCGCCCGGGGCGGTGTAGCCCGCCCGATCCGCACCGTCGTTGCCAGTGGAGGAACCCGATAGCACGGCTAGGATGGTGTCCCGCTCGTCGATCGCATCGGCCAGTCGTTTGAGCACGACGACCCCGGCGCCGTTGCCGAAAATCGTGCCATTCGCTTTCGCGTCGAATGGGCGGCAGATGCCGTCCGGCGATTCCACTCCGTCCGGCTGATGCAAGTACCCCGACTCCTGAGGGAATCGAATCGACACACCTCCTGCCAATGCGAGGTCACATTCGCCGGTAAGCAGGGACTGCGCAGCTGTGTGCACTGCCATCAGGGAGGTGGAGCAGGCGGCTTGCACAGCAACGCTGGGCCCGGTGAGGTTGAGGTGGTAGGCCGTACGCGTCGCCAGATAGTTCAGGTCATTCCCCATCATCGTGGCCATGTCGTCGCGCATGTCGTTTATCGATCCGCGGTACCCGTGCTCGGATGTCAACAGGTTGGCCAGTTGGTAGGTGTTCCCCAGACCTCCTGCATAGACCCCGATCGTGCCGGGGTAGACCTCTGAGTTGTGTCCGCTGTCTTCGAGTGCCGACCATGCACACTCCAAGAACACCCGCAGCTGCGGATCCATGCGTTCTGCTTCACGGCCGCTGATGTAGAAGAAGGAGGCGTCAAATTCTCGGACGCCGTCGATCGTCGCGGCTCGTGGCACGTAGTCCGGATCCGCGATCCGCTGCTGGGGGACCCCAGCCTCCAGTTGCTCCGCCAGGTCGAGAGTGCGGACTGCTTCGCCGCCGGTGCGAAGTAGCTCCCAGTATTCCTGTGCGCCACGGGCTCCGGGTAGTCGGCAGTCCAGCCCGACCACTGCGACCTTGCCGGTGTGTGATTCGTTGTTCGTCATCTCTATCAGCTCTCCGTCCCTCGCCAACCCAGACCCCGCCCCGCCCTGGAACGTGTGTGTACTGCCAACCCCCGCCGCCGCGCGCCGCGTGCGGTTCCATCGGTCACCGGTGACGATGTGTCGTCGCCGCTCAGTTGCCGCGCCAACATAGCCAAGCTGCCTGCCCGGTAGACGTCAGCCAAACGCAACTCGTGGCCGTTCCGGGTCACCACCTCGTGAAAAGCAGCCAGCCTCACCGAGTTCAATCCGGCATCAAAGAAGTTTTCGTCGACACCGATCAGTCGACCGCCCAGCACCTGAGTCATTGCCTGCTGCAGGTCGCCGGCAAGCCCAGCAACTTGGTGAGCTGGGTGCGATCCAGATTGTGCACCGCGGGGTGCGGGCAACGCCTGGCGGTCGATTTTGAAGTTCGGGGTGAGCGGTAACTCGTTGAGTACGACATACCGGGCGGGGCGGGCATGCGAGGGTAGATACTCGTCGACATGGGCTTGTAATTTCGCCACTTCGAGAACATCTCCACGGGGAACTACGTAGGCCACCAAATGCGCCTCTCCGAGGTCGTCCGGGAACACTGCTACCGCAGCGGAGCTGACCAGTCCACTGTTCGCGATCACGCCTTCGGCTTCGCCTGTGTCGACCCGGATCCCGGCGATCTTGACGACGAAGTCTTCTCGACCGACCATGGTCACCGATCCGTCCGCGCCGCGCACCGCGAGGTCGCCCGTGCGCAGTGTGCCCGGCTCGCCGTTCAGTTCCCGGCCGTGCCCGATCGACAGGAATGGGCTACGGACGACAAGTTCACCTTTGCAAGGTCCGGTCAGCACCGCCCCGGATTCGTCGACGAGGTCTACTTTTGTTGTCGCGACAGGCTGCCCCAGTGGAAACACCGCGGTGTGCAGCTCGTATGTGTGGTCGACAACGTTCAACAGCGCGCATGAGCATTCGGTGGAGCCGTAGGCGCTTGCGAGTAGGCAGTCGGGGCCGAACAGTGACCGGTAGTACTCGAGGTCAGGAGCGAGGATGGAGTCGCCGCCGAGAGCCAGTACACGCATCGCCGGCAACGCTTCTGCGCGCTCGGTGAGCGCCCGGGACACCGCGCGGAACACGGGGACGGTGGAGTGGTAGACGCTCATGTCGGTGGCGCGGAACCAGTCGATCAACCCGCCGATGCCCATCGTGCGCAGATTGACCGGGCACAGTGTCGCGCCGGTCAACAACGCCCCGTACATGTCCTGCACCGAGGAGTCCCAGCTGTAAGCGGACTGCAGGCTGACCCGGTCGTCGGGGTGAATTCCCAGGCCTCTCGCCCAGACCGTGGCGTGGTGCTCCACATTGCGGTGGGTCTGCACCACCGGTTTGGGGACGCCGGTCGAGCCGGAGGTGAAGAGGATGTACGCCTCGTCGTCGGCGCGGCGGGTGCTCCACCCGGGTGCGTCCGCAGACGCGGCGGTCGCGGTGGCGCCGGACACGGTGACCACCGTTGTCCTGTCCTTCGCGAGGGACGTTGCCAGTTCCCGGTTGGGACTGTCGGTGAGCATCGTCCCGGCTCCGCTCAGCGCCAGCATCTGTCGTAGCCGAGCGGCAGGGTAGGACGCGTCCAGCGGCACGTAGACCAGTCCGGCCAACAATGCGCCGAGCACCCCGGAGACCATCTCTGCGCTGTGTGCGAAAAGGAGCGCGCAACGATCACCTGGGCGGGCGCCCGCCCGCGTGAGGTCTGCAGCGATGTTGCCTGCTCGGTCGGCTAGATCGCGGTATGTCCAGCGAGTCTCGGGAGTGAGGACAGCCGTGTGTTCGGGTCGCTGGTCGACCTGCTCGAGCAGACAGCTGATCAGTGTCCGTTCGATCCGTTCAATCATCGTCGCCTCCGTAGGCCAGCCGCGCGCTCGTCCATGCCGTGCTGCGATGTAGCGCGGCGTAGGCCTCGGTGGCCCGGTCGAAATGGCCCTCGTAGATCTGCATTCCACTGAGCGAGACCAGCCCGTCTTCGACCAGCCGGAGCGCCCAGTGCAGGTTCTCGGTGACGGTGCCTTCCCTCGAAGGAACACGAATTTGTTTGTGGCCCAGTTCGTAATCGTTGTCCCGGTACCCTTCACCGCAGCGCGCCGACACCCGGTAGTCGATGTTGCCGTGGTCGACGGAGAACTTTGTGCTGGCTACGAATCTGCCGACGGCCGTAATCACAGGTCGAGGTCCTCCGCGCACCGCCCAATCCGTGGCCTCGTGCAGTGCGGCAGTGCCGTCCCCAGAGATGCACATGAACACGTGCCTGCGAGTTCCGCCGGTCGGGTGGGCCGCCAATTTGTTCCAATCGGCTGCCGTGATAGCCGAACGGTCCATGGCATCGACTGCCTCTGTCCGGGCGGAATCGTTGTCCACGACCGTGACGTCCAGCCCTCTGCTGGCCGCTACCTGGGCTACCAGCAGTCCGACGATGCCAGCGCCGACGACCAGGGCATGCTCGCCTTCCATGGCCCCGGATCGGTCCAGTGCGTGTACTGCGGTGGCAGTGAGGTTCGCGACTACAGCCTCGGCCGGATCTAGGTGGTCCGGTATCCGCACGCACAGCCGGTGCGGCACCCATACCAGTGTGCCGTGCACCGCTCGACCCCATCCCATCGCGATAACCCGGTCCCCCACGGAAAACCCGGGGCTGCGCGGACCCACTTCCACGACCTCACCAGCAGCGCAATACCCAAGCGGAAAACGTTCGCCGGAAGCGCGCGCCATTCTCAGATAGTGCAGTTCGGTTCCAGGACTGATGAGGGTGATCTGCGGCCGAACGACCAGTTCGCCGGGTACAGGTGAGCGCATGTCAACACTCACGTATTCCACACCGGCGTGTCCTCCTGCCTGCAAATGCCGGATCGGGGGTGCTGCGCGCACGCTCATACCCCCTCGCTGATGCGCCGCGAGGTCGCGTCCAACAGATCGGTCAATCTCCGTAAATCGGCCTGCGACATCATTAGTGAAGGGACAATCTTGACTGAAGCATCTTGCGGCCCGCCGGAGAAGAGCAGCAGTCTCTCGGCAAGTGCGGCTCGCGTGAACGCGCGTGCCAGCGACGGCGAGGGCTGTCCAGCACTGTCGATGCAGTCGAACCCTGCCAAGCCGCCGACCACACGCCAGTCGCGGATCCACTCGAACTCGCGCATCGACTCCTGTCCGTGCTCACGCAAGTATTCACCAAGTTCCCGGGCCCGGGCGGGCACGTCTTGGTTGACTACGACGTCGAGTACCGCGACGGCGGCTGCGCAGGACACCGGGTTTCCCGAAAATGTGGATGTCTGTACTCCTGCAGGTAAAGCGTCCAGCACCGCTGCGGGTCCGGTGACGGCGGCGATCGGGCTGCCATTTCCCAACGTCTTACCAAGAACGATGAGGTCCGGTGTATGACTGAGTAATTCGGACCGGAACAGCCTACCGCAGCGTCCGAGCCCAGTGTAGATTTCGTCGATGACGACCAGTGCACCGGCCTTCCGCGCTTCATCGGCCACCGCATCGATGTACCGCACGGGAAGTTCCAGGACCCCTTCGGTGACCTGCACCGGTTCGATCACCACCGCTGCCAGATCGCCGGTAGCGGCCGCCCGAGCAATCAGAGAGCGGGCCTGTTGTTCGGCCGCGCCATTGTCGTCTCCTGCTCTCGGGTCGGGCGGGTCAATCCGCCAAATGCCCTGCGGGGCAGGTCCCGAGTGTTCCTTCAGTGACTGCCGCCATGTCAGCGCCAAAGCTCCGGCAGTCTTGCCGTGGAAGCTGCGGTCCAGCGCCACCACACTGTTCCGCCCTGTCGCGGCGCGGGCTACTTTGAGGGCCGCTTCGATGGCCTCCGATCCGGTGGCAGTGGGCAAGACGCGGGCGTCCTCGAACGGAACCAGCGCGGCGAGCTGAGCAGTCATTTCCTCACGCACGTCCGAACCCAGCTTGCATCCGGTGTGTCCCAGCCGTCGAGCCTGCGCGACGACGGCGTCGACTACAGCGGGATGCTGGTGTCCGAGGCTCACAGCGCCGCTACCTGCGGTAGCGTCGAAATAGTCAGTGCCGTCCACGGCGGTCAACCAGGCGCCGTGCCCTTCGGCGAACACCGGACCGAGACGGGTACCGGTGGACCGTGCTTCTCGGCTCGACCGGTCGACTGTGTCCGGATCGGGTCGTTCAACGGTCTCCAAGGTTGTGTCCACATGTCTTCTCATTCCTCGACCACCACCCATCGTCGGAGTTCGTTGATCGCGTTCGGATAGGACGTTGCGACAGCTTCCAGACCGTGCAACTCGCCGTACCCGCCGGTGAGGACTGTGAGCACGATCCCGGCGAAGATCACCCGGTGGTCGCGGGGAAGCTGGAGGATCGCTGGTGCCTGAATCGGCGTCGGTCGTACGTGCAGGCCATCCATGGTTGGTCGCGCCTGAACGCCGAATTGCCGCAGCAACTCGACGGTGGTGACAATTCGATCAGTGTCCTTGCCGCGTAGTTCCGATGCCTGCCCGATCCGAGTCTCTCCGTTGGCGAGAGTGGCGAGCGCGGCGATCATAGGCAGCTCGTCGATCGCGCTCTGCACCAATTCGGGATCGTCGATGTGCACCCCCCGCAGTTGATCCGCCGCTCGAATAGTGATGTTGGCCAACTCCTCGGGGGTGTCGTGGTCGACCGCTGAGAAGTCGACTTCGGCGCCCATGGAGCGCAGGATACGAAAGAACCCGGTCCGACGTGAGTTGATGCAGACCTCACGTAGAACGAGCGGGCGCTCGCGGTGGGCAGATGCCAAGTGGACCGCGGCGAGAAACGCTGCGCCGGACGGGTCACCGGGTATCCGCAGAGAAAGTGGGCCCCATGCTCTGGGCTGAACGTGCAGGGTTAGCGGTGTCTCTTCTACCTCCACCCCGACCCAACGCAGCAGTCGTTCGGTGTGGTCGCGCGCTGCAACTCGCCGGTGGATCACACTGGGGCCTTGCGCTAGAGCGGCAGCCAGCAGAGCAGCCGAAACCGGCTGCGCGGAGTGGACGTCGATCCGGGCTGATCCGCCTGGCAGGGGCCGGCCACGCACCTGAATCGGTAGGTGCCCGTTCGGCCCGATATCCACGATGTCTGCCCCCAGGGCGTGCAACGGTCCCACCACCTCGGCCATCGGGCGCCGGCGTAACGCCGTGTTACCGGTTATGGTCACGTCCGCGTCGGATGCCGCGACCATTGCAGTGAGGAGCCGGGCCGTTGTCGCACTGTTGTCGACGTCCACGGTCAGGCTGGTGCTGGTGACCGCCTCCGGTCCTTGGCCCTGAATCTCGACAGCATCGTCACCGATCGGTCGAATGTTCACTCCGAGATCGGCCAGACAATCCAGGTTTCGCAGGAGATCACGGCAGTCAGCAAGATTCGACAGCCTGGATACACCATGCCCCGCCGCGGCCACGATGGTGGCCCGCTGCGATATCGCCTTGTCCGGGTGTGGCACTGCCGTCAGCGGACCGAACCCGGGTTGATCCTGGACACCACAAAGGCGTATCCGATCCGACGGATGAGTGCGGGACGGGAAGAGCTGGGTCGAAGGGATGTTACTCACGATGTTCTGCTCAGCTCGGAGATCACGTCGTTGTCATCCTTAGGGTTGTCGACCTCCGCGCCGGGCAGCGGAGCGTGCGGTACGGCGCCAGGGAATTGGCGGGCGTAGGAGGCATACCGGTTCACTTTGCGCTGCAGCCCCAGGCTTTCTGCCGGAACGAACTCAGAGGGAGTCAGGTGGAGATCGCCGCGGTCGACAGCGCGCGCCACTGCGGTAGCTCCGGATTGGGTCCGTGTTACCAGAAGCGAGAGCTTTTCCGGGGCAGCCTCACCCTCGGCTGTCGCCTTGCTGGTGCGGAAAATATTTGCGTCACCGTCGGCGACGGAGATGTCTGCTAGACCGCTCCACCAATCCGGACAGCTTTGGCATCGGAATGTTTTATGCTCGCGAAAAGCCAGCACGAGCTTGTGAAATGGAAGGGAGTGTGTCTCACCTCCGCCGTCCCAGGCGGTGAAGGCACCCGGATAGTCGCCGTGTCGGTACCGCATTCTGGTGACATCGGTGAGAGGGAGCCGCAATTGGTCCTGGATCAGATGTTCCGTACCAGTACGCAGGGTGTTGGAGGAACAGGCGAGTTCGATGGTCAACGCGACCTTGGCGGCGGGCCCGTCCGGGTCGGACCGCCGCCATTTTTGAATAGCCTGAATCTGGCAGGCCAGTCCGACGACCGCAATCCGTTCCAGGGTGGTGTCACGAAGAAGTTGAAGGTTGGGGGTGATGCAATAGCTGGCTTGTGCGGTTTCGAGCAATTCAGCGTCGCTGGTAACGATGCGTGGGACCGGTACCCAAGGGCGCTGTTCGTCCCGACCGATCACCAGGCATCCGTCGACGAGGCCTGAGTGCAGCGATGAGGCCAGCAGCGAGGTGACTGCGCCACCGGCTGACGCGGCTCCTCGGATCGTCTCGTCAGTAGCGGCTGCTAGGTATGTCTGGCCCATCACCCCCGTCCATCGCTCGCTCTCGGTTCGGCGGCGACCGAACAGGATCGTTTCCGACGCGGCCACGTCGGTGTATTTACCTGGACATACGGAAAGGCATTCGTTGCAGCTACCGCAATCGATCGCGGTTACTCCTGCGCCTAGGTGAGGGACAATGGCATCGACCGAGATTTCCAGAAGGCGCGGACTGCACGCGGCCACGCAGGCACCACAGCTGGTGCACAGATTCTGATCGAGGATCTCATTCTTCAATTCGAGAAACGTCATGGTTGGGGACAGTTCCCCGTGTTGGATGCGCGATCCAGTCCGGGCGACAGTGAGCATGTCTGTTGGGCAGAGGCACGAGCCAACCTAACCTCGTCGAGGTAATCGGGCCAGTCCACGCTGCCCTTGTTCTCACCCACCGGGGGCAGCGTCCGAGCAAGTGCTGTCCGCCGAAACTCTGACAATGGCGCTTTCGAGACCGTGACCAAGAGGTTGTGTAGGTGTGTGAAACCTGCTGCACGCAGGGACTTCCGCCAGTCGTTGGCAGTGGATAGGTCCCCGAAGACATCGATGAAATCCTCGATCGGCGCCGGCGCCGGAAAAATTGTCTGCACGTCGATCCGGACTGATTCTTGGTGGTAATCTGCGACGAGCAGGCGCTCGAGCTCGCTGAAGGCGAATGGGCCCACAGAGATCGAGACCAAGCAGAACGTACCGCCCTTCGCGAGGAGTGCAGTGCGGCGTTCGAGCAAGAGCCGGATGAAGTCCAGCCCGTCTTGGCCGCTCGCACCGCTACGCATGAACTGCGTGTCCGGGGGCACCGGAACGAACGGCGGGTTGCTGACCATCAGATCGAAGGGGGCATCGGACTCGAGCTCGGCAAAGTCGGTCAGCACTACCCCGTCGGTAGGAAGTCCGTTGAGTGCGAGATTAAATCGGGCCATATCGGTTGCACGAGGGTTGATGTCTACGGAAACTACTGAAGTCGCGCCTCGTCGGAACGCAGCAACGGTTTGGACGCCTGAACCAGTGCCTACGTCCAGCACCCGCCCTTCACGGCAGTCGGGCAAAGTCTGTGCACGCAGCAGGGACTCGTTGTCCGAGAGGTACAGCACCCGGTCTTCGCCGACGTAATCAGCCCGGTCGGTGAAAATGAAGTCGGTGCCCACACGTGAGCACCGTGCGTGGAAGGTGACTGTTCCGTCCGCTTCTTCGGCCAGTCGGGCATCGACGAAGGCAGAGAGTACCTCCGCCGCGGGAACTGCTTCCCCGGATACGAGCGCTCGAAAGTAGAGGGGGTAGTCGGTCTCTACGAGTCGTCGCAGGTGGGGCTTCAGTTCCGCTGCGTGCTCTACATTGAGGGTGCTGGGCGCAAACGTCATCGTCATACTCCTGACTGGTTGACCTTGGTGACCCGGTGTCCATCTATGTAGAGGACGTCGATCGGCAGTTCCAAGAAAGTGGCCAAGGCATCCGCCGGGCTGTCCACGATGGGCTCACCGGGGCCGTTGAAAGAGGTGTTCATGAGGACCGGCACTCCGGTTTCCTCTGCGAACCGGGACAGGAGGCGGTGGATGCCTCCAGCCTCCGAATCGACGGTTTGGATCCTGGACGTGCCGTCGATGTGTTTGACCGCGGGAATGTTGCCTTCGGATACGTCGGCGTTGAACAGCATGTATGGGGAGGGCAGCGGTAGCCCGCGAAACCAATCTGCTGCACGGTCTTCCAGCACTACTGGGGCGAACGGACGCCAGCTCTCACGGCCCTTGACCTGGTTCACTCTGGCCCAGTTTTCGGCGGCGCGTGGGTCGACCAATAGCGAGCGGTGGCACAACGCTCGGGGTCCTACCTCGCTCGCACCCTCGAACCATGCGACTACGCACCCGGCCAGCAGATCTTCGACGGCACGGTCTGCAATGTCCTCGGACGCCAGTGGTGTCACGGTGAGTTCACCAGCGGCCACGGCGAGTGCATCGACAACTTGTTGAGGGGTGAAGCGGCGCCCGACGTATGCCGAGTGACGTTCGCCGAATTCCACTTCTGCTCCGAGGAGTGAGTGATGGACGACAAGGGCAGCGCCGACGGCAATTCCGCTGTCGTCGCAGGTCGGCTCGACATGGACCTGCTTGAACCCGCTGTGCTCGGCGATCTGAGTGTTGGAAGGGCAGTTCAACGCTGTACCGCCGGTCAGGCACAAGTTCGTTGCCGGCAAGTCGGCGCGCTGCAGCAGTTGCGCGAGGGTCGCTACCGCCCTAGCTCGGACCTCCTCGAAAAGTTGCTGTGTACTAGCCGCAATGTCGGCGTTGATAGGTTCGGTCGCAGATTCCGGTCGGCCGAGGACGGACAAATCGTAGCCTTGTTCGCTGGCTCGCGCTCGGCAGAAGACGAGCCACGAGCTGGCTAAATCTTCGATCCCTGCAGCTTGAGCGTCCCAGTAGTTTCCGATGAATTTGTCGTCGGCGAATGCGGGTTTTCCGTATGCGGCTAACCCCATCAGCTTGCCAGCCGGCCCGATATGTCCCAAGCCGAGCGCCTGCCCGACGCGGTCATACATTGCACCGAGGTTGAGATGGTGGGGAGCTATAGGGTACAGCGCTTTTCCGTTGCCATAGTAGAACATACCCCCGTGGTACGACTGACCGTTCGCGTGACCGTCGTGGCTGAGTACCGCAGCTTGCGCGAAGCCCGAGGTGTAGTAGCTGTTCGCGGCGTGAGCAAGGTGATGGTGGATCAGGTATCCGGGAAATGCCTGCCCAAGGAGAGTCACCTCGAGGGGCAGGTGGAAGCCGTATCGGAGGTTGGCCTCTAGCTGAACTGTGCGCTGACCGATTTCCGCGAGACCGGCGCCCTCGTCCCAGTGGGGGCGGGTGATGAAGCTGTCCACGAAGGGAACTGTGTCTTCGGGACTAAAGCGACCCATAGCATAATCTGGGAACATCGCCGAGAATGCGCTGGACAGCCAGGATCCGGCTAGTTCCCCTGAGGGGAGAAAAGGTGCCAGTCCGCGAGTTCCCAGGTGTTCGAAGGTCAATTGCTCGGCGCTGATCTGGTCGAGGAACGAGCAAGGCACCCCAAATGAATCTTCACGGGTCAATTGCAGGGAGAACGAGGTCGGTTCATCGAATAGCAGCTCGACACCTTGGGTGGAGGAAACCGCCACTGCATCGATATCGCTCAGCGTGATCCCTCCTGCGTCCAGCGCTGCCTGCACGATTGCTGTGTCTAAACCTCCGGCGTGCTTCACCCTGGTCAGTCGCTCGCGTACGAGGTGAACCAGGACACGCCCGTCTCGCACAACCGCAACACCTGAGTCGTGCCCAAAATGCAAACCCAACAACAACACTTAAACTCCTCAAGCTGAAGGCTCTGCGCGAAAGCGCAGTCTGAGATGGGACCGTTCCTGGCGGGTTCGATTCACATAGGGGAATCCGTGCTTGGACCGGGGGCTGCTGTAGCCCAACTAGTTCCTTCTAACTCGCCCCCACGATTAGTTCCGACTCGTCGCCGTGCATCGCATCGGCGTTACAGTCGCAATTCACCACGACAGGTGCTATCACCCGATCGTCACCGACGATTCACCTTAGCTGATCTGTCGTCCAATCACTCGAATTCCCCCTCTTCACAACACTGTTCACCTCGCCGTGTGCAGCGGTTTACATGCAAGAAACATGGGCGCCAAGCATTCCGATGCGTATGCGCGCGGAGTTAAGGCAGCTGGAAAAACGCGTGAGAGGTTTGGTGGGACTGAGCTATACCGCCGGGCCGCGAATTGAAGCCCCAAAGAATTCCATCCCACCCCCAGTTGGTTACCCCCGTAAGCTCTAGGAACTTGATGCGCGGCACGATGCTGCAGTAGCCGCGGATCACTCTAGTGTCGCTAGTCGCCACTCGAAGACGCCGCCACACTGGTTGCCGAATTTATCACCAAGAACCTTCGCTCACAAACTTCCCCGCGACGAGTGGATGGCAGGAGAGCGAGGAAGTAGCCCGAGGTTCAACTGCAGGTCGCAGCCCAGGTTGTTCTGGTGTTATGCCACATGTGCCTCAGCAACCAGCGCCGGCGCGTCGACAACGCCAAGTTCTTCTCGGTCGAGGGACGTCGAGAAGCTTACCGACGAACGCGCTCCATGAACTGCTCTTGAAGGTGGTGCAATCAGAACATCTTCGTTCTCACTCAGGGGGTAATCGGCGTTCAAGGAAGTCAGTTCCTTGTGTGCCGAAGTCAACCGAACTTGCAGATAGTCGGTCAGTCGCTAGCCCGGATCCCTACATCAGGTTGGCATTACCCAGGGCGCGACTGGTCCACGGGCTCGGGCTATGGGGCCGATTCGCGACCATCAAACAACGATCAACGATCCGCGGTTGATTGTCGAGCGGCTCTCCCTTTCAATCGAGCTGACTGGACCCGAAGAGCTGACCGCTGCAGCCACTTGTCGGTAGCGGTGTGAATACTCGACCCCTCCACGCTTGACCACTCACGCCAGGAGAAGCACTGATGCAGCTTCGGACCCGTCCGGTCACAGCCACTTTCGCCGCCACCCTCACCGCCGCGGCTGTGGCCTTGTCGGGGTGCTCCGCCGCCGACGCGTTCCCGGCGGGATCGAATGACCCCGGCGCCCCCGCACCGACCGCACCCGCCTTCGATACGGCGGCCGCTCTGACTAAGCTCGACACCCTCGCGGTCAAGGACCCTGCCCCGAAAACCGGTTAAGCCGTGAGCAGTTCGGCCCGTCGTGGTTCGACGACAACGGTGTCGAGGGCGCTACAACCGCTGCGGGAGGCCGTCTCGGCTTCCCCGCGAGGGATGAATTCGCCGTGTCTGGGAATCCGACACTTGTCCAGGCCAATTTCGAACGCGGTTGGATCGATACAACTTCAACACAGGGCAAACTACTGCCTCGTAGGCTGCAGATTTGACTGCCGGAATCCAGCGTGGCGGTGTCACCGCAAGCGGGCCCGCTGCCACGCTGGAACCTACACGGGAGTGAACCGTCTCGGATTTCTTGCCGCTCCTATATCGGTGACGGCTCCGGTTGTGGAGTCGACGGATGAGCGTAGTACGCCGCCTCGAATTCGTCCGGAGGGACATATCCGAGACGGTTGTGGAGGCGACTGCGATTGAACCAGTCGACCCACTCCATCGTGGCGTACTCGACGTCCTCGACGGACTTGTAGGGACCCGGATGGAACGGGTTGTCTTTGGCGATTACTTCGGTTTTGAACAACCCGATCGTGCTCTCGGCGAGTGCATTGTCGTAGGCGTCGCCGATGCTGCCGATCGACGCAGCGATACCCTCCAGCACAGGGGTTTCCGCGAAGGAGATGGAAGTGTTCTGACTGCCCGCATCGCTATGGTGGATCAATCCTGCACCGACCGGGTGGCCGGTGTGGTCACGTCGCCACAGCGCCATCCGCAATGCGGTGGTGACCATCGCGGTGTCCTTGACCCGCGTGCGGGGGACGAGTTCCCTCGCGAAGGAAATCGAGGCGGACTTCAAGATCTCGTTGGCTTCACGGAGGTCGAGTTCGCCGCGGCCGTTACCCCGGTCGGCAGCCATTCCGTAAATGAGCGCACCGGCCGCCAGAATTCCCAGGGCCACGGCAACTGGTATCCCTACTCCGGTTTCTGCTGTACCCGCTGAGGCCATGGCAAGCCCTGCCGCCGCCGACGTTGCCGCATTTCCTGGCGGCGTGGGGTTCGGCTCGGCATCACTCGCAGCGGAGTCAGAGGATGAGGCCATTCCAAGGTCGATTTGGCCGTTTCCGTCGCACGGCGGCAGCACCGTCGAAGGGTAGGGGAATGTCGGCCTCTTCGGCTTCCCTGGCACGGGGGTCGCGGTTGAGGTTGTCCAACGCCTGCTGCGGGTATCCCTCGGTGTTGGAGTCGGATGTACTCCGCGTCTTGTCGAACGTGCACTTACCCGCGGCCACATCCAGAACACGATCTGGAAAGGAAACGCCACTAGAGGTCAATCCACGTGTCGGTCGCGTTTGCTTACCCCGGTCGCGTCACCTCGATCGCCTACTCTGAGGGGTTGCCGACGTCGTTCAGGCGTCGGTGTCCGGTTCTTGCTGCCATGTCCGCGGTTCACCCGGCGAACCGTCGACAAGCGAATACTCGATGATCGTCACCGAGATTTCGGTCAGGTCCGCGATCTCGAAGTTGCCCCGGTAGAGGGGGAACTGTACATCGAAATATGTGTCGCATTCGATCTCCGGTTGAGCTAGAAGCCAATTCCGAAACTCGATATCTTGTGGCACCACACTCAGGTCAGCCGATACCCTCGACCCCTGAACACCGTGGATCCCACACGGGCGCCCCTTCCACATCGCGGAGCATTTACGCCGGAACGCCCGATCGAGCTCACTCAACGCCGCCAACTTGTGAGCCCCTTGCGATTGGAGGTGAACCCCTCCGGATACGGGCCCGGCCCGTGCGCCACCAACACCACTTCACCATCGGAAGGTGCGTTCACCGTCTCGTATTCGAACCCGCGAAAGACAGCGAACGTCTTACTCGGCCCGAACCCAGGGGGAAGGACAACGCTCATTTCGGGCTAACCTCGATCCATTCCATACTTCTATCCAAAATACGGACCACTTGCTCGCTGCCATTGGCGGCGACACGCACGAGCCGCGCACCGGGCTGCATCACAGATCGTTCCGGGATGTCGAACTCGGGGATAAGGCCGTTGATGCTCGCGGTCCAGCCGCTGCCGGTGAACGGCCACTCAAAAGCCGTGCCCGATGGCGTTCCCGCCAGCAGGCCGGTCAGTTCGTCGTCCGGGACCACAAGGGTGACATCCTCGAGCCGGTATCGGTGGGCGTAGACGGCATCGTCTTCTGCACTGAACGGGTCACGGGGGCAGTCTAATTGGAGGGCACTCGTGAAACACTCTCGGGGTGGCGCAGTGGACGCAACCACGACAATGTTCATCGGACGTCTGCCGGCAACGGCTACCGACAGCGACCACACACTGCGTCACACTGGGTTGACCTCGGAAGCGCATTAGGTACGCAGAGCGGATCACGCCAGGCTGGCAACACATTCCCTGTCACATCGGGTCCGAATCGGATTCGAGTTCACGGTAGAACGCGTCCAGGCCGATCTCCGGCGATATGCAGTGCCGTAGAGCACCCGTCTGAGAGTATCGATCGAACACCTCGGCAGCCTTCCTCGGCGATGAACACCTTATCCGGATATAAGCAACTGCTCGCGGAGCGCGACCCTACATGAAGATCACATGCTGTCGTTCAGCGTCGTTGACGATGTTGTTAACGAACAACCCTATGTCGTAGTCCTCTTCGTCCGGCCAACTGGCTTCACTCATCGGCGGGAGCGCCGGCGACGTCGGATCGTAGTCGAGGTGAATCAGCTCGCGTTCTTCCGCGAAGATTGTGAGTACACAATGAGTTGGATCCAGCTGGACCCACTCCGCATGGATACGAGGACCAACCACGACACTGGTTCCTCCAATAGTCAACACCAACGGGGATTCGACTCGATCCCCTCGATAAAACTGGACGACAGTACCCCCAATCTCAGCAAATTCACCCGATATTCGCCGATCGGCGGTACCCGGAGAAGGAGGGAGCAGCGTCAAGATCCGGGTTTCCGGGTCCAACTCAGCGAGTCGCGACCAGTGGTAAAAGTCTCTCATGAGTATCATCTTCCGAGCCCCAAGTCCTTCCCGCCCGCACGCTGAGAGCTTTGAATGATTCTCTCCCACGACTTCCCACTATTTCGAAGCCACTCGATCGACGGACCAAGCGGATCTCCATACACGCTTTCGTTGCGTCCATAAATCTGACTGTAGAGGGGCTCGGGTGTGAGATTTTTGTAACCCTCGCCTATCGCCTATCGCCTATCGCCTATCGCTCGGCGCTCTGCGTAGAGCGTTCCGGCGATTCGTTCCGGCGATGCACCCTGGGCTCGCATCGTGTCCTCGACCTCGCCGAGGCGTTCGATTTCAGCAATGTACTGGCGTCGCATATCCGGAAGGTGGGTCGGAGCTCGCACGGTATCGTCGGCAGGCCTCCCACCCGAGGCGATCCGAGCAGCATCGACTTCAGCTCGCGTCGGCCCAGACACAGCGTCACCGCGGGCCACGCCCAGACCTTTCGCCGGAACCACACCGCTGGACAGGACGTTCACGGCCACTTCGCCGGCACCGACATAAGGGTGGTCCCAGTCCTCGGTGGCGAGGAACTGTTCCTTCGCAGCCGTCGACAACTCCGCACCCTCACCGGGTTCGAGCAGGCCCGGCACACCGGCATGGTCGGACAAATTCTTCGTCGCCGGGGTGCCGTCGAGAACGATTCCCGCGGTGGTCTTTGCCATGTTCCGGGTCGCGTCGGCCTGGGCCTGCTGCCCACCCGGGCCGTGCCCAGACAGCGTATTGAAGCCCTCGACGATCCCGAGCGTGGCTTTCACACCGCCGATCGCCAGCCCGGTCGGCGGAAAATCGTGGGCGAAGTCTTTCGTCGTCTCCCAGGCCTGATCCCAGAACCCCTCGGCCGCATCGTCGCCGCTGTCGGGATCGCTGCGCCGACGCTGGTCCAGGGCGGCCATTTCGCTCAGCGTCGTACCGTCATCCGGATGCGCGGGTGGGGTGTTGTGGGTGTTCTCCGGGGTGGTGGCGGTCAGCTCGTCGGCCCACTGGGCGGCGGTGATTTGCCCACCGCTGGACTCGTCTTGGCCGGTGTCGTCGCCGAGGTCGATGGTGCCGGGACCGTCCGGTGTGACGGTGGCGGCGCCGCCGAGCGGTAACGGTACCGTCGTACCGGCCGTGGCCCCGGCCTCAGGCGGTGGGGCGGTCAGGTTCTGTGCGGTCTGCCCGATATATCCGGTGTCGTCGCTGGCCCGGGACTTGCCGAACGCGCTTTTGCTCGCCGCCACGTCTTGTAGTTCGCCGGTCGGTGGCGGGTCGGCGAGGATGGGGTATGCGGTGTGGGCGTCGGCGTGCACCTGTTGGATGAGTTGCCGGTCGCGGACCACGTAGCGGGTGGGGACTGGATGGCTGTTCGCGTCGTACGCCCAGGGCGAGGCCGTCTGTGAGACTTCGTTATTCCGGTGTCCGGGCCGCGCTGCTGGGGAAGGCATGGAGGCTTCGCCGGCCACGCGACCCGATCCCTGCGGAGGTAAAGGCTGCCGCGCCGATCAGCAACAGTTCGAGGAGCCGATCCCGTCCGCTCTCGGCAGTGACGGTCTTGCCGGTCTCGTTGAGATCACCTGATGTGGTCG
>NZ_JANFQF010000029.1 GCF_024438035.1 Rhodococcus tibetensis
ACCACCGAAGACCCCCACAGCCTCATCACCACCCAACTCCACTACTGGAAAAACACCCTCCACACACTCCCCGACCTCCTCCCCCACCCCACCGACCACCCACGACCACCACAACGCACACTCCGCGGTGATCGCCGCGGGTTCGGCATCGGTCCCGAACTCCATCGGCAGCTGCGTTCCATGGCGCGCGCGAGCAATTCAACGCTCTTCATGACGTTGCATGCCGCCTTCGCCGCCCTGCTGTCCCGGCTGACCGGCACCGAGGACATCGTCATCGGCACACCGATCGCGGGCCGCGCCGAACCCGCCCTCGACGACCTCGTCGGCATGTTCGTCAATACACTGGTATTGCGCACTCGGGTGACGGGAGCCGAGTCGTTCACCGAACTCCTCGACGACACCCGGGAAGTCGATCTCGGAGCGTTCATTCACGCCGACCTGCCGTTCGAGCAACTCGTCGAGGCACTCGCTCCGGTCCGCTCGACAGCGCATTCCCCGTTGTTCCAGGTGTCCCTCGAATTCGACAGCAGCGCGCCGCACGACCTCGAGATTCCCGGTCTCACAGTCCATCCGGCAGAGACCGCACCGGCGACAGCCAAGGTCGATCTCGAGCTGGTGGTCACCGAGAAACTCGACAGCACCGGGGAGCCGATGGGAATCGCCGCCGGATTCACCTATGCCACAGATCTGTTCGACCCTGCGACGATCACCGGTTTCGCGAACCGTTTCCTCCGCATTCTCGAACAGATCGTCGCCGACCCTGCGATCGTGGTCGGCGACATCCGACTCGGTGACGAGGAAGTCCCCACCGCAGGACTGCCCGCGTCCACTCCACACCTGTGGTCGGAACTCCTCGCAGTCGCCGCGCAGGCCCGTCGAGAAGACGTGGCCGTCTCCTGCGAGGGCCGCCACCTCACCTACCGGGAACTCGACGAACGGTCCAACAGGCTGGCGCGGATGCTGGTGCAGCGCGGCGCCGGACCGGAACAGGCTGTCGCGTCGGCCCTCCCCCGCTCGATCGCATCCGTGCTCACGCTGTGGGCGGTGGTGAAGACCGGGGCGGCCCTCGTGCCGGTAGACCCCACCTATCCCCCTGCGCGCATCTCCCACATGCTCGACGACTGCGGCGCGCGACTCGGCATCACCGTGTCCGAGTACCGGGCGAAGCTTCCCGAGGCGCTGTCGTGGCTGGTTCTCGACGAACCCGGATTCGACGAGCACCTCCAGGGCCTCCCCGCTGCCGTCGTCACCGACGCCGACCGCACCACGACTCTCCGCCTGGGCCACCCCGCGTATCTGATCTACACCTCCGGATCGACGGGGACACCGAAGGGTGTCGTGCTCACCCACCGCGGTCTCGCCGATCTCGCCGAACAGGAACGGGTACGGCTGGGTGTCACTCCCGAAGCGCGGGTATCCCACCTGGCGTCCCCCAGCTTCGATGCGTCGATCTTCGAGATGACGATGGCGTTCTGTGCCGGTGCGAGCGTGACCATCGCGCCCCCGATGACCTACGGCGGGCCTGCGCTGGCGGAGTTCTTCGTTCGGGAAGGGGTCACCCACGCGTTCATCACCCCCACGGCGCTGGCCACCCTCGAACCCGACGGCCTCGACACCGTTCGGGTACTCACCGTCGCGGGCGAGTCGTGTCCCTCGGCCCTCGCCTCGCGCTGGGCGCCCGGCCGTCGCATGGTCAACGCGTACGGTCCTACGGAAACGACCATCATGTCGCACATGAGTGAGCCGCTCACTTCCGGCGATCCCGTCACCATCGGCCGGCCCACCCGCGGATTTGTCGCTGCCGTGCTCGACGACCGACTCCATCCCGTCCCGGCGGGCACGCCCGGCGAACTGTATCTCGCCGGCCCGGGACTTGCCCGTGGATACAACGCCCGGCCCGGGACGACGGCGCACCACTTCGTGGCCTGTCCCTTCACGAAGTTCGGTGACAGGATGTACCGCACCGGCGACCTGGTGCGCTCGCGTGCCGACGGCACGCTCGAGCATCTGGGCCGCACCGACTTCCAGATCAAGATCCGAGGTTTCCGGATCGAACCGGGGGAGATCGACACGGCGCTCACCACACACCCGGACGTCTCCTTCGCCGCCACCATCAGCAGACCCGGTCCGGGCGGCGTCCCTGCAATCGTCACGTACATACGATCCGACACGAGATCCGCCGACCCGGCGGAACTGACCGCATACCTGTCGCAACTGCTTCCGGCGCACATGATCCCCGCCGCGATCGTTCACCTCGACCACATCCCGCTCACCCCCGCCGGGAAGCTGGACCGTAGCGCCCTGCCGGAGCCGGCCTTCCATTCGGAGTCCACCCCGTTACGGGGTCCTCGAACCGCGACCGAACGCGCCGTTCTCCACGCGTTCCAAGAGGCACTTCGGCCGGAGGGCGGTGACGACGACGCCGGACGGATCGGCGTGGACGAAGACTTCTTCGCGCTCGGTGGCACCTCGCTCACCGCGATAGGCGTCGTCACCGCTGTGGAGGAGCGGCTCGGACGCGCGGTCCCGCTGCAAGCGTTGTTCCTCGATCCGACTGCAGCGGGACTGGCCAGGCGTCTCGATGCCGAATCTGATTCCGCCCGCAGCGATGCAGGCGCGATCGACGCGGCACTGCGGGTGCTCGTTCCCCTCCACCCCGGTGGGTCCCGACCGCCTCTGTTCTGTGTCCATGCCGGGATCGGGTTGGCCTGGGCCTACACCTCACTCGTGCGTCACCTCTCGCCGGACCGTCCCGTGTACGGGCTGCAATTACCCGCCCTCAGCGGCGGTCCGAACTACGAATCGATCGAGGAACTGGCCCGGCGATACGTCGACGAGGTCAAGGCGATCCAGCCGAACGGCCCGTACCATCTCCTCGGCTGGTCGCTCGGCGGGACAATCGCCCACGCCATGGCCACCGCACTGCGATGCGACGGTGACGAGGTCGCGGCGCTGGTTCTCCTGGACAGCTATCCCGGCAATCCGGAGGGGGACCACGCGGCGACATTGCCGATCCGCGAGCTGCTCGCGGGCCTCGGCGTCGATGCCGGGGCGGAGGCCGGTGACGAGGACCTGACGTACGGCGAGGCCGCTCTCCGGATACAGCGGGCATATGGATCGGCCGTGGCCGGGCTCACCGCCGAGCATCTTCGACGAATCAACGAGGGGTACGCGAACTCCACGCGCATGCTCGGCCGATTCACGCCGGCGTCGTTCGACGGTGATCTCCTGTTCTTCACCGCGGCCGAAGCGGCGCAGGACGGCGGCGGCGCACACGCCGTCGAAGCCTGGCGGACTTCGGTTGCCGGAACCATCCACGAACATTCGGTCGCGTGTCGTCACAACGACATGACACAGCCCGAACCGGCGCAGGAGATCGGGCCTGTCGTCGAACGCTACCTGTCCGCCGGCGGATAGAGCCTGTTCAAGGTGTCGCAAATTCCCCGAACACTCGGCCGGAGATACAACTCCCGCATCGGGAGTACCGGTAGGCCGAGTCTTCGCATCATGCTGTCGGCCTTGATGGCGCACAACGAGTTTCCGCCGAGTTCGAACAGGTTGTCGTCGGCGCCGACGGGCACACCGAGGACGGATTCCCAGATGTCGGTGAGAGTGGCGGCCAGGTCGTTCGTCGACGTCGCGTGCGATGGCCGAGTGGGCGGCGTCGGGAAGTGGCGCTCCGGCACCGGAAGCCGGGCGACGTCCAGTTTGCCGTTGATAGTGAGGGGCAGGGTCTCGACCACGGTGATCGTGCGCGGCAGCATGTAGTCGGGCAGGAACGTGGCGGCGCGTTGCCGTATCGACCCCGCTTTCCCGTCGCGCGAGATCACGTACGCGTCGATGCCCGGTCCTGCCGGATCGTCTTCGGTGTCCGTGGCCACCACTGCCGCAGCCGTGACCTCGGGGTCATCGAGCAGGACACCCCGTACCTCACCGAGTTCCACCCGGAACCCGCGGAGTTGAACCTGCGTATCCAGCCGGCCCAGGTGTTCGAGGGTGCCGCCACCGTGAAGGCGGCCCCGATCTCCTGTGCGATACAGCTTTTCGCCTTCCCGCCGGGATACGAACCGCTCCTCGGTCAGCTCGGGCCGGTTCAGGTACCCCAGCGCGACGCCGACCCCACCGACACAAATTTCACCGGTCACACCTGCCGGCACGGGGCGGCCGCAATCGTCGAGAACGTGCACGGACCAACCCTGCAACGCCTTGCCCACCACCTTCGAATTCGACAACGCGTCCCGTCGGGTCACCGTGTGGGCGGTGACGTGAACGGTGGTCTCGGTGGTCCCGTACATGTTGACCAATCGGCACCTGGATTCCGGATAGCGGTCCATCCAGGGCACGAGCATGCGCGTGTCGAGTGACTCTCCACCGAACACGACCAACCGGAGGTGTGCCAAGCTCGGCAGTTCACGGTCCGCCACCGTCAGTTGCCCGAACGCCGAGGGCGTTTGGCTCAGCACGCTCACACCTTCCTCCTCGAGGAGCGTGTGGAATTCGACCGGTGAGCGGGATATCCAGTACGGCACGATGACCAGCCGGGCGCCCGTCAGCAGCGCACCCCAGATTTCCCAGACCGAGAAATCGAACGCCGACGAGTGGAACATCGACCAGGTGTCGTCGGGCGTGAGGGCGAATTCGTCCTCCGTGGCAGCCATGAGAGCGAGCACATTGCAGTGGGGAATCAGCACACCCTTGGGACGACCCGTCGATCCCGACGTATAGATCACGTACGCCACTGCGGTGCCGTCACTCATTTCCGTCCCGAGTCCGGATGCGACGGCCCCGTCGGGGTGGGCAGCACTCGCCGCGCCGTCGAGATCCTGCGGAGTCAGCGAGCGGATTCCATCCCCCCAGCTCGTGTTCGTTCGATCGGTGACGACCAGGCGGATCCCGGCGTCACCGGCGGTGTACTCGAGACGGTCCGGGGGATGGCGGATGTCCATGGGGACGAACGCCGCACCCACCTCGAGGATCGCCAGCATCGTGACGACGAGCTCGATGGAGCGGTCCAGGCACAAGCCCACACGATGACCGGGTTCGACGCCACATTCCCGAAGTCCGACTGCGGCCCAGCGGGAGTGCTCGTCCAGTTCACCATAGGTGAGGGTGCGGCGACCCTGTACCAGGGCAACCGAGTTCGGGCGCTCGCGGGCCCGCTGCCGGAACACGGTGTCGATCCGCTGTGACCGGTCCGCTGCGACGTGCGCTCCCAATTCGGCAACCCGGAGACTATCGTCCTCGGACACGAACACGTCGTCGCACGTGGAGCCCGAAACTTCCGCAGTCCCGAGGCGGCGAAAGATCTCGACCGCGTGCTGCGCGAATTGCCGTGCTGCCTGTGCGTTCACCACATACGGTTGCGCGTACACCGCGAGCGTTGCGTCCCCCGCCTCACTGATCGCCACGGCGAGCGTGAGGGGAAACGGTGGGCTGTGACAGGCCAGCCAATGCTGCGCCGTACCCGGGCATCCACGGGCGCCGCTGAGGACACCGATACGCTGCGGTTCCGTGTCGTCACCCGGCGCGGTCCACGATCGCGGAATGTCCTCGTTCGCAGGATGTTCGGCGCAGTCGACCGAGAGTACGTCGAACTTGTCGAATCCGCCCAGGACATCCACGGGTCTCTCGGAATCCGGAGACCACAGACCGACCCGCACCGTGTCGAGGTCTTCGTACCGACCGAGGACTCTCCCAGCCGCGAGCGCTACCCGGACTGCGATGTCGCACGGAGGTCGCCCGAGCGATACCTGGACCGGCGCTGGGTGTGGGCCCGGTTCCTCACCTGTCACCCAGGAGAAGCCCGTGCGTCCACGCATACCTGTCGTAGGCGGTGCTTCCAGGGCGCGCCCGTCGAGGCGTTGTCGCAGGGGTTCTGCGGTGAGTGGTTCGGCACTGCGGTTGCCCACCAGGACATCTGCTACCGCGGCAAGAGACGGCGGGTCCAGGTCCCGGCGATCCGCGGTGACGACGAGATCCGCCGCACCGTCCGAGTACCGCAACAGCACAACCCGCATCACGGGCCCGTCGATACTCATCGGCCGGCGTAACTCGGCATCGAGTCTTCGCCGTGCTACCGAGTCGGTGGAGGCGGCGGCGACGCGTTCGATCCACAGCCGCGGATGCGGAGCGTCGTTGCCCCACCACCGGCTACTCGCGGCTTCGAGGGTGCGAGCGATTGCATCGTCGTTCCATTGTTCTGCGGCCGAGAAGCTTTCGGCCGAGAGGTTTTCGGCCGAGGAGCCCGCGGGAATGCGCACCGACAGTGCATGGCCGTACGCCGTGCGCGCCAGCCCAGCCCGACCCCAATGGGATTGGTGCATAAGCCGATTCTACCCAAGAAACGCCTCGAAGTGAGTACGGAGATACGCCCGGCGCATCGCCGCAGCTTCCAGACGGACGGCCTGTCAACGAGCCGAGAACCCTCCGTCGACCGTGACGACCGATCCGGTGACTCGCCTCGAGTCGTCGGAGGCGAGCCACCGGGCAGCCGCAGCGACATCCTCGGGTTCGATGAGTGCATTGCCCGGTTGCGACTGCACGAACACGGACTCGTGCTCCTCCACTCGGATGCCGAGCGATCGAGCGATCTCGGACAGCATCCGCCCTTCGAACGCTGGGCTGTCGCGGACCGAACCGGGGCACAGTGCATTCACGCGTACGCCACTCGGCGCGTAGTCCAGTGCGACGGCCTTGGTCAGTCCGACCAGTCCGTGTTTGGCGGCAACATAACCGGCGAAGCGGCTGTAGCCGACGATGCCCGCCGTGGAACTGATGTTGATGATGCTGCCGCTGCGTTGCGCCACCATGATCCGCCCTGTTGCCGCGATCGCCCGCCACGCCCCCGAGAGGTCGACATCGATCATCAACTGCCATTCGTCCTCGTCGATTTCGTGTACGAGCTTTCCCGACGGCGCCGCGATCCCTGCGTTGTTGACCAGCACGTCGACGTGACCGAAACGTTCGTGTGCCGCGTCGACGGCGGCGTCGATCTCGCTGCGCACCCGCACATCCACCGCACGGGTCAGCACCGCCACTCCGTGGTCGCGGCACAGGTCGGCGGTGTACTCGAGCTGGCTCGTCGAGCCCATCGGATACGGAACACCCGCAATGTCCCGGGACACGTCGAGCAGCATCAGGTCAGCACCCCCCGCGGCGAAGTCGATCGCACAGGCACGTCCGATGCCCCGCGCAGCTCCGGTGACGACGGCGGTCTTCCCCTCCAGCGCGGGGCTCATCGCGAGTCGGTTCCTGCGAGGCGGGACGCAACGAGTCGCAGGAGGGAGTGCGGATGGTCGGTGAGGTACATGTGGCCACCGTCGAGTTCCACCACCGTGGCCTCGGCCGTGGTCACCTCTTTCCACTGGGCTGCCTGTTCCGCGCTGACGAGGTGGTCCTCACGTCCGCGAAGTGCCGTCACGGAGATGTCCAGTAGTGAGTGCGGCGGCGGCCGGTAATTCTCGTGCATCTCGACGTCGGCGCGGAGGACCGGGAGGAGAAGTTCGCGTAGTTCGGGATTCTCCAACGCCGGATGCGAGTAACCGGCCAGTTCGTGCACCTGCGCGAGAAACCCCTTGTCATCCAGCAGCGAAGCGCGGATCTCACGGACCGTCGCGGGCCCGGGCGACCCGCTCACGAACAGATGTGTCAGGGGCACACCGGCCTCACCGGCCAGGCGATGGGCGAGCTCGTAGGCGAGAACCGCACCCAGGCTGTGTCCGAAGATCGCGACCCGCTCCGCATCTCGCCCGATCGGCAGCACCCGGGGCAGGAGATCGTCGACGGCCTCCGCGACCTCGGTGAGCGGAGGTTCCACGAAGCGCTCCTCGCGCCCGGGCAGTTGCAGCGGGACGACATCGAGCCCTCGCGGAGCGAAACCGCGCCACCCGCGGAAGAACGACGCACCGGAACCGGCATACGGCAGGCATACGAGCACGGTCCCATCCATCGCGCGTCTCCGTTCGACGAAGCTCGTCGAGTCCGGCGGCTCCGACACTCCCCGGGCTCTCCCTTCAGCCTGCCCGGGTTTGCCTCCACATAAACGGGAGACATTTTTCCGTGTCGGCCCACACTGGCAATCTGGGGGCAATAGTGTGGCGGAGGCCACAACACCGTGAGCCGTGTCGACACCGTTCCCCTGCCACACAATGACGACGGGAACGCTGGAAAGGAGATCGCGATGGCTCTGAAAGCCGCCCCCGAGCCCGAGGTCGAATATCTGAGGACGGACCCCGATCTGCCACCAGTGGGAGTCGTAGACCGCACCACGATTTCCCCGACGGCACGGATCGTCTTCATCGTCCTCGGCATTGTCGGCGGCATCGCCTGGGCCATGATCGCGTTCGTCCGCGGTGAAGACATCAGTGCCGTGTGGTTCGTGGTCGCAGCCGTCTGCACCTACCTCATCGCCTACCGCTTCTACGCACGGCTGATCGAGCGCAAACTCGTCCAACCCCGTGACGACCGGGCCACCCCCGCCGAGATCCTGGAGAACGGCAAGGACTACATGCCGACGGACCGGCGGGTGCTGTTCGGCCACCACTTCGCCGCCATCGCCGGCGCAGGCCCTCTCGTCGGCCCCGTCCTCGCCGCGCAGATGGGCTACCTGCCCGGCACCCTGTGGATCATCATCGGCGTCGTCTTCGCAGGAGCCGTCCAGGATTTCCTCGTCCTGTGGATCTCGACGAAACGCCGTGGACGCAGCCTCGGTCAGATGGCCCGGGACGAACTCGGCGTGGTCGGTGGTGTCGCCGCCATGATCGGCGTCTTCGTCATCATGATCATTCTCATCGCCGTCCTGGCGCTGGTCGTCGTCAACGCGCTCGCCGAAAGCCCGTGGGGTGTCTTCTCCATTGCGATGACCATCCCGATCGCCCTCTTCATGGGCGTCTACCTGCGGTATCTCCGTCCCGGCAAGGTCGCGGAGGTGTCGCTGATCGGCGTCGTGCTGCTGCTGCTCGCCATCGTGTCCGGCGGTTGGGTCGCCGACACCGGCTGGGGCGCCGACTGGTTCACGCTCTCCAAGGTCACCATCGCCTGGCTGATACTCGCCTACGGTTTCGCCGCATCCGTCCTGCCCGTGTGGCTGCTACTGGCCCCCCGCGACTACCTGTCGACGTTCATGAAGATCGGCACGATCATCCTGCTGGCCGTCGGAATCCTGGTCGCGCAGCCCACCATCAAGATGCCGGATGTCACCACGTTCGCCATCGAGGGCAACGGCCCCGCCTTCGCGGGCTCGCTGTTCCCGTTCCTGTTCATCACGATCGCGTGCGGCGCGCTGTCCGGTTTCCACGCCCTCATCTCCTCCGGCACCACGCCCAAGCTGCTGGCGAAGGAAAAGCAGATGCGGCTGATCGGCTACGGCGGCATGCTCACCGAGTCGTTCGTAGCCATCATGGCGCTCGTCACGGCCTGCATCATCGACCAGCACCTGTACTTCGTGCTCAATGCCCCGTCCACCCTCACCGGCGGAACCCCGGAAACTGCAGCCGATTACGTGAACGGGCTCGGACTGACCAGTCCTGACATCTCACCCGGTACCATCTCCGAAGCCGCCGAGAACGTCGGCGAGGAATCGATCATCTCCCGCACCGGTGGCGCACCCACACTCGCCTTCGGCATGTCGGAAGTGCTCAGTCAGTTCCTCGGCGGCGCAGCCCTGAAGTCGTTCTGGTATCACTTCGCCATCATGTTCGAGGCGCTGTTCATCCTCACCACCGTCGACGCAGGCACTCGTGTCGCCCGGTTCATGCTCTCCGATTCCCTGGGCAACTTCGGTGGCCCGGCCCGCAAGTTCAAGGATCCGTCGTGGCGCGTCGGAGCATGGGTCTGCTCGCTGGCGGTCGTCGGACTCTGGGGCGCCATCCTGCTGATGGGCGTCACCGACCCGCTCGGCGGAATCAATACCCTTTTCCCGCTCTTCGGCATCGCGAACCAGCTGCTCGCCGCAATCGCCCTGACCGTGGTCCTCGCCGTCGTCATGAAGAAGGGCCTCTTCAAGTGGGCGTGGATTCCCGGGGTGCCGCTCGTCTGGGACCTGATCGTCACGATGACCGCATCGTGGCAGAAGATCTTCTCCGGCAACACGTCCATCGGCTACTGGTCCCAGCACGCTGCTTTCAAAGATGCCAAGGAAGCCGGCAAGACCAGCTTCGGTTCCGCGAAGACCCCGGACGCCATCGACGCGGTCATCCGCAACACGTTCATCCAGGGAACGCTGTCGATCGTGTTCGCCGGACTCGTCCTCGTCGTGGTGGCGGCCGGACTGATCGTGTGCATCAGAGCGTTCCGGGCGGGTGGACTGCCGACCACCGAGTCACCCGAGCAACCGTCGAAGATCTTCGCACCTGCCGGGTTCGTCCCCACCGCCGCCGAGAAGGAACTCGACAAGGAATGGAACGAACTCATCGCGTCGGGCGTCGTGCGCGCACCCGGTGCCGCGCACACCCACACGGACAGGGCACATCACCATGATGAATAGGGTCGTCGGGGCCGTCCGAACCGCCTGGTGGTGGGCGGGGTCGCTGATGGGCGACCACGACTACAGCAGGTACGTCGAGCACCTTCGCCGGAACCATCCGGACGCCGAGGTGCCGACCGAGCGCGAGTACTGGAAGGCGCGCTACGCGGACGCCGACGCGAATCCGGGTGCCCGCTGCTGCTGACCTCACACGACGGCGCGGCGCGCTGTCAGTACGATCGGCGGACGGAGAGTCGGCACACGTGGTCAGTGCGGTCACCGGTCCGCGTCAGCGCGGCACCGGGGCGGCACAGGAGCGATATGGCAGATACGTCTGCAAGACGAGGGAGGACCAACTGTGGCGGAGCAGGGAGCCCCGGCAGCGCCAGGGCAGGACATCACCAAACCCGACCGCGGGCATCTCATCGGACTCGGCGGGATGTGGCTGGCCAAGTGGTCGCTCGTTCTCGTCGCGATCGCGCTGGGCGCATTGTTGTTCGGGTGGATCATCGAGAAACTCTGGGTGATCGTCCTCCCCGTCCTGCTCGCGATCGTCGTGTGCACCGTGCTGTGGCCGCCGACGCGGGCGATGACCAAACGGGGCATGCCCTCGGCGGCGGCCGCCGCAACCACGCTCGTTCTGTTCATTGCGGTGCTCGCGGGCATCATCGCGGGCATCGTGCCCTCGGTGGTCAGCCAGGCTCCGGAGCTGGCCAACAAGGCCACCGAGGGCATCAACCAGGTGCAGGACTGGTTGCAGGGCCCGCCGATCAACCTCAAGGACGATCAAATCGACGAGGGAATCCACACCATCGTCACCAAGGTCCAGGAAAGTGGAACGGTCATCGCGTCCGGCGTGTTCACCGGCGTCAGCACCGCCAGCTCCCTGCTGATCACGCTCGGCCTGGTGCTGGTTCTGTCGTTCTTCTTCATCAAGGACGGACCGCGCTTCCTCCCCTGGCTCCACTCCGTGAGCGGCGGCCGCGCCGGCCGTCACCTCGAAGTGGTGCTCAGCCGGATGTGGGAGACGCTCGGCGGGTTCATCCGAACGCAGGCACTCGTGAGCCTCATCGACGCGGTGTTCATCGGCGCGGGGCTGCTCATTCTCGGCGTACCCCTCGCACCGGTCCTCGCGATCCTGACGTTCATCGGTGGCTTCATCCCGATCGTCGGTGCGTTCGTCGCCGGCGCTCTCGCCGTCCTCGTCGCCTTGGTGGCCAACGGGCTCACCACCGCGGTGATCGTGCTGATCATCATCCTGGTGGTGCAGCAGATCGAAGGCAACGTGCTGCAGCCCGTCCTGCAGAGCAAGAGCATGAAACTACACGCGGTCGTGGTGCTGCTCGCCGTCACGGCGGGCGCCTCGGTGTTCGGCATCGTCGGCGCCTTCCTCGCGGTGCCTGCCGCCGCCGTGGCCGCCGTCGCGGTGCGCTACATCGGCGAACAGATCGACGAGAAGAGTGCCGAAGCCAACATCCCCGACGACGTCGCCGCCGACGAGGACATCGACGATGCCGAGCGGGAGGGTGTGACGATCGACGAAGCCGCCGTCGCGCCCAAAGGTATCGCCCCCAAATCCATCACACCGAATGCCGGGTGATCGGCGCTCAACCCGCGATCACCTCGACCGTCGAACCGGTCCGGCCGCGAATCACGTGGAGTCGGCTGGGAATTCGCTGACGCATCTCGTCGACGTGGCTGACGATACCGACCACGCGACCCCCGTCCCGCAATTCGTCGAGCACGCCCATCACCGAATCGAGCGTGTCGGCGTCGAGCGTGCCGAACCCCTCGTCGATGAACATGGTGTCGAGGACGACGCCACCGGACTCCGCCGCGACCACGTCGGCGAGACCGAGCGCCAACGACAGCGACGCAAGAAACGACTCGCCGCCGGACAGTGTCTTCGCCGACCGAACAACGCCGGTGTAGTCGTCGCGGATGTCGAGTCCGAGGCCGCCACGACGACCACGCGGACCTGCCTCGTCGGTGTGCACGAACGAGTAACGTCCAGCAGACATCCGGCTCAGCCGGGCGGACGCCGAGACCGCGACTTCCTCGAGCCGTGCCGCGAGAACGTAGGACCGCAGCGACATCTTCCGTGAGTTCTGACCACGGCCGGCGATCACCTCGGCGAGAGCAGCCAGTTCCTCGTGTTCCGCCTGCATCGGGGCGATTGCCGCGGCAGTTCTCTCGAGCTGACCGGCGTAACGCTCGAGATCGAGTAGCCGGCGTTCCGCCTCAGACGCTACTGCCACAGCGACGTTCACTGCCTCTGCCGCGGCGTCGTGCGCCTGCTGGGCAGACACCAGATCGACTGGCGGCGCATCGGCGACCGCGACGATCTCGGGATCGTCGAGGACCCGGCGTGCCCCGACCTCGGCATCACGGGCAGCCGTGAGAAGGGCGTCGATCTCGTCCTGCCGGGCGACGGAGCGCACCGCTGCCACCGCGGCGCTGGTTTCAGCGAATCCGGCTTCGCGAGAGAGCAATTCGGCCTTCGCCGCGAGTTCCCCAGCCGAAGCCTCTGCTACTGCCCCCTCGTCCCGCGCATCGAGCAGATCCGATGCGGCATCCGCCAGCACCTCGATGCGGGAGCGGCGGGCCGCGGGACTGCGGTCGTCATCTGCTGCCTCACTCACCCGTGCCCGAATCTCCTCGAGTTGCGCCACTCCCGAGGTGATCTTCTCGGCGACGGTGGCAGCGTCGACCGCCAGATCATGCGAACGAGCGTGCAGCTGCGACTCGCGGTCGCGGAGTTCACCGAGATGCTGAGCCCGCGATGCGGCCCGCTCACCGAGTTCGGTCGCACGGTGTACCGCCGCCTCGGCGGCGGCGAGTTCTACGTCGAGTTCCGCTACATCACCGTCGCCGCAACGCTGGACCAGGACGTCGATTGCGCGTTCTGCCGTTGTCAGAGCCTCCACCGCGGTGTTCACCTTCGCCGCGGCCTGCTGTTCCGCCGCGAGGGCCGAATCCTCATCGGCCTTGGTGACCAACAGCTCGGACGCTGCCGCCGGGGCGGGGTGCTCTACCGAACCGCACACCTGACACGGTTCACCATCCTCGAGCGTGCTCGCGAGTTCGGCAGCCATGCCCAAGATCCGGCGCTGCAGCAGGGTGAGCCAGTGTTCCCGCGCATCTTGGTGTTCTTGCCGGGCGCCCAGCACGGCGCGTTCGAGTGCGCCGCGTCCCGCCCGGCACGTGCGGAGCTCGGCGGCCGCCGCTGCGGCGTCGGCCGCACGAGCGCGAACGTCCTCGAGCGCAGGCAAAGACACGCGAGCATTCTCGGCCTCGTCGAGAGCTCGTTCCGCGTCCCGGATGGCTCCGGGCAATTCCTCGCGTTCGCGGGAAAGCTCCGCACGAGTGTCGGCGAGTGCGAATTGCCGGGCGCGCAATCGGTCGAGTTCAGCGTCGAGCCGATCTGCAATTTCCGACTCGGCGAGCACACCGTCGAGGCGGACGACGTCGTCGCGCCACGACCGGATACATGATCGAAGATGTTCACGCTCTTGATTGTTCGGCGGCCACGACAGTTGCTCGACCACCTCTGCACCGCCGGGCGTCGAACACAGCCGGTCTGCGATGGCGGCAACCCGCCGTGCCGCCATCGCGGCCTTGTCGCGGGCGGCGTCCGCTTCGCGGACGACGGCGGCCACCGGTTCGGCCCGCCGCGCTTCGGCGACTTCGGCCGCGAGAACCGCTCGCTCGGAAGCTCCGGCCTCGTATTCGGTGAGTTCGGCTTCTGCCTGGGCGCGCCGGTTCTGCAGCTCGACGATCCGGCGAGCCTCCGCCAAGGCATCACGGGTCCGGGCCGCGTCACACTTGACCCCCTCGAGCTCGTCGACGGCCACATCTCGGGTGGCGCGCGCTTCCTCTTCGAGTTTGTGCGCCCAGGTGACCGGATCGGCGTCCGCACCCCCCTCGATCCCGGCCGCCGTCGCCACCTTGGCGATCAACACGTCGATGGAACGCTGATGCTCGTCCAGGTCGTGAGCGCTCGTTCGCCGCCTGCTCAGGAACCACTCCTCCACCGTCCCGAACCTGGTGGTGTCGAACAACCGCTCGAGCAACTGTCCGCGCTCTTCATTGTCGGCACGCAGGAATCGGGCGAACTCACCTTGCGGGAGCAGCACGACCTGAAAGAACTGGTCGGCGCTCATTCCCATCAACCGGCCGACTTCTTCGGCGATGTCGGGGATGCGGGACAGGTTCTCGCCCCGGCCGTCCAGCCACGTGAGAGTCGCTTTGGCGTTCTCCTTGATCGTTCCCGTACCGCGCCGCTTCGGGCGGTCGAATTCGGGACTGCGCACCAGTCGGAGGCGGCGGCCGGCGATGGTCGTCTCGAGTGTCACCGTCGGCACCGACCCTGCCGGAGCATGGTCGGAGAGCAGCCGCTTTCCGTCCTTCCGCGCGCCGGGAACAGTGCCGTAGAGCGCGAAGGCCACGGCGTCGAGGACCGTAGTCTTGCCCGCACCGGTATGACCGTGCAGCAGGAACAGGCCGTCGGCACCGAGTCGGTCGAAATCGACCTCGACAGAATTCGCGAACGGCCCGAAGGCCTCGACCTCGAGTCGATGCAGCCTCATGCCGTCTGTTCCAGCGAAACGACGCCGGCCGTGTCTTCCCCGGCACGGTCGGCGTAGCCGAGAGCAGCCTCCACGAGGCGTACTTCGCGCGGGGACGGCTCGCTGCGCACATCGGTCAGGAAGCTGCGGGTGATCTCCACGTCGCTACGCCCATGCACCTTCTCGCGGTACCGCAGATCCTCGGTGCCTGCCGGTCGCTGCCATTCGAGGTGGACGGCGAACGGAAAACGGGTCTGCAGGGAGCGCATGGCGTCCACGGGGCGTTGCGGATCGGTGAGGACCGCGGACACGTAGCAGTCCTCCGCGTCCTGGAAGTGCTCACGTTCGAGTAGCTCCGCCACAGTGCCGGTGAGTTGTCGCAGGCCGCGGACGACGGGCAGATCCACTCGCTCCACACGGCGGAGCCCGTCCGCAGCGAGGTCGACGAGAAAGACAGCCTTGCGGTGGGTGCGCTCACCGAAGGAGTACGGCAGCGGCGACCCCGAGTACCGGATGTGCTCCGTCAGCGTCTGCGGTGAGTGCAGATGGCCCAGCGCCACGTAATCGACGTCACCGAACGCCGACGCCGACACCGTCTCGACGCCGCCGACCGAGATGGAGCGTTCCGACCCTGTGGCCTCGGCCCCCACGACAAACGCGTGAGCCAACACGACCGACCGCGTACCCGGCGCGTCGGCGATCCTGGCGCCGCGGTCTGCCCGCACCCGATCCATGGCCGCATCGAGAATCTCCGCGTGCGATCGGGCAGCGGGGACACCGAGCTGAGTTCGGGTGATCTCCGGTTCGAGATAGGGAATTCCGTAGAACGCGACCGGACCGTGCTCGTCCTCCAGCACTACCGGCGATGTGATGCCGGCCACCGTGGTCATCAGGTGGAGACCGCCCGCACGGGAGAAGGCGGCGCCCGCGCCCAGTCGCGCGGCGGAGTCGTGATTACCGGAAGTTGCGATGATGACCGCACCGGCGTCGCGGATCGCCTCGAAGCCGCGGTTGCACGCCGTGACGGCGTCCGCGCTGGGAATCGAGCGGTCGTACACGTCACCGGGAACTACCACGACATCTACCGCGTGCTCGCGGACCAGCGCGGCGATCGAATCGAGCACCCGGGACTGATCGGCGAGCAGATCCACTCCGTGGAACGTGCGTCCGATGTGCCAGTCCGACGTGTGCAGGATCCTCATGTCTCGGACGGTAGAGCACGATGCCGACATCCTCGAACACCCCGACCGCGTGGCGCACGACCGATCACCCGGCACCCGGACCCGTGGGCGATGTCGCCCCGCCGATTCGTGAGGAACCACACAAATACGGCGCGAGTCCGGTATCCGACCGGTCACGCCAACGGGGATAGTCGACGTGTTGCCGCTACTGTCGTTGTGTGTCTGCAACCCAACGTGCTCGCTCCGGGGTGCCGCTCGACCGGCAGTCGATTGTCGGGTCGGTCCCCGGTCTCCCCTGGTGGGGTGTCATTCTTCTGGCCGTCGGCGTCACCTGTGTCGGGTTCGCGGCCGATGCGGCCGGGGGGCGCGAACTCACGGCAGCCTTCTCGACGTTCTATTTCCTCGGCTGTGTCCTCGCCGTGCTGGCGGCCGGCAACCGGGCCCTCTTCACTGCGATCGTTCAACCACCGCTGATCCTGTTCGTCGGAGTACCGCTCGGCCAGAGCCTGATCGCGGACGAGAACAGCACCGCACTACGAGACCTTGCCATCAATGTCGCCTACCCGCTGGTCAACCGGTTCCCGATCATGCTCGCCGCCACCGTCGCCGTCTTGGTGATCGGCGGCCTGCGGCTCTTCTTCCTGCAACAGCGGCGTACCGGGCCGGCCCGCGCGGCGGAACGTCGTCGCGCACCTCGCTCTGCGCGTGAGGGCACGCGCACTCGTCGGACCGCACCGGACGCCGAGCAGACGGCCACCAGAATGCGGCAGAAACGTACTGCGCGGGAGCACCCTCGCTCGTCGGCGCGACGAGCCGACGCACCGCCCGCGCGCCGGTCGGCATCGTCGGGCCGCCCCACTCCCCCGCCGCCGGTATCCGACAGGATGGCGCAGGCACCCCGCGCAACCCAGGTACCGCGCAGCGCACAACCCTCGCGCTCCACCGAGACACCTCGATCGGCCCCGCAGCGGCCGACGGCACGCTACAGACCGAGCACCGACGTGCCTGCTCACCCGATCCCTCAGGTGCGCTACCGGGACCGCTACGAACCGCCGTTCGAGACGGAGCAGCCCCGCTGACCGCTGCGGTCGAGGGGGTCAGTGCCGGGCGGCGCGAAGCTCCCGAGGCAGCGCGAAGACGAGCGTCTCGTTGGCCGTGGTGACCGACTGGACGTCGTGGAACCCGTGCTCGGCCAGCAGGTCGATCACCCCGCGCACGAGAATTTCCGGCACAGAGGCGCCGGAGGTGATGCCGACCGTGCGGACACCGTCGAGCCACGCCGGATCCACCTCACGGGCGAAGTCGACGAGATACGACGCCTTCGCGCCGGCACCCAGAGCGACCTCGACAAGGCGCACGGAATTGGAAGAGTTGCGGGAGCCGACCACGATCACCAGATCGCACTCGGGCGCCATCGCCTTGACCGCGACCTGACGGTTCTGAGTGGCGTAGCAAATGTCGTCGCTCGGCGGATCCTGCAGGTGGGGGAACTTCTCACGCAGCCGTGCCACGGTCTGCATGGTCTCGTCGACGCTCAGCGTGGTCTGCGACAGCCAGATGACCTTCGACTCGTCGCGGACCGAGACGGCGTCCACCGAGTCCGGTCCGTCGACCAGCTGAACATGGTCGGGGGCCTCACCGGCCGTGCCCTCGACTTCCTCGTGGCCCTCGTGGCCGATGAGGAGGATGTCGTAGTCGTCGCGGGCGAACCGCTTCGCTTCCTGGTGGACCTTGGTGACCAGCGGACACGTCGCATCGATGGTGCGGAGGTTGCGGGCCGCGGCCGACTCGTGCACGGCCGGCGACACACCGTGCGCGGAAAAGACGAGCAACGCACCTTCGGGCACCTCGTCGGTTTCGTCGACGAAGATCACGCCGCGCTCGGTAAGCGTTTCCACCACGTGGCGGTTGTGCACGATTTCCTTGCGGACGTAGATCGGGGCGCCGTGCTTCTCCAGCGCCTTCTCGACCGTCTCGACAGCGCGGTCCACGCCGGCGCAGTAACCGCGGGGTTCGGCAAGCAGCACTCGCTTCTCGCCGCTCGCGCGCGAGACTCCCGAATCTGCCGAACGTGTGATACCCACATTGAGTGGAACAGCCGAAGACATGGTTCCAGCGTACGGGTCACCCCCCAGCGACGACACTTTCGCTGGGCCACGCAGGAGTACTGTGCGCGTCATCGAGTCGGAGTCGTCCACGCTGTGGGCACGTCGGCTACCCAAACGTGCCGATGTCAGGCAGGCTGTGAGCATGATTCGTCCCCCGTTCGTGGCGCGTGTCGCCGCTGGAATCGCAGTGACGGCCGTCGAAGAAGCCAGGAGGCTGCCTACTACGGCGGTCACTCTGCCGATGACTGCGGTCAGCCAGGTGCTGCAGACCACGATGCGAGTCCAGCAGACCATGACGGCGCTGGCCATCAAGGGTGACCAGGCCTTCGCCCTCATCCACTGGTCGCACGACGACGAGCAACCGTCGTGGGCGGTGTTCGACGAGGACACCGACGGAGAACCCGATATCGAGGACGCCCCGGACGATCGTCCCGCCGGGCCCGGCCGCTTCGCGCTGTACTCCCTCAGCCCTCAGGACGAGAACACTTCGGAGAAGTCCGCCGTTCCCGCGGCTGCCGGCCCGACCACCTCGGGCACCAACGGTGTGGCCAAGACCACGAACCCGAAGCCTGCTTCCGCCGTCGCCGAACCGGAGATCGCCGTCTACCTCGACTACGCGTCGCTGACCCTCGCCCAGTTGCGGGCACGACTGCGGTCGCTGTCCGTCGAGGACCTGACGACATTGCTGGATTACGAGACGGCGACGCTGGCCCGCGCACCGTTCCTGACCATGCTGACCAACCGCATAACCACCGCCAAGGCCAAGTGACTTCCGCCCAATCCCGCGCAGCCAGCACCGCACCGAGTACCGCCGACAAACCGTGGCCGGTTCGTACCGTCTCGGCCAAGGTCGCTCAGTGGATCGATCGGCTCGGAAGTGTGTGGGTCGAGGGTCAGATCACTCAGATCAATGCCCGTCCGGGAACCCGGACTGCATTTCTCGTCCTGCGCGATCCGTCCGTCGACATGTCCCTTTCCGTGACGTGCTCACCTCAGCTGTTGCAAAACTCCCCCGTCCCCCTCACCGAGGGCAGTCGGGTGGTGATGTTCGGGAAGTTGTCGTTCTACACCGGCCGCGGATCGGTGTCGTTGCGAGTCACGGAGATCCGCGCGGTGGGAATCGGCGAACTCCTCGCCCGGATCGAGCGACTCCGCGCGCTCCTGGCCGCGGAGGGCCTGTTCGACCCCCGGCTCAAGCGCCCGCTGCCCTTCCTTCCCGGTACCGTCGGCCTGATCACCGGCCGGGCGAGCGCCGCCGAGCACGACGTTCTCAGCGTGGCGCAACGCCGTTGGCCGGCCGTGCGCTTCGAGATTCGTAACACCCCGGTGCAGGGCGTCACCGCTGTCCCGCAGATCCTCGATGCGTTGAAGGAACTCGACGCCGACCCCCACGTGGACGTGATCATTCTGGCCCGTGGTGGCGGCAGCGTTGAGGACCTGCTGCCGTTCTCCGACGAAACTCTGTGCCGGGCGATCGTCGCCTGCACGACCCCGATCGTCAGCGCCATCGGACACGAGCCCGACAGCCCGCTCAGCGATCACGTCGCCGATCTGCGCGCCGCCACCCCCACGGACGCCGCCAAACGGGTGGTTCCCGACGCCGTCGCCGAGCAGGCGCTCGTCAGCGAACTGCGCTCACGCAGTGCAGCAGCACTCCGAAATTGGGTACAGCGCGAATCCCACCTGATCTCCCAGCTGCGGAGCCGGCCGGTACTCGCCGACCCGGGGCGCGCGCTATATCAGCGGGGCGACGAGATCGAGCGGTTGCGCGACGCCGGCCGCCGCGACATCAGCAGGGCGATCGCCGCGGAGAGCACCACCGTCGAACACCTGCGCGCCCGGCTCGCGACGCTCGGACCCGCAGCCACGCTCGCCCGCGGCTATTCGGTGGTCCAGCGGATCGTGCCCGAGGGCGACCCCGAGGTGCTGCGCTCGATCGACGACGCCCCGCCCGGCACTCAGATCCGAGTTCGAGTCGCCGACGGCGCCATCCGCGCCGCGGTGATGGGAAAGGAAAAATAGCTGTATGAGTAAGCCCAGCGACAACGACACCGACACCGACATCGCGGAACTCGGCTACGAGGCGGCCCGCGACGAGCTGGTCGACGTGGTCAAGGTTCTCGAACAGGGCGGCCTCGACCTCGACGCGTCACTCGCCCTGTGGGAGCGCGGTGAGGCCCTCGCGAAGCGGTGCGAAGAACACCTGGCGGGAGCCCGCAAGCGCGTCGAGACTGCCCTCGCGCACGCCGACGACGAGAGCTGACGAACCGGCTTCGGTCAGGCCGGGAGGATTTCGGCGTCGGCCGCCGCAGTCGTCAACTGTTCGAATGCCTCTTCCGAGGCGCTGCCCGTGACGAGGAGCCGCACGTCCCCGAAGTCGGAGACCCAGATCGGTTCGACTCCCTCACCGCCGTACACGATCCAGGTGTGACCTGCGATGTCCTCCGTTCCGGTGGCCGTCCGCGGACCACCGGCCACGAAGGGCACCAGCACGGTTTCGAGCGCGTTGCTCTGCGTCAGCTGGATGTACCGGCCGGCCGGCGTGATGAAGCCGACGGTGCTCGAGTCGCCGCCGCCGTCGCCACTGACGATGCTGCGGCTACCCGAGTTGGGTGTCCAGCCCTCGGGCGTCGCCGGTTGCCGAACCGGGAACGGAAGGTCGTTCGCGTCGTACTTCAGCGCGGCGTCGATGTCGAAGCTGGGGATCGGGCCGGTCGTCGGACCGCCGGGGCTGAAGGTGCACTGACTGGCGATACCCGCGATCAGCACGCAGAACAGGACGAGGGGTACGAGCGACCACACCATGTCGCGGTTGTTGTGCAGGATGCGCGGTTTATCGGATGCCACGCACACCAGTATCCAGGGTCGGCCCCCGAACCACGATTCTCGGTCCCCGATATGTCGCCCCAGCAGCGCACGTCACACTTTCTTCTGGGAGAATCAACGCTGAGATCCACTCGACAGTCGGCGGCCGACAGGCCGACCGGCACAGCGTCGACGTACAACGTCGACCAGGACTGCACCAGGAGGCACAGCCCATGACGGCCAGCACCACATCGAGTCGCCGCGAGGCCCCGGACCGAAATCTTGCTCTCGAATTGGTCCGGGTCACCGAGGCTGGTGCAATGGCTGCCGGTCGCTGGGTCGGCCGTGGCGACAAGGAGGGTGGCGACGGCGCCGCCGTCGACGCCATGCGCCAGCTCGTGAGCTCCGTCTCGATGCGCGGTGTCGTGGTCATCGGCGAGGGCGAGAAGGACGAAGCCCCGATGCTGTTCAACGGCGAAGAGGTCGGCAACGGCGACGGCCCCGACTGCGACTTCGCGGTCGACCCGGTCGACGGAACCACCCTGATGGCCAAGGGAATGCCCAATGCGATCGCTGTCCTCGCAGTCGCCGAGCGCGGCGCGATGTTCGACCCGTCCGCCGTGTTCTACATGGAGAAGATCGCCGTCGGTCCCGACGCCGCCGATGTCATCGACATCACCGCGCCCGTCGCCGAGAACATCAAGCGTGTCGCGAAGGTCCGCAAGGCGTCTACCTCCGACGTGACGGTCTGTATCCTCGACCGTCCGCGGCACGCCGGGCTCATCCAGGAGGTCCGGGACACCGGCGCCCGGATCCGTCTCATCTCCGACGGCGACGTCGCGGGTGCGATCGCCGCCGCGCGTCCGGAGTCGGGCACCGACATCTTGATCGGCACCGGTGGCACGCCCGAGGGCATCATCGCCGCCGCCGCCATGCGCTGTATGGGTGGTTCGCTGCAGGGCCGGCTGGCCCCGACCGACGACGCCGAGCGTCAGAAGGCCATCGACGCCGGCCACGACCTCGACCGCGTGCTGACCACCGAGGACCTGGTGTCGGGCGAGAACGTCTTCTTCTGCGCCACGGGTGTCACCGACGGTGACCTCCTGCGTGGTGTCCGCTACTACGGCGGCGGCGCGTCCACCCAGTCCATCGTGATGCGGTCCAAGTCGGGCACCGTCCGCATGATCGACGCGTACCACCGCCTCGAGAAGCTTCGTGAGTATTCGTCCGTCGACTTCACGGGCGAAGACGGGGCAGTTCCGCCTTCCTTCTGAGCGGCTTCGCCGCCCGTGCGCCTTTCTGGTAGCTCCCTGCCACCAGAAAGGCACACGGGCGCGCAGCGCCCGGAAGTGGCAATGTTTGACCCATGACGGAGAGCAACGAGCAGCAGTACCGGATCGAACACGACACCATGGGCGAGGTGCGGGTCCCCGTGGACGCGCTGTGGCGCGCGCAGACGCAACGCGCCGTCGAGAACTTCCCGATCAGTGGTCGAGGTCTCGAGCGCACCCAGATTCGCGCCATGGGCCTCCTGAAAGCGGCGTGTGCGCAGGTCAACAAGGATCTCGGGCTTCTCGATCCCGAGAAGGCCGACGCGATCATCGCGGCGGCAGGTGAGATCGCCGAAGGCAAGCACGACGACCAGTTCCCCATCGACGTCTTCCAGACGGGCTCCGGAACCAGCTCCAATATGAACGCCAACGAGGTGATCGCTTCGATCGCTGCCGCGGCGGGTGTCGTCGTCCACCCCAACGACGACGTCAACATGTCGCAGTCGTCGAACGACACCTTCCCCACCGCCACTCATGTTGCCGCGACCGAGGCCGCGGTGAAGAACTTGATCCCCGCACTCGACCACCTCCGGTTGGCCTTGCTCGACAAGTCCACCGAGTGGAAGACGGTCGTGAAGTCGGGACGCACCCATCTCATGGACGCGGTCCCGGTGACACTGGGACAGGAGTTCGGTGGGTACGCCCGGCAGATGGAAGCCGGCATGGAACGCATCGTGGCGTGCCTGCCACGGCTCGGCGAATTGCCCATCGGGGGCACAGCAGTCGGGACCGGCCTCAATGCCCCGGACGGTTTCGGACCGAAGGTCGTCGCGGAACTGGTCAAAGCGACGGGCGTGGACGCGCTCACGCCGGCAAAGAACAGTTTCGAGGCACAGGCGGCGCGGGACGGTCTCGTCGAGGCATCCGGGGCGATGCGCACCATCGCGGTCTCGCTCACCAAGATCGCCAACGACATCCGCTGGATGGGCTCGGGTCCGCTCACCGGATTGGGTGAAATTCGGCTCCCTGACCTGCAGCCCGGCAGTTCGATCATGCCCGGCAAGGTCAATCCGGTGCTTCCCGAGGCAGCCACCCAGGTAGCTGCCCAGGTGGTCGGCAACGACGCCGCCGTTGCCTGGGGCGGTGCCGCGGGCGCATTCGAGTTGAACGTCTATATCCCGATGATGGCCCGCAACGTGCTCGAATCGTTCACCCTCCTCGCCAACGTCACGCGCTTGTTCGCCGACAGGTGCGTCGCCGGCCTGGTGGCCAACACCGATCACCTGAGGACCCTCGCGGAGTCGTCGCCGTCCATCGTCACGCCCTTGAACTCGGCGATCGGATACGAGGAGGCGGCTGCCGTTGCCAAGCAGGCCTTGAAGGAGAAGAAGACGATCCGGGAGACCGTCGTCGACCGCGGTCTGATCGGTGACAAGCTCAGCGAGGAGGAGCTCGACAAGCGTCTCGACGTGCTCGCCATGGCGAAGGTCGAGGACTGAGCTTCCGCTCGACATGCAAGTGGCCCGCACTCCTCGGAGTGCGGGCCACTGTCGCTGCCGATCTCTACAGCAGGGCGGACAGTTTCTCGCGGGCCTTCTCGCCTTCGGTCCCGACATCGGAGCGGCCGGCGATGTTCCACGCCGCGAGGAGCGGTGCGAACACCTTCTCCCGCTGGTGTGCCGGATCGTAGATGCCGGCTTCGGCGAGCACCGCAGTGCTGTTCTTCCCGCCGGGCAACTCCACGCTCGGCACATCGAATGCGTCGATCCGCGACGCGATGGCGCGCATCGTCTGATCGGGCGCCACCGCGAAGGCGCCTTCGACGACGTTGCGGTAGAACACCGACTGCAGTTCGTCATCGGCAGCCAGCCGCGCTTCGATCGATGCCACCAGCGGGTCCTCCGCGAGGGCGGCGGTGTTGTGGTGCCGGACTGCCGCGGCCTTCTCTTCGAATGCCGAGTTGGCCAGCATCTCCAGCAGGTGCATCGGCGGCATGGCGTATCCACGCACCATCTCGTCCATCCGGGCGCGCTCGAGTGCGACGGGATCGACCGCGCGGGTCACCATCAGATAGTTCCTGAGCACGATGGAGTGCCGGTTCTCCTCCGCCGTCCAGCGGCCGACCCAACGCCACCACGGACCCACCATGGCCAGGTGCTTGGCGATCTCCCGGTGGTATGCGGGCACGTTGTCGGCGACGAGAACGCCCACGGTGAGCGCAAGCGCCTCCACCTCGCTCAGGGTCGACTGATCGGCCGACCAGTCCGTCCCACCCATGAATGCAAAGTTCTTGCCCTGGTCCCACGGGACCAAATCGTGCGGCAGCCAGCCGTCGGCCTCGGCGATGTGACGAGCGAGATTCTCCTCGACCACCGGGCCCAGCTCGGTGAGAAGGTGCTTGTCCGTGAATTCAGTCGGCATCCGCATACCGTAGCGCCCGCGTGGGTGTGCGGGAATCTCCACCATGCGCACAGTCGAGCCCCGGAGGCAGGATCGGCGGAAAACCCCCAGGTCACCGAGCTCCATGGTTACGCTGAGAGTTCCCGAATCCGCCGGCACCAGCAGAGGACCTCCAATGCGCAGACGTGGGAACTCGACGACACTGCTCTTCGCGGTCGTGCTGGCCGGATCGCTCGTCGCAGGGTGCACCAACGACAACGAGCCGTCCACCGACTCCGCCAGTTCACCGGCATCGACATCGGCCCCGCCGGAGCCTGCCAATCCCGCGACCGTCGCCGGCGTCGACATTCCCGAGGGTCGAATCGACGACGCCGTCGGCCGCCTGGACGAACTGGCGAACGAGCTCATGGACAGCACCCATCTGCCAGGGATGGCGGTTGCAGTGGTGCACGGCGGGCGAACCGTCTATGCGAAAGGATTCGGCGTACGTGAAGAGGGCACCGATGAGATGGTGGACGCCGATACCGTGTTCCAGCTCGCGTCGCTGTCGAAGCCGGTGGGGTCCACCGTGGTCGCGCACGAGGTGGGCACCGGCGTGGTCGGCTGGGACACGACAGTGGTGTCGAAACTCCCCGGTTTCGCGCTCGCGGACCCCTGGGTCACCGAGCACGTCACAGTGGGCGATCTGTATTCACACCGCTCCGGACTGCCCGATCACGCCGGAGACGGACTCGAGGACCTCGGCAACAACCAGCAGCAGGTACTCGACAAGCTGCGGCTCGAGCCGCTGAATCCGTTCCGGATCACCTACGAGTACACCAACTTCGGGGTCACCGCGGCCGCCGAAGCCGTGGCCGTGGCGTCCGGAACGGATTGGGCGACGCTGTCCGAACGGGCGCTCTACCAACCACTCGGGATGGACTCGACGAGTTCCAGGTTCGCCGACTTCCAGGCGCGCAGCAACCGTGCCGCCGGCCATCAGCTCGTCGACGGCAAGTATGTCGCCGACGCCGTACGAGACCCCGACGCGCAGGCACCGGCCGGTGGCGTCAGCTCGTCCGTGAACGATATGAGCAAGTGGCTCACCATGCTCTTGGGCGACGGCATGTTCGAGGGCAAGGAGATCGTCGACGCGAAAGCACTGCTCCCCGCGGTCAGCCCGCAGAGCGTGTCGAGTCCCCCGAGCTCCCTCGATGCCCGGCCGGGTTTCTACGGTTACGGATTCAACGTGTCGACCACTTCCGCAGGGCGGGTGTCCCTCAGCCACTCCGGCGCCTTCCAGCTCGGCGCTGCGACCAATTTCGTGGCGATCCCCTCCGCCGACGTCGCGATCGTCGCCCTCACCAACGGTTCCCCCACCGGAATCCCCGAAGCCCTGACAGCCGAATTCGCCGATCTCGTCCAGTACGGCGAGATCCGCGAAGACTGGAGAGATCTGTATTCGAAAGCGATCTCGCCGATGCTCGACCCCGAGGGCAGCCTCGTCGGCAAGGACGCACCTGCCAACCCCGCTCCCGCGCAGCCGCTTCCCACGTACACGGGAACGTACGGAAACGCCTACTGGGGTCCCGCCGTCGTCAGCGAGAAGGACGGTCAGCTCACCCTGCAACTCGGACCCGCAGGGCAGACGTTTCCGCTGAAGCACTGGGACGGAAACATGTTCACGTTCACACCCAGTGGCGAGAACGCCCCGCCCGGCACGGTGTCGGAGGCAACGTTCGCGGGCAACAATCTCATCTTGGAGTACTACAACACGGACGGTCGAGGAACGTTCGTTCGCTGAGCGCACACTCGAACAGGAAGAGCCATGGAACCTCGTACACACCCGACCGAAACGGCTTTACTATCCGACACCGCCAATGTCCAATTGGTGCGCAGATTCCTCGCCGCTCTCGCCTCCGGCGACCCGGATAGCGCCCGCCAATATTTGCACCCGGACATCGTGTGGCACAACGTATCTCTACCGAAAGTTCGCGGGATCGATTCGGTGATGCGCATACTCCGAGGCTCGAGCAGGCCCGGTGTCGGTTTCGACGTCCGGTTGCACCACATCGCCGACGAAGGAACAGCAGTTCTCACCGAACGCACCGACATTCTCATCTGGAAGCGGGTGCGCAGCGAATTCTGGGTGTGCGGCACGTTCGAGATCGAGGACGGCAAGATCCTGGTCTGGCGCGACTACTTCAGCAACCGAGACGTCCTGTGGGGCACGATCAAAGGCATCGTGCGCGCCTTCTGACGTTTCCGCCCGATGTCACCTCGGTCCGATCGGACTGTGCAACATCGGGCGGATCACGCTGTCGGGCAGGAGCCTACGACGTCGGCCCGAACTCCTCCAGCATCTCCGTCACGAGTGCCGCGATCGGAGAACGCTCACTGCGGGTCAGCGTGATGTGGGCAAACAACGGATGCCCCTTCAGCTTCTCGATCACCGCCGCGACACCATCGTGGCGTCCGACCCGGAGGTTGTCGCGCTGAGCGACATCGTGCGTCAGCACCACCCGGGATCCTGTTCCCAGCCGGGACAGCACCGTGAGCAGGACATTACGTTCGAGGGACTGCGCCTCGTCGACGATCACGAACGAATCGTGCAGTGACCGTCCCCGAATATGGGTGAGGGGTAGCACTTCCAGCATCCCGCGGCTGATGACTTCTTCCATCACCTCGGGGCTGGCGAGGCCGTCCAGCGTGTCGAACACGGCCTGAGCCCACGGCCCCATCTTCTCGCTCTCACTACCCGGCAGATACCCGAGTTCCTGACCGCCCACCGCGTACAGCGGCCGGAACACCACGACCTTCCGCTGAGTGCGACGCTCGAGCACCGCTTCGAGTCCCGCCGTCAACGCAAGCGCCGACTTGCCGGTACCGGCCTTGCCGCCCAGCGACACGATGCCCACGCTGTCGTCCATGAGAAGGTCGAGGGCGATGCGTTGCTCGGCCGACCGTCCGTGGAGACCGAACGCTTCCCGTTCCCCTCGCACCAACTGCACGCGCTTGTCGGCGTTCACCCGGCCGAGCGCGCTCGACGTACCACCCAGAAGCCGGATTCCCGTGTGACAGGGCAACTCCCGCGCCTCCTCCAGATCGACGACACCCTCGGAGAAGAGTTCGTCGATCGACGACGACGCCACGTCGAGTTCGGTCATACCCGTCCAGCCGGAGGGGACGACGTCGTGTGCGTGGTACTCGTCGGCCGGCAAACCCACTGCGCCGGCTTTGACGCGGAGCGGGATGTCCTTGCTGACCAGAACGACGTCGCTGCCCTCTGCTTCGAAGTTCAGTGCACAGGCGAGGATGCGCGAATCGTTGCTGTCCGTGCGGAATCCGACCGGGAGCACTGATGGGTCGGTGTGGTTCAGCTCGACCTGCAGGGTGCCACCCTCCGTACCGATCGGCACGGGCTGGTCGAGACGACCGTATTCCAAGCGAAGGTCGTCGAGCATGCGCAGCGATTCGCGTGCGAACCATCCCAGCTCGTGATGGTGACGCTTCCCCTCGAGTTCACTGATGACGACGAGGGGAAGCACAACACGGTGCTCGCCGAACCTGGCGACGGCCCAGGGGTCGGACAGCAATACGGAGGTGTCCAATACGAACGTACGAACTGCCGAAGCCGAGGTCTTGCCGGAGGCTGCGGACGAACGTCCTGATCGGGCTGAGACGGAGCGTGATGCAGTCACGTGAGGCTCCTAGGTCTGCGCGGCACCCACGCAAACTCGGTTCGCTGGACCGGTCCGTCCCTGGTGTGTCAAATCACACGAGGGCCGGGCGCCGGCCCCCTCGTACTGAATGTTCCAGTCACGATCAGGACCTCCCGTACAAGCAACTTCCCCGCTGCCTGTTACTTCAGACGGTACTGCCAAACACCCCGCGGGGCCGCCCGGGCGCTGGGCGTGTCGGTGAACATCGGGTTACGCGGAGAAGGCGCCTGCGGCGCCCGTGCGCGGTTAACGAGTCCCTGCACTCGCAGTCCACGCACGGGCGGCGGAGCCGCCTAGATCAGGCGCCAGTCCTCGAGGCCCTCGTACAGCGGGAAGTCGGCAGCCAGCTTGGACACGCGGCCGCGCAGCGACTCGACGTCGGACGATCCGGCCAGAGCGGTACCGATGATGTCGGCGACCTCGGTGAACTGTTCGTCGCCGAACCCGCGGGACGCGAGCGCGGCGGTGCCGATGCGCAGTCCGGAGGTGACCATCGGCGGGCGCGGGTCGAACGGCACGGCGTTGCGGTTGACGGTGATGCCGACCTCGTGGAGGAGATCTTCACCCTGCTGTCCGTCGAGTTGCGAATTGCGAAGGTCGACGAGCACGAGGTGCACGTCGGTGCCGCCGGTCAGGACACTGACGCCCTTGTCGGAGACATCGGAGGCGGTCAGGCGCTCGGCGAGGATCTTCGCGCCGGTCAGCGTGCGCTGCTGACGGTCCTTGAATTCGTCGGTCCCGGCGATCTTCAGGGACACGGCCTTGGCGGCGATGGCGTGCATGAGCGGCCCGCCCTGTTGTCCGGGGAAGACGGCCGAGTTGAGCTTCTTCGCCCATTCCTGCTTGGCGAGGATCAGGCCGGAGCGGGGACCGCCGAGGGTCTTGTGGACGGTGCTCGACACGACGTCGGCGTACGGGACGGGCGACGGGTGCAGTCCAGCCGCCACCAAGCCGGCGAAGTGCGCCATGTCGACCCACAGGTACGCACCGACCTCGTCGGCGATCGACCGGAACGCGGCGAAGTCCTCGTGACGCGGGTACGCGGACCAGCCGGCGACGATCACTTTCGGCTGCGCGGCGACGGCGATCTTGCGGACCTCGTCCATGTCGATGCGGTGGTCTTCCTTGCTGACCCCGTACGACTCGACCTCGTAGAGCTTGCCGGAGAAGTTCAGCTTCATACCGTGCGTGAGGTGGCCGCCGTGTGCCAGGTCGAGTCCGAGGAGCTTCTCACCCGGATTCATCAGAGCCATCAGGACGGCCGCATTGGCCTGCGCACCCGAGTGCGGCTGGACATTCGCGAAGTCGGCGCCGAACAGTTCTTTGGCACGGGTGCGTGCGAGGTCCTCGATGACGTCGACGTGCTCACACCCGCCGTAGTAGCGGCGACCGGGGTATCCCTCGGCGTACTTGTTGGTCAGCACGCTGCCCTGGGCCTGCAGCACCGCGCGGGGAACGAAGTTCTCCGAGGCGATCATTTCCAGCGTGTCGCGCTGGCGGGCCAGCTCACCAGCCATGGCCTGGGCGACTTCGGGGTCGAGTTCGGCGAGGGGGGCCGTGTTGACGTCGGTACCGGGCACAGCGGTCATCGAGGAATCTCCAAGCTGGATGCGGAAACGAATGCCCCCAGTCTACGAAGAACCCGGAAGTGCTTCTTAACCACCCATTGTTAAGAAGCACTCACGGAGCGGAGGGCACTGGGAACGAGCGGTTCGTCGAGCAGCCGGCGGAAGCGTTCCGACCGCTCCGCACCCACTGGGACCTCCGACAGCCAGCCGCCGAGCAGGCGGTATCCCTCGACGTAGGTGCTGGTGTAGGCCCGCCACAGAGGTGAGGACAGGAATCGCAGCGACTGCCGTGCGCGCTCGGGGGTCGACAGGCTCCACCGCTGCAGGAACGCGGCGACACCGTCCGCGCTGCGACGCTCGTCGTGCAGCATCATGGCGGCGTCCTGGCGAACACCGAGGAGCTGCCCGGAGGCCGCCGACAGGCGCTGCGCCTGCTCACCGTCGAATCGCAGTCCGAGATCGGCGTAGATTTCCTGCGCCCACAATCCCCAGTCCTTGCCGACGATGGATTCGAGCGCGAGGTCGGCAAGGCCCTCGGCCATCAGGCACTGGGGGGTGTTGACGACGAACAACGTCTGTTCCAGCTGACCCGCACCGACAAGACCGGCTTCCTTACGACAGTGCTCGGTGTGATGCCCTGGGTACGATTCGTGCGCGATGAGCCGAGGCAAGTTGGCCATGTGCTGCTTCAGGTCGGAGTTGATGGCTACCGTGGACCGGTAGTTTCCGAGGTAGTAGTTGAACCCCGACCACGGTTTGTCCCCGACCACCTCGTACTCGACGACTTCGGAGTCGGGCAGCGCGTAGTGCTCACGCACCAGGTCGCGCAGGGCACTCGAGAAAGCGGCGACACAGTCCTTCAGCCGGTCGGCCGGTATCTCGTCGCCGGCGCGATGGGCCTGTACGCGCTCGGCGAGGGGACCCGATCCGGGCAGCACGGCGTCCATCTTGCGGTGCGCCTCGCGGTACTGCTCCTCGTCGCCCCGTTCGATGCGGACGTCGAAATAGGCCTCCACCTCGTCGACGAATCCGACGTCGTCCCCGGCGAACTTCCGCCCCGAGCACTCGAGCGCCCGCAAGTGGACGTCGAGGAACCGCGTCCGCTCGTCCGAGAAACCTGCGGACGGCAATTCCGCGCGCAGCGTCGCCGCCGTGCGTGCCAGATCCCGCGGATCCGGCCGGGGCGCGTTCTCGACCTGGCGGCGCAGCGCCGGGTCGCCGGTGTAAGCGTCGACGAATCCCTCTTCGAGCCGATCGAATCCCAGCCCGAGCAGCAGATATTCGCGAACCAACGAATCCGATTCCATGACGATCGACCTTAGTCCGACTACCGTGTGTGTGACCCGCCGACAGCTCAGCCTGTGGCACCAAGCACAATCCGACTATGCAACCGCTACGCGCCAGCGCGACGACGACGGCCGGGATTCTGGGCGTGGACAGCTCACTCCCCCGGCCGCTCGAGTGTGAGCGGAACTGATGGCCCGGGCAAGCGAATCCAGCCCGTACGTCGAATTCGATCGGAAGCAGTGGCGCACGCTGCGGAAGTCGACTCCGCTGGTCCTGACCGAGGAGGAACTGTACGGGCTCCGAGGTCTCGGCGAGCAGATCGACCTCGAAGAGGTCGCCGAGGTGTACCTTCCGCTGTCGCGTCTGATTCACCTTCAGGTGGCTGCACGACAGCGGCTGTTCGCGGCCACCGCGACGTTCCTCGGTGAGAAGCATCCGGATCAACAGGTGCCGTTCGTGATCGGCGTCGCGGGAAGTGTCGCGGTCGGCAAGTCCACCACCGCGCGTGTCCTGCAGGCACTGCTCGCCCGCTGGGAGCATCACCCACGCGTCGACCTGGTGACCACGGACGGCTTCCTGTATTCCACCGACGAGCTGAATCGGCGCGGGATCATGCACCGCAAGGGCTTTCCGGAGAGCTACGACCGGCGCAAGCTGCTGCGGTTCGTCACCGAGGTGAAGTCGGGGGCCGAGGAAGTGGCTGCACCCGTCTACTCGCACATCTCGTACGACATCATCCCCGGCCAGTACCATCTGATCCGGCAGCCGGACATCCTCATCATCGAGGGTCTCAACGTCTTGCAGACCGGTCCGCGCCTCATGGTCTCGGATCTGTTCGATTTCTCGATCTACGTCGACGCCCGCATCGAGGACATCGAGAACTGGTACATCCAGCGTTTTCTCGCGTTGCGGAAGACGTCGTTCGCCGACCCCGACGCGCACTTCCATCACTACGCGGGACTGTCCGATCGGGACGCGACTGCTGCCGCGCAGGAGATCTGGCACAACATCAACCGGCCGAACCTGGTGGAGAACATTCTGCCGACGCGCCCCCGCGCCACCCTCGTGCTGCGCAAGGACGCCAATCACTCGATCAACCGGCTGCGCCTGCGCAAGCTGTAGATGAGTGGTCGCTCGTCTCGGGTCAGACGCCGAATCTGCGGTGCCGGGCCGCGTAGTCGCGCAGTGCGCGCAGGAAGTCGACCCGCCGGAACTCGGGCCAGTACGCCTCGGTGAACCAGATCTCGGAGTATGCGCTCTGCCATAACAGGAACCCTGACAGCCGCTGTTCGCCCGACGTGCGGATCACCAGATCAGGGTCCGGTTGGCCCGACGTGTAGAGGTGCCCGTCGATGCCTTCGACTGTGATCGACTTGACCAACTCGTCGCCGGACAAACCCGCGAGTAGCTTTTCGCACAGCAGCGACTGGACGGCGTCGGCGATCTCCTGCCGGCCGCCGTAGCCGATCGCGACGTTGACATGCGTGCCCGTTCGGCCCTCGGTCCGCTCCGCCGCCTCCCGCAACCGGCGCGACTGCTCGGCGGGTAGCAGGTCGAGCGCGCCGACGATCTTCACGCTCCAGTTCTTGTCCGGTCCGGAGATCTCTTCGACGACGTCGGTGATGATCTCGAGGAGGGTGTCGAGTTCCTCCGCGTCGCGGCGCAGATTTTCGGTGGAGAGCAGATAGATGGTGGCCATCTCGATGCCCGCGGCATCACACCATCCCAGCATCTCGGAAATCTTGAGGGCACCCATCCGGTGTCCGTGACTGACGTCGGTGAAGCCGTTCTCGCGGGCCCATCTACGGTTGCCGTCGCACATGACCGCTATGTGCCGAGGGTGCTGCAGACCTTCGAGCCGCGCGAGCAGCCGTCGCTCGTAGATGCTGTACAGCAGTCCTCGCGCACTCACCGGGAGATCACCATGACAGCCAAGACTACGCCGCTCGGATCGTGATTCGCGACGGCGGTCACAGGTGCTGCAACGTGCTCCTACCGACGGGTACGCTCTTCTCACATGCGAACCTACGGTTCCGTAGGTTCGAGTCGCGAACAACGAGAAGGGGTGTCCTGTGACAGCTTTCGGACTCGACGAGCTCCCGGTCAAGCCACGTCTGCGGGGGTGGATTCACCTGTGGGCGTTCGGTGTCTCGGTCATCGCCGGACTGGTCCTGGTCCTCGTGTCCGGACTGCGGGTGTCGGGCGAAGCGGCCGTCGCCACAGCCGTCTACAGCATCACTGTGTGCGGCGTGTTCGGAGTGAGCGCCACCTATCACCGCGTGCACTGGAAGACCCAGTCCGCCCGCACGTGGATGAAACGGGCGGATCACTCGATGATCTTCCTGTTCATCGCGGGCAGCTACACGCCATTCGGGCTGCTGGGACTGCCGTCCGACACCGGGCGCACCCTGCTGATCGTCGTGTGGTCCGGCGCACTCGCCGGCGTGGCACTGAAGATGCTGTGGCCGACGGCTCCGCGGTGGGTCGGTGTTCCGCTCTACCTTCTCCTGGGCTGGGCGATCGTTCCGGTGGCACCGCAGTTGACGTCCGAGGTGGGTGTCCTGCCCATGGTGTTGCTGCTCATCGGTGGCATCCTCTACTCGGTGGGCGCCATCCTGTATGCCACCAAGTGGCCGAATCCCTGGCCGAACACCTTCGGCCACCACGAGTTCTTCCATGCCGCCACGGTGATCGCGGCGTTGTGTCACTACATCGCCGTCTGGCTGGTCGTATTCGGCGGGTAGCTACCGGCTGAGCGCGTCGGCCAGGTCGCCGACAGTCGACACCGGCCGATCGCAGGCGAAACCGCGGCACACGTAGGCTGCCGGATCGCCTTCGACCAGCGGCCGGTCCGCGAGCAGCGGAGACGAATCCGGTGTGCCGCCGACCACCACCGCACCACCCGGCGCCAGTCGGCGTGCCGCATCCAGCAGCCCGGTCTCGCCGTTCGTGGCCACCGCCACCTGCAGGGGTCCTCGCACCGACGCCTCGGCTACGGCAAGCCAGTGCCCCGCCGACCTCGGCGCCCGTTCGAGCAGCAGAGCCACCCGATCGAGTGACGCAGCCGCAGCGGCGCCGTAGTGCGCCGAGACGTCCACGTCCGCGACAGCCGCTGCAGTGAGCAGCGCTTCCGCCAGGCACGAGGAACCGGACGGGGTGGCGCCGTCGACCGGGTCGCGTGGACGAGTCACCAGGGTTTCGGCGTCATCGGCCGTGTCGAACCAGCTGCCTGGCTGCTCGGGATCCGCGAAGTGCCGCAGGGCGCGGTCCAGCAGGACTTCGGCAGGTTCGAGCCATCCGGTATCACCCGTCGCCTGGAACAGCGCGAGGAGTCCGGTGGCGAGGCACGCATAATCCTCCAGGACACCGACGGGTTCACCCACCACCGACCCAAGCGAGGCACGGCGCAGGCGACCGTCGAGAACGTGCAGGTCCAGCACTGCCCGGGCGCAATCGGCAGCCGCGGAAATCCACTCCGGCCTACCGAGTCCGGCACCGGCCTCGGCCAGCGCAGTGATGGCCATCCCATTCCAGGCGGTGACCACCTTGTCATCGCGGCCGGGCTGCGGCCTGGTCGCCCGGTGGGCGAAGAGTGCATTCCGCACGCGATGCCATCGATCCCAGTCGTCCGGATCCTTCAGGAGTTGCAGCACCGACGCGCCTTCTTCGAATGTTCCGTCAGGTGTCACGGTCAGCACGTGTGACGCCCATTCGCCGTCCTCGGCCCCCAGCACCTCGACGAGCTGTGCGGGCGTCCATACATAGGTAGAGCCTTCGACGCCCTCCGTGTCGGCGTCGAGCGCAGACGCGAACGAGCCGTTCTCGGTGCGCAGATCGCGGAGCAAGAACCGGGCGGTCTCCTCGGTGACGCGAATCGCCTGCTCCGAACCCGTTCGCCGACCGAGATGCGCGTATACGCGCAGGAGCTGAGCGTTGTCGTAGAGCATCTTCTCGAAGTGCGGCACAACCCATTCGGCGTCCACCGAATACCGAGCGAACCCGCCACCGAGCTGGTCATAGATCCCACCACGTGCCATCGCGGACGCCGTGCGCTCCACCGCCTCGAGTACCTTTGAGTTTCCGGAACGCTCGTAGGTGCGGAGCAAGCCCTCGAGCAGTGCGGATGGCGGAAACTTGGGTGCGCCGCCGAACCCGCCACGCAGGGTGTCCTCGTCCTTCAGGACGGCGATCGCGGCAGCGTCCAGGAGCGCGGCATCCACTGCGACATCGGCCGTGGGTATGCCGCCGGCCCCGCGGCGTAGTTCCGTGGCCACCGACTCCGCGGCGTTGTCGACGTCGCTGCGCCGATCCCGCCAGGTGTCGGCGATGGCGCCGAGTAGCTGGGTGAACGACGGCATTCCGCCACGCGGCGCGGGCGGGTAATAGGTACCGCAGTAGAACGGTGCACCGCCGGGTGTGAGGAAGCACGTCATCGGCCAGCCGCCCTGGCCCGTCATCGCGACGGTCGCGTTCATGTACACGGCGTCGAGGTCGGGCCGCTCCTCGCGGTCGACCTTGATGCACACGAAGTGCTCGTTCATCAGCGATGCGACGGCGTCGTCCTCGAACGACTCGTGCGCCATCACATGACACCAGTGGCACGCCGAGTACCCGATCGACAGCAGAATCGGCACGTCACGCCTGCGCGCCCAGTCGATGGCCTCCGGACCCCACTGCTGCCAGTGAACCGGGTTGTCGGCGTGCTGCCGCAGATAGGGGCTGGTGGACCCGCCGAGTGCGTTGTGTGCGAGTGGGTCCATGTCCAGCTCCTCTTCGACTACTTCTGCAGTTTCGGTGGATTGTCGGTGGGCCCGGAGGGTCCGCTCGTGGTCCCGTTGTCACCGTGCAGTGCGCCCCGATCGGTGCCCTCGTCGGCTTCCTGATCGGGTTCGGGATGGTCTGGTTCGAAGGTCTCGGGCAGATTCTTCAGCTGCTTGTTCATCGACCGCACCAGAAGTACCACTCCCGCCAGCAGTGCGAGGATGACCACCAGACCGATGGGCGAGGCCTTGCCGAATTCGGGGCCGGACGGGCTGCTGGGCGTCTGCGCCAGCAGATCTACCGCCCCGGCGACGACGCCGACCGTCAACGACATCACTTCGACTCGTCCTCGTGGACGCCCGCGAACAGATCGTTCTCGGGAATGGAGGTGGTGACCCGGGTCTTGGCGAGTTCGAACTCTTCGGTCGGCCAGATCTTCTGCTGGATCTCGAGCGGGACCGCGAAGAACGAACCGTTGGGGTCGATCTGCGTCGCGTGAGCGCGCAGGGCGTCGTCCCGCTGCGGGAAGTAGTCGCCGCAGATGATCTGAGTGGTGACGCGCGCCATCAGATCACCCTGTTCGGTCTTCCACTTCTTGAGCCACTCCGCCATCGGGAACTCTTCGCCGCGGCGTTCGTACTCCTCCTGGAACTGCAGAAGGCGTTTGCGGATGAACCCGTGCGAGTAGTAAATCTTCTGCACCCTCCACGGCTCGCCCGCGTCGGGGAACTGCTGCGGGTCGGCGGCCGCCTCGTAGGCAGCCATCGATACCTCGTGGCAGCGGATGTGATCGGGATGCGGGTAGCCGCCGTTCTCGTCGTACGTCGTCATGACGTGAGGGCGGAACTCGCGGATGGCCCGGACCAGAGCTTCGGTGGACACCTCGAGCGGGACCAGCGCGAAGCATCCTTCGGGCAGCGGCGGCAGCGGGTCGCCCTCGGGCAGCCCCGAGTCGATGAACCCCAGCCACTGATGCTGGACACCGAGGATGCGGGCCGCTTCGGCCATTTCCTCGATGCGAACCTCATGGATGCGGTCGCGCACGCCGGGCACGTCCATCGCCGGATTGAGGATGTCGCCGCGTTCACCACCGGTCAACGTCACGACCCGCACTTCGTTGCCCTCGGCGGCGTAACGGGCCATCGTCGCCGCACCCTTGCTCGACTCGTCGTCGGGATGGGCATGGACGGCCATGAGACGGAATCCGCTCACGTAATCGTTCACCTCAACTTCGCCAGTAGCCGTTGCCGGCTTGTTCGTGTCGCACGCTCTCGTACTCCGCCATCGCTGACGGCGGACGGACGCACATCCTCTATAGTTCCACCCGATAGTTCCGCTTGCAGCCGTGACCCCGCTCGAGTGCTGGAAGCCACGAGGAACTGGAGCGGTGTGAGAGCAGAGTGATGACGAGAACGCTTCCCCCCGGCCGATACGCAGCCGCGGCAAAGCCTGCGCGGCCGAGGCGCTGGCTCGCATGGGTGCTCGGAGCGGCCGTCGTGGTGATCGGGGTGATCGTGGCTCTCTCCGCCTACGACAGGTTCACGGTTTCCGACATCGACAGCGAGGCCACATCGTTCGACCTGGTCGACGATTCGCGCCTCGACATCACGTTCACCGTCACTCGTGACGACCCGTCGCGGCCGGGAGTATGCATCGTCCGCGCGCGGTCCAAGGACGGTTCCGAGACGGGACGCCGCGAGGTCTACATCGCCGCGGGTCCTGACCAGACGGTGAAGATCACCGCACCCGTCTACACGTCCCAGCCGCCGGCCATGGGTGATATTTACGGGTGCAGCCTGGACGTTCCCGCGTATCTCACCGGCGGTTGACCCCGTCGCTTCCCGAGCGACCGTTCGGCTTCTCCGGCAGTTCCCACCTCCGATCGTGCTAGAATCGGCTGATACACGGTTCCGGTTTGGAACCGTGTATTGCTGCATTGGCGGCAAGGTGGATCTGCGTTCGGCCCCGGCCGGCTGATCCACGGAGCCGTTGATCACTGCTGTTGCAGTGGTCTGTCGAGGGAGCCCGGGGGCTCCAACTACGAGGGAGTGATCGAGATGACCGAGACCCAGGTGACCTGGCTGACCCAGGAGTCACATGACAGGCTCAAGAGCGAACTCGACCAACTCATTGCCAATCGCCCCGTCATCGCCGCCGAGATCAACGAGCGACGCGAAGAGGGCGACCTGAAGGAGAACGGTGGCTACCACGCGGCCCGCGAAGAGCAGGGCCAGCAGGAGGCACGTATCCGCCAGCTCCAGGAGTTGCTGAACAGCGCGAAGGTCGGCGAGGCACCCACCCAGTCCGGCGTGGCGTTGCCCGGCTCGGTGGTGAAGGTCTACTACGACGGCGACGAGAAGGACACCGAGACGTTCCTCATTGCCACTCGCGAAGAGGGCGCACGCGACAACAAGCTCGAGGTCTACTCCCCCAACTCACCGTTGGGCGGGGCCCTGCTCGAGGCCAAGGTCGGCGAGACCCGCGAGTACACGCTGCCCAACGGCAGCAGCATGAAGGTGACGCTCGTCAGCGCGGAGCCCTACCACAGCTGATATCGGCTCTGTTTCACAGAACTCCGGTCCGGGCGAGACGCCCGGACCGGAGTTTTTGCGTAGCGGATCGGCTCAGATGATCCTCCGGGCTTTCATGCCCGAGAACACCGCACCGATCCGCACCACGTCGCCCGTGGTGGGGGCGTGGAGCATCTGGCCGTTCCCGACGTAGATCGCCACGTGCCCGGGACCACCCGACTGCCAGTTACCGAAGAGCAGATCTCCCGGCCTCGCCTCCGAAAGCGGGATCTCGACGCCCACGCGCCACTGTGTCTCCGAGGTCCGGGGCAATTTGATACCCGTGGCGGCGTAGACAGCGAACGAAGTGAGACCGGAGCAGTCGAATCCACCACCGGACGGGCCGTTGATATTGCCGCCGCCCCACACGTACGGCAGTCCGATGAACCGCATCGCCATCTCGACCACGCGGCTCGGCTCGCCCGAGCCGACGCCGTAGAAGAACGGCGACAGCATTCGGGCGAACGATTCTTCGAGCGAGCGGATCCGCGCCACATACGGCTGGGTTTCGTGCACGTAGTCCGGTTTCCCGGCGGGCATGCCGCCCGACGTGCGCACCGCACCCGCACCGGCGTTGTATGCCGCAAGGGTGAGGTCGAGGGTGTCGCCCTTGACCACGCCTTGCTTCTTCCAGGCGTCGATCTGCGCATGGAGGTCGCACAACATCTGGCCGGACGCCATCATCGGGTCGGCGACGCCGTTGATGTCCACCTTGCCGTCGCCGTCCGCGTCCTTGCCGTACTTGGCCCAGGTGCCGGGCAGGAACTGACCCGGTCCGCGGGCACCTGCCCTCGACACCGGCGAGGCCGCCCCGTAGCGGAAGCCGTTCTCCACCGAGTACAGAGCAGCCAGGGTGGGCGGTTTGATTCCTTCACACAACGAGCCGGCCTTGCGAATCCAGGGGGCGAAGACAGCGATGGCTCCGATCGGGGCCAGTGAAACGCCCGGAAATCCGGCAGGCACCGACGGAATCAAAGATCCGAGGCCGCTGATGATGGCGGGGACACCAGGGACGGCGGCCAGGCCACCGATCATCGTTTCCGCGCCCGAGGCCATCGGCGCCGGGGGTTGGTCGAGCGGACTGTCAGGGAGGACGAGTGACTGCTCAGGGGCGGGGATCGGCGGGGATGGCGCCAGCGGTGCATCTGCAGCAGGTGGCGCGGGAATGTACGGATCGGTTGCCTGCTTCACCACCTCGGATGCGTCGGTGACCATCTGTTCGGCTTGCAGTCGTGCTGGTTCCGGGAGAGCCGAGATTGCGTCGTTCACCTGTTTCTGAACGTCGGGTGAAGCCTGCTCCACTACTTGAATCGCTTCGGCTGCTTGATCTTTCACTGGCTGCGGTATGTCCGTTCCTTGAACCATTGCCCCCGCTGCTGTGGTGATCGCCACGATGATCGCCGCTGCATCAACTGACATACGTGCGCTCCTCCTCCTCGGTAGACCGAACCGAGTAGGTTCACGTTACGACGGGGTACAGCAGCTGCGGGGCGAATTCGGCAGCTTGGGCCGCACCCATTTCGTACGGTGAGCAGGCTTCGGATCCTCGGACGCGAACGACCGCGAGTTTTGCCCGATGCCCGGCGCTGCCGGCGTCGGTCTCGCATCGCACTCCGAACTGTCTCCCAGGTTGCTCACAGGATCGTCGTGGATGGTGGTGGGCATGAGTGAAGACCGACGGAGTTCCCGCCTGCTTCCCGTTCGGCGTGCGCTCGCAGTAGCTGGAATCGCCGGGCTGGTCGCCGGTGGCGGCATCGCGGCCGCCGCGGACACCTCTGCTCCCGATGCGGCAGTCGCCGCTCCCCTCGTCTCCGCGGGGTCCGGAACGCCGGACGCGGTGTCCAGCGGATCCTGAAGACGCGGGAAGGAACTACGGCATGAGCGGTGCGCGAAGCGCGACCGAATGGTCGACGTGGGGTGTGCACGCACGCGTCGTCGTCACCGACCCGGCCGCGCTCGATTCGGCCGCCAACCTAGTGCGCGGCTACCTCGCTGCGGCAGACGCCGCGGTCAACCGCGAGCGGTCCGACGCCGAGATCCACTCGCTCCGACCGGGGAGAAACACCGTCACCCCACTGTTCGCCCGATTCATCGCCGATGCCCTCTCTGCGGCACAGACCACCGACGGCAAACTCGACCCCACCTCGCCAGCGGGGGCCCACTCATGGCGTTCGGTCGGTGTCGACGGAACCGAGGTGACGCTTCCCGAGGGAGTGGAGCTCGACCTCACGTCCACCGCTCGGGCGAGCTCTGCCGACCACTGCGCGTCGACGACGGCCGAACTGCTCGGTTGCGGCGTGCTGGTGGCCCTGGGCGGAGACATCGCCACCGCCGGAACCACACCGCCGGGAGGGTGGCAGGTGCAGGTTCAAGACCTGCCGGGCGACCCCACCTGCCAGGTGTCGATTCCGTCGGGTGCGGGGGTGGCGACGGCCAGTACCGTGAAACCGCTGCACCCCGACCCGATTGCGGTGTGGCGCACGGTGTCCGTGGTGGCCGACTGCTGCACCACTGCCCACGGGGCCAGTAGCGCTGCGGTTGCGATGGGCGGCGGCGCCGTCGACTGGCTCACCGAACTGAAGCTACCCGCGAGGCTGGTGGATCAGGAGTTCCGGGTGAGCACCCTCGGCGGATGGCCCCATTGACGGTCCATCAGTGCTGCAGCCGGACGGCGTATCCGGCGACGTCGAGCGCGTCGAGCAGATCCTGTCGATGCCCGGGGCCACGGGTCTCGACGGTGAGAAAGACCTCCACCTCGTCGAGCGCGAGTGAGCCACCGGTCCGGGAGTGAACCACGTCGACCACACTGGCCCCGTTTCCGCTGACCACTTCGAGGAGTCCCACCAAACCGCCCGGTCGGTCTGGAATGGTCACGTGCACACCAAGATAGCGTCCTGCCGCGCGCAACCCGTGATTGACCACATGGGTCAACAGCAACGGGTCGATGTTGCCGCCCGACAGCACGGCGCACACCTTTCCGGTGAGGCCGAGCTCGGCCGGTGGGCAACTGATCAGCGCCGCGACCGCAGCGGCGCCGGCAGGCTCGACGATGAGTTTCGCTCGCTCGAGGCACAAGAGCAGTGCACGGGACAACGCGTCCTCGCTCACCGTCACGATGGCATCCACCTGAGTGCCGACATGAGCAAACGGGACGTCGCCCGGTCGGCCGACCGCAATGCCGTCAGCCATGGTGGACATATTTTCCAACGGCACCGGACGGCCTTCGGCGAGCGAGGCCGGCCAGGCGGCCGCCTGCTCGGCCTGGACGCCGACGATGCGCACGTCGGGGCGCAACTCCGACACCGCGGCGGCAATCCCGGCGATGAGGCCACCACCGCCCGTCGGAACGACGATGGTTCCGACGTCCGGGTCCTGCTCCAAAATTTCGAGACCCACCGTCCCCTGACCTGCCACAATGTCGATGTGGTCGAAGGGGTGGATCAGTACGGCCCCGGTCTCCGCGGCGAATTCCTTCGCCGCAACCAGGGCGTCGTCCACGGTGTCACCGGTCAGATGCACCGTGGCGCCGTACGCCTTGGTTGCGACGAGTTTCGGTAGGGGCGCGCCCGTCGGCATGAAGACGGTCGACGCGATACCCAGGTCGGTGGCAGCCCAGGCCACACCCTGCGCATGGTTACCGGCACTCGCGGCGACCACACCACACGCGCGTTCCTCCTCGGACAGGTTCGCAATCCGGTTATAGGCACCACGCGGCTTGAACGACCCTGTGCGCTGCAGGTTTTCGCACTTGAGCGACACCTCGTGCCCGCACCGCTCGGACAACGCCCGCGACGCGATCACCGGCGTCCGGCGCATCACGGGGTCCAGCAGCCTACGGGCTGCCCTGATCTGTTCGAGCGTGACGGATTCCACGCGGGCCAGCATAGGGCGCTCCGCGCCCCGTGCGTGGTTAACGAGTCCAGAGACTCGTCAACCACGCACGGGCGGCGAAGCCGCCTACTTCAGCGCCTGCTCGATGTCGCCCACGAGGTCGGCGGCATCTTCGATGCCGACGGACAACCGCACGAGATCGTCCGGGACCTCGAGGAGCGAACCGGCGGTGGAGGCGTGGGTCATGGCGCCCGGATGCTCGATCAGCGACTCGACACCACCGAGCGACTCGGCGAGGGTGAAGATCTCGGTTCGCGAGCAGAAGTCCAGCGCCGCCTGCTTGCCGCCCGCGAGTCGGACGGAGATCATGCCGCCGAAGCGGCGCATCTGCTTCTCGGCGATCTTGTGGCCACTGTGCGATTCGAGGCCCGGGTAGATGACCTGCGACACCGCGGGGTGCCCGGTGAGCAGTTCGACGACCTTCTCGGCGTTGTCGCTGTGCCGCTCCATGCGCAGGGAGAGCGTCTTGATGCCGCGGAGCGTGAGGAACGCGTCGAAGGGTCCCGGGACCGCACCTGCACCGTTCTGCAGGAACGCGAACGCCGTGTCGAGTTCCTCGTCGTTGGTGACGAGTGCGCCGCCGACTACGTCGGAGTGGCCGCCGATGTACTTGGTGGTCGAATGCAGGGCGATGTCGGCGCCGAGCTGCAGCGGCTGCTGCAGGTACGGCGAGGCGAACGTGTTGTCGACGACGATCTTCGCGCCGGCCTCGTGCGCCACGTCGGACAGCGCCTCGATGTCACCGATGTTGAGGAGCGGGTTGGTGGGCGTCTCGACCCACACGAGCTTGGTGTTGGGCCGGATGGCTGCCCGGACCGCATCCACATCGGACACGGCGGCGGGCGTGTACTCGATGCCCCACTGGGTGAACACCTTGTCGATCAGGCGGAACGTTCCGCCGTAGGCGTCGTTCGGGATGACGAGATGGTCGCCGGGGCGGAGCGCAGCACGGAGGAGGCAGTCGGTGGCGGCCATGCCCGAGCCGAAGGCCCGGCCGTACGTGCCCGACTCCAGGGCTGCGAGGTTGGCCTCGAGCGGCCGGCGGGTGGGGTTGCCGGTGCGGGCGTATTCGAATCCGTTACGCATGCCGCCGACGCCGTCCTGGGCGAACGTCGAGCTCGCGTAGATCGGGACGTTGACGGCGCCGGTCTGCGGGTCGGGGTCGAATCCGGCGTGCACGGCCTTGGTGGAGAAACCCTGCCAGCTGATGTTGTCCGCTTTGCTGCGCTGCTCACTCATGTAGGCCAGCGTAGTAGGGACTCAATCTTGCAGATACTCCGCGATCGCGAAGGCGACGTCGAGCTTGGTGTCGTCACTCACGGAGGGGTCGAGCGCGTTGACGATGATGCTGTGTGTCGGCGTGAGTAGTGCCATGGCGACGACGTCGAGGACCACCCCGTCCACCGCCGTGGATCGCGGGTCCGACACTACGTTGGTCCCGTTTCTCATCTCCACGATGACCACAGGGTCCGTCGTCTGCGGCTTGACGGACGCCGTGAGGGTGCTCATGACATTGGTCGGCCCCTTCGACCACGAGCAGGTGGGGTCGACGGATCCGGGCACGACGGCCTCGGTGAGATACGGCCGGTCCGATACCAGCGACCCCAGCACCTCCGTGAGGTGATCGCAGTCGGTCGAACCGGACAGCGCCGCCGAGCCGGGCTTCGCCGTCACCATCGATGCCGGCTGTGCGACACCGTCGATCGCCTGCCCGCACCCGGTCGCCGTCAGTCCGAGGGCGACGATCGGAATTCCCACCACACGACGCAGACGAGCGCCCACTGCTTCCCCCCTCGATATGTGGGACGGGCCGCCCGCGTCCAGCGAGCAGCCCCGTCCCGTTGTCTCGCCCTAGGACCCCGCGCTGAGGAACCCCAGCAGGTCGTGGCGGGTGATGACGCCGGCCGGCTTTCCGTCGTCGACCACCATCAGCGCGTCGGTGTCCCCCAGCGCCTTCGTCGCGGCCGACACAGGCTCACCCGAGCCGATCAACGGGAAAGGCTTGCTCATGTGCTTCTCGACCGGATCTGCGAGGTGAGCACGGCCCTCGAACACGGCGCTGAGAAGGTCGCGCTCGGTGACGCTCCCCGCCACCTCACCGGCCATGACGGGCGGCTCTGCGCCGACGACGGGCATCTGGGACACCCCGTACTCGCGGAGGATCTCGATGGCGTCGCGCAGCGTCTCGGACGGGTGGGTGTGCACGAGGTCGGGCAGTTCACCCGACTTGCCGCGTAGCACGTCGCCGACCGTCTTCTCGTCCGGTTTGCCGTCGAGCGGGGTGCGGAGGAACCCGTAGGAGGCCATCCACTTGTCGTTGAAGATCTTGGACAGGTAGCCGCGCCCGCCGTCTGGGAGGAGGACGACGATGACCGCGTCGGGACCCTCACGCTTGGCGACCTCGAGTGCGGCGACGACGGCCATGCCGCAGGATCCGCCGACCAACAGGCCCTCTTCGCGCGCGAGTCGGCGCGTCATCTCGAAGGAGTCGGCGTCGGAGACCGCGATGATCTCATCCGGGATGGACGGGTCGTAGGCGCTCGGCCAGAAGTCCTCGCCGACACCTTCCACGAGGTACGGACGGCCGGTGCCACCCGAATACACAGAGCCCTCGGGGTCGGCGCCGATGATCTTGACCTTCCCTCCCGACACCTCCTTGAGGTAGCGGCCGGTGCCGGTGATGGTGCCACCGGTGCCGACACCCGCGACGAAGTGCGTGATCTTGCCGTCGGTGTCGGCCCAGATCTCGGGGCCGGTGGTCTCGTAGTGGCTCTGTGGGCCGCCCGGGTTGGAGTACTGGTTCGGCTTCCAGCCACCCGGGAGTTCGCGTGCGAGGCGGTCGGACACGCTGTAGTAGCTGTCCGGGTGTTCCGGCGCCACCGCGGTCGGGCACACCACGACCTCGGCACCGTAGGCCTTGAGGACGTTGCGCTTGTCCTCGCCGACCTTGTCGGGGCACACGAACACGCACTTGTACCCACGCTTCTGCGCAACCAGTGCCAGCCCGACGCCGGTGTTGCCGGACGTGGGCTCGACGATGGTTCCACCCGGCTTCAGCTCGCCTGACGCCTCGGCGGCGTCGATCATCTTGACCGCGATACGGTCCTTCGAGCTTCCGCCGGGGTTCAGGTACTCGAGCTTGGCTGCAACGGTCCCGTACTCGCCGCCGATAACCGAAGTGAGCTTGACGAGAGGGGTGTTGCCGATCAGGTCGACGACGTGTTCCGCGATGCGCATGACTCCATGGTCCCAGATGCGCAGATCGGATGCTCACAGACGTCCGGCACGGGGACTCCGACGCGGCTAGATTGGGTACGGGCGCAGTCCGCCGGAAGCCGTGAGAAGCACCCCAGGTAGCGGAAAGGTGAGACCAGTGCCGAAGAGCACCTGGCAGACCGGTGTGAAGGCCGGCGCCACGGCTGTCGTGGCGGGTTCGAGCGCAGGCACATTGTCGTGGGTGGCGTACTCGTACCTCATGTCGCAGGCCACAGCGGCGCGAGGCGTCATCGGACGCAATGTCACGAAACCGCCGGAAGCAGACGGCGTGTACGCCCCCGGCGGCGCGGCCGTGGAACGCTGGCGTCGCGGCACACCGTACGACCTGCACCTGATGATCTTCGGCGACTCGACGGCCGCGGGCGTGGGTTGCCTGTCGGCGGAGGAAGTGCCCGGCGTGCAGATCGCCCGCCGCCTGGCCGACGAGACGGGCAAGCGAGTCCGGCTGAGCACCAAGGCGATCGGTGGCGCTACCTCGCGCGGACTCAGTGGTCAGGTGGACGCGATGTTCGTGGCAGGTCCCCCGCCGGACGCCGCCGTCATCCTCGTCGGCGCCAACGACGTCACGTCGAAGAACTCCATTCGGGCCTCCGCCCGCAGGCTGGGTGAGGCAGTCGCCCGACTGCGGGAACACAACTGCGCCGTAGTCGTCGGGACGTGTCCCGACCTCGGCGTCGTCACTGCCATTCCCCAGCCCCTGCGCACTGTCGTGCGCACGTGGGGCCTCCGGCTGGCGAGGGCGCAGGCGGTCTCGGTCACCGAAGCAGGTGGACACCCGGTTGCGCTGGCCGATCTCCTGGCGCGCGAATTCCTGGCTGCCCCGGACCGGATGTTCTCGGCCGACCACTTCCATCCTTCGGCTGCAGGATACGAACTCGCGGCGATCCAGATCGTGCCCGTCCTCGCCACGGCGCTGGGCATGTGGCACGGCGGCCCCCTCCCCGACCTGCCCGAGGTCTCGGAGGCGGCCGAGGCACGCAAGTTCTCGACGCGAACCCTGGCCTCGCTCAATCGCTTTCTGTGGCGACGGGCCGCGCGACGACGCGCGACGGGCCGCCTCGACGACCTGCTCGGAATCGAGGAGGCGTCGGCGTCGAGAGCCCGGCGGGCCGCCCAGTGAGAAGGCGACATTCCGCCGTGGCCGCGGCAACGTAAGTTGTTTGTAAAGCCATGAAAACGGTGGTCTGCAACACAGTGCAGACCACGGCAGCCCACAAAGGAGTTATTCATGCCCGAGGCAGTAATCGTCTCTGCAGTACGTTCACCGATCGGCCGAGCCATGAAGGGCTCGCTCAAGTCGATCCGCCCGGATGATCTGACGACGCAGATGGTGGCCGCGGCGCTGGCGAAGGTCCCCGAACTCGACCCCACCGAGATCGACGACCTGCTTCTCGGGTGCGGACAGCCCGCCGGACAGTCCGGGTTCAATATTGCGCGCGTCGTCGCGGTGGAGCTGGGCTACGACTTCCTGCCCGGTGTGACCGTCAACCGGTACTGTTCCTCCTCGCTGCAGACCACCCGGATGGCGCTGCACGCGATCAAGGCCGGCGAGGGTGACGTCTTCATCTCGGGCGGTGTCGAGTCCGTGTCCAGTTTCATCACCGGTAACGCCGACGGTCTGCCCAACACGAAGAACCCGAAGTTCGCCGACGCCGAGGCGCGTACCGGAAAGCTCGCCGAGGGCGGTGTCGCCTGGACCGACCCGCGTGAAAACGACCTGCTGCCCGATGTCTACATCGCAATGGGTCAGACGGCCGAGAACGTCGCGTCCGCCACCGGCATCAGCCGTGAGGAACAGGACCGTTGGGGTGTCCGGTCCCAGAACCGTGCGGAGGAGGCCATCAAGAACGGATTCTTCGAGCGCGAGATCACACCGGTCACACTGCCCGACGGCACCGTGGTCTCCACCGACGACGGCCCGCGCGCCGGCACCACCTACGAGGCTGTGAGTCAGCTCAAGCCGGTGTTCCGGCCAGACGGCACCGTCACCGCCGGCAACGCGTGCCCCCTCAACGACGGTGCTGCCGCGCTGGTCATCATGTCCGATACGAAGGCGAAGGCGCTCGGACTTACTCCGCTGGCGCGCATCGTGTCCACCGGTTTGTCGGGGCTCTCGCCCGAGATCATGGGTCTCGGTCCGATCGAGGCAGTCAAGAAGGCTCTCGCGATCGCCGGCAAGTCCGTCTCGGACATCGACCTGTTCGAGATCAACGAGGCCTTCGCGGTCCAGGTCCTCGGCTCGGCCCGCGAGCTGAAGATCGACGAGGACAAGCTGAACATCTCCGGTGGCGCCATCGCCCTCGGTCACCCATTCGGCATGACCGGTGCCCGCATCACCAACACCCTGCTCAACAACCTGCGTGAGCAGGACAAGACGTTCGGCGTCGAAACCATGTGCGTCGGCGGCGGCCAGGGCATGGCGATGGTCCTCGAGCGCCTGAGCTAGGCGGCTCCGCCGCCCGTGAGTGGTTGACGAGTGCAGAGACTCGTTAACCACTCACGGGCGCGAAGCGCCTAGTCGTTGTTGAAGTAGCTCAGCAGGCGCAGGATCTCGATGTACAGCCACACCAGGGTGACCGTGAGTCCGAAGGCGACTCCCCATGCGGCCTTCTCCGGCGCCTGAGCGCGGATCAGCTGGTCGGCGGCGTCGAAGTCCAGCAGGAAGCAGAAGGCGGCGATACCGATGCAGACGAGGCTGAAGATGATGGCCATCGTGCCGCCGTCGCGCAGTCCGAGGCCGCCTTCGATGAAGAAGCTGGCGATCACGTTGCCCAGGGCGAGGACGACGACGCCGATGAGCGCGCCGATCACCATCCGGGTCAACCGGGGCGTCACGCGGATGGCGCCGGTCTTGTAGACGACCAGCATGCCGAAGAACACACCGAAGGTACCGAGGACTGCCTGGCCGATCAGGGCCGAGCCGCCGACTCCACCGAACGTGATGTCGGTGAACATGAACGACAGCGCACCCAGGAACAGACCTTCGGCGACGGCGTATGCCAGCACGATCGCCGGGTTGTCCATCTTGCGGCCGAAGGTGGCGATCAGTACGAGGACGAGACCGACCAGACCGCCACCGATGACGAAGGGGACAGCCAAGTCGGCGTCGTTGCTCACCAGGAAGTAGGAGATGATCGCCGTCACCGAGAGCACACCGAGTGTGATTCCGGTCTTCGTGACGACGTCGTCGATGGTCATCGAACGGTGGTCGGGGCCCGTCCGGTAGGGCTCGGCCTGCGTGTACTGCGGCTGGCCGAACTGCTGGGTGACCTGCGCGGCGCCGGCCGTCGTAGATCCGAACGAGGCGTATCCGCCGTTGCCCTCTTGTTTGGGCAGGTTACGGAACACCGGGTTACTGGTGGTGCGCACCGTGCACATCCCTTCTCGTGGCTCGCCGGGTGGATCCGGGTTCTCTTATGTGCTCAACGTCCGGCACCCCACCGCAAGTTCCCGTTCTTCGCTTCGGGTCGGACAATTCGGACTCTACCGGTGCCGTGGTGGCGATCGCCAGACGAGGGCGCGGCGGCGCGGCGGTCAGGCGATCGACCGGGTGACGGTGAATTTGGGATTCCGGCCGACTACGTCCGTGCGCCCGACCAGCCGCTGTAGCCGGCCTCGATACCCGAGATGGGAGTTGTAGACGGTCCACATTTCGCCGCCGGACCGGAGAACCCGTCCGGCCTCGGCGAACATCTTCAGGGCGATGCCGGTGTGTACGGCCGCGCCGACATGGAACGGCGGATTACAGAGGATGACGTCGCAACTATCGGTGGCCAGCGTCGACATGACGTCGTCGCGCAGTGTGCTCACCCGGTCGGCGACTCCGTTGGCACGGGCCGTGGCCGACGCGGATGCGACTGCGGCCGCCGATTGGTCGGTGGCTATGACCGAGATGTCGGGTAGCAGCCGGGCGAGACTGACAGCCAGGATGCCGGTGCCGCACCCGAGGTCGACAGCGGTGTTCGCGGTGGGGTTCACGCGTGGGAGGAAGTCGAGGAGGCACCGGGTCCCGATATCGAGTGCGGAACCGGCGAACGCGGCTCCGTAGGAGACGACGTCGAGGCCGATGTCGTCGATGTGTTCGGTGACCGGGAAGCTCGGCTGGGCGGCCGCTACCGGACCGCTCGCGATCAGCACCCGCGACTTCTGTCTTCCGAGTGTCGCCCGCACGGATCCGAACGAGCGCCGAAGCACGTCGTTCATCCCGGTGGAAATGTGTTTGTTCCGGCCACCCGCGTAGACCACCACGCCGCGGTCGGCGTACCGGGCGATAGCCTCAGCGATCTCGGTGAGCTCGCTCAGGCTGCGCGGCAACTGCAGCACGACGACCTTCGCACCCGCGAGCAGGTCCTGCCCGAGGGTGCACTGCCTATAGCACGAAGTGAGGCCGGCCGCCTCGGCGTTGCGCGCCAGCGCCAGTTCCCCCGTCAGCGGGTCCTGATAGACCCGGATACCGGTGGCACCGTGCGTCACCGCGGCGCCGAGGGTGAGCGCGCCGTAGTGGTCCCCGATCACGGCGACGGTACCCGTAGGCGCGTCTGCCAGAGCGGTCGCGGCCTCGTCGAGGATAAGACGGTCGGCGGCGTCGACGGCTACCAGATTCGGTGCCTCGACGTCGGGACGGCGCCGCAAGTGGGCGAACAGTGAATCGCGGTCGAGCACGTTACTGCGACACCCACTCGACCACGTTGTCGACGCTTTCGCGACTGGTACGGAATCGGTTGACCGGATTCTCGGTGTCGGCGTATCCGAACGAGATGGCGCAGACGACTTTGCGTTCTTCCGACAGCGAGAAGAAGTCATGGATGTAGCGCGAGCTCCCGGCCAGTGCCGCCTGCGGAATGGTGGCGACACCGAGGCTCTGCGCCGCGAGGAGGAAGCTGTCGACGTACAGGCCGCAGTCGACGGCGCCGTACGTACCGAGCGCTTCGTGTGTGGTGACGATCGCGACGTGCGGTGCCCCGAACAGGTCGAAGTTCTTCATGGTCTGTTCGGCGGACGCGGCTCTGTCCCCGGGCGCTATTCCCACACTCGAGTACAGCTGCATGGCGCATTCCCGGCGACGCAGCTTGTGCTCGCCTTGATACTCGCGAGGAAAGTCGAAGTCCGATTCTTGCGGATGGCTACGCACGTATTCCGCCAGCCCGGTACGAAACCGCTCGGTCCCTTCCCCCTCCGTGATCGTCACCTGCCACGGCTGCGTGTTGCACCACGACGGCGTCTGCTGCGCCAACTCGAGGATCCGTGCGATCACCTGGCGCGGCACCTGATGGGGCAGAAACGCCCGGCAACTGATTCTCTCGTGGAGAAGCGTGGCCAGAATTCTTTCGGCCGAGCTCGTGTCGGGTGCGGCAATGCCGGTGTCGGTCACGTAGAAATCTCCTCGGGTTCGCTCGCTCTCGAACACGCTCTCGGGGATGAGGGACCGCGATATGCTGGCGTCAGTGCACCGAGAAGGTGATGTCATGAGTGTGCCACGAGGCCCGGAAGGACAAGCCTGGCCGACCGACTCGGATCCGCGGACCACTGCGCGCCACGCCGTCACCGGCATCGCTTCAGAGCTGTCGGCAGAAGGCTTCGACGATGCGCGCGAGATCGGGCGGGGCGGGTTCGGGGTCGTCTACCGATGCCTGCAGAGTGCCCTCGATCGCACGGTGGCCGTCAAGGTTCTCTCGTCCGACCTGAGAGACGAAGACCGCGCGCGGTTCCTGCGCGAGCAGCGCGCAATGGGCAAGTTGTCCGGACATCCCCATGTCGTGGACATCCTTCAGTCGGGGGTGACCCCGAGCGGAAGGCCGTACATCGTGATGCCGTATCACCCGCGCGATTCACTCGAAGCCTGGATTCGTCACGAAGGACCCCTTTCGTGGACCGAGGTGCTCCGCGTGGGTGTGAAATTGGCCGGGGCGCTCGAGACGGCGCATCGCGCGGGCACGCTGCACAGGGACGTCAAGCCGGCCAACATTCTGCTCACCGGGTACGGCGAGCCCCAGCTCACCGACTTCGGCATCGCCCGCGTCTCGGGTGGATTCGAAACCACGTCGAGCATGATCACCGGATCGCCCGCGTACACCGCCCCCGAGGTGCTCCGGGGTGAACCGCCGTCCGTGGCGTCCGATGTGTACAGCCTCGGTGCGGCGCTGTTCTGCCTCCTCACCGGACATGCCGCGTTCGAGCGGCGCAGCGGTGAGAGGCTCGTTGCGCAATTTTTGCGGATCGCCACGCAACCCATCCCTGATCTTCGGGGTGAAGACGTGCCGGACGACGTGTGTTCGGCGATCGAGCACGCGATGGCCGACGATCCAGCCGACCGCCCCTCGGGCGCAGCGCAATTCGGCCAGGAATTGCAGGAGGTGCAACGCAGGCACGACCTCGGCGTGGACGAGATGGCACTTCCTTCTACGGTCGGCGAATTCCCGCGGGTGGAACAGTCGGCAACCCCGACCACCCAGTCTGCCGTGTCCGGACGCAGCCGTAGTTATCGCAGGCGCTCGGGCGCCACACCTCCCAGCGCTGCGGCCCGCTTCCGTCCTCCGACGCCGATGCGGTCGCTGGTTCCGCGGACCCGGCCGCTCGACATGCTTCGACAGGGACAGCGCCGACGCCTGGCGCTGATCCACGCGCCTGCGGGTTTCGGGAAAAGCACGGTGGCCGCGCAATGGCGTGACGAACTCGTCCGGGAGGGTGCCGTCGTCGCCTGGTTGACAGTGGACAGCGACGACAACAACGTCGTGTGGTTCCTGTCCCATCTCGTCGAGGCGATTCGCCGGGCCGATCCTTCCCTCGCCGACGAATTGGGCCAGGCACTCGAGGAGAACGGTGAGGATGCGGAGCGATACGTGCTCACTTCGCTGGTCGACCAGATCCACGAAGGCCGCCGCCATGTGGTGGTCATCATCGACGACTGGCATCGCGTGTCCGATCCGAGAACCATCGCTGCCATGGACTTCGTCCTCGAGAACGGTTGTCACCATCTGCAGATCGTGGTGACGAGCCGCACCCAGGCCGGACTTCCGCTGGCGAAGCTCCGCGTTCGGGACGAACTCGTGGAAATCGACAGCATGGCACTACGTTTCGATCTCGGTGAGTCACAGCGTTTTCTCGTCGACCTCGGCGGACTCGAACTCGCCGATGCCGACGTCGAGGCCCTGGAGGAAACTACGGACGGGTGGGTCGCGGCCCTGCAACTTGTCTCGCTGTCGTTGCGGGACCGGGCCGATCCCGGCGACCTCATCCGGCACATGTCGGGCAGGCACCACGCCATCGGTGAGTACCTGGCCGAGAACGTCCTGAGCACCCTCGAACCCGCGCTACTCGACTTCATGCTCGCGACGTCGATCACCGAACGCGTCTGCGGCGACCTCGCGTCGGTGCTGGCCGAGGTGAAGCGCGGGCAGGCACTGCTCGAGCAGGTCGAGTCACGGGATCTGTTCCTGCGGAGCCTCGACGAGGACCGGGAGTGGTTCGAGTACCACCACTTGTTCGCCGAGTATCTTCGCCGTCGGCTCGAACGTGATCAGCCCGAGCGTGTTCCGGCGTTGCACCGCGCCGCCGCGCAATGGTTCGCCGACCACCACTACGTGAGCGACGCCGTCGATCACGCCTTGGCGACAGACGATCTCGATATGGCAGTGACCGTGGTCGAAACGCAGGGGATGCGCCTGGTCGAACACTCGCGAATGGTCGCCCTGCTGGGCTTGGTGGAGAAGCTGCCGCCCACGCTCGTGGAGTCCAGCCCTCGAATCCAGATCGCCGTCGCGTGGGCGAGCATCCTGCTTCAGCGTGCACCGGAAACCCTCCGCGCACTCTCCCGCGTTGCTGCCGCCCTCGAGCATTCCCCGCTGAGCGAGTCCGAGCGCAGGGACATTCGGCTGGAGAGCGATGTCATCAGAGCCGTCGTCGAGGTGTCGGCGGATCGGGTTGCCAAGGTCCCCGATCTCATCGCCGAGGTGATGGAACGGCCCGATCTTTCGCGCTCGTGGATCGTCTCCGTTGCCGCCAATCTCGCTTCCGCCGTCGCCATCGCCAGGTTCGAGTACGGGGAGGCGCGTCGCTTGCAGCAGTGGGCACTTCCCTACCACCGGCAGACCGTCGGGACGTTCAACCAGATGTACGGCTACAGTTTCGCGGGCCTCGCCGCCATGGAGCAACTCGATATCTCGGCCGCCGAAAAGAACTTCCGCCTTGCGGTGCAGGTCGCGACGGGGGCGAGCGGGCAGCACTCGCACGCCGCACGCCTCGCTGGGACGTTGTTGGGCGAATTGATGTACGAGCTCGGTCATCTCGAGGAGGCCGAGCGACTCTTCGATGAGAGTCACGAACTCGGACGCGAGGGCGGCCTCGTCGACTTCATGATCGCCCGCTTCGTGACCTCTGCCCGGTTGAAGGCGGGGCGCGGGGAGTTCGCGTCCGCATCCCGCCACCTGGACGAGGGTGCCGCGGTGGCCGGCACGCTGGGTCTTCGACGGCTTCTCGCCAGAGTGCAGAACGAGCGGGTCCGGCTCGGACTTCCGCCGCCTCCGCCAGAGTCGGAACCGCCTACGACGCCCATGCGCCCGCCCGACTTCGGCTATGCCGAGATCGTTGCGCAACTCGACGATGCGACTGCCATTCGCCAGCAGATGACGGACCAGCCCGGTCTCGCATGCGAACGCGCCGAGGCGTGGGTTCGCCGAGTAGAGGCACAGAACAGGCCGAGAGCGACGCTACAGGCCAAGCGTCTTCTAGCGGCGTGCCTGGTGGCGGCAAGCCGCATCGACGAAGCCAAGCCGGTTCTGGCGCAAGTCGCCTCGACGTGCGCCCGAATCGGGTTCGTGCGTTATGTCATCGACGGCGGTCCCCGAATGATCCCCGCACTTGCCGCCCTGCTGGAAGACAAGCAGGGCAAGCGCTGGCCTTCCGATTGGCCGGATGTTCCCGCCGACTTCCTCGCCGCCGCCTTGGCCGGTGACACGCCACTCGAGAATTGACTGCCTCGGAGAGGCGCTGATGCAGCGTGACCGTGGACACACACGCTGATTCCACGTTCGCAACGAGGCACCTTTTCGCCACGACGACAGCACCGGACGACCTATCGTGAGAACGGTTGACGCTACCTGCCGAGAGGTCGCTCGCATGTGCCGGTTGTTCGGATTGTCCGCTGCGCCCCGTCGGGTCCGTGCCTCGTTCTGGTTGCTCGACGCCCCGGACAGCCTGACGCAGCAGAGTCACCGGGAGCCGGACGGCACGGGGTTGGGAACCTTCGCGGACGACGGCACTCCGGTGGTGGAGAAGCAACCATTGGCCGCCTACGCGGACACCGAGTTCGCGCACGAGGTGAAGCATCGATATTCGAGTACGTTCGTCGCGCACATACGGTTCGCCACCACGGGCGACCTGTTGCCGGCGAACACGCACCCGTTCACCCAGCGCGGCCGAATATTCGCCCACAACGGCGTAATCGGCAATTTAGCCGCTCTCGACGCCGAATTGGGCTCCGATCTGGCCCTCGTCGAGGGTGACACCGATTCGGAGCGGTTCTTCGCCCTCGTGACCCGGCACATCGACAGGAACGGCGGCGACGTCACGGCCGGGATCAGCACCGCTGCGCAATGGATAGCCGACAAACTCCCCGTCTATGCCCTCAACCTGGTGCTCACCACCCCGGAGGAACTCTGAGCGCTGCGCTACCCGGACACACACGACCTCTTGGTGCTCGAGCGGCAACCCGGCGGGCCGAGCGGGAGCAGGCACCTGCAACACACCAGCAGCTCCGGCAGAGTCCGGGCTCGGTCCGAACATCTCACCCAGCATCCCGCGGTGATCGTCGCGAGCGAGCAGATGGACGAGGACCCGGGGTGGACCCCACTACGATCGGGCGAGCTGCTGCACGTCGACCGGAACCTCACGGTCAGCCGCGAGGTGGTCCTCGACCGTCCACCCCGCGACCTCATCCATCTCGACGACCTCGACAGCCGGGCCGCCGCCGCGCAGCACGAAAAGTAGCGCGCCCCCGGCAGCTACTGGGCGGAGAGCCCGGGCTGTGTGTCAATTCGGCTGGGTCCGCCGTTGAAGGTGCCCGCCTTCCCGAAGGACCATTCGCCGTCCTTGCCGCAGACCAGCACCCCGTTGCGGTCACCCGGGTTCGCGTACCCGACGACGGTGGTGTTGCCGTTGGCGTCGTCCTGCACGATGGGGCACCCCTTGCCGGGGCCGTTGTTCGGGTCGACGGGGACGGCATGCGCCGTGGTGGCCGCGCCCAAAGCTCCGAGGATCGGAAGGGCTGCGAAGGCGATAGCGGCGATGGTTCGGCGGGCGTTGATCATTCGTTCTCCAGAGGATGTCGGGTAAGTGTCTTGCTGACAGGTACTACTGTGCCGATTTCTGCGCGCGGTTCGAAGCAACCCCAGGGGTGGGATCCGCTCACCTACCGCGTTTGCCGCACATGCCTTACTCGGCCCAGTACTCCAGCATCGGTTCGCTTGCGAGTTGGTTCGACCCCTCGGTGATGACGAGAGCGTCTACGTAGATCTCATACTATCTGCCACTGGTGTGGTGTTGATCGGAGATGTACGTCTGTCACGGCTACCCGCATCACCGTGCGGTGGTGCGGGTTTGACCGTGTCCCACACCGACGCTCGAGGTGCAGGAACATGTTGTTTCGGAGTCACCCCCAACCGCCGTGTCACGGTGGGGAGGCTGTGTCGGACCCGGCGATGCCGCGGCCGAGGTGGTGTCGGACTGATTTTGTCGCGGGACTTGCGGACCGGTGCGTGCTCGGCCACCCGGACCGCGGGCATCTGCCCCCGCCGGCGGGTCACATTGCCTTTGCCGAGCAGGGCGCGTTTGGCCAGATTCACCCCGGCGATGTGGTCCCGGTTGCCGCCGACCCGGCAACCCTGGCACCACGCGGTGTGATAGCCGCCGGGGCGGGTGAGGGGTTCGTCGCAGCCCGGACATTGTGCGGAGGAGCCGCGTGCCGGCACCACGACCACCGCGATACCGACACCCGCAGCGGTGTGCGTAAGCGCAGCGGCCGCTTGACGGCGGGCGGACTGCGCGGCCCGGTTGTTGTTGACCCGTCCGTGTCCGCGGGTCTCGAGGGTGGCCAGGTCCTCGACCGCGATCACCTGCGCGCCCGCCGCGGCGGCGTAATCGGCGACCTGACGGCCGAAGTGGAATCCCAGTTCCCGATTGATCTTCCCCCGCTTGGCGCCCACAGCCTCCCGGTGCCCGTCGAGGACGGCGATCTTCGCCTCCAGCCGGGCACGGACCTCGGGATCGGCGGTGGCGGCCAGTCGGGTCAACCGGGCCGCCTTGCGGTGCAGCAGCTGCCCCTCGGCCTGCAGGCGCGCGAGTTTGACCCCGAGGCCGCGGTCATCGTAGGTGAAACCCCGGTAATCGGAGGACAACCCGTCCGAGTTCTCGGTGGTGATAGCGGCGGCCCCCAGCGTGGACGGGGACCAATCCACCCCCACCGCGACGGTCGCCGATCCCGGGTTACAGTCGGGGACGAGTTCGGTCGCCGCGCACCGCCACAGCAAACCCTTCCGGTCGAGGACCAGGGCCGGAAGATGCCAGTCGGTGATCGCCCGGCCGTGCAGGTGCGCGGGGATCGCCGCGGTCAGCCGGACCCGCCGCCACTGCGCCCGCCCCGCCGGGGCCGGGCAGGTCGGCAGCTTCACCCTCAACACCAACTCACGCCCGGCCGCGGTGATCTGCGCGAGTTGCCGATCTGCTGCCGAGAGTCGGGCCATCGCCGCGACCCGCGGTGGTCCCTGGACGTCGGTGATCCGCAACCGCGCCGACTGCGCCCCGTCGGTGCGGCGAGAGCGTGCAATCAGCTGGCGCCGCACGCCCCGGGCGAAACCCAATGGCACAGAGTCACCCGGTTCGGTCGGCGGCGCCAGAGTGCCGGTGACCGGGTCGAACCGCTCGGACAGTGCCGCGATCGCCGCATCCCGATAGGCGAGGGTCCGCAGGGTGGCCAGCACCTGCGCCGTCACCACCCGCGTGACCCGGGAGGGCACGTAGATTCCGTCCGGGTAGTGCGGGTTCCAGCCGAGGCGGGCGGCGGCGACGTGACCCTGGGCGGGCAGCCTCCGGCCCGCACGGTCCCGTCCGGCGGTGAGCACGTCGAACGTGACCGGCTGCCACAGCCGCGCCGTCAACTCGGTGCCGGCCGCCGCAATCAGGTCGAGCAGCCACCGCATCCGGGTGTCGACGTCGTCGAGTCCGATCGGTTCGCCGGTCGCGTCGTCGACCGCCACATGAGCGCGGGTGGTGAACGCGAACTGCCGCGGCGCAGTCGATCCCGGCCCGCTCACGCCGGCCGACCCAGCGCAAGGAAGAACCCGAATCAACCCGGGCTCACCGGTCTCCCGAAAAGCGCCGTCATCGCCGCACACACTCATTGGATACCCCCGTCCCCACGGTCTGCCACCCCACCTCCCGCAGCGCCTCGACTATAACGCCGACCCCCGACACGTACCGCTCGACCTGCGCCACCAATGAACCGGGGCAGTCAATCCCGCCACCCCAGAGCACCGGGTGCCGGCCCCCGGGCCGCATCGTCGACCATCCGGCCGCGCCCCGCTCGCTGCTCCCTCGCGACACGAACCGCGATCCTGGCAGATCCGATACCTCGCACCAATATTGCTCTTCCGCAATATCTTGCTGATCGGCTGGTGACGCCTCCCATCCTGCCGAACCCGGCGCCCCAATAGCACCTTCGCCCTCTCGGGAGTCGCTCCCGCACAAGTTAATACAGCCCTGCCGAGATCGGCGCCACGGTCCACGCGGCCACAGAGTTAGGGACCCGAACCCGCGCGCCGACACGGCAACCGGCCCTCCGTCGGCGCTATTGCTCACCCCAACGACCGACAACCCACGAAATTCCGCAGACGCCAATCCGCGGTGACAGACAGTGCCAGAAACTGATAGCGAGTATTAGATACATTGACAACAGATGAGAGCCTCCGAAGACGGCGAATACTGCACACCCGCGTTGGTGACCGCGAAACCGGTGCCGGTGCGCACGGGATCGTCGATTTCGACAGCTGCGCCATAGGCCGAGGAATCGGGTACCGAGCAGCATGGTGGCGATGCGGTCTGTGTCGGTTTGCATCCCTTGTAATACAACCTCAGCAGTATCGGGTCCCACGCACGAACGGCGCAGCTACTCGATTGGTCGGTCGACGTCCGCGGAACGTTACGTGCCCTTGTTCGTACATCCAGCGAAGGCGAATTCGAGATGACATACTCCCGGTGGTTCTCGTCTCGTCCCGGTCACCGAGTTCTCCGGAAGGACACACCGATGAACGTTCCTCTTGCCGCCCGAACCGTAGGGATCGCCGCCGCCGTCACCGCGCTCGGCCTTTTTGCGGCACCGACCGCGTCCGCGGAACCCGACGACGTCACCGTCGACATCGTCGGAGACGACAATGCGGTGGTGATGGGAGTGCGGTACGACGCCCCCGGGGCCGTCGTCTGCATCATGGCCGTAGTACCCGAAGACGGCACCGTTGCTGTGGCGACGGTCGGCCCCACCATCGTGATGGACGGAGACGACGTCGACCTGAAGGCCGCTGTCGAGCCCGGCGACTACACGGTGCAGTGGAGTTGCTCGAGCGTGCCGGCGTTCGAGCAGTGGGGTACCACTCCCCCGATGACCACCGGCACCGCGACGCCCGTCGCCGTCACCGTGACCGGAACGCCGGGGTCCGGCGGCTCCGGGAACCCGTTCGGAAGCTGACATGCGATCAACAAACCGCTGGTGAGCGGGCTGAGCCAGATATTTCCCGGGTGGGGCGTAACGAAATAGGTGTGAACGCGGATTCTCTCTATGGAATCCCGCAACGGACAGGAACCCACCGCCATGTCGACCGTCACTCATATCGATACCGCCCGCGCCCGCCGCTCCCGCAAGGTTCTCTTCATCGGGAACCCCACCGGATACAACGAGGTGTCGCAGTGGGCGATGGTCAAGCAGTCCCTGGTGGCGGACGGATTCGAGCCGGTCCGGACCATCGACGGCCCCATCCTCTGCGCGATCGTCACCGATGACGTACTCGACGCCGCCGGCTCACCGCACGACGCACGGACCACGGAGCACGCCCGCGAGCAGGGTGTGGAGTGCATCAGCGTGACCGACACCACCCGAATCTGGCAGGCCACCGCCCGCGTCCGCGCCCGCATCGCCCAGAACGCCCCCACTGCACGGGTCAGCCCGCACCACCAAGGGGCCTGACGGCCTACGCAGAGACCTGGCCGTTTACTGTGCCCCCAGTCGGACTCGAACCGACACTGTGCGGATTTTAAGTCCCTAGAAGTGGATTCACCTGAACTTCACTGGATTCGATATTTGTTTATCTGCAACGGTTTTCGTACATGACCGTCCGAACCAGTCCACCTCTGACTGTACCGACTTGTGACACTCTCGTGACACCGAACTCCGCTCGCATTTGGGGGCCAGGACTTCTCCGAGCCTCCATGCACGTCGACGGTCCTAGGTGTTGCGGGTCATGACGTTGTAGACACCGGGCGGAGCATGGGCTGAACGAAGGGGACGGGCCTTCCGGCGGCAGGATGAGAAGTACCACCAACGCATCCGCCGACAGGAAGAACCCGAC
>NZ_JANFQF010000030.1 GCF_024438035.1 Rhodococcus tibetensis
GCTGCGGAACCGATGGCGGGGTTTGCGATCAGCGCGAGCGCGGAGAGTCCGGCGATGGTGCCGGCGCCGGCCAGGCGCCGCTTGGTCGAAGATGCCACGAGAGTGATGTCCTTGTCGTTTGGTCGCCGGGCCCCCGCACGCGGCGCATTGTCGTCTGCGCGGACAGTTCGAGGCCACCAAGGGGTGACCTCCGCTGACCGCCAGAATGGGTAGCCTGCCCTGCGTGAGGGCAGGCTAAGTTAATGTTATCGAGCTCATATAGTCAAAGAATGTGATGACGGTCACCTTGATGACCCTAGGGGTGGGTGTGGCGGTGCAACTGTGCGCTCAGCCGAGTCGGTCCAGAAACCCCTCGACCACTTTCCGGTACTGCTCGGGCTGGTCGTCGTGGACCAGATGCCCGGCCCGCTCGATGCGGACGTACTCGGCGCGAGGATGATGCTCCGCCATGGTCCGCATCTGGCCCTCCGGGGTGATCGTGAACTCCCCCTCGATCAGCAGCGCCGGAACCGTGATCGACGCCCACTGATCCCAGAAATGCCGGTCGCCCCACTCGGCGGAGATGTCGCGAAACGTCTCGACCTCCCCGTGTAGGTACCAGCCGTCGTCACGCTGCTCGAACGAGTCGAGGAAGTACTGTCCCGCGACAGGTCCGAAGTATCCGAGGAGTGCCTCTCGCGTCGCGAACGGCCTCGGCCAGTTCGAGATCATCGCAGCCCAGTCGTCGGCGGTACGGCCGCGGAAGTCGGGGGCCATGTCTTCGATTACGAGCGCCGACACCATCTCCGGGTGTTCGGCTGCCAGGAACCACGCGTGCAGGGCGCCCATTGAATGTCCGATCACCACCGCCGGCTCGGTGACCGCACTCAACGCCGCAGCCAGGTCCTCCACGAATGCTTCCGTCGACAGCACGCGCGGGACGGGACGGCCGTGGCCGGCAGCGTCGAATGTGTAGACGTGGCCGTGTTCGCGCAGCCACGGAACCTGCCGGACCCAAGTCCGGGCACTACCCATCAGCCCGTGCAGCAGCAGAATCGGTTGTCCCGTGCCGCCCTCATCGTGCAACGCACTCTCACCCACCACGACTGCGACGCTAGCGGAGTAATCTCGCCAAGCATGGCAGTGGTGAAGATCAACGCAATCGAAATTCCCGAGGGTGCGGGCCCCGAGCTGGAGAAGCGCTTCGCGGGACGCGCGCATGCCGTCGAGAACTCTCCCGGTTTCCTCGGCTTCCAGCTTCTGCGCCCGGTCAAGGGCGAGAACCGCTACTTCGTCGTCACCCAATGGGAAAGCGAAGAGGCATTCGAGGCGTGGCGCGACGGCCCCGCCAAGGATGCGCACGCTGGTGAGCGGAAGAAGCCGGTGGCATCCGGTGCGTCTCTGCTCGAGTTCGAGGTGGTTCTCGACGTGTCGGCCGCCGCCGATCGCTGACGATCTACTTTAGGCGAACCTCGATACCAACATTGACACGGCGGCCCGCCGGGTGCGAAAGTTCGCAAGACAAAGCGATGGTTCGGCAGGAATCCGGTGCAAAACCGGAGCGGTCGCGCCACTGTAAATCGGAGTAGTCCCTCAGCTAGGCCACGGCAAGATGCGGGAACCACCTCGACAGCCAGATACTGCGGCCATCGCATGAACCTAGGGGACGCGACATCCCAGGAGGAACCATGGCACTCGCCTACGCACCCGGCACATCGGTCGATTCGACCCGTCTCGCCGTCATTTCTTTCGCGATCGTCCTGTTCGCGATGCTCGCTCTCTACCTCGTCGGATTCGACCAGGGCGCAATTTCGCGCAGTGGCATGTACATGCACGAACTGATGCATGACGGGCGCCACCTCCTGGGTCTGCCATGCCACTGAGCGAGTCCCTTGGGAAACTCTTGATCCGCGGCCTGCTCGCAGGCTTGATCGCCGGAATCCTCGCCGGCGGCGTGGCATTCGTCGTCGGCGAATCGCACATCGACGCCGCCATCGCGATCGAGGAAGCGGCGGGTTCGGCCGATCACTCGCACGACGCCACGGAAGCCGGGGCAGCGTCGGGCCACTCGCACGACGAGGAAGATGCCCTGGTCAGCCGCAATGGACAGCGGTTCGGCCTGTTCCTTGCGACGTCACTCGCCGGGCTCGCGCTCGGTGCAATATTCGCCGTCGTCACACACTACGCGCGCAGGGTGACCACGCTTTCGGGTCCGGTGCTCGGTATGGTGCTCGCGTCACTGGGGTGGCTGGCGATCGAAGCCGTTCCGTTCTTCAAGTACCCGGCCAATCCGCCGGCCGTCGGCGATCCCGAGACCATCACCAGTCGCACCTGGCTGTGGCTCGCCGTGGTGGTGCTGGGTCTGCTCGCCGTGCTCGCATCGGTATACGCCGCGAAAGCGGTAGCTGCTCAGGAATTCCTGTCGACGCGCATCGCGGCCCCGGTGGCCGCTTTCCTGGTCGTGGTCACGGTCGGATATCTGATTCTGCCTACCGTCGACGAGGTGGGCGACGACTTCCCTGCCGGCCTGCTGTGGGATTTCCGCCTCGCTTCCCTCGCCACCCAGGCCACCCTGTGGCTCGCTCTCGGTCTCGTGTTCGCCTTCCTCACCGAGCGTGCCACCCGGGCGCAGGCGCCCGCGGCGGCGAACGCCGGCTGACCCGCCTTTCAGGGCGTCAACGGAATTTGTCCCATCGGGCCGGGTCCGCCTCCAGGGCGGCCCGGTCCCAGCCACCCAGTTCGGCAGCCGCGTCGTACGTGCTGTGCAGGAACGTCAGCAGCGCCAGATCCGGATCGTCTGCAGTTCGCACGGCCTCATACGGCAGCAAGAACTGCCGGAACTCTCCGCTGTAGATGGCTCCGTCGGGCCCGACCGGGTAGTCGGCGAAGCCATCCGGCTCCGGGTAGGCGTACGCATAGAACGCGCCTTCGGCGCCACCACCGGGCCAGAAACCGCAGCTGCTCAGCTCGTGCGAGTAGCCCTCGACCATCACCCAGTCTCCGCAGTTCGGCGCTCCCCCAGGGTGAGTCGGTGCGGTTTCCCCGGAGAACCGGGTACAGGCCAGGTCGAGCGCACCCCAAAAAAAGTGCACGGGACTGACTTTCCCGATGAAATGCGAACGGAACTCGTGCAACACCCGGTCCGCCTGCACGAGCTGCCGCCAGAACCGGTACACCGACTCACCGTCGTACGAGCAGTGCTGGGTGTCCTCCGCGAACGGGACGGCTGGGTTCACCTCGTTGGGCCGGGCCCGAATGGTGGTCGCCACTCCCAGTTCGGCCAGCGTGTCCATCGTCTCCGTGTAGAAATCGGCCACCGACTTCGGTTCGAGGGCAACCGTCCCGCTGCCGCCCGTGCTCGTGCGGATCACCAGTCGATGGTCGGCGAAGTCGAATTCGATATCGAAACAGTCGGTGCCGTACGGGACTGTCGACGTCGTGAGACCGCGGGGGCTCACGTACAGCGGGACCTGCCACCAGTGGTTGATCAACGGTGCGTGGGCCAAGCGGATCTTCCCGACTATCTGCGTCCACATGTGCAGGGTGTCCCGTGTCGAGGTCCAGTCGTCCACTTTCAACGCAGGCCATGTGTCTCTGGATCGTGTCTGCTCGCGCACAGTGCCTCCCTGCCGATGACGTGCATTTCAATGTGCTCTTCGGCCAAGGCGATGGCAAGCGCGCCGCACCGACACCCGGGTAGGGGTGGACCCCACTGCGCGGACACCGGCGTCGTCAGTCCACCGACGCTGCGCTCGCCTGTGTCAGCAGCTGAAGGAACAGGTCTTTCGGTTGAGCACCCGACACCGCGATTCGGCGGTCTGCGACGAAGAACGGCACCCCCGATACCTGCAACTGTCGAGCAGAAGCGAGGTCGGCGCGCACCGCATCCGCCCCTGCGTCGGAGTCGAGTTGCGCGCGCACGACATCGGGGTCGAGACCGGCACCTGATGCGATGTCGACAAGAACTTCCCGATCGTCGATCACCGCGCCCTCAGTGAAGTGCGCTCGGAACAGCGCCTCCACCACCGCGTCGCGCGAGTCTCCTGCCAGGTGAATCAGACGGTGGGCGTCGAACGTGTTGGCGGCGATCACGCTGTCGAAGTCGAGCCTGAGTCCTTCTTCGGCGGCCGTCCGCGACACGTGTCCGAACATCTGACGCACTTGCTCCGCAGACATGCCTTTGCTTTGCACGAGCGCGTCGAGTTCGCTGCGGCGCTCCCCTACCGGTGTTTCCGGTGCCAGTTGATACGACCGCCACGTCACCCGCACCCGCTCACGCCCCTCGAAATTCGAGAGGGCGGAGAGGAAGCGGTGCTTGCCGATGTAGCACCACGGGCACGCCACGTCGGACCAGATCTCGATCTCGATGGCACGAGCGGAGTCGTTGAGTTGGGTCGTCACAGTGCAGTAAACAGTTCGACGCCGGCTTCTGTTCCGTGACGTGAACCGAGGGAGATTGCGTCTTGTCTTGGTCCCCCATGCCCCATCTGCGTATGCGGGATTGGGCCGTCTGGGACAGTAGTCGACTCGCGGTACCGGGAGTAACGTCGAGACGGCCGTGCCGCTGATCGAGGGGCGCTCACCGCGATGCCCGGATGATTGGCAGTGGACGGTAGTTCTCGAACCCGAACTTCTTCAGGGGAACCCATGGTGTACGTCGCTTCGCCTGGCAGGTCTGTCGAAACTCTCGGAGTCGTGTTGACAGCCTTCGGAGTCGTCCTTCTTTCCCTCCTCATGCTCTACCTGGTCGGGTTCGACCAGGGCGCGATCTCCCGAAGTGGCATGTACCTTCACGAACTGATGCATGACGGACGCCACCTACTGGGACTTCCCTGCCACTAGTTTCCATCTTAGGACCGGAGCCGGAGATGAACCCTAGAGCGGAATTCGAAGCACAGGCTCATCGCGTAGCCGAATTCACCCCAGTCCACCACGCCGAAATGGATTCGCCCTACTACCTTTCCAACGCCGCCTTCGACGCGTTGCGGCATGTCCTACACGACGTCGGTGGCCAGCCCGCGCTTCCCGTCCCGTACGAGGAGAAGGTGGAAGAAGACTGGGAGATGCGCACCTACGTCACCTGCGAATGCCTCGGATGGCGCGGTGTGTGGAACTCGGAGGAACGCCGTCGTGCCGAGAACGACCTGGGTGCAACTCTCTATTTCGGTCTGCCGTACTACGCGCGGTGGATCACGGTGGCCGCCAAGACACTGATCAACAAAGGCCTCATCACTCCCGACGAACTTTCCGCGAAAATCGACGAGGTCCGCGGGCGGTCGAGTAACCAACCAGCAGGTGGGAGTCCGTCATGAGCAAGTTCCGGATCGGGGATCGTATCACCGTCCGGGACGCGACGTCGATGTTTCACACCAGAACCCAGGCCTTCATCCGCGGGCACACCGGCGTGATCGTCGAATATCGCCCGGAATGGGTGATTCCCGAAGACGAGGCGTGGGGAAGGGTAGACGACGGGCGAACGGAACCGTTCTACGTCGTACGTTTCAAGCAGACCGACCTGTGGCCTCGCTATACCGGATTCGATGTCGACACTTTGGAAACCGAATGCTCCGAGCGCTGGCTGGAGCTTGCAGGGGAGGCTGAGACATGACGCATTCGCACGACGACCACGCCCCGATCCAAGCGTCGGAAGAGATCAGCGAATTCGAGATCCTCGAAACGGCGATCCGCGAACTGTCCATCGAGCACGGCCTGTTCTCTCACGAGGACCATCGCAGATTCTCTGAGTGGGCCGAATCCGTCGGGCCGTCCGGTGGTTCCAAGCTCGTCGCCAAAGCATGGGTCGATCCGGAGTTCAAGAAGCGACTGTTGGCCGACGGCACCGAGACATGCAAGGAAGTTGGAATAGATTGGCGCGACCCGACGGGGTCCGGGACACCGAGCGACTACACCTACTTCTACGTCCTGGAAAACACGCCGAAGGTGCACAACGTCATAGTCTGCACGCTGTGTTCCTGCTATCCGCGGCCAGTTCTGGGCATGTCCCCCGACTGGTACCGCACGCCCAACTACCGGCGCAGGATGGTCCGCTGGCCTCGTGAGGTCATTGCGGAGTTCGGCTTGCACTTCCCGCCTGATGTGGAAGTACGCGTACACGACTCCAATCAGAAGTCGCGGTTCATGGTGATGCCGATGCGGCCGCCCGGAACCGAGGATTGGAGCGAGGAGCAACTCGCATCGATCGTCACCCGCGACACCATGATCGGTGTCGCAGTACCCCAGGTGGACTGGACGGCGACCACGCCACCGTCGGTCGGAGGCCCGAAATGATGACGGACAAGGGTTACGAGGTCCTCCTGAACACGTTGACACCCTCCGGTACGCGAGACGATGCCACGCTTCCCGACCTCGACCGGAAACCCGACCCCTGGGAATCGCGAATGCAGGCCACGGCCGAATGCCTGTCCTGGCGTGGCACCTTCGACAACCTCGACAGGCGCCACACCGAGGACGAACTGGGCGAGACGATCTACCGTGACTTCCCCGTCCGCAGCCGCTCGGTGATTGCGACGGCTCATGCGCTGATGGACAGGGGCGTCATCAGTCAGGAGGAGCTGCAGACCAAGATGGAGGAGATCCGCGCCCGGTTCAACCGGCAGTGAGCCGGTTCAGGATTCGAGCGCCGCGTCGAGCGTAATTTCGACACCGGTCAGCGCCTTGCTCACGGGGCACGATTCCTTGGCCGCCTGCGCGGCCTTGGCGAACCCCTCGGCGTCCAGGCCCTCCACCTCACCTCGAACGGTGAGCGTGATGCCGGTCAGCTTGAAACCCGAAGTGTCCGGTCCCAAGGACACATCGGCTTTCACCTCGAGACTCTGCGGTGTTCCGCCTGCCTCCGCGATCAGCGCGGACAACTGCATCGCAAAGCACGACGAATGCGCAGCTGCGATCAACTCTTCCGGGCTGGTGGTTCCCTCCGCGTTGTCGGCCGCTCGCTTCGGGAACGACACGTCGAACGTAGCCACTCCCGAGCTGGTGAGTTCGACTTGACCCGCTCCCTGTTCGAGCGTTCCGTTCCAAGCGGTGCGTGCGGTACGTGTCGGCATGCCAATCCCTTTCGTATGACGTCAGTTCTCCTCGAACCTACTCGTACCGCGCAAGCATGCGCATCGCCCTGGACAGTAGTTCTGCCCTCAGTTTCGCAGGTCCCAGGACCTCGACATCGTCACCCATCGCCCACAGCACACCGTTCGCGTGGGCATGGTCGCCGAATACCGCCTCGACGCGAACCCGACTGCGGTCGAACGCAGTTTCGGTGCGCACACCGAACACCCGTTCCACGAGATCGTCCCTGCGGTCCACGCGCACGAGTACATCCGCGACAACCGGTTTCGTTGTCGCCCGGAACGCTGTGCGGCGACGCTCCCAGACGGCGGCGAGGTCGACGTCGGCCGGACGCTGCGCGGATTCGTCCAGTTCGACCACCGCCTCGATGCGCTCGAGACGGTACGTCCTCTCCCTGCCCGCGTCCGTCGCGACCAGATACCACCTTCCGGACGCATAAATGAGTCCGAGCGGGTCGATGATTCGCCATACCGCCTCCGCTCCCCTCGACGCGTACAGAATGTTCAGTCGGCGTCCCACGAAGACGGCCTGCTGAATCAGGCCGAGGTGCTCATCCGCGGGGACCGGATCCGACAACCACGTTTCCTGAGTGACGAATATCCGCTCGGCCACCTTGGTGGCCGCGGCGCGGTGTGCGTCCGGCGTACACCGGTATCCCCGCCGTCGACAATGCGTCGATGTCGCGGAGCACAGTGCGCGGAGACACCTCGAGCTCGCGGGCCAGCGCCGGCGCCGACATGCGTCCACGGCTTCGGAGCAGGAGGACGAGCGAGAGAAGGCGGTCGGCGCGCATGGGGAAAAGTCTGGCAGAAATACATGACAGGAGATGTCATGTTTCGCGGCGATAGTTGCCTCATGACATCCACAACAGATCCCCGGCCCCTGTATCGCGAAGCCCTCACCTGGACCACCGGCCTCATCGAGAAAGTCCGCGAGGACCAGCTGACGGCATCCACTCCCTGCGTCGACTTCGACGTCCGCACCCTCCTCGGCCATCTGGTCGCCACGGTGGAACGCGCCCGCGTGATCGGTGAAGGCGACGACCCGAGCACCATCCCCCTCGTCGCCACCGAAATTCCCGACGAGGACTACGCCGCGGCTTACCGAGCCGCGATCGAACGAATGTGGCCGGTCTGGACCGACGACAGCCGGCTCGACGCCGACGTCACGGCGCCGTGGGGCACGGTCCCCGGACGGGCGGCCGTCTGGGGATACATCAACGAGACTCTCGTGCACGGCTGGGACATCGCCGTCGCCACCGGCCAGCACGCCGAAACCCGGCCGGGGCTTGCCGAAGCGGCGCTCGCCGTCGTCCGACATGCAATTCCGGCCGAAGTGCGCGGTGGCCATGTCCCGTTCGCTTAGGTGGTCGAACCCCTGCCTGCCGCGGGTCCAACTGAGCGGCTGGCGAACTGGTCCGGACGCAAGAGCGTCTGATACGCGGACGACGAACGGGCCGCCGGTGGATATCCACCGGCGGCCCGTTCGTGTGCTGCTACTGCTTACTCCGAGTCGGAAGCGCCCGACTTGGCAAGGTCGATCGGAACCTCGTCGGGTACCGTGACCGGCTTGGTTTCGCCGCGGAACGTGAACTTGGCGTCCTCGCCCGCACCCTCGCCGTCCCAGTTCTCGACATCGACGTACACGATCTGACCGGGGCCGACCTCGCCGAAGAGGATCTTCTCCGACAGCTGGTCCTCGATCTCGCGCTGGATGGTGCGGCGCAGCGGCCGCGCACCCAGGACCGGATCGAAGCCGCGCTTGGCCAGGAGCGATTTGGCCTTGTCGGTGACCGCCATGGTCATGTCCTTGTTCTTCAGCGCCACCTCGACGCGTGCCACCATCAGGTCCACCATCTTGACGATCTGCTCGGTGGTGAGCTGGTGGAACACGACGATGTCGTCGATGCGGTTGAGGAACTCGGGCCGGAAGTGCTTCTTCAGCTCGTCGTTGACCTTGAGCTTCATCCGCTCGTAGTTCGACTCGTCACCCTTACCGGAGGTGAATCCGAGGCCGACAGCCTTGGAGATGTCCGAGGTCCCGAGGTTCGAGGTGAAGATGAGCACCGTGTTCTTGAAGTCCACGGTCCGGCCCTGACCGTCGGTGAGACGGCCGTCTTCGAGCACCTGCAGGAGGGTGTTGTAGATCTCCTGGTGTGCCTTCTCGATCTCGTCGAACAGCACCACGCTGAACGGCTTGCGGCGCACCTTCTCGGTGAGCTGGCCGCCCTCTTCGTAGCCGACGTAGCCGGGAGGGGCACCGAACAGCCGCGACGCGGTGAAGCGGTCGTGGAACTCACCCATGTCGATCTGGATGAGGGCGTCGTCCTCGCCGAACAGGAAGTTGGCGAGCGACTTGGCCAGCTCGGTCTTACCGACACCGGACGGGCCGGCGAAGATGAACGAACCGGACGGACGCTTCGGGTCCTTCAGGCCGGCACGGGTACGACGGATCGCCTTGGCGACAGCCTTGACCGCGTCTTCCTGACCGATGATCCGCTTGTGCAGCTCCTCCTCCATGCGGAGCAGACGCGTGGTCTCCTCCTCGGTGAGCTTGAACACAGGGATGCCGGTCCAGTTACCCAGGACCTCGGCGATCTGCTCGTCGTCGACCTCGGCGATGACGTCCAGGTCGCCGGAACGCCACTGCTTCTCCCGCTCCGCACGCTGAGCGACGAGGGTCTTCTCCTTGTCGCGCAGGTTCGCGGCCTTCTCGAAGTCCTGCGCGTCGATCGCGGACTCCTTTTCGCGGCGGGCGTCGGCGATCTTGTCGTCGAACTCGCGAAGGTCCGGTGGTGCGGTCATCCGGCGGATGCGCATCCGGGCTCCGGCCTCGTCGATGAGGTCGATGGCCTTGTCCGGCAGGAAGCGGTCGTTGATGTAGCGATCGGCCAGGGTGGCCGCGGCGACGAGTGCACCGTCCGTGATGGACACTCGGTGGTGCGCCTCGTAACGGTCGCGAAGACCCTTGAGGATCTCGATGGTGTGTTCCACCGTCGGCTCGCCGACCTGCACCGGCTGGAAGCGGCGTTCGAGTGCAGCGTCCTTCTCGATGTACTTGCGGTACTCGTCGAGAGTGGTGGCGCCGATGGTCTGGAGCTCACCGCGGGCGAGCTTCGGCTTGAGGATCGAGGCCGCGTCGATGGCGCCCTCGGCCGCACCGGCACCCACGAGGGTGTGCAGCTCGTCGATGAACAGGATGATGTCGCCGCGGGTGTTGATCTCCTTGAGAACCTTCTTCAGGCGCTCTTCGAAGTCACCGCGGTAACGGCTGCCGGCTACGAGCGACCCGAGGTCGAGCGTGTAGAGCTGCTTGTCCTTGAGTGTCTCGGGAACCTCGCCATTGACAATGGCCTGGGCCAGACCCTCCACGACAGCGGTCTTACCGACACCGGGCTCGCCGATCAGGACAGGGTTGTTCTTGGTACGGCGCGACAGCACCTGCATGACACGCTCGATTTCCTTCGAGCGGCCGATGACGGGATCGAGCTTGCCCTCGAGGGCTGCCTGGGTGAGGTTGCGACCGAACTGGTCGAGCACAAGCGACGTCGACGGTGTGCCCGCCTCGCCGCGAGTTCCGCCCGCTTCGGCCGGCTCCTTGCCCTGGTAACCGGAGAGCAGCTGGATGACCTGCTGTCGCACACGGTTGAGATCGGCACCGAGCTTGACCAGCACCTGCGCTGCGACACCTTCACCCTCGCGGATGAGGCCGAGCAGGATGTGCTCCGTACCGATGTAGTTGTGTCCGAGCTGCAGCGCCTCGCGCAGGCTGAGCTCCAGGACCTTTTTGGCACGCGGGGTGAAGGGGATGTGGCCGGACGGGGCCTGCTGGCCCTGGCCGATGATCTCCTCGACCTGGCTGCGCACTCCTTCGAGGGAGATGCCCAACGACTCCAGCGACTTTGCAGCGACACCCTCGCCCTCGTGAATGAGGCCGAGCAGGATGTGCTCCGTACCGATGTAGTTGTGGTTGAGCATCCTGGCTTCTTCTTGCGCCAGGACAACAACGCGCCGTGCGCGATCGGTGAACCTCTCGAACATCGCTCTCCCTCACACTTTCCGACAAGCAGTCACGAGACCGGGTGTCTCGTCCCTGTTCGCCGCGTTTCGCTCCGGCACAACAAGCAGATCGCCACCGCCTGCTCGAAGGCCTCAGCCCTGAACCGACGAAGGTTCCACGACCCCATCTCATACTCTAGTTGGCTGCCGATCGACCTGCTGCCCCTCCACCCCTTTAGGTGGGCGGGCGAGCCTGCTTATCGTATTTAACGCCCCAGCTCCGGCATTCGTTTCCCCTTCCCTGTACGCCTGGAGCGAACAGGTCCGGCGAGGCCGGTACAGCCACGATGTCGTAGCCGTCGGGGTTGGCTCGAACAGGTACTTCTTTCCAGTTGTTCGTCACCCAGACGTTGCCGGGTGGGTCGACGACGACTCCCGTATTTCCCGCGAGGTTGCGACCCGCCGTTGTCGCTTCTCGGCGACGGCGTTAACCCACGGAACGGTAAGACTGCCAGTCCTGCCTGTCCGGACAGGGTATGTCGACGACCTGTGCGTTCGCCACCCAGACGTTGCCGCCTCTGTCTGCCGCGAACGCCTGGGGCTCGCGGGCGAGGCAGCGGAACGTCGGCAGCGTCACGATGAGACCTAGCCCCCGGTTCGGTGAGACGAAACGGCAGGGCACTTGGCCGGCGGACACGGCCGAGCCGGTCTGCCAGGGCACCACGGTGCAGTGAAGCCAGGATCACGGGCTCGGGATGATCGGCGGTCGGCCGGCACAAACCCATCCTCGGCCTCGGCCTCGGCCTCGGCCTCGGCCTTGGCACAAACTACCCGGGTTACTCGATTCGAGGGGCACACCGGAAGGGAACGATCCGGCACCGGAAGTGCCTGTTGCGGCGACGCCGGTACCCCGCCGGCGCGCACCACGAACGCCAGGAACAGAATTCCCGAAACGACCACGCAGCGCCCCGGCAGCTACCACCCGGATTTACCGGATATCGAATCAGTCAGGGACTGTAACAGTCCAGGTAGATCCTGGACGCGATTCAGTGAATTCTGTTCCCAGCTAACTTTCAGTTCGCTTTGTTGTACGCGTCGATTATTTCGGCGGAGATCCGCCCGCGTGCGGAAACCTTTTTGTTGTTCTTGCGCGCCCATTCACGGATCGCCGCACTCTGTTCCCGATCGACCGAAACGCGGGACTTGACAGCGGCCGGGGCTGCCGCCACGGTCTTGCCGCGCTTGCGTGAGCTGACCTTCCGGGCATGCGAAACCCACACGTCGAGTTGCTCGCGCAATTTTGCCGCATTCTCCGAGGAAAGGTCGATCTCGTACTGAACACCGTCGAGTGCGAACTCGACGGTCTCATCAGCAGATGCCTCTTGATCGACGTCGTCGATCAAGGTGACGGTAACCTTCTTGGCCATGGGATGAATTTCCTCTCGAATGAAGCGAACGTGTCATCGTCAACGTGAGCTACTACCCGGAGGTAACCATACCCCTAATTCACCGTCTCGGAATACGGAGAATGGACGTATTTTATCCCCGCGAATTCATCGAGCTGAATCAGCGGGAAGAGGGACGAACAATCGGAAAGAGGATTGTTTCCCGGATTCCCAATCCCGTCAAAGCCATGAGCAGTCGATCGATTCCCATTCCGGTACCGGTGGTCGGAGGCATTCCCTGCTCCATCGCCGCGAGGAATTCCTCGTCGAGGACCATCGCCTCGTCGTCACCGGCCGAGGCCAGCCGAGCCTGATCGACGAAACGCTCACGCTGGATCACCGGATCGACCAATTCCGAATAGCCGGTGGCCAACTCGAAGCCTCGGACGTACAGGTCCCACTTCTCCGTGATCCCCGGTTCCGTCCGGTGATCCCGGGTGAGCGGGGACGTCTCGACCGGAAAGTTCCGAACGAACGTGGGTTCGTACAACTGGTCGCCGCACTGGTGCTCCCACAGTTCTTCCACGAGCTTGCCGTGCCCGTACCCCTTGTCCTTGGGTACCTCGAGGCCAACCTTCTGAGCGAGCGCAAGCAATTCGTCGACCGTTGTCGCGGGGGTCACCTCGACACCGATCGCCTGTGACAGCGACGGATACATCTCGAGGGTCTTCCATTCGCCACCGAAGTCGTATTCGGTGCCGTCCGCAAGTGTCACCACGGTCGACCCGAAAGCCGCCTGGGCGACCTCCTGAACCAGTTCACGGATCATGACGGCGGAATCGTCGTAGGTGCCGTAGGCCTCGTAGGTCTCGAGCATCGCGAATTCCGGCGAGTGGGTGGAATCGACGCCTTCGTTCCGGAAATTACGATTGATCTCGAAAACCTTCTCGATACCGCCGACGACGCACCTCTTCAGGAACAGTTCCGGCGCAATGCGCAGATAGAGGTCGATGTCGAGGGCATTGGAATGAGTGACGAAGGGGCGGGCCGCGGCGCCACCGTGCAGCGTCTGCAACATCGGTGTCTCGACCTCGAGGAATCCGCGGCGCTCGAGACCGTTGCGCAGTTCCCGCACGACAGCCACGCGTTTGCGCGCATTCTCGCGCGCCTCCGCTCGCACGATCAGGTCGGCGTAACGCTGCCGGACGCGCGATTCCTCGCTCATCTCCTTGTGCGCCACCGGCAGCGGGCGGAGCGACTTGGCGGCGATCTGCCACGAATCAGCCATCACACTCAACTCGCCACGACGGGAGCTGATCACCTCACCGTGGACGAACACGAAATCACCGAGGTCGACATCTGCCTTCCAGGACGCCAGCGCCTCTTCCCCGACAGAGGCGAGACTGATCATCGCCTGCAGCTGGGTACCGTCGCCTTCCTGCAGCGTCGCGAAGCACAACTTGCCCGTGTTGCGGACGAAGATGACTCGACCCGCGACACCGACCTCGTCGCCGGTCGCGGTGTCGGGCTCGAGGTCTGGATACTTCGCGCGGATTTCCGACAGAGAGTGGGTGCGCGCAACCGACACCGGGTACGCCTCGCGTCCCTCCGCGAGAATCCGCGCACGCTTCTCCTGACGGATCCGGAGCTGCTCGGGGGTGTCGTCGACTGGCTGGTCTGCTGCTTCACTCACGGGTCACCAGCCTAATCGACCGTCTCCGGTGCCCCTATTCAGGCGTCATCAGGCGTCGGCCGAATACGTCAGTGAGCCGAAACGGTGGCCAGCTCGCGCGTGCAGTGCCGGGAGCCGATGAGGGCGCCCAGAAGTCCCGCCGCCTTGACCGCCTTGTATCCGCCGACGAGGTCGGTGGCCTTGTGCAGGCCCAGCTGCTGCAAGGACGCGGCGGCAAGACTGGAGGTGTAGCCCTCGGAGCAGACGATGATCCACTCCACATCGTGGTTCACCGCCAACGCCAGGTGCGCCGAGCTCGTGGGGTCGAGGCGCCACTCGAGCACGTTTCGTTCGATGGCCAGTGCGCCGGGCAGCGTGCCCTCGACGGCCCGCTGCGCCTGCGGTCGGATGTCCACGACGATCGCACCGCGAGCCACCGCCTCGGGCAACTGGAACGCGTACATGCGGTCGATCTGCGTACGAGCCTCTTCGAGCATCTGGTCGATGGTCATTTCGAACCGCCCTCGGGAAGATCGGTGAGTTCACTTCGGGTGCGGCGCAGCGTGCCGTGATCGGTGACCTCGTAGTAGGACATGGCTGTCAAAGGCGGTGAGTAGGCGTGCACGCTGAGCGTCGGCGTCGCGACGGTCGCCCCAGGCACGTCCTGGGCTCGCACGACGTCGTGAACCCATCCGAGGGGGAAGGAAGCCTGATCACCTGCTTCCAACCTCCGATGACGTAGGCGGTCACCGGCCCAGCGGAACTCGGCGAGCGCACCACTGAGAACGGTAAGCGCTCCGAAAGATCCTGCGTGATCGTGTAATTCGGTGTTTCGGTCGGGAACCCAGCTGATCAGCCAGACATCGACGTCGTCGTCGCTGTACAGCCGCGAGGACCAGCGCTCATCGGTGGGCCATCGACGCGGAAGGAGATTGTCGTGCCGGCCGTCGAGGACTTCGGCAGCACCCTGATCGGTGATGCGCAGCAAGTCGGCGGGACGAAGACGGGTGGGTACAGCTGCAGAAGAATATGTAGCGAGCACGAGAGAGACTCCAGAAGTGTGAATTGGTCAAGGCAGCGTTCAGCCTCGACAACACTCCTGAGCACTCGCGCAGCGATTCACGCCGACCATTGTGGCACATCTTCCGGCCGGACGGAACCCGTCAGTCGAGCGGACTTCGACGGGCCGATCCACGACGGGCCTGATTGCGCTCGTACACCAGCCGCAGGCCTTCGAGGGTGAGATCCGGTTCGTGCTCGTCGATGGTCTCCGTCTCGGGCATGATCAGCGGCGCGCGATCACCGGTGGCGATCACCACCACATCGGACCCCGCAAAGGCAGGCAACTCTTTTCGGACCCGACGAACCAACCCGTCGACGAGACCGGCGAAACCGAACACCGCACCCGATTGCATGCATTCGACGGTGTTCTTCCCGACCACCGAGCGGGGGCGGAGCAGTTCCACCTTGCGCAACGCCGCCGATTGCGCCGCCAGCGCGTCCGAGGAAATCTCGAGCCCGGGCGCGATGGCGCCACCGAGGAACTCCCCCTTGCCCGACACAACGTCGACACAGGTGGAGGTACCGAAGTCCACGACGATGCACGGCGCCCCGTACAGATGGTGCGCCGCAAGACTGTTGACGATCCGGTCGGCGCCGACCTCCTTCGGATTGTCCACGAGCAGCGGGACACCGGTTCGGACGCCGGGTTCCACCAGCACGTGCGGAACATGACCCCAGTACCGCGTCAACATCACCCGAATCTCCCGCAACACGGACGGGACCGTCGACAAGGCGGCCACACCGGTGACCTGGTCGACGTGCGCACCGAGGAGCCCTCGGAAGATCAAGGCCAACTCGTCAGCGGTCATCCGCTGGTCGGTACGCATCCGCCAGTCCTGCACCAGTTTCGAGTGTTCGCCGGATCCGGTGAAAAGCCCGAGAACGATGTTCGTGTTCCGGACGTCGACGGTGAGGAGCACCCGTTACACCAGGCTGGATTCGCGCTCGGCGTCGAGCGCCCCGAGCATGCGGGGCGTGATGAGACCGGAGCCTTCCGGTGCGTGCGCCGGGTCGGTACCGAGTTCGATGGGCTTGTTGACCGCGTCGACGAAGACGACGTGCGGCTGATAGTCCCGCACCTCCTCCTCATTCATGACCCCGTAGGCGATGAGGATGACGAGGTCGCCGGGCTTGACGAGATGCGCTGCTGCGCCGTTGATTCCGATCACGCCACTACCACGTGCGCCGGCAATGACGTAGGTCTCGAGCCGTGCACCGTTGTCGATGTCGACGATGCACACCTGCTCCCCTTCGAGAAGGTCGGCGGCGTCCATCAGATCCTGGTCCACCGTGACCGAACCGACGTAGTGGAGATCGGCGTGCGTCACCGTGGCGCGGTGGATCTTCGACTTCATCATGGTGCGAAACATGTTCTGGTCCTTACTCTTCCACGAACGGAAGATTCGACGCTGTTCTATCGGGAGGTGAGTTCTTCGGAGACTGCCGTGCCGGACGGCGGTTCGGTGGCACGTTCGAGAAATCCGGTGCCGACCGCGACCCCGACGTTGTCGATCAGCCGGGTGGACCCCACTCGGGCGGCGACGAGCAGGCGACCGTCCCCGCGTTCGGGGGCGGGACCGAGATCGACGCCCCGCACTTCGAGGTAGTCGACATCCACTTCCGGCGCCGACGCCAGCACCTCACGGGCGGTGGCGAGAATCGCTTCGGCTCCGCCCGCGGCGGCATGGGCGCCCGCGATGAGAGCTGCAGAAAGCGTCGTCGCCGCAGTCCGTTGCTTCTCGTCGAGGTACCGGTTACGCGAGGACAACGCCAAACCGTCGTGCTCACGGACCGTCGGCACGCCCAGGATTCTCACGTCGAAGTCGAGGTCGGTGACCATCTGCCTGATCAGCGTGAGCTGCTGATAGTCCTTTTCGCCGAAGTACGCCACATGCGGCGCGGCGATCTGGAGCAGCTTCGCCACGACGGTCAGCATGCCCGCGAAATGCGTCGGCCTGGCCGCACCTTCGAGTTCGGCACCGAGCGGGCCCGGGTGGATCATGGTCCGCTGCCCAGCCGGGTACATCGCGGTGGCTGTGGGTACGAAGACCAGTTCGACTCCGGCCTTCCGCAACAACGCAAGGTCCGCATCGAGCGTGCGGGGGTAGGAATCGAGGTCTTCCCCTGCGCCGAACTGCAACGGGTTGACGAAGATCGACACGATCACCACCGCGCCCGTCAACTTGGCCTGGCGCACCAACTCCAGGTGCCCGGCGTGCAGGGCTCCCATGGTCGGCACCAGCGCCACCTGCCGGCCCACGCCCCGCAATGCCTTCGAGACCCGGGTCAGGACCTTCGGGTCGTGGTGCACGGTGAGTTCCCCGCGCTTGTATCCGCCGTGCAGTTCGCTCACGGAACTACCTCCGCTCGTTCAGGATGTCGAGTAGTTCAGATGTCGCGCCCGCCCGCTGGGCCGACCGAAGCGACAACGCCCGGTAACCCGCGGCGATCTGCGGATCGACCTCCTCGAGCACCCGCAGGTGCGTAGCCACAGCGTGCGAGTCGCCGCGTGCCACCGGCCCGGTGAGGGCGGCCGGGCCGCGACGAAGCGCGTTGTCGAGGGCAGCGGACAGCAGGGGCTGGAGAACTCGTTCCGCGAGGCCGTTCGGCTCGTTGCCGATCAGCTCCTGCCCCAGAAGCTCCTGCCCTTCGAGCGCGACGCGCAGGGCGGCCACGGCGTCGACGACGAGCGTGACCAGGTGATTACTGCCGTGTGCGAGAGCCGCGTGGTAGAGCGTCCGCATGTCCTCGCGTACGCGCACCGGCTCGCCGCCGATCTCGAGAACCAAGGACTGGGCGATGGCATAACCGATGTCGTCCGCCGCGGTGATCCCGAAGCACGCCGACGCGAGGCGCACGGTGTCCTCGTCGTGGCCGGTGAAGGTCATCGCCGGATGGATCGCAAGGGGAACGACGCCCTGGCGGGCAAGAGGGTCGAGTATACCGATGCCATTGGCACCGGAGGTGTGCGCGACGATCGTGCGCCTCGGCACCGCATCCGTGGAGGCCAGTCCCGTCACCAGTGAGGCGAGCTCGGAGTCCGGAACGGCCAGAATCAGCAGCTCGGAGCGGGCAGCGACATCCGCCACCGGAAGAATCTCCGTGTCGGGAAGACGGGTGCGCGCTCGATGGCGAGACACGTCGGAAACCGCCGAACAGGCAACGACAACGTGTCCCGCACGCTCGAGCGCCGCCCCGATAGCTGTACCGACCCGGCCGGCAGAGACGATTCCTACCGTCAATCGCGCAGGCGCAGGTCCATTAGTGATCCCGAAAGAGGTCACCGTCGTCCTCTCGTTCGTTCCAGTCCCGCTCGGCGGGTACCAGACGTTCTCGAGTGAGAATAGCCCGCTTCCAGTTCACCCCGCCATGCGCCGGCGAAGTGATCTGCGCCTCATTACTCGGCGCGGCGCCGTCGACGTCCGCTGACCTGCGCGGGACCCGCCGTCGAGTGCAAGTTGGCCATGATCTCGGCCACGGACAGACCGCTCGTATGTGCGCCGGACGGTTCGTCGTCCTCGGACGCCCGTCGCCGAGCGCGACGCGAACCGGGTTCCGGCTCGGGCTCTGCCTCGGCCTCTGCCTCTGCCTCTGCCTCGGCACCAGCTTCCGCTTCCGCTTCCGCTTCCGGCTCAGCTTCCACCACCGGCTCAGCTTCTGCCTCCGGCTCCGGCTGGGCCTCGGATTCCCGCTCGGGTGCGGGCTCGGACTCCGGCTCGACCTCGATCTCTGCGTCTGCGTCCGCGTCCGCGTAATCCCGACTATCAGGCGCAACGATCGAGGTCTCGGCGGTGACCGGCTCGTCGTCGGGGTTTGCGAAGTTGTGTTGCGGCCCGCCGGTCTGGCCTTGGTGGCCGGAATGTCCCACTCCCGGGATGTACAGCCCGGACGCCGCCGGCTGGTAGCTGCTGTACGACCCGCCGGCGAGTTCCTGCACCCGCGTCGAATCGGCCCGCAGCGCGATCCGTTCGGTTGGCATGGCGCCGTCGAACAAGGCCTCGAGGCTTTTCCGCAACGAGGACAGCTCGGCCCGCAGTGCCGCAAGTTCTTCGGCGTCCGCGCGAACCTCGCTGCGTACCCGCTTCTCGACGGTCAGCTCGTATTCACGCCGAGCCGAAATTTCCCGCTCGAGCTGGAGCTCGTACACGGTTTGCAGATCGTTGACCTTCGCCTTGTCGAGCGCGGATTCGCGACGGTACTTCGTCATGGCTATGGCACCGAGCGTCGCTGCCCAGAGTGCTACCACCACACCAACTCTCAGGAGTGGCACGCTCTCGCTGAAGATCAGGAACAGGGAGGCGACCACGGCGAGCGCGAGCAGCGCCGCAACGATCATCTGGCTCGCGCTGCGCTTGTTGCGGCGCGCAGACTTGAGGCGACCAGGATTCGTCATGCTTGCCAGGGTACTTGGCCGTCAGCGGTGCACTGCGCATTCGCAGGACACGTCCGGCGATCCCCTACGGTGCTAGTGCGCCGGCTCGTCAGACGGGTCGTCCGGGGTGCGGCAAGAGTGTTCCAACCACAGGGCAGCGCCGACGAGAGCGAGCGCGGCAACCAACCCGACCCAGGCACCCGGCGTATCCGACACCGCAGCCCGCAACACCGAGCGCTGCGGGAGGAGGTAGAGCAGGAAGCCGCCCCACACGCCGGCTGTCGCGGCACCGACCAGTGCTGAGGCCTTGGCCAGCGCAGCGACCCGGGCCGCGGTGATCGGGTGCAGCTGGCGGGGACCGTCACCGACCTGATGGTTGTGGACCCTCGACCGGACCATGAACGCGAGAATCACCTCGATTGCGGCCACCGGATACAACGACGCCCCTGCGTACACGGGTATGGGTGGAAAGGATCCATAGAAGACTCGGACCAGAATCCAGGTGGCGGCGACGGCCAGTGCCGCCAGGAACAGCAGATCCCAGATCCGAGTGGGCTTCATCGTGCCGGTAGGTTCCGGTTTCATCGCGACCGCCGGTTCAGGGCGAACTCCGTACGACGCACACCGGCGCGTTCGCTCTCGTCCAGGGATGCCAGCACATTCTCGACCCGTTGTAATTCCCCTCCGACCGGCAGGACTGCGTCGGGATCCACGTCCAGCCACGGAATCAGCACGAAGGCACGTTCGTGCGCCCTTGGATGCGGCAGGGTCAAGTGGGGATCGTCGCTACGGAGGTCGTCACACACGATGACGTCGACATCCAGTGTCCGCGGACCCCAGCGCTGCGTCCGCACCCGCTCGGCGGCGGCCTCGATCTCCTGTCCGCGCCGCAACCACCCAGGGGCGTCGAGTGCCGGATCGTCGGCCACCAGTACTGCATTGAGAAAGTCCTGCTGCTCGACCCCGCCCCACGGCGCAGTCGAGTAGACCGCCGAGACCGCTACCACACTGCTTCCCAGAGCGTCGAGAACGGACTGCAGGTGAGCGACGCTGTCGCCGACGTTCGATCCGATGGACAGCACGGCGCGGCTCATTGCCGTGACCTGTGCGCCACTACCGCCACGTCCGCGAACGTCAACGGAATCGGGGCGGAGGGTTTGTGCAACACCACCTCGGTGCGTTGCACGCGGGGATCCGCCATCACTCCGTCGGCGATCTCCGCAGCCACGGTCTCGATCAGGTCCCGAGACGGTCCGGCGACGATCGCCGCTGCCCGCTCAGCCAGTCCGCCGTAGTCCAGGGTGTCCTCGAGAGCGTCCGACGCTGCCGCGGGTGCGAGATCGATCCACACGGTGATGTCGACGTAGAACTCCTGACCGTCCCGCTTCTCGTGCTCGAAGACTCCGTGGTTGCCGCGAACCTGCAAGCCTCTCAATTCAATTCGGTCACTCACGGGCGACGCCACCTCGTGCCCAGGCCTCGGCCACTGCGATGGCGTCGAGCGAACCCTGCGCGTCGTGCACACGAACACCCCACGCTCCGTAGGTGGCAGCGAGTGCCGAAACGACAGCGGTCGCGACCTCGCGCCCCGCCGGTGGCCGACTAGTACCGTCCGGGTCCGCCAGCAGAGAACCGAGGAACCTCTTCCGCGACGCCCCGATGAGGACGGGGAATCCCAGCTCGGTGAATTCCGGTAATGCCTTGAGCAGCGCCCAGTTGTGGCCGGCGTTCTTCGCGAAACCGAGTCCGGGGTCCAACACCAGCGAACTCGCCGCGACACCGGCTTCGACAGCCAGGTCCACTTGCGTCATCAGTTCGTCCCGGACCTCGCGGACTATGTTTTCGTAGTGGTCGGCAGCGCCGCGGTGAACGTAATCGCCGGCCGACCGCCAGTGCATGAGGACCCACGGGACACCGGCGTCTGCCACGACGGATGCCATCGCCGCATCGGCGCGCCCCCCGGCGACATCGTTGACGATGGAGGCACCCGCCTCGATTGCCGCTTCGGCGACGGACGCCCGCATCGTGTCGACACTGACACAAATACCCTCGGACACCAGATCTGCGATGACCGGAGCAACGCGCCCCGCCTCCACGTCCGGGTCGACGCGCGCCGCCCCCGGACGAGTCGACTCACCGCCCACGTCGACGATGTCGACCCCGAGACGCTTCAGTTCGAGACCGCGAGCCAGGGCGGCGTCACGATCCAGGAAGCGGCCCCCGTCCGAGAATGAATCGGCGGTGACGTTCAGGACACCCATCACGACGGTCCGGCCGGGCGAGGGCAACTCGATAGCAGTCACTTGCGCAGAATAAGGTCCAGAGCCTCGGAACGTGAGGCCGCGCTGGACTGGAGGAGGCCCCGCACCGCCGACGTGGTGGTACTGGCTCCCGGCTTGCGGATGCCCCGCATCGCCATGCACAGATGCTCGGCCTCGATGATGACGATGGCGCCGCGCGGATCGAGCTTGCGCATCACCGCATCGGCGATCTGGCTGGTGAGGCGTTCCTGCACCTGCGGACGCTTGGCGTACAGGTCGACCACGCGAGCCAGCTTAGACAGACCCGTCACCTTGCCGGTCCTTCCGGGGATGTAACCGACGTGAGCGACGCCGTGGAAGGAGACGAGATGATGCTCACAGGTGGAGTACAGCGGGATGTCCCGCACCAGCACGAGTTCCTGGTGGCCTTCGTCGAACGTTGTGTCCAGGACAGAGTCCGGATCGGTGTAGAGGCCCGCGAAGACCTCGCGATACGACCGGGCTACCCGGGCAGGGGTGTCCATGAGACCGGGACGGTCGGGATCTTCGCCGATGGCGATGAGTAGTTCACGCACGGCAGCCTCAGCGCGGGGCTGATCGAACACCCGGCCCGTTTCGAGTGCTACGGGTTCACTATCGAGATGATCTACCGACAACCGGAAACTCCTCCACTTACGGGAACTTTGTGTCCCGAAACATCAGCCTAGTTCGAACAGATCAGTTCGATCCGTCCGGTCCTCGCCAGGGCCGCGTCTGCGGATCCTCGTCCCCTGCCGGACGCTGCTCGTGGGGTGGGTTCCACTCGTTGCCCGGGTTCGGAGTCCCGGAGTACCGGCCTTCCTGGCCTTGCCCACCGGAATCGCGTGGGGGCCATCCCGGAGCCGACCATCCCGCGGGTGCGCCGTAGTCCGGGCGCGGCTGGGCGATTGCGCCCTGCGGCCGCGAAGGACCGGGCTGCGGGTATCCGTTTGCCGGAGCCACAGGCTGCGGATACTGCTGCTGCGGCTGGGCCTGCTGCGACGACTGCTGATGAGCGAACACCGGCTCGGGCTGGTGCGGGGGCAACGGCTCGCCGCGCTCGACCGCGAGTTCCCTCGGCGTCTTGACCGGCGGCTTGTCGGAGGGAGTCCGGTGGCCGAAGTCGTTGAACGCCGTGATGCGCGGACGCTTCTCCACACTGTGGAAGATCTTCTCGAGATCCTTGCGGGTGAGGGTCTCCCGCTCGAGCAGTTCGGTGGCCAGGATATCCAGCACGTCGCGGTACTCGTTGAGGATCGCCCACGCCTCGGTGTGCGCGGCCTCGATGAGGTTTCGTACCTCTTCGTCGATCTCGCGGGCCACCTCGTGTGAATAGTCGGACTGCTGGCCCATCGAACGGCCGAGGAACGGGTCGCCGCCTTCCTGCCCGTAGCGGACCGCACCCAACTTGGCGCTCATGCCGTACTCGGTGACCATGGACCGCGCGATCTTCGTCGCCATGTCGATGTCGGAGGACGCGCCGGTGGTCGGCTCGTGGAACACCAACTCCTCGGCGGCGCGGCCACCCATCGCCATGACGAGTCGAGCGATCATCTCCGACCGCGTCATCAGGCCCTTGTCGTCCTCGGGCACCGTCATCGCGTGACCGCCGGTGCGGCCACGAGCGAGGATGGTGACCTTGTAGACGGGTTCGATGTCGGGCATTGCCCACGCGGCGAGCGTGTGCCCACCCTCGTGGTACGCAGTGATCTTCTTCTCGTGCTCGCTGATGATGCGGCTCTTGCGGCGGGGTCCGCCGACCACCCGATCGACCGACTCCTCGAGCGCTGCCTCGGTGATGACCGTCCCACTCTCGCGGGCCGTGAGCAGCGCGGCCTCGTTGATGACATTGGCGAGGTCGGCACCCGACATTCCGACGGTGCGCTTGGCCAGGCCTTCGAGGTCGGCGTGCTGATCGATGGGCTTGCCCTGCGAATGAACCTTGAGGATCGCGCGACGACCGGCAAGGTCGGGGGCACCGACCGGGATCTGGCGGTCGAAACGCCCCGGGCGCAGCAACGCGGGATCGAGGATGTCGGGGCGGTTGGTTGCGGCGATGAGGATGACGCCGGTCCGGTCACCGAAACCGTCCATCTCCACCAGCAGCTGGTTGAGGGTTTGCTCGCGCTCGTCGTGGCCGCCACCGAGACCTGCACCGCGCTGCCGGCCGACGGCGTCGATCTCGTCCACGAAGATGATGCACGGGCTGTTCTGCTTGGCCTGGTCGAACATGTCACGGACACGGGAGGCACCGACGCCGACGAACATTTCGACGAAGTCGGAGCCGGAGATCGTGAAGAACGGGACGCCGGCCTCACCCGCGACCGCGCGGGCGAGCAGGGTCTTACCGGTTCCGGGAGGCCCGTACAGCAGCACACCGCGCGGGATCTTCGCGCCCAGCGACTGGTAGCGCATGGGGTTCTGAAGGAAGTCCTTGATCTCGTACAGCTCTTCGACCGCTTCGTCAGCTCCTGCGACATCGGCGAACGTCGTCTTCGGCATGTCTTTGTTGAGCTGCTTGGCCTTCGACTTACCGAAGCCCATCACACCGCCGCGACCGCCGCCCTGCATCCGGCTCATCACGAAGAAGAAGATGCCCAGGAGAATCACCATCGGCAGCACGAACAGCAGAATCGACGTGAGCCAGCTCTCCTGCGTGACCGTGGTGTTGTAGCTCGCCAGGCCCTTGTCGGAGATCTCGGTGAAGATCTGCTCGGACGCCGCCTCGGGATACTTCGCGAGGATCTCGGTGTTGCCGTCGGTGGCGTCGTTGCCGTCCTTGAGCCACAGGCGTACTTGCTGCTCGCGGTCATCGATCTGCGCCTTCTCGACGTTGTTCGCGTCGAGCTGCGCGAGGGCCACCGACGTATCGACACCCTTGAATCCGCGCGTGTCGTTGCCGAAGTAGCTGAAGGCATAGATCACCAGCAGGATGCCGGCAACTATCGCCAAGTTACGAAACACTGTCTTACGGTTCATACAGGTCGGCCGAAGTGGCCGGTCCTTTCGAGAGTGCGGGTCTTCCGGGTGCGCCTTCCGGCTGCCAACCGGACAATCCAGGTTACCGCGACGGCACTCCGGCGACTCCAGGTAGCAGCCAACCGCCCGGTGGGACGGTGTCTCTACGTCAACGCATGCGACCGCCTTCAGGTTCCCTCGGCCCGTGGACGCGCGGACCGAATACCGTCGATCACCGTGCAGGCGCCACCCTGGGCCAGGCTGCGACCCGTTCGATGTGGGCAGCGAGCGCCAGGATTCGCGCCTCTCCTCCCGGTGGCGCAGCGATCTGCACCGCGAGCGGAGTGCCGGACCGCAGATGCGTCCCGACCGGAACGCTCGCCGCCGGCCACCCGACGAGATTCCACAGCGCCGTGAACGGGGCGTACCGGACATTCGCCACGATATTCGACGTCCAGGATCGCTCGCTCCAGGCCGCGGCGGCGAGCGGCGGCTGGGCGAGCGTGGGCGTGATCACGACGTCATAGTCCGCGAAGAAGGCGAACATCGTCTGTTCGAGCCGGATCACCTGCTGCGGACGGACCACTCGTCGGAGTGTTCGGCCGACCGCCACGTGCCGCCTGGTGCGACGTTGCAGTTTCCTGGGGTCGAGGTCTTTCGCGTCGGCTGCCGTTCCGGCGGTCCACCGCGCGAGGACGGGGAGGAGGTTCACGGGGTACGGCAGCTTCGCCGATTCCACGCGATGGCCGGAGCCGGCCAGTTCCGCGCCTGCCCGTTCGGTTGCTGCCCGCCAGTGCGGATCTACGGCGGACAGGTGGGTCGGCGAACCGGGCGCCACCGCAATCCGCAGGGGCCCGGGATCTGCGGGGTGAGCGAGTTCCGGTCGATCTGCCAGTACGGACAGCATCAGGGCCGCGTCGGCCACTGTCATCGCCAGCGGTCCGTTCTCCGCCATACCGAACCACGACGTCGCGCCGAGTTCCGAGGGCACCACCCCACGACCGGGCTTGATCCCGAACACGCCACAATTCGCGGCCGGGATGCGAATGGAACCGAGTCCATCCGTCCCGTGAGCGATCGGGACCATTCCCGCCGCGACCGCCGCAGCTGATCCCCCGGACGAACCACCGCATGTGCGCGAGAGGTTCCACGGATTGCGGGTGATTGCGCCGGGAGCGTCGGTGGTGCCCCACACGGCGAGTTCGGGGAGGGCGGTCAGCCCGACGACCACGGCTCCCGCTGCTCGGAGCCTCGCCACGACAGCATGGTCGGACGGCTCGGGCTCGGCACTCGTCGCCAGCGATCCTTCTCTCATCGGCCGGCCCGCGACCGAAATGTCGTCCTTGATCGCGACAGGCACGCCCGCCAGCGGAAGCGTCGACAAATCCGCACGATCCGCGAGGGCCAGAGCATCGGCACGGGCCTGCTCGGCGAGGACGCTCACGAACGCGCGGATCTTCGGGTCTCGGTCCGCGATGACGGCCAGTGCCGATTCCACGGCCTCGACGGGACTCGACGTGCCGGAGCGAACACGGTCGGCGATGCCGAGGGCCGAGGAGAGCGGGTAATCGCCCATCATTCGAGTATAGGTTTCTGCGACTCGATCATTTCGACTATTCGCGCTGGATACGGTAGGTCCGCGGGGTTACCATTCGCTTGTCCCCGGACGGGACTCGCTACACCCGCCCAGTAGAACCTCGATGCGCTATGACCAGAGGAAACGGGTCGGGCAGAGACAGATCAGCCGCTGAATCGGCCTCTGCCGAACAGACCGTCGGAGTTCAGAACTCCGAACCCGAGAGCAGCGAAGCGACGGTCGCGGCCGGCCCGTCGCCGCTGAGCGGTGAGCGAACCGTTTCTGCGCCGATGAGTGGTGAGCGAACCGCTCCGGCACCACTGAGCACTGAGCGAACCGCTGCAGCTCCGACGATGGGCGTCGAGCGGACGAGCGAGGGCAGCCGCACCGTCACTGCCGTTCCCGTCGACACTCTGATCACCAGGCCGCCGTCTCATGCTGCCCTGGACGATGTCGAGGTCGGCCAGCAAGTCGACGACTTCGATCTGCTGATGGGGTTGGGCAGCGGTGCCTTCGGCCGAGTGTTCCTCGCCCGTCAGCGTTCGATGCAGCGCCTCGTTGCCGTCAAGATCTCGCACGACCACGGCAACGAACCGCAGACTCTCGCACAACTCGACCACGACTACATCGTGCGGGTGTTCGATCAGCGACTGCTCGAGGACCGCAAGCTCCGCTTGCTCTACATGCAGTACCTCCCGGGTGGGACGCTGCTGCGGGTCCTGCGGCGCGTCCGCGTCACGCCGGAGCGTGAGCGGACCGGCGGCCTCCTGCTCGAGGTGGTGGACGAGGAGATGCGGGAGAAGGGCGAGATTCGGCCGACCGATTCGAGTGTCCGCGCGGAGATAGCGTCGTTGACCTGGCCGGAGACGATCGCATGGTTGGGGCGGCGGTTGGCGGACGCCCTCGACTACGCCGGCAAGCGCGGGGTTCTGCACCGCGACATCAAGCCGGCCAACATCCTGCTGACCGCCGAGGGCGTGCCCAAACTTGCCGACTTCAACATCAGTTTCAGCGACTCCGTGTCGGGAGCGTCACCGCTGGCGTACTTCGGCGGATCTCTCGCGTACATGTCGCCCGAACAACTCGAAGCATGTCATCGCGGTATGCCGGGCACCGCGGCCGACCTGGACACGCGCAGCGACATCTTCGCGCTGGGCGTGATGTTGTGGGAGTTGATGTGCGGGCGACGCCCATTCCCTGACGAGGACGTGTCGAGTGAGTCTCTCGTCGGACTCGAGGCGATGCTGGACCACCGCAGTCGCGACATCGATCCCGAGTTTCTCGACCACCTGCCGTACGACTGCCCCGCATCGCTGCGACGGGTGTTGCTGACCTGCCTGTCGCCGAAGCCGGACGGACGCTGGTCGAGTGGCGCGGAGCTGGCCAAACAGTTCGATCTCTGCCTCAATCCACGGGCTCGTGATCTCGTCGACCCGCCGCCACACAGCTGGCGCATGAAGTTGCGCCGCTGGGCACTGCCGATTCTCGTCGTCGGTATCGCGGCGCCGAACGCTCTCGCCGGGATCTACAACTATCACCACAACAAGATGCTGATCATCAGCGCTCTCACTCCGGAGGCGCAGCGGTCATTCGAGCAGATACAGCTGGTAATCAACTCGATCGCGTTCCCGCTGGGCGCGATTCTGCTCCTGTACTGGTGCCGCTATCCCCTCCTCGTTCCGCGTGGATTGCGCAAGGGGCGGACGTACGACCGGCAGATCCTCACGCGAGCGCGCACCGACACCCTGCTGCTCGGTGACCGCGTCGTCCTAGTCGTGTTCGGGTTGTGGCTCGTGGCCGGGATCGCGTATCCGATTTCGCTCCAGCTCGCGGCCGGGGACGTTCCGCCGGGCGCGTACGTGCACTTCATCGCGTCTCTGATCGTCTGCGGCGCGGTGTCGGTGGCGTACCCGTTCTTCGTCGTCGCCTTCTTCGCGGTGCGCTGCATCTACCCGAGCCTGCTACCGCAGGACATCGCCAGCAGCGCCGACGCGCAGAAACTGCGGGGCTTGGACCGGCGCAGCACCCTGTACCTCGCGGTGGCCGCGTCGGTTCCCCTCGCCGGGGTGGCCGGCGTGACCTTCTTGTCGCCGGACGAGATCACGCTGGTGATCATCGCGGTCCGCATTCTGTGCGTCGGCGGAATCTTCGCGTTCGTCGGTGTCTACTGGCTGTTCCGCCAACTGGAGGAGGACCTGCGGGCACTGGAACCCGTGGTGTCCCACGAGGCCGTGCGCTGACGGGGTGTTCAGCCGCCGTAGACGGAGGGCTCCAGAGTGCCGATGTAGGGCAGGTCGCGGTAGCGCTCGGCGTAGTCGAGTCCGTACCCGACCACGAACTCGTTGGGGATGTCGAAGCCGACATTGGCGACGTTGACGTCGACCTTGATGGCCTCGGGTTTGCGGAGCAGGGTGACCACTTCGAGCGACGCGGGGTTGCGGCTCGACAGGTTGCGCATCAGCCAGGAGAGCGTCAGGCCCGAGTCGATGATGTCCTCGACGATGAGTACGTGCCGCCCGGCGATGTCCTTGTCGAGGTCCTTGAGAATGCGGACGACGCCCGAGGACGACGTGGACGACCCGTAAGAGCTGACGGCCATGAACTCCATCTGGGCGGGGATGGGCAATGCCCGCGCGAAGTCCGTCATGAAGAAGATGGCGCCCTTCAGGACACCGACCAGGAGTAGATCCCCTTCCGGGGCACCCTCCGGGTATCGCTTCGCGATTTCCTCGGCCAGTTCGACGGTACGTCGACGAATCTCGTCTTCGGAGATCAGTACCGATGCGATGTCGCCTTCGTACACGCGGTCAAACCCTTCGTCGGTCGTCCAATCCGACGTTCAGCCTGCCACGTCGTCGGCAGACCACCAACCTGACATCCGGTGTTCCGCCGCCGACCGCGACCGGCCCCTGCCCGCGCCACTGCACGACGAGGTCGTCCACGGCCCGTAACTGCTTGTCCCCGAGCCCCCGCGCGCCTGCGCTCAGTAGCCATGTCCGCAACACCCGCCGGCGTATCGGTGGCGCAGCATCCGCCAAGGCTGCAGCGTCGATCTGTCCGTCGACCACCGCGCGCTTCGCCGCAGTTTCGGCCACCGAGTCCAGAAGCGCTCCTTCCTCCCGCAACTGGTCGCCGGTGCGGGCGAGCGCGCTCGCGACGCCGCCGCCGAGAACGTCTTCGAGTAGCGGCAGGACCTCGGTCCGTAACCGGACGCGGGTGAAATCCGGGGAAGCGTTGTGCGGGTCTTCGTGAGGTGTGAGCCCGAGTTCCGCACACGCCTGGTGCGTCACGGCCCGTCGGACGCCGAGCAGTGGCCGCCCCCAGGGGCTGTCGAAGGCGCTCATTCCCCAGATGGATCGGCCACCCGATCCCCGTGCCAAGCCGAGCAACACGGTCTCGGCCTGATCGTCCAGGGTGTGGCCCAGCATCACCGGATCCGTCCGACGCGCCGAGTCGAGTGCGCGGTAGCGGGCGTCGCGGGCGGCCGCCTCGAGTCCGCCGGAACCGGTCACCTCGACGGTCAGCACGTCGGCGGACACGCACCCGAGGACGCGGGCGCGGGCGGCTGCTTCCTGTGCCACTTCCGCGGAACCAAGCTGTAGTCCGTGATCGACCACCAGCGCGCGGACCGTGCGCGCTTCCGTCGCCGCCGCGGCCGTCAACGCCAGGGAGTCGGCGCCGCCGGACAGCGCCACCGCGACCTCGCCGCGGGGACAGTACAGCGCGAGCCAGCGCCGAACTGCGTGACGCACTTGAAGAATCGCGGGCTCCTCGGGAAGCAGCACTACGGGTCTCAGCCCAGTACCCGCGACACCCAGTCGGCGGGGCGGTCGATCTCGGCCAGCCGGGGCAGAGTGTCGGGGCCGGTCCAGACGACGTTGAACCGGTCCATGCCGACATCGGCGACGACAGCGTCGACGAACGCCTTGCCGCGGACGTACTGCGCCATCTTGGCGTCCATCCCGAGCAGCGCCCGGATCAGTCGCTGCACCGGATTGCTCTTGCGGCGACGCCGGTTGTCGAAGGCGGCGCGGATCGTGGTCACCGACGGCACCACCGCCGGCCCGACCGCGTCCATCACATGATCGGCGTGCCCCTCGAGAAGAGTGCCGAGTACCAGGAGGCGGTCGAGGGCGTCGCGCTGGGGTTCGGCCTGGGTGGCGCGCAGCAGTCCGACGATTCCGCCGGGGGCGCCGGACGCATCCAGCTCGGGGCGTCCGCGGTCCCGCACCGCAGCCGATAACCGGCCGACGACATCGGTCACGGACTCGTCGTCGGAGGTCCCGAGCGTGTCGACCGCATCCTGCATGTACTTCGTCAGCCACGGCGAGGACGAAAACTGGACCCGATGGGTCACCTCGTGCAGGCACACCCACAACCGGAAGTCGCTCGGGTCCACCCGCAGTGCCCGCTCGACGGTCACCACGTTCGGGGCCACCAGCAGGAGGGTTCCGTTGTCCCCGGTGAACGGGTCGTACTGGCCGAGGATCGCCGAGGACAGGTAGGCGAGCATGGCACCGGCCTGGATACCCGCAGGTTTTCCCAAGAGAAGTCCGGGTGCGGCATCACCGCCGGTGAGCTGCGACATCGAATGGGCAGCAGCGTGAATCCACCCCGCCCGGTCGAGAATCTGGGCCGTCGGCACGGGCAGTCCGTCGGCCAGCCCGGTCACTTCCCGGACCGGCAGCTCCGCTCGCATGGACGCATCGGCCAACTCCGCGATGACGGTCTCGGCCGTGTACCGCGAGGTGGCCGGGCCGGTACGGGCCAGCTTGACACCCGTCCGGGCGGCAAGTTTCCAGTCGACGACGCCGCTGAACGCACTCTTCTCGGCGACCATCACTGACACCCGCACGTGCGGAGCGCGGCCGCAAGTGCGTCGAGAGCTGGACGACTGACCTCTGGAGGCCTGTCGTTGGACATCAGCGCGAATGTCAGGACCCGCCCGTTCTGGTCCACGACGTATCCGGCGAGCGCGCTGGCGGTGGACAGCGTGCCGGTTTTCGCGCGCACCCATCCGGCGCCGGTGCGGTTGCCCGACGCATAACGGTCCGAGAGGCTCCCCGTCGCTCCCGCGACGGGTAAGTAATCGAGCATGGGCCGCAGCGTGGGCGTGCCATCTCCCGCGGCGGCCGTCAGAACGTGGTCGAGCAGTTGCGGTGCAATGCGGTCGTCGACGGACAACCCGCTGGCGTCGTGCAGGGTGAGGCCCGACATGTCGAACCCCGCCTCGAACAGCTTCTGGCCGATTGTGGCGACGGCTCCCGCGAACGAAGCGTCTGCGCCGGCATTCATGGCAACCTCCCGCCCGATCGCTTCGGCAAGCACATTGTCCGAGTGTTCCATCATCTGCCGCAACCGGTCGCGAAGCGGTGCAGAGTCCACCGAGGCGATGGTGGCCGCACCCGGTGCCGCGACACCGGCCGTGACCGCGGACGGGCTCACCCCGAGCGCGCGTGCCAGCGCCCGCCCGGCGTCGAGTGCCGGCGTAATAGTTCGTGACGACTCGTCCACCAGCGGGTCTGCCCGCCCGCCGTCGATCATGATCGGTTCGGTGGGGGTGATGAAGCCGGCGCCGACATCGGCCGGGAACCAGCCCTGCGCCATGGTGCCGCCCGTGTAGATGCTGGTGTCGACCACGATGTCGGTGGCGGCGACACCGGCCCCGCGGATCTGATCCACCAGTTGGGAAAGATGCGCCGCGCCGGGGTAGTAGCCGTTCTCGCCCACCGGTTTCGCGGTGATCGTGGGGTCACCCCCGGCGACGAGCACGATTTCGCCGGGCTTCGTGCCCTGAACGACCTTGGTGGTCACCCGGTGATCGGACGGCAACGACAGCAGCGCCGCCGCCGCCGTCAGCACCTTGGTGGTGGAGGCCGGCGTCATCGGCGTCTGCGGGGTGACGCTCCACAACACCTGACCGGTGACGGCGTCGGCCACCGAGCCGCTGAACTTACCGAGCGCCGGGTTGGCGGCAGCCGGTGCGACTGCCGCGGCGATACCCTGCGGTGTCGGCAACGGCGCATCGTCCGGAACGGGTGTGACCTGCGGCGCCGCGGTGATCGGCGCAGGCTCGGGAGCGATTTCCAGCTCACCACGGCTCGCCGAGGCGTCCCTCGTGCTCACGGCGATCACGAGTGCCGCGGCCACGGCGAGCACCGCCACGACTACTCCAGCAAGGAGTATCCGCATGTTCCGACGGTGACGTCCCGCCAACGGGCCCATCTTCTTCTTTCCCTGGCCCGGCAACGCGCCTCCGTGTTCTTCACTTACATCTCGTGGGTGGTCAGCAACCAACCTTATCCTCGACCCGATATCCTTCCCCGGAATCATCACCGACACGACAGCGAGGAATCGGCGTGGAGTTCGACGTCACCATCGAGATCCCCAAGGGTCAGCGAAACAAGTACGAGGTCGACCACGAGACCGGTCGCGTGAAGCTGGACCGCTACCTCTACACCGCATTCGGCTACCCGGCCGACTACGGCTTCATCGAGAACACGCTCGGCGAGGACGGCGACCCGCTGGACGCGCTTGTGCTGCTTCCGGAGTCGGTGTTCCCCGGCGTGATCGTCGAGGCACGCCCGGTTGGCATGTTCAAGATGGTCGACGAAGCCGGCGGCGACGACAAGGTGCTGTGCGTGCCCGCAGGCGACCCGCGCTGGGATCACATCCAGGACATCGGCGACGTTCCGCAGTTCGAACTGGACGCCATCAAGCACTTCTTCGTCCACTACAAGGACCTCGAGCCCGGCAAGCACGTCGAGGCCGCCGACTGGGTCGGGCTGGCCGAGGCGAAGGCTGAGGTCGAGGCGTCGTTCAAGCGCCTGAAGGACAACGGCGGACACTGACCGGTCCGGCTACTACTGCTCGGCGCCCATTCCGAAGGAGTGGGCGCCGAGTTGCGTGTCACTCGTAGGAAGCTTGCCGCTACTCCCCCTTGAACTCGGGCTCCCGCTTCTCGAAGACCGCGGTGATCGCCTCAGTCAGATCCTGCGACGGCAGGAAAGCCGCGTTCCAGGCCGCGACGTAACGCAGGCTGTCGTTCACCGCGGCCGAACGGGAGTGGTCGAGAACGTCTTTGATCCCGTGAACCACCAACGGGGGGTTGGCCGCGATTTCGGCAGCGGTGGCATGCGCCGCGGCCAGCACCGCATCGGCGTCCTCGAACACGTCGTTGACCAGACCGATCTTCTCGGCGCGTGAAGAATCGATGTCCTTGCCGGTAAGCGCGAGTTCGCGCAGGTGTCCGTCACCGATGATTGCGGGGAGCCTGGCGAAACTACCCATGTCTGCGACGATCGCGACCTTGACCTCGCGGATGCTGAACCGCGCGTCGGCGCTGGCGTAGCGGATGTCGGCCGCGGAGATCAGATCGACGCCGCCGCCGATGCACCAGCCCTGGACGGCCGCGACCACCGGTTTGCGGCAGTCGGCCACCGCGTTGATGCCCGACTGCATGCGCTTGATCATGTCGTGGAAGGCGGTCCTCGGGCCGGCTTGGGCCTTGTCCGCCAGGACGGCACCGAAGCTCCCGCTCATGGCCGGCAGGTCGAGGCCGAAGGAGAAGTGCTTGCCCGAGCCGGCGATGACGACGGCGCGTACCTCCGGGTCGGCGTCGAGCTCACCGAATATTTCGGGAAGCTCACTCCAGAAATCCGGACCCATCGCGTTGCCCTTACCGGGGCCGATGAGAGTCACCCGCGCAACGCGGTCCTTGCGCTCGACGGTGAACGCGTTCCAGGTCTTCGATTCGGTCATTACCCAAGAGTAACGACCGCACTCGAGTGGCGACTGCCAGTGTCGATGACAGGACAAAGTACCTGTATGTTGGCGTTACAGTTACTCGATCTCGGATTTGTAACGCCATGAGAGGACCGCCGTGCTCGACATCGCCTGGACCCCCACCCTCGACACACTCACCCGCAATGCGTGGCGATTGTCCTTCGGTGGCGGGATCGCGCCGGTGCAGCGGACACCCTCGACGTTGATCTCCGAAGCTCCGCATCGGGACCTCTACCGCTTCGACGGCAACCCGATCAACGACGATCGCCCCGTCCTTCTCATACCCCCGCTGGCCGCGCCCGCGCACTGCTTCGACCTCCGACCCGGGCAGAGCCTGGCCGCCCATCTCGTCGACTCCGGCAAGGCGACGTACCTCCTCGACTACGGGTCGATGGGCTACGCCGACCGCGGCCTCGGATTCGAGGACTGGATCGAGGACATCATCCCGACGGCGCTCGAGCGGGTGTCCGCACTTCACGACGAAGCGCCCGTCGACCTGATCGGATGGAGCCTCGGCGGGACGATGTCGTTACTGACGGCCGCGGGCCGCGGCGATCTTGCCATCGGTTCGGTCACCGCGATCGGAACGCCGATCGACTACCGCTCGGTCTCGATGATCTCGCCGTTGCGGGCCGTGGGCCGTTTCACGGGAGACCGCCCGCTCACTACCGTGACGGGGGTGATGGGCGGCCTACCCGCACCCCTCGTCCAGGCGAGTTACCGATTCACCGCACTCCAGCGGGAGCTCACCAAACCGTGGTTCATCGCGAGGAATCTGCACGACACGGAGACCCTCGCCCGCATGGAGTCCATCGACCGGTTCATGGCAGAAATGCTGGGGTACCCCGCACGTTTCTTCCGGCAGGTCTGCACACAACTGATCCTCGGGAACGCGCTCGTCGCCGGAAAGTTCGAGACGCGGAACGGGCCGGTGACTCTCGCCGACATCACTGTTCCAGTGCTCGCGATCGGCGGCACCGAGGACGTCATCGCCCCCGTCGCCTCGGTCCGGGCGGCCACCGACGTGCTGACGGGATCTTCGTCGGCGCGGTACGAGTCAGCTCCCGGCAGTCACCTGGGACTGGTGGCCGGCCCGAAGGCGCGGACGACGACGTGGGCACACATCGACGCGTTCCTCGAAGGCGCCGTCGCGCGCACCACCTCAGGGGTCAGCTGAGCCCGGCCTTGGCGACAGCACCCGCGAACAGAGCCGTGACGGCCGCTCCCATCGTCGCCTGATCTACCTCTTCGGGATCGACCGAGTGCTCGAGTACCAGGCCCGAAATCAATGCCATGAGGGAAATAGCTGTAGTCCGCACGTCGAGGGTGTCGTCCACACCCCACTCCCGGGCGCGGTCGCCGATCAGCTCGACGAGCCGCGACCGTAGGTGCCGTCGTTCCCGGAGGTACGCCTGCGCGATCTGCGCGTCCCGCGAGGCGAGTACGCCGAACTCGAGCACCAGCAATGACCACCCCGGTTCGCGCATCATCCACGAGGCGATCGCCTCACCGCCTCTACCGACGGCGTCCGACGGGTTCATCCCCGCGATTTCAGCGAGGACGCGGCCCGCAAGTTGGAGTGATCGCTGAGCGAAGAGCTCGGCGAACAGGTCTTGCTTGGACTCGAAGTTCGAGTACACGGCCCCCTTGGTGAATCCGGCGCGCCGCGCCACCTCGGTGAGACGTGCAGCACTGAAACCCCGTTCCGCGAACTCCTCCGCCGCCGCGTCGAGCAGTCGTCGACGCACTACATCACGCCCGGGACGCGTCGTCGGCGCCCATTCGGTGTGACCACTGCCAGGTTGACGATTTCCAGTCACGATACCTACGGTATTGGATACCCGCGGTATCGACAAGGACGAGGACGACTGATGACCACCACCGAACCCGAGCACGCCACCTTCTCGCCCGAGCACCCGGAGAGTCCCGGATCGAGGTACGGCACGCCCAAGGTCATGGCGGCGCTGGTCCTCGGTGTTCTCGTGCTGCAGCTCGGTTTCATCCTCAGCTATGTAGCCGCATTCCATCAGCCCACTCCCCGCGGCATCGACGTGGCCGTCGTGGCCGCTCCGGGACTGCCGGCCGGCATCGACCAGCAGGTCACCGACCGGCTCAATGGGATCGACGGTCACCCGCTCGACGCGCGCATCGTGTCCGACACGGCCCAGGCGCGGCGTCTCCTGCATGCCCGCGAGATCCAGGGCGCCTTCGTGATCGAGCCGGTCGGTGCTGACACGCTGATCACGGCGAGCGCGGGTGGAAGTTCCATCTCCTCGGCCCTCGAGTCGGTGTTCACGCAGGTGGAAAACGCGCAGGGACGACAGTTCACAGTTCGTGACGAAATCCCGGTCGGCGTCCACGACAATCGCGGATTGTCCGGCTTCTACCTCTCGGTTGGCTGGGTGGTCGGCGGCTACCTCCTTGCGGCGGCGATCGGGCTGTTCATCGGCGCCCCCAGGTCGCTGCGGCAGGCAGCGGCACACGTCGGAGTTCTCTTCGGATACGCAGTGATCTCCGGGGCCCTGGGCGCACTGATCACCACCCACGTGCTCGGCACGTTCGCCGGACACTGGTTTCCGCTGTGGCTCCTCGGCACCGGGGTCGTCTTCGGTACCGCCGTATTCACGTTGGGACTGCGAGCGGCGATCGGGGTCCTTGCGGTACCGCTCGCCATCGCCGTGTTCGTGATCCTCGGTAACCCGAGTGCGGGAGGAGCGTTCGGTTCCAACGTCATCCCCACCTTCTACGCGGCGATCGGACGGTGGATCACCCCGGGCGCCGGAACGGAGGGTGTCCGCAGCATCGTCTACTTCGACGACATCGGCTCGGGACAGCCTGCGCTGGCGCTCTTGCTCTACGCCTTGCTCGGACTTGCGCTGCTCTTCGGTTTCACCGCCCGCCGCGTTTCCGAATCGGAATAGACCACGCCCCGTGTCGATCTCGTCTCGGACGACGCGTCCTGATGTCGTTCCGCAGTTATGGCCCTACTCTTGGTTCATGCCGACGCCCCTGCACCCCCACGCCGCGCATGTCGCCGAGACTTTGATCGCGCGAGGACACCACGGGGTCATCGTCACCCAGCCGGAATCCGTCCACACCGCTGACGACGCAGCGAAAGCTCTGGGCGTGGACGTCGGGGCCATCACCAAGTCGCTGGTGTTCTTGTTGGACGACGATCCGATCCTGTTGCTCGTGTCGGGGGCACACGAGGTCGACCTCGCGAACACCGGCAATCGACTGCAGGGAAACTTGACGCGGGCACCGCTCGACATGGTGCGGATCGCCACCGGACAACCGATCGGGGGTATCGCCCCGCTCGGGCACCCCACGAACCTGCCGACCTATGTGGACAACGCGCTGGCCAAGCATTCGGAGTTGTGGGCTTCCGCCGGACACCCTGACACCGTGTTCCGCACATCGTTCTCCGAGCTGGTGCGCATTACCGCGGGCCTCGCCATCGACGTCGACTGATTACCGCGATCAGCCATCTGCCTATAGTTGACGCCATCATGGCGAAGAACACCGATTCCGCCCGCGCCGCGGGCGACGCGAGCGAGGCCGAACTTGCTACCGGGATCAGCGCCGAGGACTACCGCGCCGCGCTACGGCGCCATCCGGCGGGAGTCACCATCGTGACCCTGGATTCCGATGGTGGGCCGGTCGGGTTCACTGCCACCTCGTTCGCCTCCGTCTCGCTGAATCCGCCGTTGGTGTCGTTCAACATTGCGCACTCGTCGTCCAGCATCAAGGCGCTGCATGCTGCCGACTCCTTGGTGATCCACCTGCTCGGTGAACATCAGCAGCATCTGGCTCAGCGATTCGCACGCAGCGCCGATCAGCGGTTTGCGGACCGGTCGCTCTGGGCCCGGCTCGACACCGGAGAGCCGGTGCTGCACGGGACCCCCAGCTGGCTCCGCGTCACCGTGGACCAGTTGATTCCGGTCGGTGACCACACGCTGGTCATCGGGCTCGTCACCCGGGTCCACGCCGAGGACGACGACGAATCGGCCTCCGCTCCCCTGCTGTATCACGAGGGGCGGTACTACCGGCCCACCCCGCTCGGCAACTGAGACCGCACGGCGCCGTCGTAGTATTTGGGGCGAAGCTCAGGACGCCAGTACACGCTGCCGGCGCGGAAGGTCGAACCGCCGCAGGGCCTCGTCGACATCGTCCGCGGACGTGACGAGCCCACGTTGTTCCAACCAGGGCAATGTGCCGTCGACCAGTTGCTCGAGCACCCTGGGCAGGGTCAGCGGAAGCAGCGTCACACCGTCGGCCACCCCGGCGGCCTGGATGTCGGCGATCAGCCCGGCGAGCCCTACCGGAGTCCCGACGTACTGCAACGACACCGGGGTTCGTGGGCTTTCCAGTGCGCTGTCGAGGAGTGCCAGTTCCTTGCGCGCGGTGCGGGCTTCCGCGGCGATGAGCACCTCGAGATCGACCAGCACTGTGACGCTGTCGGGATCGCGTCCCGCGGCAAGAGTTTCCGTGCGGACTCGGGTGCGCTCCTGTTGCGCTTCCCGCAGATCGGTGGCGCGGATCCGGACGACGTCGCGCGGAAAGGAAGTCAAGTCGAGCGGGTCCGCCGAAGAGGCGGTGAGCTCCACCCAGTAGTCCGCACCGCTGATCAGCCGCGTGCCTGCGGCCCCGACGGCTGCCGGGTGGTGACCCGATCCGGTCAGTTCGACGGCGATGCGGAGGGTACGGGAGGACAAAGCGTTGTCTGAAGACATGTGGGATTCCTCGGAGAATGTGTGCCGATGCAGGGAGCCGAAAAGAACGGTCAGCTCGAACACATACCCGAGGCGGTTCGGCACAGATCGACGTGCCGACGGCACCAGTGAGCAATCATTGCGCTCCCAGCCTGCGATGCCATGCGCTCATAGTAGCGCGTCGGTCGAAAAACGGGTCTCGGGCACCGGATTCCACTGGCCGCCGACCTTGGCATAGCCCCAGTCGCGCCGGCCGGCCACCAAAGTGCGGACCGCGTCCACCAGCCGATCCACATCGGCGGAGGAACTGCCGAGTCCCACACTGATACGAACTGCGCCGTCGGGCCGGCCGAGTCTCGTGAGGAGCGGGTGCGCGCAGAACCGGCCGTCGCGCACTCCGATTCCATGCTCGGCAGACAGGTAGGCGGCGATCTCCCCGGGCTCGAACCCGTCTATCGTGAAGGTCACGATTCCCACGGCGTCCGGCGCGTCCGACCACAGCCGCAGAAACTCCACACCGCCCACGTCGGCGAGCCCCGAGAGAAGTCGGGAGGTCAACGCCGCTTCGTGCTCGGCCACCCTGCCGAAGTCCAAGTCGGCCAGTGCGTCGCATGCCGCAGCGAGGGCCGCCGCGCCGAGGACATTGGGAGTTCCCGCCTCGTGCCGGGCCGGAGCCGGTGCCCACTCGGTTGATTCGACGGTCACGTTGCGTACTGCCCCACCACCGGCGAGGTACGGTTCCGCCGCATCGAGCCAGTCGCGCTTTCCCACCAGCACACCCGACCCGAACGGCGCGTACAGCTTGTGCCCGGAGAACGCCAGGTAGTCGACCCCCCATGCCTCGAGATCGATACGCCGGTGCGGCGCGAGTTGCGCGCCGTCGACGAGAATCCTTGCACCGCAACGGTGGGCGACGTCCGCGAGTGCGGCGATGGGGAGCACCTCACCGGTGACGTTGGATGCGCCCGTGACAGCGAGAAGCGCAGTGGGTCTCGAGCACAGTTCCGCTACGAGCAGCCGAACGGTTTCGGCGAGGGTGTCAGCGGCCCGGACCACTCGGGAATTCTTCCAGGGCAACAGGTTCGCGTGATGTTCGATGTCGAGCACAACCGTACTGCCAGGGACGCACCCAGCCAGCAGATTGAGCGAGTCTGTTGTGTTCCGGGTAAACACCACCACCTGGTCGTCGCGGGCTCCTACGAACCGTGCAACCGTGTCGCGGGCCTCCTCGTAGCATTCGGTCGACACCCGGGACGCGTACCCTGCCCCGCGGTGCACGCTCGAATACGTCGGCAGCAGTGCACCGATTCGATCCGTCACCCGCGCCAGCGCAGGTGCGCTCGCGGCGTAGTCGAAGTTGACGTAGGTGCAGTCACCACCCTGAACCAGCGGAACCCGCAGGTCGGCGCCCGAAACCGGGGCGAGGGGGCCTACGCACACGTCAGCGGTCAATACAGCAGTCATCACGACATCCCTCGTACTCAGGGACTCGTCACAGGGAAAGCCCCTCGGAGTCCGCGCTTGCCGGGTCCGGTATGAACCTCAGCCTGGTCGTCACCCGGAGCACCCCACCGCGGTGGAGGGTTGCCGACCAGCAAGCCGGGGCTTGACGCTGGTACTCGTGACCTGATTCGAAGATTGCAGGATCGATGCGAACTTGTCAACCCGCTATTTCGGGCTCACCCCGAGAAGTGGCGCGAGCTGAGTCGCAATCGGGTTGAGATTCAACCGATGCGGGTCCTTCTTGGGCTTGGAATCCCACGGCTGGACCGTCCCAGGGTCGCCGAGGACGATCCGGTTGGCGCTGCGCACACCGCTCACACTTCCCTGCGGCGTCTCACAGTTCGCCGCCGTGTTCTGGGGGAAATCCTGCTGGGTGTCGTCGAAGTCGGGATCCTGCCGCTTCATCTCCTCGAGTATTTCCCTCGTCCCCTCGTAGCCGACTGTGCACGGGGGTGGGTTGTTCACCTCGCCCACCAAGCCCAAGTGAACGGTGCCGTCTCCGGGGGCGATGGTGGAGGACGCTGCGGCAACTCCCGGCAGGTACACGAAAAGGGTGCGAAGCGCGTCCGCCTGAACGGAGAGTGTTTTCGCGGTCATGCCGAGGTTGGTGAGGTTCGCGGTTACCGCCGCTCCGGAATCGCTGACGAACTTACCCAGTTCGTCGGCGGCCGGGGTTCCGTTCTCGATCACGCCCCGCACGTCGGGGTCGGATGCACGCAGCTGCGCCGCGATCGCGTCGAGGTCTGTGCTGAATTGCTTTATGGCCGAGGATTGTCCGGACTGCGTCGCCAGCACCGGCCGGCTGTCGCGCAGCAGTGTCAGCGTCTCGTCGAGTGACTCGGAGCCCGACCGCGACAGTCCCGCCAGTGCATCAGCGAGTACTTGAATGTCCTGCCCCTTGCCGTTGAACGCCGTACCGAGTTCGGTCACGACCGTACGGAGCGCATCGGTGGGAACGGAGTCGGCCAATTCCTTTGTGCCCGCAAGCAGTTCCTCGATTGGAACGGGAGTAGCGGTGCTGCCCACGGCAATAACCGATCCGTCTTCGAGGAACGGACCACGGTCGGTGTCGGGCTGAAGGTCGACGTATTGTTCGCCGATCGCCGACCTGTTGGCCACCACGGCTTTCGCGGACGCGGGGATGCCTGGCGCGCTCTTGTCGATCTTCAACTCGACATCGACACCGTCCGAGGTCAGCGACATGTCGCCCACCCGGCCGACGGGTACTCCGCGGTAGGTGACTTCGGCATTGCTGAAGATGCCCCCGGAGTTCGCAAGCTCGACCCTGACGGTGTACTCACCGAAACCGAGCAGATTGTCGAGGCGCACGTACTGGGCGCCGACGTAGACCAGGCCGGTCAGAGCGATGAGGATCAAGCCGGCCAGCTGCCACTTGACGAGTGGTGAGGTCATCGCTTGGCGACGCTTGCACACTTGTGCTGCACGTGTTCGGCGCGGGCTGTCTCGATCGTGGCAGGCACAGGCACTCCGGTAACTATTTTTATGTGGGACGAGAAGTCACATATATACCTAGCCGGAACCCTCCCCCGGCGCAAACCCGGCGTCCACTGTCCGGCACGCAGCAGCGGCCGGCAGTCGTGGCCACGGCAGTCATCCGCACAGAATGCGCAGGCCAGCGAACACGATTGGGCGGCGAAAGTGACTGCAATCACTACGGACCAGAAAAGTGATGTCCGCTGCTCAGCGCGTCGGCGGCGGCGATTGTCCTCCGCCGGATTCCACCTCGGCCAGCCGTCTGCGGAGGAATCTTCGAGTGGGCTCGTTCGCCGCAAGTCCGAGCGCGACGCGGTACTCCGCACTCGACGCCGTCCACCGTCCCGCTCTGCGCAACAGGTCGGCGCGGGTGGCGTGAACGACTTGTGATCGCGCCAGCCTCGGGTCCTCCGCCACCGCGTCGAGTTCCATCAGCCCCGCGTCGACTCCGTCACGAAACTCAGGGCCACGGCGCGATTGAGCCGTACCGTCGGTGAGTCCTGGTAGGCAATCAACTCGTCGTATGCGGCGACGATCGCCTTCCAGTCGGTGGCCGACCAGGTCGGTGCGGTCGCGTGCATCGCCGCGATCCTCGCCTGCGCGACGTAGCGCCCGGATCCCCGACGCAGTGCCACCTGGAGACGGAGCAGTCCTTCCTGGACCTTCTGACTGTCCCATGCCCGCCGATCCTGGTCCTCGAGCGCCACCAGGTCACCCTGATCGTCGACGCGCTCCGGACGCCTGCTGTCGTAAAAGAGCATGAGTGCTGTAAGTGCCCAGGCCTCGCCCTCGTCGGGCATCAATTCGCAGAGGAGCCGCCCGAGACGCAACGCCTCCTCGCACAGTTCGCCGCGGATCGCGGGATCCCCAGAGGTCGCCGAATACCCTTCGGTGAAGACCAGGTAGATGCAGGACAGCACCTGGGGCGTGTGTTCCGGGAAGAGGTGATCGGGTGGGACACGCAACGGGATTCCCGCGGTCCGGATTTTCGATCTGGCGCGGCTGAGTCGTTGCGAGATGGTCGGTTCGGGCTTCAGGAACAACCTGGCAATCTCGGCAGGCCTCAGCCCGGCCACCAACCGAAGGGTCAACGCGACCTGCGATTCGGGCGAGAGCGAGGGATGGCAGCAGGTGAACATCAGGCGTAACTGATCATCGTGCACCGGCCACACCTCTTCCATTTCTGGAGGCGGAAACAACCGCGCCGCATCATGTTCCTTGCTACAACGCAAGGACTCTCGCCGAAGCCGGTTCAGCGCGCGATTGCGCGCGACGGTGGTGATCCAGGCGCCCGGGTTGTCCGGCAGCCCTGCGACAGGCCAGCTGCGGATTGCCTCGGCGAACGCGTCTTGGAGGGCGTCCTCCGCGAGGGACAGATCCCCGACCATCCGTGCCACGGTGGCCAGGGCCCGCCCGTACTCCTCCGGAAGAAGCGACCCAACGTGTCGCTGTCCCCCTCGTCCATTACCGGGTGTCGTCGACGATCCGCCGTAGTTCGATGCAGCCTTTCGGCGACACCGGAACCTTGGCGGCCAGAGCGATCGCACTCTGCCGGTTCTCCGCTGCCAGGACGTAGAGGCCGTTCGCCACCTCGGCCGTCTCGGCAAACGGACCGTCGGTGAAAAAGCAGTACGCCGTCCCGGACGCGGAGCGTCGTCGCCGAAGACGGGGCGTACAGGGCTCCGCCGCCACGCACAACCTCCCCGGCGAGTCGGCCGAAGTTCTCGTGCTCCGCCGCCCCCGCCTCCCACTGCTGCGTGCCCGGCGCTACCACTTCCGCCACGGGTTCACGCAGCAGAGCCAGCCACGCGCCGTTCCGATCGGTGACCGACATCCACTCGACCATCGGCCACAACTCCACCGATCCATCGGTGGCTTCGGGTATCTGCCGCGCGACCTCGAGCAGCTCGTCGAGGTCGGTTGCCTCGAATACACTTCGCCTCGCCTGCCGACAATGCCAGGTAGTACATAACGTCATCCTTCCTCGCAGAGAAGGAACTACGCGCCCCTTCTGACAAGACGACGAAGAAGGGAATCCGACATCGACACGCGCCGGAAATCTCTGAGGTGAAGAATGGCCACGGGCGCCGCACCTCGAGCACCCACTGTTCACCAACCGGCCACTTGATCGTGAGATAACGAGCCGTACGCATCAACCGCCCGCTCAGAGAAGGAATCCTGGATTGTCTCTCCAGTCGCCGACGGATTCGGATCGATCGCACCGCATACCCCAGGAATTCCTTCGCCGCGAGTTCGCGCCGGCGCAGCGCACCCTCATCGATGTCCTCCACGCCACCGCCGACGCGTACCCCGACGCCGCGGCCGTCGACGACGGCACGACCTCGTTGACCTATCGGGAGCTGCTCGAGGAAATCGGCCGCGGCGCGGATGCACTCGCCGAGTCCGGAGTCGGGGCAGGCGACCGGGTCGGCATCCGCATGCCTTCGGGGTCCTGCGCGCTGTACGTCACCATCCTGTCGACCCTCGCGGTCGGCGCCGCGTACGTTCCCGTCGACGCGGACGATCCCGAAGAACGCGCCGCGCTCGTGTTCGGCGAGGCTCAGGTGCGATGTGTGGTGACCGGTGTCGGCATTACGCCGGGAACCGCCTCCGAGCGGTCGGAGAGTCAGCCCGCCCGCCCGCCGACGGTCGACGACGACGCATGGATCATCTTCACCTCCGGCTCCACCGGCACACCGAAGGGCGTCGCGGTGAGCCACCGGAACGCCGCGGCATTCGTGGACGCCGAGGCCCGGATGTTCCTGCGCGACGATCCCATCGGGCCCGGCGACCGGGTGCTCGCCGGACTGTCGGTGGCATTCGACGCATCCTGTGAGGAAATGTGGCTCGCGTGGCGACACGGAGCGTGCCTGGTTCCCGCACCGCGCTCGCTGGTGCGCAGCGGTATGGACCTTGGTCCTTGGCTCGTGGCCCGCGACGTCAGCATCGTGTCGACGGTGCCGACGCTCGCGTCGTTGTGGCCGGCGGAGGCGCTCGAGGCCGTCCGTCTCCTCATCTTCGGAGGTGAGGCCTGCCCACCCGAACTTGCCGAACGACTGGCCGTCGACGGACGGGAAGTGTGGAACACCTACGGGCCCACCGAGGCCACGGTAGTCGCGTGCGGTGCGCTGATGGACGGACGAAGCCCGGTCAGCATCGGGCTTCCCTTGGACGGCTGGGATCTGGCGGTAGTCGATAGCTCCGGGGAGCCCGTACCCGAGGGCGAGGTGGGTGAACTGGTGATCGGTGGTGTCGGTTTGGCCCGCTATCTCGACCCTGCCAAGGACGCCGAGAAGTACGCGCCGATGCCTACCCTCGGCTGGGACCGTGCGTATCGCAGCGGTGATCTCGTCCGCCTCGACCGCCGCGGACTGCTGTTCCAGGGTCGCGCCGACGATCAGGTGAAGCTGGGCGGCAGGCGGATCGAACTGGGCGAGGTCGACAACGCCCTGCAGAACCTTCCGGGCGTCGGCGGCGCGGCCGCGGCCGTGCGCAGGACCGGTGCCGGTCACCAGATCCTCGTCGGCTATTTGGCCAGCACCAACCCCGACTTCGACCTCAAGGCGGCGCACGCGGCGCTCACCGAGCAACTGCCCGCGGCGCTGGTTCCCCGGCTGGTGCTGGTCGACGAACTTCCCACCCGCACGTCCGGCAAGGTCGACCGGAACGCCCTGCCCTGGCCCGCGCCTGGTGTCGACGACGCCGCGGAGAAACTGGGGCTCGAGGGCACGCAGGCCTGGGTCGCGGGACTGTGGACGGCGATTCTCGGTGCCGAGATCACAGGCCCCGACGATGACTTCTTCGAACTCGGCGGCGGATCCCTCTCGGCAGCCCAGCTGGTGACGGCACTGCGCGAACGGTTCCCCGAGGTGACGGTCGCGCAACTCTACGACCATCCGCGGCTCGGTTCGCTCGCGGAATACCTCGACGAACTGGCGCCGATCGACGCCGCCGAACCCCGCATCGTCACGCCGACTCCGCGTCGGAGCCAACTCGCGCAGATCGCGGCCACGGTTCCGCTCACCACGCTCACGGGCCTGCAGTGGGTCACGTGGCTGGCCATCGCGAACAACGTCTTCTCGTGGTTCACGACGGTGTCGTGGGCGCCCACGGTGTCGTGGTGGTGGATTCTGGCCGCATTTGTCGTGTTCATCAGCCCGGTCGGCCGGATGGCGATCTCGGTGACCGGTTCGCGGATCCTGCTGCGCGGACTCGAGCCGGGAACCTACCCGCGAGGCGGCAGCGAACACCTGCGGTTGTGGGTGGCGTTGCGCCTGACCGAGGCCAGCGGTGCCGCGAATCTGTCGGGTGCGCCGTGGATGCTCTACTACGCGCGGGCGCTCGGCGCGAAGGTCGGCAAGGGCGTCGACCTGCACACGCTCCCGCCGGTCACCGGCATGCTCGAGCTCGGCGACGGGTGCTCCATCGAACCCGAGGTCGACCTGTCCGGGCACTGGGTGGACGGCGACGTCGTCCACATCGGTGCCATCAAGATCGGTCCGGGTGCGTCGGTGGGCGCCCGGTCCACGCTGGTTCCCGGCGCCACCATCGGGCGCAACGCCGAGGTCGAGGCCGGTTCCGCCGTGTTCGGACGCGTCAAGGCCAATCAGCACTGGGCCGGCTCACCGGCGGTCAAGGTCGGCAAGGCCGTCCACCCGTGGCCCGAGGAGACCCCGCGCCGCGCGGCCTACTGGGTTCCGGCGTTCGGTGTGACGTCGATGCTCATCGCCGGACTGCCGATCTTCGCCCTCGTCGCAGGCATCGTGGTCATCGGGTGGTGGATCCGCGACGCAGGCACGATCGGGTCCGCCGTACTCCAGTCGCTGGTGATCCTTCCCGCCGCGACGCTCGTCAGCCTCGCCGTGTTCGCCGTCCTCACGGTCGTGTCCGTCCGGCTGCTGTCGATCAGGTTGCGTGAGGGCTACCACCCGGTCCGCAGTCGCATCGGCTGGCAGGTGTGGGCGACCGAACGACTCATGGACTCCGCCCGCACGTTCCTGTTCCCGCTGTACGCGAGCCTCCTGACGCCGGGATGGCTGCGGTTGCTCGGCGCCCGGATCGGCAAGAACGTGGAAGCGTCGACCGTCCTCATGCTGCCGAAGTTCACCACTGTGGCGGACGGCGCATTCCTCGCCGACGACACGATGATCGCGAGTTACGAACTCGGCGGCGGCTGGATGCACATCGAACACGCGAAGGTCGGCAAGCGCGCCTTCCTCGGCAACTCCGGGATGACCGGTCCGGGTCGGCGCGTGCCCAAGAACGGTCTCGTCGCGGTGCTCTCGGCCACGCCGTCGAAGGCGAAGTCCGGTTCCTCCTGGCTGGGCAGTCCCCCCGTCCGCCTCCGCAGGGCACCGGGCGACACCGACGCCGCACGCACCTTCCATCCGCCGCTCCGGCTGAAGATCGCCCGTGCGATCGTGGAAACGTGCCGTCTGATCCCCGTGATGGTGACGTTCGGCATCGGGTTGGGGGTGCTCTTCACTCTCGAGGTGATGGCCGACCGGATCGGCTTCTGGATGGCCGCCCTGGCCAGTGGCGTCGTCCTTCTCGGCGCAGGCGCCTTGGCCGGATCGATTTCGGTGGCCGCGAAGTGGTTGGTGGTCGGGCGCATCGGGAAAGTCGAGCATCCCCTCTGGAGTTCATTCGTCTGGCGTAACGAGGTATCGGACGCTTTCGTCGAGACCGTCGCCGCACCGTGGTTCGCGCGCGCTGCCACCGGCACCGCCGTACTCAACGTCTGGTTGCGCGGCCTCGGCGCGACCATCGGCAAGGGTGTGTGGTGTGAAACCTACTGGCTGCCCGAGGCTGATTTGGTGACCCTCGGTGACGGCGCCACCGTGGAACGGGGGTGCGTCGTGCAGACTCACCTGTTCCATGATCGGATCATGTCCATGGACACCGTCACGCTGGGAGCCGGCGCCACCCTCGGCCCGCACTGTGTCGCACTGCCCGCCGCCGGAATCGGCGCGGGCGCCACGGTCGGGCCTGCCTCACTGGTCATGCGCGGCGACACCGTGCCGCCCTCCACCCGGTGGCAGGGAAACCCCATCTCACCGTGGGCAGCCACGTGAAGCCCGGTAGGGGGCCCGACGAACCCCTCGACCCGTATCTCCCCCAGAACGGCAACCGAGGCTATCGGGCGTCGCGGTACGAGCTCGAGCTCACCTACAAAGTCCACAGCAACCGGTTGACCGGGAAGGCCACAATCACCACGGTCACCACGGAAGCGCGATCCTGGTTCGCGCTCGACCTTGCGCCCGACCTCCACGTCACCAAGGTCGCTGCCAACGGTGCACGGAACACCAAATGGGTCCACCGGAACGGCAAGCTCGTCGTCACCCCCGCGCAGAAGATCCCGGCGGGCGGTGCGCTGGTACTCACGATCCAGTACGGCGGTTCCCCGAAGCCCATCCGCACCATGTGGGGCGAAGTCGGGTGGGAGGAATTGACGGAGGGCAGCCTCGTCGCCAGTCAGCCGAATGGCGCGGCGTCCTGGTTTCCGTGTGACGACCACCCCAGCTCCAAGGCCAGCTACCGGATTTCGATCACGACCGATTCGCCGTACTACACGGTTGCCAACGGTGCGTTGGTGAGCAAGCAGACCCGGGCAAGCCAGACCACGTGGGTGTACGAGCAGACCGAGCCGATGTCGAGCTATCTGGCCACCATTCAGATCGGCCCGTACGAACGCCGGCGAGTCGGTTCGGGTGGTGTCGAGATCTTCGCCGTTCACCCGCCGCGACTTCGCTCCTCGTTCGATATCGATTTCGGACGCCAACCCGAGATGATGGATCTGTTCGGCCGGTTGTTCGGGCCGTACCCGTTCGCCGATTACACGGTCGTCGTCACCGAGGACGAGCTGGAAATTCCGGTCGAGGCGCAAGGACTGTCGATCTTCGGCGCCAACCACTGCACGGGCAGACGTGGGTCCGAACGACTGGTGGCCCACGAGCTCGCGCACCAGTGGTTCGGCAACAGCCTCACGTTGCGTCAGTGGCGGGACATCTGGTTGCACGAGGGATTCGCTTGTTACGCCGAATGGCTTTGGTCGGAGAATTCAGGCGGCCGTACGGCCCACCAACTAGCGTTGCAGGCCCACCTGGGACTGTCCCGCAAACCGCAGGATCTGGTGGTGGCCGACCCGGGGCCGCAGCTGATGTTCGACGACCGCATCTACAAGCGCGGCGCAATCACCTTGCATGCGTTGCGACTTCGGCTGGGTGACGAAAATTTCTTCGCGTTGCTGCAGCAGTGGACCCGGTCGCACAGCCACTCCAGCGTCAGTGCGGAGCAGTTCACCGATCTCGCCGCGCACTATACGGACGAGTCGCTTCGAAGCCTGTGGGACACCTGGCTGGGCGAGAAGGCGCTGCCGCCGTTGTAGAACCATCGACGGTCACGCACCGTCTCGCCAGACGACGGGGGAGACACGCTTGGCGACGTCTGTCATCTGGAGACCGGACTTCACTCCGTTGAGCGCCCCGAACTCGACGGTCTCGGTGTCGAATGTGCCCGCGAAGGCGTACACGTCATAGGTTCCGTTCGGGGCGTCTGCCGGCACGGTGTAACTGATGGGCTCCTCGTATACCTCCCCGGGAGCCAGGTCGACGTCGATCGGCCCGAGGATCGGATCACTGATCCCGCCGTCCGGCGACGTCACGCTCGCCCATACCTGTCCCACGTAGGGTTGGTCCTCGGGTGCCGTCACTACCATCGTCGCCGCGATCGTGCCCCCGTTCTCGGGCAGGGTGGTGGAGTCGTCTGCAGTCAGCGACACCCGCACCGGAAGGTCGGTGTCCGGTAGCTGAGGTCGTGTCGAGGACGGTGAACCGTCACCGACGTCGGGCCAGTCGTCCGCCCAGACGATCCGGTCGATCATCCCTTCCCGGCGCTGAGCTCCGCTGGGCAGTGTGATGTCGTCGCGCGGGATGGCGTGATAGACGATCCAATCGTTGCCGGCGTCGTCGGTCACCACCGTGTTGTGTCCGGGTCCGGCCCACGGGTCGCTCCCCGCGAGGATGAGCGCGCCGCCCCCCTCGTTGAGATCCTGGCCCTTGCGGTCGAGATAGGGCCCGGTCAGCGACCTGGACCTGCCGACCACCACGCGGTACGCGGTGTCCCCGCCGTTGCAACAATTGCCGGCGGAAAGAAAGAGGTGGTAGTAGCCGTTGCGGAATGCGATGAAGGGACCTTCGAACCGGTCGTCCGCGATCTGCACGGGTTCGCCGACCGGCGCCGCCCCCTCCCCGTCCAGCGGGATCGCGTAGATGCCGCGGAAGTTGCCGACGACCATCGTTTTCGAAGCTCCGTCGTCCCACACGAACGGGTCGATCGTGCCCTCGATGCCGACGTCCTGCGCACAGAACACCGGGCGACCCAGATCGGTCCACGGCCCGGTCGGACCGGGAGCGGCCGCGAGCCCGATACACGGATTCGTTTCGTCGTAGAGCGAATAGTAGAGGCTGTATCCGCCACCCGATTCCAGGACGTTCGGGGCCCACGCGAGCTTTCCCTCCGGATGCCACCCGGGCAGTTCCGGGAACACGTCACCCACGTACATCCAGTCCATGAGGTCGAAGGACTTGAACATCGACATGTTACGCATGCCTTTGCCGTCACCCCAGTCGTCCGCGGTGGTGTACATGTAGTACATCCCGTCGTCCGCACGGACCACGCTCGGGTCCGCGGCAACGGGCTCGACCACGGGGTTCGCCGAGACCGGGGGCGCCGGCACCACCATCAGTGCGAGCAGCGACAGCGTCGTCACGATCCATCCCCGTCGCGTCAGCCATCCCCGGTGCATCAGGGGCCGCACGCATGACTTCGCATCCACGCCATCGAGATTCTGCACGTTGCTCCCTACCGTGGGCCCCAGCCGACCGGAATGTGGCAAATGTATACGGCTGAGGCTCAGGTTAAGAGTTGAGTTCTCGATTACAACGAACCGCAACCAAACTGTGCCCTTCGTCGTGCGCCCCGACCCGACTATTCGGCGGCCCATGCACTTACGAGATCTCGCGGGCTCTGGGCAGATGCGAGCGCCAATTGGCGAAGGCGAGAACGAGACATCCCGCGGCCGCGATCGCCCCGAAGACGAACATGCGCGGATATGTCACCGCGGCGAGGTTCTCGGAGAGAAATGCCATCGCGGCCGGCGTCGCGAAGCCCAGATAGGTGAGCGAATAGAAGACTGCAGTCAGACCGGCCAGATCGTCGGGGCCGGCAATGCGCTGAATCTCCTGCAACCCGGACACCAGCGCCATGCCGTACCCGCAGCCCAGCACTACCGCAGCGGTGAGTGCGAGAGGAACGGTCAAGGCCGACGACGCTGCTGCCGCCACACCCATCCCCGCCATGACGAAAACGAGGGCAACCACGACGGCCCGCGTATTGCGCGGTGAATCGATCTTGCGGCCGAGCGCCTGGATCGCGAAGCCGGACCCGAGTCCCACCATGCACATCAGTGCCGAGAACGCGAGGGGAACCCCGCCGCCGTGCTCGGACATGAGTGCCGGTAGTACCGCATACGCAGCTGCCGCAGTACCGAACACCCAGGGGGCGAGAGGTGCGATCACGAGGAGGAAACGCCGGTGTGCCGCCGAGGGAATCGCGAGATCCCGAGCGAGTGACACACGCTCGGAGACCGGTTGAGCGGCACGGGTTTCCGGTGCGCGTAACAATGCGAAAGCAGCGACGATCGCGATTCCACTGTGAACCACGTAGGACAGGACGCTCGGCAACGGCGCCCATTGCGCGAGGACGCCGGCGACCCCGGCGCCCAGACCGAACCCGCCGGTAAGACTCATCGCGGCTCGTCGAGCACCGGCTCCTTCCGTCGCCGAGGGGTCCCACGGTGCGGTCGACAGCTCCTTCACCCAGCTGCCCCCCACTGCCATCCCGAGCCCCAGCGCGACGCCGCACAGGATGCGGCCCGCGATCAACATGGCCGCGGAGTCCGCGCCGAGTGCGAGCAGCACCGAACCTGCCACCGTCACCACAGGGGCGGGCAGCAGGATCGGTCGTCTGCCGAGCCGGTCGGACAATGGGCCGCCCAGCAGGAGGGCGGGAACGATTCCGAGAACGTAGGCGAACAAGAAGAGGTCGACGGTTACCGGCGAAAAGCCGTGGTCGGCGCGGTACATGCCGAGGAGCGGCGTGAACTCGTTCCCTCCCCACGCGACCGCGAACATCGTCGCAGCAACCTGCAACCATGCCCGCGGGGACACCACGGCGTCCGGCAGTACCGCCCGGGACTCATGCACGGAGGTCATCGAGCCGCTCCCCTCGGGTTCAGAGCGTGGACTCGCCGCATGTGGGCGAGTACCGCCCTGTCGAAGCCGTCGGCATCACCGTCGTTCACCAGCTCGGTCAGCTGCTCATGCTCCGCAAGAATTCTCGGCAGCTGCCCGGGGTCGCGGGTGATCGAGTGGGCAGTCATCCTGCGCTGACGTTCCCGGAGGCTCGAATAGAACGTAGCGAGCAGTGGATTCTCTGCTGCCTCGACGATCAGGCGATGGAAGTCGGCATCTGCTGCACTGAATGCGGTCACGTCGCCCTGTTCGGCGATCTGCCGCTGTTCGGCGAGATTGGCCCGCAACCGGGCGACGAGCAACTCGCGGGCGTGGGGCCGCTCGGCCAGGATACGCACGCTGTGTGTCTCGACGAGCTCTCGCGCGTCGACGATATGCTCGGCCTCCCCCTCGGCCACCGCGACGACGAGAGCTCCCCGCTTCGGATACAACCGCATCCAGCCCTCGGCCTCGAGTCGCAGAAACGCCTCGCGTACGGGTGTGCGACTGAGGCCCATGCGTCCTGCGATCTCGCCTTCGCTGATCAGCTCACCACCGGGCAGCCCACCCGACAGGATGAGCTCCTTCACCTCGCGGTACGCCTGTTCCGCCGCGGAATACAACATAGACACAAGATGCATTTATACGCCTGTGCCGAGGGTCGCAGGAAACGGGCCTCGCCTCAGTCGGCCAGCACAGCTTTGAGGAACGTCTTGGTCCGCTCGTGTTTCGGTGCGGAGAACATGGTCACCGGGTCCCCCTCCTCCACGATTCGGCCGGCGTCGAACATCATCACCCGATTCGACACGTCTCGCGCGAACTGCATCTCGTGTGTGACGATCAGCATCGTGATATCCGTGGTGAGGGCCACGTTCCTCAGCACATCGAGGACATCGGCAACCAACTCCGGGTCCAGGGCGGACGTCACCTCGTCGAGCAGCAGAATGTCCGGGTCCATTGCCAGCGCCCGGGCGATGGCGACCCGCTGCTGCTGGCCGCCCGAGAGCTGTGTCGGATGCGCCTTCTCCTTGTCCGAGAGGCCGACTGTCTCGAGCAGTTCACGGGCACGCTCGACTGCGGCCGCCTTGTCGAGCCCTAGGACGTGGATGGGGGCTTCGGTGATGTTTTCGATCACGTTCATGTTGGGGAACAGATTGAACTGCTGGAAGACCATCCCGATTCGGCGCCGTATGCGGCGGACGTACTTCTCCGACGCGGGAACGAGCTTGCCTCCCTTCTCCTCGTGAGTGAGGCGCGCCCCGTCTACCCAGATGATGCCGTCGTTCACCTTCTCGAGGGTCATGAGTAATCGCAGAATCGTCGTCTTGCCCGAACCACTCGGGCCGATCAACGTGACCCGGTCACCCCGCTCCACCTGGAAGTCGAGGTGATCGAGCACCACGTGGTCACCGAACCGCTTCACGACGTCGTCGAACCTGATCATCGGGGTGCCTGGCTGCGCTTTATCCGGCAAGACGTTTCTCCAATCGCCGTATGAGCAGGGAGGTCGGGTAACTGGCGATCAGGAAGATCACTCCTGCGAGGGTGAGCGGTTCGAGGTACTGGAAATGCCGCGCACCGAATTGCTGCGCAGCCGTGACCATCTCGATCACCGTGATCGCGAACAGCAGCGGGGTGTCCTTGAACATCGACACGGCATAGTTTCCGAGCGCCGGGACAACCCGGCGGATTGCCTGCGGCAGAATGATTGCCCGCCACGTACGGGCCGGTGCGATGGACAGCGCTCTGGCTGCCTCCCACTGGCCAACGGGTACGGCCTCGATCCCTGCCCGGTACACCTCGGCCATGTACGTCGAGTAATGGACGCCGAGCACCACCACACCGATCTGCAAGGGCGACCATGTTGTAAACGTGTAGTAGACGAACAGCAACTGCACGACGAGAGGTGTGAGGCGGATGAATTCGCTCACCGCCCGTACCGGCATTCCGATCCAGCGCGGAGCGGCCTGCCGGATCAGCGCGATCATCAGGCCGAGCACGACGGAAATGAGGAACCCCAAAACGGTTGCGACGACAGTGATCTTGAACCCGTCGAGCAACACGGGCAGCGCCTCGAACGCGCGATCCCAACTCCACTGGACGCTCATTTTTCAGCAGCCTCCAGTCCACGAGGGTCCGAGGGCGCGAGAGAGAAGATCTCACGCAACGAGGGTCCGGTGCCCAGTCGATTCTTCGCCCGGACCTCGAGCGCATTCATCAGCAACGTCAACACGTAGCCGATGACGAAGTAGATGACGAGACCGACACCGAACGCGAACAGCGTATTGCCCGTCGTACGCCGAAGCTGATCTATCTCGAACGTCAGATCCTGTAGCAGGATGTAGCTGGCCAGAGCGGTGCCCTTGAGTAGTTGAATCAGAAGGTTCGTCAGGGGCGGAATCATCTCGGCCCAGGCCTGCGGGAAAACTACCCGGCGAAGCCTCTGCCAGTGCGTGAAATCCAACGCCGTAGCAGCTTCCCATTGCGACTGGGGCACCGAATTGATCGCTCCCCGCACAACTTCTGCTCCGTAGGCACCGTAATTGAGGCCGAGTGCGAGTATCCCGCACAGCACGGGGTCGATCAGATATCCGAACAGCGGAACCACGTAGAAGAGCCAGAACAGCTGCACGAGCAGTGACGTGCCCCGGAAGAACTCGATGAACACCCGCGCCGAACCTCTGATGATCACGTGCTGTGAACGAGCAGCCAACCCGAGCACGACGGCAAGCACGAAAGCGAGGAGAGCACCTCCCGCCGTAAGCGCGAGGGTAATGATGATGCCTTCCTGGATCCCCGGCCAGGCATCGAAGAAAGCATCGAAATTCTCGTTCACTACCGGACGCCCCCGATTCAGCCCTCTCCTTCACACAGCTTCGCTGTGGTCAGTTCGGGATCGGGAAGCTCCGCCTCGGTGAATCCGAACGGTCCGACGATCGAGAGATACTTGTCCTTATCTGCCGTGATCTTTGCCAGTTCCGCGTTGTAGGCGTCTCTCAGCTCGGTGTCTTCCTTTCGGAAGACAGTGCCGCCAGCCCCCACCTGGGGGACTCCGTTGATCTGCGCAACAAACGAATCAGTGACTTCCACCGGTGCCTGCGGGTTGTTTTGTGCCAGCCAGTTCAGTGAGATCCCCGTCAATGCGAAGACGTCGGCGCGGCCGTTCGCAATGGCGTCCATGCCATCCTGCGGCGACGCCACCTGTGTAGCTTCGATGCCGAGGTCCTGTGCGTAGTCGGACTCGATCGCACCGGTCATCGCGGCCATTCGGACGCCGCTGTCTTTGACCGACTGCATGTCGGTGAGCTTCGCCGGGTTGCCCTTGGGCACCATCAGCGCTGTCGTGTAGTTGAATTCGGGCTCGCTGAACGCTGCTTGTTCGCAACGCTGGGGAAGGATGGACATTCCGGCACTGACGACGTCGAATCTCCGTGCCTGCAGTCCGGGGATGAGGGCTCCGAAGTCGGTGCTTACGCCTTCGACGTTGTCGATGCCGAGATTCTTGAAGATCTCCCGGTGCAGGGCCACGGTCGCGCCGGTCAGCTTCCCGTCCTGCTCGAAGCTATACGGGGCTTCGCCGGCGAAGCCCACGGTCACCGTTCCATCTGAACGGAGCTGTTCGAGAAGTGATCCGCCGCTGCTCGTGTCGGTCTTCGTGCATCCTGCCATCGAGCCGGCTGCCACTACGAGTCCCGCCATCGCGACAGCAACCCTCACCGTCGGACGTCGTTTCGAGATCGTGCTCGTCACCACAGATTCCCTTCGTTGCCTCAGGTGATCCGGCCGGGGCGCACCATGTGGCACGATCCGACCCGGATCTGCCCGGGTCACGTTACGCAGGCGAACGAGTTGCTGCGCGCTAAACGGCCGGAATTTACCGCAGCGTGATCTATGTCGACGAAGGGAGTTTTTGTTGTGGAATGCCGGAAGCCCCCCAACAGGTGTTGGGGGGCTTCCGGTAACGGATGTTCGGCGGTGTCCTACTCTCCCACACCCTGTCGAGTGCAGTACCATCGGCGCTGGAGGGCTTAGCTTCCGGGTTCGGAATGGGTCCGGGCGTTTCCCCTCCGCTATG
>NZ_JANFQF010000031.1 GCF_024438035.1 Rhodococcus tibetensis
GCAACTGGATCAAGACCTGGAACGACGACCCGAAGCCGTTCGTCTGGCACAAGACCGCCGAGGAGATCCTCGATTCCCTGGCCAAATATATCGCACGAATTTCTGACGCGGGACACTAGGTTGTGGTGGTGGGTGAACGCCCGCCGACCTGTCTCCGACGGGCGTTCACGGTGGGGCTAGTTCAGGGTGGTGGTGTCGACGACGAACCGGTACCGGACGTCCGAGGCGAGGACCCGCTCGTATGCCTGGTTGACCCGGTCGGCGGGGACTACCTCGACTTCGGATCCGATGCCGTGCACGGCACAGAAGTCGAGCATCTCCTGGGTCAGGGCAATGCCGCCGATCATCGATCCGGCGAAGTTGCGGCGACCGCCGATCAGCGACATCACGTTCAGGCTGAGCGGCTCGGCTGGGGCGCCGACGTTGACCAGGGTGCCGTCGACGGCGAGCAGGCCCAGGTAGGCGTTGAGGTCGATGCCGGCGCTGACCGTGTTGATGATGAGGTCGAACCGGCCGGCGAGCTGCTCGAAGGTAGTGGGGTCGGAGGTGGCGTGGTAGGCGTCGGCGCCGAGACGGAGTCCGTCCTCCTGCTTCTTCAGCGACTGGGACAGCACGGTGACCTCGGCGCCCAATGCGTGGGCGATCTTGACGGCCATGTGCCCGAGCCCGCCGAGGCCGACGATGGCGACCTTCTTGCCGGGGCCGGCACCCCAGCGGCGCAGCGGGGCGTAGGTAGTAATGCCGGCGCACAGCAGCGGAGCCGCGGCGGCCGGGTCCAGGCTCTGCGGGACGGACAGGACGTAGTCGGCGTCGACGACGACATGGGTGGAGTAGCCGCCCTGGGTGGTGGTGCCGTCACGGTCGACGCCTGCGTAGGTGGGGACCATGCCTTTGGCGCAGTACTGCTCGTCGCCGCCCTGGCAGTTGGTGCAGTCGCCGCAGGAGTTGACCAGGCAGCCGACGCCGACGCGGTCACCGACCTGGTGGCGTGTGACGTCGGCGCCGACCTCGGCGACGATGCCGACGATCTCGTGGCCGGGCACGACCGGAAAGGGTTGCGGGCCCCAGTCGCCGTTGACGGTGTGGATGTCGGAGTGGCAGATCCCGGCGTACTGGATTTCGATGAGGACGTCGTGGGAGCCGACGTCGCGGCGCTCGATGGTCGTGGGGACCAGCGGCTGGCCCGCGGCGGGAGCGGCGTACGCGTTTACACGCATGGAGGTCTTCCTTACTTCTGGGGTGGTCACTTGGGTAGTGAGTGGGGCAGGGTCGCGTGACCGGTGGCGCATCAGTCGAGGGGCGCACCGGCCGAGGCGGGATTTGGGGTTAGCGCCTCTTGGCGTTCTCGAGGTCGCCAGCTAGTGCGCTCGCCTCGGTCGCGAGGAGCGTGGCACGGGCCTCGTCGCCCGCGTCGATCGCGCGCCAGTAGTCGATCTTCACCTCGACGTAGCGTTGACGGAGTGCGATCTGCTGGGCCTCGCGCGCCAGTTGCTGCCGGCGCTCGGTCAGCAACTCGATCTGCGCGGGGGCGGCTGCGGCCCCGAGTTGTCCGTTGGCGACGTACTCCTTCATGTCGCTGACCGGCATCCCGGTCGCTGCCAGGCACGCGATTGCCAACAGCTGCCCCAGGTCGTTCTCGTCGTAGACCCTGTGTCTACTGCTCTCCCCACGGCTGATCGGCGCGATCACCCCGACCGACTCGTAGTAGCGCAGTGTGCTGGCCGGAAGTCCGGTCAGAGCGGCCGCGTCCTTGATCGTGTAGTCGCGTGGGGTGGTTCGTGCACTCACGTCATTGACGCTAAGAACTTCAAGTACTTGAAGTCAAAGGTCGGATGAGTCACAACCGTGGTCCCGGACCTCACCAGATCAGCGGTCACGACGGAATAGGAACACGAACAGTCAGAAAGCGGCGGAGGAGGAACCTGCGCGCCATCGAGGCGGTGCTCATAGGGCAGTCGTCGCCCGCGGTTAGGCGTGATGGTGCTGTGACCTGGTGATGACATGTTCCCCGGTATGCGATGTGGGGGTCGGCGACCCGGGGGAGTGCCGGCGCCGGGGGTGAGAGTGTCGGTGGAGCGTCCGGGTTCCTGTTTCGCTCGGTTTCGAGACTGTCTGTCTGCGCGGCGCCGGTAACGGTCCGGGCAAACCCCTCCTGCTTGAAATTGAAACCAAACCCTTGACTCCGCCGTACCGAATAGTAGATTGAGAGCGGTCATGTGACCTACCTCTCGAGCTGACGCAAGTCGAGTGGTCGGTCATACGTGGTGTTCTTCGACTGCGTGTTCGGGGCGTGACTCTCGGTTTGTGTGCCCGGAATGTAACGCGCCCTGCGTTCAGCAGATCGGAGTACGTGGATGAGTCCTGTCGCGACCGTTGCCACGCCAATGACCCCCAGTAGCCGGTCCATGCCCAGTTGGGCAGATCCTACTGATTCCACGTCGAAGAGGGAGCAGACGCAGCAAACGCCGCCCCAGCCGAGCCGGGACGGCGTTCGTATGGTGGAGCAGCGTGTATCAGGCTCCGCGTCGTTTGGCCTTCAACAGGTCGAGACGCTCCTTGAGCAGCTCTTCCAACTCTTCCTTGGAACGACGCTCGAGCAGCATGTCCCAGTGGGTGCGCGGCGGCTTGACCTTCTTGGCTTCGGGCGCAGTGCCTTCGACCAGGGTGCCCTCCAGGCCGTTGCGGCACAGCCAGGTGCCCGGGATCTCGGCGTCGTCGGCAAACGGGATGTCGAACACCTCACCGTTGTCGCACCGGTACTTGGCCATCCGGCGGGGTGCGAGGTCGTGGTCACGGTCGGTCTCGTAGCTCACCGCTCCGAGTCGACTCCCTCGAAGTACGCGATCTGCCATGGTTGTGTCCTCTCCTCGATCGTCTCCGCGCGAGCACGCCTGGACAACAGCCAAGCGTTCACACTCATCTACAACGCCACGGCTTCCCGATTGGTTCCCGCACGCCGCGCAGATGCAACCTCGCCATCTTACCGGGCGGGTCTCGAGGGGGCGCGCAGTAAGGTGATGGACCATGACCGGCGCATCCCGCAGACCAGATTCGTGCGTGTGGTGTGGCCGGAAAGTCTCGGAGTCCGGGATGGGTCGACGCCGACGGTATTGCCGCCAATCGTGCCGGCAGCGGGCTTACGAGCAGCGCAACCAGATCAAGGGCACCAGCATTCCGGCGGATGCCGTGGTGCTCACCTCGGAGGAAGCCTCCGCCATGGTCGATCGGATCTTCCAGGTTCGATGTGCCGCCGAGGACGTGGCGACAGCCGTTGCCGAAGGTGCGGCGGCCCATGAGGTGGAATCGTTGTGCGCCGACCTCCTGCACCTTGCACGTGAGGCCGAACGCTTCCGCTGACACCCGGCTACGGGCGGCGGGACGTGCTGCGCACCCTGCTCGATCGGTCCCATCCGGGCCGCCGTCGCAGATCGATGGCGATTCCGGCACGAACATCACGAATCGACGCACACCGGACCCACGCGTGAAGCACGATCAGTACAGCGTGGGGGACCGGCGACGCTCGGTTCGTCCCACGCGCAGGGTCTGCGCATCCACAGTTTTCACACCTGCTGGGGGAACGAGATGACGAGTTTGACTTCGCAGCAGCCGAACGAGCGCGCTGCCGAGGGGAATGTGCCCGAAGGGGCGTTTCCTCTGTCCTCGGTGCAGAGAAGCATGTGGTTCGCGCAACAACTGAGCCCCACGGTTCCCAAGTTCATCGCCCAGTACGTCGAACTGCGCGGCCACATCGACCTGGACCTGCTGAGCGAGGCCGCCGTGCGGGCCGCCCACGAGTTCCAGTCGCCGTTCCTGCGGTTGCTCGATGTCGACGGAGAGCCGTATCAGATGGTCGATTTCACCATCGATCCGTCGATCGGGTTCCGGGACTTTCGCGGTGAGGCCGATCCGATGGCCATCGCGAAGGTGTGGATGGACGAGGACTGCGCGACCCCGCTGCGGCTGACCCGCGACCGCCTCGTCGAGATGACGGTGCTGCAGGTCGGCGAACAGCACTACCTGTGGTACACGCGGATTCACCACGTCGCGCTCGACGGCTACAGCGGCATGACGATGGCCAATCGTGTCGCGGCCCTATACACAGCCCTCGTCGAGGGCACCGAGCCCGCCCCGAACCGTGCGCTCGATCTGCGCGAACTCTACGACCTCGACCAGAAGTACCGGTCCTCCAACAGGTTCGAGAACGACCGCAAGTACTGGGCAGAGCGCATCGTCGGCATCGAGCACGGCAGCACCCTGGCAACCCACGATGCGCCCGCAGCCGCGCAGAGTCGGCTCGAGAGCGCCACGCTCTCCGAGGAGGCCCTCGAACTCCTCGACATCTCGGATCAGCGGGTAGGTGCGACGTCGGCGGCCGTGATGGTCGCCGGGTTCGCCTGCTACCTCTCGCGGATGACGGGTCGAGCGGACGTCTTGATCAACCTGCCGGTGTCGGCGCGCACGACGGCCCCTCTCCAGAGGTCTGGCGGCATGCTCGTCAACGTCGCCCCGCTGCGGATCACCGTTCGTCCTGAGGACACCGTGGCGGAGCTGGTGCAGCGCGTGCAGCTGGAGCTGATGGGCGCACTGCGTCACCAGCGGTGCAGCCTCGAGGACATTCGCCGCGACGCGGGACTGTCCGGGACCGCCGAGGGGCTGGCAGGCCCCATGGTCAACGTCATGCTGTTCCACCAGCAGTTCACGCTGGGTTCGGTGGTGGGTGAATATCACATCGTCACCTCGGGCCCGGTGGACGACCTGCTGGTCAACATCTACCAGGGCGGCGACGGGGAGACCCTCCTCGACTTCCGCGGCAACCCCCACAGGTACGGGCCCGAGGAACTGCGCGCGCATCACCGGCGGTTCGCGGAGATGATCGAGGAATTCGTCACCGCCGACCCACAGACCCGGACGGCTGCCATCCACGCCGAGAGCGCCCGGCTCGCAGCACGGGTGCTCGCACGGAAGGCCGATCTCGACTTCTGGGCCCGCGAGCTGGCCGCGCTACCCGAGGTGACCGCGCTCCCGCTCGATCGGCCGCGACCGGCGAAGCGGGACGGCGCCGGGGACGAGGTCGACTTCGCCGTCGATGCCGACGTGCAGCACCGGGTGCACCAGCTGGCACAGGACGCGGGCACCGGACCCTTCACCGCCGTACACGCGGCGCTCGCGATCCTTCTCGGACGGATCGGGGACACCGACGACGTAGTGATCGGAACCCCGATCGTCGGCCGGGATCCCATCGGTTCCGACGATCCGGACAGCGGCGCGTTCTTCAACAAGGCCGTCCTGCGGTCAGACGTGGACGGAGCGTCGTCCTTCGCCGATCACCTCGCGCGGGTCCGGGACGCCGATCGCGCTGCCTTCACGCACGCGGCGTTGCCGTTCGACGACCTGGTCGCCCGGTTCGTGACCGAGCCGGACCCGTCGCACGCACCGCTGTTCCAGGTGATGCTCGAATTCACCGACGGCGGTCATCCGCACGACACCGCCGGGGATGTGCGCATCAATCCCATTGCGCGCGAACACCGGCCGCTGGGTCTCGACCTCGTTTTCTCGCTCACCGAATCCGAAGCGGGCGGGATCGACGGTCGAGTGCGGTACGCGACGGATGTGTGGGACCGCAGCAGCGCCGAGGCGCTGGCGGGGCGGTTCGTTCGCATCCTGCGGGCCGTGACGACCGATCCGATGGCACCCATCGGGGACGTCACCCTGCTCGAACCGGCCGAATACGCGGAACTGAGTCCTGTTCGCGGGGATGGCTCGGTGGAGCCTCTGACCCTGCCCGCGCTGCTACAGCACGCGGCGGCGACCGGAGGCGACGGTGCGGCGCTGGTCTTCGAAGGTCGTACCCTGACCTATGCGGAACTCGACGAGCAGTCCGACCGTCTTGCGCGCATGCTCATCGGCCGCGGCGTGGGGCCGGGTACGGTTGTGGCGCTGGCGATTGCGCGTTCGATCGAATCGGTGTCGGCCACCTGGGCGGTCGCTAAGTCCGGCGCCGCTTTCGTGCCGGTCGATCCGCACTATCCACCGGACCGCATCGAGCACATGCTGACCGACTCCGGCGCCCTCGTCGGACTGACAGTCAGCGCACATCGCGACGCATTGCCGGAGACGGCACCGTGGTTGGTGATGGACGACGCCGAGTTCGGGCAGGCGCTTGCCGCCGAGTCCGCAGGCACCGTCACCGACGAGGATCGCGTCCGTTCGCTACGGCTGTCCGACCCGGCGTACCTCATCTACACTTCCGGCTCCACCGGCGTCCCCAAGGGTGTCGTCGTCACCCATGTCGGGTTGGCCAACTTCGCTGTCGACGAACGCGAACGTTTCGGTGTCACACCGGACTCCCGGACACTGCACTTCTCGTCGCCGAGTTTCGATGCCTCCATCCTGGAACTCCTGCTGGCGGTCGGTGGCGGAGCGACGATGGTGGTGGCCCCGTCCACGGTGTACGGCGGTACCGAACTCGCGGAACTGCTGCGCCGCGAACAGGTGACGCATGCGTTCGTCACGCCGGCGGCGCTGGCGTCGGTGGATCCCGACGGCCTCGACTCGATCCGGTGTGTCGTCACCGGTGGCGAGAGTTGTCCCCCCGCCCTGGTCGAGCAGTGGGCACCGGGACGGGTCATGTTCAACGCGTACGGGCCCACCGAGGCGACGGTGGTGGCCAGTGTCGCCGGACCGCTCGTCGTGGGGGAGCCTGTCACAATCGGCCGTCCTTCGCGGGGTGTGGCTTTGCTGGTGCTCGACCCACGTCTGCACCCGGTCCCTCGGGGTGTGCCGGGCGAGTTGTACATCACCGGAGACGGTGTGGCACGGGGGTACCACAACCGTCCGATTCCGACCGCGGAACGGTTCGTCGCCGACCCGCACGGAGGTGCGGGACAGCGGATGTACCGTACCGGCGATCTGGCACGGTGGAACTCGAGCGGTCAACTGGAATACCTGGGCCGCACCGACTTCCAGGTGAAGATTCGCGGGTTCCGCATCGAACTCGGTGAGATCGACGCCGTCGTACGCTCGCATCCGGCCGTGGCCTTCGCGACCACGGTCGGGCGTACCGCCCCGTCCGGTGACACAGTGCTGGTGACGTACGTGCTGCCCGGGGACGGGGTCGAACTCGTCGTCAACGACGTCCTCGAACACGCGGCGGCCGCGCTGCCCGCGCACATGGTGCCCGCGCGCATCGTGATGCTCGGCGAGGTCCCACTGACTCCGGCCGGCAAGCTCGACCGGAAAGCGTTGCCGGAACCGCAGTTCGAGGCCACCTCGACGGTGTACCGGGCGCCGGCAACTCACACGGAGATGCGGGTCGCCGAGGTGTTCGCGGACCTGCTGGGTGTCGAACGTGTCGGTGTGGACGACAGCTTCTTCGACTTGGGCGGTGACTCGCTGGTCGCCACGCGGGTGGTCTCTCGGGTCAACACGGCACTCGGCACCGAGATCGGGGTGCTGGACCTGTTCGAGGCGCCGAGCGTGGCGCTACTCAGCGCCCGCGTCGACGCCCTGGGGCCCCGCACGTCGGTCCGGCCCCCGCTGGCGCCGCGCACCACCGCCGGGCCGGTGCCGGTGTCGCTGGCACAGCAGCGGATGTGGTTCATCAACCAACTCGACACTGCGTCCCCGGCCTACAACATTCCCGTGGCCATCCGGTTGCGCGGCACACTCGACGTGGAGGCCTTGCGCGCCGCGGTCCGCGACGTCCTCGACCGGCACGAGTCGTTGCGGACCGTGTTCCCCAACACCCCCAATGGGCCTCTCCAGGTGGTGCTTCCGGTCGCGGACGTCAGCCCGGACCTCGACGCGGTCGAGGTGGCTCCCGACGAACTCGACATCCACCTGCTCGCGGAGGCGGCCACCGGGTTCGACGTGACCGTGCAACCGCCGATCCGCGCCAAGCTGTACCAGACGGCGACAGAGGATCATGCACTCGTCTTCGTGGTCCACCACATTGCGGCCGATGGACTGTCGATGACTCCGTTGACACGGGACGTCATGGTGGCCTACCACGCCCGCGCCGCCGGCGAGGTCCCACAGTGGGCGCCCCTCGAGGTGCAGTACGCCGACTTCTCCGTGTGGCAACGTGAGCTGCTCGGCTCCGCCGACGATCCCACGAGCGTGCTCTCCCGGCAACTGTCGTTCTGGGCCCGCACTCTCGACGGTGCCCCCGAAGTACTGGACCTGCCGACCGATCGCCCGCGCCCGGCGCGACAGTCGATGGTGGGGGGCACAACCGATTTCACCATTCCGGCCCGTCTCCACGCCGCCCTCCTCGGCATCGCCGGCGCCCACGACGCCAGTCTGTTCATGGTTGTGCACGCTGCTCTGGCCGTCCTGCTCTCCCGGTCCAGCGGCTCGTCCGATGTATCCATCGGCTCCCCGGTGTCAGGTCGCGGTGAGCGGCAACTCGACGACGTCGTCGGCATGTTCGTCAACACCGTCGTCCTGCGCACGGAGGTCGATCCGGAGCGCAGCTTCCCCGAAATCCTGACCGGTACCCGGTCCGCAGACCTTGCGGCTTTCAGTAACACCGATCTGCCGTACGAGTTGCTGGTCGACGAGCTGAAGCCGACCCGCTCCGAGGCGCATTCGCCGCTGTTCCAGGTGATGCTCGTGCTCCAGGGCTTTACGGACACCCGGCTCGAGCTTTCGGGGCTCGACGTCGAGGTGCAGGGGCTCGAGACTGGTGCGGCCAAGTTCGACCTGCAGGTGATCCTCACCGAGCACACCGAAAATTCCGGGGAACCCGGCGCGATCGACGCCCAGTTCTCCTACGCCGCGGAATTGTTCGAGCCGTCCACGATGGCCGCCCTCGCGGAACGGTTCCTCACCCTCCTCGACACCGTCACTGCGCGCCCGGAGGTGAAGGTCGGCGACATCGACCTGATCGGACAGGAAGAGAACCGCCGGATCTTGCGGGAGTGGAACGACACCGCCGCGGCGATACCGTCCTCGGCCACCTTGGTGGACCTCTTCGAGGCGCAGGTGAGGCGGACACCGGATGCAGTGGCAGTGGTGTTCGGTGAAGACGAATTGTTGTACGCGGAGTTCGATGCCCGAGCGAACCGGCTCGCCCGCGAACTCCTCGCCCGCGGAGTCGGACCGGAGTCCCGGGTGGCCGTGTCGTTGCGGCGTTCGCTCGAACTGATGATCGCCATCTACGCCGTGGAGAAGGCGGGGGCCGCGTACGTTCCCCTCGATCCCGACCATCCTGCGTCACGGATCGCGTACGTTCTCGACAACTCCTCCCCGACGTGTGTCCTTACCTCATCCCGTGATCGATCCGAGGGGGTGACGAGTGAAGCAGGCAGTGCCGCGATCGAAATCGACACACTCAATCTGTCGGCCAGGGCGAGCACGCCCATTACCGACGCCGAGCGTGGCGGAGCCGTCCATCCCGACTCGACGGCCTACGTGATCTACACCTCTGGTTCCACCGGCAGGCCCAAGGGTGTCGCGATCAGCCACCGGTCGATCGTGAATCGGTTGCTGTGGATGCAGGACACCTATCGCATGGACCACACGGATGTGGTGCTGCAGAAGACGCCCGTCACGTTCGACGTGTCGGTGTGGGAACTGTTCTGGCCGCTCGAAGTCGGTGCCCGGCTGGTGCTCGCGGCGCCGGACGGTCACCGCGACCCGACCTACCTCTCGCACGTGATCGCCGACCACCAGGTGACGACCATGCACTTCGTGCCGTCGATGCTCGCCGTGTTCATTGCGGGTGCCGAGCCCGACCTGTGTGGTTCGCTGCGTCAGGTGTTCTGCAGCGGTGAGGCGCTCCCACCCGCCACCGCCGACGCCTTCCGGGACTTCGGATCGACAGCGCTGCACAATTTGTACGGCCCGACAGAGGCCGCTGTCGACGTCACCTACTGGGAATGCACCGAAGCGGACCGGGTGTCGGTGCCGATCGGCGCCCCGGTATGGAATACCCAACTCTACGTGCTCGACGCTCGCCTGCATCCGGTGCCGGTCGGCGTCCACGGCGAGCTGTACCTGGCGGGTGTCCAACTGGCCCGCGGATACGTCGGGCGTCCCGACCTGACCTCGGATCGCTTCGTGGCCAACCCGTTCGGCGAGCCCGGTCAGCGCATGTACCGCACCGGTGACATCGTCCGGTGGCGCGCGGACGGCAACGTCGAGTACATCGGCCGGCGCGACTTCCAGGTCAAGCTGCGCGGCCAGCGGATCGAACTCGGCGAGGTAGAGGCCGCCTTGCTGGCGCATCCGTCGGTGGCGCAGGCCGTGGTGACCGTGCATCGCAGCGAGGCCACCGGGGAAAGCCTGGTCGGATACGTGATTCCCGGGCCCGGCGTAGAAATCGACACCGCCGACATCCGCGACACCGCGGCGGAGTCGTTGCCCGCGTACATGGTGCCCACCCGCATCATCGTGCTCGATCGCTTCCCCCTCGGCGCCACCGGGAAGCTGGATCGCGGTGCGCTGCCGGAGCCGGAGTTCCTCAGTCCGTCCACCGAATTCGTGACCCCGCGTAATCCGATCGAGGAGATCCTGGCCTCGATTTTCGCGGACCTCCTGAGCGCACCGCGGGTCGGCGTGTACGACAGCTTCTTCGATCTCGGCGGCAACTCCCTCGTGGCCACCCGGTTGGTGGCGCGGGTGAACGCGGCACTGGGCAGCCGCATCGGTGTCCGGGAGATCTTCGACGCCCCGAGCGTGGCCACGCTGGCGACGCGGATCGAGTCCGAGGCCGTCCATAATGCCGAGCGTCCCCCGCTGGTCGCCGGAGTTCAACCGGGCCGGGTGCCGGTGTCGCTGGCTCAGAAGCGCATGTGGTTCATCAACCAGTTCGACATCGATTCACCCGCCTATAACATCGCGCTCGCGGTTCGATTGACCGGTGACCTCGACGACGCCGCGATGCAGGACGCCGTCGCCGACGTCTTGGAACGGCACGAGTCGCTGCGCACCCGGTTCCCGATGGTCGACGGCGAGCCCGTCCAGGTCGTTCACGATACCGAGGACGTGGTTCCGGACCTGACCCCGATCGATACCTCCGAAGATGAACTGCCGCAACACATTGCGCGTCTGGCTGGCGCCGGATTCGACGTGACGGTCGCGGTACCCGTGCGCGCGGCGCTGTTCTGCACCGCGCCCGAGGACCACGTGCTCGTCATCGTCGTGCATCACATCAGTGCGGACGGTTTCTCCATGGCGCCCCTCGCCCGGGACGTGATGACCGCGTACGCCGCCCGCACCGGTGGCCAGGCGCCCGACTGGGCGCCGCTGACCGTGCAGTACGCCGACTTCGCGCTCTGGCAGCACCGGGTGCTCGGTAGTGCCGACGACCCCGACAGTCTGCTGGCCGCCCAGCTCGACTACTGGACCCGCACCCTCGCCGGACTCCCGGAGCTGCTGGCGCTGCCCACGGACCATCCCCGGCCGACCCAGCAGTCCTTCCGCGGTGGTGTCCATTCGTTCAGCATCGACCCCCAGGTGCACAGCCGGTTGATCACCACGGCGCGAGAACACAATTCGAGTGTCTTCATGGCCGTGCACGCCGCACTGGCCGTGCTGCTCGCCCGGCTCGGTGACACCGACGACGTAGCGGTGGGAACGCCGATCGCCGGTCGCGGCGATGCCGCCCTCGACGACATGGTGGGCATGTTCGTCAACACCCTCGTGCTCCGCACCCCGGTGAAGCCGAACTGCTCGTTCTCCGAACTGCTCGCCACGGTGCGGGACACCGACCTCAGCGCGTTCCATCACTCGGACCTTCCGTTCGAACGACTGGTCGATGCGATCTCGCCCGAACGCGCCACGTCCCATTCGCCGCTGTTCCAGGTGGTGCTCGAGTTCCGCAACAACGAGCGGCCCCGTCTGGAGCTGCCCGGTCTGACCGTCACCGGGCTCGACCTCGCCACCGACATCTCCAATTTCGATCTCCAGCTGACCCTCACCGAGGAATTCGGTGTGTCGGGGGAGCCGGCAGGCATCTCGGCCGCGTTCACGTACGCGTCGAGTCTGTTCGACGCTTCGACGATCGCGGGTTTCGCCGATTACCTGCAGCGGATCTTCGACGCTGCGACCACGGATCCGGAGCGGGCCGTCGGTGACATCGAGCTGATGGTGGCCTCCGAGCGCGCCGCGCTCACCCCGGTGATGGACGCACCCGACACCGAGCTGCGCACACTTCCCGAACTGCTCGCGTCGGCGGCCACGGATCCGGAGGCGGCCGCACTGATCTACCAGAGCCGGGAAATGTCGTACCGGGATCTCGATCAGCAGTCGAACCAGCTGGCCAGACTGCTCATCGGGCGAGGCGTCGGCCCCGAATCGGTGGTGGCGCTGGCGATGGGGCGGTCCGTCGAATCGGTGCTGTCCCTATGGGCGGTGGCCAAGGCCGGCGCCGCGTTCGTGCCGGTGGACCCGGATTACCCGACCGACCGCATCGTGCACATGCTCACCGATTCCGGTGCGCAGCTGGCCCTGACGGTGACCGAGTTCCGGTCCGCCCTCCCCGAATGCGTCGACTACCTGGTGGTCGACGCACCCGAGCTCGGTGTCGAGGTGGCTACCCAGTCTTCTTCCGCCGTCACCGACGCAGACCGCAGGTTGCCCCTCGCACTGGAGAACACGGCGTATCTGATCTACACATCGGGATCGACCGGAATGCCGAAGGGCGTCGCCGTCACCCATCGGGGCCTGGCGAATTTCGCCGCGGACGAACGCACCCGATTCGGCATCACCTCGGCCTCGCGCACCCTGCACTTCTCCTCGCCGAGTTTCGACGCCTCGATCCTCGAGTTGCTGCTCGCGGTCGGGTCCGGCGCGACGATGGTCATCGCGCCGTCCACCGTCATCGGCGGCACCGAACTCGCCGATGTGCTCCGTGAGGGCCGGGTCACCCACGCCTTCATCACCCCCGCCGCGATGGCGTCGGTGGAACCCGTGGGCCTTCACCACCTCGAATGTGTTGTCACCGGTGGTGACGTGTGCCCGCCCGAGCTGGTGGCCCAGTGGGTCACGGCGGACCGGCGGATGTTCAACGCCTACGGCCCGACCGAGGCGACCGTGGTGTCGAGCGTGACCGGCCCGATGGTGCCGGGCGATGCCGTCACCATCGGCAGGCCACCACTGGGGACGGGCGAAATGGTGCTCGATTCGCGCCTGCACCCGGTGCCGAACGGTGTGACCGGCGAACTGTATGTCACGGGTTCGGGACTCGCGCGGGGCTACCGGAACCGGGCTGGGACGACGGCCGAACGGTTCGTGGCCAACCCCTACGGCGGCCTCGGCGCCCGGATGTACCGGACCGGCGACCTGGCGCGCTGGAACCGCGACGGGCAACTCGAGTACCTGGGCCGCAGCGACTTCCAGGTGAAGATTCGCGGATTCCGCATCGAGCTCGGCGAAATCGAAACGGCCCTCGCCCGGTATCCGGGCGTGGCCCATTCCGTGGTGTCGGCGCACAAGGGCACCACCGGAGTGAACCGGCTCGTCGGCTACGTCGTCCCGACGAGCGGCACCGTCCTCGACCCGGAGGCCGTCCTCACATTCGTCGGCAGCTTCCTTGCTCCCTATATGGTGCCGTCCACGTTGGTCGTTCTCGACGCGCTGCCGTTGACCCCGGCGGGCAAGCTGGATCGGCGGGCGCTGCCCGAGCCGGACTTCGGTGCCCGGGTGTCGTCGGGGCGCGCACCGGTCTCGGAGATGGAATCGGTACTGGCCGACCTGTTCGCCGAGGTCCTCGGGCTCGAGTCGGTGGGCGTGGACGATTCGTTCTTCGCCCTCGGCGGCGACAGCATCATGTCGATCCAGCTGGTTGCCCGTGCCAAGTCGGCGGGTGTGGTGCTCACCCCGAGGGACGTGTTCGAGGCCAAGACGGTGGCCGGGTTGGCCGCGGTGGCGTCGTGGGCGGGCGACGCGGACGTGGCGGTGCTCGAGGAGCTTCCCGGCGGCGGCGTGGGCGCCATGCCGACCACGCCCATCACGGCGTGGCTTCTCGCGCGCGGGGGCGAGTTCAACCGGATGTCGCAGTCGATGTTGCTCACCGCGCCCCCGAATCTGCGGGCGATCGAGCCGTTGATCGATACGTTCCAAGCCGTACTCGACCGGCACGACATGTTGCGTGCACAGCTGATCGTCGGGGTCGACGAGTCGCATCTCGAGGCCTGCCCGGTCGGCTCGGTGGCGACGCGCAACATCCTGCGGCGGGTGGCCGTGGCCGCTGCGCCCGGAACCGCCGAGTTCGCGAGCGCCGTCATCGCCGAACTCGATGCGGCACTGGACCGGCTCGACCCGGCGGCGGGTGCGATGCTGCAGGTGGTGTGGTTGGACGCCGGTGACGCCGGCGGCCGGCTGCTCGTGGTGGTGCACCACCTTGTGGTCGACGGCGTGTCGTGGCGAATTCTGGTGCCGGATCTCGCGACGGCGTGGGCACAGGTTTCGGCGGGTCAGGAGCCGGCCCTCGAGCCGGTCGGCACTTCGATGCGGCGCTGGGCACACGGCCTGGTGGACCAGGCGGGCGAGCGGTCGGGCGAACTCGACCTCTGGCAGCGAATCCTCGACTGCGAGGACCCGCTCGTCGGTAGCCGCCCCCTCGACCCGGACATCGACGTGAACGCCACGGTCGGCCGGGTCACCGTCGAGTTGCCGGCCGAGGTCAGCGAGGCCCTCCTCACGACCGTGCCGGATGCGATTCACGGCAGTGTGAACGACGGGCTGCTCACCGCCCTCGCGATGGCTGTCACGCAGTGGCGGCGTTCCCGGCTGGTCACCGGTGCCCATGGGCGGCCCGTCGACGGGACACTCGTCAGCCTCGAAGGCCACGGGCGCGAGGACCAGGTGGTCCCGGGCGCCGATCTCGGTCGCACGGTCGGCTGGTTCACCGCGATGTTCCCGGTGCGCCTGGACCTGTCGGGCATCGATCTCGACGACGCGTTCGACGGCGGCCGGGCCGCGGGCTCTGCGATCAAGGCGATCAAGGAACAGCTTCTCGCGATCCCCGACCACGGCATGGGCTACGGCATGCTGCGGTATCTCAACCCCGACACCGCACCTGTGCTCGCGGACCGCTCGCTGCCTCAGATCAGCTTCAACTACCTGGGGCGCTTCGCAGCCGACCTGTCCGAGGCCGCCACCCGCGCCGGCTGGGCACCGACCGGTGAAGTCGACATGGACCGCGCCCAGGACCTCGACACACCCGTCACTTCCGCCATCGATATCAATGCCGTCACCACCGAGGTCGAGGACCGTCCGCAGCTGCGGGCGACGTGGGCCTACGCGGCCGGTGTTCTCGACGCCGCCGAGGTGAGGGAACTTGCCGAACTGTGGGTGCGGGCGCTGACCGCACTCACCGCCTACGCGGCCCGCCCCGACGCCGGCGGTGTCACCCCGTCCGACCTCGACCTGGTCTCCCTCGACCAGGACACGATCGACCGTGTCGAAGCCCGCTTCCCGGCGCTCTCCGACATCTGGTCCCTGTCGCCGTTGCAGTCCGGTCTGCTGTTCCACGCACTCTTGGCGGAAGAGTCGATCGATTCGTACACCGTGCAGATGACCATCGAGCTCCGCGGGGCGGACTCCGCGCGGCTGCGGTTGGCCGGGCAGGCATTGCTCGACCGGCACGCGAATCTGCGTGCGTCGTTCGTCTACGACGAGGGCGGCACCCCGATCCAGGCCATTTCCCGGCACGCGGAGCTGCCGTGGACGGAGATCGACCTGTCGGGCCTCGACGCCGACGCGCGCGCAGCCGAGATGGACCGTATCGCCGACGCCGACCGGCGACGGGGTTTCGACATGTCCACGCCGCCACTCATGCGGTTCATGCTCATTCAGGTGGGGCGGGACGAACAGCACCTGATGGTCACCAACCACCACATCCTCCTCGACGGCTGGTCCATGCCGTTGCTGATCCGCGACCTGCTGACGTTGTATGCCACCGCGGGCGACGCCGACGCGCTGCCCCGGGTGAACCCGTACCGCGACTACCTCGCCTGGATGTCGCATCGCAGTACCGAGGAGTCGCTCGGCGTGTGGACGCGAGCCCTCGCAGGTCTGGAAGGACCCACGCTGCTCGCGCCGGCCGACGCGTCCGCCCAGAGCACGGAGGAGTCGAGTGAACTGGTCGTCGAACTCGACGACCATCGCACCGAACTTCTCAGCGCCCTCGCCCGCGAGCGTGGCATCACGCTCAGCACCCTGATTCGCACGGCGTGGGGAATCGTGTTGGGCGGCTTGACCGGCCGAACCGATGTGGTCTTCGGTGGCACCGTGTCGGGTCGGCCACCGCAGATCCCCGGCATCGAGTCGATGATCGGCTTGTTCATCAACACGCTGCCGGTCCGTGTGGTGCTCGCGCCGTCGGAGACGCTGGGGGAGTTGCTCGAGCGCATCCAGAGTGAGCAGGCATCGCTGCTCGACCACCACTATCTGGGGCTGACCGACATTCAGGGTGTGGCCGGTGGCGGCGCCGTCTTCGACACGCTGACCGTGTTCGAGTCGTATCCGGTGGATCGGGAGGGCCTCACCGAGAACACCGACATTGCCGGTATGAATGTGGTCGACGTGCACGACCGCGCCAACGCCGCGCATTATCCGCTGGCGGTGATCGCGTCCGCGCACGAGCGTCTGCAACTGAAGTTCGAATACGTCCCCACCTTGTTCGACAGTGACACCGTCGCACGCATCGGTGACCGGGTGGTTCGGGCCCTGATGGCGCTCGCCGAGCGGCCGGAGCTGCGGTTGGCACAGTTGCGTCTGCTCACCGAGGCCGAGGAGACCGCGCTGGTTCCGGCCCGGGGCCTGCCGGGTAGTTCCGTGCGGACACTGCCCCAAATGTTCGCGGAGACCGCCGCGGCCGCCGGGGACGCCATCGCCGTCGTCATCGGAAACCGCCGGCTGTCCTATCGTGAACTCGACGAACGGTCCAATCGCATTGCGCGCCTGCTCCTCGACCGCGGCGTCGGACCGGAGGACTTCGTCGCACTGGGAATCTCGCGGTCGCTCGAATCGATCGTCGCAGTATGGGCGATCGCCAAGACGGGGGCGGCGTTCGTGCCGGTCGATCCGAATTACCCGCGTGAGCGAGTCGAACACATGCTCAGCGATTCGGGATGCACGTTCGGCGTGTGCGTGAGTGCGGACCGTAACCGGTTGCCGGCCGATTCGACCACGTGGTTGACGCTCGATGACCCCGAAACCGTTTCTGCCGCAGGCGAAGTTCCTTCTGGTCCAGTCTCGGACGACGAGCGTGTCGTGCCACTGCAATTCGCACACCCGGCGTACATGATCTACACCTCCGGTTCCACCGGTACCCCGAAGGGGGTGGTGGTCAGCCACCGTGGCGTCGACAACTTCGCCGAAGAACAGCGCACGCGTTACGGGACCGACTCGACGTCGAGGACACTCCACTTCTCGTCTCCGAGTTTCGACGCGTCGGTCCTCGACTATCTGATGGCCTTCGCGGTCGGTGCAACCATGGTGATCGTGCCGACGTCCGTGTACGGCGGTGACGAACTGACCGAGCTGATTCGATCCGAGCGCATCACTCACGGATTCATTACCCCGGCGGCGCTGGCGTCGGTGGACCCGGAGGGCCTCGATGTCTTCCGGACCGTGGCTGTCGGCGGCGAGGCCGTCCCACCTGAACTGGTGAGCCGCTGGGCTCCGGGCCGTGAGCTTTTCAACGCCTACGGCCCGACCGAGGCGACGATCGTCGCCAACCTCAGCGACCCCTTGGAGGCCGGCAACCCGGTAACGATCGGGGGGCCAATCCGCGGTAACGCGGAAGTCATCCTCGACGCATGGCTGCGGCCGGTCCCCATGGGTGTCGCAGGGGAGCTGTACATCAGCGGCGAGGGTCTTGCCCGCGGTTACCATGCACGGGCGGGGCTCACCAGTGAACGGTTCGTGGCCGATCCGTACGGTGATCCGGGGGAGCGGATGTACCGTACCGGTGACCTCGCACGCTGGCGTTGGGATCGATCCGTGGAATACCTCGGCCGCAGCGACTTCCAGGTCAAGGTCCGCGGTTTCCGTATCGAACTCGGCGACATCGACACTGCCCTCGCCGGGCATCCTTCGGTGGCGTTCGCCGTCACAGTGGGGCGCCCCGGACCGGCCGGTGACACGGTGCTGGTGTCCTATGTGCTCCCGGAAGCCGAGACGACGCTCGAGCCGCCGGAGCTGAAGCTGTGGACGGCGGAACTGCTGCCGGCCCACATGGTGCCGTCGAGCATCATGATCCTCGACGAAATTCCACTCACCCCGGTGGGCAAGCTCGACCGAGCGGCTCTACCGGAACCGCAGTTCTTGCCGACGACGGACGAATTCCGGCCGCCGTCCACGGTGCTCGAGCACACCATCGCCGATGTCATCACCGCCGTGCTCGGGATCGAGCGGGTAGGCATCGACGACAACTTCTTCGATATCGGCGGAAACTCGCTCATCGCCACCCGTGTCGCCGCCCGGCTCACCGCCGAACTCGACACCGAGATCGGGGTGCGCGCCCTGTTCGAGGCGCCGACGATCCACAGACTCGCCCGCATGATCGAGTCGACGGCGTTCGCCCCGGCCCAGGTTGGCGACCACGCCAGAGTTCCGCTCGGCCCGCGGCCGCGCCCCGCGCACGTGCCGGTGTCGCTCGCGCAGAAGCGCATGTGGTTCCTCAACCAGTTCGACACCTCGTCCGCCGCGTACAATATTCCGCTCGCGGTGCGGCTGGCCGGACGGTTGGACGTGGACGCACTGCGCGCGGCCGTCACCGATGTCTTCGCCCGGCACGAATCGCTGCGCACCGTGTTCCCCTCCCACGACGGGGAACCGACGCAGGTGGTGCTCTCACCCGGACAGTGGACACCGAACCTCGAGATCGCCGAAGTATCGGAGAGTGGACTCCGCGAACACATCGCCACGCTCGCGACCGCAGGTTTCGACGTGACGGCCGACGTGCCGATCCGTTCGGCGCTGTTCGCTCTCGCACCGGACGAGCACGTGCTCGTCATCGTGGTGCACCACATCTGTGCCGACGGTTTCTCGCTCACTCCGCTCGCCAGGGACGTGATGGCCGCGTACGCGGCACGCATTGCGGGCAGCGCTCCGCAGTGGAGTCCCCTGTCGGTGCAGTACCCCGATTACACGCTGTGGCAGCTCGAACAACTGGGCAGCGAAAGCGACTCCGAATCGCTCGTCTCTCAGCAACTGCGGTACTGGACAGAGCAACTCGGGGACCTGCCCGAAATTCTGCAGCTGCCCGCCGATCGGGCCCGGCCCGTCCAGCAGTCGTTCCGCGGCGCCCAGGTCGACTTCGAGATTCCGGCCGAGATGCACCGCGCGCTGTCCGCACTGGCACGCAAACACAACTCCACCATGTTCATGGCCGTGCACGCGGCACTGTCCGTGTTGTTGTCGGCGTTGTCCTCCAGCGAAGACATCGCGGTGGGCACCCCGATCGCCGGCCGCGGTGATGCGGCCCTCGACGAGATGGTCGGCATGTTCGTCAACACCCTGGTCCTTCGGGCCGCCGTCGATCCCGCCGGGGGATTCGGCGAACTGATCGATCAGGTGCGGGCCACCGATCTCGCCGCATTCCATCACTCGGATCTGCCGTTCGAGCGGTTGGTCGACGCGCTGGCACCGGAACGGTCCACCGCGCATTCCCCGCTGTTCCAGGTGTTGCTCGAGTTCCGCAACAACGAGACCCCGCGTCTCGAGCTACCGGAGCTGACCGCAACCGCCGTCGATTTCGATCTCGAGGTCGCAAAATTCGACCTGCAGCTGAGCGTCGAGGAGCGCTTCGAAGAGGACGGGACGGCGTCCGGTATCACCGCGGCGTTCGTCTACGCCACCGATCTGTTCGACGCCGGAAGCGTGCGGATCTTCGCAGACCGATTCCTGCGGGTCCTCGGTGCGGTGACCGCTGATCCGCACGCCCCGGTCGGTGACATCGAGCTCACCGACGCGGCCGAACGGGCCGCGATGGCGAGCGAGTGGAACACAGTCGGCGTCGATGCCGGTACCGACACGCTGGCGGATCGTTTCGCGCAGAGCGTCGCCCGGTTCCCGCAGGCCACCGCAGTCACCTCCGAGGATGTGGCGTACACGTACAGCCAGCTCGACGAGCGGTCGAACCGGCTGGCACGGTTGCTCATCTCTCGCGGAGTCGGGCCGGAAACCCTGGTAGCGGTAGCACTTCCGCGCACCTGTGACCTGATTGTCGCCCTGCTCGCCGTGATCAAGTCGGGTGGTGGATACCTTCCGGTCGACATCACCTACCCGGCGGACCGGCTGGCGTTCGTCTTCGAGGACGCCGCACCGAACTGTGTGATCACGACCGTCGGTGACGCGTCCGCGCTGCCGGAGTCCGGGACGCCCGTCATCCTGCTCGACGACCTCGAGACCGACGCGGACCTCGGTCGGCAGTCACCGGCAGCGATCACCGACGAGGATCGGGTCGCCCCCCTCGATGCGTCGTCGGTGGCCTACGTCATCTACACGTCCGGGTCGACAGGCCGCCCGAAGGGTGTGGTCGTCTCGCACCGCAACGTGCTCACCCTCTTCGCGAACACGCAGCCGCTGTACGGGTTCGACGAGAACGACGTCTGGACGATGTTCCACTCGTATGCCTTCGACTTCTCCGTGTGGGAGTTGTGGGGACCGCTGCTCTACGGCGGGCGACTGGTGGTCGTCGATTACTACACCGCCCGGTCACCGGAAATGTTCCACGAATTGCTGCGCAACGAGCAGGTGACGGTGCTCAACCAGACGCCGACCGCGTTCTACCAACTGGCCGAGACCGACCGGATCGTGTCGGAGATCGACGTGACCGCGGCGGCGTTGGCGCTGCGGTACGTGATCTTCGGCGGAGAGGCCCTCGACCTCGGTCAGCTGGGCCGCTGGTACTCCCGGCACGACGACTCCGCGCCGACGCTGGTGAACATGTACGGCATCACCGAGACCACCGTTCACGTCAGCTACCTGCGGCTCGACCGAGCGTTCGCCGAGTCCGCCTCGGCCAGTGTGATCGGTCGCGCCGTCGCCGGGCTGCGGGTACACGTTCTCGACCGGCGTCTGCATCCTGTGCCGCCGGGCACCATCGGCGAAATGTATGTGTCGGGTGAGCAGGTCACCCGCGGCTACCTCGGCCGTGCAGCGCTCGGCTCCACCCGGTTCGTCGCCGACCCGCTCGGCTCCGGCACACGCATGTACCGGACCGGTGACCTGGCGCGCTGGAATGCCGGGGGCCAACTCGAATACCTCGGGCGCAGTGACTTCCAGGTCAAGATCCGCGGTTTCCGCATCGAACTCGGCGAGATCGAGTCCGCGTTGCTCCGCTACCGCGGAATTGCGCAGGCCGTCGTCCTGACCCGCGACGACGGCCACGGCGGCAACCGGCTGATCGGATACGTGGTGCCCGAGTCGGGTGCCACCGTGGAGGTGTCGTCGGCCCTGGAATTCCTCGGCACCCAGCTCACGTCCTACATGGTGCCTGCGACCCTCGTGGTGCTCGACGCCCTGCCGCTCACCGGCAACGGCAAGCTGGACCGCCGCGCCCTGCCCGAACCGGACTTCGGCGCCCGCGTGTCCGCGAGCCGGGCGCCCACCACCGACATGGAAACCGTGCTGGCCGGGCTGTTCGCCGAGGTCCTCGGACTCGAATCGATGGGGGTGGAGGATTCCTTCTTCGCACTCGGCGGTGACAGCATCATGTCGATCCAGCTGGTGGCCCGCGCCAAGGCTGCGGGTGTGGTGCTCACCCCGAGGGACGTGTTCGAGGCCAAGACCGTGGCCGCCCTGGCCGACGTGGCGTCCTGGGCCGGTGCCGCCGACGTGGTGGTGCTCGAGGAGCTGCCGGGTGGCGGAGTTGGCGATATGCCGACCACACCCATCGCGTCCTGGCTGCTCGAACGCGGCGGCGACTTCCGCCGCTACACCCAGACGGCGCTGCTGTCCCTGCCCCCGTCAGCGGACAGCGCGACCCTCGAACGCACGATCCAGGTGGTCGTCGATCACCACGACATGCTGCGAGCACAGCTGGTCGGAGCGCCGCCGCAGTGGCATATCGACGTGCGCGGTCCCGGGGCCGTCGACGTCCGCGACATCCTTCATCGTGTCGAGGTGCCCACGGTGACCGGCTCGACCTTCGCCGAGATCGCCACTCGCGAACTCGATGCGGCCGCTGGGCGACTGGACCCGGTGGCGGGTGTCATGCTGCAGCTGGTGTGGTTCGACGCCGGGGACGGCGGCGGACGGTTGCTGGTGGTCGCGCACCACCTGGTGGTCGACGGGGTGTCCTGGCGGATCCTCGTTCCCGACCTGGCTACCGTGTGGGCCCAGATCTCGGCGGGGCAGGAACCGGTACTCGAGCCGGTCGGCACGTCGATGCGCCGTTGGTCCCACGGTCTCGCCGGCGCTGCCGTCGACCGCGCCGGCGAACTCGACCTGTGGCGTGGGGTGCTCGGTGGTGACGACCCGCTGATCGGGTCGCGGCCGCTCGACCCGGATGTCGACGTCGCGGGCACCGTGGAGAAGCTGACTGTGGAGGTGCCCACCGACATCACCGACGCCCTCCTCACGACGGTGCCCGAGGCGTACCACGGCGGAGTCAACGACGGCCTGCTGACCGGACTGGCGCTGGCCCTGGCGCGGTGGCGTGCGCAGGCGGCGCAGCGCACACACGGGGAGAGCTTCGCGCAGTCACTGGTCAACCTCGAAGGCCACGGCCGTGAAGATCAGGTCCTGCCGGGTGCCGACCTCGGTCGCACCGTCGGCTGGTTCACCGCGATGTTCCCGGTGCGCCTGGACCTGTCGGGCATCGACCTCGACGATGCGTTCGACGGCGGCCGCGCCGCAGGCTCGGCAATCAAGGCGATCAAGGAACAACTGCTTGCGATCCCCGACCACGGCATCGGCTACGGCATGCTGCGGTATCTCAACCCCGAAACCGCAGACGAGCTGCATGCGCTGCGCCAACCACAGGTCACGTTCAACTACCTCGGACGCTTGGGCGGTGCAAGCTCGACCGATATCCACGGACACCCCTGGGTCCCGGTCAGCGACACCAAGCTCGACGACGTTCCCGCCTCCGACATCCCAGTCGCCTCGGTACTCGACATCAACGCCGTCACCGAAACCGCTGCCGGCGGAAACCGGCTGCGCGCGACGTGGGCGTTCCCGGCCGGTGTCCTGACAGCGGCCGAGGTCCGCGAACTCGCCGAGCTGTGGGTGCAGGCGCTCACCGCGTTGACTGTGCACGTGGCGCGGCCCGACTCGGGCGGTGTGACGCCGTCCGATCTCGACCTCGTCACTCTTGATCAGGCCGCAATCGACGGACTGGAGCACCGCTTCCCGGCCCTGTCGGACATCTGGTCGCTGTCGCCTCTGCAGTCCGGCCTGCTGTTCCACGCGCAATTCTCCGACGCCGCCGTGGATCCGTATATGGTTCAGCTGACACTCGAGCTGCGCGGGGAGGTCGACCCCGACCGGATCCGCCGCGCTGGCCAGGCCCTCCTCGACCGGCATCCCAATTTGCGGGCGGCGTTCGTCCACGACACTGCGGGCGCCTCCGCCCAGATCATTCAGAATCAGGTCGAACTGCCGTGGTCCGAGTTCGACCTCTCTGATCTGGATCCGGCCGAGGCCGAGCAGGAATACGACCGGATCCTGGGGCGGGACCGGTCGGTCAAATTCGACATGTCGCGGGCACCGCTGCTGCGGCTGGCGCTGATTCGGCTGACGGAACAGGACTACCGACTCGTCCTGACCAATCACCACATTTTGCTCGACGGCTGGTCGACGCCGCTGGTCATTCGTGACCTGCTCACCCTGTACGCGACCGATGCGGACGGCAGCTTGCTGCCGCGGGTGCACTCGTACCGCGACTACCTGTCGTGGATGCGACGTCACGACATCACCGAGTCGCTCGCGGCCTGGCGCGCCGCGCTCGACGGGGTCGACGAACCGACTCTGCTCGCGCCGATGGATCGGGCCGAAGCGCATTCGGCGATGGCCGAGGAAACCGCGTTCACCTTGTCGAAGGAGCAGACCACCCGTCTGCGTGAGCTGAGCCGCGAGCGCGGACTGACCCTCAACACTGTCGTGCAGACGGCCTGGGGAATCGTGCTCGGCGGCCTGATCGGGCGCACCGATGTGGTGTTCGGCGGGACGGTGTCGGGCCGGCCGCCGGAGATCGCCGGTATCGAGTCGATGGTGGGCCTGTTCATCAACACTCTGCCGGTCCGGGTGGCGCTGAACCCGCGGGAACCGCTGGGGGATCTGCTCGCCCGGGTCCAGAGCGAGCAGGCAGCCCTGCTCGACCACCACTACGTGGGGCTCACCGACATCCAGTCGGTGGCCGGACTCGGTGCCGGCTTCGATACGTTGACGGTGTTCGAGTCGTATCCGGTGGACAAGGACGGACTGACGGAGCACACCGACATCGCCGGCATGTTCGTTACCGGAATCCGCGGCAAGGACTCTGCGCACTATCCGCTCGCCGTCGTTGCGTCAGGTGACGAGCAATTGAACCTGAAGTTCGAATACCTGCCCGAGGTGTTCGACGAGAGCGCGATCGACGAGATCGCGGACCGACTGCAGCGAGTTCTCGCCGCACTCGCCGATCGGCCCGAGATTCCCTTGGCGCACATGCAATTGCTCACCGAGACCGAACTCGCCGAGTTCGCTCCGGTGCGCGGGCGCCCCGGTTTCTCGGTGCGGACTCTCCCGCAGATCTTCGAGGACGCCGCCGCGCTCGACCCGAACCGGACGGCCCTCACCTTCGAGGGCCGGAACGTCTCCTACCGCGAACTGAACGAGCGTTCGAACCAGCTGGCGCGGGTGCTGATCGCGCGCGGTGCGGGTCCCGAGGCGTTCGTGGCGCTGGGCATTCCCCGGTCCATCGAATCCGTTCTCGCAGTGTGGGCGGTAGCCAAGACGGGCGCCGCGTTCGTCCCCATCGACCCCAACTACCCGTTGGACCGCATCGAGCACATGCTGTCCGATTCAGGCGCCACGATCGGCCTGACCATGACCGCCTACGAGAAAGACCTCCCCGACACGGTGCCGTGGCTGCTGCTCGACTCCCCGAAATTCGAGAAGGCATGCCAGTCGAAAGCCGCACTGCCCGTTGCAGATGCGGACCGAAAGTCCCCGATCAGCCTCGACAACGCCGCATACATCGTGTACACGTCCGGTTCGACGGGCAAGCCGAAGGGTGTCGTGGTCACCCACGAGGGACTCGACAACTTCGCCGAGGATCAGCGCCAGCGAATGGCGGCCGCACCGACCTCCCGCACACTGCACTTCTCCACTCCGAGCTTCGACGGGTCGGTTTTCGAATACCTGCAGGCCTTCGGCGTCGGCGCAACCATGGTGATCGCCCCGCCGACCATGTACGGCGGTGCCGAGCTGGCCGAACTGATTCGCTCGGAGCACGTCACGCATGCGTTCGTGACCACCGCTGCCCTGGCCACGGTCGATCCCGCAGGACTCGACGAGTTCCAGCACGTGACCGTCGGCGGTGAAGCGTGCCCGCCGGAACTGGTGACGAGGTGGGCTCCCGGTCGAGAACTTTTCAATGGGTACGGCCCCACCGAAACCACCGTGATGGCCAACATCAGCGACCCGATGACGGTGGGGGAGCCGATTACGATCGGCGGACCCATCCGCGGTGTCGAGGAGCTGGTTCTGGACTCTCGACTCCAGCCGGTAGCGGTGGGCGTTCCCGGTGAGCTGTACATCACCGGCGCCGGACTGGCCCGGGGCTACCACCGGCGCCCGGCTCTCAGCAGCCACCGTTTCCTCGCGAACCCGTACGGTGAGCCGGGGGAGCGGATGTACCGCACCGGCGATATCGTCCGCTGGCGTGCCGACCACTCCGTCGAATACGTGGGCCGCAGTGACTTCCAGGTCAAGATCCGTGGCTTCCGCATCGAGCTCGGTGAGATCGACGCCGAGATCGCCACTTTCCCCGGCGTGAGCTTCTCCGCCACCCTCGGGGTACCCGGTCCGTCCGGGGACACCGTTCTGGTCTCCTACCTGTTGCCCCTGACGCCGGACACGGTCGACCCCGCCGCACTGACGGCGCACCTGTCCACGCGGCTGCCCGCGCACATGGTGCCGTCGAGCATCATGTTCCTCGACGAGATCCCGCTGACACCGGTGGGCAAACTGGATCGTTCGGCGCTGCCGGCGCCGGAGATCAACGTCCACACCAAAGAGTTTCGTGCTCCTTCCACAGCTCTGGAGTGGGCGATCGCGGACATCTTCGCCGACGTCCTGGGACTCGAGCGGATCGGCGTCGACGACAACTTCTTCGACCTCGGTGGCAACTCGCTCGTAGCGACTCGCGTCACCGCCCGGTTGCGCGATGCGCTCGACACCGACATCGGCGTTCGGGCACTGTTCGAAGCGCCCGACGTGCGATCGCTGGCGGAGCGGATCGGGGAGGGTACGGCTCCCGGCGGCGGTGCCCGCCCGCCGCTCGCCCCGGCCGAGCGGCCCGAGCTGATTCCGCTGTCCCTTGCGCAGAAGCGGATGTGGTTCCTCAACCAGTTCGATCCGTCGTCGCCCGCCTACAACATTCCGCTCGCGGTGCGGCTCATCGGAAGGCTCGACGAGGACGCGCTGCGGCTGGCCATGTCGGACGTGCTCGGGCGGCACGAGACGCTGCGCACGGTGTTCCCGACCGTCGGCAAGGAGCCGACCCAACGGATCCTCCCGGCCGAGGTGGTCCGGCCGGAGTTCACCACCGCCACGGTGACCGCCGAGGAGCTGCCGACACGCATGCGGGACGTGGTGTCGCGGGGATTCGACGTCAGCACCGACCTGCCCGTGCGCGCCGCCCTCTTCGGGACCGACCCCGACCATCACGTCCTCACGATCGTGGTCCACCACATCTGTGCGGACGGGTTCTCGCTCGCCCCATTGGCGCGGGACGTCATGGTCGCGTACAGCGCGCGGCTCGAGGGAGACGGTCCGCAGTGGGCTCCGCTGCAGGTGCAGTACGCCGACTACACCCTGTGGCAACATGCCGCACTCGGTTCGGAGGACGATCCGACTTCGCTGATCAACCGTCAGCTGCGCTTCTGGTCGCACACTCTGGCCGGACTGCCGGACGTCATCGCGCTGCCGACCGACCGGCCGCGCCCCATCCAGCAGAGCTTCGAAGGCGATCGGGTGGAATTCGCGATCGATGCCGACCTGCACCGGCGGATGACGGCCCTTGCCCGGGAGAACAACGCCACCATGTTCATGGCGGTCCATGCCGCCCTCGTGATACTTCTCGCCCGGCTCGGCAGCACCGACGATGTAGTCATCGGAACACCCGTCGCCGGCCGCGGGGAAACCGCGCTCGACGACATGGTCGGCATGTTCGTCAACACTCTGGTGCTGCGTAGTCGCATCGACCCTGCGACGACATTCACCGAGTTGGTGCGGCAGATTCGGGAATCCGATCTGGCCGCGTTCGCGAACTCGGACCTGCCGTTCGAACGGTTGGTGGAGGAGTTGAACCCGACGAGGTCCACGTCCTACTCACCGCTGTTCCAGGTGGCGTTGGAATTCCAGAACAACGAGCGTGCGACGCTCGAGCTGCCGGAACTGCGGGTCGAGGGGGTGGATCTCGAGACGAGGGTGGTCAAGGAAGACCTGGAGGTGATTCTCGCCGAGCAGTTCGATCCGGACGGTGCACCCGCCGGGATCAGCGGCGGCCTCGACTTTGCTGTGTCGCTCTTCGACGAGGGAACCGCCCGTGGGATCGCCGGCCGGTTCGTCCGCATCCTCGCGGCGGTCACCGCCGACCCGGAGCAGTCCATCGCCACCCTGCCGATCCTCGACGAGGTGGAGCGGGAGGAGCTGGCTCCTGCCCGCGGCAGGCCGGACGTCCGTCCCGACCTGTGGCCCGACATCTTGGCCGGTGCGGCAGCCGTGGACCCCGAGGCCATTGCACTGACCTTCGAAGACCGTCACGTCAGCTACCGGGAACTCGACGAATGGTCCAACCGGTTGGCGCGGGTCCTGCGCGCTCACGGTGTGGGCCCGGAAACATTCGTCGCACTGGGCCTGCCGCGGTCCATCGAAGAGGTCGTGTCGATCTGGTCGGTGGCCAAGTCGGGCGCGGCATTCGTGCCCGTCGATCCGACCTATCCGCGTGATCGCATCGAGTACATGCTCACCGACTGCCGCGCATCGGTCGGGATCACCGTCGCCGAGCGCCGGGACAATCTGCCGGAATCCGTCCCGTGGCTGGTGCTCGACGACGAGGAATTCGCGGAGCAGGTGGCGGTGGTGTCCTCGGATCCGATCACCGATGCCGACCGGACACGCCCCCTGCACCTCGGGCATCCCGCCTACCTGATCTACACCTCGGGTTCGACGGGCAAGCCCAAGGGCGTCATCGTCACCCATCGGGGCATCGCCAACCTCACCGCGGAGGAGCACGAACGTTTCCTGGTCTTCCGCGACTCGACGGTCTCGCATCTGGCGTCACCGAGCTTCGACGCCTCGGTGTTCGAGCTGATGATGGCGTTCGGCGCATCGGCTCGGCTGCTCATCGTTCCGCCTACCATCTTCGGCGGCGACGAGCTGGCGGACCTATTGCGCCGGGAACAGGTGACCCACGCGTTCATCACCCCCACCGCACTGTCCTCGATGGAGGACCGCGACCTCGACACGGTGCGCATGCTGGCCGTGGCCGGCGAGGCATGCCCGCCCGAGCTGGTCGAGGTGTGGGGCCGCAACCGCCGCATGCACAACGGTTACGGTCCGACGGAGACGAGCATTCAGGCCAGTGTCAGCGCCCCGATGCGTCCCGGTGGGGTCGTGAACATCGGTGCTCCCGCCATCGGCTTCGAGTACCTGGTTCTGGACGAACGGCTGCAACCCGTCCCGGCGGGTGTCCCCGGTGAGCTGTACATCGCCGGGCCCGGCTTGGCGCGGGGGTACCACAACCGTGCGGCTCTCACCTCGGAACGCTTCCTGGCCTGCCCGTTCGGTGAGCCCGGACGGCGCATGTACCGGACGGGCGACGTCGTGCGGTGGCGTGGCGATCACACCGTCGAATACATCGGGCGCACCGACTTCCAGGTGAAGGTCCGCGGTTTCCGCATCGAGCTCGGTGAGATCGATGCGATCCTCGCCCGCCATCCGGCGGTGGCTTTCGCGGCCACGATCGGGCACACCGGGCCGTCCGGCGACACCCTGCTCGCGGCATACGTGCGCGCCGTCGAAGGCCGTGACCTGGGGCCCGCGGAGTTGCGCACCTACGCCGCCGAGCGGCTGCCCGCCCACATGGTCCCGTCCGCTGTGGTGGTTCTCGATCAGGTTCCGATGACTCCGGTCGGCAAACTCGACCGCAAGGCGTTGCCGGCGCCGGAGTTCGGGACCACCGCTGCCGCGTTCCGAGCCCCGGATACCGAAACCGAACGCATCGTCGTGGAGGCCTTCGCGGAGGTGCTCGGGGTGGAGCGGGTGGGTACCGCCGACAGCTTCTTCGACCTCGGCGGCAACTCGATCGTCGCCACCAGGGTCATCACGGTTCTCCAGGAACGCCTGGGCCGACGGATACCGCTCCAGTCCATGTTCCTCGATCCCACACCGGCCGGACTGGCGCGGCGGATCGATACGGACGGCGGTGGTGAATCGGCCGTCGACGAGGCATTACGAGTCGTGATTCCGCTGCGCCCGACGGGGGAGAAACCGCCACTGTTCTGCATCCATCCGGGGATCGGGCTGTCGTGGGGTTATGCGGGGCTGCTGCAACACCTGTCGCAGGACCGCCCCGTCTACGGTCTCCAGTTGCCGAGTATCAGCGGCGGACCGTCCTTCGACTCGATCGAGGAACTCGCCCACCACTACGTGCTCGAGATGCGACGCATTCAAGGCTCCGGGCCGTACCACCTGCTCGGCTGGTCTCTCGGCGGGATCATCGCGCAGGCGATCGCGGTGGAGTTGCTGCGGGAGGGCGAATCCGTCGCCACCCTGGCCCTGATGGACAGCTACGTCATCGGTGACGCGGACGCGACCCCGGACAGCCTCACCGTCTCCGAATTGCTGCACGGCCTCGGGCTCGACCTCGAGTCCGTCGCCACGGACGGAGAACTCACCTACGAGCGCGCCGTCGAACTCCTCGACGAGGCGTTCGGTCAGAAGACGGGGCTCACACCGCAACATCTCGAACGCATCAGCACCGGGTTCACGAACTCATCGAGAATCATGAACGAGTTCCGTCCGCAGCAGTTCGACGGGGATCTGTTGTTCTTCACGGCGGCGTCGTCACCCGCAGAGCACTCACCTGAGGAGTGGACGCAATCGGTGACCGGTCGAATCCGGGAAGTGAAGCTCGAGTGCGAGCACAACCAGATGATCGAGCCGGAGGTCCTTGCTGTCATCGGACCGGTCCTCGAGGAGTACCTCGATACACCCTGAAAAGCCCGAGCGAGCCCGCCGCCCGACTGTGACCGAGGGCCGGTCCGATTGCAGTGCCGTAACGGACCGGCCCGAATACCGATAACACCCGGGAACTCGGTCACACTCGAACTCGATTACAGGAGGCGATATGGGGCGCTCGCGCAGCAAGGGCCTGTCTGCACGCGCCGCGTGCGGGGTCTTCATCGCATGCATCGCCGTGGCGAGCGCGGGAGGTGCGGGCGCAGCGCCGATCTATCCTGCCTCCGAGGCGGACCCCTTCTACGTGCAGCCGCAGAACCTCGAGTCCAGCGCTGCCGGGCAGCCGATCGCCATCCGGCCCATGCCTCCACTGCTCGCGTTCCCCGACACCGACGTCTGGCAGGTGAAGTACCGCACCACCAATTCGCAGGGAAGCCCGATCTCCTCGGTGAGTACCGTGCTGGTGCCGCACGACCGGACCGCGAACGGTCCACTGTTGTCCTATCAGCACATCATCAACGCTCTCGGACCACGGTGCGCGCCGTCACGCACCCTGTATTCGAACGACCCGGACCTCCAGATCAAGGAGGCACCGGCACTGAACCTCGCACTGCGGCGGGGATGGACGGTTGCCCTTCCCGACCATTTGGGCCCCAACAGCGCCTACGGTGCGGCCAAGCTCGGCGGGTACATCACTCTCGACGGTATTCGCGCGGTGCAGCAGGTCCCGGAACTGAACGTCGCGGCCAGCCCTGTCGCGCTGGCCGGCTACTCCGGTGGCGGCATGGCGTCGGCCTGGGCAGCGGCGCTCGCGCCGACGTATGCGCCGGAGCTGAACATTGTCGGGGTCGCCGAGGGCGGTGTGCCCATGAACATCGGGAAGATGGCCAACGGCCTGGGCATGCAGCCGCATCCCGCGTTCGGCCTCGCGATGGCGGCGGCACTCGGCCTCGAACGGGAGTATCCGGACCGGCTGCCGATCAGTGAGCAGCTCAACGATCGTGGGCTGGCCATGCGCAGCGAGATGGCGAACGCGTGCACCAACGGCATTCTCGCTGCCGGGGCCGGTCGGAGCGCGACCGAGGTTGCCAAGACCACCAATCTCATGAGCAGCCCGCAGGCGTGGGAGGTACTCGACGAGAACAGTGTCGAGCTGTATCCCGGTGTCCCGTCCGCTCCGATTTTCGAATGGCACAGCCCGACCGATGTGCTCATTCCGATCGATTCGATCGAGACAACGATCGCGCGGTATTGCGCCGCCGGAGTTCAGGTGCAGTCGGAACTCTTCCCGAGCCCCGACCACCTGTCGACGGCGGTACTGGGATTGCCCGCCGCCATGGACTACCTGGACGCCCGATTCCGGGGGGATCCCGCGCCGAGCAACTGCTGACCGATCGGACCACCTGGCCGCGCAACGACGTCACCGGATTGTGTTCTGCCTGAACGACGTCCGGACAAGGCGGCGTTTGAGTCGCGGAACCCACGGGTACCCGGAAACATGCATGCCAGCGCGCTCAACGCCGTAGTGACGGGGTCGGACTCGGGGATCGGTCGGGCCGTCGCTCTGGCACTCGCGGACGACGGATTTCACCTCGGGCTCGCGTACGCCGCGGACCGGGACAGCGCGGAGGCCACGGCCCTCGAGGTGAGGTCCATGTCGGTTCGCGCGGTGGTGCGGAAGATGGACCTGGCCGAGCTGCCCCACTCCGCGACCGCGGTCGACGAGTTCGCCCGGGAACTCGGCGGAATCGGTGTCCTCATCAGTTGTCCGGGCAGCACAGCCGTCGAATGCATGCAACGCGGCGTCCGTTACATGATCGCCGGCGGACAAGGGGGCCGCATCGTGAACATCACAGCGTCGGTGTCGGCGCTCGGTGCACTGACGGGGCTCCTCGCCAACGAACTGTCGCGCTACTCGGTCACTGTCAATTCCATCGTCGTACCGGCCGCGGATTCCGCTTGCTCGTCGCCTTGCCACGACGACGGGGAAGCCGCCGCGGTCGCGTCGTACCTCACTGCGCCGGCCGCGATGTTCGTCACCGGTGCCGAGTACAAGGTGGAGGGTCGCCGAGTCACCATGACCCCGCACAGCCTGGCCGATCCCGGGTCGCGGCGTCCCGATCCGCGGGGAAACCGCCGCATCCGCTCCTACGCGGGCCGCTGGGCGCCGACCCGCTGGACTCGGTGACTTTCCGTTTTCCGAAAACTCGGTGAAGGCCGACTGTCGCTGTACCGTTGTTCCAGGGGGCGTGAGATGAGAGTGACGGTTTCATGCAGCCCGCAGCGAAGATCAAGATGGGGAATTTGCCTCACGAGCTGACGAGTTTCGTCGGCCGGCGCCGAGAGATTGCGGAGGCGCGCGGTTTGCTGGCAACGTCACGCCTGGTCACGCTCACCGGGATCGGGGGAGTGGGCAAGACGCGGTTGGCCCTGAGGGTTGCGGTCGATTCGTGCCGTGCTTTCGAGGACGGAGCATGGCTGGTCGAACTGGGTGAGCTGGAGGAAGACTCGCTGGTCGTCGGAGCCGTGGTGGCAGCACTCAAGCTCCGCGAGCAGCAATCCGAGGCGCCCGAGGTCGTGTTGCAAGAATTTCTGGAACCACGGCGCGTGCTGCTGGTCCTCGACAACTGCGAACATCTCGTCGACGCAGTCGCCGGATTGGCCGACTTTCTGCTGCGATGTTGCCCCGACCTGCGAATCCTCGCGACCAGCCGCGAACCTCTCGGAATTTCAGGGGAGGCCACCGTCCGGGTGCCGCCGCTCACCCTGCCGCAGTCGGGTCGTCCTGCTTCGGTGAAGAGCCTCGCCCAATACGAGTCGGTCGCGCTGTTCGCCGAGCGCGCCGCCGCTGCGGTTCCCGGATTCCGTCTCACCGAGGACAATCACGAGGCAATCGCGCAAATCTGCCACCAACTCGACGGTCTGCCCTTGGCGATCGAGCTGGCGGCGGTGAGGCTCCGGGTGATGTCGGCCGAACAAATTCTTCAGCGGCTCACGGACCGCTACCAGTTGCTCACGACCGGAAGCCGCGGCGCCCCCGCGCGCCAGCAGACGCTGCTGTGGTGCATTGACTGGAGCCACGAACTGTGTTCGCCGCAAGAACGGGAACTGTGGGGACGGCTCGCCGTCTTCGCCGGCGGTTTCGAATTGGACGCGGTCGAGAACATCTGTTCAGGGTCCTTGCGCCCGGCCGAGGTCGTCGACGTGGTCGCCTCGCTCATCGACAAGTCGATCCTGATCCGGGAGGAGGCGAGGGGTGCGGTGCGTTACCGGCTCCTCGAAACCCTCCGCGAGTACGGCCGCGAGAAGTTGCAGGAGACTTCGGAGTTCGCGTCCCTGCTGCGCCGGCACCGAAATTTCTACGAGCAGCTGGCGGTGCAGGCACAGTCCGAGTGGGTCAGTTCCCGGCAGCTGAGGTGGATCGAGCGCCTGGACGCTGAGCAACCGAACTTGCGAGCTGCGCTGCATTTCTGTCTCACGTCACCGAAGGAGGCGGCGGCAGGGCTCCGCATGGCCGCGGCTCTGTACCCGTTCTGGCGATCGCGGGGCCTGCTGAGAGAGGGCAGACGATGGCTCGACCAACTGTTGGCTGTCCGCGGCGCGGGTTCTGCAGAGGAGCGGATCCGCGCCCTCTACGTCGCGGTCATGTTGTCCGAATTCAACAGCGACGTCGAGGCCTCGGCCGCGGCGATCGAGGAGGCCCATGCACTGGCCCGCGGGGTGGCCGACCCGATCTTGCATGCCCTGATCACCCATGCCGAAGGAAGCAGGGCAATGTTCGCCGGAAACCTCGGCGCGGCCCGCGCGAATTACGAGGCCGCACTAGCTGTGTTTCGCACCGACGACAATCTCTTGCACCTGATCTGGGGTCTTCTCGGACTCGCGCTGGCGGCCGGTTCGACTGATCCCGTTCGGGCGGCACAATGCCAGAACGAGATCCTCGCCCTGACCGAAGCGCGAGGGGAGTCGGTGTATCGCAGTTGGTCGCTGTGGGCGGCGGGGATGGCGGCTTGGCAGCAAGGTGACTTCGAGGGTGCGGACGGTCTGCTGAAGCAGGGTCTGCAACTGGCAGGGACGGTCGACGATCGCATCATTGCTGCGGGATGCCTGGAAGTGCTGGGTTGGATCGCCGTGGGCCGCGGGGACAGCAACCGGGCTGCGGAACTGATGGGTGCGGCACACGCGCTGGCGCATGTAGCCGGCAATCCGAACATTGTCTATCCCAAACAGCGCATCCATCACCTCGACTGCGCTGAGCAGGCGCGACGAAACCTCGGTGACCGCGCCTTCGACGCCGCCTTCCACCACGGGATGAACACCTGTCTCGAGGAGGCCTCGGCGGCTGTGCTGGGGACGAAGCAGCGAACCGTTCCGGACACCGATGCGTCCCCGACCTCCCTGACGCGACGGGAATGGCAGGTGGCCGAACTCGTCGCCGACGGGCTCACCAACAAGGCGATCGCCGCCACCCTGGTCATCTCGCAGCGCACCGCCCAGGGACACGTCGAACACATCCTGGCCAAACTCGGCTTCACCTCCCGCACCCAGATCGCGGCGTGGGTCGTGGAGCACGCGCAGGACCGGCACGGCTGACAACGCCGGCCCAGTCAGTCGGGTCGGCAGGCGTCGCGGGGGCCGAAACAGGTATGTGCCCGGGTCGATCGGCCGCTGCACTTTCCGGCGTCGAGAGTCAAGCTCATACGCGTCCCCTTCCAGCCGGAACCACCCCGAGGCCCCGATGTCCCCTACACCGCGAACGCACCGAACGCCCGACGCCCTTCTCGCTCGGCCCCCGATCATCCATCGGGTTCACCCGATCGACCGGTGTCAACTCCGAAACAGGGGCGGACGGGGGCTGCACGGCCTGATGGGGCGGGGGACACCGCACAGCCGGCCGATCGACGATCCGTTCACCCGCGGACAGGTGGCGGTATGAGCTCGGAACGGCACACCCGCGGACATGCTCTTGCGAAGGCGTGCGCGCTGATGATCCAACGCTGCCGCAGCTGCACGGCGCTGCTCGCCCCGCTGATGGCGACCTGCTCGACGTGTCAAGGTTCGGATTTCGAGCAGGTACCCTCCTGCGGCTTCGGATCGATCGTGTCCTCCAAATCGGTCGAACGAGAACGGCACGGCCGGGACCGTGCCCAGGCCCCGTGCACGATCGCGATCGTCGAACTCGACGAAGGGCCCTGGGTGTACACCTGGATCGACGGCGAGGTCCCGGCGCCGACTCCCTCCGAGCGGCCGATCCGTGTGGAGTTCCGGCCGGCGGCCGCGGCCGAGCAGCTACCCGTGTTCGCGATTCGGCACTCCAACGAGGGTTGACCGATGCAGACACGTCCCGCAGTCGAGCCCGCCGAGGTGTACGACGCCGAGTGGATACGGTTCTGGCTGGGCCGGTGTGAGTGGCTCGAGCGAACCCATTCGCTCACTTCGGACGGCCGATGGATGACCGTCTTCGCAATCCAGTGGGCCCCGTTCGGGGGTGCCGGCACGGCGGAGCTGATGGAGCGCTTCGGCGTCGGGCGGGAGCGCTTCCTGGAACTGGTCCTTGAAGCACTGGCACCGCGCGGCACCGATCTACAGCGGATTCGTGCGGTGAAAAGTCGTTTGCGGGTTTCCCTCGAGTACGCGTGGCGGCGGATCGAGTAGCCGCGGCACGGTCAGTCGTGCAGTAGATCATCGAGATGGATCGGTACCTTCCGAACCCGGATACCGGTCGCGTCCCGCACAGCGTTCGCCACGGCGGCGGCCGCGCCGACGATCCCGATCTCTCCGGCGCCTTTCGAGCCCATCGGATTGGCGTGCTCGTCGACGTCGTCGAGACAGACGGCGTCGAGGTAACGAATGTCGGCGTGCGCGGCGATGTGGTAGCTGGCCAGGTCGTGGCTGACGATATGGCCGAAGCGGGGATCCCCGACGCTTTCCTCGTGCAGGGCCATCGATACTCCCATCGTCATTCCGCCGATGAGCTGAGAGCGCACCGTGCGCGCATTGACGACCCGGCCGATGGCAAATACACCGACCATGCGCTCCACCCGAATCTCGCACGTATCGCGATGCACGTGCGCCTCGACGAAATGGGCGCCGAACGAATGGAGTGCGAACTTCTCGGCGTCGGGATTTTCCGGTGTCTCCGCACTCGACTCTGCCCCTGGCTGCGGCGCCGTTCCGTGCGCGTCGCGGAACGCTCGGGCCGCCGCAACGACGGCACTGCCCCAGGAACTGATACCCGTGGAACCTCCCGCCACTGTGGCGGACGGAAGGTCGGTGTCGCCGATCTGCAGGTCGATCGCGTCGAGGGGGCAGCCGAGTGCGTCGGCCGCGATCTGGGTGAGGGCGGTCCACGTTCCGGTCCCGATGTCGACGGAACCGATCTGCACCCGGTAGATACCGTTGCCGTAGCGGATTCGCGCAACCGACCCTGGTGACGTGTTCGCCGGATAGGTCGAGGCAGCCACCCCGTACCCCACCGACCAGTCCGAATCCGAGCGAAGTCGCGTGTTCGTGCGCCGGTCGGCCCAGCCGAAACGGTCGGCGCCGTCACGGAGGCAATCGACGAGGCGCCGGCCCGACCACGGGTGGCCCGACTCCGGGTCGGTGGCAGGTTCGTTTTTGATGCGCAGTTCGATCGGGTCGATTCCGCACACTTCGGCAAGTTCGTCCATCGCGACCTCGGCCGCGAACATCCCGGGGGTCTCGCCGGGGGCCCGCATCCAGGACGGGGCTGGCACGTCGAGGGCAGCGAGGCGGTGGGAGGTGTACCGGGCGGGGGAGGAGTACATCATCCGCGATGGCACGGCCGCCTGCTCGGCGAATTCCTTGATCCTCGCGGACTGTGTCAGCACCTCGTGGGAGACGGCGGTCAGGTGCCCGTCGGTGTCCGCGCCGAGCCGGATGTGCTGCAGTGTCGGGGCACGGTAGGCGGACAGCGAGAACATCTGCTGCCGGGTCACCGCGAACTTGACCGGTCGCCCCGGTGCCTTCTGCGCTGCCAAGGCCACCAGCACATTGTGCGCGTGCGGCAACCCTTTCGATCCGAATCCGCCGCCGACGTGCGGTGCGATGACCCGGATGTCCTCGGGTGCGAGACCGAACACCGGTGCCAACGTCTTCCGGGCCGAGTGAACGCCTTGCGTCGAATCATGCAGCGTCAGAACAGGACCGGGCCCATCAGATCGCCACTGGGCGATTGTGGTGTGCGGCTCCATCGGATTGTTGTGCTCCATCGCCGTGAAGTACACCTGGTCTACCGTTCGCGGTGCGGCGGTCAACGCCGCCTCGACGTCACCGTGTCGCGTGTCGGTGGGAAAACCGGCGTTCACTGTCTCCGGGGCGTAGAAGTCGCTCCGGTCGGCGCGGAAATCGGTGTCGTGGTCGCGCACGCCGTACTCGACGCGGATCAGGTCGGCAGCCTCACGGGCTGCTTCGGGGGACTCGGCGACCACCGCGCCGAGGTACTGGCCCCGGAAGTGAACCTCGGGGTCTTGCAGGATCGCGAGTTCGCCGTCGGAAGTGTCCGCGAGCCGCGGCGCGTCGAACACCGTCAGGATTGCGATCACCCCGTCGACAGTCCGCGCGTCTTCTACATCGATGGCGGTGACCGTCCCGCGGGCAATGCTCGAGAGAACGGGGTGCAGATAGGTCGGATCCGGCACCGGGTGCTCGAAGGCGTACAGCGCCGCACCGGTCACTTTGTCGTGGCCGTCCAGGCGTTCGACCGGCGTCCCGACGACCTTCGGCTCGAGCAACGCCATCAGCGCGCCTCCTGGGTGAGGGAGCGGAGTGTGGCGGTCAGTACCCGCCTGGTGAGGGTGACCTTGAATTCGTTGCCCGGCAGGGGATTCGCCGCGGACAGTTCGGCGTCGGCTGCCGCCGCGAATGTCTGTTCCGTGGGTGGGGAACCGATCAGCACCTCTTCGGCCCGCTCTGCGCGCCACGGCCGATGCGCCACCCCGCCGAGCGCGATCCGTGCGGAATCGATGCGGTTGGTCGCGACTGTCAGATCCGCGGCGACCGACACGAGTGCGAACGCGAACGACGCCCGGTCGCGCACCTTGCGGTACGCCGACCGGCTTCCTCGAACCGGCGGCGGTAGCTCCACCGCGGTGACGAGTTCACCGTGCGCGAGATCGGTGTCCCGGTCCGGACTGTCCCCGGGGAGCCGATAGAACTCGCTCAGCGGAATCCTCCGGTTGCCGTCCGTGTTCCGCACGAGCACCACTGCGTCGAGCGCCGCCATCGCGACGGCCATGTCGGACGGATGCACGGCCACGCAGTGCTCGGAGGCACCGAGGATGGCGTGATAGCGCACATACCCGCCGAGCGCGGAGCAGCCGGTACCCGGTTCACGTTTGTTGCATGGTGTGGTGATGTCCTGGAAATACACGCACCGAGTTCGCTGAAGAAGATTTCCGGCGGTGGTCGCGAGGTTGCGGAGCTGACCCGACGCGCCGGACAGCAGTGCCCTAGACAGCATCGGGTACCGGGATCGGACGAGTTCGTGTGCGGCCAGATCGCTGTTGCGGACGGCCGCACCGATCCGGAGTCCGCCGCCCGCAAGTTCGTCCACGTCACCGAGGGGGAGCCCGCGGACGTCCACGAGTCGAGCCGGTTGCGCCACACCGAGTTTCATGTGGTCCACCAGGTTGGTGCCGCCGGCCAGGAATCGAGCCTCGGGGTCGGCTGTGACGGTGGCGACGGCACCGTCGACGTCAGTGGCGCGTTCGTAGTCGAACGGAATCATGCTTCTGCGGCCTGACGAATAGCGGCGAGGATATTCGTATATGCGCCGCAGCGGCACAGGTTCCCGCTCATCCGTTCACGGATTTCGTCGTCGGTCAGTTCGGGCGGTGCCATCAGATCCTCGGTGACGATGCTCGGGTGCTGCGACCAGTACTCGTCGAGCATCCCGACGGCGGAGCAGATCTGGCCGGGTGTGCAGTAGCCGCACTGCAAACCGTCCTGCTCGACGAACGCCTGCGCAACCGCGTGCAGTTCGTCCCCATCGGCGAGCCCGTGCGCCGTCGTGATCCGGGCACCGTCGTGGGCGACGGCGAATGTCAGGCAGGAGGTCGCACGTCGGCCGTCGAGTAGTACGGTGCACGACCCGCATTGGCCGTGATCGCATCCCTTCTTGGGTGCCGTGACACCCAGATTCTCCCGCAGGGCGTCGAGCAACGTCGTACGAGTGTCGACGTCGAGGGTGCGATGTTCGCCGTCGACGTCGAGGACGATCTTCGTGTGTCGTGCGCCGCGCGGACCACCAGGGTGATTCATGTGGGGAGGCTACCCACTAGCCGAGTTCCCGAACCGCTTTCGCCGCTACCCCTGTTCCGGGAGGACTCCGGTCTCCAGGAAGATCACCCGCCTGCCGATTTCGACGGTGTGGTCGCAGAACCGTTCGTAGAAGCGGCCGAGTAGGGTGATGTCGACAGCTGCCGTGACACCGTGCGGCCAGTCGTCGTCTTGGGTGATCGCGAAGAGCCCCCGATGAAGGTCGTCCATCGTGTCGTCAGCGGTCAACAGCCCGAGGGCGCGTTCGGGATCGCGGTGCTGCAGGACCTGCTCCGTTTCCTCCGCTTGGGCGACCGCGACCGCGCCCATCCGGGTGAACACCTCGAGCACCTCCTCCGGAACGACGTGCTCGGGATGCCGACGGCGGACGATCTTCGCGATGTGCACCGCGAGGCCACCCATCCGGTGCAGGTCGGCGGAGATATGGAGACCACCGACCATGAACCGGAGGTCATGGGCGACCGGTGCCTGCAACGCGAGCAGCGAGAACGCGCGCTGCTCCCAGCGGGAAGCGGCCGCGTCGAGTTCGCTGCTCACATCGATGACATGCTCGGCGAGTCCGAGGTCCGCCTGTAGCAACGCACCACTCGCCTCCCTCATCGCCGTCACGGTGAGGCGGCACATCGCGGCCAGCTCGCCGGCGAGACTGTCGATGTTTTCCGCGAATCGAGTACGCATCGGATCAGCCTAGATAGGTTCTGTAGCAACTGCGCTGCTAGCGGGGGTCCGCGTGTGCGAGCTTGCGGTATCCTCGCGCCCCCGCTCGGTCCACCGCGGCTCTGATCAGGCCGAAAATGGTGCCCTGCACTGCGGCGGCGATGAGTACCTCACGATTGGAGCGGGAGAGATCCTTCGGGTCCGGAGCCTCCGGCTCGCCCGCCACGCGCTTCCACACCTGGCCGAACACCGCCCCGGCCAAGAGCCCACCACCCACACTCGCAGCGAGGGCCAGCGGTTTGTACATCACTTTCGATACGGAACTCATGTCCTCGTCCTCTACGGTGTCGTCGATGGTCGCGGTCGTCGGGAGTCCAGTCCTCAGGAGCCGGGGCGATCGACCTCGCCGCGCCACGCATCGGTTTCGGTGCCACGGGACTCGATGAACTCCTTGAACCGGGACATATCACCTTTCACTCGCTTCCCGAGGACTCCCAGCTTGTCCGCCACGTTCTCGACGAACCCCTCGGGGTCGACGTCCATCTGTGCCGTGACGCGGGTCTTGTCATCGTCCAGCCGGTGAAAGGTGATCACCCCGGCATGATTGGGGCCGCCATCGGACGTCCACGCCACCCGCTCGTCGGGGTGCTGCTCGGTGATGGTGGCATCGAATTCGCGTTTCACACCGGCGATCGAGACGACCCAGTGGATGTGCGTCGGATCGATCTGCCGGATCTCCTCGACACCCTCCATGAAGCGAGGGAACTCCTCGAACTGCGTCCATTGGTTATAAGCCGTGGCGACCGGAACGGACACGTCCACGGCCTCGGTGATGGTACTCATATCGTCTCCTGTCGGTCGGTGTCGCGGTGAACGCGTACCCCGAGTGGGTTCGGGTCAATCCGGTTGGCGGGGCCGGGTCCGCACGAATCGGCGGCTCGTGTTTCGCGGGTGCCCGGGTTGGGGAATGCCCCCTATATGACCTACGAATCAGCTGGAGAGCCGCCGCGCATCGTCGTGGTGGGAAGCGGCTTCGCCGGTTTCGAATGCGCGCGGCGTCTCTCGCGTTCACTGCGCGGCACCGGCGCCCGCGTCATCATGGTCTCACCCAATGACTACATGCTCTACACCCCGCTGCTCCCGGAGGTGGCGGGCGGCATTCTGGACGCCCGGTTCGTGACCGTCGCACTGTCGGACGCGATGCCCGCCGTCGAGCTCGTCCGAGGTGCCGTCGATTCTGTCGACCTCGACAAGCAGACGGTCCACGTCACCGACTGCGAGGAGGGCGAGGAGGAGGTGTCGTGGGACCGGCTGGTGTTCACTCCCGGTTCTGTCACGCGACTGTTCGACATCCCAGGTCTCCTCGAACACGGCCGCGGCCTCAAAACGCCCGCGGAGGCGCTGTACTTCCGTGACCAGCTCCTCACCCAACTCGAGCTGGCCAGCCGTGACACGGACCCCCGGGAGTCGCAGGCGCGACGGACATTCGTCGTGGTGGGTGCGTCCTATGCCGGGACGGAGCTGATTGCCCAGTTGCGCGCTCTCGCCGACAAGGCGGCCGCCAGACAGCACCTCGATCCGGCGGCGGTCAGATTTTTACTCCTGGACACCGCTGACACAGTGATGCCGGAAGTGGGGGAGAAGCTCGGTGCCAAGGTGCTCGACGTGCTGAGCTCGCGGGGTATCGATGTGCGGCTCGAGACGACCCTGACCGAGCTCAGCGAGAACAGCGTGACCCTGAGTGACGGCACCGTAGTCCCCACTCGCACAGTCGCCTGGGTCACCGGAGTGGCCGCGAATCCTCTCGTCGAGACGCTCGGGCTGCCCACCGAAAAGGGCAGGCTGAAGGTCGGTGCGGACCTGTCCGTCGAGGGGCACCCCGGGGTCTTCGCCGGTGGGGACGCCGCGGCCGTCCCTGATCCGCGCCACAGCGGGTCCATCACCCCACCGACGGCGCAACATGCGGTGCGTCAGGGCCGCACGCTCGCCCGCAATGTCGCGGCCAGTCTGGGGATCGGCGAGGCGAAACCCTATGCGCACCGCGACATGGGTCTGGTGGTCGATCTGGGTCCGGGCTTCGCGGTCGCCAACCCGCTGGGAATTCAACTGTCGGGATTACCCGCGAAGGCGGTGACCCGCCTGTACCACCTCTTTGCCATGCCCTCGCCGGTCAACCGGTGGGCGGTCGGCCTCGCCTATCTCACCGATCTGCTGTTCGACCGGCCGCTGGTGTCGATCGGATTGGTCGCCGAATCGCCGTCACAGTTCGCGGCCAGCGAGGGCGTCGGTGCGCGAAACTGACCGTGGAGCTGAGTGGAAACGGTCGCCGAGGAGAAAGGAACAGGATGACATCGCAGCAGGCTCGAGATAATCCCCAGCGGAATCGCTACGAACTGATCGAGGATGGTGATGTGACCGGGTTCATCGAGTATTCGGCAGGCGACGGGGTGCTCGCTCTCACCCACACCGAGGTCGGTGACGCGTTCGAGGGCAAGGGGTACGCGAGCCGTCTGGTGAAGGACACCCTCGACGACGCCCGAGTCCGTGGACTCGCCATCCTCCCCGAATGCACCTACGTGCAGCAGTGGATACGCAAACATCCGGACTACCGAACCGTGGTACCGGAAAACGATCGGGGGCGGTTCGACCTGGAACGGAGCGAAGATGAGTGAGGACAAGAGAACGTTCGTGGCGCGGCGTCTCGACGAGGTGATCCACGAGTGGGAGGCGGATGCTCCGCCCGGTTCGGGCACCGGTCAGTCGGATGGTCCGCTGGTGACCGCTCAACGTCACCGCGCCGAAATAGACACGGCGACCGACGAGCGTGTCGACGAGATCGCCGCCTCGTACCCCGACATCGACGCGGCGTGGCCCACGCACGGGAACTGATTGCCGAGAAGCGCACTCGCCGGCGAAGGTCACGGCCCGAAAAGGCTTGCCAATGCACTCGATTCGAGGCCGTCCAGGAGAGTCTGCGCGTCGTCGTACACCTCTTTCGCGCCGGCCTCGGCCAGCTCGCCGCGAGAGATGCCGCCGCTGAGCAGGCCGATGAACTGCACTCCGGCTTCGGCAGCGGCCTTCGCATCCCACACGGCGTCGCCGACCATCACCGCCGTATCGGGTGACGTGGACGATCGCTCGAGCGCGGTCTTCACCACATCGGGGTCCGGTTTCGCCTGCTCGACATCGCCCGAGGATGTGGTGTGGGCGATGCAGGAATCGATGTCCAGGACCTCGCGGAGCACCGACAGCTCGTCCTCGGGTGCGGAGGTCGCAAGCACCACCTGAACTCCGCGACGGTGCAACTCCCGGATCAGGTCACGGGCACCGGCGAGCGGCCGCATCCTCGGCCTCAGATCCAGGTAGTACTGCTTGTGCAGCTCTTTCGCCCGATCACCCACCTCGGCGGCAGCGTCACCCAGTAGCGTGTCGAGCAGCAGTTGTGAGTCCAATCCGATGGCACGGTGCACGCGCCACGCGTCGATGTCGTGCCCCACTTCGGCAAACGCACGTTGCCACGCGTCGACGTGAAGGTAATTCGAATCCACCAGCGTGCCGTCGACGTCGAACAACGCCGCCGTGGTGCCGGACCGTGACTCGGAAGCTCCCACGATGAACCTCCTCGAAATCGGGACGTGTGGTCGAGCAAACCACACGGATACCATCGCGGCCAGCCGTAGCGCGCATGGTTTCGTGGGCTCGGGCGCCGGGTAAGCGGCTGTCACCGGTGCACCAGTGCGAGGGAGTGATTGTCATCAAGGCTCAATGGGATACAACAGCTTCGGTTTCCGCCGTGTGGTCCGTTCTCGCCAATGGATGGTTGTACCCGTCCTGGGTGGTGGGAGCGTCCCGCATGCGTGCCGTCAACGCCGAGTGGCCCGCGGTGGGCAGTCAGCTGCACCATTCGGTGGGTGTCTGGCCGGCCCTCATCGACGATTCCACGGAAGTCCTGGAAGCCGAGGAGGAGAAGGAGCTCCGATTGCTGGCCCGAGCTACACCCGCGACCAAGGCGATCGTGCATCTTCGACTCGAACCGAGGGGCTCCGGCTGCCACATGGTGATGGATGAGAAGGTGGCGACGCCACCGCTGAAGTGGATTCCGCGGTCGGTACAGGATGTGGCCGTCTACCCCCGCAATCGCGAGTGTCTGCGCCGGCTCGCCTTTCTCGCCGAGCAGACTGCCACACCCTGACGGGCATGGCGCCGTCGACCGCAAAAGCGCCGGCCGTCAACGCGGGACGAGTTCGAAGAATGCGCTGCTTTCGTCGCCGGATCGACATCCCGATCGCGGAACGCGAGCGAGAACCGGTCGAAGGGCGGAGAACCACTCGTCCTGCAGGTCGGCCCACTGCCGGATTTTGGTGTGGTCGGTGGCGGTTCGGACGTTCATCACGGCCTTCGGGTCGTCGACAGTCTTCCTTCCATCCAGGTGCGCGCGCCGGTCATCTACTTCCCGACGGTCAACTCATAGCCGGGCCCGCGTCGGCGGCCCCGGTCATATCTTTGAGAAATTCGTGGCAGCGGCGCGCGCGGTCGGAATCTTCCGCCATCACCTGCTCGAAGAACGACGCGATGTCGTCGCGGCCGGCGTTCTTCGCGTCTCGTACGTACTGCCCGTAGTCGTGCCCGGCCTTGAGCGAATGGTATTGAACGGACACCAGGTCGTAGCTGACGTCGTCGAAGCCGGTTTCTCCGGTAGCCATGATGCTCTCCTCAGTTCTCGGTGAAATCCCGCCACCCCGGGTGCGGCGGGCGATCGGTGTCAGCCCGCGGCAGGGTTACCGCGGGGGGACCGCGGTGGTGTGCCCGGTCGACCTCAGACGGGGAGTCAGAAGGCCGAGCGCGACCATCCCGACACCCAGGGCGAAGTGCAGCCAGTTGTCCGCGGTGTTCACGGGGACGAAGTTGGCCGAGCTGTCTTGGTCGATCAGGAGGCCGTAGATCCACAGGACGAGGTAGATGACGCCGCCGCCGACGAGGAAGGCCTTCGCCGTGTTGATTGCGCGTGCCATGGCAATGCCGGCGATGCCGAACAGCAGGTGCACGATGTTGTGCAGAATCGACACCTCGAAGATACCCAGAAGCTTGGCCTCGGACTCGTGGCCGGCGGCAGACATCATGTCGTAGTCGGTGGTCACGCCGGGGATGAACCCGAGAATGCCCACCAACAGGAATACCGCTCCGACCACCAGCGCCGCGATCTGTACCGGTGTGGCGGTCATAGAGCCGCGGGTTGAGCTCGGTCGTGTCATCGCCCTACTCCTTCTGGTCGTAACAGGTACTGCGCGGACTACCCGCCGTGTACCTCGCGGACACAACCTCAAACAGGGAACTCGGCCCGATTTTGCGGCGTCCCCGGCCACGACGAGAGCGGGTGACCGTCGCCGCCGCAAACCCTGCAGACCCGTGAGTATGGGGTTTACGCTGTAGTCCAATAGTGTCGACCGTGGAGTTGGACATGACGGCAACTGGTGTGCGCTCGATCGAAGCTCGCAGGCCCTATCCGCCGCGTTATCGCCGCAAGGGGTCGTTCATCTACGACATGATCTCGACGACAGACCCCAAGACGCTGGGTCTGATGTACCTGGTCACAGCGTTCGGGTTCTTCCTCGCCGGCGGATTGATGGCGATGCTCATTCGCGCCGAACTCGCAGTGCCGGGCCTGCAGTTCTTGTCGAACGAGCAGTACAACCAGCTGTTCACGATGCACGGCACGATCATGCTGCTGCTGTACGCGACCCCGATCGTGTTCGGCTTCGCCAACTACATCCTGCCGCTGCAGATCGGCGCCCCCGATGTGGCCTTTCCCCGACTGAATGCCTTCTCGTACTGGGCGTTTCTGTTCGGCGGGCTCATCGCGTTCGCAGGGTTCATCACTCCCGGTGGCGCCGCGGACTTCGGCTGGACCGCGTATTCACCGTTGACCTCGGCCATCCATTCTCCCGGGCTCGGAGCGGACCTGTGGATTCTGGGCCTCGCCCTGTCCGGGCTCGGTACCATCCTCGGCGGCGTCAACATGATCACCACCGTGATCTGCCTGCGCTGCCCCGGCATGACCATGTTCCGCATGCCGATCTTCACGTGGAACATCTTCATTACCAGCATCCTTGTGCTGCTTGCCTTCCCGATCCTCACCGCCGCGCTCATGGGGCTGGCGGCTGACCGGCATCTCGGATCTCATGTGTTCGACCCGGCCACAGGCGGCACGATCTTGTGGCAGCACCTGTTCTGGTTCTTCGGGCACCCCGAGGTGTACATCATCGCGCTACCGTTCTTCGGCATCGTGACCGAAATCTTCCCCGTCTTCAGCCGCAAGCCGATCTTCGGGTACAACGGACTGGTTTTCGCGACCATGGCCATCGCTGCCCTGTCGATCGCGGTGTGGGCGCACCACATGTACGCCACCGGCGCGGTGCTGCTGCCGTTCTTCGCATTCATGACGTTCCTGATCGCGGTGCCGACCGGGGTGAAGTTCTTCAACTGGATCGGCACCATGTGGAGGGGACAGTTGACGTTCGAGTCGCCGATGCTGTTCGCCGTCGGGTTCATCATCACCTTCCTCTTCGGTGGCCTCTCCGGCGTCATCCTCGCCAGCCCGCCGCTCGACTTCCACGTCACCGACAGCTACTTCGTGGTAGCGCACTTCCACTACGTGCTGTTCGGCACCATCGTGTTCGCCACCTACGCCGGAATCTACTTCTGGTTCCCGAAGATGACCGGGCGGATGATGGACGAACGCCTCGGCAAATGGCACTTCTGGACCACGTTCATCGGCTTCCACGGCACGTTCCTCGTGCAGCACTGGCTCGGGGCCGAAGGTATGCCCCGGCGGTATGCCGACTACTTGCCGTCGGACGGGTTCACCATGCTGAACACAATCTCCACGGTCTTCGCGTTCGTCCTGGGCATCTCCACGTTGCCGTTCTTGTGGAACGTCTTCAAGAGCTACCGGTACGGCGAGGTCGTCACCGTCGACGACCCGTGGGGGTACGGCAACTCGCTCGAGTGGGCCACCACCTGCCCGCCCCCGCGACACAACTTCACCGAGATTCCGCGCGTCCGATCCGAGCGTCCCGCGTTCGAGCTGCACTACCCGCACATGGTCGAGACGATGCGCGCCGAAGCGCACATCGGCCCGGGGGGCCACAAGCAGACGGCCGTGGACGTCGAAGACACCGCCCAGCGCTCGGCCGAACCCGGAGGGCCGGCAGGGGACCGGTGAGGCACCGCCGCCCCATCGATAGGGGCGGTCAGATCGGACGGGCACCACCCGAGGGTGGTCGTGCAGATAGACGGTGTCCGCGCCTTGCCGCCCGTCCATCGTCACCGAGAGCCCGGGTCAGCTGCACGTCGTCCTTCGAGAGGGCAGTCGATTGCACTTCGCCAAGCCCGACGGGCACGAGAACCGCTGCGTCACCCCTGCCCGCGGGCATCTACCAACTCGAGAGCCTCCCGGACGGAGTCGCACGTGGGAATCATCGTGTGGAGACCGGTGGCCTGGATGGGACGCAGCACCGCGCGGTTCCCGGCGAGTGCCCAGGTCATGTGCCGTTGCCGCGCGGACTCGGCGAACGTCGAGAGTACCGACAGCGCTGAGGTTCCGACGAAGTCGACGCCGGTCATGTCGATGACGAGTGCGGCACCGTCCTGCGCCAGGTCGGCCAACGCCAATGCGAACGATGGCGCGGCGAGCACGTCGAGGTCACCAGATATTCGGCTGATCGTGGCGTCCCCGGGCGCGGTGGCTTCGACAGCGACTCCGATTTCATGATCGAGGGTGAGACCGGGTGCCTGGTCGCAGTGCGGTGCGGCCACCGCGCTGATGCTGCGTGATGATTTCATGACCCTCCGATCGCACGCAATCTATGGGTGTCCGTGCGCGTCTGCGGCTGCCTTCTCAACCACGCGCGATCAACCCTACGTCCACTCCCCGCGCGCTTTCAACCGATTGACGGCTCCGATCGCTGGGTACGCTGCGCGAAGATCAACACACCTTGATCGAAACGTGGAGTGCAGATGGCCGAGATCGGCGAATTCGGGAAGCTTCGAGCAACGCCGGGTTCGCTTGTCGAGCTACGGGTGACGGCCGAGTTCGATCAGCTTCCTGTCATCAGGGCGGTAGCCGAAACCCTTGCCGCTCTCGCGAATTTCGGTGCCGACGAGGTGGCGGACATCAAGCTCGCTGCCGACGAGATCGCCTCCGAATTGATCGGCGCCGTAGTCTCCGATGTCGACTATGTGACCCTCTCCTTTGTGACCTCGGATTCCGCACTCGCCGTCACGGTTGCGGCGCGGATTGCGGCCGGGCATGTACCGGACCGCGGCGCCTTCGGCTGGCACGTCCTGGAGACGGTGACCGACAGCGTGACGGTCACCGAGAGCGCGTCCGATTCGGCGCTGCCGGGACAACAGGTGTCCGTCGAATTCGTCAAACACCGCACCGCACAATAAGCCCCGCGCCGCCAGTACCCAGGTGGGGAAGTCCTCGTGTGGACGGGACGCGGTCGGGTACTCGGCCAGGGTAATGCTCGGCTCGTACTGTGCGAGCCCGAACCAGGACAGGGAGGTTCGCTGCCATGACCGCTCAACCCCCGGATCCGGACCCGGCAAACACCCCCGATCTCGAATCGGGGGGAGGCCTCAGCCCCGGTTCCACGCCACCCGAGGCGGCGCAGACGTCGGGGACCTCGTTCTCCGAGCCCCGGACCGGCAAGCATTTTCCGCCCACTGGCATCGCGACAATGGTGGCAGTCGGTGCGATCGCCGTTGTGTTCCTGGCGATCGCGGTCCTGCTGATTCTCGACCTCGCGGGCGTGTTCGACTGAGCCCGAACGAAACCCGCATCAGCTGGGGTCGTCGTCCTCGCCCTCGGCCTGATCCGGTTGGTGCGTGCCGGAAAGCAGATTCTCCGGGTCCGAATCGGGGTCTTCTGCCGGATCGTAGGGCTTCTCGGACTCACTGTTCGTGCCTGGAGTCTGCGCGTCTTTCGTCATGGCAGGTACTCGATCCTTTCATTGTCTCGCATGGCGTCGTTGTCTCGCAGGTTCACGGCCGCTGCCCGATTCCGGTCGCGAGTTCCCGGAGCCGGCCACCGACCGTGTCACCCTGCAGTGGTGGCGTGGGCATTCCGGCACCGTCACGCAATCCGCCGAGAAATTCCTCGAGGGTTTCCCGGGGCGTAAGTCGCGGCTGCCACCCCAGCTCCGTCCGAGCTCGGGTGGTGTCCATGATCGGCAGGTGCAGGACGGTGTCGAGGAGGCCCGGCGACGCGGGGACCGCGTGTGCGTGCCACGCTGCCCACAGGGCACCACGGATCGCGGGCCGCGGAATGGATACTTGACGCGCGCCGAGGAGTTCGGCGAGAAATGCGCTGTCGACCGGCGGGTCGGCTGCGATGTTGAAGGCACCGCGCACCGGTCTGAGCACCGCCCGGACGAACGCCGCAGCCACGTCGGTGGAGTGCAGAATCTGCGCCCGCAGATCTTCGACCGCGGGAACGGCCGGGATGAGTCCGGCCCGGACCAGCCGCCCGGCGAGCAACGGCCCGACGAACAACCGGCGCTGCGCGGTAGCCGATTCACGTTTGAAGATAAAGCCGGGGCGCATCCGCACCACCCGCATGTCCGGGTTACGGAGCTCGTACGTGTCCAGCCACCGCTCCAGATATGCCTTCTCCCGCGGGTATGCGGCGCCGGGCCAGCCGTGAGTGGGCCAGTCTTCCGTGACCGCGGTGTCGGAGGGCCCCGGCGAATACGCCGCGACCGAAGAGGCGTACACGAGGGCCGGTACCCGTTCCTCTGCCGCGGCCTCGAATACGCGGATGGCACCCAGGACGTTGTTCATCCAGGTGACGTCCGGCTTGCGAGTGGGCTGGAACAACCAGGCTAGGTGGACGACGGCGTCTGCGCCGCGCACGAGGGGCCGGAAGTCGTCGACGCTGGAATCCGCGAACATCAACCGTGTCTTCGAGCAGGTCCAGTCGGTGTGGCGGCGCGCCACTCCGACGATCTCCCTGACCGCGGGTTCCCCGCTCAACGCTTCGACGATGCTCGTCCCGACATTGCCAGTTGCCCCGACGACGACGACTTTCAGGCCCTGATCCTCGCTCATGGCAGCCGAATACCCACCGGGCGTACTCGTAATCCGGGGTCACCGGGTCCCGTCGAAGGGCGAGCGGCGACGCAGCACCGGACTGTCCCCGGCGTCGCCGCCGATGAAACCGCGTACCGCCTCGTCGAGAGTTTCCTGCGCGGAATACCGGGGTTCCCAGTGGAGTTCGCGGCGAGCCCGAGCCGAATCGAGCAGGGGAACCGAGTATGCCAGATCGATCCAGCCGCGGTGGATGGGTTGCGCGTGTACTCGCCAGGTGGCGTCGATCAGAAGCGCCAGCAGGGAGCGCGGGACGTGAACGGGGCGGGCATGCAGTGCCGCACCGAATTCCTCCGTGCCCAGTGGGGGATCGACCGACAGGTTGTAGGCACCGGTGGCACGCTCGAACACAATTTTGGTGAGTGCGTCCGCGACATCGTCCGCATGCACGGCCGGGATTGCCAGCGAGCGGTCCAACGGGAGGAGGGGAAGGAACTTCAGGACGCCCGCCGGAATGCCGCGGGGCAGTGTGTAGCGCCCGAGTTCACTACCTGCTGCCTGCTGGCCGATGAATCCCGGCCGCACCCGAGCGACGACCACCGACGAGTCCTCCTCGAAGGCGTCGAGGCCCGCCTCGGCGGCCGCCTTGTCGACGCTGTACACCGAACCCTGCACACCTTCGCGGGGCGCGGACTCGTCGACCGTCCGTCCCCGGGCTGGGGAGTACACCGCACCGGACGACATATGGACCAGGTGTGCCACACCGGCCGCCTCGGCTGCGGTCGCCACGGCGAGGGTGCCGTCCACGCCCACGCGTCGCAGATAGTTCCGGTCGTGAGTGGGCTGGAACGCCCACACGAGGTGGATCACCGCATCGGCTCCCTCGAAGACCGGCCGCAACAGGTTGACCGCATCGGGGTGGGCGACGTCGATCGCGTGCCACTGGAGTCCGTCGTACGGTGGGACCTGGGCGGGGGGTCGTCGTGCGACACCGACCAGCTCGTGATCCTCGGATCCGGCCCGGAGCCGGTGGAGCAGCGCTGTACCGACGTTGCCGGTCGCCCCCGTGATGATCAGCCGCATCGCTGTGCCTTTCCGTCTCCGAGTCCATTCGACACGATGTGATGCCATACCGGCTCATCGCCGCGGCGCTTGTCGGCGCACGGCCACGCAGCCGCAGGCCCCGCGCCTTGCGGCCCGGGGCCTGCACCCGATCTGCTGCGTCTATTTGCCCTGCTCTGCGCGCTGCCGCGCTTCTTCGGCTGCGGCCTGGCCGCGTGCCTTCTCGGCTGCGGCTTCCTTCTCCGCGACCTCGCGCTGAGCCTCGGCCTTGTCCTGCTGGGCCTGCCCTTCGCGAGTCAAGCCGTCGCTGCCGGTCACAGCTCCCGCCGCTTCCTTCGCTTTACCCTTGACGTCTTCGACAACACCCTTGACACCCTCGGCCGGACCTGACTTGTCGTCTGCCACTGAGATACCTCCTGGTCGGTGGACGCGTGCACGGAAGTTCACGCACATACGGCCCGACTACCCGGCCGCCGTGCGTGCCAAACGACACCACTCGCGAGCCGAGGGCGGCAACCCCTGTCGAGCACCTCCATCAGTGCCCGCACGTCGCTGGTGGGACGGGGGCCATGAACTTCGCGACGGCCACCTGCTGTGGGCTCGATCCACCTGCATCCGCGGCCGCCGCGCCGCAACATGCTCGTAGTCACGGTGCGCGATCTGCCGGACCGTAGCAAGGGGACCTGTGGTCAACGGGTAGACGGCCGCAAGGTAGGTCAGTGGCCTTGCTGGTCGGTGAGCGATTCTCCGTCGAGGGCCTTGACGCGCTTGCGCTCGAGTAGCACGAGTGTTGCGCCGCCGATGAGACACACCACGCAGATGATGGCGCCGATCACGGCCCATCCCTCGAAGCCGTAGCCTGCTCCGACGAGGGTTGCCCCGAGCGCGGCGATTCCGGCTGCGATCAGGAAGTACCCCGGCCAGTTTCGGCTGTCGGTGATTGCTTCTCCGGCGTGGCCGCGGATGGTGCGCGCATCATCCTGGGGGCGCTCATTTTCGGAAGGTCCGTTGCCACCCCCGGTGTCCGGCCGATAATTCACTGCAGACCTCCTGTGCTCGTGGCGTCCTGTGTTCGGGTGATGCGGTGCTGTCCCTTGCTCACTTGCCGGTGTCATCGGACCTTTTCGACTCCTCGACCAGTTCGGGAGCGTTTTCCCGGGTTGCCATGCCACCGTCCTTGCCCTGATCTGCAGGCCCGGGTCGACCACCCTTGGGTGCGTCCCGGTCTTCGCTCGACTCGTTCGACCTCGACTCGTTCGACACTGTGAAAACCTTCCTTCTACTCGGGATCTCAATGCGCGTTCCGCCGCCGCACCACCAGGAGCACGAGAAGGAGGGAGGCGACGACCCCGATGGCCATGCCTCACCTCGGTGCGTCGACGCTGTCCGAGTTACTCGGGGGGTGGTACCCGGCGACCCGCCCGATGCGCGCCACCGCGATGGATGTCCGTCATTCGCTGCTCCTTTCGTACTCGGACGCCTACCCGGCTGCAGCCAGCGCGAAACGCCGAGGCAGGGCGCACGCCCTCACACCCTCACGTGTCCGGGGTATCTTCGCCTCGGGCGCCCCGCCCCGACCGTCGCTGCATGTCGTCGATCAATCTGGATGCCGTGACCTTCGTCAGGTCGTCGGGGACGGTCTCACCCAACTCCCGGGCGAGAGTATGCAGACAGGACGGTTGTGGTCCTGTCATTGGTTCGTCTCCGGTGATCCAGTCGTCCGGATCCTTCTCGGGAGTCGGCGACGGATCCGGACCGGAGGATTGAGGGTCAGCCATGAAATTCCTGTCTGCTCGTTCGGTTGAGTTCGGGCTTCTTCTTCCGCAGGACATGGCATCCGAACGATTGCCCGTGGGCCCAGTTTCGAAACGACCGCGTCACCGGGGCCGTGTCCCACCCGCTGCAGGGTCACTTCCGGTAGCGCGCCTGCAATATGCGGGCCAAGAACCACAATCCGAGAAACAGTGCGACGGCCACGGCGGCGGCGATAATTCCGACGACGGGCGAGACCACGAAGCTGAAGATGAGCAGCACCACACCGATGAGCGCCATCGCGAGGGTGGTGATGCCGCAGATCGCCAGCCGGTGCGCGACAGCGACGAGATCATAGAGGGCGTGTAAGCGGAACAGCATCCGATGAATACCCACCGGCGCGACCAGCAGCATGGTCGACGTCACCGACAGGGCGACGGTGACGAGATAGATCAGAACCTCGGCGTCCGTGAGCTCCTCGAACCGTTCCTGGAACGGCAACGTGAGAAGAAACCCGGTGAGCAGCTGAACGCCGGTCTGCACGACGCGCAGTTCCTGGAGCAGACCGATCCAATTCCGGTCCAGCCGCTGCGTCTCGGTTTCGTTGCGGGCTCGGAAGTTCCAGTCCGCGTCATCGCGCCCCATTCGGCCACTGTCCATCCGTCATCAATACTCTCTGGCCGTACCGAATTGGTTCATTCCGTGTGAATCCCGTAGACCGCGTAGGCGGAGTGGATCACCGGTTGTGCGACATTGCGTACCCGAACGCCACCGGGGGTGGTACCGCGTTCTCTTCCCGCGTGGGCGTGGCCGTGCACGGCGAGGTCGATGCCGAATTCGTCTATCGGTTCGCCGAGAAGATACGACCCCAGGAACGGGTAGATTTCGGGCGGCTCACCGTGCAAGGTGTCGGAGATCGGCGAGTAGTGGGTGAGTGCCACGCGGATATCGGTATCGAGGATGGACAGGGCACGGCGTAACTCCGCCGCGACCTCTACGGTGTGACCGGCGAAGTCCTTCATCTGCCGCTCCCCGAATGCGCTTGCGCATTTACCCGCGAACCCGCCACCAAACCCTTTGATCCCCGCTACGCCGAGGGTCTGGCCATCCACCGCAACCGTCGCGGTCGTTCCTTCGAGAACGGTGATGTCGCGGCTTTCGAGAAGCGCGGTGATCTCGTCGGCAGCATCGCAGTGGTGATCGTGGTTTCCGAGGACCGCGATCACGGGGACACCGAGATCGCGGAACTCGTCGGCGACTACCGAGGCTTCTTCGACGGTGCCGTGGCGCGTGAGGTCACCGGCGAGCAACAGAACATCGGCATGTTCGTGGAGCTTGTCGAGTGCGGGACGCAGCCGACCGCGCGCGTCCTCGGCCAGGTGTACGTCACCGACAGCTGCGATGCGCATCAGTCGAGTTCCTCTCGGCCGGCCGGTTCACGATTGTCCACGACCTGGACGTCGTTGCGCACCGACATGGTGGGGAGATGCTCGCGCACAACCATTTCCAGAACGTCCCGGCGGTGTGCGCAGCTCACTTCCCCGCTCAGATAGACCTGGTTTGCGCGTACCGAGATTCGCACACCGAGCTCGGAGGTCCGTGGGTCCTCGGCGAGCGCGCGCCGGAGATGCGCAACAAGGTACTGGGGTGGCTGCTCTTCTGGATTCATGCGCTCTCCTCAGCTGCCGGCGGCGAGGTATGGCCACTGCCCGTGCCATCGGAAATGTGAAGGTCACCGAGCAGGGCCAAAAAAGCACGCGCGTAGGGAGACTCGCCCGCGCTGAGCTCCACTGTCTGCCAATCGACCTGCTCGCGCAAATCCCGAGCAATTCGCAGCAGCGGGACGAAGTCGCACCGGTGCGCGTCCAGTACGAGAAGTTTGTCGACCATGAGGTCCGTGGCGCTGATCACCAGTGCCGCAGTGGGGCCGACGCGCATCCACGTCGCTCGCTCGAAGAGTTCGTCGGTGACGGGCTGGTAGTTGGGCCGGAATACCAAATCGACGAGCACCTCGCCGTCGTAGACCTTGACGAGCCAGTCCTCGGGCGGGACGACGCGGACCATTCCGGCGGCTTCGAGGGCGCCCAGCGCGGCCTCGGCCTCCTCCTCTTTCAGGAAGATGTCGACATCGTGATCGGACGGCGGACCACCGCGCGCGTAGACGGCGCAGCCGCCGGCGACGGCGAAGGTGATTCCGGTGGCGTTCAGCGCGCTCACCACCTTGGTGAGCGTCTGGAGAAGCTTTGTCTCGTCCATGTCGATCGGGTCGCTTTCTGCCCGGGCGGAGCCTCCCATTTCTGAGATCGGCGTGCGTGCAATTCACACGTTCTATCCGCTAACCGGGTGCCCCGACTCGCTCCGCACGAAACGTGCGACGGGGTGAACCGGCCCGGCCGCCAGTACCGCGGAACTCCTCGTAGCCAGGGCACTGACCTTTGCACAAGTGACATCGAGGGAGTACATGCGGTTGCGGCACAGTGACCCTTCCGGGCCGGGTCGGGCCGGGCCGGGCGGGTCGGGCCTTCGCCGGCGCCGCAGAGGACGAGGCTCTTCGTACGAGGCGCCGGGCGGCGAGTACGGGGTGTCGGACAGAGACTGAGCACGGGTCGACGCACTCGTCATCCCGCTGGATGCCGACTCGAAACGGGCGCGCGCCTGCCAGTCGGGACGGACGACACAAGGGGCGCTCGCGCGGGCACGGAAAGCCAAATCGGAGGAAGCGGAGCGGGCGGTCGTCGAACGTGCCGTTATCCGTCTTCTCGGCCGTTGACACCGAAAAGACATCCCATGAGCTTTGGGTGTCAAGCGGCAGCCTTCTCGACGTGATGTGCCCAGGCCGTCGTTTCGTCGTAGTGGGTGCGGGTCTTGAGGCATCCGTGCAGGATGCCGACG
>NZ_JANFQF010000032.1 GCF_024438035.1 Rhodococcus tibetensis
TGAGCTTGCCCTTGGCGTGGACCTTGTCGACCGCTGCTTCACCGCTGGGGTGCTGCGCCTCGGCCTGACGATTACGCAGGTCGGCGAGCTTTCCCGCGGTCGTGTGAATATCGGGCGTGACCGCCGAATCTGTGACTGTCATCTAGAACTGCTCTTCCCGTCGAGGATGTCGGAACCTGCGGTCACCCAGACGGGTACGCGGTTCGTGGGGCTACCACTCGGACACCGCCACTTTATCGCACTACTTATCGATCGCTCATGTGTGCTGTATCACTCATCCCCGCGGCCGTGGCGCCTTTCATAGTCTTCGCGGGTCCAGTCGGCCCGGCGCTGAGCCTTCACCGTGAGCAGGTCGGGGTCGAGTCCGTGGCTGAGAAGTCGATGCCGGCGGTAGATGTTCATCAACGCGACCGCAAAGTACAGCAAAGGCAGCAGGAGCAGCGCCATCATCGCCAAGGGAACCCAGATCGGGCCGGGTATGAGGAGGAACAGCAGCAGTACTGCGACCACCGGTAGCATGAAGCGGAGGACGTAGCGGACGGAGGCGCCGGGACCCACCAGGTCGTTGCGGACCCATTCCTGCATGGAGTCCGGAAGCGTGCGACCGAACAGATACCCGACGTACTGGGTGGGACTGGGGCGCTGCGGATCGGCCATGAGTTCCAGGATAGTGCCGACATGCGGAAACGAACTCGACGGCAGTGTGCCGTCGAGTTCGCTACGTTCGGTCCGTCAGCTGCGTGTGTTACTTGGGCCCTCCACCTCCGCCGGTCCCGCCGCCTGTCCCACCGCCGGTTCCCGTTCCGCCACCTGTTCCGCCCCCGGGACGACCAGGGCAGGGCTTCGGCACTGTCGGACCGGTGCCGGTGTTCGGTGCGGAGCTGGCCAGCGGCACGGCAGCCCTGACTACCGGCGGACAGTCCGGCTTCGGCTGCGGCTGTGGTTGCGGGGCAATCGGCAAGGTGTGGGCGGGGCTTGCCTGGGACACGGAGCCGGCCGCGAAGGCAGGTCCTGCCGCCGCAGCTGTGACAGCGAGTGCCGCCGCGGCGACGGCGACTGCGGTACGGATCTTCGAGTGGGACATGCGATACCTCCGGGGTCGGGTTGTGGGGCCCGTTTAGATTGGGCTCCAATCGCATTCGGAACTAGATGCCCTAGGGTGCGTGAAACGCACCCCGTCCCCTCACTGCTGCTCGGCGTTTGCGACGATGACGTCGCGGACGAATTGCGCCAACCCAGGCGCGATGTCGTCGTAGTGCTGACGAAAGCGATCGTCGGCGAGGTACATCTCGGCGAGATTCACGTGCATCGCGTGGTCGCAGTCGTAAAACTTCGCGATCCCGGCGCGGTGTTCCTCCGCCAACGAGTTGGCACGCTCAGAGCCGGGTTCGACGCCGTCCGCCATCGCTTCGGCCAGCTTCGCCTCGAGGGCGTCGCCCTCGGCCTTGATGCGTTGCCAGTCCTTCTTGTCGAACTTGGCCGAACGCTGCTGTGATTGCTTCCACGCGTCGGTGTCGCCCCATCGTTCCTCGGCCTCAGCGGCGTACTCCTCGCCCGGCCAGTCGTCGCCGAAGATTTCGTTCTGTTCTTCAGGGGTGAGCTGAATGCCCATGCTTCTCGCCTCCATCATTTTCTCCACGGCTGCAGCCATCTCGTGCAAGCGATCGATCCGTTCGCTCAGCAATTCGTGCTGTCGCCGCAGATGCGCCATGGCATCCACGTCCGGGTCGTCGAGAAGGGCTGCGATCTCCTCGAGAGGGAACCCCAGCTCGCGGTACGTCAGTACGCGGTGAAGACGTTCTACGTCCACATCCGAATAGCTGCGGTACCCGCTCGGTGTGCGGTCCGATGGCGTCACCAGGCCGATCTCGTCGTAGTGATGCAGCGTGCGCACGCTCACTCCGACCAGCCTGGCGACGACACCTACCGTGTGTTTCTCGCTCACGTCTCTACTTTGGAGCCTGACGTCGGGTGAGGGTCAAGTCAGCTGTAGAGATCCTGCAGTTCGTCGGAGAAGTTGTTCATCACAACCTTGCGCTTGAGTTTCATGCTCGGTGTGATTTCGCCGTTGTCGACGGTCAGTTCTCGATCGAGGATGCGGAACTTCTTGATCTGTTCCCACCGGTTGAGTCCGGCGTTGAGCTCTTCGACGTAACCGCCGATCAGGTTGCGCGTCTCTTGGGCAGTTGCGATCTCGGAGAACGACTTATCGCCCATGCCGTGCTGTTTCGCCCAGTCGCCGATGGACTCGGCGTCGAGGGAGATGAGCGCGACACAGTACGACTTGCCCTCGCCGTCGACGATCAGCTCACCGACATACGGGCAGATGCCCTTGAACGTGGAGGCCACCGCGGAAGGTGCTACGTACTTGCCGTTGGACGTCTTGAACATGTCTTTCTTGCGGTCGGTGATCCGCAGATAGCCGTCTTCGTCGATCTCACCGATGTCGCCGGTGCGGAACCAGCCGTCCTCGGTCAACGCCTCCGCAGTCGCCTCCGGGTTTTCGTGGTAGCCGCTCATTACTCCGGGGCCCTTGACCAGAATCTCGCCGTCTTCGCCGATCTTCGTCTCGGTTCCGGGGATGGCCCAGCCCACGGTTCCGAAACGGTAGGCGGACGGCCGGTTGACGAAGGATGCCGCGCTGGTCTCGCTGAGTCCGTAACCCTCGAGGACCACGATGCCCACCGCGTCGAACCATTGTGCGACATCACGATTGAGCGCTGCGGATCCGGAGATGAAGAACTTCAGGCGTCCACCGAACCGCTCGCGAATCGTGCTGTATACCAACCTGTCTGCGAGGACGTGCTGCGCCGACTGCAGAAGGGAGGGGCTCTTTCCTGCCTGCTTGGCCTTGGACACAGCGAGCCCGACCCCGATGGCCCAGTCGAAGATCTTCGCTTTCACCCCGCCCTCTTCGCGGACGGTGGAGACGATGCGGGCATACGCCTTCTCGAAGATCCGGGGGGCCGCGCCCATGAAGGTCGGGCGTACGACCGCAAGGTTCTCGACGATCTTGTCGACCCGTCCGTCGACCGCGGTGGCGAACCCGATCTGCAGCGGCAGAACGAGCAGCACCTTCCCGAAGACGTGCGACAGAGGCAGCCACATATACTGCAGGTCGTCGGGATCGAGCAGGCCGGTGGAGTCGATGGCGGCCGCCTCGTAGGTCCACGCCGAATGGGGTAGACGTACGCCTTTGGGTTTTCCTGTGGTTCCCGACGTGTAGATGAGGGTGGCCAGATCGTCCGGCTGGATCGCGTCGATCCGCTTGGTCACCGCATCCGGTTTCTCTGCCAGCAACTCGGCGCCGAGGTCATGTAATTGCTCGAAGGTGAGCACCCAGTTGTCACCCTCGTCGGGTGTGCCGTCGATCAGGACGACCTTTTCGACGTCGGTGAGCTCGTCGCGCTTTTCCCGTAGCTTGGCCAACTGTGCGTCGTCCTCGGCGATGACGACTCGGCTCCCGGAATTCGCGACGATGTAGGCCACGTCGGGAGCAGCCGTCGTGGGGTACACCGTGGTGGTAGCAGCCCCGGCGCACATCACCGCAAGGTCGGCCAGCACCCACTCGTAGCGGGTGGCCGAAGCCAGCGCCACCCGCTGCTCGCCTTGGACCCCGAGCGAAATCAGGCCGGCGGCGAGGTTGCGCACACGATCGCCGGCCTCCGACCAGGTGACGCTGACCCACTCCCCGTCGTCTCCCGGACGGACGTAGCGGAACGCCTCGTGGCCGGGCGATTTCACCACCCGATCCACGAACATCGCCGCTACCGACGGGGCCTGATTCTCGATCTTGGACTGGTCGATGATCTCGTCCGACGCGTGTTGAGCTGCCATATATGGATCTTAGGAAGCGTCGCGGCTTCGGGGAGGTGGTTTCGCCGAGGCCGCGCAACCGTGACCTCAGGAAATCGCGCGTGGCGCCTTCGCGACGATGGCAAGCGACATGACAGCGGCGATTGCGCACAGACCACCGGCCACGAAGAACGCGGCGTCGTAGTGACCGAATTCGTCGCGCACCAGCCCCGCGAGAAACGCCACGATGCCGGCCCCGATCTGGTGCGAGGCCAGCACCCAGCCGAACACGATCGGCGCATCGGCTCCGAAGTGCTTGCGGCAGAGAGCAACTGTCGGGGGAACAGTTGCCACCCAGTCGAGGCCGTAGAAGACGACGAACGCGATCATGGGCGGGTGAACGGTGTCCGAGAAAAGGATCGGCAACAGGAGCAGTGAGATGCCGCGCAGCAGGTAGTAGATGCCGAGCAGCTTGCGCGAATCGAACCGGTCGGTGAACCACCCCGACGCGATGGTGCCGACGACGTCGAAAACTCCGATGACGGCGAGCAGGCTCGCCGCCGCGGTGATCGGCATGCCGTGGTCGTGCGCGGCGGGTACGAAATGGGTGCCGACCAATCCGTTGGTGCTTGCGCCGCAAATCGCGAAGGTACCGGCCAACAGCCAGAAGACCCGAGTGCGGGCCGCGGAGAACAACACGGTGACGGCCCGGCCCGCAGCGCCACCGCGTCCGGTCGGTGCGGGTGGTTCCGCGAGGTAGTCGGGCCCTGCTCCGTACGGCACCGTACCGACATCCGATGGCCGGTTGCGGAGAAACATCAGCACCAGCGGGACGACGGCGAGGGCCGCGAACGACACCGTCAGCGCCACCGTCTGCCAGTTGTATCGCTCGGCGAGCACGGCGAGGATCGGCAGGAACACCAGCTGTCCCGCCGCGCTGCCCGCGGTCAGAATGCCCGTGACCAGACCGCGCCGCGCCACGAACCAGCGGTCGACGACGGTGGCGACGAACGCCAGCGCCATCGAACCGGTTCCCACACCGACGAGGACACCCCACAGCAACACCAGTTGCCAGGTGGCGGTCATGAAGACGGTGAGTCCACTGCCCGCGGAGACCAGCAGCAGCGCCGCCGTCACCACCCGGCGCATGCCGAACCGCTCCATCAGGGCTGCGGCGAACGGTGACGTCAATCCGTACAGCACGAGGTTGATTGACACCGCCGAGGAAATACTTGCTCGTGACCAGCCGAAGTCTTCGTGCAGCGGGTCGATGAGGATGGACGGCGCAGCTCGGAAACTTGCCGCTCCCACCAGAGCGAGGAAAGCGACCGCCGCCACCAGCCAGGCGTAATGGATGCGCGGTGGACGCGTGGCTGTCGACGGCCCGGTAGATGCGGGTGGGGCGATCTCGGAAGTCACGTCCGCTAGTCTGCTCGACCGGAACCGAGCCAGGAAAGTGGCAGGATCGACAATATCCGACTGATTCTTGCCACCGTGGCCGAAGGATGGGTTGGATGCCGACGCTATTGCGTGTGCGGCTCGCAAACGTCTGCGCGAATGTTGCGCGACGGTCCGTTCCGGAAATCGAGCCTGCTGATGTAGTGGGTTCCGTCGTCTATGGGGTTGTCGGGCGGGAGGAAGCCCTCACCGACGCGGCGGAAGCCAGCCTTCTCGAGTGCTCGCCAGGACGCACGATTCGGTACGACGACGGGAACGATGATTGCGCTCGCGTTGGGTGCGTCTGCGCGGCACTTTTCCACGAATGCGCTGATCATGGCTGTGCCCACGCCGCGGCCGGTGCACTGCGGGTCGCCGATGAAGTAGTCGATCGACATGCTGCCTTCCGGGACTTCGACAAGCGCCGTGAGCAGTTCGACGTCTTCCGGGTAGTCGGCGAGGCGATACCGCTGGATGAAACCGAGGGGGCGGCCACCACGCAAGACGACGAAATCCTCGCACGGTTCGGTGCCGTCGATGCTTCCGCCGAAGTCCCGCTCGATATCGGCGTCCGACGTCTCGTGGTTCCAGAAACGTGCGACGTGGGGTTCACGGAGCCACTTCTGCAGCTGAGGGAAATGGTCCCGGGTCGTACGGAGAAACTCGAAGTCGTCGACGGACACGCAGGCGACGCTACCAAGGAAGACTCACATCGGATCAGTTCAATGTAAGCATCAATCACGACATTTTTTGACTTGGACATGTATAGAACGCGGCTCTAGCGTGGCTTTATGACTCAGGTCACGCAGTGGGACCGCGTGCGCCGGGTCGCCTAGTCGCACCAGAACCCGAGAGGAGTCATCGATGACCCTCCCCCTTGCCGTCTCGCCGGCGGTCGACAGCGCGGATCGAAGATTTTCCGCCGCGTCGTGCCGCTGTTCATCGTCATGCTGATCTGCAATCAGCTAAACCGGTCGAACATCGGCTACGCCCAGACGGACGGCAGAAGTCTGCGGCGGTGACGTACTTCCGGCGAGACAAGGAAGACATCGACGATGTCGCGACCTGGCAGAGGTGGACGCCGACAAGACCACCGCAGCAGCCAAGTGACCTCACACCGGCACATACGAAACGCAGACGAGAACTCGAGGAAAGAATGATGACAGCAACGGTAAATCGGACCGACGTGACCGGACAGATGATCATCGCAGGGAGGCGCGTCCAGGGTTCCGGTGCGGCGATCCACGGCATCGACCCCACCACCGGGGAGCGGCTCGAACCAGGTTTCGCGCACGGTGACGAAGGGGACGTCGAGGCCGCCTGCGCCGCCGCCGACGAGGCGTTCGCGCCGTACCGCGCCACGAGCAGCGAGGAGCGCGCCCAGTTCCTCGAGGCGATCGCCGACAACATCAAGGCTCTCGGCGAGACGCTCGTCGAACGGGCGTGTGCCGAATCCGGACTTCCCCAGGGCCGCATTACCGGTGAGGTGGGCCGCACGTCCGGACAGCTGCGGCTGTTCGCCGGGGTCCTGCGTGACGGCGGGTGGAACGGCGCCCGCATCGACCCCGCGAGGCCCGACCGGACGCCCCTTCCCCGTGCCGACATCCGTCAACGGAAGGTGCCGCTCGGACCCGTTGCGGTGTTCGGCGCGAGCAACTTTCCCCTCGCCTTCTCGGTCGCAGGCGGCGACACCGCGTCCGCGCTGGCGGCGGGTTGCCCCGTCGTCGTGAAGGCCCATGACGCGCATCCCGGCACATCCGAGCTCGTCGGCCGCGCAATCACCGACGCCGTCGTAAGCACCGGCATGCCGGCGGGGACGTTCTCGCTGCTCTACGGTGCGGGACCCGAACTCGGCACCGCACTGGTGAAGGACCCCCGCATCAAGGCCGTCGGGTTCACCGGATCTCGTTCCGGTGGAACCGCTCTGGTCGCGGCAGCCGCGGGTCGACCGGAACCGATCCCGGTGTACGCGGAGATGAGTTCGATCAACCCGGTCTTTCTTCTGGGGAACGCACTCGCTACCCGCGGCGCCGACCTCGGTCGCGCATTCGTCGCGTCCCTGACGCTCGGATCCGGCCAGTTCTGCACGAATCCCGGACTCGTCATCGCCGTCGAGGGTCCCGGCCTCGCCGAGTTCGTCGCGGCCGCGAATGCTGCCGTCGCCGAGACGGTGCCGTCACCGATGCTCACCCCGGTCATCGCCGGCTCCTACGCCGATGGGGTTGCCGCCCTCGAGAGTGCGGCCACCGCGGAGGCCCGTGGTATCGAGTCCGACGCCCCCAATTCGTGTCGGGCCGCACTCTTCAGCAGCGACGCCGACACATTCCTGGGCTCGGAGGTGCTGCAGCAGGAGGTGTTCGGTGCCTCCAGTCTGGTCGTCAAGTGCCGCGACGCCGAGCAGGTGCGTGTCGTGGCGTCGAAGCTGGAAGGCCAACTGACCGCGACCGTCCATGCAGACGAGGAAGACCTGGACGAGGCCGGACGCCTGCTGACCGTCCTCGAGCTCAAGGCCGGCCGGATCCTGTTCGGCGGCTGGCCCACCGGGGTCGAGGTCGGCCACGCGATGGTGCACGGTGGGCCCTACCCTGCGACGTCCGACTCGCGCACCACGTCGGTGGGATCGCTGGCGATCGAACGCTTCCTGCGTCCCGTCGCCTACCAGGAGGTCCCGCCGTCGTTGCTGCCCACCGCCGTCGCCGACGGCAACCCCGAACAGTTGTGGCGCCGTATCGACGGCCGCCTCACCCAAGACTGAAATCCACTCTCGTGAAGGAGAACCCCATGCTCGACGGCGTCCTGTTCTTTCCCGTCACACCGTTCACCGAATCCGGTGACGTCGACTACGGCCGGCTCGCGGAGCACGTCGCGAAGGGTGTGGACGCCGGCCCCGGTGGCGTCTTCATCGCCTGTGGCACCGGCGAATTCCATGCCCTCGGGCTTGAAGAATTCGGCAAGATCGTCGCCAAGGCCGTCGAGGTCGTCGCCGGACGCGTCCCCGTGTTCGCCGGGGCCGGCGGATCGGTGCAGCAGGCCAAGGAGTTCGCAGCCAGCGCGAAGGCCAACGGCGCCGACGGCATCCTGCTGCTCCCGCCGTACCTGGTGACGATGCCGCAGGCCGGACTGGTGGAGTACACCCGCGCGGTCGCCGACACCACCGATCTGCCCCTCATCGTCTACAACCGCAGCAACGCCCGTTTCGACGAGGCGTCCGCCGTGGAGGTGGCCCAGTTCCCGACCGTCATCGGTTTGAAGGACGGTACCGGCGACTTGGACAAGGTCGCGCGTATCATCCGCGCCGTGAAAGACGTGCTCGCACCGTCGGGTAAGCCGTTCCTGTTCTTCAACGGCATGCCCACGGCAGAGATCACTCAGCAGGCGTACCGCGCTATCGGTGTGACGCTGTATTCCTCGGCCACATTCGCGTTTGCGCCCGAACTGGCTCTCGGTTTCTACGACGCGCTCGAATCGGGTAACGAGGAACTCACCGACGCGCTGCTCCGCAGCTTCTTCCATCCTCTGGTCCGCCTGCGCGATCAGGTGCCGGGCTATGCGGTGTCCCTGGTCAAGTTCGGCGTCACGATGGAGGGCCTCGAGGCCGGACCGGTGCGACCGCCTCTCGTGCAGCCGAGCGAGGGGCACAAGCAGGAACTGGCACAGATCACCGCAGCCGGACGGGCAGCGCTCGCCGACGCCCTCGCTTTACAAGCGGTGCGCTGATGTCCTCGGAACCGATCCGCATCACCGGTGCGCGCATCACACCGGTCGCCTTCGTCGATCCGCCGCTGCTCAACACGGTCGGCGTGCACCAGCCGTATGCACTGCGCGCGATCATCCAACTCGATACGGACAGCGGCCTCGTCGGACTGGGCGAGACGTACGCCGATACCGCGCACCTCGCTCGACTCCAGGCGGCCGCCGAGGCCATCACCGGACTCGACGTCTTCTCCCTGAACGCAATTCGGGCGGAGATCGACGCAAAGATTGCCACCCTGTCGATCACGGGCGGAGACGGGGTCGCCGGAATGATCACCACCGCCAGTACCACCGATCGGGTGTTCTCCCCATTCGAGGTGGCGTGCCTCGACGTGCAGGGCAAGGCGCTCGGCCGGCCGGTCTCCGATCTGCTCGGCGGCAAGGTGCGCGACGCCGTTCCGTTCAGCGCCTACCTGTTCTACAAGTGGGCCGGGCACCCCGGTGCCCACCCGGACGAGTGGGGTGAGGCGCTGGACCCGGACGGATTGGTGCGTCAGGCGCAGAAGATGATCGGCGAGTACGGCTTCGAGGCGATCAAAGTCAAGGGTGGCGTGTTTTCGCCCGACGAGGAGATCGCCGGGATCAAGGCCTTGCGCGCCGCATTCCCGGACCTGCCGCTGCGGCTCGACCCCAACGCCGCCTGGTCCGTGAACACGTCGGTCAGGGTGGCGTCGGAACTCGACGGCATCGTCGAGTACTTGGAGGATCCGACGCCCGGTCTCGACGGCATGGCCGAGGTGGCCCGTGAGGCGAAGATGCCGTTGGCCACCAACATGTGCGTCGTCGCCTTCGATCAGCTCAGACCTGCTGTGCTGAAGGAGTCCGTTCAGGTCGTGCTGTCGGACCACCATTACTGGGGTGGCCTACAGCGGTCGCGGTTGCTCGCCGGCATCTGCGACAACTTCGGTATGGGGCTGTCGATGCATTCCAACTCGCATCTCGGCATCAGCCTGGCTGCGATGGTGCACCTCGCCGGGGCCACACCGAACCTCACGTACGCCTGCGACACCCATTGGCCGTGGAAGACCGAGGACGTCGTGAAGCCAGGTGTGCTGAAGTTCGTCGACGGCGCGGTCGCGGTGCCGACGACGCCGGGGTTGGGCGTCGAGATCGACGAGGACGCGCTCCGCTCACTGCACGAGCAGTACCTCGACTGCGGGGTGCGCGACCGTGACGACACGGGGTACATGCAGTCGATCGATCCGACCTTCGAGAACACCTGCCCACGCTGGTGAAGTAGGTAGCCGGGTACCGGAGCGCGCGTCGGCAGGTCCGCTACATTGTTCGAAACGAGCGCCCCGGCTCGACGGCAGAGGAGTGGGTCGATGTTTTCCCTTACGCGGCTGTCGTGTTTCATCGCCGTCGCGGAGGAGTTGCATTTCGGTCGTGCTGCGGAGCGCCTCCACATGACTCAGCCTCCGCTGAGCCGGCAGATTCAACAGCTCGAAAGTGAACTGGGTGTGCAGCTGATCGACCGAACCAGCCGATCGGTGACGCTGACCGCCGCAGGAACGGCGTTCCTTCCGGATGCGCGCCGCATCCTTACCTTGTCTGAGAGCGCGGTACTGACGGTGCGACGGGTACCCGCGGGCGACCTCGGAACCGTGGTCGTCGGGTTCACCGGGGCTTCCGCCCACGCGGTGCTACCGCGACTGCTCGAGGCAGCCCGCGACACGCTTCCGGATGTGAAGATCGTTCTCCGTGAGATGGTGACATCGGTGCAGATCGAGGCTCTGACCAGCGGAGAAATGGACCTTGGATTGATCCGGCCCATTCTCACCCGGCCCGGAATCGAAACCCGCCCCATTCACCACGAGAACCTCGTCGCCGCACTTCCGCATGGGCATCCGCTGGCCGAGCAGGAGCACCTGAGCGTGGAGGACTTCGACGACCAACCCGTGGTCATGTACTCACCCGTCGATGCGCGGTACTTCCACGAACTGCTGATCAGCACCTTCACGATCGTCGGCGCCTCGCCACGGTACGTGCAATACGTGACGCAGGTGCACACGATGCTCGTCCTCGTGCGCTCCGGTCTGGGAATGGCGCTGGTGCCGGAATCTGCGGAGACAATGCATCCCGAGGGTGTGGTGTTCCGGCCGGTCAGCTCGGTTCGGGATCGGCCTGTGCAGATGAACGCCGCCTGGCGCACCGACAACCGCAACCCTGCACTGCAGAGGATGATGAAGGACGTTCTCCCGCAGCATGAATGGAACTGAACGATCAGAGCGTGAGCTTGCAGGTCTGACCGATGTCGAGCACCCGCAGCACGCGGCCCGTTCCCAGCCACAATGCGCACGACAAGGCAAGGTCGGTCAGGAGTTCGTCGGAGAAGTGCTCATGACACCGGTCCCAGAAATCCTCGTCGTCACGTAGCCCGGTGTGATCGGTGGCAAACCGGTAGGCGAACTCCGCCGCCGTCCGCTCCCGATCGTCGTAACCCGGCCACGACTCCCACTCGAGGACGTGGTCGTAGAAGTGCTCGTCGATACCGGCGTCCGGCCCGCCCCCGTCCCGGGCTCCACGGCACACCGCGCATTCGTTGGCGACGGCGATCGCCATCCGCGCGATCTCGCGCACTCGCAACTGTAACCGGTTCCGGTGGTACACGGCATCGGTGAAAACACCCAGCGCCCGACCCAACTCCGGGGAAGCCGACAACCAGCCGGCCAGGTCATCGTCGCTGTAGCTACCTACTCGGCTCATTTCCGAATGCTACAGCGAACCTCCCGCCGAACGGTCTATTTGACACAAGTTCTAAGGTGGCTCGGTCGGTCCCGGCGACGTCCTGAAGGCCCCCCGCTGAGTAGTCTCGAACTCGATGCACCCAGCTCTCGAGCGCAGCCGTGGAGGGTGCCGTCAACGAGGACGACGTGGGGTCACGAGTCCATCTGAGGGCAGTAGTGTCTTGTGGGCTGTAACCAGATCAAAAGGAGTTCAGGGTGGCGCAGAAAGTGGTAGTGGAGCTGGTCGACGACATCGACGGGAGCCTCATCGAGAACGGGAAGGGCGAGCACATCACCTTCTCGGTCAACGGTGTCGACTACGAAATCGACCTGAAGACGAAGAATGCCAGGGAGTTCCTGCGCACCATGGACTTCTACATCGAACACGCCACCCGGGTCGACAGGCGAAAGGGCCGGTCCTCCGCGAGCGCCACGCCGCGCGCCGCGGCGGGGGCGAGCACGGTTCGGGAGTGGGCGGCCGAGAACGGATACGACATTTCCTCCCGCGGCCGCATTCCCGCAGAGGTGCAGGAAGCGTTCGACGCAGCGCATTGACCTTGCCGACCTGAGCGCCCGAGTGGGCGGCCACGCCGGCTCACTTCCGAACCGACGCGGCCTCGACATGTCTGGTACTCCGGAACACCGGACGTGTCTGGCAACGCATTACCCCCTGAGTCGATCGTTGAATCCACGCCGCCTACGCGGCCGGTTATCCAAAATCGTGACTGATTCCAGAAAAGTGCGTCATAGTAGTGAGGTGCCCTCGACGCGGGATTACGAAGTGCAGTTGCGTGCAGCTCGGCTACGCGTGACTCGCCCTCGCCTGGCGGTGTTGGATGGCGTTCGCGAGTATCCGCACGCCGACACGGAGACGATCTTCGGAGCCGTGCGCACACGCCTACCCGGGGTTTCCCGGCAAACCGTGTACGACGTTCTGCATGCGCTGACCGACGTGGGCTTGGTGCGGCGGATCGAGCCGTCCGGGTCCGTCGCACGCTACGAGTTGCGTGTCGGTGACAATCACCACCACGTCGTGTGCCGGTCATGCGGGGCCATCGCCGACGTCGACTGCGCCCTTGGCGAGGCGCCCTGCCTGACCGCGTCCGAGGACAACGGCTTCCTCGTAGAGGAGGCCGAGGTCATCTATTGGGGCGTGTGCCCCGACTGCACGACTTCAGATACCTCGCGAACAAAACCGCGATAACAGCCCGATCTACTCGCTCCTGGAAGGAATGCTGTGTCCGATAGCTGCCCGGTCGCTCATGAGGGCAACAACACTCAGAGCACCAGTGAAAGTGAAAATCCCGCAATCCCGTCCCCCACGGCCAAGGGCCATCGTCCGAGGACGAACCGCGACTGGTGGCCCAACCAGCCGGAGCTGTCGGTGTTGCACGCCCACTCGTCGAAGTCCAATCCGATGGGCGGCGACTTCGACTACGCCGAGGAGTTCGCCAAGCTCGATGTCGAGGCACTCAAGCGAGACGTCATCGATCTGATGACGACCTCTCAGGACTGGTGGCCCGCCGACTACGGCCATTACGGTGGACTCTTCATCCGGATGAGCTGGCACTCCGCAGGCACCTACCGCATCGCCGACGGTCGCGGCGGCGGCGGGCAGGGCGCCCAGCGCTTCGCACCGCTCAACAGCTGGCCCGACAACGCGAGCCTCGACAAGGCGCGCCGACTGTTGTGGCCGGTCAAGCAGAAGTACGGCAAGCAAATTTCATGGGCGGACCTCCTCGTCTTCGCCGGCAACTGTGCCCTCGAGTCGATGGGATTCAAGACCTTCGGCTTCGGCTTCGGTCGTAAAGACATCTGGGAGCCCGAGGAGATGTTCTGGGGTCCGGAGGACACCTGGCTCGGCGACGAACGCTACAGCGGCGAGCGTGAGCTGTCCGGTCCGCTCGGGGCCGTGCAGATGGGTCTGATCTACGTGAACCCGGAGGGACCGAACGGAGAGCCGGATCCGCTGGCTGCCGCCCACGACATCCGGGAGACGTTCGCCCGCATGGCGATGAACGATGTGGAGACCGCCGCGCTGATCGCCGGCGGCCACACCTTCGGTAAGACCCACGGCGCCGGCGACGCCGACCTCGTCGGCCCCGAACCGGAAGCCGCCCCGATCGAGCAGCAGGGTCTGGGCTGGAAGAGTGCCCACGGCACCGGTGTGGGCAAGGACGCGATCACCAGTGGCCTCGAGGTGGTGTGGACGCCCACTCCGACGAAGTGGGACAACAGCTTCCTGGAGACGCTGTACGGCTTCGAGTGGGAGCTCACCAAGAGCCCCGCCGATGCCTGGCAGTGGACCGCCAAGGACGGCGCAGGCGCGGGCACGATCCCCGACCCGTTCGACTCGTCGGCGGGGCGCGCCCCCACGATGCTGACCACGGACCTCTCGTTGCGCATCGACCCCGCCTACGAGAAGATCACCCGGCGTTGGCTCGACCACCCGGAGGAGTTCGCCGAGGAGTTCGCCAAGGCGTGGTACAAGCTGCTGCACCGCGACATGGGACCCGTCACGCGCTACCTCGGCCCGTGGGTTCCGGAGGCGCAGTTGTGGCAGGATCCCGTCCCCGCCGTCGATCACCAGCTGATCGGTGACAGCGAGATCGCGGCGCTGAAGAGCAAGATCCTCGATTCGGGGCTGTCCATTCCCCAGCTGGTGTCCACTGCCTGGGCGTCGGCGGCCACCTTCCGCGGCACCGACATGCGGGGAGGCGCCAACGGAGCGCGGATCCGGCTTGCGCCGCAGAAGGATTGGGAGGTGAACAACCCCACGGAGCTGTCCACGATCTTGCAGACCCTCGAACAGATCCAGCAGGACTTCAACTCGTCACAGTCCGGCGGGGTGAAGGTCTCGCTGGCGGACGTGATCGTTCTGGCCGGTACCGCTGCTGTCGAGAAAGCGGCGAAGAACGCCGGCAACGACATCACGGTGCCGTTCACACCGGGGCGCACGGATGCCTCGCAGGAGCAGACCGACGCGGAAACGTTCACCGTGCTCGAACCGAGGGCCGATGGGTTCCGCAACTACCTCCGTGCCGGAGAGAAGTTGCCGGCGGAGGCCCTTCTGGTCGAGCGGGCCTACATGTTGAACCTGACCGCTCCGGAGATGACGGTTCTCGTCGGCGGTTTGCGGGCCCTCGACGCCAACTTCGGCCAAACCAAGCACGGTGTCTTCACCGACCGGCCGGAGACGTTGACCAACGACTTCTTCGTCAACCTCCTCGACATGGGCACGGAGTGGAAGCCTTCCGAGTCGACTGAAAACGTCTACGAGGGCCGCGATCGCGCCACGGGTGAGCGCAAGTGGACGGCCACCGCCGCCGATCTCGTCTTCGGCTCGAACTCGCAGTTGCGCGCAATCGTCGAGGTGTACGGCAGCGGCGACGGTCAGCAGAAGTTCGTGCAGGACTTCATCTCTGCATGGAACAAGGTGATGAACCTCGACCGGTTCGACCTCGCCTGATCGGACCCCGAATCGCATACGGCACCCCGCGAGCTGGCACAGCTCGCGGGGTTCTGGGTGCTACTCGGCGTGGAGCAGTCGGGTGCGGAACAGGTCGAGAACCTGATCGAGCGCGTCCCGCGTCGGCTGCCCCGGTTCGTCGATGAGGTGTTCGGTGAGTACCGAGTGGGGTTTGATCGTTGCCTCGGTGTTGGCGGCGGTGTCGTCGAGTTCTACGGCGGTGAAGGCCTCGCCCAATTCAGCCCGCAGGAAGTCGAAACGTTCCGCGGGGGAGAGTTTGTCACCCGCGAATCGCAACCCGAGGACGGTGAGCCCGTTGGCGCACCGCTGCTTGACTTTCGCGAGGTCAGCGGGCGAGATGTCGATGGATCGTCGTTGCCGCGCGGTAATTCCCACAGGCATCGAGGGTTGCGAGAGGACTGGTGCCAGCAGTCGGTCATCGGTGGACATAGCGAGGGCGTACCCGCCGGTGAAGCACATGCCCACCGCGCCGACTCCGGGCCCTCCGCAACGGCGGTGCTCCGCGGCGGCAAGTGCACGTAGCCACTTCACAACTGGGGAGGTCTTTCCGGTTGCCAGTACGACGAATTCGCGACTGATGCACGCCGGAATGATCGAGGACGCGAACTTGCTCACCGCTCGGACGGCGCCATCGGTGTCGGGGTTCGGATAGGCGTGCCCCGGTCGGCCGAACAGGTGGGGCAGCACTGCCGTGCATCCAATCGCGGAGATCCGGCGGGCGAACTCGAGCACCTTCGGGGTGATCCCGGGCATCTCCGCGATCACGATGACCGCCGGCCCCGTGCCGTGTCGGAAGACTGTCCGCGTCTTTCCCTCGTGGGTGAACGTGACGGCCTCGAAATCGTGCATGGTGTCGTCCGGCATGGTTCGTGATGCTATCCGGACTCGCCCTTGCGGGGAGTGCCGAAGTCGCTCGCCGTATTCAGCGGGAGTGTCCGAGCGGGACCCACTCTCCGGGGATCGACCCGTCCGACGATGAGGATTCTGACGAGATTGGGGAGAACCTCACGTTAATCGGCTCTGGTTTCGAGCAGGACCTCGAGATTCTGGAGGTTCACGGCGAACTCCCGGCGGAGGCTGGCAGCAACCAGCGGGTCACCGAGTTTGAAGAGGCCTTTCTGCTCCATCTGCATGCGGCACGTCACTCGGGTTCCATCGGCCGTCGTATCGGTCAGGTACGTCGCCTCGAAACGACTCGGTCCCGAAGCCCCACTGAAGGTGATCTTCGTGTTCGGTTCATAGTGGACGTACTCGTTCGTCAGCTCGAGCTTCCGTCCCATAAATTTGCGAACAACAACATGCTTGGTACCCACCCCCGGCGGTCCATCGGTAACCCGGCGCACCTCCCCCAATCCCTCTTGCCATCGGGGAGCGTTGGTCTGGTCCGCGACAAAGGTGAACACTTCGCCGATCGGGCGCGCGATAGTAATGCTGTCTTCAACTTCGATCATGACGGCCTCCTGTCCGACTCGGCACCGTCGTGACATCAAGTGGGTGTGAGTGATAGTGACCAGTATTTTCCCTGACATGCCCCCACTGAGGAACCCCTGCAGACACGCACGCCTCGACGATGGGGCGCGGGCGAAAGGGGAGATTTTGGGCAGAATGCCTGCCGAATGAGATGGACTCTTCGGCTGTGCGTCTAGGGTCTTCGCGTTGGGCAGCTCTCATTGCCCGAGCGCGACACGCTCCTCGAGAACCGGCTTGCTGCGGCTGCTCGGCGCTGTGCACGGCTACATCTTGGCGTAGCGGGCCATGGCGAAGCTGTAGAGGCCGTAGGTGATGATGCCGACGCCGGCCGTGATGAGGAGGGCCACGCCGTAGGGTTGGGCGCCGATGGTTTTGAAGGCACCGTCGAGTCCTGAGGCCTTGTCCGGGGCGGATTGATTGACGGCAAGGATCACCAGCAACCCGATGGCGGCGATGGCCAGACCTTTCGCGATGTAGCCGACCATGCCCAGTCGTCGCACGAGAGGGCTGGTGGTTCCTTCGAGGTCGTCGAGGAAGCTGCGACTGACTCCCTTGTAGACGTGGTATCCGCCGACCGCGATGATGACCAGCGCCCCCGCGATGAGGGCGATCGTACCGGCGGTGGTTTGCATCAGTCGGGCCGTGATCCCTGCACTCTGACCGCTGCTGGACTTTCCGCTGCCGCGGGCGAATCCGAACGCGGAGAGGGCGAACGAGAAGTAGACCACCGCCAGGGCGAAGGCTTTGAAACGATCGATCACTTCCGATTTCTTGCTGTCGGCGTCCGGCCGGGACGAACTGCCGAGTGCCGCTTCGGCGAGCCGCCACAGTCCCATGATGGTGAACGCGACCACGCCGACCCACAGTGCTGCGATGCCGCCCGGCTTGGCGGCCAGTTCCGTCATGGCACCGGATTGGTCGGCGGTGCCGGCTGCGCCGCCGAGGGCGAGCCGGATGGCGATGTAGCCGATGATCAGGTGCACGATGCCGCTCACGACGAAACCTGCGCGGGCGAACCGTTCGAAGAAGCTGTTCTGTGCCAGTCGGCCTGCGGTGGAGGACGAGTTGTCCTGCGACGCCCGCGAAGAGTTGGCGGCGTGTGCACGGGAAGGGGTGGTGTCAGACATGGCGATCGTCCCTTGTTGGTAGTGGTGGAATCCGCCGTCGGCGGGTGCGACGGTTCGCCGGCAGGGCTCGTAGGGCCGTCCGTAGCCCGATGCGGGAACCCGGAGCCACCCCGACCGGCTCACGCAAGGCGCGGAACTTCAGTTCGGAGGCCGTTTCCGGGGCATCGTCGGCGGTCGCGCGCAGAAACCGGTCGGGCAGTGCGAGTTTGTGGATGGTGCGCAGCGTCAGCAGGTACTGCCGGGCGAGGGAGCCGGTGGTGTACGGCAGGTCGTATTTTTCGCACAATGCTTGCACCTTGGTAGAGATTTCCGCGTAACGGTTGCTGGGGAGGTCGGGAAACAGGTGATGCTCGATCTGATAGCACAAGTTGCCGCTCAGGAACGCCAACACCGGGCCGGCCCGGAAGTTGGCCGCGCCGAGCATTTGCCGCAGATACCACTCCGGCCGGGTTTCGTTCTCGAGTTCGGCGAGGGTGAACTTCTCGGCACCGTCGGGGAAGTGCCCGCAGAAAATCACCACGTACGCCCACACGTTTCGCAGGAGATTCGCGGTGAGGTTCGCCGTCAGGGTTCGTCGCCATCGGTGTCCGCTGAGGGCGGGGAAGAGGAGGTAGTCTTTGCCCGCCTGGCGGGTGATCTTCCCGATCAGTGCTCGGGAGTGGGCAGATCTTTCGGCGGCGGTGCCGGCCCGGGCATGTTCGGAATACAGGTCATGGAGGGCGATGCCCCATTCGAACGTCGCTGCCAACAGTATGTTTCGCAATGGCTGCAGCAGGTGTTCCGGCTTCCACGGTTGATCGCGGGTAATCCGGAGGACACCGTAGCCGAGGTCCTCGTCCATTCCGACGACGTTGCTGTACACGTGGTGGCGGTAGTTGTGGGAGTAACGCCACTGCGATGACAGGCCGGCCATGTCCCATTCCCAGTTGCTGGAATGAATTTCGGGGTCGTTCATCCAGTCCCATTGACCATGGGAGACGTTGTGGCCGATCTCCATGTTTTCCACACTTTTGGCCACACCGAGCGCAGTCGTCCCGAGGACCCAGCCCGCCGGTCTCCTGCTGCCGTAGATCACCAGCCGCGCAGCGGCATCGAGTAGTCGCTGGAGGCTGATGGCCCGGCGGATGTAGGTGGCGTCGGCGGCGCCGAGCGACTCGGTGACGTCACGGCGAATTCTGGTGAGTTCGTCACTGAGCGCTTCGACGTCCTCGCTGGTGAGGTGCGCGTACTCCTTGATTTCGGAAATCGCCATGGTGTGCTCCAGATTCTGACGGGTGTGGGGCATGTCCGGCGCGGCTGGATGACCACGCCGACGACGGCGAGGATGATTAATCGGACGCCTCGGCGTCGGGACTGCACTCATGGGGGGCGATGTGCCGTGCGGCGCAGGGCACATCGGCAGGGGTGAAAGGGTTCAGCGTTTGAACGCGTCCGCGATCTTCGCGCCGGACTGCTCGAGGTTGCCCTCGGCCTGATCAACACCGGCCTGCGGCTTCGAGGTTGTGGGTGGCTATGCCGAACGCCCCTTCTTCACCGAACCCTTCGCGGCCTCGGCCGTATGCGCAACCTTCTTACCCATACTCATGGCGGGTTCTTCTTCCTCTGGTGTCTCGCCCGGCGCGGACTCGTCGGTTGAAGACGATCGCGGTTTCAACCGCCGGTCAATGTGTGACGCCGTGGCTGGTGGCAACTCGATCCGCGCGGTGGCCGAACGGATGCCGCCAGTCACGTCGCCCATCCCGCTGGTCACGGGGATTTGTTGCGTGTGGCGTCCTGTCGCCTGTGTCCGGGTCCGTGGCGACCATGTCGCGCTGCTCGGCTAGGCGGTCCCGGTCCTGGTAGGCGTCCGCTGTCTCCTGACGAGAATCCTTCAGGTCGTGGCGAGCGAGGCGGCCGCGACGGGCGGTCCGTCGAGCCCCGGCCAGCAGCAGGCTCAGTCCGAGTAGGCCGACTGCGCCGACGACGATGCCGTAGAGAAATAGGGTTCCGGTGGAGCCGGTGACGTGATACCCGAACACGGCGAAATCGTCGGTCAGCGCGTGCCCGTCGCCGCTGTTGGTCAACACGCCCGCGAGGCCGATTATCACGGCGGCGAGCAGAATGACGAGTCCGAAGATGATGATCATGGCGGCCTCCCGGGCCTACGTTGTAGTACCCAGTCAACTCCTGAGCGCACAGGTTGTCAACGGTGTAGGACTACGCTTTAGGCCTACAGTAGAGGAAGAGCGAAAAGGAGTTTGTGATGGCGAAGGTGCCCGCTCGTCGCACGGCCGACCCCGCCGAAAACGGTTCAGAAAGTGGTTCGCTGACCAGGGATCTGATCCTTTCGTGCGCGCTCGATATTCTCGACCGCGACGGCATCGACGGACTCACGATGCGCCGCCTCGGCAAGGCCCTCGGCCGGGACCCGATGACCCTGTACAGGCACGCGCCGAACAAGGCCGCCCTCCTCGACGGCATCGCCGAAATCGTCCTCGAGCAACTCGTCGTCGATACCGAGGACGGTGACTGGGTAACCCAACTACGTACCGTCGCCCGGAGCTTCCGCCGTCTGGCGCTCGATCATCCCCACGTCGTCCCGTTGCTGGTCACAAGGCCTCTGGCGACGCCCCTCGGGCTGCGGCCGCTGGGAAGTCTGCGCCCGCTCGAGAACATCCTCAGGTTGCTCACCCGTGCCGGCTTCACCGGCGCCGACGCCCTGCACGTCTATCGGGCCTTGTTCGGCTTCCTGCACGGTCATGTCCTCAACGAACTACAGGAACTTGTCGAACAGCCCGATGAAACCGACGACCTGCTGCGCCTGGGACTGCACCGGCTACCTATCGGCGACTTCCCGCTCTTGCGCGGTCTCGCGCCGGTCCTGGCCGCCTACGACGGCGCCGCCGAACTCGAACGCGGCCTCGACATCCTCTTCTCCGGCCTGACCGCAACACAGACCTCGGCAGCTCAGCCCCTGCGGTGAGCTGAACCCGATAGCGTCTGAAATCCCTGGTCAACCGGTTCCAAAATTTCTATAGTCGCGGCTGTAGACATTGAGGCATCTCCGTTGTAGAGTTCCTGTCGTTGCAAGGAAAGAGTTCACGAGGTGCGGGAGAGAATGAACTGCCCGCAGAGAAGTACCGCAAGACACGGGCGTGACGGGGCAAGAGTTGATGTGAGTGTGTGAGGCCCCGGCACATCCGGAAAAAGTGCAGTGAACAAGGAAGTGAAAACCGCTCCGGCCCCCGGTGCCTCACGGCGCCGGGGGCCCTGTCCGTGTGAAAGGTGTTATCCCATTCAGGACGATTCACCCGACCGCAACCCGGCCGGGAAGCTCGACGACGAGGACTACCCGGCCTACAGCATGGGCCACGCCGCCGAGATCCTCGGCGTGACACAGGCATTCCTCCGCAGCCTCGACGCCGCGAAGCTGCTCACCCCCGGACGCTCCGAGGGCGGCCACCGCCGCTACTCCCGATACCAGCTCCGGCTCGCCGCCCGAGCCCGCGAACTGATCGACCAGGGCACGGCACTCGATTCCGCGTGCCGCATCATCATCCTCGAAGACCAACTCGCCGAGGCCCGACGCATCAACGCCGAACTCCAGCACACCCACCGCCCGTTGACGGGCGGGCCCGGCCCTGCACTCGGCTGAAAACACCACCGACCCTTGCCGAATGCCAATCGAGGTCGCCGGCCAGGTCGCATTCATGGGGTCTGACAGGTGTCGTTTCTGTTCGGGCGATGGCGACGGCGCTCCGTCAGGAGGGTTGCGTCGCCGGAATTAAGGCGCTCAGACTTCGACGGCGGTGCCGCAGATGCCACATTCCTCTAGCTGCCGGCGCTGCCAGCGTGCGAGCGGAACGAAGAACAATGTGAACTGCTTGAATTCCCGCATCCGTGCCCACTGGGTGGTGTTGTGGCAGTGCGGGCACGTTCGGGTCTGCCCCGAGCCAAGGTGTTGCCGCTTGGTGCCGTAGCCGAATAGAAAGAACACCACGCCAGCATAGAGCGATCGTCAGTAGACGGTCATCGGTTGGCAATACCCGATCGATGTTGCGGCACTCCTCGGGCTGCACGGCTACGACGTAGCAGACCGTTGCGACAGTGCCGCCGCCGCTCGGGGTGCGGTGAGTCGCACCCAAGGGTTCCTTGTTCCGCTCCTCTCTCGATCGGAGACTTCGGTGCGTCGGAGAAAACCCAGCGATCGGAGAAGACACCATGGCCGAGACGGTCGAAGCACCGCGGGCGCCGCACACACCTGCGGTCGTCCGCACCCTGGTCACCGGGTACGGAGTGGTCGTCTACGCCACATTCCTGGTCGTGTTCCTGTACGCGATCGGATGGGTCGAGGGCCTCGTCGTGCCTGACACGATCAACGATGGTCCCGACGCTCCCGTCGCGATCGCCGTGGTCATCGACGTGGCGCTACTGACGGTCTTCGCCATGCAGCATTCGGTGATGGCCAGGCCCTGGTTCAAGAAACGATGGACCAGGATCGTCCCCCAGTCGATGGAGCGCTCGACATACGTATTGTTCGCCACGGCGGCGCTGGCGCTGCTGATGTGGCAGTGGCGTCCGTTACCCGGGCACATCTGGAATGTGGAGGTCACCTGGGTCCGCGTCGCACTGTATGCCGTGTCACTCGGCGGATGGGCCCTGGTGCTGGCAGCGACGTTCGCCATCGACCACTTCGATTTGTTCGGGCTGCGCCAGGTGCTGCGGAATCAGAGCGGAAAGTCGGCTCTTCCCAGTCGCTTTCGGACACCGATGCTGTACCGGGTGATCCGGCACCCGCTGTACGCCGGTTTCGTGATCGCGTTCTGGGTGGCGCCGACGATGACCTGGGGCCGATTGTTGTTCGCTGTCGGAACCACCGGATTCATCCTGGTGGCGGTGCGCTTCGAGGAGCATGACCTCGTCGATACGTTCGGTGACGACTATCGCACCTACCGCTCGCGGGTGCCGATGCTCGTCCCGCGGATCGGCTCGCGAGCGCGGTAGCGTCCTCAGAGGCAGCCGGCGATGTCGATGGTCTCGAGCAGGGCTACGAGCTTTCCTCCCGCGGCCGCATCCCACCGAGACAGTGCAGGCCTTCCGCGACGCGCAGCGGAGAGTGCAACCAGCTGGCCGCCTGCGCCCACGTTGCTGTATCTGAGCCGCATACAGCGGGGCCAGATTCTGGTTTCGACTCCACCGTGACTCCAGCCTCGAAAATGGTCAGGCGAAACTGACCATGACAGGCTCACAGGCACCACAGCAGATCAAACTACAAACGCCGCTCCCCGGCGGACACTCCCCGCAGCTGTCCGGCTCGAGGGCTCGCCAGAATCTCCACAGGACCCGAAATACCCTTGACTCTCCTGAGATTTCGGGCTCACCTGCCCACGGGATGCGCAGCGTTGCGTCGTATGAGCCGCGGCTCCTTCGCTGCCGTCGAGCCTGTGTAACGGGCCGACGAGAACAGTGCCGAAGCGAACTGATGCCCGCCCTCGCGGCCGTGACGGGGCCTTCTTGCGTTCTCGGATCCGGTCAGACGATTGATGAAGAATCCCAGACGCTTCGGCATTGAAGCGCCGTGTGTGGCGACGATAGCTTTGCCGTATGAAAACAGTGCTCATCACCGGATGCTCCTCAGGCTATGGACTTGCGACCGCGCAGCGGTTCCACCGCGAGGGCTGGAATGTCATCGCCACGATGCGTACGCCCCGTGAGGACGTGCTGCCGCCGGCCGACCGACTGACCGTCGTGCCGCTTGATGTGACGAATGCAGCGAGCATCGAGGCCGCGGTGGAATCCAGCGGGCCCATCGACGTGCTCGTCAACAACGCAGGTATCGGCGCGGTAGGGGCGTTCGAGGCAACGCCGATGTCCGTCACGCGAGAATTGTTCGAAACTAACACGTTCGGCGTGATGGCGATGACCCAGGCGGTCGTGCCTCAAATGCGCGAACGGCGCGCGGGTGTGGTCGTGAACGTGACCTCCAGCGTGACGCTGACCGCAATGCCACTCGCGGCGGTCTATACCGCGAGCAAGATGGCCATCGAAGGATTCACCGCATCGCTGGCGCTGGAACTCGACTACTTCAATGTCCGGGCCAGGCTCGTGGAGCCCGGATATGGTCCGTCGACGCAATTCACCGCGAACGGGAGTCAACGTATGGAGGGGATGGTCCCCGATGACTACGCGGCGTTCGCAGATCCCATCTTCGCCGCCTTCGGCCGACCCCGGCCGACCACAACCGCGGAAGACGTCGCCGAGGTGGTCCTACGGGCTGCGAACGACACCTCCGAACAGTTGAGATTCCCGGCTGGGGAAGACGCGGTGGCGCTGGCCCAGTCCGCCTGAGGCAAATCGCGAAGCGGGGGTGGCGGGTCTTGGGTAGCTTGACGGTGTGCAGACACGCCGCTCCGAGGATGTGGAGCCGTCCCCCGCCGACCGCCTGGGTCCGGTCGAAATGCTGATCTCCCTACTGCGTCCCAGGACGGTCTCGTCGAAGATCATCAGCGGAGCCGGCGAATGGAGTGTGCGCAAACCGCGGTATGCAGATCCGGCATTCTGCCTGATGCTCGAAGGCGCATGCCTGCTTTCGCTCGACGGACTCGACACGATCGAACTCCAGCGTGGCGATTTCCTTCTCCTTCCCGATATGCCCGGATTCGTCCTCGCCAGCGGACACGACGTCGAACCGACCGTCCTGCCACTGGAGCCGCAGGCCAGGGAAACGCGCCACGGCAGCGGTGAAGGCACCGTCACGATGAGCATGCTCGGCGGGTACTTCCGATTCGAGCCTGCGAATGCGTCCCTTCTTGCGCCACTGTTGCCGCGCGTCGTTCTGGTTCGCCGGAATGAACCGAGAGCAACGCGACTGCACCGGATCGTCGAGCTCATCGCTGACGAGGCAGACTCAGAGGCGCCCAACGGCTTGATTCTCGAACGGCTTGTCGAAGTGCTGTTGGTCGAGGCGATGCGACTGCGCACCGCGCCGGCACCGGGTGCGGAGCGCGGTTTGATCGCGGGACTGTCAGACCCCGCGCTGGCTCCGGCGTTGCGCGCAATGCACGCCGACCTGGCGTACGGCTGGACTGTCGAGCGCCTCGCGCGGGAGGCGAGCGTCTCGCGGGCGGTCTTCGCGGAAAGATTCAGCCGCGCAGTGGGTATGCCGCCCATGCAGTACCTGCTCCATTGGCGCATGACTGCCGCGAAGGACATGCTCCGGGCCGAGAGCCTGTCGATGACCGAGGTGGCGCGGCGCGTCGGATATCAATCGGCAACCGCATTCACCAACGCTTTCACACGACTTACCGGGAACTCACCGAGGAAGTTCGCGAGGTCCGAGTGACACGCTGCACCGCAGTTGGAAACCGCCGAGAACTTCCGGTCCTGTGAATAATTCAGCACTATCGTGCATCCGCCAGAACTCGATGATTTCCTCGGAAGCTGACCTTCTCGCCACGGCATCATCGATGTCATCGGGGCTCGTCGGAGGATGCAGGATGCAACGGAGGTCTACCGAGGGCGACGGGCCGAGGGGCCCTGGGCGACGCGCCGGGCCCGAAATCGTGCGCCCAACTCATGTGCCGCAGAACGTTTGGAAGGTCGTACCGAATGAGCGCGGTGCGGGTGTGGTGTAGTCGGACCACTCGTCGCGGCGGTCGAACGGATGCGTGACGACCTCCAGCAGCTTCTCGAACGGGGCGAGCTCACCGTCGGTCGCGGCGCGCAATGCAGCGTCGAGCTGATGATTGCGCGGGATGTACAGCGGGTTGACGCGGTCCATCGCGTCCGCCGTCTCCGCTGCCCCGCGACCATGCTTCGTCAGGGTGCCGCGCCAGCGTTCCAACCATGGCTCGATGCGCTCGCGAGGCATGAGGCCGTCGAGGGACGTCGAATTTCCGCGTAGTTCATCCGCGAGAGCACGGAAGCTACCCGTCCAGTCGGCACCGTGTTCCTCCATCAGGGTCAGCAGGTCGTCGACCAGTGCTCGATCGATGAGCTTGCCGGCCACACCGAGCTTTGCCGACATACCGGCCGCGTAGTGGCTGTCGTAACGCTCGTCGAAGGTATCGAGGACTGCCGAGACCGCGGCAATCGCGTCATCCGGCGTGGTATCGATCAGTGTGAGCAGCGTTTCCGCGAAACGCGCTAGGTTCCACTTCATGGCAGCGGGCTGGTTGCCGAACGCATAGCGGCCGCCGTGGTCGATCGAACTGAACACTGCGGCCGGGTCGAACGCGTCGAGGAAGGCGCACGGACCGTAGTCGATGGTCTCCCCGGAAATGGTCGTGTTGTCGGTGTTCATCACCCCGTGCACGAAACCGGTGAGCATCCACCTCGCCACCAGTGACGCCTGCGCCTCGACCACCGCCTCGAAGAACGCCAGGTAGCGGTCGCTCTCGAGCTTCACCGGCAGCCCGGTCAGCTCCGGGTAGTGGCGGGCTATCGCGTAGTCGGCGAGCGGCTGTAAGACCTCGCCCTGTCGGACCGCGTATTCGAAGGTGCCCACCCGCAAGTGACTGGCCGCGACCCGTGCGAGGACGGCACCGGGCTCGGCGCCGTATCGGCGAACGAGCTGGCCCGTCGCGACCACCGACAGCGCGCGCGTAGTGGGGATGCCGAGGGAATGAATGGCCTCGCTGACCAGGTATTCGCGCAGCATCGGGCCGACAACCGCGAACCCGTCGCCGCCCCGCGAGAAGGGTGTGCGCCCAGAACCCTTGAGATGCAGATCCACTCGCTGACCATCGCTGTTCGCCAGTTCGCCGAGCAGCAACGCTCGACCATCCCCGAGGAGCGGTGCGTACCCACCGAACTGATGGCCCGCATACGCCATCGCCACCGGCTTGGCCCCGGCCGGCGCTGTCGATCCGGACAGGATGCCGACCCCGTCCTCGCTACGCAGTGTCGCTGCGTCCAACTTCAGCGTCGCCGCGAGCTGCTCGTTGAGCACGAGCAACTTGGGGTCAGGCGCATGAGTGCCCTGCCACGGCACCGTCAGGGCGCCCAGCTCGTCGGCAAAAGTGCTCTCGAGGCCGGCCACCGCGGTGTTCGTGCCCACCGAGGGATCTGGGATTGCAGCCATCATTCGAGGGTAACCAACGGCGGTGTTCGAGGTTCGGGTCCGGCGCGTCGTCCGGCTGCGGCGTACTGATTGCAATCGGCTGCAACCTTTATTGCGTGTGTCATATCGCCCTACATTCATGACCCGGGTCACACGAGCCACGAGGCAACAAGAGGTTGGACCGTCGTCGTAATCGTAGGTGGGCCCAGCACAGAGGTCCCAATGGAGAAAACAGAGGAGAGCAATGGCGCTGACCAAGAGTGCATTACTGAGCGCGTATCGGAAGATGGCGGAAATCCGGGCGTTCGAAGACCGTTTGCACGAGGAGAACGCCACGGGTGACATCCCAGGGTTCATCCATCTGTACTCCGGTCAGGAAGCGATTGCTGTCGGGGTGTGCGAAAACCTCGAGGACACCGACTACATCGGGTCGACGCATCGCGGGCACGGTCATTGCATCGCCAAGGGCTGCGACCTCCACGGCATGATGGCAGAGATCTTCGGTAAGGACGCCGGCCTCTGCCACGGCAAGGGCGGGTCGATGCATATCGCCGACCTGTCGGTGGGCATGCTCGGCGCGAACGCGATCGTCGGCGGTGCCCCGTCTCTGGCGATCGGCGCCGCGTTGAGCGCGAAGACCCTCGGAAATGGCGGCGTGGCAGCGTCATTCACCGGAGACGGCGGCTCCAACCAGGGAACTGTCTTCGAGGCGATGAACATGGCCGTCGTTCTCTCGCTCCCGATTGTGTTCGTGATCGAGAACAACGGTTTCGGCGAGGCGACCGGACGTGACTACGCGGTCGGCGCACCGAGTATCGCTGGGCGGGCGTCGTCGTTCGGAATGCCGGCGACCACCGTCGACGGCACCGATTTCTTCGCAATGCACGAGGCAACCCGTGATGCCGTCGAGCGTGCCCGCAGGGGAGGGGGACCGTCCACGATCGAGGCCGTCGCGTACCGCTGGCATGGGCACTTCGAGGGCGATGCTCAGCTCTACCGCACGGCGGACCAGGTCGCCGAGCTGCGCGAGACCAAGGATCCGCTGCTGAATTTCCGCAACCACGAAGACAGCAAGAAGGTGTCGGCGAAGGAACTCGACGCAATCGAGGCCGACGCCCGAGCCCGGGTCGACGATGCCGTCGCTAAGGCGCGGGCCGCGGAGTACCCGCCGGTGGCGAACCTGTTGACCGACGTTTACGTGTCGTACTGAGGAGAGAACGAAGATGACCACGTCGAAGACGACATATCGCGAAGCGATCAAGGCCGCACTCGCTCAGGAAATGGAGCGTGATGCGACGGTGGTGCAGATCGGTGAGGATCTGCGCGGTGGCCAGGCCGGCACCAACCCCGAACTCGAGTCCGGGAAGGTCGAGGCATTCGGTGGTGTGCTGGGGGTGACGAAGGGATTGTGGACGGAGTTCGGTTCCGACCGTGTCATCGACACTCCGATCACCGAGTCCGCCATTATCGGCATGGCGGCGGGTGCAGCGCTCACGGGACTGCGCCCGGTCGCGGAGTTGATGTTCATGGACTTCTTCGGAGTCTGCTACGACGCCCTCTACAACCAGGCCGCCAAATTCCGGTACATGTTCGGTGGCAAGGCCCGCACCCCATTGGTGGTGCGTGGCATGATCGGCGCCGGATTCTCCGCAGCCGCCCAGCATTCGCAGTCTCCGTACAACGTGTTCGCCGCCGTCCCGGGTCTGAAGGTCGTCGCACCATCCAACGCGTATGACGCGAAAGGTCTTCTGATCCAGGCGATCCGAGACGACGACCCCGTCGTGTTCTGCGAGCACAAGACTCTGTACGACCTCAAGGGTGAGGTGCCCGACGCGCCGTACACGATCCCGTTCGGCGTCGCCAACTATACCCGTGAAGGCACAGACGTCACGGTCGTCGCGCTCTCGGCAATGGTGAACGCGGCCAACGCCGCCGCCGACAAACTTGCCACCGACGGCATCTCGGTCGAGGTCGTCGACCCCCGGACCGTCTCACCGCTGGACGAGGAGGGGATCCTCGAATCGGTCGCCGCAACCGGCCGGGTAGTGATCGTCGACGAGTCCGCGGCCCGATGCGGGTTCGGGCACGACGTCGCCGCCCTGATTGCGACGAAAGCGTTCGGTTCGTTGAAGGCCCCGATCGAGCTGGTCACCCCGCCGCACACCCCGGTGCCGTTCTCTCCCGTCCTCGAGCAGGCGTGGCTGCCGAACGCGGCGCGCATCGAGGCAGCCATCCGCAAGGTCGTGAGTGCCTGACATGAGCGACATCAGACTGATCGAAGTACCCAAATGGGGCCTGTCCATGGACGAAGGCACCGTGACGGGGTGGTTGATCGAGGAGGGAACGCCCTTCGCGAAGGGCGACCTGCTCTGCGAGATCGAGACCAGCAAGATCACCAACGAGTTGGAGGCACCGTTCGACGGCGTGCTCAGGCGGGTCGTAGCCAAGCCGGGCGAGACCTTGCCGGTCGGTGCGGTGCTGGCCGTATCGGCCGATGCCGCTGTCTCCGATGACGAGATCGAGAAATTCCTGACCAGCAGCGGGGCAGCCCAGGTCCCGGCGCCCGCCGAGTCCGAGCGGTCACCGGGTGGGCAGCCCACACCCGCGGAACCCGACCTCGAGCGGACCCCTTCCGCGCCGGCGGCACAGGAATCGGTGCCGGCTACGGGCACGAACACCGTTACGAGGGCGAACGGGACGACGACCGTACCGCAATCGCTCAGGGGTCAGACGAATGGTGACGTGTTCTCCACCCCGCACGCGCGCCGATTGGCGGACGAGTTGTCGATCGACTTGGGTGTGGTGAAGGGAACCGGACGCGAGGGCAGAATCTCCGTCCAGGACGTTCACGACGCGATCCGTGCGTCGGGCGGAACCGTCGCGCAAGTGCCTGCGCCGGCGCGTTCGGGTGTGCCCGGACGTTCCACCGAGGACGACAGCGCGGTCGACGCCACCCCCGTGGCACGCCGACTGGCGAAACATCTCGGCATCAATCTGCACGATTGCCGGGCGACCGGTTCCCGCTCCCGGGTGTGTGAAGCGGACATCCGGGAGGCCGAACGGAAGTTCCGCCTGCTGCCGGATGCGGCGGCAACCACATCCCTCGGTGTCCCGGAAAACGTGGACACTGCACCGGAATACGAGACTATTCCCTTCACCGCAATGCGCAAGGCGATCGGGCAGCGGTTGCAGGATTCGAAGCGCAACGCCCCGCACTTCCGGCTCACCGCCGACCTGCAGATCGACAACCTTCTTGCACTGCGCAAGGAGATCAACGCGACCGTGCCCGCGGTCAAATTGTCGGTCAACGACTTCATCGTCAAGGCTTGTGCGGCGGCGCTGCGCAAGGTGCCCGATGTCAACGTTCAGTTCGACGAGGCGAACCAGTCGTTGCTGCGGTACGCGAGCGCGGACATTTCGGTGGCCGTGGCTCTCCCGTCGGGTCTGATCACGCCGATCGTCCGGGGCGCAGAGAGCAAGACCCTCGCGGAGATCTCCAGCGAAGTGCTCTCATTGGTGACCAAGGCCAAGGCAGGAAAGCTGAGCCCCGACGAGTTCCAGGGCGGAACCTTCACCGTGTCCAACCTCGGGATGTTCGGGGTCCGCGAATTCGACGCGATCATCAACCCGCCGCAGGGCGCCATTCTCGCAGTCGGTGCCGGACATCAGTGTGCGGTTGTCGTCGACGGTCAGGTGGTTCCCCGCACAATGCTCACGGTCACATTGTCCTGTGACCACCGGGTGATCGACGGCGCCCTCGGCGCGACGTTCCTGCAAGAGCTGCGGCGTTTCGTCGAGTCACCCGCATTGATGCTGGTCTAGGGAGAATCCATGACTGACAAATACGATGTCCTGGTGATCGGAAGTGGTCCTGGTGGCTACGTCGCCGCCATCCGCGCCGCTCAACATGGACTCCGCACCGCGATGATCGAACGGGACCGACTCGGCGGCATCTGCCTGAATTGGGGATGCATTCCCACCAAGGCCCTGCTGCACGGTGCCGATGTCGCACACACGCTGGCGAATTTACGACCGCTCGGGTTTACCGCCAGCGGAATCGAATTCGACATCAATCAGCTCGTCGAATTCAGCCGTGGGGTGTCGGGTCGGTTGTCCGACGGCATCGGCTATCTGATGAAGAAGAACGGCATCGACGTGATCACCGGCACCGCCCGCTTGATCGGGAAGGGCGTTGTCGGCGTCAGGTCGGCCGAGGACGAGTCGGCGCCGCTCACGGAGTACCGGGCCGATCACATCATCCTGGCCACGGGTGCGCGCCCGCGGTCGGTGCCCGGAGTGACGCCCGACGGCGATCGGGTCTGGACCTACTTCGATGCCCTGGTCCCGAAGGAGCTTCCGAAGTCGTTGCTGGTCATCGGATCCGGTGCCATCGGTGTCGAGTTCGCCAGCCTCTATCGTGACCTCGGCAGCGAGGTGACTCTCGTCGAACTGGCACCGCAGATCCTGCCAGTCGAGGATGCCGCGGTCGCAGGCCACGTTCGGCGGCAATTCGAGAAGCGAGGAATCAGAATCCACACCGGCGCTTCCGTGTCCGAACTGGTGGTCGGAACTGATTCTGTCGCGGTGACAGTGAAGTCGGCAGACGGGACGGAGGAAGAAGCCATCGTCGACCGGGTACTCGTCGCCGCTGGCATCCAGGGCAACGTCGAGAACCTCGGGCTCGACGAACTCGGCGTCGAGGTCGACCGCGGATTCGTCACCACCGACGAGTGGTGCCGGACCACCACTTTCGGGATCTACGCGATCGGTGACGTCGCCGGCGCTCCGTGTCTGGCACACAAGGCCAGTCATGAGGGCGTGTTGTGTGTCGACAAACTCGCAGGCGCCCCGCACGTGGCACCGCTGGACAAGGACTATGTCCCCGGGTGCACTTACGCCCGCCCGCAGGTGGCCAGTCTCGGTCTTACCGAAGGTCAAGCGCGGGCGACGGGGCGACGCCTGCAGATCGGGCAGTTCGATCTGCAGGCGTCCGGCAAGGCTCTCGCCATCGACGAGGCCGACGGGTTCGTCAAGACGATCTTCGATGCCGACAGTGGTGAGCTTCTCGGCGCGCACATGGTCGGTCCCGATGTCACCGAGCAGATCCAAGGCTTCGGAATCGCGCGATCGCTCGAAGCCACCAGTGACGATCTCGCCGAGGTCGTGTTCGCCCACCCCACGTTGTCCGAGGCCATGCACGAATCGGTGCTCGCGGCGCTGGGTCGTCCGATCAACATGTAGCCGTCCGCCCGAATCGCGGTGCCCTCGGGCGCCGCGATTCGGCGGGAATCACCCCAGGAATTCGACACGTGACTGCCACACCAGGATCGTCCGACGCCGCGCAGGCTCCACCCGGCAGGAAGCTGCTTCGACTGGAGCGCCGAAATGCGGAGACCCCGATCGAACGCAAACCGAACTGGATCAGGACGAGAGCAATGATGAGCCCGGAACTCTCCGAGCTCGCGAACCTCGTCAAACGTGAGGGCTTGCACACCGTGTGTGAAGAAGCCGCCTGCCCCAACATCTACGAATGCTGGGCAGACCGTGAGGCGACGTTCCTCATCGGCGGTGAGCAGTGCACGCGTCGCTGCGACTTCTGCCAGATCGATACCGGCAAACCGGACGATCTCGACCGTGACGAACCTCGCCGGGTCGCCGTGTCCGTTCAGGCCATGGGCTTGCGGTACTCCACGATTACCGGTGTCGCCCGCGACGACCTTCCCGACGGCGGCGCTTGGCTGTACGCCGAAACCGTGCGGCAGATTCACCGGCTCAATCCCGGCACCGGTGTCGAGAATCTGATCCCGGACTTCGGTGGCAAGCCGGACCTGCTGGCCGAGGTGTTCGACTCCCGCCCCGAGGTTCTCGCACACAATCTCGAGACCGTGCCAAGGATCTTCAAGCGGATTAGGCCTGGGTTTGGATACGAGCGGTCCCTCGCCGTGATCACCGCCGCCCGCGACTTCGGTTTGGTCACGAAGTCGAACCTGATTCTCGGCTTGGGTGAGACCCCCGAGGAGGTGCAGCAGGCTATGGTCGATCTGCACGCGGCCGGCTGCGACATCATCACCCTCACCCAATATCTGCGTCCGTCGCCGAGGCACCATCCCGTCGAACGCTGGGTTCTACCAGCGGAGTTCGTCGAGCACTCGAACGCTGCACAGGAGATCGGTTTCGCCGGGGTCATGGCCGGACCGCTCGTGCGTTCCTCGTACCGCGCCGGTCGCCTCTACGCGCAGGCGATGGCGCATCATCACCGCGAACTCGCGGACCGCCTCACTCACCTCGCCTCCACACCCCCTGCCAGGAGCCTCACCCATGAATAACAGTTCGGTTATCGAAGATGCACGAGTCATCGAGTTCGCCCGTCGCTGGCTGCCTTACGGGGGCGGGAACACCGGTGACCTTCTCGTCGAGTTCGGCATGACACCCGCCGGTTACCTCGCGCGACTCCGCGAGATTCTCGACGGTCCCGCCGGTTGGCGACTCGATCCGCAACTGCGCGCCGACCTCTGCGAATTCGTCACCGCACGAGGATTTCAGCCGATCATCCGTACCTGAACATCGTTCGCGAACCGGTACGGCTGGGTGGTCAAGACGGGGCCCAAAGTCTTTCGCAGGCGCGAGATCTCGGCGCGGACGGCGACCACGTGGTCACGGTCACCGAACAATGCCTCGCTCATGGAGGCGGCGTCGATGCCGGCGGGCGCTCTGCTCGCAAGCACCCGCAGAATTTGCGCATGCCGCGGCGACAAAGCCCGCGTCCAGTCCACATCTCCCCGCACCGTCGCTCGCGGCGCCCCACCGAGATCGAGCTCGAGTTCGATGACCGCCCGCTCGTCTCGGCGACACACCAACCACCCCTCACCGAGCGGCTCGGGCACACATAAGCCCAGCCCCGGCACCAGCATTGGCTTGTCGGCACACGGAGGTGTCAAACGTTCGGGGACACCGACCCCATTGGCTTCCACGACCCAGCCGTGCCGGTCTACAACGAGTGCGCGCCCACCCACCGCGGCGAGCACCGGTGCCGCCTGCGCGCGGATCTTGTCGCGTTGGACAGTGTGTTCGCGCCACAACGTCGACTCGGCCAATCGCACCGCAGTTTGCACAAGCGCCACGGTGGTCGGATGCACCGACATCGCCGAACCGCTGATATCGACCACGCCGATCACGTCGCCGGTCCGTGGATCGTGTACCGGCGACCCGGTGCACGACCAGCCGTAGTGTGACCGCGCATAATGCTCGGCCGAAAATAGTTGCACGGGGGCTTCTTCAACCAGGGCGGTGCCGACGGAATTGGTACCGACCAGATCCTCGGACCAGCGGGCGCCTTCCACGAAGCCGAGAGCATCAGCTGCCTTGCGCACAGCACGGGAACCCTCTCGCCATAACACAACCCCGTCGGTGTCGGCGATCACCACGATGAAATTCGCATCGTCTGCTACCTCGGTCAACGTGCTCCGAAGTTCCGGAAGAACCGAGCGGAGAGAGGTTCGTGTACGGCGAGACTCGAGTTCGGAGCAGTCCGCGAGAACAACATCCTCACAGCGGGCGGGGCTGACACCACCGGCCTGCAGTCGCGACCACGACCGAGCGACGACATCACGTGGAAGCATCGGCGGTTTCTGGCCGGACAGTACCGCGTCGCGCACCTCGCTCAACAATCGTGCGTGCCGCGGGAGATCCACACCGCGACCGACAGCCAGGAGCCTTTCGCGCCTCGAACTGGTCGTACTCACACCACCGAGCCTACCGCCGAAGGTACCTGCGACCATCACCTCCCGCTGACCGAGACATCGCCACCGGGGCTCGAGCCGCATTCGAGTGCGAGCGCTTTTGGTGAGGACGAGCAATCCGGCTTTTGCGGCGGTGCCGGGTTGTGGGTCGTGGGCGGAGAGGCATCCGATGTTGATGATGGCGCCGCCCTCCGACTGCTGCTGCATCACAAGTGTTGGCTGCCTCGGCAACGGTGAACGGCGCCTGCAGGTTCAGGGCAAGGATCTTCTCCACGAAGCGTGAGAGACGGTGGCAGCGTCGTCGGCGCCGCCGGTGACGACCACGGCGCTGGCCACGGAAATCGAGAGGGTGGGGGAGCGTCACGGGAAGTCCTCTGGATTAGGAGAGCGTCAGTCGATAACGAAGCTGACCGCGCCGCAACCGTCGTCCGTGAATTCGGTGCTCAGGCGTGCGTGCCGCCGTCGATGCGGATCTCGGTGCCGGTGATGAAGGCGCCGTCGTCCGAGGCGAGCATGGCGACGACGCCGGCTACCTGTTCGGGTCCACCCATGGCGGCGCCACCGGATTCGAGGGTGGTGGGCAAGATGGGGGAGAGCTTGGCGAACAGGGTCCAGTCGGCGTCTGGGGGCACGTAACCGGCTGTGGCATCCGTGATTCCGGTCTTGATGCTGCCCGGAGCGACGCTTACCGCGCGCAGGCCCTGCTTGCCGTATTCGAGCGACAGGGCATGGGTGAACGACTGGATTCCGCCCTTGCTCGCCGCGTAGGCCGCCATGTACGGATGGGCGAACGTGGCGGAGGTGGAGCTGAAGTTCACAACCACGCTGCGCTCGCACCGCAGCAGCGCGGGCAGGCATTCGCGGACGACGATGAACGTGCCGGTCAGGTTGATGCCGATCACCTGGTTCCACAGGTCGAGGGAGGTGTCGTGGGTGTGCGAGGCGCGCAGGATGCCCGCCGCGTTCACGAGCACGTCCAGGCCGCCGAGCTTGTCGATGCTCTCACTCACGCCGTCGATCACGGACGCCTCGTCACCGATGTCGATGGTCGTGGTGTCGAGACGCTCGGCGCTGCCCGCGGCCGCGGCCAATGTCACGGTGCGCTTCAGGCCGTCGTCGGAGACGTCGGCGGCCACGACGGTGCCGCCTTCCTCGAGCAGACGGAGAACCGTGGCCTGCCCGATTCCGGACGCGGCGCCCGTCACCAGGACCCGGCGCTCTGCGAAACGATTCATGTCGATCACTCCTCGTTGTGGTCGGATCGTGTTGATCGGTAAAAAATCGTTGGCCCATTACATTTTCTGCCGGCCCCGCGGCCCAGCCACCGGAGGGGAACGTACCGGGCCCGTGCGCCCAGCTTTTCGACGGTGGCGCGTCCCACGTCGTCGAGGACCTGCTGCTTGCTGTGGGATTTCGGCCATCTCAGCTCACATCCTCGTCTCGTGGAAAATTTCGTTCGTCGGGCACGCCGGTGCCGACGGCCGAGTCTGCTGCGGGCGTCTCCGCCCCGGGAACGGGCTCTCCCGGTCATCGGAGAAGCTCGTAGCCACGGGAAACGGCGGGGCACTGTGATGTGGTTACCCGCTGACGTTTCGCGCAAGCCGGACGGGGCGGATTCCGCGACACCCGACGAAAGGCTCTTCATGTCTCGATGCGCAAGGTCCGCCGCGAACCGGCTCTCTGCCGGACCGCGGTACCTCGACATACCCCTTCTGTCCGGTGACCTGGGTGCTGCAGTAACGCAACTGAAGTCGCCACCGACGCGGTGGCATTCATGCAGGAGATGAACCGGAGCTTCGTCGACGCCACCGCTAGGCTCGCCGAGAAGTACGGCACTGTCGACCGCTACCTCGCCGAGTTACCGCACCGGCACCGCAACCGAGAAACGGAAACAAGTGATGAAACCATCGACGCCATGACAGTCGACGACCGTGGAGCGATCACTAGCACGCGGGCGTACTGATCGCCGTCGGACATGAGGGAACTCTGAGGGGAGCACCCCGGCGGAGATCTCCATTACCTGTTGACGATGACCAGGTCCGCGTGTCCCCGCGTTTCGGCGACCATCGACGCATTGATCTCGTCGGTGCCGTGGGCCCAGGCGTGGGCGGCCGGGCCCGATTTGCCGGCCGCCCGGTGCCGATCGATCAGACGAGACAGCCTGAGTTCTCGGGGCGTGTCGAGGTACCAGACCTCGTCCATCATCGTGCGTGCGCGTGGCCATGCCCCTGAAGCGGCGAGCAGATAGTTGCCTTCGGTGAACACCACGTCGACCGCGCGGGGCACCGGGATCGCGGCAGCTACGGGATCGCCGACGGCGTGGTCGAAGTCGGGTACGTAGACGACGTCCTCGTCGCGGCGGCGCAGCCGCTCCAGAAGCACCGCGTACCCGGCGTCGTCGAAGGTCGCGATAGCGCCCTTGTGATCCTCCAACCCCAGTGCACGCAACACGGTGTTGCTGAGGTGGAAACCGTCCATCGGGACCACCACCGTCGGAACACGACCCGGCAGGGCGGCGACTACCTGGTGGACCAGCGTCGATTTCCCGGTGCCGGGAGGTCCCGTGACCCCGATGATCAGCCGCTGCCCCGGCACACGGAGTTCGAGCACGCGACGGGCCAGCCTCTCGGGGTCCGCCGAGTCTGCGATCGCGTGGTTGTCCATGCCGGCGCCCGTCTGATCGTGCGGTCAGTCTGCGATAAGAGTAGTCGGCAGCTTCCGTGTCGCTGTCGCGGCCGGTGACCGATCCCCGGAATGCTCCGCCCAGGCGAGGGTAGCGGCGGCACCCAGAACGCCCATCAGCGTTCCGACTCCGAAGCCGCCGAAATTGGCCGCAGGCAGGGCGACGAGAGCGAGGAGCAGGGCGCCCACCCCTGCCGGAATCCGCGTCTTCGGCCCCACCAGCACCGACCCGGCGCACACCAGCATCGACGCACCGAGGAACAACGTCGGCACTCCCGAAATGGTGCTGATCGAGATCAGAAGGTCACCGACCTCTGCGGTGGTGTAAGCCGGGAGCAGGAGGAAGACACCGGAGACCACGAGCATGACCGCGCCCCAGAACGGGCGCACCCCGCGCCACTGCCGGAAGCGTTCCCGTCGGTTGAGCGGTGCTTCAGGTGTCAGCAGCGGCAGCCACGCGACGTGGGTCTCACTATGCCGGGATGTCGAGGGGTAATCGATTGACCGGAACGGTACAAGTATTGACTATTTGCGCACGTGTCTCACTCGGTGCGGAAGCTGCCGGGAGTGAGGCCGAAATTGGCCTTGAAAAGACGTGAGAAGTGCGTTGCCTCGGTGAATCCCCACCGTGCACCGATGGTCGCCACGGGGAGGTGCGAATAGTGTGGGTCGCTCAGGTCGCGTCGGCTCTGCTCGAGTCGGCGCTGCCGGATCCACCCGCTGACGGTGGAGTTCTCGGCCTCGAACAGCTTCTGTAGTTGCCGAGTCGACACGTGATGCGCCGCGGCGATGCGCGCCACGCTGAGCTCGGGGTCGGAGAGGTTCGACTCGATGAAGGAGTGGATCCGGAATAGCATTGCCTGATGGCGTGTCTCGGGCGGCAGGCTGTCCGTGAGTTGGAGTTGCTCAGCGAACGCGGCGGCGAGTAAGTCGAGAACGGCTTCGTTGAGATGCGCTGCTACCGACGGTGTGGTGGTGAAGACGTCCCTTCCGAGTCCTTGGAGGAAGGGTGCGACGACGGTGGCCAGCCCCTGCCTGCCGGAGATTTTGCGGGCGGTCAGTTGCGCTATCCCGGACTCGGGGACACGGAGAAGTGTCCGCGGGAACATCATGACGAGCATGCGGAACCGGTCGTCGAACGAGAGCTGGTAGGGGCGCGTCGTGTCATAGATCGCGAGGTCCCCCGGCGTCAGCGCCGCCTCTCGTTCGTCCTGGGTGAGTACGCAGTAACCCCGAACCTGAAGGCCGACCTTGTAATAACCGGGGTCGCTCGCACGGATCGTTCGAGGGGTCCGGCGAACGGTGTGGGCCGTGGCGACCACTTCGGAGAACTGAACGGAGCCGAGGTCGATCCTCCGGATGGAGCCTTCGAATTCGCCGGCTTCCGTCGACGTGTCGAGCGGGACGAAGCTGTCGACCACCGTGGCTCGGAATGCTTCGAGGTCGACTATCTTCACTACTTCGCTCGCGCCGCTCACCTGCTTACCGTCGGACGGCTGACCGCGCTGCGGAACCCGAGGCCAGCTTCTCCAGCAGTCCGATGAGCACGAGGCGCTCGGGCTCGCTGAGCGCGTCCGTCCACTGCTGCTCGCGCTGGTTGTGCACAGTGTAGGTGCTGACGATCGCGTCGTGCCCGGCGTCGGTGAGGCTCAGCTGGACCGCTCGCCGGTCGGCCATCGATGGTTCCCTCCTGAGGAGTCCGTCCCGTTCGAGGGTGTTCGCCAGGGCGGACACGGCCGCACGGCTCATGCCGGACAACTGCGCGACCCGTTTCGACTCGCAGGGGCCGGCGAGCCACAACACGAACATCACTCGGAAGCCGGGCCAACTCCACCCACTGGGTCGGTGCACGCTCGACTCGAGGTCGTACACCAGGGCGCTCGTCACCCGATGGAGCGCGAGGACCAGGCGCATCGAGATGGGATCGACCTCGGGCAGTTCCGCGGCCGTCTGCTTCACGGCGAAGTCGACGAAGGACAGAAAGTCGAGTTCGTCGGCGGGCGGAGTCGTCGAGGTCATGGCTGTCACGATAGCGCCGATCTGGCGCGTAATGATCAAAGCTTTGCATTTTCTGTGAGGGCGGTTACATTGGTTGCACCGGATGATCAATGCTTTGACTATTGAGGTGGTTTCCATGGCGACAACATCCTTCGCATCCTCGGCCGACCTGGGGGACAAGCAACAGACCCTCGAAGTGTTGGCGGACGGCGTCTACGCGCTGACCGCCGAGGGCGATCCGAACATCGGGGCGGTCGAGGGCGAGGACTTCGTCGTCTGCTTCGAGGCGCTGGCGACGCCCGTGGCTGCGCAGAGCTGGCTGACGAAGCTGCGCGAGCACACCGACAAGCCGGTGCGATACCTGGTGCTCTCGCACTACCACGCCGTCCGCGTGCTCGGGGCGTCCGCGTTCGACGCGGAGACCATCATCGCCCATGACAACACGTTGGCTCTGATCCGCGAGCGCGGAAAAGAGGACTGGGAAAGCGAATTCGGCCGCATGCCGCGCCTGGCCAAGGGTGCCGACTCCGTGCCCGGTCTCACCTGGCCCACCATGACCTTCTCCGACACTCTGTCCATCGACCTCGGTGGGGACCGGGGCACGCTGGAGCTGCAGTACCACGGACGCGGCCACACCGAGGGCGACATCGTGGCGTGGTTGCCCAAGCACCGCATTCTCTTCGCCGGCGACCTCGTCGAGGCGCAGGCAGCGTTGTATACCGGTGATGCATTCCACCGTGACTGGTCGACAGGGACCCTGGACGGCCTCGCGGCGTTGAACGCCGAGGCGCTCGTCGGCGGTCGGGGCGCTGTGTCGCGGGGACGCGAGGAGGTCGATGCCGCCATCGAGCAGACCCGGCACTTCATCGAGGTGATGCTGCGGGAGGTCGCCGCCGTGCAAGAGCGGGACGGGACGTTGAAGGAGGCCTTCGAGGCCACTCACGCCGCATTGCATGAGCAGTACGGCAACTGGCCGATCTTCGAGCACTGCCTGCCCTTCGACGTCTCCCGCGTGTGGGACGAGCTCTCGGGTATCGAACGTCCGGTCATCTGGACCGCCGAACGCGACCGTGAGGTCTGGAATCAGCTGCAGGACTGAGAGAGCCGGCGTCGCGACTATCACTTGTAGAGGGTTTCATGACAACCAAGAAGGCACCTGCCGGCACGGTCGCCGTGCTCGGCAACGGGCCCGTCGGTCAGACGACAGCGCTGTTGCTGGCGCGCTGGGGAATACGGGTGATCCTGCTGGATGCGCGGGCCGAGCGCGACCCGGTCGGTTCCAAAGCGATTTGCCAGCAACGTGATGTTCTCGATGTCTGGGACGCCATCGGAGTGGGTTCCCAGCTCGCAGAGGAGGGCGTGACCTGGGAATGTGCCCGGACATTCCACCGCGGTGAGGAACTGTTCGCGCAGACCTTCGTCGATCGGGGACGTTCGGCGTTCCCGCCGTTCGTCAACATCTCGCAGGCCCGGACGGAGGAACTGCTCGACGAGCGCATCGCGTCCAACCCGCTCATCGACGTGCGGTGGGGTCACTGTGTGACCGCCGTCGAGCAGAACGACGACGGGGTCACCATCGGCTGCGAGAACCCGGGCGGGCCTGTCGTGGTGCGCGCCGACTACAGCGTGGTCGCACTCGGTTCGCGAGCCGGCCGGATTCGCGAGCAGCTCGGTATCAGGTTCGAGGGCCGCTCGTTCGACGACAAGTTCTTGATCTGTGACATCCGCGCCGACATTCCGGGCTGGGCCAACGAACGCCGATTCTATTTCGATCCGGAATGGAACCCGGGCCGGCAAGTGCTGATCCACCCCTGCCCGGACTCCACTTTCCGCATCGACTGGCAGGTCCCCGGCGAGTACGACCTCGACGAAGAGGTGGCATCAGGGGCCCTCGACACCCGGATCCGCCGCATCATCGGGGACACCGAGTACTCGATCGTGTGGAAATCGGTTTATCGATTCCACTCGCGGGTCGCGAGCCGAATGCGGGTGGGGCGGGTTCTCCTCGCGGGAGATGCAGCGCATATCGTGTCCCCGTTCGGTGCCCGGGGTTTGAACTCGGGGGTGGCCGATGCCGAGAACGCCGCGTGGAAGCTCGCCTTCGTCATCAAGGGCTGGGCCGACGAGGAACTGCTCGAGAGCTATCACAGCGAGCGCCACGCCGCCGCACTCGAGAACATCGCGATCACCACGGCCACGATGGACTTTCTCGTCCCCCAGAACGAGTCCCAGAGCCGGCGTCGCCTCACGATCCTCGAAGCGGCGGTAAACGATGCGCAGGCGCGGGCACAGGTCGATTCGGGACGGTTGGCGGAACCGTTCTGGTACGTCGACTCGACACTGACCACTCTCGACCCCGCGCGGCCCTTCCCGGGTCGGCCCGCCCGGGGTTTCGTCCCCGACGCCGGGCCGGGCATCCTGATTCCCGATGTGCCCATACCTCTTGCGGATTGCTCGGCTGTCCGGCTGCGTGAGGTGGCACGGTCCGGTGTTCTCCTGCTGTGCGGCCCCGACGTGGACGTCGCATCCGTCCGCCGTATTGCCGCCGAAGCCACCGCCGCCCCCACCCAGGTACACGACATCGGCGGCGCACTGGCCACGACGTTGTCGTCCGGTTCGACGGATGTGTGGTTGATCCGCCCCGACGCCTACGTTTCGGCGGTAATCGACGGTGCGGACGCGGCGGGTCTGCGCTCGGCGATACGTCGGGTTACCGGGCGCGGTGCGTAAAACCCGGTAGTCGATCTTCGCGTTTGCCAAACCATTAGCCGGGGCACGCTGCAGCAATGACGCCCGGAGAGGATCCCGCTCGTCGCAACGACGATCCCACGCTGGTCTTGCTCGGCCGTACTCGCACTCTGTGCGAGGACTGCCTGGACACGGTAGGTGTAGACGGGTCGGCGGTCGCCGTGTTCGCCGGCGACACAACCCGTGACCTGGTGTATGCCACCGACTCGACCGCCGAGCGGATCGACGAGCTGCAGTTCACCCTCGGTGAGGGGCCCTGCCTCGCCGCGTACCGCTCACACAGGCCGGAGATTCACTCCGATGTGGCCGACCCCGCTGTCTCTACGCAGTGGCCGGTCTTCGTGCCGGAGCTGATCGCCCTCGGGGTCCGCGGAATCTATGCTCTCCCGCTCGGTCCGTGGAACGGGGGAAGTGTCGGTGTCCTCGAGCTGTACTGCGCCGAGCCGCGATCTCTCGACGTTGCCCAGTGCGGGGCCGCCGAGGACTGCGCCGCGATCCTCGGCCCGACTGTGCTCGAGGAGCTCGACCCCACCCGTTACCCGTCGACCTGGACCGATCCGGCGCTGTTCCCGCACGGCAACGTGCACGTCGCGGCGGGCATGATGGCAGGCCAGCTGCGTATCTCCCCGGCCGATGCGGTCTCCCGGCTGCGGGCGATGGCATTCGCCGAAGAGCGCAGGATCACCGCGCTCGCGGAAGACATCATCGCCGCTCGTCGAACATTCTCACCCGACGAATTCGGTAATGGGGCCAGATGAGCCTGTGTGCCGGGCGTTGAAGGCGGTTAAGCGGCCGTCGAGTTCGGTTCCTACGCCCGTGCGGGTTGAGCGTGGTGCGCTCAACTTGCTGTCCGGCCACCTTTCCCGGCTGTGGATGTGACGTCATGGAAACCCTTGACTGACCAGCGTATCAGTCGGAAAATTGAGTCGAATCGGCTCAAGTCTGACAACTCCAAAGCTCGAGGAGGATGAGATGGCACGCACGGTTGGTATCGACCTCGGTACAACCAACTCGGTCGTGTCCGTGTTGGAAGGCGGCGATCCGGTGGTGATCGCCAACTCGGAAGGGTCAAGGACCACGCCCTCGGTAGTGGCGTTCGCGAAGAACGGTGAGGTGCTGGTCGGCCAGCCCGCGAAGAACCAGGCGGTCACCAACGTGAGCCGGACGGTGCGATCGGTCAAACGTGAGATGGGCACGCCGTGGTCTGTGGAGATCGACGGCAAGAAGTACACCCCTCAGGAAATCAGCGCGCGCACGCTCATGAAGCTCAAGCGTGACGCCGAGGCATACCTGGGTGAGGACATCACCGATGCCGTGATCACCGTCCCCGCATACTTCGAGGACGCCCAGCGTCAGGCCACGAAGGAAGCCGGTCAGATCGCCGGCCTGAACGTGCTGCGCATCGTGAACGAGCCCACCGCGGCGGCACTGGC
>NZ_JANFQF010000033.1 GCF_024438035.1 Rhodococcus tibetensis
CGTGCCACCCGGACGATCGCGGACACAAACTCTGGATCCATCGAAAACCCTGTTCCGCTCATCCCCGAGGATCCCAGGGATGAGCCGCTCAGTGTTCACGATGTCCTGAGACATCAAGTGTTCGCGATGTCCTGAGCACACACAGGAGTCCCTGCACTCGTTAACCACGCACGGGCGCGGAGCGCCTACGCGGGGCGGTCGCCACCTCGGCGCGGGCGGCGCCTGCGCGCGGGACGAAGAACGTGACGATCCCGCCCAGTACGGCGATGCCCGCGAACACGGAGAACGCCACCTGGCTGCTGATCCCGGCGCTGATGAGGGCGCCGCCGATCAGGGGTCCGAAGATTCCTCCCAGCCGGCCGAATCCGGCGCACCAGGCCACTCCGGCGGCGCGGGCGGACGTCGAGTAGTAGTTGGAGACGAAACCGTAGATCAGGACCTGGGTTCCGATGGTGCCCACTCCGGCGACCGCGACCGAAGCAAGCAGCACCGGGAGCGGGAGTCCGAGGGTGAGCAGGATCAGAGCGAGCGCGGCGAGGAAGAAGGTGGTGGCAACGACGCGCTGTGGGCCGATGCCGTCGGCGATCTTGGAGGCGATCAGACCGCCGATGATGGCGCCGCCATTGAGGACCAGCAGGAACGACAGTGAACCCTTGGCGTTGAAGCCGGCGTCTTCCATGATCTTCGGAAGCCACGTGTTGAGGCCGTAGGTGAGGAGGAGACCGGAGAAGCTCATCACACCGAGAAGGGCTGTTCCCCAGACATACCGGCGGGTCGCGAGCGCGGCGAATCCGACCTTCTCGACCGATGCCCGTTCCGCGGCGATCTCCTCGGCGTCGGGCATCGGGATACCCGTGTTCTCGCAGATGCGGCGTGCCTTGTCCTCGTGCCCGCGGGCGACGAGCCACTTCGGCGACTCCGGTAGCTTCATCAGGGCCAGCGGCAGCAGCGTGACGAGCGGAAGTGCGCCGATCCAGAAAAGGCCGCGCCAGCCGATCGCGTCACGCAGCACGATGGCGAGCAGAGATGCGAGTACGCCGCCGGCGGGGACGCCGCTGTACACGATGGCGTTGTACAGGTTGCGTTTTCCGGCTGGTGCGAACTCGGCCACCATGGCGCCGACGGTGGCGACGAGCCCGCCGACACCGATGCCGGTGAAGAACCGGAGCAGTCCGAAAGTCGTGATGCTCGTGGAGAGCGCCGCGAGCCCCATACCGACGGAGAACCACACGATGTTGATCAGCATCATCCGACGGCGGCCGAGATAGTCGCCGACCGCACCCGAGACCAGCGCACCGACCATCACACCGACGAGGGCGTAGGAGCCGAGGGCGCCGGCCTGGCCCGGCGAGATCGCCCCGAGTTGAGTGGGGTCGTCGAGCAATATGGGGAGGATGGTGCCGTAGACGACGAGGTCGTAGCCGTCGAAGACGATGGCGATCGTCGCGAGTGCGACGATCCACGTGACGGCCCTGCGATGTCGGGGGCTTGCCCAGTTGTCGGTGGTGGATGGGTTCATGGTGATCTCCGCTCGGTGGGTGTGACGGGGAACCGGGTCATGCTCGTAAGTGTGCTGTGTCACAATCGAATTCGAGTAAAGAAATGCCCCATCGGCGAGACGATGCAATGCGCCCCGCCGATGAGGCGGTCGAGATCTGTGAGCTGCTAGCCGAGGTCACCGCCGGCGACGGGCAGTACCGAGCCGGTGATGTAGGAGGCCTCGTCGGAGGCCAGGAAGACGATGGCCGCGGCCTGCTCGTCCAGCGTTCCGTACCGCTTCATCAGAGACGAGTAGACGGTCTGGTCCATGATCTGCTGATACCAGGCCTTCTCCTGATCGGTCTCCGCGCCGGGACCGCGGGGAACACGGCGAGCGGGCGCCTCGGTGCCGCCGGGTGCGGTGGCCACCACACGGATTCCGTACTGCGCGGCTTCGAGTGCGAGTGAAGCGGTCAGGGCGTTGACCCCGCCCTTCGACGCGGCGTAGGGCACGCGGTTCACACCCCGCGTGGCCACCGAGGACACGTTGACGATGGTGCCCGACTGCTGCGCGATCAGGTGTGGGAGGACGGCGCGGCACGTCCACAGTGTGGGGAACAGTGACCGCTGCACCTCCGCCTGGATTTGCTCGGCGGTGTAGTGCTCGTACGGCTTGGCCCAGATGGTGCCGCCGACGTTGTTGATCAACACGTCGATCCGGCCGTGCTGCTGCCGCGCCTCGTCGATCGCCGCCTCGGCGTCGGTGAACTGTTCCAGATCGGCGGTAATGCTGTGCGCCTCGGTGCCGTTCTCGCGCAACCCCTTCGCGACGTCATGGACGAGTTCGGCGCGGTCGATCAGGATCAGCGTCGCGCCCTCGGCCGCGAGTCGGGTGGCGACCGTCAGACCGATGCCCTGCGCTGCGCCGGTGACCGCGACGACCTTGCCGTCGAAGCGGTGCGGGGTGATGAGTCCGCTCATGCGACGGCGCTGCTCTCGATGGCGCGGCACATGGTGGCCTTCGCGTGTGCGCTGTGCTCGACGATCAGTTGCCGTGCAGAGTCGCGGTCGCCCTTGTCGAACGCAGCGACGATGTCGAGGTGCTCTTGCGGGATATGCTCGTCGACCCATCCGGAGTTGCGGAGAACCTTGCGCATCAGCTGGGTGACTTCGAGCCGGTTGTATGCCTCGAGTAGCACCTCGTTGCCGGTGCAGCGGAACAGAAATTCGTGGAAACGGAAGTTCGCGTCGGTGAAGGCGTCGGCGTCGGTGAAGTGGTCCTGGTCGATCGAGGCGCCGGACGTTTCGGCGAGGATGCGGTACTCGCCCAGCTGTTCCGGAGTCAGTCGGCCGATGGTGAGTTCGAGCGCGCCCAGCTCGAGTGCCATGCGGGCGTCGAACTGCGCGTCCGACTCGGACAGAGGCTGGTGTTCCTCGCCGATCTCGTACTCGGGGGCCGCCTCGACTGCGTCGGGGACCGGCTGTGCGGACACCTCGGACCCACTCGGCGTTGCCGCGTTGTTGAATTTCTCGAAGTAGAAGTTCGCCGGCGTGACGCCCTCCGCCTTCAAATGGTCGCGCACCGCCTCGACCATGGGCGGCGGACCGCACAGGTACACGTCCACATCGCCGTCGTTCAGGTGTGCGGGCTCGAACAGGCCGGTGACGTACCCCTTGTTCGGCGCACTGCTCGCCGGGTCGGACACGCAGTAGTCGAACGTGAACTGGGGCAGGGACTTCGTGTATGCCTCGAGCTTGTCCAGTTCCACCAGGTCCGCGTCGGACGAGACACCGTAGATCAGGTGCACCGGGTGCTCGGCGGCGTCGGTGCGCATCTTGTCGAGGATCGACAGCAGCGGGGCCAGCCCGGTGCCGCCGGCCAGCAGCAGGGCGCGACGCTTCTGCTCGCGAAGGAAGAAGCTTCCCATCGGGCCGGTGAACTCGAGCGTGTCGCCGACCTGTGCGCGGCTGCGCAGGTACTCCGACATGAGGCCGCCGTCGGTGATCTTGACCAGGAACGACAGTTCCTTCGACGTGGGTCCGGTGCTGAACGAGTACGAGCGCGTCGCTTCGGTCCCGGGAACGGTAATGTTCACGTACTGGCCGGGGAGGAAGACGAGGTCGTCCCGGTTCGTGATCTCGATCGTGAACCCGATGGTGGTGTCGGAGAACTTGCGGATCTCCGTGACCGTCGACGAGAACGTGCCCGCGGCAGTCTTGGCGACGTCGGACGTGGTCGGGATCTGCAGTACCAGATCGCTTTCCGGCATCATCTGGCACGGAAGGCAGTAACCCTGCTCCGCCTCTTCGTCGGTGAGCGCTTCCTCGATGTAATCGCCGCCGTCGTACGTACCGGATTCGCAGAGCGACTTGCAGGTGCCGCACGCCCCGTCTCGGCAGTCGAGGGGAATGTTGATGCGCGCGCGGTAGGACGCGTCGGCGACCGTCTCGTCGCCGTCACACTTGATGAAGCGGGTGATCCCGTCCTCGAAACTCAGTGCAACTTGGAAAGTCATGGAAAACAGCTCGATTCGCGAAGAATGGGGAAGAAATCAGATGTGGTAGATGTCGACCACGTGGTGGATGTAGTCGTTCTTGAGCACGACCTTCTTCTTCAGGATCAGAGGCTGCTCACCGGAGAAGTCGATGGTGTAGAACGAATTCCCGAAGTACGTGTCGACCGTGTTGTACCGGAAGTAGAGCGTGAACCAGTTGAACCGGACATCTACGACTTCGCCGCGACGGTCGATCACCTCGACGTTCGAGATGTTGTGACCGGTGCGGGGTTCCGGAAGGCTTGTTGCGCTGGACCGGTCGGTCTTGATGCGGAACACCCGGTCCTCGATGCCGCCACGGTTGGCGTAGTAGATCAGGGAGATCTCGGTCATCGGGTCGGTGGTCAGTTCACCGTCGTCGGCCCACGCCGGCATCCAGAACTCGGAGTCGGGGTGATAGCACTCGATCCACTTCTCGAACTCGCGGTCGTCGAGGTAGCGGGCCTCCCGGTAGAGGAACTGCTCGATATCGTTCTGGGTGACAGTGGTTTCAGCTACTGCGGTCATGTCTCTCGTCTCCCTCAGCGGTTGTTCGCGGCAACGTCGGCGTCGAGCGCCTTGGTGAGCGCTTGCACCCAGTAGCCGTGCTGGATCGGGTAGAGGCCCTCGTCCTCGGTCTTCACACCACTGGAGATGGGGTTGATGCCGATCTTCTTCGCGTCCTCGTCGGGGCCCTGGAGTTGGTGGGTGACACCGCGGCTGAGGTCGTTGAACGGTGCGGCGCCGGCCTGGTACGTCTTCTGGCAGGAGCGGAACTCCTCGAGATCGTCCGGGGTGGCCATGCCGGTGGCGTTGAAAAAGTCCTCGTACTGGCGGATGCGGGCGGCGCGTGCCGTCCGGCTCTCACCCTTGGGGGCGATGCAGTAGATGGTGACCTCGGTCTTGTCGACGGAGATCGGACGGAAATGCCGGATCTGCGAACCGAACTGGTCCATCAGATACACGTTCGGGTACAGGCACAGGTTGCGCGAAACCCCGATCATCCAGTCGGCACGGTCCTCGCCGTACTCGGCAACGAGTTCGTCGCGGCGCTCGTTGAGCGGTCGGTTGGCGGGGTCGGCCCATTTGGTCCACAGCAGCAGGTGACCGTTGTCGAACGAGTAGTACCCGCCCTGCTGCTTCGACCACTTGCCGGCGTCCATCGCCTTCGTGGTGTTGGTGGACTCGCCGGACTCGCGGCGCGACGTGGTAGCGGCGTAGTTCCAGTGGGTGGCGGACACGTGGTAACCGTCGGCGCCGTTCTCGGTTTGCAGCTTCCAGTTGCCGTCGTAGGTGTAGGTGGACGCGCCGCGCAGCACCTCGAGGCCGTCGGGCGACTGGTCGACGATCATGTCGATGATCTTCGTGGTGTCGCCGAGGTGTTCCTCGAGCGGCGGGACATCGGGGTTGAGGCTGCCGAACAGGAATCCGCGGTAGTTCTCGAACCGCGCGACCTTGGTGAGGTCGTGGGAGCCGTCCTTGTTGAACTGTTCCGGATAGCCGGCGTCACGCGGGTCCTTGACCTTGAGGAGCTTGCCGGAATTGTTGAACGTCCAGCCGTGGAACGGGCAGGTGAACGTGGTCCGGTTGTCCGTCTTGCGGCGGCAGAGCATGGCGCCGCGGTGGCTGCACGCGTTCACCAGGGCGTTGAGCTCGCCCTCCTTGTTCCGGGAGATGACGATCGGCTGGCGACCCATGTACGTGGTGAAGTAGTCGCCGACGTTCGGGACCTGGCTCTCGTGGGCCAGGTAGATCCAGTTGCCCTCGAAGATGTGCTTCATCTCGAGTTCGAACAGGTCCTCGTTCGTAAAGACGCTGCGTCGCACCTGGTAGCGACCGGTTTCCGCGTCCTCGATGAGCGCGTCGGCCAGCTTGGCGCGCACGTCGTCGGACGGCGCTGTGTACAGGGTTTCAGTCATGGGATCCTCCAAGATCTCCGGGGGCTTGCGCCCTGCGAGGGCGCCCGGGTCCGGCAATGAATTCCACTCTTGCAGCCTGTGCGCTGCATCACACTAGGCATTTGCCGAGTACTGGCTAGGACGTGTTCGGCATGCGCACACCGGGGACACGGCCCCCGGCGTGCGCGACTATCAGACGGCGGGCGTGAACTTCTCCCGGAAGATCCGACGCGGAGCCATGCGCCGGCGCTTGAACGTCTTGACGCCGGCGTCGACCATGGCGGTCGGCTTCCTCGCGCACGCCGTGATACAGGTGAATCGTGCGGTCGGGTTCAGTCGTAGGCGCCTGGAGAGCTATCGATTTCATTGGCGCCAGGCCGGTTCCGCCGCCGAGTAGAATCATCGGTCCGTCATCGTCGGTGTCGAGGCAGAAGTCACCGAGCGGACCCACCATGTCGACTTGATCACCCACCCCTAACGGCCTGAAGATCCAGTTGTCGGTGGCCATCCCGCCCGGCTGGCGGCGGATGTGGAATGAACGACGACCCGGCCCGCGCGTGGACGGCGGCGGACATGGCCCAGCTGGCCGGTACGGGCGTGCGGCGACTGCAGGAAGGGTTTCGCGAGGTACATCGGGCGCAGCCCGTCCGAATGCCTCCTCGACATCCGCCTGAGTCGCGCCGACGCCGACCTGCGGGTTCTCCGCCGCGTACCGCCGGCGGTACGGCAAATCCCCGTCAGAGCTGATTCGCTTCTGACGGGGATTGCGCGGGTGTGCGGTTACTTGTTACCGAAGTACGAGACGTCCTCGTTGCCGATGAGGTCGGGCACCGTCCAGCCGTCGAGGTCGTATTCGGCGAGGCACTGCTCGGCGAGGCCCTTCATGGAGGCGACGTCACCACGGTTCTCGGCGGCGAACAGCAGCTCCGCCTTGACGTTTTCGTGGTTGCCGGAGTAGTTCCGCTCGTAGAGTTCGTGGCGGCCGCCGAATTCGCTGCCGATCGAATCCCACAGGGCCTTCATGATCTTCACCCGCTCGACGGCGGTCATGCCGTCCGAGCCGCGGACGTACTTGTCGAGGTACGGGCGCACATCGGGTGACTTGAAGTCCTCCGCCGAGGACGGCAGATAGATCAGCCCGGACGCCACGTCCTGTTCGATGATCTCCTTGATGCGGGGGTAGCCCTGGATCATGAACATGCGGTAGGTGAGGCCGTATTCGAGCTTGGGAATGACGGTGTCGCCGATCCAGGGCTCGGGGTTGCGGGCCATGGATTCGGTGAGTGACCAGAACAGGTTTCGCCAGCCGATCACTTCACCGACGCGGGTCTGCACCCCTCGGAAACCGCCGGCGCCGGTGGCGTCGAGGGCCTTCATCAGCATGCCGGCGATGAAGTCGAGCTTCACCGCCAGGCGGGTGCAGCCCTGGAAGGTGAAGCGGGGCAGGAAGCCCGACTGCGGGAAGAAGCCGTTGATCTTGTCGACGTCGCCGTACATGAAAACGTTCTCCCATGGCACGAGGACCTTGTCGAAGATGAAGATGGTGTCGTTCTCATCCATCCGGCTAGACAGCGGGTAGTCGAAAGGGGTGCCCATCACCGCGGCGTTCTGGGTGAAGGAGGACCGGCAGATCAGTTTCACTCCCGGCGCGTCCATCGGCACCGTGCAGATGAGCGCAAATTCCTTTTTCTTGATCGGCAGGCCGTAATGGGCGATGAAGTTGTAATTGGTGATCGCCGACCCGGTCGCGACCACCTTGGCGCCGGAGACGATGAGGCCGGCGTCGGTTTCCTTCTCCACTTTCATGAAGACGTCGCCGACTTCGTCCGGGGGCAGCTGCCGGTCGACGGGTGGGTTGATGATCGCGTGGTTCCAGTACAGGACCTTTTCCTGCGATTCCTTGTACCAGCGTTCGGCGTTGGCCTGGAAAGGGGAGTACAGCTCCTTGTTCGCATGGAGGGTGCCGAGGAAGGAGGCCTTGTAGTCGGGGGACCGGCCCATCCATCCGTAGGTCATCCGCGCCCAGGTGGCGATGGCGTCGCGCTCTTTCAGGAGATCGTCCGAGGAAGTCGGCGCCTTGAAGAACGGCATGGTGACCCCGCCGTTGCCGGTGTCGGTGGGGGTGGTGACCTTGTCGACGTGCTCACCGGTGTGCATCGAGTCGTAGAGACGCGCAGTCATGCGGATCGGGTTGCGGAACGCCGGGTGGGTGGTGACGTCCTCGACGCGCTCACCATGTAGCCAGATCTCCCGGTCGTCGCGCAACGATTCGATGTACTCGTCGCCGGTCATCGGGCGCGACGCGAAGTTCTCGGCGCGGTTTGCCTCGCTGTCGGCGGCAACGTTGACCTTGCTGCGGTCGACGGTGGTGTCGGGGGCGGATTCGGTGGTAGTCATCGACATGGCCTTTCTTCGGAGATCGCGATCAGGAGAGGGTTTGGAGGTGGAACGGTGTGAACGAAGTGGTGGCGTCGAACCATCCGCTGTGGGGGTCGTCCATAGAGCCGTTCCAGGCGGCGGACGCCGACGGCGCGCCCAGGTCGTGGAATGTACTGCGGTAGAACAGCAACGGATCCTTGCCGGTGGTATGGGCGTCGACGATCTCGCCGATGAAGATGAGGTGGTCACCGCCGTCGTACTCGGCCCACGGCGTGCACGACAACGTTGCGGCCGAGCCGCAGAGGACGGGCGCCGTGGGGCCTTCCGTCCACACCGGTGGCGGCTCCTGCGGTCGGCCCGCGAAATGCAGTGCGGTGTCGACCTGGTCGGCGGCAAGGATGTTCACCGCAAAGGGCGCGTCGCTGAGGTAGCGGCACGCCTTCGACTTTCGGGTCAGCGTCACCTGGCACAGCCGTGGCTCGAGGGACACGGCGGTGAAGGCGGTGACGGTGGCCCCGTGTGGTTCGCCGTCGGAGTTGCTGCACGTGATGACAGTGACTCCGCTGGCGAACTGCCCGAAGATGTTCCGGAGTTCGCGCTGCTCCATGATCGGAGCCTCCCTTCGTGTCGGGGCGCTGATGCGGTGAATACGAAGTTACGTCCGGGCCTCAGGCGCGTCGATCCGCTGAGCGAGGTGCCGATCCGCTTTGCGCAGTGACTCGGATCACGACGGAAATTGCGTTCGATGGTGTCCGCGGTCACACTGGTGCCATGTCGACCACGTCCAAGCTCGTCTGTCCCGGAGATTGGGACGAGGCGTCGCACGTGGTGTCGGATGTCTACTTCCCGCACCGACTGACCCCGCTGAGCAGAGAGGACGCCGGCAATACGGTCGCGGAAGCCGTGGAATTGGGCCCGGTGAAGATCACTCACATCTCGTGGGGAGCCGACGTGTCGATCCGGTCGGAACACCCAGGGGCATACGCGGTGAACGTGCCGTTGTCAGGACACCTGGAGTCGGTAACCGGTAAGAACGAGGTGTCGTCAGTGCCCGGGTCTGGGACCATCTGCCCACCCGACACCACCACGCTCATCACGGACTGGAGCAAGGACTGCTCGATCATCGGGGTGCGGGTCGACCGTGACTACCTGCACCGGGAGATGGCGCGGATCCTGGCGCGGCCCGGACTGCGCCTGCCACCACAATTGGATCTGACCAGTGAAAACGGGGCCAGCTGGTTGGTGCTCGTGCGGTCACTTCTCGATCAGATGTTGCGTTCGGGCGGTGTCTACGCCAACCCCTTCGTCGCCGAGCAGCTGTCGGGGGCGGTCACCACGGCACTCGTCCTGGCGGCCATTCCGGACGACGAGACGGCCGGTGGCGGTACCCGGCCGCGCATCGTCAAGCGGGTGATCGACGAGATCCACTCCGACCCCGCGCGCGCCTGGACGGCGGCCGAGATGGCGGAGATCGCCGGTGTCGGGATCCGGCGACTGCAGGAGGGGTTCCAGGAGTACGTGGGGGTGAGCCCCCGCGACTACCTGCTCGACGTGCGTCTCGAACGTGTCCATGCCGACCTGCTCCGCGCGGACACCTCGGCCACCATCTCTGATGTCGCGATGCGGTGGGGATTCACCCATACCGGCCGGTTCGCGGCGGCGTTCCGGAAGAAGTACGGTTCGGCGCCGTCGGACGTGCTGCGCGGCTGACGGCGACGCCTCGTCGGTCGCTGTCCGGCACGGTTACGCCAGGGCGCCGATCCGGGCCCGGTCCCGCAGGGCGATGAGTTCCCGGGCGTGGGCCTCGAGCCCTCGATCCTCTTCGGACTGCGGATCCCATTGGCGCACTTGGGTTGCCGCGCCGTCCCCGTCGACGGCTGCGACGACGGTGAGGCAATGGGTGGTCAGGTTCATCTCGCCCGTGCGCGGATCACCCGACCGCACATGCACCGAGATGTGCATGGTCTGCGCTCCGGTGTGGAGCAGTCGGGCATCGACCTCGACGACGTGCCCGATCTGGATCGGCCGGTAGAACCGGACCCCACCGGCATATACCGAGACGCACGGGCCGCCGCTCCATGCGGTACCGCAGAGATAGGCGGCCTCATCGATCCAGCGCATGACCGTGCCGCCGTGGGTCTTGCCGCCCCAGTTGACGTCGGTGGGCGCCGCGAGGAACCGCATGACCGACACGGGTGCCGTTCCGCTGTCGGTGTACACCTGCCTGCTCATCGCCTCTTCGATGTCGGCGCGAAGCGCTATTCGCATGATCGCCTCGTCGGCCTCCGCGCGGTCCTCGTCGGTGACGGGCTGCCAGGGAGGGACGCTTGTCGGCTTACCGGAATCGTCAACCGCCACGAAAATCACCAGGCAGTTACTGGCCTCCGTGAACTCACCGGTACGCGGATCAGCAGAGGACACCGTGCACTGGATGTGCATGCTCGAGCGGCCCGTATGCACCAGCCTCGCCTCGACTTCCACCAGGTGACCGGACTCGATCGACCTGGTGAAGCGGATATTTCCCACGTAGGCGGTGACGCAGTAGCCACCACTCCAGCCGACCGCGCACGCGTAGGCGGCCTTGTCGATCCACTCGAGGATGCGTCCACCCTGGATCGATCCGCCGAGGGTCGCCACCTCCGTGGGTGCGGCCAGAAAGCGGAGAGTGATGCTGCGGGGAGGGGTGTTCATCGGTGACGTCCTCGGGAAGTCGATGTGGCCGGCACGAGGGCGCGAACCGGGGACGGCGAAACGTCGTTGTCCGCCGGTGGCGGGGAAATTATCCCACAGATGTACCGGGCCGACCCGTCCTCGATGTGAACGGACCGAGGTTGACGAATGCATGTGACCACGCGCACACTCGTCCACGACCGCAAAGCGTTCTTAATGTACGCAAAGCGTACGGGAGGGATCGGAACAGGTGATGACCTCAACGTCGACGACGACCGCACCTCACGTGGACCAGGCAGGCCTCGACCACGTCGACCGGGAGTTCTACCTCCCCGCGCAGCGAGTGCTGCCCTGGAACGCCAACCTCGCGGCACTCCCCGGCGAGCCGGGAACTCCGCTCCGCATCGCGGGGGTCGTGCGCTCACGCGACGGCGAACCACTGTCGGGGGCGGAGCTCGAGATCTGGCACGCGGACGCCGACGGCTGCTACTCCGGGTACTCCGTCGAAATTCTGCGCAACAACCTGCGCGGCATCGTCGTCACCTGTACCGGGGGCCGCTTCGATATCACGACCGTGCAGCCCGCACCCTGTGAATTCTCCAGCGCCCGAGGCGAAGCCGATGTCGGTCACATCAACGTGGTCGTGCATGCGCGCGGTTTCCGCTCACTCGAGACGCGCCTGGTGCCGGCGCCGCGCGCATCGCGTGAGGTCGGCGCGTCCGCCGTCGAGTCGCTCGTCGACCTGAGTGTCGGCGGAGAAGTCTCCTGCGACTTCGTGCTCGACCCGGTGTAACCGGAATGCGGACGTCAGCCCGCGAATCCCATGTCGGAGCTGAGTGCGGCCGCGGCGGCGAGAACGCTCGGCACGGCCTGTTCCCGGAACTGCGCGGGGGTGTTGCGCGCAGACGAGGTGGAGCAGGCCACCACTCCCACGACGGAGCCCGCCGCGTCCCGGACCGGGGCGGCCAGCGAGATCAGCCCCTTCTCCAGCTCCTCGGAGGTCAGCGCGAACCCCTGCTCGCGGACCTTGGCGAGTTCCCGCTCGAGTTCGGCTGCCGTGCCGATGGTTTCGGGTCCGAGCTTGGCGAACGTGGACTCCGCGACCACCCGATCGACGACGTCGGACGGCGCCCACGCGAGCAGTGCGCGTCCCATCGACGTGGCATATGCGGGGACGCGGGTGCCCACCGAGACGTTGATGCTCATGATCCGGCGGACGGGAACCCGCGCTGCGTAGACCACGTCGGCGCCGTCGAGTACGCCGAGCGACGCGGACTCCTGGGTCTTCTCGGCCACCTCGAGCAGTCGGGGCATCGCGGCCTCGATCAGTGCGTGCGACTCCGAGTAGTGCTGTCCGATGCTGAGCACGCGAGGGGTGAGCGACCACCGGCCTCCCGAGCCGGCGACGTACCCCAGCTTCTGCAGGGTGAGCAGGATCCGGCGGACGGCGGGGCGCGACAGTCCCGCTTCCGTGGCGAGTTCGGCGAGCGTCGGGTTCGGACGCTGCGCGTCGAACGCGAGGAGCACTGCGAACCCGCGCTCGATGCTCTGGATGTAATCGCGATCGCTCTCGGTCATTGCGGCCTCCACCAGCGATTCGTGTGCGTCTTCGGACTCGGGGTTGACATTTCAATGTGACTGCGCGCACAGTAGTGATGTACGCACTGCGTGACTGTAGTACGCACAGCGTACAGATGCAAGACCCTCGGCGTGTGAACATCCACCGCGTCGCCCAAAACTCGATATCAGCCCAACCCGCTCCCCTCCCAGCCCAAGGAGAAATAGATGACCACCACCGAGAGCCCCACCGCCGCCGGATCCGGCTCCGCCGCCACCGACAAGTTCAAGGCCGAGCGCGTCACCGCCGACACCTCGCCGGAGCGGCTCGCGGCCATCGCCAAGGATGCACTCGGCGCACTCAACGATGTGATCCTGAAGCACGGCGTCACCTACCCCGAGTACCGCGTGTTCAAGCAGTGGCTTATCGACGTCGGCGAGGGCGGCGAGTGGCCGCTGTTCCTCGACGTGTTCATCGAACATTCCGTCGAAGAGGTCCTCGCCCGCAGCCGCAAGGGCACCAAAGGCAGCATCGAGGGCCCGTACTACATCGCCGGTTCGCCGGAACTGCCCTCCAAGTGCACCCTGCCAATGCGTCCCGAGGACGAGGAGATTACCCCGCTCGTCTTCTCCGGCCAGGTCACCGACCTCGAGGGCAACGGCCTCGCCGGCGCGAAGGTCGAACTGTGGCACGCCGACAACGACGGCTACTACTCGCAGTTCGCTCCGCACCTGCCCGAGTGGAACCTGCGCGGCACCATCATCGCCGACGAAGAGGGGCGCTACGAGATCACCACGATCCAGCCCGCGCCGTACCAGATCCCGACCGACGGCCCGACCGGTCAGTTCATCGAGGCGCAGAACGGTCACCCGTGGCGTCCCGCGCATCTGCACCTCATCGTGTCGGCGCCGGGCAAGGAGTCGGTGACCACGCAGCTGTACTTCAAGGGCGGCGAGTGGATCGACAGCGACGTCGCGTCGGCGACCAAGCCCGAGCTCATCCTCGACCCGAAGACCGGTGACGACGGCAAGAACTACGTCACCTACAACTTCGTGCTCGACCCCGCGTGACCCGTTCCACCCGTAGAGAAAGTGATCCGATGACCGACCTGTCGATCGTCTCCGTCGAAACGACGATCCTCGATGTGCCGTTGGTGCGTCCCCACAAGTTCGCCACCACGTCGATGACGGCGCAGCCGCTGCTGCTCGTCGCCGTCACGACCGCGGGCGGCGTGACCGGCTACGGCGAGGGCGTCGTCCCCGGCGGCCCGTGGTGGGGCGGCGAATCGGTGGAGACGATGCAGGCGATCGTCGAGAAGTACATCGTCCCGGTCCTGCTGGGGCGGGGTGTCGACGAGATCACCGGCATCATGTCGGACATCGAAAGAGTAGTAGCGAATGCACGTTTTGCGAAGGCCGCCGTCGACGTCGCGTTGCACGACGCCTGGGCTCGCAGCCTGGGCGTGCCTGTGCACACGCTGCTCGGCGGCGCCTTTCGGAAGGGTGTCGACGTCACGTGGGCCCTCGGGGCCGCACCCGCCGAGGAGATCATCGAGGAGGCCCTCGGCCTCGTCGAGTCGAAGCGGCACTTCAGTTTCAAGCTGAAGATGGGTGCGCTCGATCCCGAGGTCGACACTGCGCGGGTGGTCCGGATCGCCCAGGCTCTGCAGGGCAAGGCCGGCGTCCGCATCGACGTCAACGCCCGCTGGGACAGGCTCACCGCGCTGAAGTACGTGCCCCGCCTCGTCGAAGGCGGCGTCGAACTGATCGAGCAGCCCACGCCCGGTGAGCAGCTCGAGGTCCTCGCCGAGCTCAACCGCCTCGTCCCCGTTCCGGTGATGGCGGACGAGAGCGTGCAGACTCCGCACGACGCCCTCGAGGTCGCACGCCGCGGCGCCGCGGACGTCATCGCCGTGAAAACCACCAAGTGCGGCGGCCTGAAGAAGAGCCGCGAGGTGGTCGCGATCGCCAAGGCAGCCGGAATCGCCTGTCACGGAGCCACGTCCATCGAAGGCCCAATCGGAACCGCGGCGTCCATCCACTTCGCCTGCTCGGAGCCCGGCATCGACTTCGGTTCCGAACTGTTCGGACCGCTGCTGTTCAGCGAGGAGTTGCTACAGGAACCGATCCGCTACGCCGACGGCCAGGTGTTCCTGCCCGAAGGGCCCGGCCTCGGAATCGAGCTCAACATGGACGCAGTCAAGACCTGGACCAGGAACTAAGGAGAACACCACCCGATGGCACTCTTTCACGTCCGCATGGACGTCGCCATTCCCCGTGACCTCGACCCGACGGTCCGGGACGAAACCATCGCCAAGGAGAAGGCGTACTCGCAGGAGCTGCAGCGCTCCGGTAAGTGGCCCGAGATCTGGCGGATCGTCGGAAAGTACAGCAACATCAGCATCTTCGACGTCGAATCGGCCGACGAACTGCACGAGATCCTGTGGAACCTGCCGCTGTTCCCCTACATGGACATCGAGATCACCGCGCTCACCCGGCACGGTTCCGACATCAAGTAGGCGGCTTCGCCGCCCGTGCGCGGTTAGCGAGTCTCTGGACTCGTCAACCGCTCACGGGCGCGGAGCGCCTGCGAGGAGCTGGTCGACGGCGCGTACGCTGAGGACGTGGTCGAGCGCCATGGTGGCGCTGCCGACCACTCCGGACAGCTCTCCGTGCGTCCAGGGCAAAATCTGTAGTTGTTGCGTGGCAACGGCGATCGCGTTTCCGTAGAGAGTTTCGCGTAGGCCGGCGACGAACGTGTCGTAGGCCTGCGCCATGTCGCCGCCGACGATCACGACCTCCGGGTTGAGGAGGTTGATCGCGCCCGACAGGACCTCGCCGATCTGCCGTCCGCTCTCACGGATCATCCGCCGGGCCTCGGCGTCGCCCGCGAGCGCCAGCGTGATCACGTCACGGATGTGGGTGACGTCGCGCCCCTGCTTCTGAAGGTTGCGAACCAGCGCCCACCCACCCGCGACGGCCTCGATGCATCCGACATCACCGCAGCGGCACACCACTCCTTGTGCCGCTGCGGTTTTCGTGTGCCCGATCTCGCCCGCCGCGCCGAGGGCGCCCCGCTGGAGCACGCCACCGGACACGAGCCCCGCGCCCAGCCCGGTCGATGCCTTGATGAGCAGCATGTCGGCGAAGTCGCGGCGTTCTCCGCGCCGCTCCGCCAGCACCATGACGTTGGCGTCGTTGTCGACGAAGACCGGTGCGTCGGTGACGTCGGTGAGGAACGGCTGGAGGGGGACGCCGTCCCAGCCCGACATCATGGGGGAGTTCAGGCTGCACCCGCGTTCGGTGTCGACGGTTCCGGGGAGGCTGATCCCGATCCCGACTGTCCGTCCCGCGGTCTCGCCCAGACTCTCGCGCAGTGCGATGAGGCGTTGCGCGATGACGGGCATCAGCTCGGCCGGGCTGGTGCCGATCTCCTGCTCCACGTCCTCGGCGACGATGACGTCGCCTGCGAGGTCGCAGATGGCCAGCTGGGTGCGGCTCCGGCCGATGGCCGCCGACAGCACGACACCCGCCTGCACATGAAACGAGAGCTTCACCGGCGGGCGACCGCCGGTCGAGACGCCCTCCTCGCGTTCGACGACGAGCCCTGACGCCTGCAGCGAGGACACCCGGGCCGCCACAGCGGTGCGGGAGAGGCCCGTGAGATTCCCGATCTCGGTCCGGGTGGTGGCTTGCCCGTCGCGGATCAGCGCGAAGACGTCGCCGCCCGTCGCCGGGGAGGTGGTCGATCGAGGCGTCGTCCGCATGCTGGCCATTCAACCAACCCGGACACGCGTCTGACAACGTAAGCATCGGATCTTTGTTCGCCGAAATACTTAAGTGTGTATTGATCAAAAGCCAAAGGTCGCCTACTGTCGTCTGTGACGGCCCACACATCCGGCTTTCAGAGGGAGATGACATGTCACCAGCGACCACCGTGGAACCCTGCGATTTCGTCGTGTTCGGCGGAACCGGCGACCTGGCGGTTCGTAAGCTGCTTCCCGCGCTCTACCTGCGCGACCGGGACGGCCAGCTGCCCGCCGAAACCCGCGTGATCGGTGCCTCGCGAGCCGGTCTCGACACCGACGGTTACCGCGACAAGGTGCGAGGAGAACTCGCACGCTTCGTGTCCGGCGATCAGCTCGATTCGGAGACCTGTGAGCGATTTCTCAATCGCCTCGAGTATGTCACCGTCGACGTCGCGGATCCCGCGAACTGGGCGGGCCTCAGCGACTGTCTCGCCGCCCGGGAAGGCGCGATCCGCGTGTTCTACCTGGCCTGCGCTCCCGGTCTGTTCGGGCCGATCTGTGAGAACCTCGCCCTGAACGGTCTCGCCGACGCACAGTCCCGCGTCGTGCTGGAGAAGCCGATCGGACACGACCTCGCCTCGGCCCGCGCCGTCAACGACGCGGTCGGCGCCGTGTTCGAGGAACCGCAGATCTTCCGCATCGACCACTACCTCGGCAAAGAGAGTGTCCAGAACCTCCTGGTCACGCGATTCGCCAACACGTTCCTCGAGCCTCTGTGGAACTCTTCGTCCATCGACCACGTGCAGATCAACGTCGTCGAGTCGCTCGGGGTCGGCAGTCGCGGCGGCTACTACGAGTCGGCGGGTGCCCTGCGCGACATGCTGCAGAACCATCTTCTGCAGCTGCTCTGCCTCGTCGCGATGGAACCGCCCACCTACGTCGACCGCGAGACCGTGCGAGACGAGAAGCTCAAGGTACTCCAGGCCCTCAAGCCGATGAGCCCGCAGGACGTCGAACGCTGCACCGTCGCAGGCCAGTACGGTCCCGGACTGGCCGACGGGATCGCGGTCCCCGGGTACCAGGACGAGGTCGAGAACCCGGAGAGCACCACCGAGACGTTCATCGCCGTCAAGGCCGAGATCCAGAACTGGCGTTGGGCCGGCGTGCCGTTCTACCTCCGCACCGGCAAGCGTATGGGTCAGCGCTGCTCGGAGATCGTGGTGCAGTTCAAGCCCGTCCCGCACCCTATGTTCCCCGGCAGCGAGGGCCACAGCGAACCCAACCGCCTGGTGATCCAGTTGCAGCCCCACGAGGGCATGCGGCTGCATATGACGGCGAAGGAACCTGGCCCCGGCGGAATCCGGCTCAAGCCGGTGTCGTTGGACCTCAACTACATCGAAACGTTCAAGCGCCCGTCGCCCGACGCCTACGAGCGGCTGCTGATGGATGTGGTCCGGGGTAACCCGACCCTGTTCATGCGACGCGACGAGGTCGAGGCCGCCTGGGAGTGGGTCGAGCAGATCCTCGTCGGCTGGGAGAAGTCCGAGCGGGGCCCACGCCGCTACCCGGCGGGCACCAACGGACCCACCGATGCCACCACCCTGATCGAGCGCGACGGCCGCGCCTGGCACGAAGGAGTTACCGCATGACCGACGCACCCGCACCGACGGCCGACGTGCACCCAGTCCTCGCCGCCGTCACCGAACGCATCATCGAGCGCAGCAAGCCCGAGCGCACGATCTACCTCGACCGTATCCGTCAGGCCGCCGACCGCGGTCCGGCGCGCGGCAAGTTGGCCTGCGCGAACCTCGCGCACGGCTTCGCCGCGTCCGGCCCGGCCGACAAGAAGGCGCTGCGCAGCTTCGTCAAGCCCAACATCGCGATCGTCTCGTCGTACAACGACATGCTGTCGGCGCACCAGCCGTTCGAGCACTTCCCGCGGCAGCTGAAGGCCGCGGTCATGGAGGCCGGTGGCATCGCCCAGTTCGCCGGCGGTGTCCCCGCGATGTGTGACGGCATCACCCAGGGCCGCGACGGCATGCAGTTGTCGTTGTTCAGCCGCGACGTCATCGCGATGGCGACGGCGATCGGACTGTCCCACGACATGTTCGACGGCGCCCTCATGCTGGGCGTGTGCGACAAGATCGTGCCGGGGATGCTCATCGGCGCTCTGGGATTCGGCCATCTTCCGACCATTTTCGTTCCGGCCGGGCCGATGACGTCCGGTCTGCCCAACAACGAGAAGTCGCGCGTGCGGCAGTTGTACGCGGAGGGCAAGGCCGAACGCGAGGAACTGCTCGACGCGGAGGCGGCGAGTTACCACGGCGCAGGCACGTGCACGTTCTTCGGCACGGCCAACTCCAACCAGCTCCTCATGGAGGTCATGGGCCTGCACCTGCCCGGATCGAGCTTCGTGAACCCCGGTACCCCGCTGCGTGACGTACTGACGTCGGAGGCAGGAAGGCGCGTCACCGGTCTCACCGCACTCGGCGACGACTACACCCCCGTCGGCGAGGTCGTGGACGAGAAAGCCGTGGTCAACGGTTGTGTGGCGCTGCTGGCCACGGGTGGTTCGACCAACCACACGATGCACCTCGTGGCGATCGCCCGCGCCGCGGGAATCATCCTGACCTGGGACGACCTGGCCGATTTGTCCGCGGTGGTGCCGTTGCTCGCCCGGATCTATCCCAACGGCTCGGCCGACGTGAACCACTTCCACGCCGCCGGTGGTCTCGGATATGTCGTCTCCTCCATGCTCGATGCGGGACTGTTGCACGAGGACGTCAAGACCGTCGTCGGTCCCGGCCTCCGTCGCTACACGGAGGAGCCGAAGCTGTCCGGTGACGGCGTCGAATGGCAGCCTGGCACGCGAATCAGCCTCGACACCAGCGTGTTACGTGGTCCGGAAGACCCGTTCGACGTGAACGGTGGGCTGAAGATGCTCACCGGAAACCTCGGTTCGTGCGTGATGAAGACGTCCGCTGTGAACCCGGATCACCGCGTGGTGAGTGCTCCCGCCAAGGTATTCGACGATCAGCTCGACTTCCTCGCGGCGTTTGAGGCCGGCTCACTGAACTGCGACTTCGTGGCCGTGCTCCGGTACCAGGGGCCGCGCGCGAATGGCATGCCCGAACTGCACAAGCTCACACCGGCACTGGGGGTGCTGCAGGATCAGGGACGACGCGTCGCCCTGGTCACGGACGGCCGGATGTCCGGCGCTTCAGGGAAGGTGCCTGCAGCTATTCACCTGACCCCCGAGGCGGCCGCAGACGGACCGCTCGCGCGGGTGCGTGACGGCGACATCCTGACCGTCGATGCGGTGGCCGGATACGTGAACGTGCACCTCGACGACGAAGAACTGGCCGCCCGCCCGGCGACCGGTCGTGCACTGGGTGCCGACGAATGGGTCGGCACCGGGCGCGAACTCTTCGCCGGACTGCGCGCCGCCGTCGGCCCGGCCACCCAGGGCGCCAGCGTTTTCCATCCCCAACCCGTCTAAGGAGTATCTCAGTGACGAACAGCCCCTCCCTCCTCGACCGCGTACCGGTCATCCCCGTCGTCGTGATCGACGATGTCGCACATGCCGTTCCGGTGGCCCGCGCGCTGGTGGCCGGCGGTATCCCGATGATCGAACTGACCCTCCGCACATCCTGTGCCCTCGACGCCATCAAGGCGATCGCGACCGAGGTGCCGGACATCTGCGTCGGTGCAGGCACCATCGTGGAACCGGTGCAGGCTGCGCAGGCGGCCGACGCGGGAGCGCAGTTCCTGGTCTCGCCGGGTAGCACCGAAACTTTGCTGAAGGCGATGACGGACACCGGTCTGCCGCATCTTCCCGGCGCAGCGACCGTGTCCGAGGTGCTGTTCCTTCTCGAGCACGGTTACCGCGAGCTCAAGTTCTTCCCGGCCGAGGCATCCGGGGGCGCCAAGTTCCTCGGCTCGATCCATTCGCCCGTCCCCGCGGCCCGGTTCTGCCCCACCGGCGGTATCTCGACGTCGAACGTCGGCGACTACCTGGCGCTGCCCAACGTCGGGTGCGTCGGCGGATCCTGGCTCACTCCCGCCGACGCCGTGGTGCAGAAGGACTGGGACCGGATCAGCACCCTGGCCGGTGAGGCGGCAACACTCGCCCGTTAGGCCGAGAACCCGCGCGGTACTGTGAATTCGTGCGCGACAAAGAGAACGGTGATGCGGGGCGGCCGGGTTCGCAGTCTTCGCTGAAGTCCGCCAACCAGCACCGAGTGGTGCGCGCGCTGCAGACGTCGGGCGAGCTGACCCAGGCGGAGATCGCGCGGCGCACCGGACTGGCGCCCGCCACCGTCTCCAACATGGTCAAGGAACTGACCGCGACCGGGATGGTGGCCGTTCCCGACGGCGACCACCCCGGCCAGCGCGGTCGGGCGGTCCGGTTGACGCGGAAGATGGGGCTCGCGGTCGGTATCGACTTCGGGCACCGCCATCTCACCGTCGCGGTCGCAGACATGGCGCATGACATATTGGCCGAGGAGCGAGTGGAACTCGCAGCGGGTCATCGCGCCGAAGAGGGCGTGGTCTCGGCTGGTGGCCTACTCGACGCTGCTCTCGCTCGGCTGGGATGCGACCGAACCTCGGTGCTCGCCGTTGGGATGGGCCTGCCCGCTCCGCTGGAGACGGACACGGGAGAGGTCGGCGGGCCGTCGATCCTCCCGGGCTGGGTGGGGGTCGATGCGGCCGCGATCGCCTCCGATCATCTCGGGATCGCCGTTCATGTCGACAACGATGCCAACCTCGGCGTACTCGCCGAGCACATGTGGGGCGCGGGCCGTGGCACAACAGACCTCGCCTACATAAAATTGTCCGATGGCGTGGGCGCTGGCCTCGTGCTCGACGGGCACCTGTATCGCGGAAAAGGCGGAACCGCAGGCGAAATCGGCCACGTCACGCTCGACGAGTTCGGGCAGATCTGCCGCTGCGGAAACAGGGGATGCCTCGAGACGCTCGTCGCGTCCCATGTCGTCATCGGCCTGCTCGAGCCGAGCCGCGGCACGGGCCTGAGTATTGCCGACGTCGTTGCCATGGCCGAAAATGGTGATGCCGCGTGTGTCAGGGTGCTGGCGGACACCGGCAGGCACGTCGGCGTCGCGGCCGCGAGCCTCTGCAATCTCCTGAATCCCGAGCGTCTCGTCATCGGCGGTGAACTCGCACTGGCGGGTGAGTTGCTGCTGGGTCCGCTTCGCGAGGTACTGGCGCGTTACGCCGTGCCCAGCGCGGTTCGGTCGCTCGACGTGTGCGTCGCAGAGCTGGGGTCGCGAGCTCAGGTGCTCGGTGCCGTCGCGCTGGGCTTGCGTTCTGCCCTCCCCGCCTGAATCGGGTTGTTCATCTTCGAACATATCTGAAGAATTTGTTGTCGTCGACGTTCATAGGTTGACGATTCGCGCCTTTCTTGCCTACTGTGTTCCACACCACATCGAGTGCGCTTCGCCGCGCGTCGGCTCTCGGCCTCGAACACACCCCTTCCTCCCGAGGAGTCCCATGACCGAAAACGTCCTGCCGTCCGGCACCAAGCTGCTGCCAGGCGACACAGGTGAGGGCCCGGCTGTGCCGCTCCGGATCGCTGCCGTCGCGGCACTGGGCGGCTTACTGTTCGGATACGACAGCGCGGTGATCAACGGCGCGGTCTCGGCGATCGAAGGCAAATTCCAGGTCGAATCGGCCCTGCTCGGCTTCGCCATTGCTGCTGCCTTGCTCGGCGCAGCCGCGGGAGCCATGGTGGCCGGACGCATCGCGGACCGGTACGGCCGGCTCGTCACGATGCAGGCCGCCGCGGTGATGTTCCTGCTCAGTGCGCTCGGAACAGGTTTCGCTTCCAATGTCGAGGTCCTCGTGACGTTCCGCATCGTCGGCGGCCTCGGTGTCGGCCTGGCCTCGGTCATCGCGCCCGCCTACATCGCCGAAATCTCTCCGGCCCGGGTACGTGGCCGTCTCGGGTCACTGCAGCAGCTCGCGATCGTCACCGGCATCTTCGTCTCGCTCCTCGTCGACTACGCACTGGCCGCCCTCGCCGGCGGGTCCCAGGAGGAACTGTGGTTCGGTCTCGAAGCCTGGCGTTGGATGTTCCTCGCCATGTGCGTTCCTGCGCTCGCGTACGGCCTGCTGTCGCTGACCATCCCCGAGTCACCCCGCTATCTGATCGCCCAGGGCCGTCTCGGCGAGGCCCGCGGTGTTCTTGCCGTTCTTCTCGGGGAGAAGGGTCTCGACCTCAAGGTCGAGAGCATCCGTGCCACTCTCGCCAGGGAGACCGAACCCTCCATCCGGGACCTGAAGGGGTCGGCGTTCGGTCTCATGCCGATCGTGTGGATCGGGATCGGTCTGTCGGTCTTTCAGCAGTTCGTCGGCATCAACGTGATTTTCTACTACTCGAGCGTGCTGTGGCAGGCGGTCGGTTTCGATGAGGGCAGCTCGCTGCAGATCACCGTCATCACCTCGGTGGTCAACATCGCGACCACCCTGATTGCGATCGCGTTCATCGACCGGGTGGGTCGGCGACCGCTCCTGATCATCGGCTCGGCCGGCATGGCCGTGACACTCGCGACCATGGCCGTCATCTTCGGCACCGCTTCCACCACCGTCGTGGACGGTGTGACGACTCCGCAGCTCACGGGCCTACAGGGGCCGATCGCGCTGGTCGCTGCCAACCTATTCGTGGTGGCTTTCGGAATGTCGTGGGGACCTGTGGTCTGGGTTCTGCTCGGAGAGGCCTTCCCCAACCGCGTCCGGGCGGCGGCTCTGTCGCTGGCTGCCGGCGCGCAGTGGGCGGCGAACTGGCTGATCACCGTGAGCTTCCCGTCGATGAAGGACTTCTCGCTCGGGATCTCCTACGGCTTCTATGCCGTGTGCGCGGTGCTGTCACTCGTATTCGTGCTCCGCTGGGTCAAAGAGACGAAGGGCGTGGAACTCGAGGCCATGCAGTCGAATTCGGTAGCGTAGAACCTCAGCCCTCGGCGTCGGCGTCGTCGTCCTTCAGTTCTTCGATTGCGGTGGCGGATTCGGTCACGATCGCCCGCATGGCCGCCTCCGCGGCAACCCCGTCACCTGTCTGAATGGACGAAGCGACGACGCCGTGCAACTGGATCGCCTCGTTCTCGGCGACGTGCGGCATGAGCGAGTGCCGAGTCCTGCCTTCGAGAACCTCCACCACGATTTGGGACATCGACCTCAGCAGGGGGTTGCCCGAGGCTGCCAGTAACGTCCGGTGAAAGTCGGAGTCGTGGCGGAGATAGGACTCGGTGTCCGCGGCCCGGGCGGTGGAAGCCATGCCGATCACTGCCGCTGTGAGCGCGCCACACTGTTCCGGTGTGGCGCGCTCTGCTGCGAGCCGGGCGGCGAGAGGCTCGATGCCCGACCGCAACTCGCTCAGGCTCGACAGCTGCTCGAAGCGTTGCGGGCCGGCCAGCTTCCATCGAATGACGCTGGGGTCGAGGGAATTCCAGTTGTCCTCGCCGAGGACTGTGATCCCCACTCTGCGCCGCACCGCCAGAAGCCCCAGGGATTCGAGCACGCGCACCACTTCCCGGACCACGGTGCGGGAGACGGAGTACTGCATCACTACGTCGTCGGCCGAGATGCGGGTGCCGGGCGCGACGACGCCGGCCACGATGTCGCTTCCCAACCGGTCGAGCACCGTCTCGTGCAACTGCCGGTACTCGACGGCGTCTGAGTTGGTCATTCGCCGATGCTCCCATGGTCGCCGGCACTTAACACACATTGACGCCCATATCGGATGCTAAGTACTACTTAAGCGATATACATCTTGTAATCGTATGATTTATAGGGCAAAGTGACGGGCGTCACGGACATGGGTCGAGTCCACCACCGATAACCCGGGAGCAACAGATGGGTACCGCTTCACTACTCGCCGCCGCCGACAGCGCCGGTCATGACGCGCGCTTGATCACGGCCGCCGTCGTCGGCGTCGCCGTCATCATCGCGATGATCACCTGGCTCAAGCTGCACCCCTTTCTGTCGTTGTCGATCGGCGCCGTCGGTGTGGGTATCGCTGCGGGTCTCGGTGCCACGGACTCGGTGAAATCCTTCGTGGAAGGCTTCGGCGCCACGATGGGAAGCGTCGGCATCCTCATCGGGTTCGGTGCGATGTTCGGGAAGTTGCTCGCCGACTCCGGGGGTGCGGACCGGGTAGTCGACACGCTCGTCGGACGTTCGGGGCCCCGCACACTTCCCTGGATGATGGCCCTGGTCGGTGCGGTCATCGGATTGCCGATGTTCTTCGAGATCGGCCTCGTGCTGCTGATGCCGGTGATCATCCTGGTGGCTCGACGTTCAGGCTTGTCGTTGATGCGCATCGCCATTCCCACCCTCGCAGGTCTATCGGCCATGCACGGACTCGTCCCGCCGCACCCCGGACCGCTCGTCGCGGTGTCGGCTCTCAACGCGAATCTGGGTCTCACCCTCGCGCTCGGTGTGGTCGTGGCCATTCCCACCGTCATCGTCGCCGGTCCGCTGTTCAGCAAGCTGGCAGCGCGCTGGGTGGACGTGCCGGTACCCGAGCTGTATGTCACCACCGAGGACCTCGAGGGTGCCGAGGCCGCCGCCGAGCGCCAACGTCCCGGTTTCGCGGCCACACTCGCTGCCATCTTGCTCCCCGTCGTTCTGATGCTGGGCAAGGCCATCGCCGACGTCGTCGCACCCGACTCCGAGGCAACCGCCAAGGCGCTCCTCGACTTCCTCGGAACACCGGTCGTCGCCCTCGGGCTGGCCGTGCTCGCCGGCATGGCACTGCTCGGCCGCGGCGGCGGTATGGACCGCAAGGCGATCGCGTCGTCGCTGGAGAGTTCATTGCCGCCGATCGCGGGAATCCTCCTCATCGTCGGAGCGGGCGGCGGGTTCAAGCAGGTTCTCATCGACACGGGTATCGCCGACGTGATTGCAGAAGCCATCAAGGGCAGCGCCCTTCCCGTGCTCTTCCTCGCCTGGCTGGTCGCGGTGTTGATCCGCGTCGCCACCGGCTCGGCCACTGTCGCGACCGTCACCGCTTCCGGAATTCTCGCGCCGGTCGCCGCCGAACTGACATCCACGCACGTGTCCTTGATGGTTCTCGCGATCGGCTCGGGGTCGCTGTTCCTTTCCCATGTCAACGACGCCGGTTTCTGGCTCGTCAAGGAATACCTGGGAGTGTCGGTGGTCCAGAACTTGAAGACGTGGACGGTGATGGAATGCATCATCTCCGTGACCGGCCTGGCCGGTGTCCTCGCGCTGAGCGCGTTCATCTGAGGAGCAGACCAATGATGCGTGAAGACAAGACACCGGTACTGGTTCTGATGGGAGTGTCAGGGTCTGGGAAGTCGACGGTGGCCGGCATCATCGCCGGTGCCATGGGATGGGACCTGCAGGAGGGTGACGCACTGCATCCGCCGGCGAATGTCGCGAAGATGGCGTCCGGGCAGCCGTTGACCGACGAGGACCGGTGGCCGTGGCTCGACCTGATCGCGGCATGGATCACGGACCACACAGAGAAGGGGCTACCGGGAATCATCACGTGCTCGGCCCTCAAGCGCAGTTATCGCGACGTGCTGCGCGGCGGTCAAGTCGTGTTCGTCCATCTCGCCGGATCCAGAGAACAGATCGGGCAGCGATTGACCACCCGGCTGGACCACTTCATGCCCGCCTCTCTTCTCGACACGCAGATCTCGACGCTCGAGCCGATCGAACCGGACGAGAATGCGATCGTCGTCGACGTGGGCGGTTCGCCCACCGAGGTGGCCACCGAAATCATCGCGCAGCTGGAGCGCCGATTGGAGAACTGAACCTTCGGTGCGGATAACCGGGGGCGAGGTTACTCGTCGACGCGATGTGCCCGGGCACTGTCGCAGTCGAGGCGGCGTTCGGCCTGAGCCGAACGCCGCCCCTGCCCCTGCTACGAGGGGTTGATCACTCGGCGAAGCAACGGCGAGACGGTGACCAGAAGGCCGGCCAGCGCGACCCCGGTGACCAGCACCAGACCGGAGTGGAACTGGTGGAACCCGGCACCGCTGATGCTGGTCGCGGTATGTGAGCCGGCGGTGACCAGCGCAGTCGTGAGTGCCAGGACAAGCGCGGCACCCACCTGTGCAGATGTCTGCACCAGTCCCGACGCCAGGCCCTGCTCGGAGTCGTCGACTCCCGAGGTGGCCTGGGCCATGATGGAGGTGAATCCGAAGGCGAACCCGACTCCCAGCAGAATCACACTGGGCAGGATGGCGACGACGTAGTTCGGCTCGTCGCTACCGGCGAAGAGGAACCACAGGTACCCCAGGCTCAGCGAGGTCAGCGCGGCGATGATCATGCGCGCCGTGCCGAACGCATCGATGAGCCGTCCGACGAACGGCGAGCCGAATGCCACGATCACACCGGCGGGGAGCAGGCCCAGTGCCATCTGCAGCGGCGACCAGCCCAGTACCGACTGCAGGAAGATCGTCATCATGAACTGGAAGCTCAGGTAGGAACCGAACAGCGCGACGATGCTGAGGTTGGCCCGCACGATCGTTCCCACCCGCAGAATGCTCAGCCGCACGAGTGGATGCGCCACCCGCTGCTCCACCACGAAGAACGACGCGAGAAGAGCCGCGGCCAATGCGAAAGAGCCCAGGGTGAGCGGCTCCGACCATCCGCGTGCCGGTGCCGACACGACGGTGTACACGGTGAGCAACATCCCGGACACCAGCGTCGCTGCTCCGACCACGTCGTGCCCGCCGGTGTCGGCGGCCCGGTCGCGCGGAATCAGGATGGTGCCTGCCACGAGGGCCAGAACTGCGAACGGCACGGGCATCAGGAACGTCCAACGCCACCCGGCGCTGGTCAGGAGTCCGCCCAGGATAAGTCCGGACGAGTAGCCGCTGGCTCCGAACACCGAGAAGATCGACAACGCGCGGTTACGCGCCGGGCCCTCCTTGAACGTGGTCGTGAGGATCGACATCGCGGTCGGTGCGGTGAAGGCCGCGGCCAGTCCCTTGACGAAGCGGCTGGCGATGAGCAGCGTGCCGTTGTCGACGAGGCCGCCGACCAGGGACGCGATGGCGAACACGGTGAGCGCGATCAGGAATACCCGACGCCGCCCGAGCAGGTCGGCGGTGCGGCCACCGAGCAGCAGTAGACCGCCGAATCCCAGGACATAGCCGTTGATGATCCATTGCAGCGAGGTGGTCGACAGTCCTAGTTCGGTGCCGATGGAGGGCAGCGCGACGCCCACCATCGACACGTCCAGACCGTCGAGAAACATCACGAGGCACAGCACGGCGAGGATGCCCCAGAGGCGGGGAGTCCAGGCCTGATCGGTCGACGGGGTGGTGACACCCGGCGAGGTGGTGAGGTTCGGGGTGGTCTCACTGATAGTCACAGAGGGAATGTAGATGCACATGCAATCAATGCGCAAGCACTAATTCCGAGTGCATTTAATTCCTTTGCATCTAATTCACCTGCGGGCTAGGATGCCGACATGGGATCGAATGCAGACCTGCGCGACACGTGGAGGCTGCTCGCCAGCAGGTACAACGACATAGCGTGCGAGCTGGACCGTGAGATGCAACACGCTCACAGCTTGAGCATGAGTGACTTCGAGACACTCGACCGTCTCATGGACGCCACGTGCGACCGGCCGCGGATGCAGGACCTGGCCGCAGAGATGTACCTCAGCCCCAGCGCGTTGTCCCGGAGCGTGGCCCGACTCGAGAAAGCCGGCCTCGTGGCCCGTGCCTTGTGTGAAGCCGACCGGAGGGGCGTATTCGTGGACGTCACCGAACACGGGCGTCAAGTGCACGCCGACGCAAAGAAGATCCAGTTGGCCGTACTCAACGAAAAGCTCTCGGACGCAACGTGACCGTCAGGTCAGCGACGTCGGAGTGAGGTAGTCGTCGGACGGGAATTCGCCGTCTACTACTGCGGTCACGACCGTGTTTTCGAGTGTCATGGCCCCGCCGTGGTTGTCGAGAAACGCTGTGTCGGCTGCGTCGCGACCCGTCGCGATCCGCATCAGAGCCTCGCGTGGGGCGAGTTGCGTTGCGTCGACCACCCGCCATTGCTCGTCGACGAACGCCTCGACCACGGCATGGAAATCCATCGGATCACACCCCGGTGCGTACACCGCCACGAGGCGGGCCGGAATGGTGACGGCGCGCAGAAGCGCCACAGTGAGGTGTGCGAAGTCGCGGCATACGCCCGCACCGGAGAGCATGGTGTCTACCGCGCTGTCGGTGGATCTGCTCGAGCCACCTTGGTACAGCAATCGTGAACCGACCCAGCTCGTGATGTCGTGGACGAGTTCGGCCTTCGGCTTGGACAGGTTGAACTCGCCGCCGGTGAAACCGAAGAACTTGTCTGCCTCGGCGTATCGGCTGGGCCGCAGGTACTTCGAGATGTCGTAGTCCGTAACCGGCGGCGGATCGCCCTTGCCGGCAACTGAAGCCGAGTACTCGACGTGCAGGGAGCCCGGCGCGACATCGAGCAGGTGTACACGGGTGCCGTGTTCTGCCAATATCTCTCGTGCCTCGACCCGGTCGCCGTCGAGTGTGAACGTCAGTGACTCCGACAGTTCCGATGCCGGATTCCGTGCCACCGCAATCTTGAACTCGAGACTGGTGGAGTCGGTGACCTCGATGTCGAGAGTGGCAGAGACGTGACGTTTCATCAGGCAATCCTGACATTCCACGCACAGGTGTGCAGCGCACCCCCGCCGCGGAGGTGCGCGCGGTCAGTTCTGAACGCGGGGACGCAACCAATTGACGAGGTCGTCGAGGACCTCTTCATTCTCGGGTTCGTTATACACCTCGTGGTAGAGGTTCTCGTAAATCTCGACCGTCAGGTCCGGAGATCCGGCGTACTCGGCGATCAACTCGGTACCGCGGACACTGGCGAGTCCGTCCTCCCGTCCGTGCTGGAGCAGGAGTGGGATGGTCAACGAGGGCAGCCGTTCGGGTAATTTTTCGGCGGTGACGATCATGCCGCGGGCGATGCCGGCCGGAACCTTGCCGTGATGCACCAGCGGATCATCCTCGTAGGCGGCTACGACAGCCGGATTGCGGGAAATGAGTTTCGCGTCGAGTGACTCCATCGGGAGCCCGGGAAGGAAACGACCCACCAGCTTGCCGATCTCGACGACCACCCGCGGCGTTCCGCTGGTGATGTCGACTGCGGGCCCCGACAGCATCAGAGCCTTCAGGTCCTGCTGGTGATCGAGCGCGTAGGACAGGGCGATGGCACCTCCCATGCTGTGGCCGAGTAGGAACCGGTCGGTGCCGGGCCAGTCGGTGGATGCGATACCGAACAGCTGGTGCAGGTCGTCGGTGAACTCGGTCCAATCCCGCAGGTGAACTCGCTTCCCGCCCGACCTTCCGTGCCCACGATGATCGGGGGTATAGATCGCGAGGTCGAGCTCACCGAGCCGTTCGATCACGTGGTCGTACCGGCGGGCATGCTCGCCGAACCCGTGGCAGAGGACCAGCACGCCGCGCGGGCGACGGTCCGGGAGCCACACGTCGTAGGCGATGGGGACTCCGCCGACACCGGCGAAGGATGATTCTCGATGTTGCATGATGCCCCTTCGTTGTCCGAGTTCGACGACTCAGATCATTGCACGGTGAGGGGGCCCGGCAAGGGGGGAATCAGGGGACGCGCGGAGATCATTTCCCGAAGGGTTTTCCTTTCGGGCCCTTCGACAAGAGGTCGATGACACTGGTGGAGGTGCGCCGGCGCAGCCAACCGCGCGGCCCGTCCGCACTCAGCGCGGCGTGGGCGGCATTCAGCCCGCACACGCCGTGGACGCCGCCGCCCGGGTGTGCGGAGGAACTGCCCAGGTACAGACCGCTGATCGGCGTCTCCGCGCGGGCGTTGCCCGGTCCGGGCCGGAACACCAGCTGCTGGTGAAGTTGTGCAGTTCCACCATTCACGGCGCCGCCGACGAGGTTGGCATTGGACGCCTCCAGATCGGAGGGGCGCTGGACGACGCGCCCGACGACAATGTCCTTGAACCCTGGCGCGTGCGCCTCGAGTACATCGTCCACCCGCTGTGCCAGCAGTTCGGCGGACACGTCGTCGCCGACGCCGCGCGGAAGATGCGTGTATGCCCATGCACTTTCGGTGCCCTCTGGTGACCTCGTCGGATCGGACGTGGTCATTTGGCCGAAGAGCAGGAAGGGAGTTTCGGGGACGATTCCGGTGGTCAGATCGGCCATCCAATGCACGAGTCCGTCGTCATCTGCCCCGAGATGGACGGTGCCGGCACCGGACAGGCTTGCGGAACGCCACGGAATCTTCTGCGACAGCGCGTAATTCACCTTGACAACCGGTGTGTCCCATTCGAAGTGGCGGAGGTCGTCGCGAAGTCGGGAGGAGACGGCGGTCTCCGGGAGCAGCGAGCCGTAAAGGGCTGGTGCCGAGACGTCGGCGACCACGGCCCGTCGCGCGAGGAAATGTGCACCCGACGCGGTGCGCACGCCGACGGCGCGGCCGGCGCGCACGTCGATGGCCGTGACCGCGTCGTTGTAGTGGTACTGCGCTCCGGCGCGTTCTCCCCGCCGCACCATGGCGGCTGTCAGCTCGCCCGCCCCACCCATCGGCACGGGGTAACCGTGGTCCTGGGCGAGCATCGTCAGGAGGTAACCCATGACGCCGCTGCCTGCGGAGTCGGGCGGTACGTCGGCGTGCATCGCGTTGCCGAGCAGCAGTACGCGCGCCGCCTCGCTTTGGAACAGCTCGTGAGCCATCCGCCGGGCAGGAAGAAGGAGGAACCGAGCCAGTCGGAGAGTGTCCGCAGTGCCGAGTTGCCGCAGCAGACGACTCGGGCCCCGCACGGGCGGGAACGGGCTGAACAAGGTGTTGATCAACGGTTCCTTGATGTCGTGCCATTGCTCGATCAGCTGCATCCACGCGTCCCCGTCACCCGGCTGCCGGCGCTCGAGATCCGCGGCCGTGTCTGCCGGATCAGGATGGATGACGGGCGCGTCCTCGTCGTCGGCCGATCGGGCGTGACCGAGCGCTTTGGGGGCGTAACTCCACCGCAGGCCGTGTGCTTCGAGATCGAGCCCGCGGATCGCGGGGGATACCGCAGAGAGCGGATAGAAGGCGCTGAACAGGTCGGAACAGTACCCGGGCACGAGCTCCGCGGACCGCACGGCACCACCGGCCGTGGGCTGTGCCTCGACAACTGCCACATCCCACCCTGCGTCCGCCAGCGTCGCAGCCGCGACGAGGCCGTTGGGACCGGATCCGATGACCACTGCGTCGACGTTGTTCACTCCCTCAGAGTGGCAGAAAACCCGGTAGGGCGCAGCCTGCCCACCGAATCGCTATGACTGGGAGGCAATTTCGCGGTGATCGGGTCACGAAGCGGTCGCCGGTGTGAACTGCACGGGCAGGTGTTTCAGGCCGTTGATGAAGTTGGAGCGCAGTCGCTGGGCCGGTTCGGTCTGCTCCATGTCCGGCATGCGACGCAAGATCTCCGCCAGCATCACCTTCATCTCCGCCCGAGCGAGATTGGCGCCCAGACAGAAATGGTGTCCGCCACCGCCGAATGCAACGTGGTGGTTGGGGGTCCGGTCGATGTCGAACATATAGGGGTCGTCGAACACTGATTCGTCGCGATTGCCGGACATGTGCCAGATCACCACGCGATCACCCTCGGCAATGTCCACACCACTCAGAACAGTGTCAGTGGTCGCGGTGCGCCGGAACTGCATGACCGGTGTGGCCCAGCGCAAGCCCTCCTCGATGAGGGAGTCGAGCTTGGCCGGGTCGCCCAGTACCTTCCGGCGCTCGTCGGGATGCTCCATCAGCGCCAACTGCGTGTGCGAGATGGCGTTGCGGGTGGTCTCGTTGCCCGCGACCGCGAGCAGCATGAAGAACATGTTGAAATCGAGTTCGCTCAGCTTCTCACCGTGGACGTCGGCCTTGATCAGGGCCGTCGCGATGTCGTCGCGGGGGTGGCGCTGACGATCCTCGAACATCGACTGGCTGTAGGCGAACATCTGAGTGGCGGCGTCGCGCTCCTGACCTTCCTCGCCGTGGAACTCGGGGTCGCTGGAACCGATCATCTGGTTGGTCAGGTCGAAGATGAGCTTGCGATCCTCCTGCGGCACGCCCAAGAAGTCGGCGATCGCCTGAAGGGGCAGTTCGGACGCCACGTCGACGACGAAGTCGCATTCGCCCCGCTCGATCACTGCATCGACGATCGTGGTGGCCCGGCGCGCGAGTATGTCGTGCAGTTCGCCGATCCGCCGCGGTGTGAAGCCTTTGCTGACGATCTTGCGTAACGCCGTGTGGTCTGGCGGGTCCATATTCAGCATCATCAACTGCTGGCCGGCCAGGTCCGCGGGATCGAGGTCGTCGATATAGGTGGCGCCTCGCCACGACGAGTAGGTGGTGGCGTCCCGGTTCACCGCCACGATGTCTGCGTGGCGGGTGACGCACCAGAACGGTTCGCCTCTGTCGTCATAGTGTCGATAGATCGGAGCTTCCCGGCGGAGTGCGGCGAACATCTCGTGAGGTATCGCGTTCACATAAGTTCCGGGGTCGTAAAGGTCCACGTCTTCGAGCTGCATGGTCCCTCCTGAGGCTCCTCATCGAGAATACGTTCCAGTTGACGAGGAAGTGGCAGGATGGCCGCACGCATGAAAAAACGGCCCCGGAGATCAAAATCTCCGAAGCCGTTTTCCGTGGTAGCGGGGACAGGATTTGAACCTGCGACCTCTGGGTTATGAGCCCAGCGAGCTACCGAGCTGCTCCACCCCGCGTTGCATTGACTACTCTACACGCTCTCGGGACTGCTCCTGACCACCCTCGAGGAGGGGTGGATCACATCAGCCGGAACTGCACCATTTCGATAGCGTTCTCGATAGCCTCGGACACCACCCTGGTGCGTTCGTCGGCGCCGGCGGCGGCAAGGATCTCGAGGCGATCGGCATCGCCCATCGGAATGTAGGTGGCAATCTCGTAGAGCCGCGCACCCAGTTCGCCCCGGAAACCGCTGACCACGGGAACATCGGGTGGGACGTTGTCGGTGGCGGTCGCCAACCGGCGCAGCAGGCCGTACAGGAACTCGAGTCGCTCGACGAGGGCTGGGAATTCGTAGTCGGCTGTTTGTGTGCCGTTGTTCTCGTCGGGCCACAGATCGACCTCGGCGATGGGATACGGATTGTCGGGCAGCCACTTCGACACCTTGATCCGGTCTTCGGTGCGGCAGAACAACTCGTATCGCCCGTCGCCGACGGCGGCGTGGGATTCGATGCGGGCGATGGTCCCGACGTCGTGGCGGACGTCACCGCCACCCACCTCATGGCCGCGGGCAATGAGAACGACACCGAAGCGGGGACCGTCGGGTGAGGCGAGGCAGTCACGAACCAATTCCTGGTACCGCGGTTCGAAGACGTGCAACGGGATCTGCTGACCGGGCAGCATCGCCGATCCCAGCGGGAACATGGGGAGCAGTGGCATCAGGGGATTCGCAATCGGGGGACGGGCGCCGCCGGGAGCGGGTCGACGCGATCGATCTCATCGGTGAGGTGTTCGGACCACGTCAGCAGCCCTGAGATATCGAGGCCGTGCGGTGCCTCTACCTCGTAGTGCCGGATCCGGTCGTGGCCTTGACGCAGGAGTGATCGGGCGCCGGTCTTGTTGCCGCGCATCAGATGCGTGAGGCCCACAGCGAGTTGGGCGAGCCCTTGCCACAGCTCCCGCTCGTCCTCGGGGGCGATTTTCCACGTGCCCTCGAAAATTTCATGGGCGTGGAAAGGCATACCGTGGTCCAGTAGGCGTTGCGCTTCGGTGATCGACTCGTCGGGCGGTAGCCGGAGGTCATCCGGTATTCGGGGGACACCTTCAGCGTCGTGCGGCAGGGGGCGGCCGAGTTCGTCGCGGGGGCGCGCATTGGCGGGCTTGCCCGTTCCGTCCCTGTCCCGATCGGCCATGCGACCAGAGTAACGCTCAGCGCCGACTCGGCGAAGGCTCGGCCAGGGCAGCGCCAAGACGTTTCCCGAGCTCCTCGCGGACGGTGTGATCCGTCGCCGAGCGCAGATGTACGCGGTGATCCTGGTGGTAGAGGTAGCGTCCGTCGGCTTCCACGTCGATCCACGTCAGTTCGTCGAGAACCGGCTCATCGAGCTCACGGCGCGGCCCTCGGACGCAGATGTATCCGATTCCCGTCCGAGGTCGAGTGACGAGTCGCCTCAGTAATGCGCCGTCCGAAGCCTGGGCAGCCTGGAGCACCGACGAGCGGATACCGCCGTTTTCGAGGTCGTCGGAGTGTGCGCTCAGTGATGGGGTTCGTCCAGGTGTGCAGTCGGGGAGATCGTGCAGCATCCGAGTGATGAGCCATTCGACGTTTCCGCTGTCGGTGGCCGTGTTCATGTCGAGTCGAATGTCTCCACGCCCGGGGCCACCGCTCAACTGTTCGGCGACGACCGCGACTCGACCGCGGATGCTGCCCCTCCGCCGCACCCCGGAGTCGGGGTCGGCGGCGGGGGCGAACACGGTGACCGACACACTGGGGTTCCGGAGGACCTGTATCGCTGCGCCGAGTTCCGGGTCGTCGAGAGCGATCCGCCACTCTTCCAGTTCGCGCTGCTGGCGGGTGTACCCGTCCGCGGTCGCGGCCGCGGAGCGGTACAGCAGCGGATACGGCATGCGATCGAGATCCGTTGCCTCCCAAAGAGACATAAACTGTGCAGAGGTCAGCCGCGAGTTCATGCGCCGATGACCGGTGGGGCTACGGGATCGAGTTTGCCGATCAGTTCGTTGCCGTTGTCGACGTTGATGAGGTAGCTGGGGGTTTGGTGTTCGGTGTCACCATCGCCGTTGCCACCGGCCCGCCCGGGCGCACCCATCATCCCTGGGCCCATGCCCATTCCGGGTCGGCTCATGCTCGGTTTCACCGGTGTCGCGGCCGCTGCTGCGGCGGCCGCCCCAGCTCCTGCAGCAGCACCACCAGGCGGAATGGGGCTACCCGGAACCACTGAGCTACCGTGAGATTCGTTGTCTCGTTTATCATTACGTTTGCGGTTGCTTGAACCGGTCGAACCGCCGCCGACGCCACCCGAGCCGGAGCCGGAGCCGCCCGACCGCGAACCCGCGCCGTATCCACCACCGGAAACTGCGGCACCCCCTACGCCCGAACCAGCCGCGCCGGCGTTCTGGCTGTTCGCGGCAGTGGTCGGGGCTGCACTACCTGCTGACCCGGACCCACTGCCGGCGCCCTGACCGCCATTCTCGGCATTGGCGGCGGACGTAGCCGCCGGGTCGTCCACGGCGGGTTGTTGCCCATCCGTCGCGGTATCACCGTTTGCGGAAGAGTCACTGCCACCGGGCCCGAAGGCTCCGTCACCGTTCAACCGAGACTGGTCGCTCGAACTCGGGGAACCTGCACCGTCCACGCCCAGTACCCGTACACCGTCATTTGCTGCGTCTGATGGGGTGTGGGGTGCGGGCAGAACGGGCACGTTAGTGCCCACGTCCTGATAGTTGGGAACATAGATGTTCTGGAGCTTACGAACAGCTTCTTCGCGCGCAGCCTCCCGTGCCTCCTCTTGCGCCGCCGCCGCAGTTGGTGCCAGTGGGAGGAGACTGAGGGGCAGGGCCGACGTCGGTGCCGGGATCGAGTTCTTCACGTCCTGTGCGGTGCTACTCAAAATGTCGAGTTTCACCCCTATCGCCTGCAAACCCGCAGTGAGTTTGTCGCTCGCGCCGGCCAAGGTCTCAGTCGCAGCGAGTGCGGCGTCGGCGGCTGCACCCTCCCACTTCTCGGCAATCGTGCTCTTGAGGAGCGCGAAACCGAACCCAATCGGCAGTGAGCCGACGATGGCGTGGCAAGCCTGGGCGAGCCCACTGATATCTTCAGGACTCATTTCACGCGTCTTTGCGTACATCTCCGCGTGCTGCCACCCCTCGAAGCTCTCCATCGTGGTGATGTACGGAGGATCGATCTCGCCCGACCCGAGCTGTTCCGCAGAATGCTGCAGTTTTGTGCGGCGGTCAGCGCCCGGGCCCGACGGCAGAAGAGTATCGAAGAGGGGAGCGAGTGGATCCTGGGGTGGCATCGGTCAGTCCCCCTTCGGGATAAACGGCTCAAAGATGCGGGCGGTGTCCTCGAGGCCGGTGCACCACTCGGATTCGGGTGTCGAGCCTGCGTGATCCGAAAAGATGCTCCGCGTGAAACCGAGTACGCCGTAGGATGTTTCGATGCTGAGTTCGCAATAATCAGTTATCGTATTGTCGAAAATTAGAAGCGCTCTACGGCCATTGATATCGATGGGTGCGGCGTGGCCACGTTTTTTCTCTTCTTCCTCGGCAAAGGTGATATTTCCTGAAAGAATATTTGTGCCATAGTAGAAACCCTCCGGCCTGTGATAGCTGTCGTAACTACATCCGAGGAAGGTATAGCTTCCGCCTTTGAAGTCAGCGTTCTTCTCGCTTGCCGGGTTGTAGCCCGCCTCGGCTAGTGCGGTGTCTGGAATATCCAGACAGGGATCGAAGATGACCTGCGGTCTGCTGGACTGATCTACGTGCCGGGGCACCCGCGCCGTTGAGGTGGGTAAATCGACCGGATCAGAATCGCTGTTCGCGGGTTGAGTGCTGCATCCCCCGAGCAGGACGGCAACGGCCGCGGCCCCGCAGAGTGCATTTCGCATCATTGGTCCGCTCCTGTTTGAATACCCGCGAGTGCGAGGCTGATCGCGCTGTCCGTTTCGGCGAACGCTTCACCCCCCGCTGTAAACGTGTCACGCATCGTGATGATGACATCGCGAAACTCCCTCAGGCGTTCGCGCACCGAGCCGGAACCGGCGCCACCATTGAACTTCTGGTCGTATCGACTCTGGAGTTCCCTGGCTGAGTTGAAACCACCGAAACCCGAGACATACCTCAGTTGGTCGGCATTCTTGATCGCCTGGTCTACCTGCTCAACCATTGCGTTGCAGATACCCACACATCTTTCGATCGCGTCATCTTCCAGACGCAGTGTGTTGCTCATTCCCCATCCCCCCGCTGCTCGACTGGACCCCCACGGTCGCGTGCGGTGATGCTACCTCACGCGTGGGTGGGGGTCGGATTGTAAATTTGGCTGACCTTCACGCCGCGTGAAGGTAGTGGATGAGGAGGCGCTCGAGCGGTGAGGTGACCTCGGTTCCGTCGATCGGTAAGGGTCTGGGAAGTGGGGGCGCCGTTGTCCGGTACCGGTGTCCGGTGGGTGTACGGATTTCGATTTCGTGCGCCTTGCCGGGTGGCTGGTGCGCGCTGGCGTTCCACCCGACCCCCTGTTTGGCGTAGTTGCACGCAGCGCAGAGTCCGGCACCGTTGTGTGCGGTGGTGGGACCTCCGGCCTGCCGGGACTTGATGTGGTCGTGGTGTCGTATCGGCGCGTCACACCAGGGCGTCCGGCAGGTTTTGTCGCGAAGATCGATCAGCCTGGCCAGCCCGGTCGGGAAGCACCGTGCCTTCGACTCCGTGGCGGTCAACGCCCCCGACTGCGGGTTGGCGTACACCCGCCGCAACGACGCTCCTGGCTCGGACTCGGCGCTGGCGGCCTCCGAAACCCATTGCCGGGCAAGCGCCGCGGGGATTGGTCCGTACCCCTGCACGTAAGCGGGTTCGCACCCACCGCCGAGAAGTGCTTGGTCGGAGATCACCAGGTTCACCGTGATGGCGGGCTGTTCGGCAGCTGTACTGCTACCGGTGATTCGGGACACGAGGAGATCCGCCATGATCTGCGACCTGGTCCGCGCATCGCCCGCGGCCAGAATCGAGTCGGCGTCGCGAGCGAGAGTGGCATGCACGGCAACTCCCTGCGCTACCGGGAGGAGGGCGCTGACATAGGCCATGGTGTCCGGTGCCGGTCGTGAGGTGACCCGACGATCCGACACGGCCTTCCGTGCTCGACGAACTACCGCCTCCGCATCGATCCGCGCGGCAGCCGCCCGGACCTTGGCGCACACTGCTTGGTCACCGAAACCTTCGAGCGTCGAGGGATCGGCACATAACAGGAAGTCGAGGGCAGTGCGATCCTCCCGGGTGAGGCAAGCGGTTTCGCGGACGAGAATGGTGGCCCGCCACTCGCTCAGGATGCCTTGCTCGAGCAGTCTCAGGGTGCGAGGCATTTCGTGGACCAGGGCGGTTGCCATGCCGAGATGGCGTCCACCGCGAAAGGGTGAGTCGCGCCGCGCAAGGGCAACCTGGTTGCCGACCTCGTCCTTGCTGATTTCTGGGCACTCCCTGATCGGCGCGGGACGTGCGGATGGAGGCATAGAGGTCGGCCGTCACCCGGGCCTGTGCCCCCGCGCACGCGGCCTTCAATTGTTCGAACGTGCGAAGGACATCGATCCGCGCGGCATCATCGATATCTCTGTCCAGTTCCGGCAACGCGGCCAGAAATGTAGACACTGCTGCTGAATCCACCGAAAGCCCCCCAACCCCGATTCCCCCGAATCGAACTTACGTTCGATATTACCGGTTCCATGTGGCGAGAGCAAGAGTCAGCCCGCACCCACCATGCGCATGGCGAGGTCTGCGTAGAGTTCGGCTACCACGTGGGGTTCGGTGTAGGCGCCGGCCGGAAACCATCGGCAGATATCGACGCACAGAGACATGAGGGCGAGCGTGACGCCTTCGCCGTCCGGAACGGTGAACTCTCCGGAGGCGGCGCCTGCATCGACGACTGTCCGAACGATGCGAGTGATGTCGCGTCGAAGCTTGACGACGTCGCGGTAGTGCCCGGGGGTGAGTGCATTGAGTTCGTACTGGACTACACGGGCCTGGGCGTGACGGGTGGCCTGCCAACTGGCGAAGGCTGCGATCAGCGCCTTCAGTCGGACCGACGGCAGCTCGTCCGGCAGGTCTGCAGCGGCCACGACGTCGAGGGCTGCGGTGTGCCCCTCGTAGCTGATCGCGAAGAGCAGCTCTTCCTTGGAGCGGTAGTGCGGGTACATGGCGGCCGGGCTCATGTCGAGTCGGGCGGCGATCTCACGTGTGGTGGTTCCGCTGTAGCCGTTGGCGGCGAAGGCGTCGACAGCAGCAGCGCGGATGCGCGCCGCAGCCTTGGAGGGGCTGATCACCTGGCTCGGTGATTCGCTCATGACTTTCTCCATCCTCGGCTTCGCGGCTGTTGACAATACCGCGCCGCAGTATCAGTATAAGCAAGCGCTTAGAAAATAAGCAGACGCTTACATGCCCGAAGCGTGAACACAGTCAAGAGTTCGAACCCAGAAGGATTGGTCATGCGACGCACCCTGTACGGCCCCGATCACGAGGCTTTCCGCGAGTCGGCGCGCGAGTTCGTGAACCGCAACATCATGCCGGTGGCGGACAAGCTCATCGAGCAGCGCTTCATCGACCGCGAGATTTGGCTCGAGGCCGGCCGCAACGGCTTCCTGGGACTCGAGGTGCCCGAGGCTTACGGTGGTAGCGAAGCGGGCGACTACCGGTTCAACGCTGTTCTCGCCGAGGAGCTCTCGCGCGCGAGTGCGGCTGTGTCGTCGAGCTTCGGGATCCACGCCGACGTCGTCGCGCCTTACCTCGTGCAGCTCACCACCGATGAGCAGAAGCAGCGCTGGCTGCCGAAGTTCTGCACCGGCGAGCTGCTCACCGCAATCGGGATGACCGAGCCCTCCGGAGGTTCCGACCTCGCCGCACTGAAGACCATGGCGGTCAAGGACGGTGACGACTGGATCATCAACGGCTCCAAGACGTTCATCACCAACGGCTACAACGCCGACCTGGTGATCGTCGCGGCTCGCACCAGCCCGGAGAAGAAGTCCAAGGGCATCACGCTGTTCGCTGTCGAGACCGGCATGGCGGGCTTCGAGCGCGGACGCAAGCTCGACAAGGTCGGCCAGCACGAGTCCGACACCGCTGAACTGTTCTTCGAGAACGTCCGGGTGCCGTCCGCCAACATCATCGGCGAGATCGACCGCGGCTTCATCCACATGATGGAAATGCTTCCGCAGGAACGCGTCGGCGCCGCCGTCTCCAACATCGCGCACGCAGCGCCGATTCTGGAGGAGACGATCCAGTACGCCAAGGAGCGTAAAGCGTTCGGTCAGCCCATCGGTTCATTGCAGTGGAACAAGTTCCTCCTCGCGGACCTCGTGACGCGCGTCGAGGTGACCCAGGCATTCGTCGACAACTGTGTCGCCGCCCATGCCTCCGGTGAGCTCACTGCCGTGGACGCGGCCAAGGCGAAGTGGTGGACTGCGCAGGTGCAGAACGAGGTTCTCGATCACTGCGTGCAGCTCCACGGTGGCTACGGCTTCATGACGGAGTACCGCGCCGCCCGTGCGTGGATGGATGCGCGTGTCACCAAAATCTGGGCCGGTTCCAACGAGATCATGAAGGAACTGATCGGCCGCGATCTCGGCCTCTGAGCCCGTACCCCAGCCCGACGACAAAGGAGTCGCTTCGTATGTCCGTTCTCGACAAGTTCAACTTGACCGACCGGGTGGTCGTCGTGACCGGTGCGTCGTCGGGCCTGGGGGTGGCATTCGCGCAGGCCGCGGCGGAGGCCGGTGCCGACGTGGTGCTGGCAGCGCGCCGCGCCGACCGTCTGGAGCAGACCGCCGATCTGGTGCGGGCGGCGGGACGTCAGGCGTTGTGCGTCGCGACGGACATCGCCGACCCGGCTCAGGCGCAGAACATGATCGACGCGGCCATGGAGAAGTTCGGCCGCGTGGACGTGCTCGTCAACAACGCAGGCGTCGGTACGGCTGTCCCCGCGACGCGGGAGACTCCGGAGCAGTTCCGGCAGGTCGTCGACATCAACCTCAACGGCTCCTATTGGGCGGCCCAGGCGGCGGGCAAGGTGATGAAGCCGGGCAGTGCCATCGTCAACATTGCGAGCGTGCTCGGGTTGACCACCGCCGGACTGCCGCAGGCCGCGTACGCCGCCAGCAAGGCCGGGGTGATCGGTCTGACCCGCGACCTCGCGCAGCAGTGGGGTGCCCGGAAGGGGATTCGCGTCAACGCGATCGCACCCGGCTTCTTCGAGACGGAGATGACGGACCAGTACCAGGACGGGTACCTGGAATCGATGCGCCCCCGGCTGGTGCTGGGTCGGCTCGGTGACCCACAGGAGCTGGCTGCGACAGTCGTGTGGCTGGCGTCGGACGCTGCCGGGTACGTCACGGGACAGACGATCGCGGTGGACGGCGGTATCACCATCACCTGAGCGTCGAATTGGGTGGCGTCGGCAGGCTGGCGTATAAGTAGGAAATGACCACGCGCACCGCCCACGAAGACTGGGACGATCATCCCGCCCCGTCGATGGCGGCCACCTCTCTGCTGCGGGAGCCGCCCGCGACCCCCCGGGGTGCACGTACTCGTGCGGCTCTGGTGGCGGCGGCGCGCACGGTGTTCGAGCGGTCGGGTTACCTCGACGCCCGGCTCACCGACATCACCAAGGAAGCGCAGTGCTCGACCGGGTCCTTTTACACCTACTTCGATAACAAGGAGCAGGTGTTTGCCGCTGTCCTGGAGGCGGCGCAGGAAGACATGATGCATCCGGGGATGAAGCGGGTACAGGACGCCGACGATCCGTACGCGGTGCTCGAGGCGAGTAACCGCGCGTACCTCGAGGCGTACCGTCGCAATGCCAAGCTGATGGGACTTCTCGAGCAGGTAGCCCACATCGACCCGGCGTTCGCGGATTTGCGCCGGCATCGGGCCGACGCCTTCATCGTCCGCAACGCCCGGGGCATCGCCGAGCTGCAGGCGCGGGGAATCGCGGACAAAAAGTTGGATCCGATGCTGGCGTCGCGGGCGCTGTCGGGGATGGTAAGCCGCCTGGCCTACAGCGCATTCGTGGCGAATGAGCACGGCTCGGGCGGTACCCCGATCGAATTCGACGACGTCGTCTTCACCACCACCCGAATCTGGGCTAACGGCCTCCGCTTCCCCGATCGCGACTGAACACCGTCAATTTTCGGTGACGACAGCGCCAGTCCCCGCGATCTGAATTCGACACCGGATTCAGTTATGTTCTGTGGAAGACTGGGGCTCACGCTCGTGTCCCCGAGGGAGGAAGATCGTGCAGATCGCGCAGAAGGTTGCCATCGTCACCGGTGGCGGCGGCGGAATCGGTGGTGCATTGGCGGAGCGGCTGGCCGCGGAAGGCGCGCGCGTAGTCGTGTCCGACCTCGACGACGCCTCGGCGCAGTCCGTCGCCGATCGGATCACCGCCACCAGCCCGGGCGCCGCCATCGCGGTCGGAGCCGACGCATCCGACACGGCACAGATCGAGTCGCTCATCTCCGCAGCGGAGAGCGAATTCGGTCCCGTCGATCTCTACTTCGCCAACGCGGGCGTCGCGGCAGGCAGCAACCTCGAATCCGACGAGTCGGTGTGGGACCTCGCACTGGACGTCAACCTTCGCGCGCACATCCGGGCCGCGCGTCTGCTGGTACCCGGTTGGGTTGAGCGCGGCGAAGGGTATTTCGTCAGTACGGCCTCGGCGGCCGGACTCCTGACGCAGATCGGATCGGCGCCCTATTCGGTGACCAAACATGCCGCCGTCGGCTTCGCCGAATGGCTGTCCGTCACCTACGGCGACCAAGGGGTGCGCGTCAGTTGCCTCTGCCCGATGGGTGTCAACACAAAGCTGTTGACGGACGACGCTGCGCTGTCGGCCACGGCCGCACGTGCAGTCACCAGCGCCGGAACGGTGCTCGAACCGGCGGAGGTTGCCGAATGTGCTCTCGCCGCAGTCGAAGCGGAGCAGTTCCTGATCCTTCCGCATCCCGAGGTGCTGGAGATGTACCGACACAAGGGCGCCGACTACGACCGATGGATCCGTGGAATGCGCCGCTACCAGGCTGCACTGCTCGCCCAGTCTTCCTGACCTACCTCCACGAGGAGTTCGCATGTCTGTGTTCGACGTATCCGACCGCGCGAAGAAGTATCAGAGCGATCTGCTGGAGTTCATGGACTCGCACGTCTATCCGGCGGAGGCGATGTACGAGGAGCAGATGCGCGAATCGGGCGATCCGCATTTTCAGCCGCCGATCCTCGAGGAGCTGAAGACGCAGGCGCGTAGCCGGGGTTTGTGGAATCTGTTTCATCCGCACCCGGAGTGGGGGCCGGGCCTGACGAACCTCGAGTACGCCCCGTTGGCGGAGATCATGGGCCGCAGCCATATCGCCTCG
>NZ_JANFQF010000034.1 GCF_024438035.1 Rhodococcus tibetensis
TCCGGGGCTGAAGCACAACCATACACGATGGCCCACTTCGGAAAATTTCGCCAGGCACTCCGTACAACCTCGTGTCCCCAGCCCTTACAGGCGGAGTCGGTGTCCGTGTCGCTCTGACTTCCAATAAGTTACGCGAAGGGGAACAACCCGCCAAATCCCCAGGTCACCGCGTCGTCCCAGCCAGTCCGTGCTGGTCAAACGGGTAGAGCGCAGCAACTTCGGCCCTTACGGGAGCCGAACAGCGACTGTGACGCCCGACTCACCTGCGACCATCGGGCGGTGCGCCGGTCGCGAACCCTTCAGGTTACAGCGTCGACGCGCTCGATCTGGCCCCCGAGACCTTGCAGGTTCTCTACGAAATATGGGTAGCCGCGGTCGATGTGGAACACGTCATGCACCTCGGTCACGCCGTCGGCAACAAGACCTGCAAGCACCAGGCCGGCGCCCGCCCTGATGTCGGACGACCACACAGGTGCGCTCGACAGCTGAGGTATGCCGCGGATCACCGCATGGTGTCCGTCCGTCCGCGCGTCAGCGCCCAGCCGGATCATCTCCTCGACGAAACGGAACCTGGCCTCGAACACGTTCTCCGTGATCATCGAGGTCCCCTCAGCGACGGCAGCGAGTCCGATCGCCATCGGCTGCAGGTCCGTCGGGAAACCCGGATACGGAAGGGTCGCGAAATTGACCGCGTTGGGACGGGCCTGCTGCACCACCCGGAAACCATCGGCCTCGATGGTGACGTCGGCCCCGGCCGCCCGCAACTTGTCCAGGACCAAGCCGAGATGTTTCGGGTTCACACCGCGGACACGAACATCGCCCCGGGTCATCGACGCGGCGATCCCCCACGTCGCGGCCACAATACGGTCGCCGATCACGCGGTGGGTGGTCGGTTCGAGCTGGTCGACACCCTTTATGGTGAGCGTCGAGGTGCCCGCTCCCAGAATCTTGGCACCCATGCGGATCAGCATGTTGCACAAGTCGACGATCTCGGGCTCACGCGCGGCATTGTCGATCACCGTCTCGCCTTTCGCGAGAACAGCGGCCATAAGGATGTTCTCCGTCGCCCCCACGGACGGGAATGCAAGCCGGATGTTGGCACCGTGCAGATCGTCGGCCTGGGCGACCACGCACCCGTGTTCGATAGTGCTTTGCGCGCCCAGCAAACGAAGTCCGGACTGATGCATGTCGAGTGGCCTCGAACCGATGGCGTCGCCACCGGGTAGTGCGACCACCGCGCGCTTGCACCTCGCCACCAGGGGGCCCAGCACACACACCGACGCCCGGAACTGACGAACTGCGGCAAAGTCCGCGTGATACTTCGGTTCCGCGGGAGTGGTGATCCGAACGATCGAATCTTCGAGGACCACGTCACACCCGAGGCCGCGCAGGACGTCGGCCATCAGGGGTACGTCCAGGATGTCAGGGCAATTGGTCACTACGGTGGTGCCCTCAGCCAACAGCGCCGCCGCCATCAGCTTGAGAACGCTGTTCTTTGCACCCCCGACAGACACTTCACCTACGAGGCGGTTACCGCCGGTAACAAGGAAGCGTTCGCTCACAAAGCACAGCCTAGAGCCAGCGGTGCCGACATCGAAGGCCGGTACCGTAACGCTATGGCCGTACACCTCACCAAGATCTACACCCGGACCGGCGACGACGGGACTACTGGACTCAGCGATTTCTCCCGAGTACCGAAGAACGATCCCCGCCTCGTCGCATATGCGGACTGCGACGAAGCGAACGCTGCGATCGGCGTCGCGGTCGCGCTGGGAAATCCGTCAGAGGAGATTCGGTCGATGCTCCGGCAGATCCAGAACGATCTGTTCGATGCCGGTGCCGATCTGTCCACCCCGGTCGTCGCGGAACCCCGATACCCACCGCTGCGTATCACCGCCGACTATGTCGAACGGCTCGAAGGCTGGTGTGACGCACTGAACGAGCGTCTCGAGCCGTTGAACTCCTTCATACTTCCCGGCGGCACTCCCCTGGGAGCTCTACTCCACGTCGCTCGGACCGTGACTCGGCGAGCTGAGCGATCGGCGTGGGCCGCTATCGATGCGAATCCCGACACTACCCACGCGCTGCCGGCGAAGTACTTGAACCGGCTCTCGGACCTACTCTTCATCCTCGGCCGAATCGCGAACCCCGAAGGAGACGTGCTCTGGAAGCCGGGAGCCGGGAAAGCCTGATCAGATTCGGCGCCCGCGCACCGATCGGCCCGACGGACGAGATTCGACCCAGGACAGGAACGCGGTCAAAGCACCACCGTCCAAGGCGATCTCGTACTCTGTGCCTCGATCCTTCACGGACAGGATGACAATCTCGTCGGACATGATGTCGAACTCGGAGCCTTCTGGTTTACGACGACCCTCGACCTCGATTCCCTGCCGTTCGATGCGGGAATCGGGACCCGGACGCAAGCTCGACAATTTGAAGAAGACGAGGGAGCCCTCGCCGTAGCGGATGACGCCATGACGCCATCCGGTGTCCCCCGCGGAAGGCGCCACGCGGAGAATGGCCGCGGTTCCACCGCGGCGAAGAACTGCAAGACGATAGAGAAAGACCGCGACGAAGGCGGCAAGCAGCACAACCAGAATGATCAACACAGTCATTCCGATTGTCACTGTTCGTCGGCTCCGTCGCGGTCTGTCTCGTATAACCTATGCGCGCTCGACGGCGCGAACTCGACCCTTGGCGACAGCAATCGCCTCGAGATCGTCTCCGCTCTCCTCGAGCACTGCCCTGGCGGCTTCCACGTCGATGTCCTCCGCGAGTTCAGCGGACTCGGCGAGGATCGTGACGGATTTCGCGGTCACGGACAGGAACCCCCCGTGCACTGCCGCGACGATGCGTTCACCGTCGGCTGTCGTGATCGCGACAACGCCACCCTCAACGAGCTGTCCGAGAACAGGCTCGTGACCAGGCATGACACCGATTTCGCCCTCGGTCGTCTGTGCACTGACGAGAGTCGCCGAACCAGACCACAACCGTCGCTCGACAGCGACGAGTTCCACGGTCATCTCAGCCATCGTCGACTACTTTCCGGCGATCTTCTTGGCTGCAGCCTCGACGTCGTCGAGTCCACCGCAGCTGTTGAACGCCTGCTCGGGCAGGTGATCGAACTCGCCCTTGCAGACGCGGTCGAACGCCTCGATGGTGTCGCGGAGCGGCACCACGGATCCGGGCTCACCGGTGAACTTCTCGGCGACGATGAAGTTCTGGCCGAGGAACTTCTGGAGACGACGGGCACGGCCGACGAGGACCTTGTCCTCTTCCTGCAGTTCGTCCATACCGAGGATGGCGATGATGTCCTGCAGTTCCTTGTACTTCTGCAGGATCCGCTTGACCTCGTTGGCAACCCGGAAGTGCTCGGCACCGACGATGCCGGGCTCCAGGATGCGGGAGGTGGAGCTCAGCGGGTCCACAGCGGGGTAGATACCCATCTGCGAGATCGGACGCGACAGCTCGGTGGTCGCGTCGAGGTGCGCGAACGTCGTGGCCGGCGCCGGGTCGGTGTAGTCGTCGGCGGGCACGTAGATCGCCTGCAGCGAGGTGATGGAGCGACCACGCGTCGAGGTGATTCGTTCCTGCAGCTCACCCATCTCGTCCGCCAGGGTCGGCTGGTAACCCACGGCCGAAGGCATACGACCGAGCAGGGTCGACACCTCGGAACCGGCCTGGGTGAAACGGAAGATGTTGTCGATGAACAGCAGAACGTCCTGGCCCTGGACATCGCGGAAGTACTCCGCCATGGTCAGTGCGGACAGGGCAACGCGCATACGCGTTCCCGGCGGCTCGTCCATCTGGCCGAACACGAGGGCGGTGTCCTGGAGGACGCCCATCTCTTCCATCTCGAGGTGAAGGTCGGTGCCCTCACGGGTGCGCTCACCGACGCCGGCGAACACCGAGGTTCCGGAGAACTCGCGGGCGATTCGGGTGATCATCTCCTGGATCAGAACGGTCTTGCCGACACCGGCACCACCGAACAGACCGATCTTTCCACCCTTGACGTACGGGGTGAGGAGGTCGATGACCTTGATACCGGTCTCGAGGATCTCCGTCTTACCCTCGAGCTGGTCGAAGGCTGGTGGCTTGCGGTGGATGCCCCACTGCTCGCCGTCACGTCCCGTGCCGGGAGCGTCGAGGCAGTCGCCCAGCGCGTTGAACACGTGGCCCTTGACGACGTCGCCGACGGGAACCGAGATCGGCTTGCCCGTGTCCGCCACCGAGGTGCCGCGGACGAGGCCGTCCGTCGGCTGCATGGAGACGGTGCGCACCAGGTTGTCACCGAGGTGCTGCGCGACCTCGAGGGTCAGCGTCTTGGCGACCGAGGGGAGCGTGATCTCGGCATGCAAGGCGTTGAACAGTTCAGGAATGGAGCCACGCGGGAATTCAACGTCCACGACGGGACCGATGACCCGCACGACGCGGCCGGCCACGGACGAATCCGAACCTGCCCCGTTTGTTTCGGTTACTGCTGCGGTCATTGCTTAGTCACTTCCTGCGCTCGAGGCGAGCGCATTTGCGCCGCCGACGATCTCGCTGATTTCCTGGGTGATCTGGGCCTGGCGAGCCTGGTTGGCCTGACGGCTGAGAGTGTTCACCAGTTCGTTTGCGTTGTCCGTCGCCGCCTTCATGGCCGTACGACGGGCAGCCGACTCCGACGCCGCAGCATCGAGCAGCGAGGAGTAGATGCGGGTGCTGATGTACTTCGGCAGCAGGGCACCGAGCAGCCTGTCGGGTTCCGGCTCGAAGTTGTATCCGGCGACCGGTTCGTCGTTGCGGTGACCGTTCGACAGCATGTCTTCACCGAGTTCGATGTTCTCCTCGGAGACCGTGACGTCGAGCGGAGCCATCCGCCGAACCTCAGGAGACTGAGTGAGCATCGACACGAACCTGGTGTAGACGATGTGCAGCTCGTCGACGCCTTCGATGGTTCCCTCGCCGTTGTAGGCGGGGATCTCGGAGCCGGATCCGGCCATGAAAAGCTCCACCAGGTGGCGGCTCGCCTTGGCAGCGTCGGAGTAGCCGGGGTCCTGTGAGAACCCTGTCCACGCAGCTCCCAGGTCGCGGCCACGGAACGTGTAGTAGCCGAGACCCTTGGCGCCGAGCACGAAGATGACCGGGTCCTTGCCCTCGCTGCGCAGCAACTGGAACAGTTCCTCGGCCTCTTTGAGGACGTTGGAGTTGTACCCACCGCACATGCCGCGGTCACTGGTAACCACCAGGACGGCAGCGCGCTTGGCGTCGGTGCGCTCGTTGAGCAACGGGTGGTCCAGCGAGGCCGACGCACTCGCCAGCTCCGTCAGAACCTTGGTGATCTCCTCGGCATACGGCTTCGACGCAGCGACACGGGCCTGAGCCTTCGTGATGCGCGAGGTCGCGATCAGCTCCTGGGCCTTGGTGATCTTCTTGGTCGAGTTGACCGACTTGATACGAGACCGCAGTTCGAGAATGCTTGCCATCGATCGATCACTCTCCCTTCATGTTTCGCGGCGTCCCTGTGGTGGTGCGACGCAGTGTCATGGACTGGGCGCTCACTTGCTGACGGTGGTGCGCTTGACGTTGATCTGCTCGTGCCCGACCTCGTTGGCGTCGAGCGCCTCGGCCTCCGCCTCGTTCACGACCCTGCTTCCGTCGGACGCGAGGAAGCCTTCCTTGAACTTGTCGGTGGCCTTGATCAGTGCAGCGGCGTTGTCGGCATCGAGCGCCTTGCCGCCCTTGATGCTGTCGTACACGGCGGAAGCGCTGCGGTGCAGGTCTTCGAGCAACTCCGTCTCGAAGCGGCGCACGTCACCGACGGGAACGCTGTCGAAGATGCCTTCACCGGCGAGGTAGATCGAGACGATCTGGTCCTCGACCGGAATGGGGCTGTACTGATCCTGCTTGAGCAGCTCGACCAGACGAGCACCACGCTCGAGCTGCGCCTTCGACGCGGCATCGAGGTCCGAGGCGAAAGCGGAGAACGCTTCGAGCTCACGGAACTGTGCCAGCTCCAGACGAAGCGAACCGGACACCTTCTTCATGCCCTTGGTCTGAGCGGCACCACCGACGCGGGACACCGAGATACCGACGTTGATGGCGGGACGAACACCCTTGTTGAAAAGGTCCGACTCGAGGAACACCTGACCGTCGGTGATCGAAATGACGTTGGTCGGGATGTACGCCGAGACGTCGTTCGCCTTGGTTTCGATGATCGGCAGTGCCGTCAGCGATCCACCGCCGAGCGCGTCGGACAGCTTCGCCGAACGTTCCAGCAGACGGGAGTGCAGGTAGAAGACGTCACCGGGGTAGGCCTCACGTCCCGGCGGACGACGCAGCAGCAGGGAGATGGCGCGGTACGCCTCGGCCTGCTTGGTCAGGTCGTCGAACACGACCAGGACGTGCTTGCCCTGGTACATCCAGTGCTGACCGATGGCGGAACCGGTGTACGGAGCGAGCCACTTGAAGCCGGCGGAATCAGACGCGGGGGCGGCGACGATGGTGGTGTACTCCATCGCGCCCTGCTCCTCGAGGGCTGCCTTGACGCCCGCGATGGTGGAGCCCTTCTGGCCGATCGCGACGTAGATGCAGCGAACCTGCTGCTTCTCGTCGCCGGTCTCCCAGTTGGCCTTCTGGTTCAGGATCGCGTCGATGCAGACGGCGGTCTTGCCCGTCTTGCGGTCGCCGATGATGAGCTGACGCTGTCCGCGGCCGATCGGCGTCATGGCGTCGATGGCCTTGATGCCGGTCTGCAGCGGCTCCTCGACGGGCTGACGCTCGAGCACGGACGCCGCCTGCAGTTCGAGGGCGCGGGTCTCGTTGCTCTCGATCTCGCCCAGACCGTCGATCGGCTGGCCGAGGGGGTCCACGACGCGCCCGAGGAAACCGTCGCCGACGGGAACCGACAGCACGTCGCCGGTCCGCTTGACTTCCTGGCCTTCCTGCAGGTCCGCGTAGTCACCCAGGATGACGGCACCGATTTCGGTGGCGTCGAGGTTGAGGGCAACGCCCAGGATTCCGCCGGGGAATTCCAGCAGTTCGTTGGCCATCGCCGAAGGCAGGCCACTGACGTGCGCGATGCCGTCGCTGGTGTCGGTCACAACGCCGACCTCCTCACGGGAGGCCTCCGGGGAGTAGCTCGCGGTGTAGTTCTCGATCGCGCTACGGATCTCGTCGGAGGAGATCGTCAGCTCCGCCATGATTGTTCCTGCTCTCGGTGTCTGGTTTTCGGAAGTATCTGGGTATTGATTCGGATGCGGACTACTTGAGGGACTTACGCAACGCTGCGAGACGCCCCGCTGCGCTGCCGTCGATTACCTCGTCGCCCACCCGGACGACCAAGCCGCTGAGGAGCTCGGGATCGACCTCCACGTGAACCGTCACCGGCTTCCCGTAGGTACGGGTGAGGGCGGCGGCCAGCCGATCGGCTTGCTCACTGCTCAGTGTAGAAGCGCTCCGAACCTTCGCGACGACGGCTTCTCGCCGAGCTGCCGCCAGATTCGCCAATGCGTCGAACGCATCCGCGGGGGCGGTCGACTTCAACCGGCCCACTGCCTGAACGGCCAGCGCCTCCGTGACTGCGGTCACCTTGCCGTACAGCAGCTTGGAGAGCAGGTCACGCTTGGCTTTCGCCGAGACGGATCGATCGGAAAGCGCCTGTTCGAGAGTCGGGTCACCTGCGACGATTCGACCGAGTCGGAACAATTCGTCCTCGACCCCGTCGAGCTGTCCCTGGTCGGCCGCTGCTTTGAGCAGCGACTCCCGACCGAGGAGCACCAGCGAGTTGAGCAGGTCGGAGGTGGTGGACCAGTTCTGGCCCACCGCCGCCTTCACGGTGGCGACGGTTTCCGCGGAAACCTTGCCACCGAACACCTGCTCGGCCAGACCTTCGCGAGCGCTCCCGGCCGCCGAGTTGTCCGACAGCGCACTACGGAGAGTGCGCTGAACGTCCAGGGTCTCGACGACCGCGAACAGCTCTGCCCCGGTCTGGGCCGCGGCCGCTGTGGCTGCTCCGGCAGAGACGGATCCCAAGGCCGAAGACAACGCAGCACGTGTCTGCGTCAAGGCCTCGCGGCTCGCTGCGTACATGGTGCTCACTTCCCTGCTGCGGAATTTGCGCCGATGGCGTCGAGCTCGTTCAGGAATCGGTCGACCGTGCCGGCCCGCTTGACGTCGTCGGAGAGCGACTCCCCGATGACCTTCTCAGCGAGGTCGACCGCGGTGCGTCCGAGTTCGCCACGCAGTTCGGTGACGATCTGCTGCCGCTGAGCAACCAACTGGCTGTGACCGGAGGCCACGATGCGGTCGCTCTCTTCCTGAGCCTGTGCCTTCATCTCGGCGATGATCTGCTGCCCCTGGGTGCGCGCGTCCTCACGGATCTGCGCAGCTTCGGTGCGAGCTTCGGCGAGCTGGGCACGGTACTGCTCGAGCGCCGCCTTCGCCTCGGCCTGGGCTTCTTCGGCCCTCTTGATGCCGCCGTCGATCTGTTCGGTTCGCTCGGCGAGGACCTTCTGGAACATCGGAAGGACATACTTCCAGAAGACGAAGCCGACGACGAGCAGGCAGACGAGAGACCAAACGATGTCATACATCTCGGGCAGGAGAGGGTTGTGACTCTCTTCCTGCGCGAGGACTGCGATGTTGGCTGCCATGACGGTCTTAGAAAATGAAGCCGGCGACGAGGCCGATCAGCGCGAGGGCTTCGGTGAAGGCGATACCGAGGAACATGGTGGTACGAACCTGTCCGGCCATCTCAGGCTGGCGAACCATGCCCTCGATCGCCTTACCGACAACGATACCCACGCCGATGCCGGGGCCGATCGCGGCGAGACCGTAGCCGATGGCTCCGAATCCCGTCGAGTTGGTTTCCTGGACAGCTTCCTGAGCGAGGTAGGCGAGGCTCATGGTGTTCCGTTCCCTTTCTGTTGACCTCCGCCGGATTCGGCGGGAGGCTCAGTTCTTGGTGTAGCTGGTCGTGGAAATGTTGGTGTTAGTGCGAATCCGCGTGCAGGGCCAGGTCGATGTACACCGACGTGAGCAGCGCGAAGACGTAGGCCTGCAGGAAGATCACCAGCAGTTCGAAGAACGTGAATGCAATGCCGGCGGCGAGTGATGCCACACCGAACACGGCCTGGAAGCCACCTGAAGTGAAGAAGAAGAACTGGGTGGCGCTGAAGAACAGCACCAGCAGGATGTGGCCGGCCAGCATGTTGGCCATGAGACGCACCATGAGCGTGAACGGCCGCAGAACGAAGGTCGAGATGAACTCGATCGGCACGAGCAGGAAATGCAGGGGAAGCGGGACGCCAGGCACCACGATGCTGCTCTTGACGTACTTGAAGAACCCGTACTTCTTGATGCCCACGTAGTTGAAGACGATGTACGCCAGGGCGGCCAGCACCAACGGCATGCCGATACGCGCGTTGGGCGAGATGTTGATGAACGGGATGATGCTACCGAGGTTGCTGGCGAGTACCAGGAAGAAGATCGTGGTGATAACGGGCAGGAAGCGCTTGCCTTGTTCCTTGCCGAGAATCTCTTCGGCGATGTTGATCCGGACGAAGTCGAGAGCGATCTCGCCGATGTTCTGGACACCGCGGGGAATGATCTTCGGGCTGCGCATCGCGATGACGAAGAAGATCATCATGAGAGCGGACAGCAGGATGCGAACCAGCATCAGGCGGTCGAGTTCGAACGGAGTCCCTTCGAACAGGACCGCGGGCGGGAAGAAGTCGTTCAGGGAAGGCGCATGGAATTCTCCAGCAGCCACGTTGATGACGCTCAGCGTTCTCTCCCGTAGTCGGTCCGCAGCCTTTGTTGACTGCGGTTCGATCGGACATTGACGATCAAACAAGTCGACAAGCTCGACTCGCGTATTCGTCAGCTGCTGTGGACTCCGGGGAGTCCAGCGTCTGTCGGTGTCGGCGACTCTCGTCGACTCGGCGGCCTTGGAAGTGCGACCGCCTACAAGCATGCAATACCGGCCAGTAACTTACTCGCCGTCTCATTGCTCTCGCTTGACCCAGACCTTATCAAGTCATCTACGACGTTGTGTAGACGGGGTCGGGGTCGATTCAATTTTACTACATCTCGTAGTACTACTGGGCGTCCGTCTCTCCCGGCTCGACGTCACCCGTGGCGCGCGGCTCGACGTAGGGCGCCTTCACGCCAAGTACCCCATAGGTTTCCGCTCCGAGCACGATCACCAACGACAACACGATGACCAGCACCAACGCCGTCTTGTCGTAGAAGTCGAGCGGTTTGAGTACTGCCAGGACGGTGATCGCGAGGATCATCTTCAACAGCCACGTACCGAGCAGCACCGCCCCCGCCGTCATGGCAGGGAGCTTGGCGGTGAACAACACTCCGAGGGCGGTGCAGAGGATGAAACCTCCCCCGACCGCCGCACCCAGCAGAGCGCCGTAGAGACCGGGTGTCCCTGCGAGCAGAGTCGCGACGATGGAACCCGCCACCGCCAGCACGATCAGGCCGAGCACGCCGTAGCGGACAGCGGCCCGCAGCGAGGCGGTGTGATCGGGAGCAGGCGCGGGGATGAACGTCACGGTCGCCAAGGGTAGTGGATCCTCACCTCCTCGCCGCAACCGTCACCTCACCCTTGACGGTCGTGCTGCTGGCCTCGGATGGAAGGCACGGCGGTCACGACCAGCGCAAACACCAGTCCCCCGGCTACAAGAAGCACGACTACCCGGCGGTCGAAGAGAGCCGATCCGACCGCACCGAATGCAAGCACACCGACCCACAAGTAGATGAGCAGGACCACTCGCCGATGTGAGTGCCCGATCTGCAGGAGACGGTGATGAAGGTGCATTTTGTCCGGACTGAACGGACTGACCCCGGCGCGCGTGCGCCGAACCACCGCGAGCAGTAGGTCCAGGATCGGAATGAACATGACGGCGCCAACGAGTAGCAGCGGTGAGAGGAGACCAAGAAGGTCTCGGGTGCCGTACGCGGTCAGCGGAATGCGGCCGGAGGCGCTGGTCGAGATGGCCGCAAGCATCAGGCCGATCAGCATCGACCCGGAGTCACCCATGAAGATGCGCGCAGGCTGGAAGTTGTGCGGCAAGAAGCCGAGGCAGGCACCCGCGAGGGCCGCAGCGATCAACGCCGGTGGGTAGGCACTCACATCGCCGCCCTGATCGTGCAGCAATCCGACCGAGAACACGCAGATCGCGAGCGAGGAAATGAGGCCGAGACCTGCGGCGAGACCGTCGAGACCGTCGACGAAGTTCATGGCATTGACCATCACCACCGAGACCGCGACCGTGACCAGTCCGGCCTGGAGCTGGTCGAGGATCACTGTGGTGCCATCGCCGAACGGCATGTAAATGATGAACCAACTCACGCCCATCACCACAAGAATTCCTGCGGCCGTCACCTGGCCCACGAACTTGGTGAGTGCGTCGAGACCCCATCGGTCGTCGACTACCCCCACGAGAACGATGACGAATCCCGAGACCAGGGCGGCAGGGATGTCGGAGGTGAACTCGAATCCGCGGGTGAGCGCGGGAAGTTGCTGGGCGAACAACAGCGCGACCAGCATGCCCAGATACATTCCGACGCCACCGAGGCGGGGGGTGGGAGTGACGTGCACGTCTCGGTCCCGCGGCACCGCCACTGCGCCGAACCGCAGGGCGAACAACCGGACGGCACCGGTGGCCAGATAGGTGACCACCGCAGCCGTGAAGAGGACGAGAAGAAGTTCACGCAGAGGGACACCCGCGCCCCCACCTGCTTGGGCCAGCACCACGCCGGCAGATTCGGCAGCAATCACCAGGCAGACGCTACCGTTGCCCCGCGCGGCTCGGTCATGCCGTCGCGGTCCCCTCGAGCAGGCTCTCCGCCTTCACCCCGAGCACGTCGGCGACGTCGCCCGTAGGCACGGCACCTTCACGCAGAATGCGCGGGCTCGTACCGGTGAGATCGACGATGGTGGAGGCCTGGCCCTGTTCGGCGCGGCCCCCGTCCAAGTACACGCCAGCCGATCCGCCGAGCTGTTCCCGAGCTTCCTCGACCGTGGTGGCAGGAGGTTGCCCCGAGACATTGGCACTCGACACCGCTAGGGGTCCGACGTCACGGAGCAGTTCGAGGGCAACCGGATGTAGCGGCATGCGAAGCATCACTGTTCCACGCGTATCTCCGAGGTCCCACGCCAGCGAAGGAGCTTGCTCCACAACAAGACTCAATCCACCCGGCCAGAAGGCCCGAATGAGGTCTCGGGTCTGCGGACGCACACTGTAGACAAGGCCGTCGATGGTGTTCCACGAGCCGACGAGAACCGGTACAGGCATATCGCGGCCACGACCCTTCGCCCGCAGCAATGCAGCGACCGCGTCGCCGTCGAATGCATCCGCACCGATCCCGTACAGGGTGTCCGTGGGCAGTACGACGAGTCGCCCGGCCTTCAGCGCGTTCTTGGCCGCACTCATTCCGGCAGCGCGGGAATCGGGTTGGCCACAGTCGTAGACGGTACTCACCGGCTCATTCTTTCACCCTCGCCGGCGGCCTCTGCACGCTGCGCCTCGATATCGGTGGCGATGCGCCGGGCCACCACGAAGCGAGGCTTCCCTGCGAGGTCCGGGTGCTCGGCGACATCACCGAATACCCGGCGTGCCGTGAACAGCCCTGCAACGTCCGCACCGTTGGTGTCGTCGTGTTCGACGCCCACCGCTCCCCCGATACGCAACCACCGTGCGACATTCGAGATCATCGGCTTGATCACGGACAACCCGTCCGGTCCGGCAAAGAGTGCGCTGTGCGGGTCGTGGTCTGCCACTTCCGGCTCGAGTTCCACACCCTCGGGAATGTACGGCGGGTTGGCGACGATCAGGTCGACAGCGCCTTCGAGGTTGGCGAGGATCGTCCGGTCGGTGACGTCGCCCTGGTACAGCTTGATCGGGGTGTCACCTGCCTGCGCGCGGGCATCGGCATTACGACGCGCCCAGGCGAGCGCACGCGGTTCGAGTTCGACGGCGTGTACGACGGCGTCGGGGCGGGCGTGCGCGATGGCGAGCGCGAGCGCACCAGACCCTGTACACAGATCCATGACGACCGGCGGGTGCTGATCGCAGTTTCCGAGGAAGGCGAGCGCCCACCCGAGGAGAAGTTCGGTTTCCGGGCGCGGTACGAAGACGCCGGGGCCGACCTCGATGTCGATGTCACCCATGGCGGCGGTTCCGAGGATGTACTGCAGCGGGATTCGCTTGGCCCGCTGCTCGACCATTTTCTTGTAGGCGTCGATCACCGACTCGTCGACCAGCGGCACGAGACCCAGTCGGGTCCTCTCTACCCCCAGCAGGTGGGCTGCCAGCATCTCGGCGTCCGCGCGGGCGCTGTGCACCCCTGCCTCGTCGAGTTGCGTCGTTGCGTCGATCAAGGCCAGGCGAAGGGGTAGTCGGCTCACGGGTACAGCCTGCCACGCGATGCGAACGGTGACGCCCCGGTCCTGGTTGCCGCACTACTCCGCGGCGAGCCTGGCCTCGCGATCCGCCTTGCCCAACGCGTCGAGAAGAGCGTCCAGTTCACCATCGAGGACGGCGTCGAGATTGTGGGACTTGAAACCGATTCGGTGATCGGTGATGCGATTCTCGGGGAAGTTGTAGGTGCGGATCCGCTCGGAGCGATCGACCGTACGTACCTGGCTCTGCCGTCCGGCCGAAGCCTCGGCGTCTGCCGCCTCCTCGGCCGCTGCCTGGAGGCGCGCGGCGAGCACCTGCATGGCACGCGCCTTGTTCTGCAGCTGGGAGCGTTCGTTCTGGCACGTCACGACGATTCCGGTGGGCAAATGGGTGATGCGAACCGCCGAATCGGTGGTGTTGACGCCCTGCCCGCCCTTACCCGAGGAACGGTAGACATCGATGCGCAGGTCGGTCTCGTCGATCTGCACCTCCTCGACTTCCTCCGGTTCCGGGTAGACCAGAACACCGGCAGCCGACGTGTGAACACGTCCCTGCGACTCCGTCACGGGTACGCGCTGCACACGGTGGACGCCGCCCTCGAACTTCAAACGGGCCCATACCCCGTCGCGGACCTCGCCCTTCGATTTGATCGACAGCGTCGCATCCTTGTAGCCACCGAGGTCGGACACCGTCGCATCGAGGACCTCGACGCGCCAACCATGACGTTCCGCGTACCGGACGTACATGCGGGCCAGGTCGGATGCGAACAAAGCCGACTCCTCGCCGCCTTCGCCGGACTTCACCTCGAGTACCACGTCGTCACCATCGTGCGGGTCGCGCGGAGCAAGCAGGTCCGTCAGCGCCTTGTCGAGCCCCAGCACCTGGGCCTCGAGTTCGGGCACCTCGGCCGCGAAGCTGGAATCGTCGACGGCGAGCTCACGCGCGGCAGCGAGATCGTCCTGCGCAGCCTTGAGCTTGGTGTAGGTCGACATGATCGGCGCAAGCTCGGCGAAACGCTTACCTGCCTTGCGAGCCGCGGAGGCGTCGTTGTGCAGCGCTGGGTCCGACAACTGCTGCTCGAGGCCGGCATGTTCGGCCAGGATGTCGTCGATCGCCGACGGCTGGGTCGTCCCTGCCATGGTGGGCTCCACTCTCGTCTCAGCGCGCGCTGCGCACTACGGGGATGCCGCGGGAAACGGCACAAAAAAGCCGACGCCCGGCCTGCAATTATCGCAGGACGGGCGTCGGCGGAACAGCTAGGACTCTGCAGATTCCTTGGCTGCGCCCTTGCCGGCACGCTTGCCGTAGCGAGCCTCGAAGCGGGCGACGCGTCCACCGGTGTCGAGAATCTTCTGCTTACCGGTGTAGAACGGGTGGCACTGCGAGCAGACCTCGACGTTGATCCGTCCGGTCTCCTTGGTGCTTCGGGTCTCGAAAGTGTTTCCGCAACCACAGACCACGGTGGTGGCCACGTAATTGGGGTGAATGCCTGACTTCATGGTGTCCCTTTCAATGGTCGCCGGGTCGCCTTCGCCATTCGAAGACGTGAACCGGAACCGGACTCAGCCGTTCAGTATGCCAGATCGCGCGGAGGCGATTCCAATCGGCATCTGTGCTTGCGGAGGGAACAACGCCGCTTCCCCGCATTTAATTCCGCCCACTCTGTACTGGCGAAACAGCAAAGCCCGGCGACATGTCGCCGGGCCCTGCCGTGTCGTGCACTCAGTCGTCGATCGCTCCCGGAGCGGTCTTCGACACCTGCATCAAGAACTCGATATTGCTCTTACTCTTCTTGAGGCGGTCGATCAGCAGATCGATGGCCTGGTGCGAATCGAGACCCGACAGCACCCGGCGGAGCTTGTGCAGCACCGCGGCCTCGTCCGGACTGAGCAGCAGCTCGTCCTTGCGCGTTCCCGACGGGTTGACGTCCACAGCCGGGAACACCCGCCGTTCCGCAATCTTGCGGTCGAGCTTGAGCTCGGCGTTACCGGTGCCCTTGAACTCCTCGAAGATCACGGTGTCGCCGGTCGAACCGGTCTCGACCATGGCCGTCGCGATGATCGTGAGCGATCCGCCGTTCTCGATGTTGCGAGCGGCGCCGAGGAAACGCTTCGGCGGGTACAGCGCGGTCGAGTCGACACCACCGGACAGGATGCGGCCCGAGGCCGGCGACGAGTTGTTGTACGCACGGCCGAGACGAGTGATCGAGTCGAGGAGGACGACGACGTCCTTACCCGCCTCCACCAGCCGCTTCGCACGCTCGATGGCGAGCTCGGCGACCGAGGTGTGATCTCCCGGCGGGCGGTCGAAGGTTGAGGAAATGACCTCGCCCTTGACCGATCGCTGCATGTCGGTGACCTCTTCGGGACGCTCGTCGACCAGCACGACCATCAGGTAGCACTCGGGGTTGTTGGTCGCAATCGCGTTGGCGATGGCCTGCAGAACGCTGGTCTTACCGGCCTTCGGCGGGCTCACGATGAGCGCGCGCTGACCCTTGCCGATCGGCATCACGAGATCGATGACGCGGGTGGTCAGGATGTTCGGCGTGGTCTCGAGACGCAGCCGCTGGTTCGGGTACAGCGGGGTGAGCTTGCCGAACTCGGGGCGCTTCTTCGCCGCCTCGATGTCGCCGCCGTTGACCGTGTCGATACGCACCAGCGGGTTGAACTTCTGTCGCTGGTTACCCTGGTCACCCTCACGTGCAACCCGGACCGCACCGGTGATCGCGTCACCGCGGCGCAGACCGTTCTTGCGGATGAGGTTCATCGACACGTACACGTCGTTTGGCCCTGCGAGGTATCCGGACGTCCGCACGAACGCGTAGTTGTCGAGAACATCCAGGATGCCGGCGACCGGCTGGAGGACGTCGTCTTCCCGGATTTCGGTCTCGCGTACGTCAACGCCGCCACCTTCGCCACGGTCACGCCCACGACGGCGTTCGCGGAAGCGCCGTCCACGTCGTCCGCGGCCGCCTTCCTCGTCGTCGTTGCCCCTGTTGTCACGGTTGTCACTGGTGCGCGGTCCGTTGTTGCTGCCCTGGTTGCGATCACCACGGTCGCGGTCACGCTCGCGGGTGTCACCGCGATCACGCTCGCGGGTGTCACCGCGGTCGTTCCGGTCGGCGCGGTCACCACGATCGTTGCCGCGGTTGTCACCACGCTCACGCCTGCGGTCGCCACCCTGCTCGCCCGAGCCGTCCTGCCTTCCGGGCTTTTCGGCTGAATCCTGACGGTCGTCGGCCTGCTTGCGCTCGGCCTGCTGCCTGTCGGCGCCATTCTGGGAAGCGACAGCATTCTGCGAAGACGCGTCCTGGCCGTTGTCGGCCTGATCACCCTGCTCGGGAGCGCCTGCCCGGCGGGAGGAGCCACGTCGCTGACGGCCGCGGCGGCCGCCCTCGGAAACATCACTGTCGGTAGCACTGCCGTCGGAAACTGCAGGTTCGGGCGTCTTGTCCGCGGCCGCCTTCTCGGCGGTCTCCTGCCGCGGAGCCACGTCGAGCGCAGTCTGCGCGGGCTGCTCACGCCTGCTACGAGATGCCCGGGTGCGGGGCGCAGCCTCGGCCGCCTCGTCGACCGGCGCCGAGGCGGCGCCCTGCCGATCCTTGATCGCGGCGATCAAATCGCCCTTACGCATGCCTGAGATGCCCTTGATTCCGAGCTCGCCTGCGAGGGCACGGAGCTCGGTCAGCACCATTCCGGACAGCCCGGCACCTCGGCGCGCCTCGGCACGCTTTGTGGAGGCCGTCACTACACCGTTTTCCGGTGCGGTCGATGACGCCTGTGAAGAGTCGCCTGCCTGCGCGCCAACGGTATCCACCGAGGGGGCGTCCACAGGAGCGGCGATGAGGTCCGTATCGGTCACGGAGGTCCTTTCCTTCCCTCACTCGCGCTGCGCAGAGTCGAGGGTTCGTCCCGTAATCCGGTTTCAGTACCGGATCCGGATGTGCCGTACGTCGTTGCTTAGGAGAACTGCCGGCTTGCCCGCCATCACATCGCCTGAACAGGCGCACTCGCAATCCCTACACAACAGAAAGTGCGGAGGATCGTGCCAGGAGCCGTCAAACCCGATTGACCGGGAGTAATCGACCTGGTGAAGCACCGGCGTCTGATGCGCACGATGTACGGACATTGCCCAGGATAGCTGTGAACGACCGTAGGGGCAAGAAGACCCGTTTCCGGCGTGTCAGCTGATCCGGACGCCGTCGGCCACGTCGAGATCGAGGACCTGCAGTCCCTCTGTCTCCGCGCGTGCACGGAGATCTTCCGGTAGCGGCTCGGTGCTCAACGCGAGAACTGTCGGTCCTGCCCCGGACACCGCCGCGGCGATGCCGGCTTTCCGCAACAAGGTGATCCACCGGGTGGTGAGCGGGAGCGCGGGAGCCCGCTGGATTTGATGGAGCCGATCCTCGGTCGCCGGCAGCAGGAGGTCCGGCCGCTCCGTGAGGGCCACCACAGCAAGCGCGCCGCGACTGACGTTGAATGCGGCATCACGGTGCGGCACGAGCTCGGGCAGCAAACCTCGGGTGTGGGCGGTCGACGAACGCTCCCCCGGGACCAGGGCGATCACCCGGATGGCTGGATGCACCTTCAGAGGGACCGCGAAATAGCGGTTCCCCGATGTGGAGGCGCCCGCGGACTCCTGGTCTTCACAACTCCACGACACGACAGCGCCACCCAGCACACTCGCTGCAGCATTGTCGGGGTGGCCTTCGAACTCCGACGACAACTGGACGAGTTGGTCGAGCGACAGGCCGAGTTCGGGATCGAGCTTCGTCGCGAGACCGTTGGCCGCGGCCAACCCGCCGACCACAGCAGAGGCGGACGACCCCAGCCCCCGCGAATGCGGGATTGCATTGCGGCACACGACGTCGAGGCCCTCCGCCCACACGCCGGCCGACTCCAGGCCACGTTCGATCGCGCGCACCACAAGGTGGGACGGCCCCCAGGGCACGTCCTCGGCCCCCTCCCCTTCGACGCGGATCTTCAAACCGGAACGTGTGGTGGTGACCGTGATCTCGTCGTAGAGCCCGAGCGCGATGCCGAGGGTGTCGAACCCGGGTCCGAGATTGGCACTCGACGCCGGCACACGGGATGTCACGGTGAGCCCGGTGGGCAGGGTCTGTGTCATGTCGGCGGTCTGATCCTGCGGCGTGATGGGCGTGGGCGCCACCACTACGCCAGCTCGAGGGCCGACGCGACAGCGACAGGATCGACTGGAATGGGTTGCACGACAGGCATACCTGCGAGTGCGGTGTCCGGGTCTTTCAAGCCGTTTCCGGTGACCGTGCACACCACGGTGAGTCCGGAGTCGAGCCAGCCTTCCTTCCGGGCAGCAAGCAGACCTGCGACACTCGCCGCCGACGCGGGCTCGACGAAAACGCCCTCGGTGGAGGCGATCAGCCGGTAAGCCTCGAGGATCTCCTCGTCTGTCGCGGCGCGGAACGCCCCGTGCGACTCCTCCTTCGCGGCGACCGCACCGTTCCAGGACGCGGGCGAACCGATACGGATGGCCGTTGCGATGGTCTCCGGGTCCTTGACGGGTGCACCGTGGACCAGCGGGGCGGCGCCCGCCGCCTGCACGCCGAGCATGCGCGGCTTCACGCTGGTGAGCCCGTCGGCGTAGTACTCGGAGTAGCCGCGCCAGTAGGCGGTGATGTTGCCGGCGTTGCCGACGGGAAGGGCATGGACGTCCGGAGCCTTGCCGAGCGCATCGCAGATCTCGAAGGCCGCGGTCTTCTGGCCTTCGATTCGCACCGGATTCACCGAGTTGACGAGTCCGATGGTCGGGAACTCCGCGGTGGTCTTGCGCGCCAGCTCGAGGCAGTCGTCGAAGTTGCCCTCGACCTGGATGATCCGGGCGCCGTGCATGACGGCTTGCGCCAGCTTGCCCATGGCGATCTTGCCCTGCGGCACCAGCACCGCACAGCTCATCTTCGCCTTGGCGGCGTAGGCGGCCGCCGATGCGGACGTGTTACCGGTAGACGCGCACAGCACCGCCTGCTGACCGCGCGCCAGAGCGTCGGTGACGGCCATCGTCATCCCGCGGTCCTTGAAGGAGCCGGTGGGGTTGAGGCCCTCTACCTTGAGGTAGACGTCGCAGCCCGTGATCTCCGACAGATGCCCGGCGGGAAGCAGCGGGGTGCCGCCCTCGCGGAGAGTGACCGTCTTCCAGTTCGGTCCGATGGCGAGGCGGTCACGGTAGGCCTCGATCAGCCCCGGCCACGGAGTGTGCACGGGGTTGCGGGTGCCGGTCATTGTTCGGTGCCTTCCAGTCGCAGCACGCTGGTCACAGCGGTGACGAATTCGAGTTTACTCAGTGCCTCAACGGTTTCCGACAGCGCCGAGTCGGTCGCGACATGGGTGACGACCACCAGTCGGGCGCCGTCGCCCGCGCCCTCTTGCCGCACCGTCGAAATGCTCACGCCGTGGTCCGCGAACTCGGCAGCAACGGCCGACAACACACCGGCTTTGTCCGTCACCTGCATGTTGACGTAGTAGCGCGTCGGGATGTCGCCGATGGGCGCGATCTTGAGCTTGGCGTACTTGGACTCGCGGGGACCGCGGCCACCGTTCACCTTGTTGCGGGCGGCCATCACCAGATCACCCATCACTGCCGACGCGGTGGGGGCACCGCCTGCGCCCTGACCGTAGAACATCAACCTCCCGGCGTTCTCACCCTCCACGACCACGGCGTTGAACGCTCCGTTGACCGAGGCGAGTGGGTGGTTCAGCGGCACCAGCGCCGGGTAGACCCGTGCGGAGATGCGCTCCTTGCCGTCGGGCGTGGGAATGCGCTCGCAAATGGAGAGGAGCTTGATGGTGCAGTCGAGCGCCCTCGCCGACGTCAGGTCGGCGGCGGTGATGTTCGAGATTCCCTCGCGGTACACATCCCCAGCGGTGACTCGGGTGTGGAAGGCGATGGACGCGAGGATAGCGGCCTTCGCCGCCGCGTCGTAACCCTCCACGTCGGCGGTCGGATCGGCTTCGGCGTAGCCGAGTCTTCCCGCCTCCGCAAGTGTTTCCGCGTAGTCGGCCCCGGTTTCGTCCATTGCCGACAGAATGAAGTTGGTGGTGCCGTTCACGATTCCGGCAACCTTGTTCACCCGGTCACCGGCGAGCGACTGGGTGAGCGGGCGGATCACGGGGATCGCACCGGCCACGGCCGCCTCGAAGTACAGGTCGACGCGGTGCAGCTCCGCCGCCTCGGCGAGCTCACCGGTGTGCTCGGCGAGCAGGGCCTTGTTGGCGGTGACGACGGACTTGCCGGAGTTCAGTGCCGACAGGATCAGCTTCCGCGGAAGGTCCATGCCGCCGATCACCTCGACGACGATGTCGACGTCGTCGCGCGCAACGAGCGATTCCGCGTCCGTGGTCTGCAACTCCTCCGGAACGCCTCGGTCCTTGCCTGGGCGGCGAACCGCCACTCCCCGCAACTCCAGGGGAGCACCGACACGGGCCTCGAGGTCTTCGCTGTGCTCCTGCAGGATGCGAACCACCTCGCTCCCGACATTGCCGAGGCCGAGGACGGCCACACCGATAGCGCGATGCGCCGATTCGCTCGTCACTCTTGTACCTCCAAGCTGAGCAGGTCTTCCACGGTTTCCCTCCGGAGGATCACGCGCGACTGTCCGTCGCGCACCGCCACCACGGCAGGACGGGTGAGTAGGTTGTACCTACTCGACATCGAGTAGCAGTATGCACCGGTGGCAGCGACGGCAAGCAAATCGCCGGCATCGATGTCGTCGGGCATCCAGGTGTCACGGATGACGACATCACCGGATTCGCAGTGTTTACCCACGACTCGCGACACCACCGGCTCGGCTTCGCTGACTCGGGAGACCAGCTTGGCTTCGTATTCCGCTTGGTACAGCGCTGTGCGGATGTTGTCGCTCATTCCGCCGTCGACGCTGACGTAGCGGCGAGTGAGCGCACTGCCGACGGTGACGTCCTTGATGGTGCCGACCTCGTAGAGCGTAACCGTTCCCGGCCCGGCGATCGCACGTCCCGGCTCGACGGCAAGGGTCGGCTCGGGCAGGCCGGCGAGAGCGGACTCATTACGCACGATGTCGCCGAGTTTGGCCGCGAGCTCGTCGACGGGCGGAGGGTCGTCGCTCGGCACGTACGAGATGCCCATGCCGCCACCGAGGTCGATGATCGAAATCTGGGCGGTCTTGTCTACGCCGAACTCGGCGACGACGTCGCGGAGCAGACCGATCACCCGGTGTGCAGCCACCTCGAATCCGTCTACATCGAAGATCTGGGAACCGATATGGCTGTGCAGGCCGACGAGGCGCAGATTGTCCGCGGCGAACACTCGCCGGACCGCGTCGATCGCCTTGCCGCCTGCGAGTGAAAAGCCGAACTTCTGGTCCTCGTGGGCGGTCGAGATGAACTCGTGTGTGTGCGCTTCCACGCCCACCGTCACACGAATGAGAACATCCTGGACGACACCGGCTTCGGCGGCGACTACGTCGAGGCGGTCGACCTCCATGGACGAATCCAGGACGATGTGACCCACACCGGCCTTTACCGCCGACTGAAGTTCGGCGACCGATTTGTTGTTGCCGTGCATGGCAATTCGCTCCGCGGGAAAGCCCGCATGCAACGCGATCGCCAATTCACCGCCCGAGGCGACGTCCAGAGACAAACCCTCGTCTGCCACCCAACGGGCGACCTCCCCGCAGAGAAACGCCTTGGACGCGTAGTGCACCTTGGCCGCGGGCCCGAATGCACGTGCCATGTCGCGGCACCGGGACCGGAAATCGTCCTCGTCGACGACGAACAGTGGCGTCCCGTACTTTTCGGCAAGTTCCGTGACCGCAATCCCGGCGAGGCGGACGACTCCGTCCGGACCGCGTTCCGCGTTCCGGGGCCACACCGCAGGAGAGAGTGCCGCGAATGCCGTTGCGTCGGCGGGACGATCGGGTAGGCCCGGCGCGTGTAGCTGTTCGGCGTGTTTGGGTCCGGCGGGATGCGCGTTCACATCTGCTCCGGGGCGCTGACGCCGAGAAGCGCGAGACCGTTTGCCAATACCCGACGCGAGGCGTCACACAGAGCGAGCCGCGAAACATGCAGGGGCCCGACCTCCTCGTCACCCTGAGGCAGCACCCGACACGCGCCGTAGAACCGGTGGTAGGCACCGGCCAGCTCCTCGAGATACCGCGCAATGCGGTGCGGCTCACGAAGATTCGCAGCACTGGTGACGACGCGCGGGTACTCGCCGAGGGTGCGGATGAGATCGCCTTCCTGCTCGGAGGCCAAGAGCGCGAAGTCCGGATCAGCCACGGTGATTCCCAGCTCGGCGGCGTTGCGTGCGATGGCCGACAACCTGGCGTGCGCGTACTGCACGTAGTAGACAGGATTCTCGTTGCCGGTGCTGGTCCACAGTTCGAGGTCGATGTCGATGCTCGAGTCCACCGACGAGCGGATCAACGCGTACCGGGCGGCGTCGACACCGATGGCCTCGACCAGGTCGTCGAGGGTGATGACCGTCCCGGCTCGCTTACTCATCTTCACGGCGACACCGTCGCGAACCAGATTCACCATCTGCCCGATCAGTACCTCGACGGTGTCCGGGTCGTCGCCGAACGCGGCCGCCGCAGCCTTGAGCCGGCCGATGTACCCGTGGTGGTCGGCACCGAGCATGTAGATGCACAGGTCGAAGCCGCGGGAACGCTTGTCCTGGAAGTAGGCGATGTCACCGGCGATGTACGCCGCGTTGCCGTCGCTCTTGATGACGACACGGTCCTTGTCGTCGCCGAAGTCGGTGCTCTTGAGCCACCAGGCGCCGTCCTCCTGGAAGAGGTTGCCGGAGTCCTTGAGCGTCCCGACGGCCTTTTCCACCGCACCGGACTCGAACAGCGAGTTCTCGTGGAAGTAGACGTCGAAGTCGACGCCGAACTCGTGCAGGGTGCGCTTGATGTGGGCGAACATCAGGTCGACGCCGATGGCGCGGAACACTTCCTGCTGCTCGCCCGCGGGCAGTTCCAGCACGTCGGGGCGCTGGGACTGCACCTGGGCGGCGATGTCGGCGATGTACGCGCCCGCGTATCCGTCCTCGGGGGCGGGTTCACCCTTGGCGGCCGCGATCAGCGAGCGGGAGAACCGGTCGATCTGGGCGCCGTGGTCGTTGAAGTAGTACTCGCGGGTGACCGCCGCGCCCTGGGTGGACAGGATCCGGCCCAGCGCGTCGCCCACCGCCGCCCAGCGCGTTCCACCGAGGTGGATGGGCCCGGTGGGGTTGGCGGAGACGAACTCGAGGTTGATCTTCTTGCCGTCGAGCGTGTGGCCGGACCCGAAGGCGGCACCCTCGTCGAGGATCTTCGCGACGATCGCGCCCTGCGCGTCGGCGGCCAGACGGATGTTGAGGAAGCCCGGGCCCGCGATGTCGGCGCTGTCGATGCCCTCGGCGGCGGTCAGCGCCTCGGCGAGCCAGCCGGCCAGCTCACGCGGGTTGGTACCGACCTTCTTGGCCACCTGCATTGCGACGTTGGTGGCGTAATCGCCGTGCTCGGGATTGCGCGGACGCTCGACCGTGAGAGTTTCGGGAAGCACGGACACGTCGAGTCCGCGTTCGTCGAGCACTTTCGCGGCGGTTCCGCGGAGCAGTTCGGCAAGGTCAGCTGGAGTCACAGGTATCTATCCTATGGCCAACGTGTCCCGGGCGGTGACCCGCCTTGCCGCGAGTCCCGCCGCGGGCCCGGCGACCGCCGGCGAGCGTGGCAGCGGCCACTCTCCCAGGTTGCGCTCAGGGTGGGAAAGTACAGTGGTGTCGCCCTGAGTCCCGGCCCTCAGCTTCCGGTTACCGGGGGTCGAGCGCCCGTAACCCACACACCGAAAGATCACAATCGATGCCAAGCGGTTCGGAAAGTCGCGGTCCCGATAAGAACTCGGGCGCGAAGTCGGCGAAGGCCATCAAGGCCGCCAAGAAGAAGAGCGGCGGCGCGAAAGTCAAGGGTGGCGCGTCCGCTCCGCGGAACATCCCCTGGCTGACGATCGGCGCCGGCGCTGCCGTTCTCGCACTCGTGGCGGTCCTCGCGATCAACCTGGTCCCCAAGTACCAGGCCAAGGAAGAAGCCGCGAAGTACGCGCCGAGCGCCGAGAATCCCGACCCGTCGGTCAACATCGACGGCGTCGTCAAGGTCGACTACCCGGCCGGCATCCACATCCAGCCGACGCAGCGCGTCGCGTACGACCAGTCGCCCCCGTTCGGCGGCCCCCACGACGCCATCTGGGCGACGTGCACCGGCACGGTCTACCCGAACGCGATCCGCACCGAGAACGCCGTGCACTCGCTCGAGCACGGCGCCGTGTGGATCGCCTACAACCCGGACGAGCTGTCCGCCCACCAGGTCGCGACGCTGAAGGACAAGGTGGACGGCGAGACGTACACGCTGCTGTCGCCGTACCCGGGTCTCGACAGCCCGGTCTCGCTGCAGTCATGGGGCCACCAGCTGAAGCTGGACAGCGTCGACGACGAGCGCATCGACCAGTTCATCACCGCGCTGCGGATCAACAAGAACACCTACCCGGAGGTCGGCGCGAGCTGCTCGTCCATCCCGGGCTCCGGTTTCGACCCGGACAACCCGCCGCCGTTCGACCCGAGCACACCCGGCGCGGACGCGGTCCCGATGGACGGCGGCGGCATCGCCCCGGACCAGTCGGAATCCGGTGGTGCGGGAGCGCAGCTGCCCAGCGGCATGCAGCTCCCTAGCGACCTGCAGTTGCCGTCCGATCTGCAGCAGGCGCCGGCCGAGGGCGGCAATGGCTAATTCGGCCGGACCCGCAGCCGCTCTGGCCCCGTCCCGGCCCAGTCAGCGCACAGCGCTCCTGGTCATCGGGTTGATCGGCGCCATCGCCCTCGGATTCGCGCTCGGGTTCCTCGCCCGGCTTCCGCTCGCGGACACCGGCACCCCGGTCCCCGAGGCCGGTTCCGTCGATGTCGGATTCGCGCAGGACATGAGCGTGCACCACAGCCAGGCGGTGGAGATGTCGGCGATCGCGCTGGCGGGCGCCACCGACCCGGCGGTGCGCGGCCTCGCGTACGACATCCTCACCACGCAGCAGAATCAGCTCGGGCAGATGCAAGGCTGGCTCGCGATGTGGGATCAGCCGGCGCTGCCCTCCGGCGGTTACATGGGCTGGATGGAATCCGAGCACTCCGACGGTCACGACCACGGGGCCGCCGACAGCGGGCACATGGGTTCGATGTCGAAGATGCCGGGCATGGCGTCCTCGGAGGACATGGCCGCGCTGCGTCAGGCCACCGGTCCGGCCGTCGACGTCCTGTACCTGCAGCTGATGTTGCGTCACCACGAGGGCGGGCTCCCGATGATGGAGTACGCGGCCCAGCACGCGTCGGAGGACGCGGTGCGCTCTCTCGCGCAGACGATGGTGGACACGCAGCAGAGCGAGTCGACGGTGATGACGAACATGCTCACCGCGAAGGGCGCCGCTCCCCTCCCGATGAACTGATCTCCGGCTTCACGACCACGTCCAGTCGCGCACCTCGGGCATGTCCTCGAGGTGCGCGACGACGTATTCGCCGTGCCGTTCGAGTTGCCGGAGGCAGAAGTCAGCCAGTACGCCGGCACCGGGCGGCTCCCTCCGCGTGCGCCGCAGCGCCTCGAGGACCAGGTGATAGCGGCTCATCCGGTTGAGCACGACCATGTCGAACGGTGTGGTCGTGGTGCCCTGTTCGCTGAAGCCGCGAACGTGAAACCGATCCGGGGCGGGACGCCCGTGGATCAGCTCGTGGACGGCGCGCGAGTACCCGTGGAACGCGAACACCACGTCCGTGTCCGCGGTGAACAGGTCGAGGAACATGCGTGCGTCGAATCCGTGCGGGTGTTCGGTGGGTGTGAGCAACCCCATCAGGTCGACCACGTTGACCACCCGGGTGACCAGTTCCGGCGTGTGCTCGCGCAGTAACTGCACCGCGGCGAGGATCTCCTGGGTGGGGACGTCCCCGGCGGCCGCGAGCACGACGTCCGGGTCGGCGCCCGCCGCGACTTCCGTCCCCGCCCACCCCCACACCGACGCCCCGGCCGCGCAGTGCGCATGCGCCTCCGCGAGCGTCAGGTACTGCAGGTGCGGCTGCTTGTCGACGACGATGAGATTGACGTGATCGGTGCTGCGGAGGCAGTGGTCGGAGATGGACAGCAGGGTGTTCGAGTCCGGTGGCAGCCAGATCCGGACGACGTCCGGCGCGAGCGGGATGACGGCGTCGATCATGCCCGGCCCCTGATGACTGAACCCGTTGTGGTCGTTGCGCCAGCACGTGCTGGTCAGCAGGACGTTCAGCGACGCCACCGGTGCCCGCCACGGCAGATCCACCGCATGCTGCAACCACTTCGTGTGCTGGACGAGCATCGACACGCTCACCATCGCGAACGCCTCGTAGCTGGCGAACAGCCCGTGCCGCCCCGACAACAGATACCCCTCGAGCCACCCCTCGCAGAGGTGCTCGCTGAGCACCTCCATCACCCGGCCGCGGGCCGACAGTCCGTCGTCGTAGTCGGTGACCGGCAGCTGCCAGCAGCGGTCGGTCACCTCGAACACTGCGCCCAACCGGTTGCTGGACGTTTCGTCCGGACAGAACAGCCGGAAGTACCCACCTCCGTCGGGCGTGGTGGTGGCGTCGTACAGGTCGCGGAGCAGTTCCCCGAGCACCCGGGTGGTCTCGTGGTGGGTCGTGCCGGGCTTCTCGATCGCGAGCGCATACTTCTCCAGCGGCGGCACGGGAAGATCCGCACGCAGGCGGCCGCCGTTCGCGTACGGCGACGAACCCATCCGCTTGTCGCCCTGCGGCGCCAGCCGCTCGAGGTCCGGAACGAGTGCGCCGGACGAGTCGAACAGGTCGTCCGGGCCGTACGACCGCATCCATTCCTCGAGCTGACGCAGATGCGCCTCGTTGGTCCGCACCCCCGACAGCGGAACCTGATGGGACCGGTGCGTGCCCTCGACGAGCACGCCGTCGACGGTGAGCGGACCGGTCCAGCCCTTCGGGGTCCGCAAGACGATCGCCGGCCACTTGGCTGCGCTGCGCCGACCGGTCCGCGCCTCCCGCTGCAGGTCGGTGATCGAGGTGTGTGCGTCGGTGAGGGCGCGGTGCAGCGCCGGGAAGACCTGCCGCGGGTCGTCGCCGGAGACGACGGTGGGCGCCCACCCCTGACCGCCGAGGAACGCCTCGACGTCCGCGTCGCTGGTGCGACCGTAGACGGTGGGCCCGGCGATCTTCGCTCCGTTGACGTGCAGGACCGGCAACACCGCTCCGTCGCGTTCCGGATTGAGGAAGGCGGGGAGTTTCCACGAACCGGACAGTGGTCCCGTCTCGGCCTCGCCGTCTCCGATCACGCACGCCACCAACAGATTCGGGTGATCGAACGCCGCCCCGGCGGCATGCGCGAGGGCGTACCCGAGCTCGCCGCCCTCGTGGATGCTGCCCGGAGTCTGCACGCTGACGTGACTCGGGATCCCACCCGGCGTCGAGAACTGCCGGCAGAGCCGGTGGATCCCCGCGGCATCGCGGGACACGCCCGGATACACCTCAGAGTACGTCCCCTCCAGGTATGTGGCGGCGACGAGCGCGGGACCACCGTGCCCGGGACCCGTCACGTAGAGACAGTCGGTGTCGCTCCGGCGGATGAGACGGTTCAGCAGGGCGTAGATCATCGACAGACCGGGACTCGTCCCCCAGTGCCCGAGCAGCCGGGGTTTGATGTGTTCTGGGCGAAGCGTTTCACGCAGAAGCGTGTTGTCCTGCAGGTAGATCTGCGCGACTGTCAGATAGTTGGCCGCCGCCCACCACCGCAGGTCCAGCTCGAGGTCGGAATCGGAATACTGCCCGTCGGAGTCCTGCGACCCCACCTGCCGTCCATCGGTCATTCTCGACGCCTCCTCGGGAGTTCGCGAGCGTCCTCGTCCTCCCGACACTAGGCGTGTCCGGGCCGCTACCGGGGTGAGTCCACGAAGTAGGGGGACCGATTTGGTCGATCCCACTACCCATGCGCTACGATTGGCCAGCCCAATCGGCACACCGGTTTTCCGGTGCGCCCCCGTAGCTCAGGGGATAGAGCGTTCGCCTCCGGAGCGAAAGGTCGCAGGTTCGAATCCTGCCGGGGGCACCACGAGAAACTGCGCCGCATCCCGCGGTGCACATGTTCTACCTGGTGCTACCAGTCCTCCCCGGGTGATCTCCCCGGGCTTTCTTCGAGAGCTGCAGCAGCGTCGGCCCAGGCCGCGCACATCGATTCGAACGCAGAGCTCCCTCGCAAATTCGCTGTGGGTTTCGCGGTTTCACCTTTCCGCCATCTTTCTCCCATCAGCGTCAACCGAGGGACACCCCGTGCACCAGCCCCATTCTCATCCGCTCAGCCTCGGCGTGATCGCGCGCTCGAACAAGACCGACGAACGCCGACTTCCGATCCACCCTTTGCACTTCGACCGCATCGACGCCGATCTGCGGAGCCGGATCCACCTCGAGCACGGTTACGGCGAGCCGTTCGGTGTCTCCGACGAGCAACTTGCCCACTCGGTCGCCGGGCTGCGCACGCGTGAGGAGTTGATCGCACAATCCGACGTCGTTCTGCTCCCGAAGCCCCTCACGAAGGATCTCGAAAATCTGCGTGACGGCCAGATCTTATGGGGATGGCCGCATTGTGTGCAGGACCCGGAACTCACCCAGGTGGCCATCGATCGTCAGCTGACGCTCATCGCCTTCGAGGCCATGAATCACTGGAGTGCCGAGGGGTCGTTCCAGCTGCATGTCTTCCACAAGAACAACGAGCTCGCAGGCTACTCCTCCGTGCTGCACGCCCTGTCGATCGCCGGGGCGACCGGGGACTACGGACGTCGTCTCCGCGCGGTCGTGCTCGGTTTCGGGGCCACCGCCCGCGGGGCGGTCACCGCTCTGAACGCTCTGGGAATCCACGACGTCCACGTCGTCACGCAGCGCGGCGTGACCGCCGTCAGCTCGCCCATCCACTCGGCGGAGATCGTCCAGTTCGATCACGACGGCGCCGACCCGCGGCGAAGCCACGTCACGACGGACAACGGCCGGCTGCCGCTCGCAGGCTTTCTGGCCCGTCACGACATCATCGTCAACTGTGTCCTGCAGGACACCGAGGCGCCGCTGACCTTCCTCGTCGACGAGGACATCGAAACCCTCCTCCCCGGCTGCCTCGTCGTCGACGTGTCCTGCGACGAGGGCATGGGTTTCAGTTGGGCGCGCCCCACCTCGTTCGCGGACCCGACGTTCATGATCGGCGAGAATGTCCGCTATTACGGTGTAGACCACAGTCCGTCGCACCTGTGGAACTCCGCGACGTGGGAGATCAGCGAGGCGCTTCTCCCCTACCTGCGCACCGTCCTCGACGGTCCCGTTGCCTGGGACGGCAGCGAGACGATTCGGCGGGCGATCGAAATCCGCGACGGAGTGGTGCAGAACCCCAAGATCCTGTCGTTCCAGGACCGCGCGGCCGACTACCCGCACCCAGTCCTCGCCTGAGCACCACGGACGAACGGGACGCTCGTTCGATCTGACGCAACGAGCGTCCCGTTCGTCCGGGACGGCGGCGGGTTCAGGCCGGGGTGCTGCGGCGCATTTCGCGTCGGAGGATCTTTCCGCTGGCTGTCTTGGGTAGTTCGTCGACGATTTCGACGCGCCTCGGGGCCTTGTAGCTCGCCAGCCGCTCCCGGCAGAACTGGACGAGGTCGTCCGTCTCGGCCGTCTGCCCGGGGCGGAGGCTGACGAACGCGGCGACGGTCTCGCCGCGGTAGCTGTCCGGCTCCCCGACGACGGCGGCCTCCCGGACCGCGGGATGCCGGTAGAGGACGTCCTCGACCTCGCGGGGCCAGACCTTGAACCCGGACGCGTTGATCATGTCCTTCTTGCGGTCGACGACGTACACCCAGCCGTGGGCGTCCATGAATCCCACGTCGCCGGTGAGCAGCCGGCCGCCGGGCAGCGATTGCGCCGTGGCGTCGGGATTGTTCCAGTACGCGGGCACGACCATCGGCCCGTCGACGGCGATCTCCCCGACCTCGAGTGGGTCGAGGTCCTGCCCGTCCTCCCCGACGATCCGGATCACGGCGGAGGGAAGGGGCAGGCCGATCGCCAGCGTGCCCGACGACGGATCGACCGGCGCCTCCAGGTTCGGCGGGACGACGACGCACGGCGCGCTGGTCTCGGTGAGCCCGTAGCCGTTGCGGATGTACTTTCCGGTCAGCTCCCGGAACCGTTCGACGATGGCAGGCGGCAGTGGGGCGCCACCGGACATCACGGCCTCCAGTGAGGCGAAGCGCTCACCGGAGAAGTCGGGGTGGGCCATCAGCGCCATGTAGGCGGTGGACGGGCCGACCATGAACACCGGCTGCTCCCGCTCGAGGGCGTCGAGTACGACCCCTGCGTCGAACCGGTATGCGAGGATCAGCGGGGACGCCAGGTCGATCGCAGTGAGCAACTGGCACACCATGCCCGTGATGTGGAACAGCGGTGCGAGCGCGAAGATCGGCGAACCGGCGGGCTTGCTCTCGTACAGGCGCAGGATGGAACTGTTGACGGTGAGATTCCGGTGGGTGTTGGTCGCACCCTTGGGGACTCCACTCGTTCCGGACGTGTAGGACACCAGCGCGATGTCGTCCGGGACCAGACCGGGATCCGGCACGTCGGCCCCCGCGCGCGCACGGGCCACCTCGAGCAGGTCGGGCACGCCCTCGGCGCGCACCCGGGTCACGCCCCCGAACACCCGTGGGTCGTCCGACGTCTGAATGTCGAGTTCGCTCGCGGTCATCGCGATCCGCACACCCGCGGCGGACGCGCGTTCACCCACCCGGTCTGCCCACGCGTTCTCACTGCACACGATCGCGGTGACCCCCGCGTCGGTGAGGATGTGCGCGAGCTCGTCCCGGTACATCGGGTTCAGGGGGACGACGACACCGCCTGCCTTCCACGTTCCGATCAAGGCGAGCACGAACTGCGGGATGTTCTGCAGGTAGATTGCGAGCCGGTCACCTCGTCCGAACCCATTCTCCAGCAGGTAGGCGGCCACACCGTCGCTGAGTTCGTCGACCTCGCGGTAGTCGAGGGTGCCTCCGAGGTACCGAATGGCCGGCCCGTCCGGGGCGGATTCGACCGCGGCCGAGAACATGTCGAGCGCTGTCCGGGCGGGGATCTCCCCCACCGAACGCGTGTTCTCGTCGTACCGTTCCATCCAGGGCCTGTCGTCGTACCAGCTCATCGCCGCCGTACCGCCTCTCGCTCGTTCCGTGTTCCGACTGTGTGACGTGCTGTTCAACGTGTTCCCGAGATCCCGCCGTCGACGGGGACTACCGTGCCGGTGAGGTAGGCCCCGGCGCGCGAGGAGAGGAAGATCGCGGTGCCCGCGACGTCTTCCGGTGTGCCGACCCGGCCGAGCGGGACCGATCCCTCGACGGCCTCCCTGCGATCCGGATCGTCGAGGACGAACGCCATCATCTTGCTCGGAAACGGTCCGGGGGCAATGGCATTGACGGTGATCCGCTCGGCGGCCAGCGTCGCTGCGAGCTTGCGGGTGAGCATGTGGACCGCGGCCTTGCTCGCCCCGTACGAGAAGTTCTCGCTACCCGACACCACGAGTCCCTCGATCGACCCGATGTTGATCACCCGGGCGGGATCGCCGTCCGTCGCCGCGGCCCGCAGACTCGGCAGCAACGCCTGGGTGAGCATGAACACGCCCTTGACGTTGATGTCGAAGATCTTGTCGAATCCGGCGGCGGGGAACTCGTCGACCGGTGCACCCCACGTCGCTCCGGCGTTGTTCACCAGGACGTCCAGTCGGGGCGACACCTCGGCGACCCGCGCGACAAGTCCCTCGATCCCCTCCTCGGCGGACAGGTCGGCGGGGTGTGCGGAACACGTCCCCGGCCCGGCGGCGGACAGTTCGGCCGCGGCCTTCTCGCATGCCTCGGCCTTGCGGGCGGAGATGATCACGGTCGCCCCGGCCTCGACGAATCCCTGCGCGATCATCCGGCCGATACCCCGCGAACCTCCGGTGACCACCACGGTCTTGCCCGCGACGTCGAACAGTGAACCTACGTCCATGTGCGTTCCCTTCAGGGTTGGAAGACGAGGCGGCCGACGGTGCTGCCGTCACCGAGACGGCCGATGCCGTCGGCCACGTCCGCGAGCGAGAGCCGCTCGCTGATGAGCGGCATGATCGCACCGGAGTCGGCGAGACGGGTCAGTTCCTCGTGGCAGTCGGCGATCGCCTGCTGGTTGTACTGCTTGTACAGACCCCAGTGCAGCCCGATGATCGAGTAGTTCTTGATCAGGGCGTGATTGAGGCCGGGTGTCGGGATGGTGCCGCCGGCGAAGCCGATGATCAGGATTCGGCCTTCGAACGCGATGCACTTGGTGGACTTCGCGTAGGCGTCGCCGCCGACCGGGTCGTAGACGACGTCCGCGCCGCGTCCGCCGCTGAATTCCTTGACCAGCGGAACGAAATCGTCGGTGTGCCGGTCGATCACCAGATCCGCCCCCAGCCGGCGGCAGTACTCGACCTTGTCCGCGCCTCCGACGACGCCGATCACCTTCGCTCCCGCGGCCTTGCCCAATTGCACTGCGGCGCTGCCCACTCCGCCCGCGGCGGCATGGACGAGCAGCGTCTCCCCCGGCTTCAGCTGGGTGCGCCGGTGGAGGGCGAACCAGCTCGTCTGGTAGCCGATGCTCAACGCCGACGCCTCGGCATCGTCGAGCGCGGACGGTGCGGCGAACGTGTTGGCCTCGTCCATCACGGCCAGCTGGGCGAATCCGCCGCCGGGCAGGTTGGGGTTGCCGATCACCCGGTCGCCGACGGCGAAGCGGGTCACGCCCTCGCCGACCGCCAGCACTTCGCCGCACAGCTCGACTCCGGGTGTGAACGGCAGCGGCGGCTTGATCTGGTACTCGCCGCGGCACAGCAGCACGTCGGGGAAGTTCGCCGGTGCGGCGAGAACCTTCACCAGCACCTGGCCGGGGCCCGGTGTGGGGTCCGGGACCTCCTCGAGTTGCAGCGCGGTGCGCGGCTCGCCGAGTTCGTGGACACGCCATGCCTTCATGGATTGTTTCCTGACTGTCGGTGATGGAGCTCGGGTTACGCGGGCAGGTCGATCAGTTCGGCGAGATGCGCGCGTTGACGGTAGGCGGTGCCGAACGCGAGCTGATCGCTCTTCGCCCTCTTCAGATACAGGTGCGCGGGGTATTCCCAGGTCATGCCGATGCCGCCGTGCAGCTGTACGCATTCCTCGGCGGCGTGGACGGCGACGTCGCTGCAGTACGCCTGCGCGACAGCGGCCGCGACCTCGGTGTCCGCGTCGCCCCGGGCGGCGGTGTCCGCGGCGTAGCGGGCAGCGGCGGCCGCGGAGGTGACCTCGAGCCACAGGTCGGCGAGGCGGTGCTTGATCGCCTGGAACGACCCGACGGCGCGGCCGAACTGGGTTCGTTCCTTGACGTACGCCAGGGTGGTCTCGAAGCACCACTGCGCGAGCCCGAGTTGCTCGGAGGCGAGCAGTGCGGCGCCGACGACGAGGGCGTCCCGGACCGCCGCCGCGGCATTGCCGTCGTCGATGCGGGTGGATGCGGCGCCGTCGAAGGCGACATCCGACAGTGGCCGGGTCATGTCGAGCGCGAGCACGGGCGTGACCGTGACGCCGGCGGTGCCGGCGGGCACCGTGTGCAGTTCGAGTCCACCCGGACCCAGGGCGGGCACGATCAGGATGTCGGCCTCCGAGACCCCCGCGACGCTGGTCACGGTGCCCGTCAGGGCGTCGCCCTCTCGGCGCACGGTCGGGGTGAACCGCCCCGGTGCGGTCGCGAGCCCGACCGTGAGTGCACCGGTGGTCGTCCCGTCGGCGAGTGCGCCGACCGTTCGCGTGTCTCCCGCCTTCAGCAGCGCGACCGTCGCGAGCACGGCGCTGGAAAGGTATGGGACGGGCGCGACGGCACGTCCGATCTCCTCCATGACCACCGCGGCCTCACGTGCGCTCGCTCCGGCGCCGCCCAGGTCCTCGGGAACGAGCAGGCCGGCCAGTCCGAGTTCGACGGCGAGGGATTTCCATACTCCGGAGAAGTCGGCGGGTGCCCGGTCGTACGCCCCGACCACCAGCTCCGGTGGGCAGCGGTCGGCGAGGAGGCGGCGGACGGAGTCGCGCAGGGCGTCTTCCGTGTCGGAGTACAGCAGATCTGCGGTGCTCATCGGGGTAGGTCCTTCCAGGCGATGTCCTTGTCGACGCGGTGCTCCGGCGGGAGGCCGAGGACGCGTTCTGCGATGACGTTGCGCAGGATCTCGGACGTGCCGCCCTCGATCGAGTTGCCTTTCGCGCGCAGGTACCGGTAGCCGGGTTCACGCCCGGTGAAGTCGACCTTGTCGGGGCGGCGCATGGTCCAGTCGTCGTACCGCAGCCCGGCCTCGCCGTGGAGTTCGATGTCGAAACCCGAGATGGTCTGCGCGAGCCGGGCGAAGGCCAGCTTCAGGCCGGATCCCTCCGGGCCGGGTTGCCCGGCCTCGAGTTGCTGCCGCAGGCGTTCCCCGGTCAGCCGGGCGACCTCCGCTTCGACCCACAGCCGGAGCAGTTCGTCGTGCATCGCCGGGTCGCGGAGTTCGGGTTGCTCCCGCCAGGCCTGTGCGACCGGTCCGATCAGGCCGCTCTCGCGGGCGGCCGCGGAACCGCCGATCGCGACGCGCTCGTTGTTGAGGGTCGCGGTGGCCACCCGCCAGCCCTGCCCCTCGTCGCCGAGCCGATCGGTATCGGGAATGTGGACGTCGGTGAGGAACACTTCATTGAACTCGGCCTCACCGGTGATCTGCCGCAACGGCCGGACGTCGATACCCGGATCGCTCATGTCGCACAGGAAGTAGGTGAGCCCGGCGTGCTTGGACACCGTCGGATCCGTCCGGGCCACGAGGATGGCCATCTGCGCGTTCTGCGCCCCCGACGTCCACACCTTCTGCCCGTTGACCGTCCAACCGTCACCCTCACGGACGGCTCGCGTCGCGACCGCGGCCAGGTCGGAGCCCGCACCCGGTTCGCTGAACAACTGGCAGTAGATGTGCTCGCTGGTGAAGATCGGCCGAAGGTACTTCTGCTGTTGTTCCTCGGTGCCGAACGCGGCGATGGTCGGCGCGGCCATACCCAATCCGATCCCGTTGCGGCCCTTCGCCGGACCGGGCGCTCCGGCGGCCGCGAGTTCGGCGTCGACCTGCGCCTGGAAGCTCTGCGGCAGACCGAGTCCGCCGCGTCCCGGCGGGAAGTGGACCCACGCGAGGCCGGCGTCGAATCGGGCTCCGAGAAACCCGGCCGGATCCGACAGGTCGTTCTGATCGACGAGAGTCGCGACGCGGCCACTGAGGTCGCGTGCGATCGCCTGTTCATCAGTGGTCATGTTCCTCAGTCCTTCGGTCCGCCGGCCACGTAGATCACTTGTCCGGACACGAATCCGGCACCCTCACTCGCCAAGAACGACGCGGTGTTGGCGATGTCCTCGGGCTGTCCGACGCGGTTCACCGGGATCTGCGACGCCGCCGCCTTCTTGAAGTCCTCGAATCCGACGCCCATGCGTTCGGCGGTGGCGGCGGTCATCTCGGTCTCGATGAAGCCCGGCGCGATCGCGTTGGCGGTGACCCCGAACTTGCCCAGTTCGATGGCGAGGGTCTTGGTGAAGCCCTGCATGCCTGCCTTGGCGGCGGAGTAGTTGACCTGCCCGCGGTTGCCGAGCGCGGACGTGCTCGAGAGGTTCACGACGCGGCCGAACCCGGCGTCGACCATGTGCTGCTGCACGGCCCGCGACATCAGGAACGCACCGCGCAGGTGCACGTTCATGACCGCGTCCCAGTCGTCGACGGTCATCTTGAACAACAGGTTGTCACGGGTGATCCCGGCGTTGTTGATCAAGATCGTCGGGGCACCGAGTTCGGTCGCCACCCGCTCGACTGCCGCGGCGACCGACGCCTCGTCGGCGACGTTCGCGCCCACGGCGAGTGCCCGGCCTCCGGTGGACTCGATAGCGTCGGCGGTTGCCGCGCAGGCGGACTCGTCGAGGTCGAGCACGGCCACCGCGTACCCGTCGCTCGCCAGTTTCTTCGCCACCGCGGCACCGATGCCCCGTGCCGCGCCGGTGACGATTGCCGTTCTCTTCATGAAGTTCTCCATCGTCGTGTGATCAGATTCCGGCCCGGGCGGCGATGTCGCACGCCTTGGCCACGAGGTCGTCGATGCGCTCGACGGTCGGGGTGCCCGCGGCCGCCTTGTTCTGCGGTTCGTCCCGCGCGCGGCGCATGACGCCCTCGGCGATGACCGCGACCTTCCACAGGCCGAGGACGTGCCAGAACGCCAGGGCCCCCGGGTCGCGCCCGGTCTCGTCGAGGTACACCCCGGCGATCTCCACCCGGTCCGGGAAACCGTCGAGGGTGGACGCGGGGAAGTCGCCGCCGGTGGTCTCGCCCGGCTCCGGCCAGTACGCGAGCAGGCTGCCGACGTCGGCGAGCGGGTCGCCGAGGGTGCACAACTCCCAGTCCAGGGCCGCGGTCACCTCCCCGGCCTGGTGGGACGTGATGACGTTGCGCAGATGGAAGTCGCCGTGCACCAGTGTCAGTTCCCGCTGCTCCGGTACCGAAGCGGCGAGCCGCCGTGTCAGGTCGTCGAGGGCGGGCAGCTCGCGGGTCTTCGACTTCTCCCACTGACCCGACCACCGCTTGAGCTGACGCTGCGCGTACGGCTTGTGGCTGGCCAGGTCGGTCAACCCGGTCCGGTCGAGGTCCACCGCGTGGATCTTCGCCAACGTCCGCGGCAGCGACAGACCGATCGCCCGGCGACGTTCCGGCGTCAGGGACTCCGCGATCGACATGCGATCGACGACCTGTCCGTCGACGAACTCCATCAGCAGCAGCGGTACCTCGGTCACCTCCGGGTCGTCGGTGAGCCCGAACACCCGCGGGGTGGGCACCGCGGTGTCCTCGAGGGCGGAGAGGATCCGCGCCTCCCGGGCGACGTCGTGGGCCGACGCCAGCAGGTGTCCGAGAGGTGGGCGCCGGAGCACCCATCTGCCACCCGCCTCGTCCCGGACGAGGTAGGTGAGGTTCGACTGGCCGAGTCCGATCCGGTCGAAGGTCAGCGGTCCGGCACTGTCGATGCCGAGCGTGCCGAACCAGCGGCTCACGGCCTCGATGTCGATGCCGACGACGTCCACGCTAGACACCGAGCTGGGCCCCCTGCCGGAACGGGAGGGCGTCGCCGAGCAGTTGACCGCCGTCGATCACCATGGTTTCGCCGGTAATCCAGCTCGCGGCATCGGAGACGAGGAACGCGACCGCGGACGCGATGTCCTCGGGTTCACCGATCCGCCCCAGGGCCGTGGACGCCGACACGGCCTGCTCGTGTTCCTTCCACAGTGCCTCGGCCAGCTTGGTCCGCACCACACCCGGGGCGACTGCGTTGACCCGCACCTTCGGTGAGAGTTCCAGTGCCAGTTGCTTGGTGACGTGAATCAGCGCGGCTTTGGACGCGTTGTACAGGCCGATGTTCGCCTCGAAGGCCATGCCGCCGATGGAGGCGGTGTTGACCACGGCGCCGCCGTGCTCGCCCATCCACGCCTTGGTGGCGAGCCCGGTCCACAGCACCGGCGCCCACACGTTCACGTCGAAGGTCTTGGCGAATCGCGAGTGGTCCTGGTCGATGATCGGCCCGAACGCGGGGTTGGTTCCCGCGTTGTTGACCAGGATGTCCAGGCTGCCGAAGCGTTCGAGGGTGACGTCGACGCAGCGCCGGGCGGCGTCTTCGTCGACGGCGTGGGCGGCGATTCCGATCGCGGTGCCCCCGACCTGGGCCGCGGCGGCGTCGGCCGATTCCTGGGACCGCGAGGTGAGCACCACGTTGCCGCCCGCGGCCGCGATGGCCTGGGCGACGGCCAGACCGATGCCCCGCGAGGCGCCGGTGACGATCGCGGTGCGTCCGTTGAGGTCGAGTCCGGCCATGTTCAGCTCACCGCAACCTTGTGTCCGTTGGTGGAGGCGCTGACGGCGGTGTCGCGGTACTGCCGGAGTTCCTGCCGCGCGATGGCGCGCTTGTGGACTTCGTCGGGACCGTCCGCCAGGCGCAGCGTGCGCAGGTGCGCCCAGGCCATGGCGAGGGGGAAGTCGTCGGTGACACCCGCGCCGCCGTGCACCTGAATCGCCCGATCGATGATCTTCAACGCAATGTTGGGCGCAGCCACCTTGATCGCCGCGATCTCCGTGCGCGCCTCCTTGTTGCCGAC
>NZ_JANFQF010000035.1 GCF_024438035.1 Rhodococcus tibetensis
GCTGCGGAACCGATGGCGGGGTTTGCGATCAGCGCGAGCGCGGAGAGTCCGGCGATGGTGCCGGCGCCGGCCAGGCGCCGCTTGGTCGAAGATGCCACGAGAGTGATGTCCTTGTCGTTGTTCGCCGGGCCCCCGCCCGCGGCGCATTGCGGTTCCTTGCACCGCCAGTTCAGGACCACCACGGGGTGAGCCCTGCCGACGATGCGAGAAAGTTAGCTCGCCCTTTGTGAGGGCGACCTAAGTAAATATTATGGACGCCCTGAAAGGCAACAATTGTGATGGCAGTCACTCCCGTGTTTTCTGTTGTGGCCTTTAATTTTTGGTCTTCTTCGGTCGCTGCCTGGATTCGGCGTCCGCAAGTGGGCAGTCCACTTGCTGGGAGGTGATGGCGGTGGCCTCAGGGGTTCGACGGCTCCGAGGTCTCGACACCCGGTTCGACCCGATCAGTGGGAGTGGGTTCCGGTGTTTCCAGTGGCGTGGTCGTGGCGGGTGTGGGCACTTCGGTGGTCGGTTCCGGGGTGACCGGTGGAGATTCTGGACGCGGCGCCGGCCTCGGTTCGATCGAGAATGCCGAGATTTGTGAAACCGATGGTGTCGCCGACGCCGCTGTGGTGCTGTCGAGGTCGGACTGAGCGTCGGCGTCGGCGTCGGCAGGGGCGGCAAGGACGGTGGGGACGAGCGCGACCGGTGTGTGGACGATGACCGAGGCGAGCGTCGCCAACGCGTATTCCGTGGGCATCGGGGCGGCAGGTGAGGCTGGTGAGTCGCCGAGTGCGCGCCCCGACGGAATGTGCGGCCGTTCGGCCTGCTGGATCAACCGGACATCGAGTCCGGGTGCACCGCGGGTTGCGGCGGTCACGACCGGGTCGGGTGCGGGCCCGCGGGTGGACAACGGCATGGCGAGCAAAACGGCCGCGGCGATCGAGGCGACCGCCGCCCGCCGTAGCGATGGTTTGGGGCTCGTTGCTTCGGGAACAGCGTCCATGGACGAAGCGGCCGCGAGAACGGCCGCCCCGCGAGCGGCTATGCTGCCGGGCTCGGGACCCGAGACGATCGGCCTGCCCAGTTGCGAGAGCGATTGCATCACTGTGGGATCGGCGGCTGACTCGCCGGACACGACGACGACGTCGAGGTCGTCGCAGGCCACTGCGGCCATGCGGAGACAGTCGGCGACGAGTTCTTCGAGAGTCCTGGTGGGGTGGTCGGTGACCGGTGTTTTCGCGTGGCGGTCACCGAACCGCAGCGGACGCCCGACGATGGGATCGGACCCACTCGCGGAGCCGAATGCCACGAGGGTGAGATCCAGGTTGCCGGTGTCGATGTCGCCGACGAGGGCGAGACCGTCACCGAGTGGGCCGCGTTCGAACTCGACGTACGCAAGCGCAGCAACGGGTTCGGCGACGAGCCCGACTCGGCCCAGTCCCGCACGGTCCAAAGCTGCTCGGAGCGCATCCACGGCGCTTCGGGAGTGCACCGCAGGATAGGTGAGCACGATCGGAACGTCCTCCGGCGGATTCACCTCCGCCACGAGGCAATACGCGGCGGCGGCGATCAAATCCTGCCCCGTGTAACCGCGGCCGCCGCCTGCAACGAACACCTCACCGGGGCGGTGCGCGAACTCCGCTACCACCCCCGCGCCGCCAGGATCGTCACCCAGGCGCACCGTCGACTGGGCACCGAACGTCAAGGTGGAGCGACGCGACACCGTCGACGTGCCGTCCTCGCTGATATTCACCGCGACGGCCCGGGCGGTTCCGATGCTCAGTCCGAGGCCTCGTGTCATGGTCCGCGCCCTGTTCAGTTCGCGGCGCGCAAGCGGCCGAAGACGCCGTCCTGCTCGTCCGCCGGTCCGGCCGTGTAGTACAGCGAGTCGCTGTCGCCGAGACTCTCACCGTTCCCGAACAGCAACCCCCACAGCCCCTCGATGCCGAGAACCGTGCCGGACTCGTCCCGGAGGTAGTCGACGAACGCGCCGGTGGCATCGTCGAAGGCGGCGATGCGCCCGGCACCGCCGAAGTTGCCGACGAGGATCGTGCCGCCGAGATCACCGAAGTCGGCGGGTGCGAGGGCGATACCCCACGGCGCGTTGAGGTGGCCCCCGTCGTCGAGAACACGCACGAGGGTACCGGCCGCATCGAACTCGGCGACCTTGCCCCGATCGGGCCGGTCACCGGACGCGGCCTCCTGCCCGGCGTCGAGTGAGTCCTCCTCGCCCGCATCGAATGTCGTCCCGTCGGTGGAGCCCTCGGCGGTCTTGGTCACGGCATAGGTGACGAAGACGCGGTCACCGGAAGCAACGATGTTGAACGGCGCCGGATCACCGGGGCGTGCATGTCTTCCCCGGCCCGGGTCGGCCGGGTCGATCAGCTCTCCCGTCGCGAACGGGTTCGCGAACCCTTCGGTCACCACCGGGCGCCAGGCCTTGTCGAACTGCCGGATCTGCGGGTCGGCCCCGAAATCGGCCGCCCACAGGGTGTCGTCCCGGCCGGGGGCGAGGGCCAGGCCGAAGAAGCTCATGCCCTGCGGCTCGCCGTTGACCATTTCCAGTGCGGGTCCGTCGTGCCGGACGATCGCGCCGTCGGCGCCCTGCTCGGTCCAGCCCGAGATGCGACCGGAATCGGTCGCGAACAGGAACCGTGAGGATCCCGACAACGTCTGTTGGTGGCCGCCCACCTCGACGGGCTGACCGGTGACGACGAAGCTGTCCGAGGTCAAGGGTGCGGGATTGAACACGACGCCGGTGGTCTTTCCGCCACCGGCGTCGGAGGTGTCGGAGTCGGCGCCGGGGACGGTGACCTGCTGTAGTCCGTCCTGGTGCAACGTGCGCAGCGCCGGGTCGGGCGAGGCTGCCACGTCGCCGACGAACTCGTGCGAGGTGCCGCCGGTGCCGACCCAGAAGTGTCCGCCGGCGCCCTGGGGGCGGATCGCGAGCCCCCAGGCGTTGACCATGCCATCGAGCACGACCGGCGCACCGTAGGAGTCGGTGTTCGCGACCAATGTCGCTGCGGTGTACCGGTTGCCGGGATGCGTCCCGTCCGTTGATGCGGCCGGACCGCAGGCGGTCGCCGATGCTATCGCCGTGCCGAGCAGCGTGGCGCACGCCACCGCAGTGCGGAAGGAGGTGGTCATGGGGTGATGCCTTTCTCATAGGGGCTGACCAGTGGAGGGGAAGATCAGTGCTCGGCGTTCCAGAAACCGATCCAGACCGCGCCCCACCAGCAGACCTGCGAGATCGTCGCGGTCGCGACGCCCCACACGGTCAGACGTGGGGGTAGGTGCGCCGTGTTGCTGTGTGCAATGTGCCGGCTCAGGATCAGCGCCTGCAGGCCGTTGATGGTCAGCACCAGGACCAGGCCCAGCTTCGTTCGGGTGAGCACGGAAGTCAGATTCGGTTCGAGGAACGCACCGCTTGCGACGAGTCCGGCTAGACCGGCCCAGATCGGCAGATGCAGTCGCTCCGCGCCCCGGATGGCTTCGGCGAGAGTGGACCGGCCCGAGATCCACACCAGCACCAGATAGTCGGCGATCAGGACCCCGCCGAACCCGAGCACGAGCGATGCGAGGTGGACGAACAACGCCGCCATGTGCAGGACCGGGTCCACCTCGATGTGCGCGGAAATCCACACCACCGACGCCAACACCGCCGCCGCGACTAGCGCGGCCGCGACCACGATCGCCCACGAATCGTGCAGGACGAGCGGCTTTTCCGGCTCCCCTGGCGGGATCGGCAGCAGCCGTTTGCGTGCGCGAGTGGGCGCGCCGTGCATCGGCCCCCACGAGACGGTGTCGGTGCGGAGCCGACGGGAGGCGATCGGAGTGACGGGTGAGATCAGGGTGGGTGGCCCGGCCTCGGTGGCAGGCTCAGCGGGGGTGGTGTGCATGGGGCGATCCGATCCTGTGAGAAGTTACGCAACAACGTCCGCACACGTGCGAGGTGCGGTTGTTGGCGCTCGCTGCCCCGGACGCCAATCCGTGATGGGAAGGTTGTCAGATCCCTGTCGGACCCCTGAACACTCGGGCGCTGCACTTCTGCTCAGGCCGTCGGGGAAAGGGTCCGGGGGCGCAGGTATCGGCGCCGCCTCCGCCGAGACGGTATCGCAATGCGCTCACGAATCCTCCTCTCGGCCAGTTCACAGGATGTAGCTAAGGCTGCCCTTTCTTTGGGTGAGGTTAGTAAAATTCTTCGGTGCCCCGAAGTCAATAGTTGTGTCGCCTCTCACAGTCCCTCCCGGGCGCGCAGCACGGTCGGCGAGTATCCCACCGGATGGGGATTCGAGGGTTCGCTGAGTGGGCCCCACTTCGAGCTGCTCGTCGAGCGGGATGCTTGATCCTTCCGTGGAGGAGACCGGCGTACCGACACTGTCGGCCCGTGATACGCCGCCCAGGGCGATTGCTCGACGCCCACCAGAAGGTCACCGAAACGTTCGAACCGGTGCCGGGCATCGGTCGTTCCTGGTGTTCATCGTGCTTGGCGTTCCCTGCACCCCGAGTGACGCCTCGCCTGTAGCACTGTTAGGACCGTGACCGGCCGTCCTCGATCACCGGGATGACCGGACATCGCAGTGCCACATCGCCCTATGGTGCTGCGGTGTGCCGACCGCCTCCTGGGAGTCCGCGGCCGGTGACACGGGCAGTCGGGTGTCGACCAGCAATCCCGCCACTCCGACCGCCACGCAGAGCGACGTCACGACCATCAGTGCGGGATTCGTTTGCCCGGTCAACGCGTCACCGAGCAACACCACCGCGACCGTGCCCGGCAGAATCCCGATCACGGTGGCGGCGGTGTAGGGCAGCAGGCGCACCGCGGAGAGCCCTGAGCAATAGTTGACCAGGGCGAACGGTGCCGGGGCGATGAGCCGCAGGGACCCGACCGCCAGCCACCCCCGCCGGGCGAGGCGGGCATCGATGGCCTTGACCGCGGGGTGCGTCAACCGCGCCTGTACCGCGGTGCGGCCGAGCGTGCGCACCAGCAGCAGCGCCAGCACGGCGCTGACCGTCGTGGCGGCGATCGTGACGGCGACTCCTGCGGCGGGGCCGAACAACAGCCCCGCGCTGAGGGTGAACACCGTGCGCGGCACCGGGGCGATCGTCAGCACCGCCTGGGTCAGGAAGAACATCAACACGAACGCCGGGCCCATCGACTCCGCCCAGTCCCGCACCTGGGAGGTCGAGGGGCGGGGCACGAGGGCGGCGGCCACTGTCAGCACGGCCAGCACCGCCACGGTGGCGAGGACTCGGCGATCCCGCAGTATCGTTGGCAGCGACCGGGTCCCGCGGCGCGGGGTTCTGGGGGAGGTGTCGGTGGCGGATTGGCTCGGGCCGGCATCGTCGCGCTGTGACCGCTCATTGTCTGGGCTGTCCACCACGGCGGTGTAGGTCCGCGGGACCCAGGACGGCGGGGTCACAGCAGCGCGCTTCCGGCCACCCACTGATCCCAGGGGACGCTCCAGTCGCCGTTCTGCCACAGTTCGAGCGGTGCACCGCCAGTGTTGCGGACTTCGACGATGTCGCCGGGGACGGAGAAGTCGTAGAACCATTGCGCGTGGGCGCGGCTGAGGTTGAGGCAGCCGTGGGAGACGTTGGTGTTGCCCTGCGCCCAGATGGTGTCCTCGAGTTCGTGGAGGTAGATGCCGTCGTTGCTGATGCGGGTGGCGTAGTTGATCGTTTCCTTGTAGCCGAGCCGGGAATTGACCGGGAGCCCGTAGGTCGAGGAATCCATGATGACCGGGTTGGCCTTGTCGATGACGGTGTAGATGCCGGGCTGGGTCCAGAACGTCAGGGTCTGTCCGTTGATGGTTTCGCTGCCGCCCATGCCCATCGAGGTGGGCATGGTGCGCACGACTTCCCCGTTGTTGGTGACCGTGATCTGTTTGGTGGTGTCGTCGGCGATGGAGATGTGGGCGTCGCCGATGGTGAACGAGGTGGCTGCGTCCTCCTGGCCGAACAGTCCGCCGCCGAGGTCGACGCCGTAGACGTTGGCGCGGGCGGTGACTGTGGTGCCGGGGGTGTAGTAGTGCTGGGGCCGCCAGTGCACGTTCTGATCGTCGGCCCAGTGCCAGGATCCCTGCACCGGCGGGGAGGTTTCGACGGTCAGGGTCTTCTCTGCGGCGGCGCGGTCGGTGATCGGCTCGTCGAAGTGGGTGACGATGACGATTCCGATGCCGAAGGTGCCGCCGTCGGTGAGGAGGTTGCCGCCGGAGGTGACGAAGGTCGGTTTGGTGAGGTTTCCCGGTTGCACGGTGGAGAAGGTACTGGTTCGCTCGGTGCGGGTTCCGTTGTCGTGGAGTGCGGTGGCGGTGATTGTGTAGGTCTTGCCGTATCCCAGGGGGATGCCGGGTTTCCAGGCGATGCGGTCGGGGGTGAAAATGCCCTCGATGACTCTGCCTTCGTTGTTGGTCATGGTGACCGATTCGAGGGTGCCACCGGTGGTGTCGACCGACACCGGGTCCGCGGGGTTGACGGTGTCGGTTCCATCGGCGGGGTCGATGGTGATCGTGGGGGCTGCCGGGGCTGCCGGGGTGGCCGGGTTCGGGTCGCCGCTCGGTGAGGATGATCCGGTTCCGGACGGGGCGCAGGCGGCCAGGACTGCGATGAGGATCGCCAGGGCGAGCAGGACCGGGGTCCGACGTGGTGGGCGAGTGTTCATGGGGTTCCTCCATACCGGCGAAGCGGGGGCCGAGAAGAAGTGGGGTGCACGCTGTGCGTGCGTAGGTGAGGAGGGTGGGACCGGGAAGGGCCGCGGTCCCACCCTCATTGGACTAGTTCTGTTGCAGCAGTGCCTGCATCGTGGTGATTTCCGCCTGCTGAGCGCCGATGATGTCGGTGGCCAACTGTTTGGCGTCGGCGTTCTCTCCGTCGGAGAGTTCGGTCTGAGCCATCTCGATGGCACCGGTGTGGTGTTCGATCATCATGTTCAGCCAGGCGGTGTCGAAGTCGGCGCCGCTCTTGCCGGCCAGATCGGTCATCTGTTCCGGCGTCATCATCCCGCTCATGCCACCACCGTCGCCGGCCGGGACGCTCGGGCCACCGTGGTTCATTCCGCTCATGCCGCCGCTGGCGTCGGTGGAGGGGACAGTCAGGCCGCTCTGTGCGAGCAGCGCGGTCATCTGTTCCATTTCCGGTCCTTGGGCTGCGGCAATGTTTTTGGCGAGGTCGAGTACCTGCGGATTGGTGGTGCGGCCCTCGACCATGTCCGCCATCTCGACGGCCTGCGCGTGGTGGGGGTACATCATCTGCAGGAACATCACGTCGGCGTCGTTGAAGGCGCCCGTCCCCGCAGCGGTGGTGGTGGAGCTCGACGTGGTGCTCGCGGCGTTGTTCGACATTTGGCTCATGTCGTGTCCGCCGCCGCTGCTGTTGTCGCTACAGCCGGCGAGAACCAGGACTCCGGACACGGCTGCGGCGGACAGGGCGACGCGGGCACGAGTGGAACGGGGTGACCACATGGATAGAACTCCTCGAAAGGTCGGTGTGTGAAAGGTGAAGCAGGCGTGTACGACACACGTCGGCATGGGTGACCCACCTGAGGTGGGTCACCTGTCACACCCGCAACACCGACAGTTGCGCGAGGGTGGGAGTCGTCCACGGCGGCGCCCGGCCGGCGCGGTGACGTAGCAGGGCCCGCAGCCTGGGGACCCCGGTCTGCCCGGTGGTGGCGGTGGCGTACCAGCGGGCGATGACCAGCGCCGCGGCGATCGTCATCACCGACATGCACAGATGCAGGCCCGTATGGTCGCTGCAGCCGGTGCCCTCACACCCTGTCCCGGCCAGTGCGACGGGAAGATCACCGAGGGCCATCGGCGCCGCGGCGCCGTCGTGCGAATGTGCCGGCGCACCGGAATGATGCCCCGATGCGGTGGGGTGCGTGCCCGAGTGGTCGAGCAGCGGCGAGGAATGCATGAGCAGGACACCGAACAGCACCGCGACGACAGCGGCCACCCGCAGCAGGTGCTGCGTCGTCGGCGTCGTACCCAGCGCTTTCATAGCCATGATGGTACTGACCCGGCGTCGAGGTCGACGCGGTGAAGGGCACGACCGGGTCACGGTGTCGCCCGGGGCGGCGCCACCGGGCGGCGATCCGGACCGGGCGGTGACCGGCGACCCGATGCGATCGCCCGCCGCTCATTCCCCGCCGGGTTCCGGGTAGAGGAATCGGCGGGTGACGAGATGTTTGGTATCGGTGAGGGTTTCCTCACTGATCCGGCCGGTGTCGTCGAGGGTCAGCAGCACGTTCATCCCGGCGGCCGGGTAGCCGAGCGCCAACCGCACGGTCCCATCCTGGTGCGGCAACCGGACGGCCAGCGGGGCGGTGCCATCGGCGTACGGTTCCTGCGCCAGGAAGAAGTCGGCGGGCAGGTCGAGTCGCCGCGGCTCGGGTGTGGCGCCGGTGGTGTCGCTGGTCACCGTCTCGTAGACGGTCAGCTCGCCCTCGGCGCGGGTCGCGGCCACGGCGCGGGCCAGGTCGTCGCCGCCGGGCGAGGTGGGCCAGGGCACGAGCAGGCTGACCGTGTCGCCCTGCCAGCCCGCCGCCCCCGCGCCGAGGGTGAGCACGTTCTCCCCGCCCTGCCAGGTGACCGGTGCGAGGAAACAACCCGGCCCGCACCCGCGGAGGGCGAGTGCACTGTCGTCGCCGCCCGCGGCGGCGATCCGTCCGGACAGGGTGAAGTCCTGATCCGGTTCGACGGCGTAGTAGTCGCCGCGCCGCGGGGTGGACAGCCGCACCACCAGTTGCCCGTCGCTGGCGGCGACGGACACCCCGATCTGCCCGGCGAGGGCTCCCAGCGGCAGAATCGGACCGACCGGCGGTGGGGGTCCCGGTTGCTGGGAGCTGCCGGCGGGGGTGGTGGAGACCAGGGCGGCGCTGGCCGCCAGGACGGCGATCAGCAACACGCTCTCGGCCCGAATCGGGTTCCGCAGCGTCGCTGATCGTTCCGGGGTGCGCAGCGAGCGCCGGGCGATCAGCGCCACCGCCGAGGCGGCGGCGACCAGCACCAGTTTGACCACCAGCACCTGACCGTAGGTGGTGGTCAGCAGCGCGGAGACCGGAATCAGCAGTAGGGCGGAGACGGTGCCGGTGGCGACCACGACCAGGAAGGTCCACACCGCCACCCGGGTGTATCCCGCCACCACCCCACCGCACCGCGGCCCGTTCGCTCCACCAGGCGACCACGGCGCGGGCCGTGTGCAGCAGGGCGCCGACCCAGATCGCGGCGGCCGCCAGATGGATCGCGGTCAGCGCGCCGCCCCACCCGGGTGAGGCGATGTTGGCGTGCGAGCGCACCCCTTCCGCGGCGATCACCAGCAGCAGCGGTACCGCAGCCCACCCCCGCCGCCCGGTGGCGGCCAGCGCGGCGGCCAACGCCAATCCTGCCGCCTCGGTGAGCACGATCAGGCCCGCACGTTCCTGCCACAGCGCACTCATCGTGCCGGCGGATGCGGCCAGTACCGCGCCGAGGCCGAGGACGCCGGCCAACCCGACGAGGGAACCTGGAACTATCCAGGACCGCAGCGGCGGGAGCGCCAAATTCTCTTGCCGGGCGGTGGTGGTCACCCGTTCGGCGATCAGGCCGCCGAGTGCGAGGGCGAGCCCGAGGAAGAGCAACCATCGCAGCGCGGCATCGCGCCAGGACGTCGACTCGCCGTCGGCCGCGCGAGTGTCACCGGTCAGGGCGAGACCGACGGCGAACCGGAAATCCTGCTCGACCAGGTCGCCGTCGGCGCCGGTGACCTGCCAGCGCACGGTGTAGGTGCCCGGTGCCAGCGTGTCGGCCGGGCGGGCGGTGAGAACACGCCCCTCCCGTGCGGTCTCGGCGACCCCCATCGGCACGGTGCGGCCGTCACTGCCGGTGACGACGATCGCGGGCGCCCCGGGAGTGACCGGCTCGTTGAACATCAACGTGATCGTGGGTGGGGAGTCGGCGACCGCGGTGTCCGGCCCGGGGTCGGTGAACAGCAGGGTGGGATGGGCGCTGGCCGGCCCCGCCCCGGCGCCCGCCAACGCGACCGACGCCAACATCAGGACCACGAGGGCGCGAAGCAGAGGTCGGGCGGCAGTGGGCATTCCGGGTCAGTTCAGGGTGTAGAGCGCCTGGGAGGTGGCGGCGTAGGCGGTGTCGTAACTGGCCGCGGTCAGCGCGTCGACGGTGCCGACCTGGGCGCGTTGTTGCCAGTCCCGTCCTTCTCGGCTCCGCCAGGCGTATCCGTCCTCGTCGATTCCCCACAGGGCGTCACCGGCACCGGCGATCATCAGCAGGCGCGGGGCATCCGGGGCTGCCGAGAACGTGCGGGCGGCGTCGGTGCTGTGCTGGAGACCGCTCGCAGTGATCGCCCAGATCCCGGAGGTGGTGGCCGCCAGCGCGGCCGCACCCAACTTCGCGCCCGGGGTCCAGGTGGTGCCGTTATCGGTCGAAACGAGCAACCCGTCCGTGCCGTCGAACCCGACGAGGACCCGACCGTCCGTGGTGAGGGCATGAAAATCGACCTCTCCGGCTAGGGAGCGGTCCATCCAGCTCACCCCCCGGTCGGTGCTGCTGCGCAGCCCCAGGGGGTTGGCCGCGAAACTGGAGGGCCCGGGATGACCGGAGGCGAAGAGACTGGCGGTGTTCGGCACGCCGGTCAGCCCCATGAAGTCGTCATCGGAGGCGCCGACGCGGGACGTGGCGCCGGAGGCGTCGATGGCGAAGATGCCCGTGTGCGTGCCGGCCAGCACGGCGCCGTCCTCGCCCACGTGCAGTCCGTGCAGGTGGGACAGTTCGGAGCTGAACTCCACCGTCGGCACGGAGCTGTCGGGTTTCGTGGCCTCGTCGGCCCCAGAGGTGCAGCCGGTGAGCAAGAGCAGGGCAGCGATGCCGGTGGGCAGCAGGGTGCGGGTGATCCGGTGGGCTGGCATCTTCACATCTCATTCTGTGCTCGACGGGGAGGAACTCGGGATCAGGGGCGCACCGACAGCGCACCTCGGATGTCGATGTGGCAGGGGTCTATTTGGTGTAGGACAGGGTGGTCATCATCCCGGCCTCACCGTGGTAGAGGTTGTGGCAGTGCACTAACCACTGACCGGGGTTGTCCGCGTCGAGGTCGACCTCGACGCTCTGGTTCGGCAGCACCAGGGTGGTGTCCTTGCGGGGGCCGGCGCCCTGGCCGTCGACGACCTGGAAGGTGTGCCCGTGCAGGTGCATGGGGTGAAACATCATGGTCTGGTTGACGAACCGTAGCCGCACCCGCTGACCCTGGGCGATCTCGAGTGGGGTGTGTTCGCCGTAGGTGGCGCCGTTGATCGTCCACCGATACCCGGACATGTCCATCCCCAGCAGCAGCTCGTGCACCCGGTCCGGGCCCCGGCGGTCGAGCCGGACATCCTCGCGGGCGCGCAGCGCCAGGCCGGTGATCGGGGGAGCGTCGAGCTCGGCGGGACGGATGACCGGATCGAGTCGCCCGCCGGCCCCGGTGCGGACCACCGCGAATCCTTGGCCCTGCTTACCCTCCGCGGAGGCGACGAGGGGGAAGACCCCGTCACCGAGCGTGACGATCGCATCGAACCGCTCACCCATGCCGATCAGCAGCGACGACCCGGTGACATGTTCGACCGGATATCCGTCGCTGTGGGTCACGGTCAGCTGATGGCCACCGACGGCGAAGCGGAACGCGGTGTCCGCCCCGGCGTTGATGATCCGCAACCGCACCCGCTGACCGGGGCGGGCCCGAACCGTGAACGGGTCGGTGCCGAGGGTGCCGTTGATCAGGTAGTAGGGGTAGTGCACGTCGCCGGTGTCGGCGCCGAGCGGGTTCGCGGGATCGACCGGTGCCCCCATGCCCATCCCGGTCATGCCGCCGTGGCCCATTCCCATGCCGCTCATCGGCATCCCGCCCCGGCGCAGGGCGTCCAGTTGTTGGTCCGGGGTGCCCCCGGCCACCCCGTCGAGCCAGTCGTCGAGAACCAGAACCGCCTCGAGGTCGTAGTCACCGCCCTCGGCGGGATCCTCCACGATGACCGGAGCGTAGAGGCCCCGGTCGAACTGCATCCCGACATGGGGGTGCAGCCAATGGGTACCGGCGTCCGGGGCGAGGAACTCGTAGGTGAACGGGCTGTGCGGGGCGACGGCGGCCTGGGTCAACCCGGGCACCCCGTCCATGTCGTTGCGCAGCGCCACGCCGTGCCAGTGGATGCTCGACTCCGCCTCGAGGTCGTTGTTCAGCTCGGCGCGCAGCAGATCCCCGCGGCGCAACCGGATTTCCCGGCCGGGAACCCGGTCGCCGTAAGCCCAGGTATCGACCTGGACACCGCCCAGGTCGATCCGGGTCGGGCGAGCCTGCAGCGATGCCGTGACCGTGTTCCCGGTCCCGATATCGGCGCGGCGGACCTGCTCAGCCGCCCGCACCGCCGCCGAGTCGGGGCCGATGGCGGTGGGCGCCGGTCCGCCGCCGCCGCCCCTGCTGCACGCGGCCGCCGTCGCCGCGGCCCCCAGGCCGGCCAGCGCCAGAAAGTTCCGACGCGACAGGCGGGCGGCGCCAGGAAACGGTTCGATCAATGCACAACTCCTGTTCGAGCGCAGCGGACGGCACGGGACACCTCGGCCGAGCACCCCACCCCAATCTACGTAGTTGCATAGTAGATGGGGTGGGGTGGGGTCTAACCAGGGCGTGGACCCGGTGTTCTCAGCTCGCGGCCGGTACCTCGTCGGTCTCGGTCACCGCGGGTTCGGCCGGTGGCGGGGAGAGTCGGGCGGAGCGGTCGAGCAGATACAGGGCGGCCACACACACCGCCCCGACGACGGTCAACGCCACCCAGATCAGCGCACCCAGATCCGCGTCGCGCAGGGTCCCGAAGACGGCCCCGGTGCCCAGGTTGCCGAGCAGGATCCCGACTCCGACGACGGTGTTGTAGAAGCCGTAATGGGTGGCCACCAGCCTGCCCCCGGAGAGGGCGACGACCGTGTCCATCTCGAACGGGAACACCGCGGCGGTGCCGACCGCCAACAGGGCGGCGGTGAGCACCAGGGCGCCGCCGGCGGCCCACCCGCCGGCGGTGGCCGGGCCCGGTAGCGCGATCAGCGGCAGGAACGCCAGTGCCATGATCGCCATGCCGACGACCAGGGACCGCCCCGAACCCCACCGGCGGGAGAACCAGGAGGTGATCCGCAGCTGCCCGGCGATCGCCACCACGCCTGAGACCACGAACAGCGAGGTCACCAGTGCGGTGTCGGACCGGCCGTCCCCGACCACGACCGCCGCCTGCAGGGGCAGCGCCAGATAGATCTGGAACGAGAGCACATAGGACCCGATCATCGCCAGCGCGAACAGCACGAAGGGCCGGTTGGCGACCACCACCCGCCAGTCCTCGAGTACCGACGTCTTGGCCGTGGGCGTTTCGGCCCGGTGCGCGGGGAGCGCCCAGATCTGCACGATCGTCAGCACGGCGAAGACCGCGGCCGCGGCCAGCGAGGTGACCCGGAAATCGAGGGTGGTCAGGGCGAGACCGATCAGCGGGCCCAGCAGAATCCCGGCCTGATAGAACACGTTGAACACCGCGAACGCCTCGACCCGCCGTGGCCCCGCGTCGGCGGCCAGATACGCCCGCACCGCCGGATTGAACAGCGCACCGGCGAACCCGGTGGCCACCGAGGCGAGCAGGATCGCCGGCAGTGATTCCACGGCCGCGAGCAGCACGAATCCGGCGACCCGCAGCAGGCAGCCGGCGACGATCAGGGGTTTGTAGCCGAGGCGGTCGGCGAGGGTGCCGCCGAGCAGGAACATTCCCTGCTGGGAGAAGTTCCGCATACCCAGCACCAGCCCGACCGCCCACGCCGCCAGCCCGAGGGGTCCGGCCAGGTACCCGGCCAGATACGGCATCAGCATGTAGAAACCCACGTTGATGGAGAACTGGTTGACCATCAGCACCTGGCTGGGCCGGTCGAAGCTGCGGAACTGGGTCAGAAGGTTCTTCATGACACGCTCTCTGTGGGATCGACCACGGTGGCGCACCGGGTCCAGGACGTCACGATCTGGTCGGTCGGGTGGTCGATGGTCGCCGGCTCGGTCGGCGGGTTCGCGTTCAGCAGTCCGTGCTCGGCGCAGTAGTCGTCGTTGTAGATGGTGTCGAAGTAGCGTTGCGGGCCGTCGGGGAAGACCGCCGCGACCCGGGTGCCCGGGGGGCTGGTACGGGCGATCCAGCCGGCGGTCAGGGCGACGGCGCCGACGCTCCAGCCGCCGCTGGCGTGGTGGGTGGCCGCCAGGGTGCGGCACGACCACACCGCCTCGTGCGGGGCCACCCAGTGCACTTCGTCGAAGGCGGGATAGTCGATGTTGTCGGGATAGATACTCGAGCCCAGTCCGCGCATCAGCCGGGTACTGGCGGGTTGCCCGAAGATGGTCGATCCGACGGTGTCGACGCCGACCAGTTTCAGGTCGGGGTAGAACTGGCGCAGCACCCGGGCCACACCGGCGGAGTGCCCGCCGGTGCCCACCGAGCACACCAGTGTGTCGACGTGGCCGAGCTGGGCGATGAGTTCATGAGCGAGCGACTCGTACGCGGCGACGTTGTCGGGGTTGGTGTATTGATCCGGGCACCACGACCCGGGATGGGTGCCGAGGAGTTCACCGACCTTCTCGCGCCGGGCCTGCTGCCAGCCGCCGGTGGGATGCGGTGTGGTGACCAATTCGACGTGGGCGCCGTAGGCGGCGAGCATCCGGTGCACGATCGGTTCCAGGCCGGGGTCGGTGACGAGGGTGACGGGATGGTGATGGGTGATTCCGGCCAAGGCCAGGCCCAGGCCGAGGGTTCCGCTGGTGGATTCGATGATCATCGCCCCGGGGGCGAGGTCGCCGCGGGCCTTCGCTTTCTCGACCATGTGCAGCGCGGGGCGGTCTTTCATCCCACCGGGATTGCTGCCTTCGAGTTTGGCCCAGAAGCCGCGGCCGGAATCGGCAAACGGTTCACCGATCCACAGCACGGGGGTGTTGCCGACCATGGTGCTCGGTTGCGGGCACCGGTGGGCGGCGGCCGGCAGCGGGGCGGCCGGTGGTGGAACGAGTGTGGAGGGAACAGCACTGTTCATGATGAGAAAAATCCCTGTATGTGACTGCGACGACGGCAGTGGGTGAGTGATGGCAGCACGAGCTGGGCCACGAGGAGGAGTCCTCAGATGGCCTGCGGGCTGCTGATCAGCACCTGTTGATACAGAGTTCGTTCAAGACGGTCCGGCCGTGCCGGATGGGAATGGGCAGATCCGGCGGGGCCCGCGGAGTACGCGGCGCCGACATCACCACCAGCACCACCGCCAGGGCCATCGCGACGACCGCGGCAACGGTCAGCGGGCGGAGCGGATTGTCGGATCGGGGCATGGCGACGACGGTGTGCGCCTCGTGCGGCACGTGGGTCGATCCGTCGTCGATGTGCGCATGCCCGGCGGTGAGCTCCTCGGCCGGAAGGGCCGACGAGGAGGAGACGTGCACGTCCTCGCCCTCGTGACCGTGCGCGAGGAAGATGGCGCACTGGGCGATCGTGTGCGCGAGCAGGTACAGGACAGCGGCGACCGCAACTACCGTCCGCATACGCGGGGGGCGTATCGCAAGTGCCGTCACAATTTCTCGACTGTAGCAGCCGTGACCTGGGCGTTGGTCCAGATAACTCGGGGATGCGTGGGTGCGCGCGGTCGATCCCCGCTGGTCACCAGGCCGCTGGCAGGCACCACATGTTTCCGGTCACCTCGAGTACGGTCAGGGCGATCGGTGCGGCGGTCAGTGCGGCGACCACGGCCGCCGACAACACCCGCACCCGCAGCTTCGCGGACCGCGGCCGGGGGAGGCTAGTCGTGCGGCCCGGTCCAGGAGGGCGATGTTCCGGCGCCGAGGGCACCATCGGGTACCTGCGCCGGAGCGCACAACGCGATCAGACCCGTCAACAGAGTCCGCGACCCGTGCACCCGGGCGGCGCAGTCGTCGGCACACATCTCCAGCAGGCGAGCCACTTCCATCGCGCCGGCGGCGAACAAGGTGACGCCGGGCAGGGCGGCGGCCAGCACCCGCAGGACGGCGAGTATCTGCGCGTGATGCCCGGCCAGATGAGCCCGCTCGTGTGCGAGGACAGCCTGGACCTGCCGGTCATCGAGGGCGGCGAGTGCGGCGGTGGTGATCACCACGGCGTGCGGGCGACCTGCAGCGCAGTAGGCGACGCGCTCGGCGTTGTCGATGACCACCGCATCGACGCCGGACACCCGACGGCCGATCAGGCGGGCGCGGCGGGCGTGTCCGTGAGTTCGCATGCGCAGTCGCACCAGACCCGCAGCGAGTCGGCCTCCGATCCACGCTGTGGCCGACACCACCGCCGCGGCTACCGCGACTCCCACCATCTCGAAGGCGGTGTCGGCGCCACCAACCGTCTCCTGCAGGCGGGCCAGGCACGCGCCGATCATCGACCCGCCGGGAAGAGTTCGGTACCGGAGCAGGTCGGAAACAACCAGCAGTGCGGCCATCGCCCACGAGAGCACCACGCCGGCGATCGCCGCCGTCCAGGCGAGCACGCCCAGCCAAGGGGCGAGGCCGCCATGGGTCAGGCGCCGCAGCACCGGCGGACCGAGAACGGCCACGAGCCCACTGAACAGCAGGAAACACGCAGCTGCACTCATCATCGGGCGGCGTCCTCCTCGGCGGCCATCCGCTGCAACGCCACCCGAAGACCGGCGGCCTCCTCCTCGCTCATCTGCTCGAAGAAGTGGGTCAAGACCACATCCGACCTGCCGCCGGAGTGGAAGGCCTCCCGCATCAACCGGGCGCTGTGCTCCTCCCGGGTCAGGGTGGGCCAGTACCGGAACGCCTTGCCGCTGCGCTCGCGCTCGAGCCATCCCTTGCGGTGCAGGTTGTCCATCGTCGACATCACCGTGGTGTACGCGATCTCGCGGCTGGCGGCCAGGTCGTCGAACACCTCACGGACGGTGGTCGGTCCGTCTCGATCCCACACCCGCTCCATCACTACCGCTTCGAGTTCTCCGAACCCGCGAACCCGCATGCTGTTGCCTTCCCGCCGTCGTGTTGTCCCAGCGTACGACGCTCCCGTGCGCCTCGATGCGGCCCCGCCAGCGCCGGGACCAGGGCGGAGCCGCCACCACCGCCCCATCTACTATCTACGTACGTAGACCGTATATTGGTGGGCGGATCATTCCCGCACGAAAACAGGAGACACGCCATGCTGCCCCAGATGCTCGGCAACCTGCAGGCCTGGTGGGACTGTCAGATGATGATGCTCAACGGCACGATGTGCCAGATGTGCGACATGTGCTCGATGATGATGCCCTCGTAATCGGTTGAGGGACTTCGGAATCCAGAGCGCTACGACATGAGTCGACCCATGCCGGTCGGATGCGTTGGCTCGTGCCGATGCTGGCGGTGATCGTCGTACTCATCATCGCCCTCTGGCCAGGGCACACCGAGAACGATCCCTCCACTGGAGCGAGTACCGCCACCGCACCGGGTCGCGGAAACCCCCAGGGCGAACTGGACCGGTTCGCCGCGGCCGCAGCGCTACAGCGGTGCCCATCGACAGGCTCGGCGAACACCGAGACCGGAGCCTTGGGCGGCATCACCGCCCGCTGCCTCGGCTCGGCCACCGAGGTCGATCTCGGCGCCGCCCTGACCGGGGAGCCGACCCTGATCAACCTGTGGGCCTCCTGGTGTGGACCGTGCCGGGAGGAGATCCCCGTCCTCGAGGCCTACGTCCACACCCCGGGTGCGATCCGCGTCGTCGGCATCGATGTCGAAGACAGCGCCACCGCCGCACTCGCGCTGCTCACCGAACTGGGGGCGCACTATCCGTCCTTCGGGGACACCGACGCCGCCGCCCTGCGCGGCGCGCTCGCCGCACCGCCGGTACTGCCGATGAGTTTCCTGCTGCGCCCGGACGGCTCGATTCACCGCATCACCGCGCCCGCGATCTTCGACGATCCCACCCAAATCCACCGAGCCGTCAGCGAGTTGTCGTCATGAGCACCCCGAGGCCGAGGCGGCGGCCGGTCCACCGCAGAGCCGTCCTCGCCGCCGTCTGCGCGGCCCTGCTCACCGCGACGGCAAGGCCACCGGCGCGGACGCCGTCGCCCAGGGCGGCCAGGTGGACATCTTCTACGACCCACCCGACATCCGCGGGTCCATCGGCCCGCTGACCGGGCTCGAGTTGATGACGGATGAACCTGTCTCCCTCGCCGATTACGCCGGGCAGGTCGTGGTGATCAACCTGTGGGGGCAATGGTGCGCCCCTGCAATCATGAACCTGCTCGCCCAAGAAGTCGGAACCAGCTTCCAGACCGCCCGCCGCCACCGGACCCATGCTCCTGGCGCTCGGGGCCGCCGCCCTGGCCGGGCTGGTCTCCTTCGCCTCGCCGTGCTGCATTCCCCTCGTTCCGGGATATCTGTCCTACCTGGCCGGAATCGCCGGAGCCGAAACCTCCACCGACCCGGCCGGTGACACCCGGGTGAAGACCGCGGCGAGGATCCGGGTCACCGGCGCCGCCCTTCTGTTCGTCGCCGGCTTCACGGTCGTCTTCGTCCTCGCCACCGCCTCGGTCTTCGGACTGATCAGCGTCCTGCAACTGAACCGAGAACTGCTCCAACGCCTCGGCGGCGTCATCACCATCGTCATGGGGTTGGCGTTCATCGGACTGATCCCGGCACTGCAGAAGGACACCCGGCCCGTCCCCGACGGGTAGGGCACCTCGCCGGCGCTCCGCTGCTCGGTGCGGTCTTCGCGCTGGCTGGACGCCCTGCCTCGGGCCGACTCTCGCCGGCGTCCTGTCGGTCAGTGCCGGAACCGAAGGCGCCACGGCCGCGAGGGGCGTGGTGTTGATCATCGCCTACTGCGCCGGCCTGGGATTGCCCTTCATCCTGCTCGCGTTCGGGTCGACGAGGGCCATCGCCGGGGCGGGATGGCTGCGGCAGCATTCGCGGACCATCCAGATCGTCGGGGGGATCGCCCTCATCGTGGTCGGGCTCGCTCTGCTGACCGGGGCGTGGGATCTGTTCATTGCCTGGCTTCGGGACGAGTTCGTCAGCAACGTCGTGCTACCCATCTGACTGATGTTTCTGGATGTCAGCCCTGGGGAAGAAGAGCATTACCGGCACTGAAGGGAAGGAAATGCACTACCGTTACGGCGTGTCGTCTTGACTTACTCGCGCCGCATCGTTCGTTCGGTTGACCGTTCATTCGTCGGAGCGTGAATTTCAGAAGGGACCGCGATGCGAGGCACAACAGGCGCTTTCGCCGCACGTAAGAGACTTACCGCGCTGGTCGTCGGCGGCTCGACCGCCACCGCCGCGCTCTTTCTCGCCGGTGCGCCGACCGCATCCGCCACCCATGTGTCCGCGCCGTCGTCGTTCGCGGCCGCGGTCGCCAATGCACTGACCATGACCGCGGATACCGCCGACCCGGACGTGGTCATCGTCGACCCCAGCCTCTGGCAGAAGGTGGCGAACATCGCCTCCACCAGCCTGGAGAACGCGCAGGCCAACGGCTCCCTCGAGGACGCCCTCGCCGCCCAACAGATGCTGGCGAGTTGCCTGGGAGCATGGGCCGCGCACGGCGAACCCGGCATCGGCGGTGCCCTGAGCGCCTGCACGAATGAACTCACCAGTATCGACGCGAGCATCGGCCCGAGATTGCTGGCTGCCCTCGAATACGACCCTGCCACTGGTGCGCCGACGATCTCGGCGCAGCCGGACCTCTCCGGAACATCCACCGAACCGGGGGGGTGAGAACGCCGCCCCGGTCGATGAATCCACGGTTGCGGAGGATTCCGCTGTGCCCGGAGCGGGCAGCGCGCCTTCCGCCGCAGCCGAATTCACCTCGCCGCAGTACGAGACCTCCCCGGAGGGGCCCAGCACACCGGCCGGCGCGACCGCCGCACCACAAGTCGAGCCGGTGACGCCGTCGCCGGAGGCGCCGGCCTCGGGCGCCACGGCAGGGTCCGCCGAAAGCGAAAGCGAAAGCGAAAGCGAAAGCGGGAGCGGGACCGGGAGCGGGACCGAGACCGAGGCTCACGACGAAACCGATGTCCATGACCAGGTCGCCGGCACTCCGGACGGCACCGACACTCCGGACGGCACCGACACTCCGGATGGCGCTGAAACGCCCGAGGGCGCTGACACTCCCGAGGGCACTGACAGTCCCGACAGCACCGAAACACCCGACGACGCCGAGACCCCTGACGGCACCGAGAGCGTTGACGAGACTCACACCACTGACGGCACCGAGTCGCACGACGAGACCGAGTCGCACGACGAGGAAGCTGGAGCGGCGCAGGAAGACCCGGTGCCGGCACCGCAGCCCAAGACCTGGAATCGGCCCGGTAGCCGTGCATTCGTTGCACCGTCGTCCGGCACGATCACCTCACCCTTCGGAGACGGGCGCGATCACGGGGGCATCGATATCGCCAACACGTTGGGCGCGCCGATCGTCGCGGTCGCCGACGGGGAGGTCATCAACGCCGGACCAGCCCAGGGATACGGGCTGTGGGTGCGGATTCGGCACGACGACGGAACCATCACCACCTACGGCCACAACAACGACAACCTCGTCGAGGTCGGCCAGCGCGTGAAAGCCGGCCAGAAGATCGCAACCATCGGGAACCGGGGCAATTCGACCGGGCCGCACCTGCACTTCGAAGTCGAAACACCCGATGGGGACAAGACCGACCCCCTCAGATGGCTCACCAAACGAGGGGCATCGATCATCGGCCTGGACTGACGCCTCTCAACTCCGCCCCAGAAAGGCTCCGCTACCGGGTCGCCGCCGCACGTTGGCTCCGATACCCATACGGAGTGACTCCCCGCGGCTTGTACACCGCGAGCACGGTCGCGGCGAGCAAGACCAGGACGGCGCCACTGGCGTGGACCACATGGGTCGGATTCCTCAGCGCAAGCACCTCGGCATCGGACAGGGTCGTCTTCGCGGCGATGGCGGCGGAGTGGTCGATGGACTGCATATACAGCCACAACACGGCGGAGGCGCCGACATTGAGCACCAGTTTGAACAGCACCCAATAGTGCCGGAGCAGGCCCCACGGGGTGCCTAGCGACGAGACGAGCCCGGTGGCCAGTGATGCCAGACTGAGCGGGAGGATCACCGCCCAGACAAGAAGTGCCATCGCAGGATAAAGGGCCCGCCCGGTCGGCGTTCCGGAATTCATCAGCGCGGCGGCGGCCAACGCCAGATACGTGAGCACCGCGCCGAGCCAGCCGACCGAGGCACTGATGTGCACGGTGCGCGCGAGCTTACGCAGCCTCGGCGACATCCTCATGCGGCGACCGTCCGCACTCCGAGATGATCACCGAGGTAACCACCGGACTGCGTAATGCCGACGTCCTCGCTGATCGCGGCAGGACTGACGGTGGTCCCGGCGGACAGGTGGCGACCGGGACCGTGATTGCCGCCGCCGAACACCATCACCAGGATCACCAGCACGAGCAGGACGCCGACGACGAGACCGACCACCTTGACCCAGCGCGGCGTGGGTTCACGCCGGGGATGAGAACCACGGTCCTCGTCGGGCCGGGAAGGATCGGCGCCGGGAGTGGGGTCAGTCATCGTGGTGCCCTCCGTCCGAGCAGCGAAAATGCTGCACTGCCGCAATTTTACGATACACAACGTCACGCTAAAATCACACTGTTTTGTATGCGTCGGTGCGTACACTTCAATGGTGCCGAAGCTGTGGAACGAGACGATCGAGGAGCATCGCAAAGCGGTTCGCGAGGCGGTCATGGACGCCACCGCGGCGCTGGTCGCCCACCATGGGCTCGCGGCGGTAACGATGTCGCGGATCGCCGAGGACACCGGGATCGGGCGGGCGACGCTGTACAAATACTTCCCCGACGTTCAGGCGATCGTCCTTGCCTGGCACGAACGTCAGATCCTCAGTCACCTGGGCTATCTCGCCGAGGTACGGGACCGCACCGGCGCCGGCGCGCGGCTCGCCGCTGTGCTCGAGGCCTACGCCCTGATCCTCCACGAGCACGAGGGCACGGTGGACACCGCCACGCTGCATCGCGGTGAGCACGTCGGCCGGGCGCAGCACCAGCTCGCCAACTTCGTCACGGACCTGATCGCCGAGGGAGCCCACGCCGGCGAGGTCCGAGACGACATCGCCGCCGACGAGCTGGCGAGGTATTGCCTGCACGCCCTGACCGCCGCCACCGGGTTCCCCACCCGGGAAGCGGTCCACCGGCTGGTGCAGGTCACCTTGGATGGGGTGCGCCCGACGCGCTGACCAAGCCCGACCCGCCAGGGTGAACCGGTCTGCGGCAGGGCGCTTCGCTCAGAGTTCAGTGCTGTACGAGCCGGGCCGGGTCGAGGTCGAGTCGCCGCAGAAGCTGCGCGTTGAGCGCGACGACGATGGTGGAGACCGACATCAGCACCGCCGCCACGGCCGGGGAGATGGCGACGCCGGCGAAGGCCAGAACGCCGGCCGCGAGGGGGACGGCGATGATGTTGTAGCCGGTGGCCCACACCAGGTTCTGCCACATCTTGCGGTAACTGGCCCTCGAGAGGTCGATGATGGAGAGCACCGCGCGGGGGTCGTCGGCGGCAAGGACCACCCCGGCGGATTCGATCGCCACGTCGGTGCCCGCGCCGATCGCGACGCCGACCTCGGCCCGCGCCAGCGCGGGAGCGTCGTTGACGCCGTCGCCGACCATGGCCACCCTGTGGCCTCGGGCCTGCAGTTCGGCGACCTTCGCGTCCTTGTTCTCCGGGAGCACGTCCGCGAACACCTCGTCGATACCCAGATCGGCGGCGACGGCGTCGGCGACCTGCCGGGCGTCCCCGGTGATCATGGCGACCTTGATTCCCCGCTGGTGCAGGGCGTCGATGGCCTGGCGGGACTCTTCCCGGACCGCGTCCTCGAGTGCGAGGGCGCCGACCACCTCACCGCCGCGGACCACGTGCAGCACCGACGCGCCGCGCGCCACCCACGGTTCGGTCGCCGCGGCGACCTCGGGCGGCGCGGCGACGCCGAGGTCGGCGAGCATTGCCGGTCCACCGACCGACACGTCGGCGCCCTCGACCGTGGCGCGCACGCCGCGGCCGGGCACCGACCGGAAATCGGTGGCAGACAGACGCGCTCCGACGGGAACCTTGGCTGCTGCGGCGGCGACGATGGCCCTGGCAACCGGGTGTTCGCTGTCGGCCTCGACGGCGGCGGCGAGGGCGAGGAGATCCTCCTCGGTGAGGGCCGTACTCGCGGCAAGTCCGGTGACGGCATGCTTGCCCTGGGTGAGGGTGCCGGTCTTGTCGAACAGGACCACATCGACGGTCCGCATCCGTTCGAGGGAGAGCCGGTCCTTGACCAGCACCCCCGCCTTGGCGGCGCGTTCGGTGGAGATGGCGATCACCAACGGGATGGCCAGGCCGAGGGCGTGCGGGCAGGCGATGACCAGGACCGTGACGGTGCGGACCACGGCCTCGTCGAGGTTGCCGATCAGCGTCCAGACCGCGAACGTGATGATGCCGGCGAGGGTGGCGAAGTAGAACAGGAAGGCGGCGGCCCGATCGGCGAGAGCTTGGGCGCGGGAGGAGGATTCCTGCGCGTCGGCCACCATGCGCTGGATGCCGGCCAGGGCGGTGTCCTCGCCGACGGCGGACACCTTCACCCGCAGGGCGCTGTCGGTGGCCACGGTGCCGGCGACCACGGTGTCGCCCACCGCCCGGGGGACGGGCTTGGATTCGCCGGTGATCATCGATTCGTCGACCTCGGCGACGCCGTCGGTCACGGTGCCGTCCGCCGGAACTCGGGCCCCGGCCCTCACCAGAACCAGATCACCGGTCGTCAGCTCGGAGATCGGGACCTCGGCGACCCCGTCGTCGGTGATCTTGTCGGCGGTGTCCGGCAGCAGCGCCGCGAGGGCCTCGAGCGCCCCGGATGCCGATCCGAGGGCGCGCATCTCGAGCCAGTGCCCGAGCAGCATGATCACGATGAGAAGGGCCAGCTCCCACCAGAAGTCGAGATTGAAACCACCCAGCTCGAGGGTGGTGATCCAGGATGCGATGAAGGCCACCGAGATGGCCATGCCGATCAGCAGCATCATCCCGGGCTGGCGGGATTGCAACTCGCTCCAGGCGCCGGTGAGGAAGGGCATGCCGCCGTAGAAGAAAATCACCGTGCCCAGGACAGGGGCGATCCACATCACGCCGGGAAACTCGGGCATCGTGTAGCCGAGGAGGTCGGCGACCATGTGGCTGAAGATCACCACCGGGATCGACAAGGCCAGGCTCACCCAGAACTTGCGGCGGAACACCTCACCGTGGGCGCCGTGGCCTTTGTGTTTGTCCCGGCCACCGCCGTGATCATGTCCGCCGTGATCATGTCCGCCGTGATCGTGCCCGGCACCGTGTTTTTCGGCTGCCTGCTCCGCGTGGTGGCGGTGATCACCGGCGTGGACGCCGGTCTCGGAATGCCCGCTCGGATGCGCCATCGTCAATCCTTCGTGGTCTTTGGGTCAGCTTGCCGCAGTGGCGAGGTGGTAACCGGCTTCTTCGACGGCGCCGCGGATCTGATGCAGCGGCAGCGGCGTGTCGGCGGTGACGGCGACGCGTGAGCTGCCACCGGCAGCGAGGTCGATGTCGACGGCGATAACCCCGTCGAGTTGTTCGATTTCCTCACGCACCGCCCTCGCACAGTGCTCGCAGGTCATGCCGGTAACCGCGTAGGTGGAGGTGGTGCTCACAGAAGATTCCTTTCCGACCCACGACCCCCGGACGGAAAGGGGGTCGCGGGGCAGCCGAGTGTCGCCCTAGAGGGTCGACAGGAGCTGTTCCATGGTGGTGATTTCCTGCTGCTGGGTGGTGATGATGTTCTGGGCCATCGCTTTCGCCTGCGCGTTCTGACCGTCGTCCACCTCGGTCTGGGCCATGGTGATCGCACCCTTGTGGTGCTCGATCATCTGGGTGAGAAAGAGTTTGGCGGCATCGACGCCCTGAGCGTCGCGCAGGGCAGCCATGTCTTCGGCCGACATCATCCCTTCCATGTCGTCGCCGCCCTCCATACCGGGCATGTCCATCCCCGTAGTGCCCACCGGCGGTACCACCCCCGGCGCCTCGGGCATCTGCATACCGGTGCCCATGGGCATGGACTCGGTCATGTTCATGCCGGTCGTGGTGGTCGCTGCGGTGCCTTGGCCCCACGCGGTCAGCCAGGCATTGAGTTGCTCGATCTCCGGGCCCTGAGAGGCCTTGATCTGCTGCGCGAGGTCGACCACCCGGGGATCGATCCCCTGCTTGGCGAGCAGCATGTCACTCATCTCGATCGCCTGGCTGTGGTGGGGAACCATCCCCTGCGCGAAGGCGATATCGGCGTCGTTGTGCTCGGCGGCACCGTTCTCGGCGCTCACCGAGGTGGTGACGGCGGCCGAGGTGGTGGTCGCGGCGCTCTCCTCGGTGCCGGAATCACCGCACGCGGTCAGGGCCAGCAGCAGCGCCGCCGATGCGGCGCTAAGGGCGAGGGACTTGTTCATCGACAACAACCTTCTCTCTTTCTTTCGGCGGATGCGGTGACACAGACTGGGTCAGTCGAGTGCGGCGAACAACTCGCGGCAGGCACTCTCACACCGCCGGCACGCCGTAGCGCAGACCGTGCAGTGCTCGTGCATCGATGCGTGCTCGGCGCACCGATCTCCGCATGACTTGCACGCTGTGACACACGTTTCGAGGATCGCCGCCGTGAGATCGGGGTCGAAGCCGGTGTGGCGGGAGAGCACCCGCCCCGTGGTCTCGCAGATGTCGGCGCAGTCGAGGTTGGTGCGAATGCAGGTGGTCAGGTCGGCCACCGCCGGCTCACTCAGACACGCATCGGCGCAGGCCGTGCAGGTCTGCGCGCATGAGGTACACGCCTCGATGCAGGCGACCAGTTTCGCGTTGTCGATGTGCCCCAGATCTTTCGGATAGCTGTCGAGCATCTTCTGGGCTGTGCTCACGATGACTCCCTTTTCGTGAAGGGGCATGTCGGCGGCGGAAGCCGCTGAAACAACGTCGGCCCCGTCACCCTATACCCGTAAACCCGTACGGGTAAACAGTCGGTCGGGCCGCGGGGCGGGTGTGTCGTGGGTCAGAATGGGTGCATGAGTCACGCGTCCATTGCCGAGGGGCACCCGGTCGATCCGGAGCGGGTGGCGCATGCCCGTGAGCGGTTGCTCAGCCGCGACGACGCCGCCCGGTTGAGCAGCATTTTGAGTCTGCTCGCCGACCCCACCCGGACTCGGGTGATTTACGCCCTCGATGTGGCCGAGGAACTGTGTGTGGGCGACATCGCCCTGACCCTCGACCTCGGCGAGGACGCCGTCGGCTACGCCCTGCGGATCCTGCGCACCGCCGGAATGGTCACCCGCCGTAAAGCGGGCCGCACCGTCTATTACCGTCTCGCCGACGGGTTTCCGGAACCCTTGCGGATGCATTGCCTGCGCCGCCTCGTCGAGATTTCCGACGAGAACGCCGGGGTGGACGACGACGACTGACACCGGGCGGGCCGGTACCGGTGTTTTTAGGAGCGGACGAGGCGGGCGATCGCATCGGTGGCCTCTTTGATCTTCGCCTCCGCTTCGGGACCGCCGGCGACGGCGGCGTCGACCACGCAGTGACTGATGTGGTCTTCGAGCAGTCCCATGGCCACCGCCTGCAAGGCCTTGGTCATCGCGGAGACCTGGGTGAGGATGTCGATGCAGTACTTGTCTTCCTCGACCATCCGCTGCAGTCCGCGGGCCTGGCCTTCGATGCGCCTGAGGCGCTTGAGGTAGGCGTCCTTTTCGGTGATGTAACCGTGCGCGGCGTGGTCATGGCCGTCGGTCTCGGCAGGTGCCTGGGTGGCCGCGGGAGTGGTGGCCATGGTGTCCTCCTGGAATCCGAGTGTCATGCCGAGCACCCCCGATTATGCCCGCCCGGGGTATCCGGGGCGGGGTGCGGGCCGTCGACCCGGCGGCCGATCGCCGACGCGGCGCACATCACCGCGCACCGGGCCACCGCCCGGGTCGCCGGGTGTCGGGTGATTCGCGCCAACGACGTTGTCACCGAGGACATGGCCGGTCTCCTTCCGGGGACTGCACATGGATGAAAGGGTGCGGGGGTGGGCGGGCGCCTGCACGCCCCGCTCACCCCCGGCCTGCTGGATGCGTTTCCTGCGGTTATCCGGTGAGGGACCGGAACCGGCGCAGCCGCAGGCTGTTGCTGACCACGAACACCGACGAGAACGCCATCGCCGCACCGGCGAGCATCGGGTTGAGCAGCCCGGCCGCGGCCAGGGGCAGGGCGGCGACGTTGTAGGCGAAGGCCCAGAACAGGTTGCCCTTGATGGTGCCCAACGTCTTGCGGGCCAACCGGATCGCATCCGCGGCGGCGCGGAGGTCACCGCGCACCAAGGTCAGGTCACTGGCCTCGATCGCGACGTCGGTGCCGGTGCCCATCGCCAGACCGAGGTCGGCCTGCGCCAGGGCGGCGGCGTCGTTGACACCGTCGCCGACCATCGCGACGACCTTGCCCTGATCCTGCAGCCGTTTGACGACGTCCACCTTGCCGGAGGGCAGTACTTCAGCGATCACCTCGTCGATACCGACCTGGTCGGCGATCGCCCGGGCGGCCGCGGTGTTGTCGCCGGTGAGCATGATCGGCGTCAGGCCCAACTTTCGCAGCTGCCCGATCGCCTCGGCCGAGGTGGCCTTGACGGCGTCGGCGACGACGAGCACGGCGCGGGCCCGCCCGTCCCAGCCGACCGCGACGGCGGTCTTGCCTTCGGCTTCGGCTTCACTCATGGCCGCCTCGAGCCCCTGGGGTAGGTGCTGCGCCCAGTCGGCGAGCAGCCGGGCCCGGCCGACGATCACCGCGTGCTCGTCGATCATGCCCTGCACCCCGAGGCCTTCGATGTTGGCGAACTGTTCCGCCGTCGGCAGGGCGCCGACCTTGTCCCGGGCGCCCTTGGCGATGGCCGCGGCGATGGGGTGCTCGGAGGAATCCTCGAGCGCGCCGGCCAGGCGCAGCACCTGCGTGGCGTCTTCGCCGTCGGCGGTGATCACATCGAGCAGGGTCATCTTGCCGGTGGTGACGGTACCGGTCTTGTCGAGCACCACGGTGTCGACACGGCGGGTCGACTCGAGGACCTCGGGCCCCTTGATCAGGATGCCGAGCTGGGCGCCGCGGCCGGTGCCGACCATCAGTGCGGTCGGGGTGGCCAGGCCGAGGGCGCAGGGGCAGGCGATGATCAACACGGCGACGGCGGCGGTGAACGCGGCTGCGATGCCGCCGCCGGTGCCGATCCAGAAGCCGAGGGTCGCCACCGACAGGGCGATGACGATCGGAACGAAGATCCCGGAGATCTTGTCGGCCAACCGTTGCGCCTGGGCTTTCCCCGTCTGGGCGTCTTCGACGAGTTTCGCCATCTGCGCGAGCTGGGTGTCCGACCCGATGCGGGTCGCGCGCACGGTGATCCGGCCGCCGACGTTGACGGTGGCGCCCACGACCTGGTCATCGGGTCCGACCTCGACGGGCACGGATTCGCCGGTCAGCATCGACGCGTCCACCGCGGAGGAGCCGTCGGTGACCACACCGTCGGTGGCGATCTTCTCCCCGGGGCGGACAACGAACTCGTCACCGACGGCCAGTTGATCGGTGGGAATGCGCTGCTCGACACCGCCGCGCAGGACGGAGACCTCCTTGGCACCGAGTTCGAGCAGGGCGCACAGGGCGGCACCGGCGCGCCGCTTGGAGCGGGCCTCGAAGTAGCGGCCAGCGAGGATGAAGGTGGTCACTCCCGCGGCGGCCTCGAGGTAGATGTTGCCGGCGCCGTCGCTGCGGGAGATGGTCAGCTCGAACGGGTGCGTCATGCCCGGCATTCCCGGCGGTGCCCCAGAACAGGGCGTACAGCGACCAGCCCAGGGCGGCGAGGGTGCCCATCGAGATGAGGGTGTCCATCGTGGAGGTCCCGTGCCGCAGGTTGGTGAAGGCGGCCTTGTGAAACGGCCACGCCCCCCACACCACCACCGGGGCGGCGAGGGTGAGCGAAAGCCACTGCCAGTTGGTGAACTGCAGCGCCGGAACCATGGCCATCGCGATCACCGGCACACTGAGCACCAGCGAGACGAGCAGGCGTTGACGCAGCGCGGCGGTCGGGTCTGGCTCCGTGGCAGGGCCGGCGAGGTCGGCATCGGCGGCGGCGGAGGGCGGCGCCGGGACCTTGGCGGTGTAGCCGGCCTGCTCGACGGTGGCCACGAGATCCTCGGTCGACACAGCACCGACGTAGTTCACCCGCGCCTTCTCGGTGGCGTAGTTCACCGTGGCGGTGACGCCGTCGAGCTTGTTGAGCTTGCGCTCGATCCGATTCGCGCACGAGGCGCAGGTCATGCCACCAATTTCGAGCTCGACCTGGCCGTCGGCGGTCGGGTGCTGCGTGACGGGATTCATCGTTCCTCCTCTCGGGCGTGGTGGTTACGTCAGTGTCCGTGCCCGGCGGGCATCGGCTCCGGGGCGGCGGGCACCGCGGCGCCGGAACTCTGCCCGGCCGTCAGGGTGAATTCAGCGGTCCGCACCACTCCATCGTGCTGGAAGTCGAGGAACAGGCGGTAGTCGCCCGCACTCGGGGTGGTGACGACAAAGTCGATGCCCGGACCGGGTGCGGTGACCCCGTCCCCGGGATGGCCGTCCGGGTGCACGTGCAGGTAGCCGAGGTCGGCGGCCCGCAGGGCCACCAGGTGACCGTACGCCCCGAGGTAGGGCTGCAGATCCGTGACCGGCTGCCCGCCGCGGGCCACCGACAGGGTCACCTTCGAGGCCTGACCCGGGGTGAGGGTGCCATCGACGGTGACGGTGTACCCGTCCACCACGGTGGATGCGGCTATCGGGGGCAGGGGCTGCGGATCGTAGGAACCGGCGACCTGCAGGTCGGCGCCCAGGGTCAAACCGTCAACGCCCTCAGGGGTGAAGTCGGCGAACACCCGATACGCCCCGGCGCGGGTCAGATCGAGCGGAACGCTCCACGTTCCGGCGCTGTCGAGTACCGGATGCACATGCTGGAACCCGGCCATGTCGCGGCGCACCGCGATCAGGTGCAATTGCTTGTCGTGGCTCTCGACGTAGCGGGTGACCGGCTGCCCGTCGGCGCCCAGGATGCGGAACCGTAGTGGCACGTGCGCGCCGGCCGACACCTGCGCCGTGTCCAAGGCCAGGGTGTATCCGCTGTCGGTGACCATCAGTCCTCCAGGTATCTGATCGTAGACCGGTGCACCCGCGGTGAAACCGGGTCCGGCGTCGTGGGATGAGGTGTCGTGGGTGTCGGCCGGTGCGGGCTCCTCGGGACCGAAGGCGGCCCCGGCCCCGAGGGCGAGCGCGAAGACCGCGGCCAGGCCGACGGTGAATCCGGCGAACTTCGACGATGCGTTCATCGGGGGGAATCTCCTGTCCGGGTCTCGGGTTTCGTCCGGTCAGCCGGCGAGCTCGTAGCCGGCCTCGTCGACGGCCTGGGCGAGCGCCGCCTGCTCGATCGGGGTGTCGGAGTCGATAGCAACCCGGCCGCTGGCGAGGTCGACATCCACGGCGGTGACTCCGGGGATGTTGCCGATCTCTTCGCGGACCGAGGAGACGCAGTGCCCGCAGGTCATTCCGGTGACGGTGACGGTGGTGGTGCTCATCGATGTTCTTCTTTCTTCGGTTCGTGCGGAGTTCGATCGAGGTCGACGTGACCCAACTTCAGATTTACCATACCCCCCTACCGTATGCAACAATGACCGGGCCGGACCTGTGCTCATCGGGTCTATACCCCCTGGGAGTGTTCTCGAAATTCCGGCGGTGACGCCGCGGGGGAGGGGGTGCCGACGCGAGCAACGAGGGCAGCGCTGGACCGTGGGGTTTCGTCGGGGGCCAAATGATTCGCGCGAGACACCCCGCCGACCGTTCGCCTGGCGTGTGCGGTTCGCCCCGCTTGCGAACGGAATACCCTCAGCGACTCCGGGACGACCATCTCTTGCGCAGCGTACTATACCCCCCTATGGTATCAACAATCACGAGGTGCCGAGCGGCTAGGAGGAGCAGTGATGTGCACAGAAGGTGATTTTCTACCCGAAAGATTCAGCGACACCGTGATATTTACGGCCGGCTGTGGGCCGAGGCTTCGATGTTGCGGATAGGCGCGCCACCGCACTCGTCATCGTTCACCCCACGATAAATACCCCGTACCGGTAAGGAATGATCGTCATGTCTACTCAGGCACCATCCACACGCAAGTGGTGGGCGCTGGCGCTGATCGCCGCAGCCCAATTCATGGTCATCATGGACACCTCCATCATCGGCATCGCGCTACCGAAAATGCAGACCGACCTCGGTTTCTCCCAGGAGAACCTGACCTGGGTGTTCAACGCCTATGTCATCGCCTTCGGTGGACTTCTCCTGCTCGGTGGACGCCTGTCCGACCTGTGGGGCGCCAGACGCATCTTCGCCACCGGCTGGCTGGTTCTGCTGGCCGGATCGATCACCGCCGGCGCCGCCGGGAACGTCGGCACCGAACTGGCCGGACGCGCCGTCCAAGGCGCCGGGGCCGCACTGATCGCACCCTCGGCGCTGACCCTGCTGATGATGCTGTTCGGTTCCACCCAGCAGGAATTGACCAAGGCCCTCGCCGTCTACGGCGCCGCCGCACCCGCCGGCGGCACCGCCGGTGTGTTTCTCGGTGGGGTGATCACCGAATACCTCAGCTGGCCATGGGTGTTCTACATCAACATCCCCATCGCGATCATCGCCCTCGCCGCGACACCGCTGCTGATGCCCAATGCCCCCGCCCGATCCGGTTCGATCGACATCCTCGGCGCTCTGACGGTCACCGCCGGCCTGGCGCTCGCCGTCTACTCCATCGTCCGGGCCCCCGAGGTCGGCTGGGGTGCGGGTCAGACCTGGGGGTACCTCGCCGCGTCGGCGGTGCTGCTGGCCGCGTTCGTGCTGATTCAGTCCCGGCGCCGCGCACCCCTGATGCGTCTGGGAATCTTCACCGCCCCTAACCTTGCCGCAGCGAACCTCGCCCAGTTGCTGCTCGGTGCGGCGTGGATCCCGATGTGGTTCTTCCTGAACCTGTACCTGCAGCAGGTCCTGGGGTACAGCGCATTCCCTGCCGGCGCAGCGCTACTGCCGATGACCACATTGATCATGCTCGGCATGATCGTGGTCGCGCCGCGGGCGATGCAGAGGTTCGGGGCGAAACCGATGATCGTGACCGGTCTGATCGTGCTCGCGGCAGGTCTCGGGTGGATGGCCTTGGTCCGGTCCACCGGGAACTTCTGGGTCGACGTGCTGCCGGCGTCCCTCGTGGCAGCGGCAGGGATGTCGCTCGCCTTCATTCCCTCGCTGGGCACGGCGATCTCCGCCGCCCGACCGGAGGAGGGCGGGTTGGCGTCGGGCATCGTCAACGTCAGCTACCAGGTCGGCTCCGCGCTCGGTCTGGCGGCCATGACGGCAGTCGCCGCCTCGTTTGGGGCCAACCAGATCGGCGATCTGCCCGAGTTGACGAACGGATTCTCTGCCGCCTTCCTCGGTGCCGCCGTCATCGCCCTGGCCGGTGCCGGGGTCACCGCGGTGTCGATGCGTACACCGAAGACGCAACCGGACCTCACCCCGGAAACGGCGCTGAACTAACTGCCGCAATCGCTCTGGTGGGATTCGGCAACCGTCCGAATCCCACCAGCGACGTCTGTACACCCTTGGGTGATGACGTGCGCCGCGCACGCTGCGTTCGCACCGAGGACGCTGGTCCGGCAGA
>NZ_JANFQF010000036.1 GCF_024438035.1 Rhodococcus tibetensis
GTGACGCCATCGCCCGCGAACTCACCCTCGACCGATCAGCTACATTCCAACCACTGACCACACTGTCCACGAAGTCCTGAGACAGATGTGTACACGAAGTCCTGAGACAGCACACGAGTCCAGAGACTCGTCAACCACGCACGGGCGCAGAGCGCCTATAGCGGTCACGGACCTCGGGGGTGGGGTCCGCCTCGTAACGCTGTGCGGGGGTGGCATCCCACTTCGGTGGTTCCGCCGTTCCGGCGAGTGTCCACGCGGCCTGCCTGCACGCGCCGATGGCGACGTACTCGCCGGGCTCGGGCACCACGACGGGGGCACCGAAGACGGCCGGCGCGATCTCGCGGAGTGCGCGCGAGCGTGCGCCACCACCGACGAGCAGGATCCGGCGGACGGCCACACCCTGCGCGATCAGGTGATCGATCCCGGCCGCCAACCCGCACAGCAACCCTTCGACGGCCGCCCGTGCGAGGTGCGCGGGAGTCGAATTATCGAGGCGCAGGCCCTCTATCGAGCCCGTGGCGTTCGGTCTGTTCGGTGTGCGTTCCCCTTCGAAGTACGGCACCATCACCAGGCCGCCGCTGCCGGACGGCGCCGACAGCGCCAGCCGCGACAGTTCGTCGTGATCGACGCCCAACATCGAGGCTGTGGCGTCGAGCACGCGCGCCGCGTTGAGGGTGCAGACGAGCGGCAGATGGCGTCCCGTCGCGTCGGCGAACCCAGCGACGAAGCCGCCGGGATCGTTGGCCGCTGTTTCCGTCACCGCGGATACCACACCCGAGGTGCCCACCGATACGACGACGTCCCCCTCCTGTGCGTCCAGAGCGAGTGCGGCAGCGGCGTTGTCACCGGTACCGGGGCCGAGCACCGCGCCCCATCGGGTCTCGCCGATCCGCTCCGAGGGCGCTGCCACGCGCGGCACTGCCGCCGAGCGGCCGCGCAGGGCCAAGGACAGCAGGTCGGGTCGATACGTATTGGTGGCGGCCGAGAAGTATCCGGTGCCGCTCGCCTCACCGCGGTCGGTGGCCAGGGCATCGAGATCGCGCGTGCCATCGAGCTGCCAGCCGATCCAGTCGTGTGGGAGGCACACCGCTGCCGTCCGGTCGGCATGTGCGGGTTCGGTATCCGCGAGCCAGCGGAGTTTGCTGACGGTGATGGCCGCGAGTGGCACGACGCCCACAGCGTCCGCCCAGGCCTGGGTGCCGCCGAGCTCCTCCACCAAGTGGGTGGCTGCTTCCGCCGACCGGGTGTCGTTCCACAGCAGGGCCGGGCGTACCACCGTTCCGGTGTCGTCGAGGCACACCATGCCGTGTTGCTGGGCGCCCACCGACACCGCCGCGACATCGTCGAGACCACCGGCCGCGGCGATCGCGGTGTCGAGGGCCCGCGCCCACTCCTGCGGGTCCACTTCGGTTCCGTCGGGATGGGACGCTTTGCCCTCCCGAACGAGTTGTCCAGTGTCGGCGTCGCAGACGAGCACCTTGCACGACTGGGTCGACGAATCGATTCCTGCAACGAGTGTCATCGCAGAACCCTGGCCTCTCGGTCGAGCGTTTCGCGGTCCGGAAGGTCCGCGCCGGCCTTCGCGACGGTGAGGGCGGACATGAGAACGGCGTTGGCGAGTACTGTCCGCAACCGGGCGGGATCGGCACCGCGAAGGGCGCCACGGTGTTTCGCACCGAGCAGGCCCTGAGACCAGAAGCCGTCGAGCAGCCCGGCCATGAACGCGTCACCGGCGCCGACGGTGTCGATCACCTGGACCTCGAGCGCGGCGACCTCGACGACACCCGCTGCGCAAACCGCGAAGGCACCCTCCGAGCCTTTCGTCACCGCGACCACTGCGGGTCCGAGCGCCAGCCAGTCGCGGGCGATGTCGACCGGGTCTCGGGTGGGGTCGAACCATGCGAGGTCTTCGTCGCTGGCCTTGACGATGTCGGACATCGACACGACGTGCTCGATTCGTTCCCGGGCCCGTACCTCGTCGGCGATCAGTGCGGTCCGGACGTTCGGGTCGAAGCTGATGGTCGCCGAGGCACGTAGGCGGTAGAGGATATCGGCCACCACGGCGCAGCCGGGTTCCATCATGGCCGCAATGGACCCGGTATGGACGAGTTCCGGAGTCGAGGACCAGGCGGGAGCGGGCAACGCCCACTCGAGGTCGAACTCGTAGGTGGCCGCACCTGTCGGGTCCAGTGTTGCCCGCGCGGTGGCTGTGGGTTCGGCCGACATGCTTCCGGGCGCCACCCGGACACCTGACGCCGCGAGGTGGTCGAGGATCATGCGCCCCCGTGTGTCGTCACCGATGCGGGTGACGAACTCCACCGGTCTGCCGAGGCGGGCGAGGCCGACTGCCACGTTGAGGGGGCTGCCACCGGCGTACTCGGTGGTGGTGCCGTCGGCAGCGGTGACGATGTCGATGAGGGCCTCCCCGACAACCATGCTCATGACTGCACCTTCTCACGCAGGGATTCGAGTGTGTCCCGCGCTCCGGCGCGATGAAGTGAATCGAGCGCCCAGAGGTACGCCTCGACGAAACGCGGGTGATCTGCAAGGTCTCCGAAGACGGACCGGTTCTCGATGAACGCCGTGGGGTGGGTCCTTTGGCTCCGGGCAAGGGGAACGAGTGAATCCTGGAGTTGATCGACCACGTCGATGGTGTCACCGTTCTCGTCGATTCCCTCGGCATATCTCGCCCAGCTGGCGACGATCGCCGCCGACAGCCGCACCGGACCACCGTTGGCAAGGTTCTCCTGGATGACGGGAAGTAGCCATTTCGGGATGCGGTCGGAGGATTCGGCACACAAGCGGGCCACCGTGTCGCGGATCTCGGGGTTCGAGAAGCGCTCGAGGAGAGTGCGCTTGTAGTCGTCCAGATCGACACCGGGCACCGGACGCAGGGTCGGGGTGGCCTCGTCGTCCATGTACGACAACAAGAATTGGGCGAACAGCGGATCTCTAGCCACGTCGTGCACGAGGCGATAGCCGGACAGGTACCCGAAATAGCAGAGAGCCTGATGACTCGCATTGAGTAGGCGGAGTTTCATCAGTTCGTAGGGTGCCACGTCGTCGACCATCTGCACGCCGACCTGCTCGAACGGCGGGCGGCCCAGAACGAACGCGTCTTCGAGGACCCACGAGGTGAACGGTTCCGCAGCCACCGGCCACTGGTCGTCGACACCGAATCGGTCCGACAGTGATTGCGTCACCTCTGTAGTGGTCCCCGGGGTGATGCGATCGACCATGGAGTTGGGGAAGGAGGTTTCGGTGCGCATCCAGGACGCCAGTTGCGGATCTTTCAGTTCGGCGTAGGCGAGGAACATCTTGCGTGCCACGGAGCCGTTTCCCTCGATGTTGTCGCAGGACATGATGGTCGGCGACGGCAGCCCGCGAGCACGACGCCGGGCGAGGGCTTCCACGATGAGCCCGAAAGTGCTTCTCGGCACGGCTCCGTTATGGAGATCGTGGACGATGTCGGGGTTCTCGGTGTCGAATTCTCCGGTGTCGTGGGTGAAGTTGTAGCCGCCCTCGGTGATCGTGAGCGAGACGATCTTCGTGGATTCGGCGGCGATCTTCTCGATCACGGCCTCGGCGTCATCTGGAGCGAAGAGGTAGTCGACGATGGAGCCGATGACGCTCACGTCCCAGGCTCCGTCGGCATGTTTCAGTGCCAGGGTATAGAGACCGTCCTGCGCGTCGAGGACGTCCTTCATCCGCCGATCGCCGGGCAGAACGCCGACTCCGCAGATGCCCCACTCGTGGGCCTGCCCGAGGCGCAGCAACTTGTCGACGTACATCGCCTGGTGTGCGCGGTGGAAGCCTCCGACACCGAAATGGACTATCCCGACCGAGATCCTGCTTCGATCGTAGGTGGGGACCTCGACTGTATCGCTGAGCCGCTCCAAGGTCTGCGCAGTCAGTTGCATTGCTCTCTCCTCATTCTTGGACGCGTACGACGGCCTTGAGGCTGCCCGGCATCCGGTCTGCATTCAACGCTTGTTCGGCCTGTGCCAGCGGGTACTTTCCGGTGACCATCGAATCGAGGTCGACTCGCCCCGACCGCGCAAGGGCGATCGCGGCCGGCCAGGTGTTGGCGTACCGAAAGATGCCGGTGAGCACCAATTCTCGGTTCTGGATCGTCTGCACCGGCAGTGTCATCTCGCTCGCGCCCATGCCCACCAGGACGACGGTGCCGGCCGGCCGCACCGCGCCGATCCCGGCCAGCACGGCGCTCGGCGCTCCGGATGCGTCGACAAAGGCATCGACGTGGAGGGCCGACATATCCTGCTCGCGCGGGTCGAGCACTGTGGTGGCGCCGAACTTGGCAGCGACGGCGCGCCTTTGGGCGTCGAGATCGGAGACGATCACCTCCGTGGCGCCGAAGGCCAGGGCGGTTTGCACCGTCGCAATTCCGATCGGCCCGGCGCCCGCGATGAGCACTCGCGACCCTGCGGTCAGCCCGGCTTTCCGGCCGGTGGCGATGGCCACCGACAGCGGCTCGCACAGAGCTGCCGCGTCGTCGGACATCTCGTCGGGGACGGAATGCGCGAAAGCCGAACCGATGGTCACGTACTCGGCGAGCGCTCCGTCGATGGGGGGCGTCGCATAGAACTGCATGTGTGGACAGAGGTTATAGAGACCACGCCGGGTTTCGTCGGTATCGGGATCGGGACGCTGGGGTTCGATCGACACCCGCTGTCCGATTCGAGTTGTCGCGACGCCCTCGCCGACGCCGACGATGGTGCCCGCAGCCTCGTGGCCGAGAACGATGGGCTGTTCGACGACGAACTCCCCGATTCGTCCCTCGCGGTAGTAGTGCGCGTCCGATCCGCAGACCCCCACCGAGGACACCTGCACCAGCACGTCGCCGGGACCGGGTGAGGGAACGGTCCGCTCCCTGATCTCGATGCGACCGGGCTCGACGAGAACGCTCGCACGCATCGTGCTGGGGATATTCGAAGGAAGTGTTGTGTGGGTCACACCTCGATGCTAACGTACTGAGCAGAAGAACGCATAGTGATCATTTGCTCACGGCTTCTCGGGCCTCCGAAGTTCTCTCCACGGGCTCGAGATCATGGCGAGGAGAACCAGTGACGTCCCCCCACGCGACCGCCCAATCGCCGTCTCTCACCGCGGCTCCATCACCTTCCACCACGGAAGATCTGCGACTCGCGCTACGAGCGGCAACGCTCTACTACCTCGACGGTCTGACTCAGGCAGAAGTGGCCACCCGCCTCGGCGTCTCCCGGCCCACCGCGGGCCGCTTGGTTGCCCGCGCCAAGGCGCAGGGACTCGTGCGCATCGAGGTGCAGGTTCCGGCACATCTCAGCGACGCGCTGCGGTCGGACGAGGAACGCGCTCTCGAAGAGAGGTTCAACCTGGTCGAAGCGGTGGTAGTCGCCGACTCCGTGGACGCTGCCGGCCCGATCGACGAACACGGCAGCTTCGCCGGTGTGGGACGCTCTGCCGCGTCACTACTCGTGCGGCGGATCCGCGACACCGACACACTCGGCTTCACCTGGGGACCGGAAACGGTGGCCGTGGCGCAGGGTCTACCCTCCGGTGCAGCGGTGTGTGCCACCGTTGTGCAGCTCGACGGTTCGGTGAGCGCCATCAACTACCAGACCGGCACCGAGTACGTCCTCGGCAGGTGTGCAGAACAGTTGCAGGCCAATACCCTTCGGCTTCCCGTTCCGCTGTACGCGGATGCGTCCACCGTGGTATCCATGCGGGGAGACTCGGTGATCTCGAAGGCGCTCGAGGTCGGTCGCACCGCGGAGATGATGATCTTCGGCACCGGCGCGGTCTCTACGTCGACCACCCTGTTCGAGGGAAGCTTCCTCGACACCGACATGCTGTCGGTTCTCACCGACCTCGGCGCGGTGGGCGAAGTGGGTGGCCGTTTCTACCGGCTCGACGGAACCGACGTGGACGGGCCGCTGAACGAGCGCGCCATGTCTGTTCCACTCGACGACATCCGGGCCTGCGAGGGCTCGATCCTCGTCACGGGTGGGGCCGCGAAACACCAAGCGGCACTGGGTGCCCTCAACGGCGGACTGGCCAAGATGCTGGTCTGCGACATCGAATGCGCGCGTTGGCTGCTCGATCAGTAGCACCACGCAAGAGAGGTGAAGATCGGTGAAGAAACACAGGAAACCGGCGACGATGCTGGTAGCGGGCGCGGGAGCGCTCTGCCTCACGCTCAGCGGTTGCGCGGGCGCCGGATCGCTGGGCGCATCGGATCAGACCATCACCATCGCGATGGTCTCCAACTCACAGATGCAAGATGCCCAGAAGCTCGCCTCACAGTTCGAGGAGGAGAATCCCGACATCGACCTGAAGTTCGTCACGCTGTCGGAGAACCAGGCGCGCGCGAAAATCACGGCATCCACCGCAACCGGTGGCGGAGAGTTCGACGTCGTGATGATCAGCAACTACGAGACCCCGCAGTGGGCCAAGTATGGCTGGCTGAAGAATCTGTCGGAGTATGCCGAGGCGACGGAGGGTTACGACGAGGCCGACTTCATCCCCACCCTGCGTGAGTCGCTGTCCTACGAGGGGAACATGTACTCGGTGCCGTTCTACGGCGAGTCCTCGTTCCTGATGTACCGCAAGGACCTGTTCGAGCAGGCCGGAATCACTTTGTCGGAGAAGCCGACCTGGACCGAGGTCGCGGCGGCGGCAAAGCAACTCGACTCCGAGGACATGGCCGGCATCTGCCTGCGCGGCAAGCCGGGCTGGGGCGAATTGCTCGCACCCCTCGACACGGTCATCAATACGTTCGGCGGCCGCTGGTTCGACGAGGACTGGAACGCTCAGCTGACCAGCCCGGAGGTGGAACGGGCGGTGCAGTTCTACGTCGATCTGGTGCGCGAGTACGGCCAGCCCGGCGCCGCGACGAGCGGTTTCGGTGAGTGCGCCACGCAGCTGGCCCAGGGGCAGGTGGCGATGTGGTACGACTCGACCTCCGCGGTGTCCACGCTGGAGGATCCGGCGTCGAGCGCCGTCGTCGGCAAGATCGGATACGCGCCCGCACCGATCGAGGTGAAGGACAACTCGGGCTGGCTGTACAGCTGGTCGCTCGGAATTCCCGAGAGTAGCGAGAATCCCGATGCGGCGTGGAAGTTCATCTCGTGGATGACCGACAAGGAATACATACGCACGGTCGGTGAGGATCTGGGCTGGGAGCGGGTGCCTCCGGGCAGCCGGCTGTCGACCTACGAGATTCCCGAGTACAAGGAGGCGTCGGCCGCCTACGGTCCGCTGACGCTCGAGGCGATCGAGAATGCGACACCGGAGGCGCCCACCGTGCAACCGGTTCCGTACACCGGTGTGCAGTTCCTGGCGATCCCGGAGTTCCAGGATCTCGGAACCCGCGTCAGCCAGCAGATCAGCGCGGCGATCGCAGGCCAGCAAACAGTGCCCGAGGCGCTCGCCCAGGCACAGCAGTACGCCGAGGTGGTCGGCGCGACCTACCGGGAGGAAAGATGACAACCATCGCCGAGAAACCCACCGCGGACGGCACCGCCGACCGGGTGCGGGAGCTGCGGGAGGCCAAGGACGACAGCGTCTCCCGCGCCGAGGGTTGGCGTCGCCGGGGGCCGTTGCTGCCCGCTCTGATCTTCATGATCGTGGTCACTCAGATCCCGTTCCTGTTCACCCTGTACTACTCGACGCAGTCCTGGAACCTGGTGCGTCCCGGCTCCCAGGCATTCGTCGGATTGCAGAACTACGCGGACGTGTTCCAGGACAGCCAGTTCCGCGAGGTCGCGATCAACACCGTGATCTTGATCGTCGGCACCGTGTTGATCTCGGTGGTCCTCGGGCTGCTGCTCGCACTGCTGCTCGACCGCGCCTTCCTCGGTCGCGGCATCGTGCGCACCCTCCTCATCACCCCGTTCCTGGTGACACCTGTCGCCGGTGCGCTGCTGTGGAAGACCACGATGTTCGACCCGGTGTTCGGCATCGTCAACTTCGTCCTCTCCCCGTTCGGGGTGGGACAGGTCGACTGGGTCAGCAAGTTCCCGCTCGCTGCGGTCATGGTGAACCTGATCTGGCAGTGGACCCCGTTCATGATGCTGCTGATCCTGGCGGGTCTGCAGTCGATGCCGCGCGACATCCTCGAGGCGGCGCGGGTGGACGGTGCCAGGCCGTTCGCGATGTTCCGCGAACTGACCCTTCCGCATCTGCGCCGGTTTATCGAACTCGGCGCGGTGCTGGGTGCGATTTACCTGATCAATACGTTCGACGCCATCTACATGATGACCCAGGGCGGGCCGGGCACCGCGAGTGCCAACCTCCCCTTCTACATCTATCAGCGCGCATTCCTCGGTTTCGACATCGGGCAGGCCGCCGCGATGGGCGTCATCGTCGTGATCGCGACCATCGTCGTCGCGACCCTGGCGCTGCGCCTGATCTTCAAGAGCTTTACCGGTAACGAGGAGGCAGCGTAATGAGTACCGACACTGCGGCAGCGCCGGTGGAGTCCACCCCCACCGCGCCGGAGACGAAGCGGGCTCGCAAGCACCGCAAGTTCAGCGCGTGGAGCGTGGTGGCGTGGATCGTGGCGCTCGGCTTCTTCTTCCCGGTCGCCTGGATGGTGCTCACCGCGTTCAAGCAGGAGGGCGACGCCTACACGAGTCCGCCGAAACTGTTCTTTACGCCCACCTTGGACCAGTTCAAGGCAGTCCTCGACAGCGGAATCGGAACGGCACTGCTGAATTCGGCGTTCGCGACCGCCATGTCGACAATCCTCGTGCTTGCGCTCGGCGTGCCGGCGGCGTTCGCGCTGTCGTTGCGGCCGGTCCGCAAGACGAAGGACGCCCTGTTCTTCTTCATCAGCACGAAGATGCTCCCGATCGTTGCCGCGATCATCCCGCTGTACGTGATCGTCAACGACATCGGCCTGCTCGACAACATCTGGGCACTGGTCATCCTGTACACGGCGATGAACCTACCCATCGCGGTGTGGATGATGCGCTCGTTCTTCCTCGAGGTCCCCGGTGAACTGCTCGAGGCCGCGAGCATGGACGGCGCGAGCCTGTGGACGTCGGTGCGCGAGGTGATCCTACCGCTCGTGTCACCCGGCATCGCTGCCACCGCATTGATCTGCGTGATCTTCTCGTGGAACGAATTCTTCTTCGCGGTCAACCTCACCGCCGTTCAGGCGCAGACCATTCCGGTGTTCCTGGTCGGTTTCATCACCGGTGAGGGTCTGTACTGGGCACGGCTGTCGGCAGCGGCGACGCTGGCGGCGCTCCCGGTCATCCTGGCCGGCTGGGTCGCGCAGAACAAGCTCGTGCGCGGCCTGTCCTTCGGCGCGATCAAATGATCACCCCGGCAACCACTTCCCCCGACTTCGGTACTCACAAGAGGAGCAATCATGGCTGACATCGCGTACAAGGGCGCATCCTGCATCTACGAGAACGCCGACACGCTGGCGGTAGATGGACTCGACCTCGAAATCGAAGACGGCGAGTTCATCGTCCTCGTCGGCCCGTCCGGTTCCGGTAAGAGCACGGCGTTGCGGATGCTCGCCGGCCTCGAGGACATCGACGAGGGCACCATCACCATCAACGGCAAGGACATGGTGGGTGTGCCGTCGAAGGACCGCGACATCGCGATGGTGTTCCAGAACTACGCCCTCTACCCGAACAAGACGGTGGGCGAGAACATGGGATTCGCGCTCAAGATGCGCGGGGTCGGACTCGAGGAACGCAAGCGGAAGGTGGCCGAAGCCGCCAAGGTCCTCGACCTCACCGAATACCTCGATCGTAAGCCTGGCAAGCTTTCCGGTGGCCAGCGACAGCGGGTTGCGATGGGACGCGCGATCGTGCGTGAGCCGCAGGTGTTCTGCATGGACGAGCCGCTGTCCAACCTCGACGCCAAACTGCGCGTCCAGACGCGTACCCAGATCGCGGCGTTGCAGCGCAGGCTCGGAACCACCACCGTCTACGTCACCCACGACCAGGTCGAGGCCATGACGATGGGTGACCGGGTGGCCGTCCTGAAGAACGGCAAGCTGCAGCAGTTCTCGGCGCCGACCGAGCTGTACGACCGGCCCACCAACGCCTTCGTCGCCGGCTTCATCGGATCGCCCGCGATGAACCTGATGACCATGCCCATCGTCAGCGACGGCGTGCGCCTCGGGAACTCGACGCTCGCGCTCGAGCGCGACCAGCTCTCGGCGCTGCACGCGGCCGGACTGGAGACCGTCACGGTGGGTGTGCGTCCCGAGCAGTTGGAGCTCTCGACCGGGAGCGGAGGCATCGAGGTGATCGTGGACCTGGTCGAGGAACTCGGCAGCGAATCCTACGTCCACACCCACATCGCCGGTGACGGTACGCAACTGACCGCCAGGTCACTGACCCGCACACCCGCTCGGCTGGCCGACACGGTTTCCCTGCGCAAGCGCGACGGAGCGGTGCACCTGTTCCACCCCGAAACGGGGGAGCGGATCGGCGACTGACCTCGGCTACAGCGGATAGTGCGCAAGCACTCCCCGAGGGTCGTGGGTCTGTCGTAACATCCGGAGCCGCCGGAGGTTTCCCCCGTAGGCGGCGCTGATTTCGGCGCCGGTCTCGGGGAAACCCGGCCGCACTTCCACGCTGTAGATTCCGATCGTGTGAGGTGCGAGGACGTCGAGCGCACCGCCCGCCCACGACAGGCAGGCGGCGCCGTCGTAGGGATCGGACCAGATCGCGTTGAGGGGAACGTTCCATTCACCGGTGCGGCCCCAGAACGCGGTGTCGGTGTCGTCTACGTCGGCGAGTGCCCCGCCGCTGTGCTGGAAGTCGATACGGCACTGCGGGGTAGGAGCGCCGCGGATCTGGGCGGCCAACGCCTCGGCAATGTCGGAGTCGAGGGTCGGACCGGTAAAGACCGCTTTACCGAAGAAGGATCCGCGCGGTTCACCCGGTACCGGCAGGCGGATCGGTTCGGGTTCCTTCCCGCCTCGCCCGGGCGGGGTGAACTCGGGCAGCCCCTCGAGGTATCGGCCGGACATCTCGGAGCGGTAGAGCACGCTTTTCGACGCCGCTGCCACACCAGATGCTGCGGTGCGGGCGCTGGCGATGGTGGTCTCGTCCTGGCTCGCGCAGACGGTGTAGACGAACAGGACCGGTTCGCCGGGTGACTCATCGCTGTAGCCGAGGACGGCGCCCATCGTCGTATCGCGCGGAAGTTCCGGTGCCACACGGAAATAGGCGGCGAGTGCGTCGAGTCCGAGCATCATTCGGTCGACCCACACCGGACCGAACCGGTGGGTGCGCAGCACCGCTGACGTCACGACGCCGAAGCAAGGGGCGCACCCGCGCACCGCCCACCACAGATCCGCGTCGTCGCCGGTGCTTCGGTCGGACAGATGGAGGATCTCACCGGAGGGGAGGACGAGTTCCACCTCGACGAGATGATCGATTGTCAGCCCCAAGCTGCGGGTGAGGTAGCCGAAGCCACCGCGGGTGGCGAGCCCGAAGCCGGCGTGCCGGACGATGCCGACCGGCACCACCCGGTCGGCGGGCGCGAGGGCGTCGAGCATCGTCCCCATGGTCGCTCCGCCCGCGACGACAACGCGATCCCCCTCGAGGCGTGCGGTATGAAGGTGCGCCGAGAGGTCGAGGATCACGGCACCGTCGGCCACGCAGTTGGAGCTGAGGCCGCCGCCCCGCACGGTGACGGCACCACCTGTCCGATGCGCGATGGCCATGACCGTCGCGACTTCTGAGGCGGAGGCCGGTTCCACGACACAGGCTGGACGGCGTCTCGCGGCGTCGGGAAAAAACACCTTCCCGAGCGCATTTCGGTAACCGTGCGAGTCGGGGAGATGCACCCGATCGGGCACCGTCGCTTTCAGCTGCTCGACACATTCCGCGGACGGTGATCTCACGAGCGCCTCCTAGCCGGTTGCGTTTCCCGCCTGCCGCTGTTCCCGCGGGACCTTCATTCGTCCTCAGTCTCGCAGATGTGGGGCGGTGAGGTAGTGCTCGAGGACCGGCCCGACCCACCGCACCAGCTGCTCGTGCGTCATCTCCGCCAGTGGCGGAACGCGAAGGATATAGCGCGAGAACGCAAGTCCGAGGATCTGCGATCCCACGAGGGCCGCGCGTTCCCCCGCCCGGTCCGCCGCGACCACCGCGAGCGCCGGGGCCACCTGCCGGGCGAACACCTGCAGCATCGCCTCCGCCGCCCGAGCGCTGGTGGCCGCCGCCCGCAGCAGTGGAAGGAATGCGCCGTCGTTCTCCCATACGGCAAAGAATCGCGGCATCAGCACGGTGGCGAGCGCCTCGACCGGAACGTCGTGGAGATCGGGGAGGTGGAGTTCGAACTCGGCCGCCTCCGCGAACAACGATTCCTTGTTGGTGAAATAGCGGATCACGAGCGCGGGGTCGACGCCCACATCCGACGCGACAGCGCGCATCGTCGTGCGGTCGTAGCCTTCGGTGCCGAATCGGGCGCGCGCCGCATCGAGGATCGCGGCGCGGGTGGTGACAGCGGAGCGGGCACGGCGTTCGGGCATTCCCCCACTGTAGTCAACAGCTGTTGACCTGGCGATCGAAGGCGCCTACCGTGGAAGTCAACACCCGTTGACTTGGCGCGGTGAAGAGATCGGAGGACCGTCATGAACCACATCGACGTCGTGGTGATCGGCGCAGGACCCACCGGATGCATGCTCGCCGGGGAGTTGGCGGCGGCGGGAAGGTCGGTCACGGTTCTGGACAAGCGGGAGGCGCCCTCGCCGCTCAGCCGGGCGTTCGGTGTTCATGCCCGCACCCTGGAGTTGCTCGACGCCCGTGGGCTCGCCGATGAGCTCGTCGCCTCGGGTGCGGCGTCCCCCGGGTTGAAGCTGTGGCGAGGTGCGACACTGAATCTCGCCGGGCTCGCGTCACGGTTTCCGTTCGTGCTGATCACCCCACAGCGGAATGTCGATTCCCTCCTCGAGCGGCACGCCCGGAAGCAGGGCGCCGAGATCATTCGCGGCATCACCGTGACCGGCGTGCAGCAGGACGGCGACAGTGTCGTGGTTCGCGGGCACGATACGACGGGACGGGAGCGAATGTTTCGCGCGGCGTACGCGGTCGGGGCCGACGGCGCGCACAGCGCCGTGCGGCAGATGATCGGTCAGCCGTTTCCCGGAAGGGCGGTGCTTCGGTCGATCATGCTCGCCGACGTCGAGCTCCGGAACCCGCCCGAGCGCCTCGTGACCGTCAATGCCGTGCGCGACGGATTCGCCTTCCTCGCTCCCTACGGCGACAACCTCTTCCGTGTGATCGCCTGGAACCGGCGGCACCAGGTGGACGACCGTGCCCCCGTGGAACGGGCGGAATTGCGCAGCATCATCGAGCGCGCCATGGGCACGGACTACGGTCTCGGCGAGGTTCGCTGGCAGTCGCGCTTCCACAGCGACGAACGACAGGTCCCGCAGTACCGGACGGGGCGGGTGTTCCTTGCCGGTGACGCCGCGCACGTGCACTCGCCTGCCGGTGGACAGGGTATGAACACCGGCATACAGGACGCCGCCAACCTGGGGTGGAAGCTCGCCGCGGTGCTCGGCGGGGCGGATGACTCCGTGCTCGACACCTATCACGCCGAACGGCACCCGGTAGGAAGACTGGTTCTCCGCACCAGCGGCACCACGATGCGGATGATGACACTGCGGCCGTGGGTGCTGCGAAAGCTCCGGAACGTGGTGGTCGCGGCGCTTCTGCGATTCCCGCCGGCCGGACGGCGGATCGCCGGGACGTTCTCGGGAATCGGGATCCGGTACGGGCACCGACCCGGCGAGAGCGATCTGGTGGGTAGGCGGGTCGATGACATCCCCACTGCCGCCGGCAGGTTGTACGAGGTTCTGCGCTCCGGTGGTTTCGTCCTGATTACCGAGCGGGACGCTCCCGTGCCCGACGGAGTTCACGCCGTCTCCCGGCTCGGCGACGGTCCCGCCTTGCTCGTGCGGCCCGACGGGTACATCGCGTGGGCGGGCGAGAGTGCGTCCGAGGGGTGGCGAACTGTCTCGAAGTGGTGGACCGGCCGCGCGTCGGTCGCGGCCTGAATTCCGAGCGGGCTGCAAACCTCTCTGCCGTGGTGCTCCGGACCACCGCCGGCCACATCATCGGCGACTACGGATTGCGCCGCACCGGCTGTCTTGCGGGCGGGGCCGGGGAAATAGTTGTGTCTGAACGGCGGTTGCGTGGAGGGTGAAGCTGTCGATTCTGGACCGATCCCGCACCCGGGCCGGCGCGCCCGATGCCGCCGCGCTGACCGGGTCGATCGAACGGGCCGTGCACGCCGAGCAGCGCGGATTTCACCGGTTCTGGGTGGCCGAACACCACGCGGTCCCCGGGATCGCGAGTGGCTCGCCGCCCGTACTCCTCGCGGCCATCGGAGCACACACCGACCGAATCCGGCTCGGATCGGGTGGCGTGATGCTGCCCAATCATCAGCCCCTTGTGGTGGCAGAACAGTTCCTGATGCTGGGGGCCATGTACCCAGGGCGGATCGACCTGGGAGTCGGGCGGTCACTGGGGTTCACCACACCGGTCCGCGAGGCTCTGCGCCGCGATCGGAATGCACCCGACACGTTCGTCGACGACCTCGACGAGCTGCGGCGGTATCTGGAGGGCGGAGCGCCGGTCACCGCACGACCCCGGGTGGACACCGCACCCCCGATGTTCGTGCTCGCCACCCGACGTGGGCTCGACTTCGCCGCTCGCGCCGGACTGCCGGTGGTAGTGGGTGGCCCGATTCTGGGCAGCACAACGGGGAAGATTCCGGAACTCGAACGCTACCGCGACAACTTCGTGCCGTCACCGGGGAACCGCAAGCCCTACGTGGTGATCTCGCTCGAAGTGATGATCGCGCACAGTGCCGACGCGGCACGCGAGCTGCTCTTGCCGGAGGCGTGGGCGCTGGCGGTGTCGAGCCGGACGGGCGAGTTCCCGGCCCTCGAACCGGTCTCGGCCATCTGCGATCAGCCGTGGACACCACGGATGCGTGAGCAGATCGACGCGTCGATCGAGTCCTCGATTCACGGAACGCCGGACGAGGTGCGGGACGAGCTCGACTCCCTGTTCGCCCGCACCGGCGCGGAGGAGCTTCTCGCTTCCACGTCGACGTTCGACCGCGAGGCGCTGTTCGAATCCGACCGCAAGCTGTCGCTTCTGTACCGTCAGTGAACCGGCACAATTCTCGAGGTCAGGAGAGCAACTGATGAAGGACTTCACCGCCTGGATCGCTCGCGAGAACGAGGGCACGATCGAGCTCACCCCCGACACGGTCGACGAGTCGTTTCTTCCGCCGGGTGAGGTCACCGTTCAGGTCGAGTACTCCAGCGTGAACTTCAAGGACGCCCTGGCGCTCACCCCGAAGGGCGGGGTGGTGCGTGCGTATCCGATCGTGCCCGGCATCGACCTCGCCGGCACGGTGGTCGAGTCGGAGTCGTCGGAGTTCGCGGTAGGCGACAAGGTGATCGCGCACGGATACGACATCGGTACCGCCCGCCACGGTGGGTACGCGCAGTTCGCCCGGGTCCCGGCCGACTGGGTGGTGCGGCTGGGCAGCATGTCGACCCGCACCGCCGCAGCGATCGGGACGGCCGGTTTCACGGCCGCGATGAGTGTCGAGGCGTTGCTGTCCCGCGGACTCGAACCGGGTGATGGTCCGGTGCTGGTCACCGGTGCGAGCGGCGGTGTGGGCACGGTGGCCGTCGATCTTCTGGCAGCTGCCGGATTCGAGGTGGTGGCGTCGAGCGGGAAGCCCGAAAAAGCTGAGCTGCTGACCGGCCTGGGTGCAAGCAAGGTGATCGGGCGGCTTCCCGAACCCGACACCAAGCCTCGTCCGCTGAGTAAGGCGCAGTGGGCAGCCGCGGTCGATTGCGTCGGTGGCGCCACTCTTGCGCACGTACTCAGCACCATCGAGTACGGCGGTGCTGTGGCGGCCAGCGGACTCACCGGTGGTTCCGGACTCGACACCACCGTTCTGCCGTTCATCCTCCGCGGCGTCAGCCTCCTCGGTATCGACTCGGTGCAGTACCCGATCGCGCAGCGGCGCCGCCTGTGGGATCGTCTCGCCACCGATCTCGCGCCGGCGCACCTCGACTCGATCATCCAGGACGTCCCGATCGCCGATGTGGTGTCGGTGATCGACCAGGTACGGGCGGGGACGTACTCGGGCCGGGCCGTCGTGGCTGTCGCCCCATGATGCTCCTATGAGGAGCATCATGGGCGCCGGAGGCGCGCAATCCAGGCACGGGACTGGGCAGGGTCGATCACGTCGTCGAGCTCGAAGATCGTCGCCGCGTTCAGAGCCTTGCCGTGCTGGTAGGCCGCATCCACGAGCTGAGAGAACGCAGCGTCGCACTGAGCCGGATCGTCGATCGCGTCGAGTTCTTTCCGGAATCCGAGTCGCACGGCGCCTTCCAAACCCATTGCGCCGATTTCGCCGGTCGGCCAGGCGACGGTGAACTGCGAGGCGTGGAACGATCCGCCCGCCATGGCCATGGCTCCCAGCCCATAGCCCTTGCGCAGGATGATCGTGCCGTAGGGCACCGTCATCCGCGCGCCTGCGATGAACAGTGCGCCGAACCGGCGCACTGTTGCCTCCTTCTCCGAATCCGGTCCCACCATGAATCCCGGTGTGTCGCAGAGAGAGACCACGGGTAGGCCGAACGATTCACACAGTCGCAGGAAGTCGGCCATCTTGTCTGCCCCCACGGCATCGATGGCGCCGCCCAGGTGGTGACTGCTGTTGGCGACAACTCCGTAGGGGTGTCCTTCCACCCGCATCAATGCGGTCACGATGCCGACACCGTAATCGGGTCGCAGTTCGAGTACGGAGTCGACATCCGCAATAGAGTCGACGGCAGTGCGAACGTCGTAGGCGCGTAGCCGGTTCTCGGGAACGACGTGCCGGGCACTTCGTTCGTCGGGGGCAGCCCACTGCGCCAGGGGCCCTTGGAAGTACGACAGATACTGTTTGGCCAGTTCGACCGCGTGGGCCTCGTCTCGGGCGAGGAGGTCGATTACCCCGTTTCGCCGTTGCACTTCGACGGGTCCGATGTCCTCCGGCCGGTACACGCCCAGCCCACCGCCCTCCACCATGGCCGGTCCGCCCATGCCGATGTTTGCATCGGGGGTGGCGATGAGGATGTCGCAGACCCCTGCCAGCGCAGCATTGCCCGCGAAGCACCGGCCCGACACTATCGAAATCAACGGCACCTTCCCGTTCAGGGCCGCGAGCGATCGGAACGTGTCGAGGTCGAGTCCGGCTGCGGTACCGACATCGGTATCGCCCGGCCGGCCACCGCCGCCTTCGGCGAAGAGAACCAGCGGAATGTGCTTACGCGCAGCCAGTCCGATCACCCGGTCGGTCTTCGCATGGTTGCGCATTCCCTGCGTTCCGGCGAGCACGGTGTAGTCGTACGACAGCACCACGGCCTCGGAGCCGTCCGGACCGAACACGTCGGCGTTGATGGTGGCCAGCCCCGCGACCAGGCCGTCTGCCGGTGTGTTGTCGATCAGGTCCTGCTCGGAGCGACGGCTGCGCTGCGCTGCGAGAACGAGGGGACCGTATTCGACGAAACTGCCGGGGTCGACGAGATCGTCGATGTTCGCCCGGGCGCTGCGGCGACCCAGCTTCGCACGCTTGGCCATCGCGGCAGGCCGCGCGGCGTCGAGGGTCACCTCGTGCCGGCGCCGGATCTCGGCCAGATCCTCGCGCTCGCTGTCCAGATCGACAGCAGATTTTGTCACCTCGGCGGAATCGGCACCGGTGCGGCGAATGACGACCAGGGGGTCCCCGGTATCCACCGTCTGCCCCCGCGATACCAGCAGTCGTTCCACCAAAGCAGTCGCGGGACTGGCGATCACGTGCTGCATCTTCATCGCCTCGAGCACCAACAGTGCGACGCCCGAGTCCACGTTCCGGCCTTCGTCGACCACCTCGACGATGGTTCCGGCCATCTCCGCCCGCAGCACTTCTTCACCGGCCCGCAACTCGATCGCCGTCGAAGGGATGCGCGTCCCCTGGTTCGCCTGCACTCGCTCGACCAGCCTGCTCATTCGATCGCCGAGGTAATCGGTGCCCACGACGCCGCTTCCGAAATCCGGATCGGTGAGGATGGCGCGCAGGAACGCGATGTTGGTGGGGATGCCCTCGATGTCGAATTCGGCCAGCGCCGCATCCGCTTTCCGCACGGCAGCAGAGAACGCGAGTCCGCGTGAATGGACGATCACCTTGGCGAGGAGGGAGTCGTAGCGGGGACTCGGCGAGAATCCCGGACGCCCGAAGGTATCGACTCGAACGCCGGGTCCGGTCGGAGGGGAGAACACGGCGAGGGTGCCGGCGGCAGGGACAGCCTGCCCATCCGGTCGCATCGTCTCCATGTTGACCCTCGACTGAACGGCGATACCCCGGGAGGTGGCAGGCTCACCGCAAGTGTCCAGGCCGGTGGCGGTGATTCCGCGGGGGAGGGACAACGCCGCGAAGTCGGCACCCGCGGCGATCGCGAGTTGCGTCGCGACGAGGTCGACACCAGACACTTCCTCGGTCACAGTGTGTTCCACCTGGATCCGCGGGTTGACTTCCAAGAAATAGAACTCGTCGGGGGAGACGAGAAACTCGACGGTGGCGAGTCCCCGGAATCCCACGCTGGCGCACAACCGAGCACCGGCCTCGTGTAAATCGGTGCGCAACGTCGGGTCGAGGCCCTGTGCCGGTGCAATCTCGATGAGCTTCTGATGACGACGTTGGACGCTGCAGTCGCGATCGCCGAGCGCCAGCGCGCGCACGCCCTCCGGTGACGGTGCCGCCACCACCTGAACTTCGATGTGCCGCGCCCCCGTCAGCAGTGCTTCCGCGAACACGGCCGGGTTGCCGAAGCCGAGCTGGGCTTCGGCAGCACACAATCGATAGGCGTGTTCGATCTGATCGGCGCTGTGCACGGCGCGGATTCCGCGGCCGCCGCCACCGGCGAGTGCCTTGATCATGATGCCCTGCGGCCGGCTCGCGAAGAAGGCGCGGACGCCATCGATGTCGGTGGCACCGTTTGTGGCCGGGAGCACCGGAACCTTCGCCGCGACTGCCGCATCCCGGGCAGCCGACTTGTTCCCGAAGACGTCGAGCAGGTCAGGGCTCGGTCCGACGAACGTTACGCCGGCCTCTGCGCACGCACGGGCGAAAGCAGCGTTCTCACTCAGGAATCCGTAACCCGGATGGACTACGGTGGCACCGAACGTCGCCGCAATTTCGAGCAGCGCTGCGTGGTCGAGGTAGGCGGAGGGGCCCGATCCGCTCAGTGCCGCTGCCTCGGTCGCAGCCCGAACGTGGGGACTGTCCGCATCATCCTCTGCATAGACGGCCACCGTCTTTATCGACATCTCGGCGGCGGAGCGGATGATGCGCAGCGCAATCTCGCCACGGTTGGCGACCAGCAGTGTCATTTGTACTCCTCGGCAAGGGTGAACAGGTCGGCCTTGCGGACTTTTCCTGTCGCCGTCATCGGCAGGGTCTCGAGGACTTCGACCGTGGGCACTTTGTAGGTGGCCATGTTCTGGGTTGCCCACTCGCGCAGTTCGTCACCCGACACGTTCTGATCAGGCAGGAGTTGCACGAAGGCGAAAGGAACCTGCCCTTTTGCGGCGTCCGGTTTGGGAACCACGGCAGCGGCCCGAATGGCAGGGTGCAGCAGAAGGAGTGCCTCCACCTCCGAGGGAAACACGCTCATACCGTTGGTCTTGATCATTTCTTTGTTGCGGGCCAGATAATGCAAGGCGCCGTTATCGTCGAGCTTGCCGATGTCGCCGGTCCGCAACCATCCGCCTTGCAGTGCCACAGCGGTGGCCTCTGGTTTTCCGTAGTAGCCGGTGAGGAGGGATGGGCTGCGCACGATGATCTCACCGGGCTCGCCCACCGGGACCGGAACCCCGACCTCGTCGACGACGAGGATGTCCGTGCCGGGTACGGGGAGCCCGCAGAACACCGGCTCGCTGAGAAGGTCGTAGTCGCCCGCGTGGAAGCCGAGGGTGATGGTGTCGGCGGTGTGGGTTTCCGTCATACCGTAACTGGCTTCTCTCAACATTTGGCCGGTGGCATCGCGCCACCGGGCGCGAATCGCCGGATCGAGTTTCAGGACGAACGACACGGCCATGGCGTTGTCGAGCGTCGACGTGTCGCCGTCGGCAAAGCCGGGAAGGTTCATCAATTCCACGTAGTTGTCGACCGTACCGACCATCGAGGTGACTCGGCATTGCTCGATCAGCACCGCCACGGCCTCCGGGTCCCATCGGGTGAGGAGAACGACGGTTCCGCCGTTGATCAGCGGATACAGAATCCCGAAGTCTTCTCCCGCAATCCAGAAGACGGGGAGGAACCCGAGAACGACGGGTGGCGTCTCACCGACTCGTCGTCCACTTGCCAGGGTCGCGGTGGCCGCGGTGTAGACCATGTGCCACTGAGTGTGCTCGCAGCCCTTGGGCATTCCGGTGGTGCCACCGGTGTAGTTCAACGCCGCCAGCGCGTCGGGGTCGGGCGGAACCGGTTCCGCGCGTGGCGACTCCATGATCTCGGCCCAGTCCGTGGGCGCGGCCTCGCCGTGGGGAAAGGGCGGCGGCACGGTCGGCTCTGGCGGCAGCAGATCGGACAGCGAGGTCACCGCCACGTGCCGCAGTGGGGTGTTCCGGCGTACCGACTCCACCATGGGTGCGAAAGAGTCTTGGGTCAGCAGAATCTCGACACCGGCATCGTCGAGTTCGTAGATCAGTTCGTGCTCGCGGAACAGTGGGTTGATCGGCACGTGGACTGCACCGATCTTCAGAATGCCGAGCATCGCGATGTGGAACTGCGGGCAGTTCGCAAGATGAACGCCGACGCGGTCACCGGCTGCGGCGCCCTGTCTCAGGAGCCATCCCGCGAACCGGTCGGACATTTCGTCGTACTCCGCGTAGGTGATTCGGCGTCCGTAGAAGTCGATTGCGACTGTGCTCGGCCGCGTCGTCGCCCAGTGGCGCAGATAACCGACGACGGTCCGGTCCTCGATCGGATACTCGACGCCTCGCGGTACCTGCGACGGCCAGGCGGTGTCCTGGAGCTCGCGAATCTCGGCGAGGGCTGTTTCCAGTGCCGCATGGTCACTCGAAGGTGAAGGTGGCATACCGAACTCCCGATTCTGTGCAGATGGTTCCGGCTCAGGAAAGCCGATGAGTTTTTCGGAGATGGCGGTCAGGTCGGAGGTGTAGCGACGTTGTTCCCGTGCGGTGGCGTCGACGAGCCGGGTGGCGCCGGCCAGCTGGGCGTCGGCGAGCGTCTGCGCGATTCGGGCCGGCGGCGCGCACGGTACGACATCGCAGCTCTCGTTGATCCGCTCGATGAAACGGGTGTAACGACGAATCAGCCGTGTCTGCACGGCGGACCATGTTCGGCCGACCTCCGGATCGAGACGCGCGCGGTGCTCGATCAGTTCGAGGACGCGTCCGTTGGCGTACACAGCTTCGACGAAGGCTTTGGTGGTCGTGCGCAGGACCTCGCGCAAGTCGTCGACGGCTGGACCTTCCACGTGCTGCGATTCGAGGAACTCCTCGCACACCTCTGCCGCCACCGCATGGAACATTTCGTCCCTGGACGAGAAGTACGCGTAGAAGGTCGCCCGGGACACGTCGGCGCGAGTGGTGATGACCTCGACGGTGGTGCGGTCGTAACCGAGTTCGGCGAAGCACGCGCTTGCCGCACGGACGAGTTCCCGCCGCCGCGGTCCGTCGTTCCTCTTCCGCGCAGTCCGAGCCCGTTCCTGCGCCTCACTTGTGGTCACGATCACAGTATCGGTTGATGTTGACGTCAATGTCAATATCGGAAGTGGCGCTCAGGGGACGCCGATGATGCAATGCCCAGTTTCGTTCGACGCGTCCGTATCGGAGCCGGTGTGGTGCGGAGTGATCCGGTATCAGAGTGGTTGGAGGAGGAAGATCCGGAACTCGCGTCCGCCTGACCGCTCATGCTCCATGAGATAACCGGGCCAGTACTCGGTCACCAGCTTCCACAGCTGCTCGCGTTCCTCGCCCGTGGCCATCCGAACGCTCGTGCGGCTCTCGTGCGGCCCGATTTTCACTAGGGCTTCCCGCGCGTCCCGCAGGTTCGCCGACCACGTCGGGTGTTCGGGGCGTCCCCAGTTCGACCCGGTCACGATGTGCCCGTCGCCGTGCGGGATGCACAGGAGCGCTGTCGTCCGAGGCGTGCCGCTCTTGCGTCCGGGCACTGTTACCTGCAACGACTGCAGTCCGCCGATGCCGATAAGGCTCACCCGGTTGCCGGTCCAGGCACGCAGATGCGATTCGAGCCAGATGATGACCGGCGCCAGCCGCATGACCCACTCCTGTGTCCCGAGCCAGCGGGCGAGCGCGACCAGAGGATTGCGGCGCCGCTGGGGCTGCGCAGCGGACGAGGAACCGGCGTTCATGTTCGTAATCATCCCCCAGCGCCACAATGCGTGCGTCGTCGCGATGAGTTTTCTTCTGCGCGCCGGTCTACATCTCAGGTTCTGACGGAAGAACCATGATCTTCACGCCTTGACCTTCACAATGGTTGAGGTTGCAGGATCGTCTAACAAGGTCAGTCAGCATCTCACCGAGGAGAACGAACATGTCGAGCAGCGAAACCAGCGTTACTGCACAGACCACCGTCACGAAACTCAACCCGCTCACCCTTGAACTGAGCCGTCCCGGTGCCGTCCTCTGGACCGCGGTGATCGCCCTCGTCCCCAACCTGGTGCTGTGGTTGCTGGCACTTCCCGCCGGTGCGTCGTTCGAAATGACGGACGCGGGTAAGACCACCAGTGCAGCGCCCGGTGGTGTCATCGTCATGACTGTCGTTCCCATCCTTATCGGAATGACCCTCGCCGCGCTGATTTCCCTGAAGTGGCCGGCCATCATCCGCCCCGCAGAGGTCATCGGGGTCGTCCTCGCGCTCGCGACGATCGTCCTGACCATTCAGGCCGATTTCGACACCGCCAGCACCCTCTCGCTCTCGCTGATGCACGTCGTGGTCGCGGCTGCGATCCTCGTGGGGTTGGAAGCGATGCGTCGGCGGATCTTGCGCGCTGCCTAGTCGAAGAGGGTGGGTGCGTCTCCCGCCGATTCGCCGTCGGTTGCAGTTTCCGGCCGCTCACCGTCACCAGCCTGGACCTCACCCGCCGGGCTGGTGGCCTTGTGCACCACCGACAGCGCCGTCGTCCGGACGGACAGTCGGTGCCCGTCGGGGTGCTGCAGCGAAGCGAGACCCTTACTGATTTCGACCACCAGCCAGGGTCCGGCGTGACCAGATGCCTGCACCAGATCACCTACCTGTATCTGTACGGCTACCACCGCTTCCTCCCAAGGTCTACTGCACCGACTGTGTCAGCGTAGCGACATCGGCGGGCGCCGGGCGAGTGACCGGAGAGGGTGCGGTGGCCGCACTTGGTGACGCGTGGCAGGGCGTAATCACCGGCGATCGTCACTACGGCATCCGCAGACCTGCGCCGGGACTACGCGGATTATCAATTGTGGCGCAACTACTTCCGCGCCCTTCTCTGATCCGGCGCCCGGGCGCTACCATCCGTACCGCGCTGGCGTTGACGTCAGGTATCAAGACCCGGTGTCACCGAGGCGTGACACGTAAACGGGTATCTCGGGTGGCGTGGTTCGCCGCGCGGCTTCGCGCGATCAGCTCACGACAGGGTTGAAGGAACCGAACGCCAGGTCGGCCGACGGCCATTGACCGGTGGCTTCGACTTCGGCGAAGGCGAGGTCGAAGGCGTCCACGAGCCAACTGTGCTCGGCGGTGACGATCACGTGGTCGGGGGTGTCGGCCGAATCGCTCTCTTTGAAGAGGGCAACTCGCCACAGGGCGGCCGCATCCGGCTGATCAGCGAGTATGCCTTCGGCGTTGACGGCGAGGAGATAGTGCTGGTACTCGAAATCGATGCGAATGGCGTAGCCACGACCGATGTTGACGATGCTGGCCGGGCGGTGGGTGGCCGCAGCGAGCATCATGAGCTCATCGGCGTAACGATCGGTAAATGCGTGGGCGAGGGGCACGGGCGTCTCGTCTCTGTGAAAGGTCGTGAGGCGACTGCCTCACGACCGGCCACACAAGTCTGCGCTCTGCTACACAGCTGGTGTCTCGGCTTGAAGTTTCTAACAATACGGTATCGATGCGACCAGTGGGGACCCCGTAGGCCCTGCGGCCGCGGTTTCCACAGCGAGCGCTGCGTTGGGTCGCCGCCCCTGACCTGCGCAGCAGCCAAGCGTGCGCCCGGTCTCGCGTCCGTTGGTTTCTTTTGCTCACGGTGCGGCAAACGCGGGCCTCACTCGGAGCGGCTGCCCAGTAGTGCGGCAGCGTGCGGTACTCGATCGGCGGACACGTTCGGGTCGACCTGGTCACCGGGTGGTAGGGATCTGCTACCCCTTCGATGTCGCCGGCGGGATGTCGCCGGCGGTGATGAAGACGGACAGGCCACCATCTCTTTTCCGACCAGAGGGGTGGGCCCGAAACGTGAGAAGCCGCCGGGACCTGGTGGTGTCAGCGGCGACTTCGCATCCTCGGCGGGCACACTACGCACTGTTGGTCTGACCAGGCCGGGGTGACGGTGCCCGCCAGTGCGCCTCTCGGCAAGTGGTCGCTCGAAGCGACATATCTAATGTGGTACCCGGGGCATTGGATCGGACACCGTCGACTACCTCAACGAGGGGGATGTCCCCGATATTCCCAGAGGGGAGACGACTATTTTCCGCGTTCGACGATCTGCTCGGCGACCGCGTGGAGGCGGGTGTTGGTCTCCTGCGAGAGGTGCGTGAGCATCTCGAAGGCGCGGATGGCATCGACATCGAACCGTTCCATGATCATGCCTTTGGCCTGACCGATGATGTCCCGGGAGACCAGCGCAGACTGTAGTTGTTCCTTGGTGCGGGCGGCCATGAGGGCCAACGCGGCGTGAGCGGCGAGAACCTCGGCCGTCGACTCTTCCTGGAGACCGAAGGCGTGTGGTTCGAACGCGAAGAGATTGAGCGCGCCCATTTTGCCCTCGGATGTATACAACTGGAACGAGAGGGAACTGTAAATGCCCACGTCGACGGCGCCGGCGGCGAATCTCGGCCACCGATCTTCCGTGCGGAAGTCGTCGCAACGGACCACCAGGTTGGCCACAGCCGCCGCTACGCAGGGACCCTCTCCGAGTTCCTCTTGAACGTGGTCCAACTTGGGCAGGAGGTCGGAGGTCGTGGCCACCGATTCGAACTTCTTCCCGCCCCCGGAGACCATCAAGATGCCCGCACACGCTTCCGTCGGCATCAAGTCGACAGCGGCGGCGGTCACGGTGGACAGGCTTTCCTCGATCGAGCGCGGGGTGGAGAAACTGCGTGCCAGATCAGCCATGGTGCGGACGATGTCGCCGCTACCCGAACCGCTCATCACAGCCTCCTCTGTTCGTCGATGCGGTTCCCGGAAGGCAACCGTTCGACCGTCGTCAGAGTCCACCCTAGGCGGCCGCCCGCTCCGACGGAGGGGCACCGGGTATTGCGTCCGATGTCTGGAGTCAGTTCGGGCCCAGAGGTCGTGCGAACAGAACCTTCGCCGCGGTACGCCCGACGGTGAGCAACCCGTGGAGCGGGGACAATGCCGAGCAGGCAATCGACCACACCGTCGTCGTGCCGGCCGCGGGAAGCGGTCTGCCGGCGAATCGATCTGTCAGCCACTCGAGCATCGCGGGCGCGGAGATCACCATCAGTGACAGGTGTTCACTCAATCGATCCCGCACATAGGTGACGTGAGCGCCGCCCTCGACATACCGCTCGACCTGCCCGTCCACGTCGTCGATATCGATGATCTGGTCGTGGACCGGGTGCACCACCAGCAACGGGCATTCGGGTATGCGTCCGCCGAGCCGGATGTCCTCGAACACCTCCAGCACCTCAGGCGTGGCCAGGACGTCCGCCAGGGGGATATCGGTGTAGTCGTCGAAATCGTCACGGGCGAAACGTGCGACAGCTTCTACCGTCGACATCGTTTCGATCTTGTCGAGTCGCCGAATCCCTTCGTCATCGGCGTGGGTGCGGATCACTCGTTCGAGGCCGGGATAGATGTGGCGCAGTCCGGCGACGACGAGCGCGGGGAGGCCGGCGTGGAGGGTGCCGTTGAGCCGGATGTAGGTTTCGCCCGGGTCACCGACCGGGGCGCCCAGCGCTGCACCCACGATGTGGATGTCGGGGGCATATTCGGGGGCCATCTCGACTACCCAGGATGAGGCCATGCCGCCACCGGAGTATCCCCACACGCCTACTGGGGTCGAGGCGTCGAGTCCGAGAGGCGCGAATCTCAGCGCCGCACGGATACCGTCGAGGACGCGGTATCCGGGTTCCCGGGGTGCGCCGAAGAAGCCGCCCATGCCCTCGTGGTCGGCCAGCGAGACGGCCCAGCCGCGCTCGAGCGCATTCGCGATGATCAGCATTTCGAGGGGCGGGAGGCTGCCGGGCGAGAACGCACCACGCTGCAGCGCGTACGACGGAAAGCACTTGTCGGCGATGGCGTCGATCGCACACTGATATGCCAGTAGCGGTCGCGCCTCGTCCGGGTCGGCGCCGAAGGGCAGCAGCACGGTGGTAACCGCTACCTCGGGAGCCCGATGCAGATCGCAGCTGCGGTACAGCAGCTGCCAGGCCGACACCTTCTGGGGAATTGCGCCGAGCAGTGCCAATTCGACTTCCCGGCTGCGGAGCACGGAACCCGGCGCCGAAGCGGCGAAACCGGCAGGTGCGACATAGAAGGGATCATCGCCCGGCAAGATCGGCCGACTCCGTTCTGCCAGGTCGGGAACAGCCGATTCCGGCAGCGAGTGTTCGGCGATTTCGGCGTTCAGACTCATCACGCGACCTTTCCAGGACAGAACCCCGCAGAGGCGGACGCTCGGTCGGTTACCCGGTACGACGAGTGACAGACTCTCACACCGTCGCCGGGGACCCGCACGCGGTGACCCGGATCACTGCTGGAGTGGTCCCACTCAGCTGTCCTTGGGAGCGAGCCGAGCGGCGAGAAGTCCTTTTCCGAGTTCGCCACCTTTGAGGCTCACCGCCTTCGCTCGCTGGAAGAAGTCGATGAGCTCGGTGTCGCCGGCATGTTCGGCGTCCCGGATGTAGCCCTCGAGGCGCAGGGCATTACTCAGTGACGCTTCGACGAACCAGATCAAGTTGTAGTCCTTGTCTTTCGTTCCTGTCACCGCTCCGGTTTCCTGATCGCTCATCAGTTACTCCTCCTCGACCAACAGGCCCCCTGCTTTCCAATACGTACCCCACCCCGGCCGCCGTTCACGGCGGAACGGGAGAAGAAGCCGGTGGGTGTGGCCGAACGTTCTCATCGCCGTCACACGTCCGTGACATGCTGAAGTCGTGGCAAAGCAGAGTGCCGGGGTGCTCCCATACCGGATCCGCGACGGCGTCCTCGAGGTGTTGATCTGCCATCCGGGTGGTCCGCTGTGGGCGAGGCGGGACGCGGGATCGTGGTCGATCGTGAAGGGCGAGTATGCCGCCGACGAGGTTCCGTGGGTTGCGGCGCAGCGGGAGTTCCGCGAAGAGGTCGGTCTCGATCCGCCGGAGGGCACGATCGTTCCACTTGCTCCGGTCCGGCAGCGGGCAGGAAAGGTGGTCAGCGCTTTCGCTGTGGAAGGTGATCTCGACATCACCGATGCCGTCAGCAATGAATTCGAGATGGAGTGGCCCCCTCGGTCGGGTCAAATGAAGTCGTTTCCCGAGATCGACCGGGTCGAGTGGTGTTCCGTGGCAGTGGCGCGGACGCGACTGATCGCCGCGCAGGTGGCGTTTCTGGACGAGCTGGTGAACGCTGTCGAAGCAGCCGACCGCACCGATCGGCCTCCCGTTCCGGAATAGATGCCGAGGGCCGGTGTTGTGGAGGGGGAGAGCCGACACGGGGTGTACTCGCGCCCCGACGAAGGGAACCGACAATGTCGAACGTCACCGAGACCGCCGTCCTGGCCGGAGGTTGCTTCTGGGGTGTGCAGGAACTCGTCCGTAAGCAGCCAGGCGTGATCTCCACACGCGTGGGATACACCGGCGGCGACGTACCGAATGCAACGTACCGAAATCACGGCTCGCATGCGGAAGCGATCGAGATCGTGTTCGATCCGTCGAAGACGTCCTACCGGAACCTTCTCGAGTTCTTCTTCCAGATTCACGACCCGTCGACGAAGAACCGGCAGGGTAACGACATCGGAGCGAGTTACCGCTCCGCGATCTTCTATACGAGCGACGAGCAGCGACGCGTCGCCGAGGACACGATCGCCGACGTCGACGCCTCCGGACTCTGGCCCGGCAAGGTGGTCACCGAGGTGACCGCGGCCGGCGATTTCTGGGAGGCGGAGCCCGAGCACCAGGACTACCTGCAGCGGTTGCCGGACGGGTACACCTGCCACTTCGTGCGACCGGGGTGGAAGCTTCCGCGCCGCGACGCCCAGGTCAGCTGACACCTGCTCTATGTGGTGTTCGCACGCCGCGGAGATTGCGGGACCGCTGGGTGCCGACTTCCACATCGGGCTGAATCCGTCGGAATTCGGCCGCGTCTCCAATGTGGTTCCGCCGCCTCCGCTTCCGATCGATCTGGCCGCACTCGACCCCGAGAGTGTCATCGTCAAGACGTTCACAGGGCCGGGCCCCGATGCGTCCGCCGCGTGGACCGCTGAATGGCGACAGGCCGAGAACGGTGCGGCGGGTGGTCACGGTAACGCACGCTCCCTTGCCCGCATCCAATCGGTGGTGGCATGCGGCGGCGAGGTCGACGGTGTCCGTCTACTCTCGCCCGACACCATCGCGCTCATCTTCGAAGAGCAGTCGAATGGCGTCGACCTCGCTCTCGGGGAACCCATCCGGTTCGGAATCGGCTACCGACACCGGCGTCGGTTCCCTTCGTTCCCGAGGGACGGATCTGCTTCTGGGGCGGCTGGGGTGGATCCCAGGTCGTCATCGACACCGAGCGGCGAATGACGGTGACCTACGTGATGAACAAGATGGGTCCGGGACTGCTCGGTTCCGACCGGAGTGCGCAGTACGTGTCGACCGCCTTCGCCGCGGTCGAGTGAGTAAGGCGTGTAAGACATCTCACGGCGACTTGACCTCGAGCGCGCTCGAGGTTCGAGAGTGGGTGTGCGCCGCGGAACAAGCCGGGGTGCACGCCCACGAAGAAGGGACCCTCGTGTCTGAATACACGCTGCCGGAACTCCCCTACGACTACGCAGCTCTCGAGCCGCACATCTCCGGCAAGATCATGGAGCTGCACCACGACAAGCACCACGCCACC
>NZ_JANFQF010000037.1 GCF_024438035.1 Rhodococcus tibetensis
TCGACGATCTGGCCGGGCTTGATCGTGGTCGAGAAAATCGGGCCCACCGTCCCCGACAGGCCCGCATTCACCCCCGGACCGGACGCGGACACCGACACCCCCACACTCGGGGTGATCCCAACGACAACCCCAACGTCACACCGGACGAGACATCGATCTGGCACCGACACCGCATCCGCTGCCGCCGACCCACCAGCACCTACCGCAAGCACACCGGCCGCCACCACACCCACCGCCACCCGACGAAACACAGTCACCACGGTCCCCCAAGTCACCCAGCCACCAGTTCAGTAACTGACAAGTAGCTGAAACTTACGGGCACTCCATGATTGTCTGCAACTCCAGGTGTCACACATCACTCCAGTCGGGCCGAACATGCTACTGCCACTGGGATCGGCGGGTTCATCCCACCAAAGAGGCGTCAGTTGTCCCGATGCGCTGGCGTGATTGCGCAGGATTCGCTTTCGTTCCGACTGAGCGGCTGGGTCGACCAGCGCCAAAGCTCGGGGTTCGGGTCCGGCACGGGGGAAGGGAACGTCAATATGAACATTCATTCGATCCGAGGGGATCTCGCAGGTGCGGCCGGCGTGAGCATCGTATCTGCTGGGATCAGCCTCCAGCCGGCTGCCTATTGCCGGGCTCTCACCGCTGGCCGACGCGGCCAGTCGGCGGCGCCCGGGACAGGGGTGGCCCGGTACTCGGCGCGTATCCGGTCCAGCCCACGGTCCACGACGGTGTCCAACAGTAGTTGACCGTGGCGAGAGACCAGCCTGCGTACGGCTGGGATGCGCATCGCTTGGTTGATGATCTCGAGGCCTGTGGTCGCCGCGGCGATCGCGAGTTCCGCCGGGCGGTCCGGCCGGAGTCCGAGGTCACCGACTGGCCTGGCGTCGGCTTCGCATCACCGACCGGCGTGGTGGACGACACATCGGCTACGCGACCGAACCCCTCGACGCACGCGGGATGACGGGATGTCAGGTGCTGGCGCACTGGTTGTGCGAAACATTCGACGACCACACAGTCTCCGAGCCACTGAGCCCAGCCGCCTGAACCAAGCGCGCGACTAGCTTCGAGAGCCAAAGGACTCAGCCGCAGTTGATTCAATCGAAAGTTGCAAGACGGGCGGTGCCTGCCCCCTGGGACACCGCCCGCGACACGCCACTGACGTCAGATCCTGCCGACGACCGCGACGATCAGCGCGGCGAGTTCGCCCTTCGCCTCGTCGGGCGAAAGCACTCCCGCTATCGCCGCGTGCGAGAGCGCCTCAGCAGCACCGAATATCGCCGTCATCGATCGTTTCGCAAGTCCATCGGTGGCGCCGAAGGGGGCAAGTATCTCCCGGCATCGTTCGGAATAAGCGTGCTCCGATTCACGCTTGACTTGCTCCAGCTCGGGCGAACCCTCCAGCGCTGCAAGCACACCCGTCAGTTCACGCCCCTGCGCCAGCGCGCATCCGACGTACGAGTTGGCGATCGCGTTCGCGCGTCCATCCAGTGACTCCTCCGCAGCCTCGAGATACTCCTCGAGCATCACCGTCTGGCGGTCGTCGAATTCGCTGAAGAGGGCGGCCAACAACGCGGCGCGGGAGGGAAAATGGCTGTAGACGACCGGTTTTGCGACGCCTGCACGTTCGGCCAACCGGCCGAGGGTCAGCGCGTCCGCGCCCTCCGCTCGCACCAGGGCCCACGACACCTCCACAAGCTGGTCGTATCTGTCGGCCCGCGACAGTCTCGTGCGTGCCATCGGGCACCTCCTTGCGCTATATACGAATAGTAACCTACTCTTGGTACATAGACGTTCCACTCACCGAAGGAAACGCTCATGACCGCACTCGTCGTAGTGTCCCACTCCGATCCCGACTCACTGACCCAGCATGTCGCCCGAGCTACCGCCGACGCGATCCGCGCCACGGGCGGTGAAGTCGACATCGCCGACCTGAGTGTCGAGAACTTCGATCCCCGATTCTCCGATGCCGATCTGGGCCTGTTCCGCGGCAACGGGACTGCGCCCGCTGACGTGGTAGCCGAGCAGAAACGAATCGATCGTGCAGACCATCTGATTCTCGTGTTTCCGATGTACTGGTGGTCGATGCCCGCACTACTCAAAGGATGGATCGATCGCGTCTTCGTCAGCGGGTGGGCATACGAGTTCATCCCGGGAAGCGAATTCGTGAAGAAGCTGGACCGACTCACCGTCCACCTGGTCCCCGTTGCGGGCGACGACGCGGAGAGTTTCGAACGCCACGGTGTGTACGAGGCCTTCCGAACGCAGATCGAGCGCGGCATCATCGAATACTGCGGTGCCACACTGGGATCGACAACCTTCGTGCACGAGTCGGACACGAAGAGTCGCGATACCCTCGCTGCGGAGATCTGTGACGTCAGCGAGGGTATCGCGGCCCGCGTCGCCGGCCTGGCGAGCGCAGCTGCCCGTTGACGAACACCCGAACTAATCCTCGACCTCTGAAGGCCGCCCAATCCGGGTACCACCCCGCCCGAGCCGCGGAGCCGTACGGGACCCCGGACGCGGAGAAACTGCGTCGATACGAGGAACGCGCTTCGTTGCTCCGTATGACCGAACTGAACAAGACCCCGATTGAGGGGAAGTTCGACTACGACCACTTCAAGGCCGTCCATCGGGCATTGTTTCAGGATGTGTACGAATGGGCTGGTCAGGAACGTGTTGGACCGGATCAGCAGATGGTAAAGAGCGGCCCGGATGTCGTTCATTTCTCACCGGGGGATCCCAACGCGCCGATGGTGAACTACGGCTACTACCCCGGTGTGGGTGATCAGATCCGCGAAGCAGCAGAAAGGCAGTTCCGGAAGCTGGCTGCCGAGAATTCTGTTGCGCGGCCGCGGCCGCGCAGAGTTTGTTGCCGGCCTCGCCGATCACTGGGGCGAAATCAATACCATCCACAGTTTCCGGGAAGGGAACACCCGGACACAGTTCGTGTTCTTCTCCGAACTGTCCCGCCAGGCCGGATACGAACTCGACGTCACGCGGTTCGCCGAGCACGCACCCCTACGGACCGAATTCGTGCGAGCGCGTTTCTATAACCAGTCGACCACGAAGACCGATCGCCTCGAAGCGGTGTTGGACAAGGCGCTCACCGAAATGATCCCTCCTACGCGGTCACTGGCCGATGCGCCGCCGACCGCATTGGAACGCTTGGCAAGCAAGCATTTGCGTAGGCGTTCGGAGAACGAACTCGCAGTCCGTTCGGTCCGACCAGTTCCACGCCATCAGCCTTGGCCTGCGCCAGCAGTTGCTGCGCCAACTTCTGGTGATCGATCTTCGTCTGATCCATAGGATCGAGTGTCTCGGTCATGATTCCGCCTTCCCGCCAAGCAAAGCTCGGCGTGTCGGCCAGACTCAGATCAACCGATTACCGGACAGTCCCTCGGTGATCCGTTGCTGGGTATGAAGATAGGTCAGGGCACTGGCGACGGCGGCGCGTCTAGCGTTGAATATCGCCGGGGTCCCCCAGTGCGAATGATGTTGCAGCCGGTCGCGTCCGGTCGGGTGGTCGAGTCCGGCGAGGACGGTGATCCAGTGAAGGCCTTGGGGGCGGTGCAGGTGTAGGCGCGCACGGTTTGTGGTGCGATGAGCTGGCCGGTGCGTCCGCTGGTGGGGAAGCCATCGCAGGTATCGGGTGATGGCTTCCCCGGTCGGCATGGGCGTCGCTGTCGCTGACGCCGTGTCGCGCTCGTTACCCGGTGGTGGTCATCGCGACCGCGTCGTCCTAGAGCGGCCGGGCGACTGTCGTGCCGGTGACGTGGCGGACAAACCGGTCGATGTTGTCCTGCATCAGGGTGAGCCCGGGTTCTTCGAGGGGATAGTGCCCGGCATTGTCGAGGGTGATCACCGTGACCGGCACCTTGGTGATGGGGTCCAGGGCCGGGTAGCTCAGTTCCAGCGGGGTCCAGTGATCTTGTGCGGGCTGGGTGAGCAGGATCGGGCAGATGTCGAAGTCGGCGGCCTCGATGTCGGGTGCGTAGCGGCGATACTCGGCGATGAACTTGGCCGAGACCCAGTTACCGGCAGAGGTCTTGTCCCGCAGGAAGACTTTCAGCGCGCGCCGATCGTTGCACAGAGCACTCATTTTCGAGGCCATCGACATCGGGTAGCGCATGCCGCGTAGCGGGGTGCGTGCCAGGAGTTCGAACAAGGCGGTTCCCGCGGTGGCATGGAAGATGTCGTGGGATGTCCGCCGCCACACCTGCGGATTGCGCTGATCGAGGAACGTCATGCCGACGATGCCGTGCAGCGTGCCGCGTGGGGCGTGGGCGGCCACGTGGTAGGTCAGCATGCCGCCGGCGCTGAGGCCGTAGAGGACGATCGGGCGGTCGTCGCGGCTCTTCTCGTAGGCGAGGTAGTCGGTGACCATCTGAACCCAGTCGCGGTAGCCAGGTATGGTGCCCCTGCCGACTTCGGTCATGCCGTAGCCGAGGTTGTCCAGGGCGACGACCTCCCAGCCTCTCTCGGCCAAAGTCTTGCCTAGAATCAGGTTCATCTGCCGGCCGTTGGTGCCGACGCCGTGATGCAGCACCACCTTCGCCGGGGCGTCGGGGTTCGGGTACCGGTCGAGGTGGATATTGTGTGCACCCCAGCGCCAGAACTCTTCGTCAGGCATGTCTGCGTCGCTGGTCATATGCAACCCGGCGGGCAGGAACTGCTGTAGGTCCCGCCACGCGGTCTGGTCACGGTAAAATCTGCTTCCGCTCATCTCTTCTCTCCTTGTTCGCCTGCGCCCGGACCGTCCGGCCACGCGAAATCCACAGGATGTGGTTGTCTCACTGACCTGCGTCGATACAGTCGACCTGCCGGGGTGTAGCTTCTGCGGCCTCGCCCGGCGGCGGACACACGAGTTCGGTGTCCCGACTCGCGAAGTTGTGTCAGCGCCCGGAAACCATCAGGCCACCGATGATCAGCCGCACGGCTCGGCGCAGCCGGTCCAGCGCGATGTCGGGGTCGGTGAGGTCGGACTCGAGTCCAAAGGTCAGGGCGACCAGAATCGCCGCGGTTTCCGCGGCATCGACACGTGGCACCTGGTCGGCGAGCAGGTCGGTGACCAATTCGGCCAGGGAGGCCTCGTAATCGGTGACCATCATGCCCAGCAACCGCGATCCCACCGACAGGAACTCCTGCGCGTGCGCTGGACTGTCGCGGTTCAGCGTGATCGCCAGCCGCAGTTTGGTTTCCAGCACCCCTGCCACCCGCTGAGCCAATTCACCCTGCGACTGGGCGGCTTCCGCCGCGGCCGCGCCCGCGCGATCGAGCAGGCGTCGGGCCACCATCGCGAAGGCCTCGTCCTTGTTGCGGACGCTCAAATACAGGGTGGGTCGCGAGAGCCCGACCTCGTGGGCGATGTCGTCCATCGTCGTGCGTTTGAGCCCGTGCCGCACGAAACACGCGTACGCCGCGTCCAGTACCGCCTCTAGCCGACCATCCATTCCTGACATGATGACAAATCTACGCAGATTTGTCAGCATGTCAATCGAGCTGCGGGTTGACTTCGTCACCGAGAATCTTGCCTTCACTGGTGAGACTCACCGATGGCGACGCTGCTGCTGAGCGTGATGGGCGCGTTCGTCAAGTTCGAACGAGCACTCATCCTGGAACGCCACGGCGAGGGCATCGCCGCCGCCAAGGATCGCGGCGCCTACACGGTCCGCGAACCCACCCTCGCCCCGGAGCAGGCCGGATGACTGTGCGAGCGCGCCGCCGCCCGGTGAGCGAAAATCGGTGCTGGCCAAGGAATGCGGCATCAGCCGCGAAACCGTCTACACCTACCTGCGTGCTGGGACCGCTACGCAGGTCTCCTGACCCGAGACCTGCGGAAATCTCCTGTCCGCCAAGTCGAATCGTGTGGGGCTCTGCGTGATACCTCGACCGGGCTCATAGCAGACCGCGACGCCCTGCTGGCGTTTTCAGGCCCCACTCTCTACCCGCGAGTTACATCATGTCCGTTGGCATTTGGCTCACAAGCTACCTCCGGGGCCAGCGGCCATGCGCGGCATTATCAGCTTGCTCGACCCTGATCAAGGTTGCTGACAGCCCGGCCTCGCCTGCGGCTACGCCATATCCGCCCGATTTCGGCGAGTACTACGGCGACCCCGACCAGGTGCTCGAAGAGCCTACTCGCTACCGGTAGGTGGAGCGCAGCAGACGTGGAAACTACTGCGCGGCCGCTAGTCCGGTTCGTGCTGTGTCTGTTCCGACGGATCGCGAGTCAGCAGTCCATTCGAGTGGCTCCCACGGTCGGGCCCCGAAATGAAAGCGGGTCGTGCGCCGGGGCGTGCTTCGTCCGTGGAGTGCGAGGTCGATGGTGATGCCGCGGACGCGGCCGTGTCCTTGTCCGAGCCCGCTGATAGCGACGGGTGTCGATTCGAGGGTGAAGTCGGTGCCGGGCAGTCGCCCGTCGGTTGTAACGAGGACGGCGCCATGGGCCCGTGTTCGGGCGAGAACCGCCCGGGCGCGGGTGGGTGGGTGGGTGGTACGTCGCGATCCGCGAGCGTTGTGGTGACGAGGTCGATGCCGTCCAGGCATACGGCGGCGATGTCGAGCGGATTCGGACCGGGATTGGCGATCACGGCGATCTTGCTCAGGTCCGCTCCTTGCTCGGCGGCAGCAAGAAACCCGCAACGGGGCTGGCCGATGATCGCGGCATGATGGCCGGCGGCGGTCGCTGTCGCGATAAGCAAGCAGTAGTTGCCGCGCTGCGTTTTTGATAATGAAGTAAAGAACTTGGTATGGTTCCGCTCATGGGTAGACCACGGACGTTCGATGAGACGGTGGTGCTCGACGCGGCGGCAGCTGAATTCCGGGTGCATGGCTTCGCGGGCACCTCCACCGAGCAGTTGTGCGAGGCGGCGGGGGTTCTGCGCGGCAGCCTGTATAACGCGTTCATCTCCAAGGACGAGCTGTTCGTTCGCGCCTTGGAGCGCTATGCGACCCGGTTTCGTGAGCTCCAAGCCGCCATCCTGACCGACACCGAATGCGCCGGTGCCGAGCGCCTGCGAACGGTCATGGGAGTCATTGTTCAGGAGGAGCAGGACGCCCGCGAACAAGGACACGGGGCCGGCTGCATGGTGGTGCACTCGATGATGACTCCTGGCTTGCGTGAGCGCGACGAGCGTGTAGCTCGCATCCTCGACAAGGATTTGCAGGAGCGGTTGGCCCTTCTCGAAGGAGCGATCCGGGCAGGGCAGGTCGACGGCAGTATCTCCGACGATGTCGTCCCCGGCGAGGGTGCCTTGCTGTTTGTGACCGTGACCAACGGGATTCGAACGATGGGTCAGGCTGGTGTGCCGCCGACCGCCCTGCGCCGCGTAGCCCTGGCCGGCATCGCAATCCTGATCGACTGAGCGATACCACTCGCGCTGGGCCGCATTTCTTTTCTCGAGTTTCTGATAATAGAATCAAGAAAGGTTGTTCTGTGACGCAACGCGCCTCGATCCCTAAGCCCGTGTATCTGATGACGCTCGGCATTTTCGTGATGGTCTGCAGCGAACTCCTCGTCAGTGGTCTGATGCCACAGATGTCGAGGGATCTCGGTGCCACGATCCCGCAGATCGGCTACCTCGTCGCTGCCTTCGCCCTTGCGATGGCGATCGGTGGCCCACCGTTGACGCTGAGTGTGCAGCGCATACGCACGAACCACGCTCTGCTCCTGTTATTTATCGTGTTCTTCATCGGTAACGCGCTCGCAGCGATATCGACGTCGTACGGCACGATGCTCGTCGGGCGACTCGTCACGGGTGCCGCCTCGGGGGCGTTCTTCGGGATCGCGCTGTCCGCTACCGCTCAGATCACCGCACCCGAACTGCGAGGCCGGGCGACGAGCCTCGCCCTGCAGGGCCTCATGCTCGGCACCGCGCTGGGGCTGCCCCTGTCCACGCTCATCGGCGACCGGTTCGGGTGGCGGGCGGCGTTCATCGCGATCGCCGCGCTGACCGTGGTCATCGCGGTCGCGACCCTGGTTGCGCTGCCGCCTCTCACCCCGGAGAGCACCGGGGGTCTGCGTGCGGAGCTTCGGGTGTTCTCGAACCCGCGGCTGTGGTTCATCATGGCAACCTCGACGCTCGTCATAGGGGCGACGTTCGCGGCGTTCTCGTACTTCGCGCCGATCCTCATCGACGTCACCGGCCTGTCCGAGTCGATCGTCCCGTTGCTGCTGCTCGGGTATGGGATAGCGACCGTGGTAGGCAATGTCATCGTGGGTCGTTTGGCGCAGTCGCACACGATCAGCGTGATCGTCGGCGGCCTGCTCTTCAACGCTGTCTTCCTCGTCGGCTTCGCGCTCCTCGCCTCCATCCCTGCGGTAGCGATCATCGCGATGATCGGAATTGGTCTGGTGGGGATCACGCTCAACCCGGCCATGATTACCCGCGTCCAGCGGGCCGGGAACACCGGTTCGCTCGTGCAGACGATGCACTCGTCGTTTATCACCCTCGGCGTGGTGGTCGGCTCGTGGATCGGCGGTCTCGGCATCAACGCCTATGGGCTCCGCGCACCGCTCTGGGTAGGGGCCGTCCTGGCCGTGCTCGCTCTGTTTGCGATGATTCCCGCGATCGTGTCTGTTCCACGCTCGTCACGAGCTGCACAGAACGCCCCAGAATCGCCTGCTCCCGTAGTCGCCGAGAGAGGACCACGGTAAACATCGGCTCTGCGCCGGACGCCGAGGGTTTGCACCGATGCTCATGGCGGAATCCAGATTTCCGACACTCCGCTGTCGCCCTGATCCCACACGTTGAGGTCGAGTGCTTCCAAGACGTCTTTGAGTGGACGGGCGATCGCGTCCTTGTCCTCGCTCGCATGGGACAGGAACACATCGTGCTCTGGGCGCTGGTGCCCTATCGACGGAGTACTGGCGTCGACACGGCTGGGGACGCGGTTGTGAATTGTGAAGCGGCACGGTCAGTCGTGTGAGTGTGTTCTTGCAACTTCCGCTCCCGAGTGCGTTCCTGAGCCGCCCGTTCTTTGTCGAGCTTCCCTTTAGCGGCGTTGATCTTGACATCTGTGGCCGCCAGCTTCCAGATCGGCGCGCTTCTTCTCCGCGTCGTCGGCTGCTTTCGTCAGGGCGGTCAGCTTCGGCGCGTTTACTTTTCTGCGTGGTGGGGCTTTTGGACTTGTCTGCTACCTCGAACGCGTTCTCGTCGCTGATCCCGTACCGCTGCAGCACCGGCGTGCCAGACGCCGTGACCTCGGACGCGAGTTCGTAGACCGCTCCCTCGACACACCCGCCGGACACCGAACCGGACGCACTGCCGTCGGGCGTCACGACCATCGACGCCCCCGGCGGTCGCGGAGCGGAGCGGAACGTGCGAACCACGGTTCCCACACCCGCCGTCCCACCCGCGGCCCACACCGCCATCAGGTCCGCCAGCACGTCGCGCATCAGCACCCTTCCCGCTCGGGTCCGACGTGTGATCACGCTCAACTACAGGACTTCTCCGCAGAGGCGAGTTTGGCGCGGGAGAAGGGAACCTCGACTTCGACCGGTGCGAGCGGGAACGGGGGCGTGCCCACACCGGCAATACGGTAATGCCCCCACGGGTCGCACTCGGTGAGGGCGGCGGGCACTTCGGGGCCGTCACCGATCGTGAGGAACAGTGGGGTGCGGTTGCGGTGCTTCGCCGCGTCGACACCGTCGCCGACGACGCGGCCGTACCAGTGGTAGAGACCGTCCAGCGGTTCGATGTGCCCGTTCAGGAAGACCTCGACGGCCACGGTCAGGTCGCCGGACGTGAGCACGCCGGGCCCCCGGTACTCGGTGTCGTCCTCTCGCTCCGTGAGCGAACTCAGCTCGAAGTGCCGGTCGTCTGGGGTGCGCATGCGCCGCCAGTAGGACGCGCTCGAACCCGGCCACGCCGCCCGGTTGTGGCCGGTGGAATCGAGGTACCAGCTGTCGCACCCACCCGAATTCCACACCGAGCCCTCGAGTTTGCGGTGGAGAACCCGGTTGAATTCGCGTTGCGCGCCCGCACGCACCTCGATCCGCGTCGCGTCGCGCCTCTTCATCAGCGCCAGGCATCGGGTGATGTAATGCGCCTGGGCCTCGATGACGAAGACGATCGACTGATTGCCGCCACCGGAATTCGGCCCCATCATGAGGAAGAAGTTCGGGAACCCCGCGACCGCGACACCCAGGTACGCCTCCATGCCGTCGCGCCAGGCCCGCTGGATCGTCAGCCCGCGCCGGCCCACGATGTGCTCGTTCTCGAATCGGTCGCCGACCGCGAACCCGGTGCCGTAGACGATGACGTCCGCCTCGTGCATCCTTCCGTCTTGCGTGCGAATCCCACACTCGGTGATTTCCGAGATGCCCGAGGTGACCAGATCGACGTCCTCGCGTTGCAGGGCGGGGTAGAAATTGCTGGACACCAGAATTCGCTTGCACCCGATGGTGTAGTCGGGGGTCAGCGACGCACGCAGAGCGGGGTCGTGCACCTGCCTGCGCAACAGCCCCCGGGCGGCCGACTCCAGCACCGTCATCAGTCGTGGGTGCAGGAACCCGGGGATCAGCGATTCATGGCTCCAGTAGATCGCACCGCGGTAGGCCTTCTGCACGCCGGGAACGGCCTTGAACACCGCCTTCTCGCCGGCGGTGATCGGGCGGTCCAGCTTCGGCAGGATCCAGTGTGGCGTCCGCTGGAAGACGTCGACGTGTGCCGTCGTCTTCGCAATCTCGGGAACGAACTGCACGGCACTGGCTCCCGTGCCGATGACCGCCACCCGCTTGCCGGCCAGATTGACCGAGTGGTCCCATTCGGCGGAATGGAACGCCGGTCCCGAAAACGACTCTCGGCCGGGAAATGCGGGGATGCTGGGTTTGTGCAGCGGTCCCGGACCGGCAACGACGATACGCGGGTGGTGGACGGAACCGGACCGGGTCTCGACCCGCCACCGGTCGGTGGTCTCGTCGAACTCGTACGAGATCACCTCGGCGCCGAACCGGATGTGAGGTGTCAGGTCGCAGTCGCAGACCACCCGTTCGATGTAGTCGAGAATCTCGGGTTGCCGCGCGTACATCCGGGTCCATTTCCGGTTGGGCGCGAAGGAGAACGAGTACATCAGCGACATCACGTCGCAGCCACACCCGGGATACGTATTCTCCCGCCACGTTCCGCCCACCCGGTCGGCCTTCTCGAGGATGACGAAGTTCTCCTCTCCCGCCTCCTTCAGCTTGATCGCCATGCACAGTCCGGCGAATCCGGTGCCGACGACGAGGATGTCCGGTTCGGTGATCCCGGTTGTCACAGGAATCCGCCGCGCCGCCACAGCGCGCGGGAAGTCGCTCGCATCAGGCCGTTCTCTTCGAGGAACGCGGCCAGTGACTCGAACCCGCGTCGTTGGTTCTCGCGAAAGTTCGGATTTGCCAGGGCCTGTCGACGTGCTTCCTTCGGATCCAGTCCGGCCCGCTCATACATGGCCGGGTTGGTGAACAGCCACTGGAACAGCGGGCCGCCAACCCCCTGCAACGTTCCGACCCAGAGCCGGTCTATCCGGTGGCCTTCCGCGACGCGGCGGCGCACCCCCTCGCGCGCGAATCGGATGTGCCGGGACTCCTCGGTGACGTGGATACGCATCAGCCGGGAAATCATCGGCTGCAGCTGCGGGTCCTCGAGGACGCGCCGCTGCGTGGCATCGAAGATCTCCTCACCGATGAGCGCGGCCACCCACAGCATGGTTCCGCGAAATGTCTTGGGCAGCACGTTGACCGCGACTGCCTGATACCGCCGGAGCTGGAAGGGCTTGGCACCCATCTGCTCGATGGCGCGTCCGAACATCGTCATGTGCCGGCACTCGTCGCCCATCTCGGTGAGCATGTACCGGGTGTGCAGCGAGCTCGGATCATTGTGCAGCAGCGCGCGCAGGAGCGCCTGGTTGAGTATGTTCTCGAACCAGATCCCGACGCTGAGGATGTTCGCCGATTCTTGCCGGGACAGTTCGATGCGCTGCGCCTCGCTCATCCGGTCCCATATCTCGGTTCCCCACAGAGACAAGACCTGCGGTGGCAGGAAGTACTTGCCGTCCTCGAGGGGCGCGTCCCAGTCGATGTCGACGACCGGGGCGTACGAACGCTTGACGGAGCCTGCGAGGAGCCGGCCGGCGACTTCCTCCCGGTCGATCGTGTGTGAACGCTCAGACATCGCTGTTCCCTTCGTCGAGCGCGATTCCATCTCGTTTTCGTTTATAGGTAGAACGTAAACCCGTGGTGTGACGCAGGTCAATGGTTGTCTGTGACTCGAGTTCACATTTGTACCGTCGGGTTTGCGCCCACCCCGCCCGAACAGCACAATCAGGGCCGTGAGGACGCAGCCGACGACACCGACTCCCGGCGAACTCCGGGAACGGATCCTCGATGCGGCCGAGGAATGCCTGATCGAACTCGGTTACAACACCCGGCTTCACGCGGTCATCGCCGAGCGCGCGGGACTGTCCCGGCCCACGCTCTACAAACACGTCGGCGATCAGTCCGCCATCCTCGAGGCCCTCTTCCAGCGGGAGATCTCCCGATTCTTCGTCGTGCTGGACCCGGTGCTGCGGGGACGACAAAGCCAACTCCAGGTGCGATTCGTCGACGCTGTCGTGTTCGCCGTCCAATACGCACGCGGACACCGGTTGCTGCAGAAGGGGTTACGCGACGACCCAGAGGTGGTGCTTCCGTGGTTCACGGTCAAGGCGAAGCCGATGATCGAACTCGGGGCCCAACTGCTGACTCCCCACTTCGAGCGCCTGTTCTCTCCCGAGGAACTGTCGGGCGTAAGCCCTACGGCCATCTCCGAGTGGGCGTTCCGCATCATCGGCTCGCTCATCATCACGGAGGGGATCGTGGACACGTCCGACGAGCGGGCTCTGCGGGAGTTCGTCCGGTCACTGCTGTCGGTCGCGTTCATGCCGCAACCGGATCCTACAATTCCTTGACACGGGTATTCTCGCAAGAATATACCCGGGGGTATGGCACCGGATGCGTTCACCGTGGTCGCCGAACCGTGTGCGCCGGGCGGAAAAGGTCACCGAATCCGTGTTTGTCGGTCTCAGTGGGTTGCACAGCAACCTGAGAGATCGCGATGAGTGCAGGAGACTTCTGGTATCGAGGGTTAGAAGTGCTGTACACAGGATCTGTTGCCATGGGTCGGTTCGGGAGAAGATGCCCCGCTAGGACCTGTATCGGTCAAAACTATGTTCGAAAACGGTGATACGTCGGCTTCTCCCGGAATACAGGACCTCAACCGACGTGCACGTGTGGTCGTTGCTGCCGGTTCGGCTCTGCCCGCCGGAGTACTTTTCTCGCTACGGGGGCGGCTTCCCCATGCTCGGATTGCCAGTAAGTTCTCAGACTCCGAACCCGCACGGACGCCTCCCCGGGCGGCACCATGGAGTGATGTCACAGATGACCGTGCTCGCCCTCGGTGGCACCGGCGAATCCCATCCCGACGACCACCGCACCGAAGTGTCAGGCCTCCTGCGGGAGGTCACCGACAAGCTCGACGATCGTTTTGTGGCCCGCTGGGTCGGCTACCCGGCGTCGTACGGGCCGGTCGCGGCAGGCGGCCTGAGCTACAAACAGAGCACCGAGATGGGTGTCCGCGCCTTACTCGACCGCCTGAAGGAGACCCCAGACCCGATCATCCTGATCGGCTACTCACAGGGGTGCACGGTGATCCGGGAACTGCTGGGCATCATTGCCGCAGGCCACATGACAGCGGGGCGCGTCGTCGCCGCCGGATTGATCTCGGATCCGCAGCAACCGGCCGGGGTGCTACCGGGATGCGAGGGGCGGGGTGTCGCCGGCGAGGGCCCGCCACTCCCCGCCACGGTTTCGGTGATGTGGGTGGCGGACCCGCAGGACATGATCTGCAACGCCAGCGAGGACAGCTACGTCCGCGACATTGCAGATCTCACCCGATCGATGTCAGTGCGCACCGCCCATATCTGGTTCTCCCAGATCTGGCAGTTACTCCGGCACAATAGCTTTCAGAACGCAGCAAAAACCCGCATCAGCCCGCGTCAGTGGCGCACCGACCTCCGGCGGCTGCGAACCGCACTTGTCGAGATCCTCGGCTACCTCCCGCCCCGACTGGCCTGGCGTCGGCTTCGCATCACCAACCGGCGTGGTGGACGCCACATCGGCTACGCGACCGAACCCCTCGACGCACGCGGGATGACGGGATGTCAGCTGCTGGCGCACTGGTTGTGCGAAACATCCGACGACCACACAGTCCCCGAGCCACTGAGCCCAGCCGCCTGAACCAAGCGCGTGAGGCCGTGCACTGCCGGTAGTCCGCCGAGCGAGATCCGCCTTCTCGAGCCGACGTGCCCGCATTCCTGATGGTTCAACCACAACTCGAGACTTGGCCCTGGAGAGCCTCCCTCCCGCTCGCGTCTCCGCGGTTCGGGAACGCCCTGGTTCCACATCGGAACGGCGCGGGGTGATAATGGGTCGTTATGGACGGATTTCAAGCTGATGCGGCCACCGTGGACTCCGTTCTCGCCTCGCCAGAGGACGCCCCCGCTGTGGTGAAGAAGGTTGCCCGGTCTGCCGCGACGCTCAGCGTCGAGCAGTTGGCCGCCTTCGTGACGGCGCTGGGTGGATCGATCATCGACGAAGACCACCTGGTGGTCGTGCTTCAGCGAGCTGTGGAGATCGCGCACCGAGCGATCGACGGCGCCGACAGCTGCGGCATCACCATCGTGTCCGGTGGCCGTACCTTCACCGCAGTGCACACTGATGCCCGCACCCTGCAGGTCGACGTCCACCAGTACGAAATCGGTGAGGGACCGTGCCTGCATGCGGCCACAACGGGCGAGATCGTACGCGTGGACGTCGACGGTGCCGACGCACGCTGGCCCCAGTTCGTCGCCGCAGCGAAGGAGGAGGGGATCCGCTCGTTCCTCGCGGCCCCGCTCTACACGCCCACTGAGCGATTCGGTTCGCTCAACATCTACGGTCACAGGCCCGACGCCTTCATCGAGCACGACCGGGCCGTCGTCGAAGCCCTCACCGCCGCGCTGGCCCGCGCCATCAGCGACTACGCGCGCTTTCGACACGCGCGTGATCTCGCCGACGGGCTACGGGAGGCACTCGACAGCCGCGCCCCGATCGAGCAGGCCAAGGGCATGCTGATGGCGATCCACCGGATCGACGCCGACGCCGCGTTCCGAATGCTCGCCGAGAACTCGCAACGCAGCAACCGGAAACTTCGGGTTGTCGCGAAGGAACTGCTCGCCGCCGTCTCCGGAGTAGACGCAGCAACGGCCGTCACGGCCAAAGAACCCACCTGATCCGGGGCCCGCAGCACAAAGTCCTGCCCGGCGCAGAACCGAACAGGACCATGCGCGCCTTCGGAGCTGCTTTCTCAACTCCGTGCGCTGAGCAGATGCGCATTCCGGAACGAGCAGCCACCTCTGGTCGAGAGTACGCGTGCTTCGGCGACATGCACCTGCGACAATGGGACGATGCGCGACGACGTCACCAAGCTGGGCAGCGACGAACTGACCGTCAGCTTGGCGGAGCAGCGGGCCCTCCTCGGGGAATCGGTCGCCAACGACTACGGCGAGGCGTACTGCATCCACGCCCGTGACCGCATCGAAGAACTCGAGGCCGAGGTCGCTCGTCGCAGGTTGTAGTGCCCGCCGCATTACCCCCGGGTGCTTGATCTGCTCAGTAGGCGTAGTCCACGACCACCGGAGCGTGGTCACTCATCCGGCGGTCCGCCGCCGGGTCCCGGTCGGTGCCGGCCGCGACCACCGCCCCCGCCAGTCGCGGCGTCGCGAGGTGGTAGTCGATGCGCCACCCGACGTCGTTCACGAACGACTGACCCAGCCACGACCACCACGAGTACGGCCCGTCGACGCCCGGATGCTGTCGCCGGACGACGTCGACGAGCGTGCGCGGCGAGAGGATGGAGTCGAACCACTCCCGCTCCTCCGGCAGATAGCCCTCGACCTGATTGCTGCGCCGCCAGTTCCGTACATCGTGACGGGTGTGCGCAATGTTGAGGTCGCCCATCACCAGCAGCTCTCTGCCCCGTGCGCGTGCCGTGCGGCGCGAGCGGGTCAGCTGACGCGCAAATGCGGAGAGGAACCGCATCTTGCGGTTGTAGCGGGCTCCACCGTCGGGCGCCTCCCGCATGCGCCCAGGCTTCTGGAGGTGCGCCGGTAGGCCACCCTTCGGGAGGTACATCGACGCTACGGTGATCGGTGCCTCGGCGAGGTCGACCTCGATGTACCGGCCCTCGCCGGCAAACTCTCCCAAGCCCCGGGCCAACGGCACCGGGTCGAGTTCGGCTCTCTCGGTATGTGTTTCACCCGGACGCTGCACCAGCGCCGTACCACTCCACGTCCGAACCGCGACGGGCGGACGCCGAGTCAGGACCGCGACACCATTGCGGCCCGCGAGCTCCCCCTCGTCGTACGCAAGGTGGTAGTCGCCGAACACCCCAGGCGGTAGGACGGCGGCACGGGCTCGCATCTCCTGAATGGCGACCACATCGGGTCGACGATCAGCCAGCCACTCCTCGAAGCCGCGCCGCTGCGCCGCGCGGATCCCATTGACGTTGAAGGTCGCGATCCGCACGAGGCACAGTGTAGGGAACCGTCTCGAGCGGCCGAACTCGGCTGGGTGGTCAACCGGGTCTACACGTTGAAGCGGAACTCCACGACGTCTCCGTCGGCCATGATGTAGTCCTTGCCCTCCATGCGCACCTTGCCTGCGGCTTTGGCGGCGGCCATGGATCCGGCGGCGACGAGGTCGTCGTAGGAGACGATCTCTGCCTTGATGAAGCCGCGTTCGAAGTCGGTGTGGATGACGCCGGCGGCCTGGGGGGCGGTGTCACCCTTGTGGATGGTCCAGGCGCGGGCTTCCTTGGGTCCTGCGGTGAGGTAGGTCTGCAGGCCGAGGGTGTGGAAACCGGTGCGGGCGAGTGCGTGGAGGCCGGGCTCGGTCTGCCCGATGGAGTCGAGCATCTCCTGCCGGTCCTCTTCGTCGAGCTCGAGCAGTTCCTGCTCGACTTTCGCGTCGAGGAACACGGCGTCCGCGGGGGCGACGGACGCGCGCAGTTCGGCGACCTTCGTCTCGTCGGTGAGCACCGCCTCGTCGGCGTTGAACACGTAGAGGAACGGCTTGGTGGTGAGCAGGCTCAGCTCGCGAAGCAGTGAGAAGTCGAGCTTGTCCTTCGCACTGAACAGCGTCTTGCCCTCGTCGAGCACTTCCTGGGCTGCCAGTGCGGCCTCGTGCAGCGGCTTGAGTTCCTTGTTCTTCTTCGCTTCCTTCTCGAGGCGCGGTAGAGCCTTCTCCAACGTCTGCATGTCGGCGATGACGAGCTCGGTCTCGATCACCTCGATGTCGGACGCCGGGTCGACGCGGCCGTCGACGTGGACCACGTCGTCGTCGTTGAACACGCGAACCACCTGGCAGATGGCGTCGGCTTCACGAATGTTGGCGAGGAACTTGTTGCCCAGACCTGCCCCCTCGGAGGCGCCTTTCACAATGCCTGCGATGTCGACGAACGACACCGTCGCAGGCAGGATCCGCTGCGAACCGAAGATCTCGGCGAGCGTGTTCAGCCGCGGATCGGGCAGTTCGACCAGGCCGACGTTGGGTTCGATGGTGGCGAACGGGTAGTTCGCGGCCAGCACGTCGTTGTTGGTCAGCGCGTTGAACAAGGTGGACTTGCCGACGTTGGGCAGTCCGACGATTCCGAGGGTAAGGCTCACGGTCGTTGGATTCTACGGCCTTCGCGGCGGTGACCGGTCACCAGTTGCGCAGGTCCCCTTTCGAGGTGTAACCCGGTGATAGCCCGCGGCTATCGTCCGACCAGCGAAACTCCTGGCCGGGACCGGTAACGGGGGGTGGCGGGCCGACGATGTAACAGGGCAAGCACCATACCGGAAGGACGTAGTCAGCACGCGGTCACGAATGATCACCGCGCCGTAACTGGAACCCCGTACCCCGGGCCTCTGACCTTCCCGCCCCACGGGCGCTGCGGTCACCCGCGACCCTCGGTCGTTGCATGGAGGGATCCTCCCTTGGATTCTCCAACTTCATCCGACCCCCACACCGACAGCCTCGGCGTAGGCTTCCCGCTGTCTTCGGCGCAACGCGGGATGTGGCTGGCGCAGCGGCTGACGCCCGAGGTTCCCCTCGACATTGCGCAGTACGTCGAGGTGCACGGCGCGGTGGACGTGGCCCTGCTCGACGAGGCGTCCGTAAGGGCCGCGCGCGAATTCCACTCCCCGTTCCTCCGAGTCTTCGAAGTGGACGGCGAACCGTTCCAGGCGGTCGACCCGTCCCTCGAGCTGTCCACCGACTACGTCGACTTCAGTGCCGCCGCCGACCCGGTGGCCGCAGCGCACACCTGGATGGAAGACGACTACACGAGACCCCTCGACCCCACCTCTGACGTGCTGGCCGCATCGGCGGTTCTGCAGGTCGGTGAACAGCATTACTTGTGGTACAGCAGGATTCACCACATCGCGTTGGACGGCTACGGGGCGATGACGATGGTGAATCGCATCGCCGCCCTCTACACGGCGGCAGTGGAGGGGCGTTCGCCGGAACCGAATCCCGCGGCGGATCTACACACGCTCTACAGCCTCGATCAGCAGTACCGGTCGTCCTCCCGATTCGAAGCCGACCACGACTACTGGGTGCAGCGGATCGCCGAGTTCGAGGAGGGATCGAGCCTGTCCGCGGTGGTCTCACCGGCCGTCGCGAAGAGCATCGTCCTGACCACCTCCCTGTCGGATGACGCGGCGGACCGGCTGACGCACTCCGACGAGGCGTTCGGAGTTCCCGCAGCAGCCGTGGTCGTCGCTGCCTTCGGTTGCTACCTGGCAAGGAGGAGCGGCCGCGAGAAAGTACTGGTCAGCCTGCCCGTCTCCGGGAGGACGACCACCGTCCTGCGACGGTCCGGCGGAATGCTCGTCAGCCTGGCACCCCTTCAGGTCAGTGCGCCACCCGAGGACTCCGTGGGCGAAATGCTGCACCGCGCCCAGATGGAACTTCTGGGCGCACTCCGCCATCAGCGCTACACCCTCGAAGACATTCGCCGTGACGCGGGCGGCCGGTCGTCTGCCCGCCGTCTCACCGGGCCGATGGTCAACGTCATGCTCTTCCACCCGGAGATCACGCTGGGCGCGGTGACCGGGGAGTTTCATGTCGTCACGTCCGGTCCCGTCGAGGACCTCCTGGTGAACGTCTACCGCAGCGGCACACCTGAGAAGACGCTGGTCGAGTTCCGGGGCAACCCTCACCGATACACCGAGGAGGAACTGAGTCGACACCATCACGCTTTCGTCGCCCTGCTGCAGGAGCTCCTCGGGGCCCGTCCCGAAGATGCAACAGCGGACGTCCATCCTGAAACCGCCATCGAGGGGGCACGCCGACGCAGGAAGGTGGCTCAGCTCGACTACTGGAAGCAAGCCCTCGACAGTCTGCCTGGGGACAACATCCTGCCCAGCGACCACCCGCGACCCCTCGATCACACGCTCGTAGCCGATGGTCGGGTCGACCTTCACATTCCGGCCGAGCTGCACCGGCGCATGCATGCTGTCGACGCCGATTGCCGGTTCGCCGCCTTCTCCGTGATCCACACAGGGCTGGTCGCGTTGCTCTCGCGGCTGGGGGGCACCGACGACATCGCGGTCGGCACCTCCAGGGGTTCCGGCAGAGGGCCGCTGATCCTGCGCACCCGCGTCGATCGCGCTCGGACGTTCACCGACTTGCTCGGACGGGTCCGCGACACCGAGCTGGGGGCGTACACCCACGCCGACGTTCCGTTCGACGAGATCGCGGAGGCACTCGGGCGACGGGAGGAGTGGTCAGGCCGGTATCCGTTCCAGGTCGGCCTCGAATTCGTGGGTACGGGGACGGACGGGTCACCGAGCGCGAGCGCGGATCTGTCGATCGTCTGCACCGCGCACCCCGACTGTTCGGGTGTCGACATCCAGCTCCTCTTCGCGACGGCGGTGTTCGAACCGGTCACGGTGCAGCGGTTCGGGGACCGCCTGGTGCGCCTACTCGACGCCGCCACAATCGACGCCGCCATAGCCGTCGGTGATCTCGACATCCTCACCCCAGCCGAACGCGGGGATCTGGTACCCGTCCTGGGTCCGTCCGCGCTGCCGCCCCGACTGCTGCCCGACATCTTGACCTCCGCCGCGGCGATCGATCCGGACGCCGTTGCCGTCTCGGAGCAGGGCACCGAGATTTCCTACCGCGAACTCGACGAGGAATCGAACCAGCTGGCGCGACTGCTGATCGCACGCGGCGCCGGACCGGAGCGCATCGTCGCTCTCGCACTGCCGCGATCCACCGAGTTCGTGCTCGCGGTCTGGGCCGTCGCCAAGTCCGGTGCAGCGTTCCTCCCGGTGGACCCGAACTACCCGCCGGCACGCATCGAGCACATGCTGTCCGATTCGGGCGCACTACTGGGCGTGAGCGACCACCGCCACCACCTCCGTTCGCCTGCCGTGTCCTGGCTCGACCTGGATGACACACGAACCGAGACGACGGTCGCCGGATGCTCCCCCACACCCGTGACGTCCGCGGATCGACTGCGGCCACTACGGCGCGACCACGCGGCCTACGTGATCTACACGTCCGGTTCCACCGGCACCCCGAAAGGGGTATCGGTCAGCCACCGCGGAATTGCCGACCTCGTCAGCGCGGAACGCGAAGGTCTGACAGTGTCGCCGGAGTCGCGCGTCTCCCATTTCGCCTCGCCCAGTTTCGACGCGTCCATCTTCGAGCTGCTGAGCGCATTCGGAGCGGGTGCGCGGGTGGTGATCGTGCCACCCGCCGTCGTCGGTGGCGCCGAACTGACCCGCATTCTCGCCGAAGAGCACGTCACCCACGCAATATTCACGCCGACCACCGCCGCGACACTCGATGCTGCCGCTCTCCCGGATTTGACCGATCTGGCCCTGGCAGGCGAGGCATGCCCGCCGGAATTGGTGTCGCGGTGGGCGTCTGCCGGCCGTCGGGTGCGCAACGCGTACGGGCCCACCGAGGCGACGATCATGTCGACGCTGAGCGCACCGATGACGGCGGGGCAACGCGTGACCCTGGGCGGGCCCATCAGGGGATTCTCGATAGTGGTGCTCGACTCCCGACTCCATCCGGTGCCGCGGGGAGTCGCCGGCGAGGTATATCTGGGTGGACCCGGCCTGGCCCGCGGCTATCACCGGCGCGCCGGTTTGACTGCAGCACGTTTCGTCGCCGATCCGTATGGTCCGCCGGGCGGGAGGGTATACCGCACCGGCGACGTCGCCACGTGGCGTGGGCTTGCCGGCCTTCCGGGCGGAACGCCCGACCGGTTGTCACTCGAGTACCTGGGACGCAGCGACTTCCAGGTCAAGATCCGCGGGTTCCGCATCGAGCTCGGGGAGATCGACGCCGTCCTGATGCGACATCCCACGGTGAGCTTCGCTGCAACCGTCGACCGCGTCACTGCCGCAGGCGATCCCACGCTGGTTGCCTACGTGCGACCGGCGGAAGGCGAGCAGGCTGACGTACCCGAACTGGAAGCATTCCTGCGACGCACTCTCCCCCGATACATGCTTCCGTCGGCCATCGTGCCGCTCGACGAGGTCCCGCTCACCCCCGGCGGGAAACTCGATCGCGCGGCGCTGCCCGCTCCCACATTCGCGCCCGGCAGCAGTCATCGGAAGCCGGCCACACCGACGGAGGCCACCGTGGCCGCCGTCTGGGAGACCGTGCTGGGTGTCACCGGCATCGGCGCCGACGACGACTACTTCGATCTCGGTGGAAACTCGCTGACAGCGACACGGGTGGTGGCACGCGTCAACGCGGCCCTCGGCGCCGCGATCGGGGTCGGTGAACTGTTCGAGGCGTCGACCGTGGCGACACTGGCGGCGAGAATCGACCGGGACGAGCATCGAGGGCCCGCCCGCCCCGCCCTCACCCCGTTGGCACGTCCCGACGTCATTCCGCTGTCTTCCGCTCAGCAGCGCATGTGGTTCATCAATCAATACGACACCACGTCACCCGCCTACAACATTCCCCTGGTCGTTCGGTTGACGGGACGCCTCGACGTGCCCGCCCTGGTCGCCGCGATCGGTGACGTCGTCGAACGGCACGAATCGCTGCGCACCGTTTTCCCGACCTCACCCGACGGCCCACATCAGGTAGTTCTGCCTGCGGCCGAGGCGGTGCCGGCCATCGAACCGGTTCCGGTGGCGACCGAAAGCGAACTGACGCAGCAGCTTTCCCGGGTGTGTTCGACGAGGTTCGACGTCGCTTCCGCCGTCCCACTGCGCTGCACGCTCTTCCAGCTCCGCGACAGCGAGTACGTCCTGGCGCTGGTTCTTCACCACATCGCGGCGGACGGAGCGTCGACCGCGCCACTGGCTCGGGACGTGACCACGGCGTACGCCGCGCGCACCGCCGGGCACGCCCCGCATTGGCCCCCACTCGCGGTGCAATACGTCGACTACACCCTGTGGCAGCATGCACTGCTGGGAAGCGACACGGATCCGGACAGTCTGCTGTCGCGGCAACTCGACTACTGGACCGAGACGTTGAGCGGAAGTCCCGCTCTGCTCGAGTTACCCACCGACCGCCCGCGGCCCGAGGAGCGGTCGCTGCGGGGCGGCCGCGTCGAATTCGCCCTCGACATCGAGTTGCACGGCGCCCTGCTCGCACTTGCGCGCAGCTCCACGTCGACGGTATTCATGGTGTTGCACGCCGCACTGGCGGTTCTGTTGGCCCGGCTCAGCGGATCCGAGGACGTCACCGTCGGCACTCCCGTTGCAGGCCGCGGCGAAGCAGCGCTCGACGATGTCGTCGGCATGTTCGTCAACACGGTGGTGCTGCGTACGAAGGCGGATCTGTCGACAGGTTTCGCCGACACACTCCGGCACGTGCGGGACGCCGATCTCGCCGCCTTCGGGCACACCGACATCCCGTTCGAACAGTTGGTGGAGGTGCTGGACCCACCGCGTTCGTCGGCATACTCACCGCTGTTCCAGGTGCTGCTCGAGTTCGAGCACATCCTGCCGTCGGGCAGGGAACTGCACGGTCTCGAGCTCCCCGGACTCCGCCTCGAGCCGGTCGAGTACGACGCGGGCATGGCCAAGTTCGATCTGCAGCTGTGGCTGTCCGAGCGCCTCGACGCGAACGGCGCACCACTCGGTATGCAGGCCGGTGTCGTCTATGCCACCGACCTTTTCGACGAGCAGACGGTGCGGGAATTCGCCGAGCGATTCCTCCGCGTCCTGGAGGCTGTCACCGAGAATCCGCAGATCCCGATCGGCGACATCGCGATCCTCGACCCAGCCGAGCGGGACACCGCGCTCGCCGACTGGCGACAGCCCGCCTCTCCTGGTGGAAGCCGCACTCTCGCAGACGCCTTCGCCCGGGTGGCCGCAGAGTCCCCTGGTCAGGGAGCAGTCACCTTCGCGGGCAACACGGTGTCGTATGCGGAGGTCGCTACCCGCGTCAATCGCCTGACCCGTCTGCTGATCAGCCGCAAGCTCCCCCCGGAGGCCGTGGTCGCCGTGGCGATCCCCAGATCCGTCGACTGGGTGGTCGCCGAGCTCGCGGTGATCGCGGCGGGCGGTGCCTGTCTGCCGGTCGAGGTGACCTGGCCTCGCTCCCGTCTGGACAACGCCCTGACCTCGGCGGCCCCCGCGATGCTGATCACTCTGCTGGACGTCGCGGCTGATCTTCCGGACACCGGGTCACGCGTCGTCGTGCTCGACGCCCCCGACACGGTGCTCGAACTCGCTGCAACGTCGAATGCCCCGTTCGCGTCTGCGGCGGAGCCGGACTCGACCGCCTACGTGCTGTTCACCGCCGGTTCGACGGCGCGGCCGAAGCCGGTGTCTCTCTCGCACCGCGCCGTACTCGCTGCCTTCGTCTCCGCCCGCGACTCGTTCGGCTTCGATACCTCCGACGTGTGGACGACGTTCCCCGCCCACACGTTCGACTTCTCCGTGTGGGAACTGTGGGGTGCGTTCCTACACGGCGGCCGCCTGCTGATCGTCGACGACGAGACCGCCCGGTCGCCCCGGGACACCTCGGCCTTGATTCGCCGGGAACACGTCACGATCCTGAGCCGGACGCCGACAGCTTTCTATCCCATTCTCCGCGCCCCGTCTCCTGCGGAAAACGAGCTTTCGGCTCTGCGACTCGTCGTTCTCGGCGGCGAGGCCGTCTCCGGCGACCTGGTAGCGCGACTGTCCACCCTGCCGGCGTCGACCACTGCGGTGCTGATGTATGCCTGCACCGAGACCGTCACCTGGGTCGCCGCGTCGGATGCGCTCGCGTCGCCTGCCGCGGAGGACACGCTGCCGCTCGTACCCGCGCCCGGCCGGCCGCTGGTCGTTCTGGACAGTCGGCTGCACATCGTCCCCGCGGGCGTCGTCGGCGAACTGTATGTCGGCGGTCCGGTTCAAGCGCGCGGCTATCACCGCCGCGTGAATATCACCAGCACCCGTTTCGTGGCTAGTCCGTTCGGTGCGCCTGGTGAACGGATGTACCGCACCGGCGATCTGGCGCGAATCGACCGGGACGGGCACCTGCACATCGTGGGACGCTGCGACTTCCGATGGTCGTTGCGCGGATACCGCGTCCCCCTCGACGAGATCGACGCAACCTTGGCCGCGCACCCGTCGCTCGATCGGGCGGTAACGGTCGACTACACCACCCGTTCGGGTGACCACACTCTGGTGTCCTACGTGACACCGGCGGCCCGGGCAGAGGTGGACCCCGAAGCGGTCACCGACTTCGCCGCGACCGTCCTTCCCGCGCACTGCATTCCCGCCGAGATCATCGAGCTGAACGAACTTCCCGCCGACGCCACCGGTGTGGTCGACCGCACCGCGCTGCCCGTGCCCGAGTCCCTCGAGCACGCCGCCGAGTTCCGCGCACCCAGGACACCACGGGAGGAAGCGGTGGCTTCGGTATTCGCGCAGGTACTCGGTGTCGAAGGTGTAGGCGTCGAAGACAACTTCTTCGAGCTCGGCGGCACCTCCCTGATCGCCACGAAAGTGGTAGCCCGGCTCAACTCGGCGCTCCGAACCGGAATCGGTGTGCGCGCGCTGTTCGAGGCGCCCACCGTGCAGGCGTTGGCCTCCGTGCTCGACGCCGAAGATGCCGAGTCGCCACTGCCGCCGCTGCAACCGAGGGATCGCACCCGACCGGTGCCGGTGTCGTTTGCGCAACAACGGATGTGGTTCGTCAATCAGTTCGATACCAGCTCCGCCGCCTACAACATACCGATGGTGGTGCGGATCAACGGACAACTCGATGTCGCCGCACTGAGCGCCGCCCTGACCGACGTCGTGACTCGACACGAATCGTTGCGGACGGTGTACCCCCTCACCGACGAGGGACCGGTCCAGGTGGTGCACCCCGTCGACGAGGCACAACTCGAACTCGCGCCGATACCGATCCTCGACGACACCCACCTGCAGGAACGGATCGACGACGTCATCACCACTACCTTCGATGTGACGGTTCGTGCGCCGCTGCGCGCCGAAGTGTTCCGCGTGGATCCGCTCACCCACGTCTTCGCGCTCGTGGTGCATCACATCGCGGCAGACGGTTGGTCTCTGGTACCGCTGGCCCGTGACGTGACCACGGCGTACACCGCTCACACGCAGGGGCGCACTCCCGAGTGGGAGCCACTTCCCGTGCAATACGGGGACTTCGCGCTCTGGCAACGCGAGGTACTGGGATCCGCCGAAGACCCGGCGTCGCCGCTGTCCGCGCAACTCACCTATTGGCGGACTACACTCGCGGACCTCCCCGAGAGGCTGGAACTGCCGGCCGACCGCCCGCGACCGGCCACCGCGACGTACCAGGCGGCGACCGCCCGCTTCACCATGTCACCGGCGATGCACCGCCGGCTGACCGAACTGGCGAGGGAGCACGACGTCACCACCTTCGTCGCTGTCCACGCCGCGCTTGCCGTGCTGCTGTCGCGGCTCGGAAACACCGACGACGTCACGGTCGGGTCGCCGATCGCGGGACGCGGTGAGCAGGCGCTCGACGACCTCGTCGGCATGTTCGTCGGCACGCTCGTCCTGCGCACGCGTATCGACCTGGCACGACCGTTCGACGAGGTACTCGCCCGGGTCCGAGAAGCCGACGTCGACGCGTTCGCACACGCGGACATCCCGTTCGAGCGACTGGTCGAGGAACTGAACCCGGCACGTTCCACGGCGGCGCACCCCCTGTTCCAGGTGATGCTCTCCTTCCTGAACATGGCAGAGGCGAAACCGGAGTTGCCCGGCCTCGAAGTGACCGCCCTCGACCTCGATGCGCATCTTTCCCAGTTCGACCTCAATGTCGTTCTGCGCGAGCATCGCACCGACGACGGCGCGCCGGACGGTATCACCGGTGAATTCGTCTATTCCACCGACCTCTTCGACGAAGAGACCGTGCGTGGGTTCGCTGACAGGTTCCTCCGCATGATCGACACTGTCACCTGCCGACCCACCACGGTGGTCGGTGATATCCCCCTGCTCGACCGCACCGAGCTCGATCGAGTGCTCGACCGGAAGTTCGTCACCAGACACGACTTACTCGATGAGACGATCCTCGACCTCTTCGACGCCCAGGTCGCGCGGGCGCCCGACGACATCGCCGTCGTGTTCGAGGGGAACTCGCTGACCTACCGCGAGTTCGACTCCTGGACCAATCAGCTCGCGCGCACTCTGATCGGGCGGGGCATCGGACCGGAACGCGTGGTAGCCCTGGCCTTGCCGCGATCGTTCGAATTGCTTGCCGGAATGTACGCCGTCGTCAAAGCCGGTGCCGCTCTGCTCGCCCTCGACCTCGGACATCCGCCGGAGCGGATCGCCTATCTCCTCGAGTCCTCTGCGCCCGTACTGGTGCTGACGACCTCCGGCGTCGACGTACCCGTCCCGCCCGGCGCCGATGTTCTCGCCCTCGACGTCGTCGACCTCGAGGCGATCGACGCGCGCCCGATCGGGGACGCCGACCGCACAGCTCCACTCCGCCCGCAGAACCTTGCCTATGTGGTCTACACCTCCGGCTCCACCGGAAGACCCAAGGGCGTCGCAGTGTCGCATGCAGCGATCACCAACCAACTGGCGTGGTCCCGTTCCCAGCTACCGATTCTTCCCGGCGACCGCGCACTCCAGAAAGCACCGATCGCGTTCGATGTGGCCATCTGGGAATCGTTCTCGGCATTGTGCGCGGGCAGCGCATTGGTCATTCTCCGGCCCGACGGCCATCTCGATCTCGAGTACCTGGCCTCAATTCTGTCGACCGAGAACATCACCCTCGTCGAATTCGTGCCCTCGATGCTCGAGGTGTTCGTCGGCAACCACCGGCGCGCACTTCCCCCGTCGCTCCGCCGAGTGTTCTCCGGAGGCGAAGCGCTGCCGGCGCGCACCGCCGACCGGGTGCTGTCCCAGGGTGTCGCACTCGGAAACATGTACGGCCCGGCAGAGGCCTCGGTGACGGCCGCCTATTGCGATGCCGCTTCGCTGCCGAGCACATCCGTGGTCCCGATCGGCACACCGGTGTGGAACACCCGGGTGTATCTGCTCGATCAACGGTTGCACCCGGTGCCGCGGGGGGTGGCTGCCGAAATGTACATCAGCGGTACGCAACTGGCCCGTGGATACCTGAGACGACCGGATCTGACCGCACTTCGGTTCATCCCGGATCCGAACGGTGCCCCCGGTAGCCGGATGTACCGCACCGGCGACCTCGCCCGCCACAACAGTCTCGGTCAGATCGAGTATCTGGGGCGCAGCGATTTCCAGATCCAGCTGCACGGTTACCGCGTCGAACCCGGCGAGATCGAATCCACGCTGCTGCGCCACCCCGGTGTGACTCAGGCTGTGGTCGCCCTCCACCGGGACCACCACGGCACCGACCATCTCATCGGCTACGTCGTACCCCAGCGGGAAGCGGAGGTCGACGGGGCCACCCTGATCGATCATGCTGCTGCCGCTCTGCCCTCGCACATGGTGCCGTCGACGGTTCTCGTCCTGCCGTCCCTCCCGCTGACACCGAACGGCAAGGTCGACCGCGGCGCACTTCCCGTTCCCGACTTCACCACCCGCGCAACACATCAGCGCATGCCGAGCTCGGAAGTCGAACGGGTACTCGCGGCCGTATTCGCCGAGGTACTCGGTCTCGACACCGTGGGTGTCGACGATTCATTCTTCGCACTCGGCGGCGACAGCATCATGGCGATTCAACTGGTCGCTCGGGCACGAACCGCCGGAATTTCGTTGCAACCCCGGGAAGTCTTCGAACACAAAACTGTCAGCCGGCTCTCGCGGGCGGTGTCGATTCAGTCGGTCGCCGCACCAGCTCTGGAGGAGCTGCCCGGCGGCCACACCGGAGAGTTCCCCCTGACTCCCATCGCTCACTGGTTACTCGAGCTCGGTGGTGACTTCAGCCAGTTCTCGCAGGCCGCATTGCTGACCATGCCGGCCGGGATCAACCAGGAGAGGCTCACGCGAACCCTCGAGGCCGTCGTCGACCACCACGCCGCCCTCCGCGCTCGCCTCCGCATCACCGCCGACAGCGACCCGGCCATGGAGGTACCCGCGGAGACCGCTCCCCGCGGCATCGATCTTCTCCGACGAGTCGCGGTCGCGAGGGTGGCGGACACGCAGTTCCACCGGCTGGCGGTCGCCGAGCTGGAAGCAGCAGCAGACCGTCTCGATCCTGCCCGCGGGGTCATGCTGCAGGCCGTATGGTTCGACGCCTCCGGCGACGGGCGACTACTGCTGGTGATCCATCACCTGGCGATCGACGGCGTGTCCTGGCGGATCCTGGTACCCGACCTCGCCGCCGCCTGGGAAGACATCACCGCCGGACGAACCCCCGACCTTCCCCGGAACGGGACCTCGATGCGCCGCTGGGCACACGCCCTCGTCGAGACCGCACCCCAACGGGCCGGAGAACTCGACCTCTGGCGCCGGATACTCGACGGCCCCGACCCCCTCCTCGGGTCGCGGCCACTCGATCCCGTCCGCGACACCCGCGCCACATCCCGCGACATCACGATCGACGTGCCGACCGACGTCACCGAGGCGCTACTCACGGACGTGCCCAAGGCTTTTCACGCCGGCGCCGACGACGCGCTTCTCACCGCGCTCGCGCTCGCCGTGGCCGTCTGGCGACACCGCAGGGGCCTTCGGGTGGACTCCACGATGGTCACCGTGGAGGGGCACGGCCGGGAAAACAATCTCGTCCCCGGCGCAGACCTCTCCCGCACCATCGGCTGGTTCACCACCATCCACCCCGTCCGACTCGACCTGACCGGCATCGACCTCGACGA
>NZ_JANFQF010000038.1 GCF_024438035.1 Rhodococcus tibetensis
TCGACGATCTGGCCGGGCTTGATCGTGGTCGAGAAAATCGGGCCCACCGTCCCCGACAGGCCCGCATTCACCCCCGGACCGGACGCGGACACCGACACCCCCACACTCGGGGTGATCCCCAACGTCACACCGGACGAGACATCGATCTGGCACCCGAACTCGAGAACGAACGACACCGTGCCCGCCGACGCCAGCTCACGACCGGCGCCCTCGATCCGGGCCACCGCCTTCGACGACAACAACCCCTCCCGCGTCGTCGGCGCCCCCGTCAACGGCGGAATCTGGATCAATTCCGTCTCGGTCACCCCGGTCACCACCTGATACCCGGCGTCGGTGGTCACCGTGCGCCACCGATCCGGCACCGACACCGCATCCGCTGCCGCCGACCCACCAGCACCTACCGCAAGCACCCCGGCCGCCACCACACCCACCGCCACCCGACGAAACACGGTCACCACGGTCCCCCAAGTCACCCAGCCACCAGTTCGGTAACTGGCAAGTAGCTGAAACCTACGGCCGCTCCATGATTATCTGCAACTCCAGGTGTCACACATCACTCCAGGCGGGCCCTACACGCACTGCCACTTCGTCGCCCAGGCGGTCCGCAGCTGGTCCCACAGCGTGCCCGCGGCTGATCGCCAAGCCTCCACTGCGACAGCCGAACTCGTGACTCACTCGCAAAAGTGTGCTCTACCGAACGGTCGTGTGCGAGGAGCTACCACCACCGATTGCCGCAGCAGACACGACTGTTGCGGCACGCCACGTGCACCGACGGCCGTGCACAGCACTTATGAACACAGATCGTCAGAAGACAACTGCCCGTTTCCTGTATGACCATCGCCTTACGGAACACCGCCGGACCCGTCCGAGATTCGGCTGCCCGTCCGTGTCAACTAGATGTGTCGCAGACGTGGGGCCCACCTGGATGCGCCGAGGGTAACGATTACTTTGCCGAGTTGGGGTTTTTGTGCCGGTTGGCATTGAAGCGCGCTTTCTTCTGACGATTCCCGCACGTGTTCATGTCACACCATTTGCGGGTGCGACTTTGGCTGGTGTCGAAGAAGGCGGCTTGGCAGGTTGGCGATGCGCACAGGGCTAATTTTCCGTCTCGTTCGCCCGCGATGATGCTGATCGCGTCGGCGGCGATCACGCCTAGGGCATCTTCTACGCAGGAAGCCGAGCTCAGTCGCCATCGCTGATTGCCCTCGGGCGTCAGGATAGCCGCGGCCCGACCCTGAATGCTGCAGTCATTAATAATTTGGACAGCAGACGCAGGGAGAACGTCTTGGATCGCGGCCGCTGTCGATGCGGCGTGAATTGATTCCCTCAGTTCCCGAGCGAGTTCGAGCTGGGCGGTGGTGCAGGAGTCCACGGCGAGGCCGTTCGCTGCCAACCAGTCGACAAGTCGGTGCGGCGTGGGAATGCGCTCCACAGCGTTGCCATGACGCTCCGTCAGAGTCCCCGTGAAGCTGGTCGCTAGCACGTTACCGAGGCGAAAGTCAGGGAACCCAGCGCGCATGGAACCACCTTAGCGGGTTGCCCGCTGGCATGAAGGCATGCTAGAACCGACTTAGCCGGTTCGAGGGTAGGTCTTAACCGGTTCCACGATGACCGGGAGGTCTCATGCCCCGTCCAACCGGCGACGTGCAAGCATTTGAAGCCCACGCAACTGACGCTGACCTCGACGATCTGCGCGCGCGATTAGCCGCGGCGCGGCTACCGGAAGCTGAGACGGTCTATCGCGCCGCGCCCGACCCTCGCCGATGGGAACAGGGGGTTCCTCTCACCGACCTCGTCGATGTCGTGAACTACTGGCGCACCGGGTACAACTGGCGGTCGTTCGAAGCGCGCCTCAACCGGATCGGCCAGTTCCGCACGACCATTGATGATCTGGGAATCCACTTCCTACACTGCCGATCCGCGCGCGCAGATGCCACTCCTCTGATCTTGACGCACGGCTGGCCAGGCAGCATTGCCGAGTTCATCGATGTAGTAGACGAGCTGGCAGATCCGAAAGATGCAGACGCGCCAGCGTTCCACGTCGTGGTCCCCTCGTTACCAGGCTTTGGTTACAGCGACAAGCCGGCCACCACCGGGTGGGGAACCGAAAAGATCGCGGCCGCATGGGTGGAACTGATGGGAAGGCTCGGCTACAGCAAGTTCGCAGCCCACGGCGGCGACTGGGGAGGTGTGATCACCACGGTCCTCGGCGGCAGGTTCCCGGCGCACGTTCTCGGCATCCACACAACGACCGCGCAGGCACCGCCCGGGTTGACAACGGACGGGCTGACGGCGGTCGAGCGCAAATGGACCGAGGAAACCCGCGATTTCTGGCGCCACCACGCGGCATACGCGAAGCAGCAGGCGACCCGACCGCAGACCATCGGCTACTCGCTCGTCGACTCACCAGTCGGGCTTCTCGCCTGGATCCTTGACAAGTTCGCCGAGTGGACAGATACCGAAGACAGCCCGTTCGAGACGATTTCCAGAGACAGAGTTCTTGACGACGTCACCCTATATTGGCTGACGCGGACCGGCGCGTCGTCGGCCCGCATTTACTACGAAAGTCACAACTCGCTCGACCCCGAACTTCGGGTCGACGTCCCGTCAGCAATCAGTATGTATCCCCGCGACATCGAGAAGTGTCCGCGCGCCTGGGCACAGCAGCGATACCGACAGATCGTCCGATGGAGGTCGCCCGAAACCGGGGGACATTTCCCGTCGCTGGAGGTTCCCGAGTATTTCGTCAAGGACCTGCAAGAAGGCCTCGCGGCAGTGCTGGCCGCTAATCGGTGAACGCGGCCGGGTGCCGGGACTCGGGAGTAGTCCGAGGATCTGAGCTGCGCCGAATGCTCGGCCCGGCGAGCTTCACTGCCTGGCATCGTCGGCGTCCCGCTGTCTAACTCTCACCCTTCATCAACTCAGAATGACAGTCCCCATTAAAGTGTCCGGACCCCGCGCGGTGCCGCGCCGTGAGCCGATCGGGCAAACGGCGTCCGCATCGCAGGGATCGGTGCTCGGAGGTGAAGGGAGTGATCACCGCTGTCAGGCTTCATACCAGCCGACGCTGAGGCGATGCTGGCACCGTCAAGCCGAGCTGGGTTGCAGTGGAGGTCGAGGTCGTTGCTCTCGAACAGTGCGGCGGGCGGCGACGGGAAGTTCGACTCCCGGATCCGACTGGACGTCCGGCGAAAGGGAATACGAGACACGGTTTGTCGTGGTCCGTCCTCGTGAACATGGGGTGAGATTCGTCCTGGAACGCCCCCGTGGAACCGGACGAAGTCCTCGTGTGGGTCGGCCATACCGATAGGTTCCCCTCTAGGTCTGCGTGGTCGCCCCATCGGCACGTGCGCAGCGACCTGCACGCCGAACGCAGAAGCAGCGTCCCGACGTTATCGGCGGCGGCGGTTGGACGGGTCCGTTCGACAGAGGACGCCGAGCACCGTCTCGTGGGGAATCCGCGGCCGCCCATCAGCAATCAACTGGCGTGGCGATTGGAGATTACCCGAATTACGGGCGGAGCCGGCGCAATCCCCATCGCGCGGGGACGAGGAAAGCCGCTGCGATCAGGAGGGCGAGCGCTGCTTCGGTGAGTTGGAACTGCCGGAACCTGTTGTCGGCGTGATAGCGCACTTCGAAGTGGTCGGCGCCCTGGGCTCGGAGGCAACCCTCGTAGTCCCGTTGCTGCTGCTGATACAGGATTTCGGTGCGGGCGTTGTAGTCGGCGTACGTCTCGTCCGGGTGTTGGCCGAAGTCGTCGCTGTAGAACGCACGATCACATTGCTCTCGGTCGATATCGACGATGCTCCCGTCGGCGTTGACGTAGTCCGATCCGACCGTCCAGGAATCGAACCAGAAGCCGATGTTTCCGGAGGAGGCGTATGCGGCGGCGCCACTGAGTGGCCGGGCCTCGATACTCGTCGGCGCATAGTGCGGACGCGCCCCGAGTTGCAGTCCGACCATGATCGAGGCGGTCGCGACAAGCGTGATCACCATCGCGCCGAGGGTGTTTCGCACGATCAGCGCCGCGGCGCTCCCGATGATCAGGGCAAGGAACGTGTAGGTGCCGAGAACCAATCCGGAGGATTGAAACAGCGGGAACGTCAGCCGGGCGACCCCGATCCCGAAACCGGAGATGAACGCGACGCTCTTCCCGCCTCCGTAGGAGCGGGACCACTCGAGGATGAACCCGAGCACCGCCATCGCGACACTGATAGGCACAAACACCACCAGGATCCGCATCCAGAACCACCGGGCGCGGCTCACGGACTGGGACAGGCCCAGCACATGGGTGCCCTGCTCGATATCGCGCGAGAACACGGTGACTCCGACCAACAGGCCGAGCAGAACCGGCACCGCCACCGCGATCACCGTGGTTGCGGTGAGGACCGATTCGGCGCGGCAGACGTCTGGAGTGGAGCCGAAGCATCCGAAGAAGGTGCCGAACGCTCTGGCACCGGGATTGCCGCGGACGATTCGGCCGGCGACCACTGCCGCCAGCGCAGAACCAGGATCGAGCCGAGTGCGGCCACGATGGTCCTGCGGTGGTGTCGCCACGTCACCCAGATCATGCGCGTTCCTCCTTCTGTTCGGCCAGGTGCGCGAGCACGATCTCGTCGATGGTCGGTTGCTCGAGGAGCCAGTCGCCGTGGTGCGGTGGGCGCGGCCCGTGGACGAGGTGGGTGGTCGTCCGGGTGCCTGCACGGGACTCGATGATCGCTCCCTGTCCGATAGCGTGCTGCGGGTCACCGGTGCCTGTGAGTAGGTAGTGATCGTCGAGTAGGTCGTCGAGGCTGCCGGTCAGGCGGATACGCCCGCGGTCGAGGAGGAGGAGTTGATCGGCGACGTCGGTCAGCTCGACGAGGATATGCGAGGACAGCACGACGGTGGTTCCGTGCTGGGCGGCGTCCCGCATCAGGGTCTGCGCCACCGATCGCCGTGCCACGGGATCGAGATCCGCCAACGGTTCGTCCAGCAGAACGACGTCGGGTCGGCGTCCGAGAGCCAGTGCCACTGCTATTCGCGCTCGCTGCCCCGGTGAGAGCGATCTGATCTTCGCCCTCATGGGCACATCGGCTTCCGAGACCAGACGGCCCGCGTAGGCGTTGTCCCACTGCGCATTCGTCCGCTGCCCGAAGCGCAGCATCTCGGCGACGGTGAACTTGCCGTAGAGCGGCTTGTGCTGAGCGAGGTAGGACAATCCCGGACTGATCCCTGTGTGACCGGGGGACCGGCCGAGCACTGACACGGACCCACTCTGCGGTGTCAGCAAACCCACCGCGACCGACATCAGCGTCGATTTGCCTGCCCCGTTTCGGCCTACCAACGCAGTGACGCTGCCGCGCGCCACATCGAACGAGCAGCCGTCCAGGGCATACGTCTTGCCGAAACGCAGGCACACCTCTCGCATTGACACGACACTGCGGGACGCGTCGGCGACGTCAGTCATGAAAATCCTTCCGTGTCGTTGTCGTACTGCCCGTCCAGTTCGGCTGCCACGAGGGCTTCGAGGTCGACCCGGTCCAACCCGGCATCCCGGCCATGCCGTACCCATTGCGCGAGCTCCGCCTGTAGGGCCGACTTCTCGGCCATGCCTGGCTTCGCCAACGTGCCGATCACGAAGGTGCCCGCCCCCGGCCGGGCCTCGACCAACCCGTCCCGCTCGAGTTCCCGGTACGCCTTGAGCACGGTGTTCGGGTTGATGGCGAGAGCTCCGACGACATCCTTCGCTGTGGGCAGACGATCGCCTTGACGCAATTCCCCCAGCCGCAGTGCCTGTTTCGTCTGCAGCACCAATTGCACGTACGTGGGGATGCCCGATCTGCGATCGATTCGGAAGGAGACCATCGCACCACTTTCACTACAACATTAGTGGAATAGATATTAACCCGGTGCCGTCCCGAATATCCGGCGCCCGGACAGATTCACGCGTGGGTTCTTCTCCACCCACCCGATTCGGACCTGGGCCGATCGAGGAGCGCCGCCTCGATGGTCGAGAGGTCCTTCGAGCAGTCGCAGTCCTGCCGCGACTTCGTCGAGCATGCGCAAGCATCTTGCATCACTGATACCGGTGCCGTCGGGTACCACATCAAAATCGTCGCTTCGAGCGACCGCCTGCCTAGAGGTGCACGCCGGGCACCGTCACCCTCACCGGGTCTGACCCGCGAATCTTCTGGGAAATTTCCGGGCCACCCGGTTTGGAAACTGTGAACCGAGGTAAGCGGCGATGACTGAACCACTTCGACGATCGGGAGTTGCCACATGTTTCGTCACACCGACTATCTGCAGTTCGATGTTGCTCCGGAAAAGCCGGACCCGGTGTATGCCCGTAAGCTTCAGGAACTTCTCGGCGGTGCCTACGGTGAAATGACCGTCACCATGCAGTATTTGATGCAGGGCTGGAACTGTCGTATGCCCGGCAAGTACAAGGATCTGATCATGGATATCGCGACCGAGGAGATCGGCCACGTCGAGATGATCGCAACGATGGTCGCACGACTCCTCGAGGGCGCACCGGCCACGGAATCATCCAAGGCAGCGGGAGCAGACCCCGTCGTGGCGGCGGTCCTCGGCGGTATGGACCCCCAGCAGGCGATCGTCTCTGGTGGCGGGGCCGTGTTGGCCGACAGTAACGGGGTGCCGTGGAACGGCCGCTACATCGTCGCGAGCGGCAACCTGCTCGCGGACTTCTACGCCAACGTCACGGCCGAGGCGCAGGGGCGCCTTCAGACGGCACGGTTGTACAACATGACCGACGATCCGGGCGTGAAGAACATGCTGAAGTTCAACCTCGCCCGGGACACCTACCACCAGAACATGTGGTTGTCGGCCATCGAGGAATTGAAGGCGGACGGACTCGAGGGCACCATCGCCCCGAACGCGTTGTTCGACGAGGAGTACAGCGAGCACGCAGAAACGTTGTGGCACTTGTCCGACGGCACGATGTCCGATCAGGGACGATGGGCGTCGGGTCCGGCACCCGACGGCGTGCACGAGAACCGGTTTCTCGCGGACCCGCAGCCGCTGGGCGGCAAGGGCGGTGCGCCCGCCCCGGACCCGAAGCTCTACGCGACGTACGACGGGAGCCTGGGCGACCCTGCGTCGAGCGCACTCGGAACGGAGAAGGGCCTGGTCGGCAAGGTCAAGGAAGCGCTCGACCCGGACAAGCCCTGACAATTATCCGTTGGTTGCGCCCCGCCCCCGGCGACTACCTCGGTATGCCCCGACTCGTACTGCGGCCAGCCACTCCGGCTGCAGTGCGATCGCGGGTGGGCAGTTCAGGACGGGATCGAACGACGGCTGATCGTCGTCTGCGAGTTCACACACGTCTCGCAGGACGACGCGCCCTGTCGGCGTCGGTGTATTGGTGAACGTAGCCAGCTGCAAGGAGAACACGAGCGGCGCGATCGCGAGCGCGTCGGCGAGCGCGTTGATCGACGTCGTCGGCGGATGCTCCCCGACGGGCTCTGCCAGCACCCAGGTGGGCGGTCCACCCGTCGAGGAGAGCGGCATGAGGCTGCTGTACCGGGCGGTGTTCCACCCCGTGGCCGGAAGCGGCAACAAACGGGTCAGCGACGACGTGCCCGAGCTCGCAAGTAGCAGATCCCACGGTGTGGTGCCCTCGTCCAGGTCGATCCGCAGGGCGAGGCCGAGTACGTCGGGAAGCGTGGACGGAGTGCCGATTCCACCCGACATCCGCGCGGTCACCGTCAGTGGGATTCGAGTGCGTCCGGGCCACCAGGACGAGTTGAATTCGACTGTGCCCCGGGCAACCAGGCCCTTGGGATGAAAGACCCGTGCATGGCGGACAGACGCGGCGACGCGGAACGGCCCCACAAACGCGCTGCGCAGGGTGTTTAGTGCTCGTCCGGAATCGACCATGGTGCCTTCTCCTCGGTGAGGTGTGCGGAAACCTGCGTCAGTTGCGTCTTGTTCCATCGTCGGTGACCCGCGCTCCACACACAACTCGCGGCGCCACATCCCTGCCGGTGTGAGATGCAGGGACCGGGGTAATCGACACCGTGATCACCGACTGTTTCTCCCAAACGGAGAAACCACATCACGGGGAGGTGAGAATAGTATGACCATGGCACGCCCATTGGCTCTCGTCACCGGAGCGTCCCGGGGGATCGGGCTCGAATTGACGAGACTGTTCGTCAAGGACGGATACGACCTCGTCGTCGTGGCGGATTCCGATGCCCTGGACTCCACCGTCTCCGAGTTGACGTCGACGGGTGCCGGCGTGATACCCGTCCGCACCGATCTACGTACCGAACAGGGAGTCGAGGCGGTGTACCACGCGATCACCGCAGACGGACGCCCGCTCGCTGCCGCCGCACTCAATGCCGGTGTCGGACAGGGCGGTGCATTCGTCGACACCGACCTCGCCGATACGTTCGCCGTCATCGACCTCAATGTGAGGTCGACCGTGCACCTGACCAAGCTCGTACTCGACGACATGGTCGCCCGTGGTGCGGGCCGGATCCTGATCACGTCGTCCGTCGCATCGACGATGCCCGGTCCCTGTCAAGCCGTCTACAACGCGTCGAAATCGTTCGTGCAGTCGTTCGCGGAGGGGCTGCAAGGGGAACTGAAGGACAGTCCCGTCACCATGACGTCGCTGATGCCGGGGCCGACGGACACCCACTTCTTCCGCCGAGCCGAGCTCGACGACACCAAGCTCGGTCAAGGTCCCAAGGATGATCCTGCCGAAGTCGCGAAGCAACGCTACGAAGCGTTGATGAAGGGGGAGCGCAAAGTGGTAGCCGGCTCGATCATGTCCAAGGCAATGGCCGCGGTGAACACGGTCACGCCGGACGCTGTGAAGGCGGCAGCACATCGTTTGCTGGCCAAACCCGGATCCGGTCAGTGACCTGACGGCCTCACCTCACGGTGGCGATCACGCTGCTCGCGATAGACAACGCAGACACCTAACGGCATGCAGTGCGTGTTCGCCCGTGATTTTTCACTTCTTCGTCGATTCCTGTTCGATGGTGTGTCACCGCCCTCACCGTGGGTACCCGAAATTATGAAGCTCCTCCATTTCGCCGCCGCGGGCGCCAAGAAGAACTGTGCGCGCTGTGCAGCACTCATGCTCATCCTCGGCGGCGGAGTGGCCGCCCATGCCGGATCGGTGACCGCCGCTCCGTCGCCGGACGGGTTCGACACCGTCCCCGACCGTACCTCGCTGTCTTTCGCGCACTCACCCAGCGGAACGAGGGTGGGTACCGCCAACTCCGCCGAGGCCCGCCCCGGCCTGTCGACCGTCAAACTGTATGTCGTGGACTACATGCTCCGGCACGGAGACGGTTCTGCCGAGGACCGTGAACTCGGTCAGCGCATGATTCGGGACAGCGACGACAACGCTGCCTCGCTGGCGTATGCCAAGTATCCGCAGTCGATCGACGCCGTGGCGCGCGAGTACGGTCTCACCGGAACGCGCGGCGCCGCCTTCTGGGGCAATTCGAGCACCAGCACGGCCGACACCGTCACGTTCTTGGAAGCGAAGAAGGCCACCGATCCGTCGAGTCCCATCCTCGGCTGGATGGCCACCGCCGCGCCCGTCGCGGCAGACGGAACGACCCAGGACTGGGGAACGAGCACGCTTCCCTCCGTCGTCGGCACCAAATGGGGCTGGTCCGACTACGGATCGGACATCGTGGCGTCGGCCTCGTTCGGTCCCGACTTCTCGGTAGCCGCCAACACCTATGGGAGCAAGGAGCAGCACACATCCGACGTGGTGGGGGCGTTCGGTCCCGAGCCGGTCCCTGCGTGGTTCCCGCCCCGTGAACCGCACTCAGCTCTCAGTGCCCCCTCGTGAGCGAACGGGGCGGTCGTGACCCTCGGAAGGTCATCGCGTCGTCGAGGATCTTGCCGTGGCGAAAGGTGACGAGGTCGCGGAAGTAGTTCATGCGCAGCCGCCACGGGGCTTTCGAGCCCTGCTTCGGGAACGACTCCACGGAGCGGAGTACGTACCCGGCGGCGAAGTCGAGGAACGGTTCTTCGTCGACCGATGCGTCACGTTCGGGCACGCAGTACGTGTACCCCTTCTCGTCCATGTGCTCGAGAAGACGGCACACGTACTCACACACGAGGTCGGCCTTCAGGGTCCACGAGGCGTTGGTGTACCCGATGACGAACGCGAAATTGGGTACGCCACTGAGCATCATGCCCTTGTAGGCCATCGTGTCCGCGAGGTCGATGTCGCGGCCGTCGACGGCGAGGGTCATTCCGCCGAAGGCAAGCAGATTCAACCCGGTGGCGGTCACCACGATGTCGGCCCTCAGTTCCTCGCCCGACTTCAGGGCGATGCCGTTCTTCGTGAAGCTGTCGATGTGATCGGTGACGATCGACACCTCACCGTGACGGATGGCGCGGAACAGGTCACCATTGGGAACGAGGCACAGACGCTGATCCCACGGGTTGTATCGCGGTGTGAAGTGGGTGTCAATATCGTAACCGTGAGGAAGCCACTTCGTCTGCAGTTGCCGGATACGGCCCTTCATGAACTCCGGATAACGCTGGCACAGTTGGTAGATCGCGACCGCGACCGACGCGTTCTTCAGCCGGGTCAGGGCGTAGGCGACGCGCGCGGGAAGGTGCTTGCGGAAGCGGTTGGCCAGCGCATCCTCAGCCGGCATGGAGAGGATGTACGTGGGCGAGCGCTGCAGCATGGTGACGTGCTCGGCCTCGGCCGCCATCGACGGCGCGAGGGTCACCGCGGTCGCGCCGCTACCGATGACGACGACACGCTTGCCGGCGTAGTCGAGATTCTCGGGCCACTGCTGGGGATGCACCACCTGGCCGTCGAATCGTTCCAGCCCCGGGAAATCCGGGGTGTAGCCCTCGTCGTACCGGTAATAGCCGCTGCAGGAGAAGAGGAAGTCGGCGGTGACCTTCACCTTCTCGCCGGTATCCGTGCGCTCGGCGTCGACTTTCCAGATCGAGTCGGCCGTCGACCATTCGGCCCGGACAACCCGATGTCCGAACCGGATGTGGCGATCGATGCCGGCCTCGGCGGCCGTTGTGCGCACGTACTCGAGGATGGAGGGGCCGTCGGCGATCGACTTGGCGTTCTCCCAGGGCCGGAACCGGTAGCCGAGGGTGTACATGTCGGAGTCGGAACGAATTCCCGGGTACCGGAACAGGTCCCAGGTGCCACCGATCGCGTCGCGGCCCTCGAGGATCGCGTACGTGCGGCCAGGGAAGTTGTCCTGCAGGTGGTACGCGGCGCCGATCCCGGAGAGGCCTGCGCCGATCACGATCACATCGAGATGCTCGACTGCGGGTTCGGTCTCTGATAGGCCGGCGGCGGTGTCGGTGGAAGTCATGACGGGTCGACCGCCACGTCGTCGAGCGCAACGTTGCGCGCGGAGGTGGACCGACCGAGTGCGGCCACCTCTTGGTCCATCAACGGAAGAATCCGCGGGATGTGAGGCAGAACCGCGCGATCGCCGATCCTGGAGGTGACCACCGCTTTGAACCAGCCCACCGGCCCGACCCAGCGGGGTACGTACACGCGGCGCTTGCGGCGAGACAGAGCATGAACGAAGGCGTCGACGCACGCCTGCACCGACGTCGTCTTCCCGAGGGGGCCGGGCAGAACAGCGAGGAGCTGATTGAAAGCCGACAAATCCGCCTTCGCGTCCTGCACGAGTGGTGTGTCGATCCACGACATGTGCGCCGATCCGACCGCGACATCGAGGTGAGCGAGCTCGAGGTGAAGGGCGCTGGCGAAATGCTCGACCCCGGCCTTGCTGGCGCAGTACGCGGCGAGGCCGGGTGCGGCGGTGAATGCGGCGAGCGAGGAGACGACGAGTATGTAGCCCTTGCGTTCGATGACGGACGGGAGCGCGGCCCGGACCGTGTGGAAGGCGCCGAGAATGTTGATGTCGAGAACGCGCTTGAAGGTGGCCGGGTCTACCTGCGACACCGAGCCGTAGCTGGCGATTCCGGCGTTCGCGAGCACCAGGTCGATGCCACCGAACTTCGCGACCCCGGCGTCGACGGCTCTCTGCATCGCGGGCAGATCACACACGTCGGCGGCGGCTGCGAGGGCTACGTCGTCACCGAGTTCGGCGACCAGAGCCTGCAGCGGCGCAGCGTCCAGGTCGATCAAGACGAGCTTGGCACCCTTTCCGGCGAGCGCCCGGGCGGTGTCTGCCCCGATGCCGCGTGCGGCGCCCGTGATGAGCGCGACCTTGTTCCTGAGCGTGGGCATGGCGATCTCCTGGCGTGGTTATCTGGCACCGTCCGGTGTCAGTTTGTATCTGGAACCAGACGGTGTCAATATTGCCCTCGTGAGTCCGGCCAGCGTCGAGGAGTCGGGTCGCACTTACCGTGGTGCGGGACCCCAGCAACGTCAGGAAGAGCGCCGCCTGCGCTTGATCGACGCAGCTGTCGAGGTCTTCGGCACCACCGGATACCGCTCGGCGACCGTGGAGAAGATCTGCGCGGCGGCGGGGCTGACCAAGCGCTACTTCTACGAATCCTTCACCGACAGCGAAGCCTTGCTGCTGGCGGCCTATGGCACGGTGACCGACCGGTTGCGGGAGAACGTGCTCGCCGGCGCCGGGCGAGGTGCCGCCGACCTCGACGCCCGAGTGCGAGGTGCTCTCACCGCATTCTTCGAGTCTGTCGCCGAGGATCCCCGAATCTCCCGTATCGCGTTCCAGGAGGTTCTGGGTGTCGGGCCGGAAGTAGACCGCGCATACCGCCGGGTCACCCTCGAGTTCGTCGATGCCGTTCTCTTCGTCATGGACCCGGCAATCGACGCAGAGCGGGCGCCGGATCCGCATCTGCACACCCTCGCCACCGGACTGGTCGGTGCCGTCCTGATGATCGCCCAGCAGTGGGTGCTGTCGGAGAATCCGCAGCCCATCGAGTCGGTCATCGCCGACGCGCACACGATCCTCTCGGCCGTGCTGGGTCGCCTGCCCGACTGAGAGGCGCGATCAGTTCCGCCATTCAGCCTCGCCACATCACATATATGTTGTTCGATATTCGTATGCGCCTGCATGTCGTCCCCCTGCCCTCGTGTCGCAGACCATCGATTCGCGCGATTCTCGCCGTTCTGTTGGGGGCGGCAGCCCTGGCGGTCCCGGGACAGGCAGTAGCCCATGCCGCCGAATACGACGGCTTCATCGATGTGACACCGTCCAACGCGGACGCGGAGGCGATCGGCGGCCTCGACCCCCGACTACCCACCGACCCAGGTGTCCTCGGTGCCGCACTTTCCGCGGCCAGGGCCGACCGTGTCGCGCCGACACGGTATTCGGCGCTGCTGCATCAGTACTGGCTGGTGCGCGGAACGGAAGCGTCCGGCATCGACCTGGCGACGTGGGACCCGAATGCCGGTCTGATCGCCAACGCGACCGTGGTCGATCGCGTCTACGAGAACTATGGCCGCTATCAGCGAGAGCGCGCCGAGCTCTACTGGTCGGGTATGGCGGGAATGGCCGGTGGATCGTTCGCCGCCGGCTTCTGGGACCTCGACATGGGCAGGACCGTGCTCGGCGTCGACGCCGTCCACGCGCTCGGTGACGCCGTCGCCTCGTCGATCCGAGGGTTGCCCGCCGAGGTGATGTCGCTGGTGCCGTCCGATGTGCGGACGCTGGCGACCGTCGGGCCGGCGATCACCGCCGAGGACGTCGACTGGTATCAGAAGCGACTGTTGAAGATGCAGAAACACATCTACTTCGACATGGTCCCGATGCACGAGGCGTACTTGAATGATGGACGCGCCGCGGTCGAGGAGTTCGCGGCCGCAGGCTTGTTCGACGAGAACGCCCGGATCGCCTGGGAGGGCGTCTTTTCGGGCACGAAGACCGGGTACGCCGATGCTTTGTTCCGCATGGCGTCACGTGAGCAGAACCAGATCATCGCCGACCAGTGGGACGTCACCGCCGCAGCCCGCGACGGAGTGGGGCGGGCACTGACGTATGCCACCACGGTGGCCGCCCAGCCGTCGGTCCCTGGTTCGGGGGCGCCGGGAAAGGCGGCGCCACTATCGGTTACCGGGTACGTCGACGGACGGCAACTGCGACTGCGGGCGCCCCTACCCGCCTTCAACTGGGCCGACCGGGAACCACGCTGGGAGTACATCGTCAGCGACATCGCCCCGTCCTACCAACAGCTCGTGGAGACACGTCCCGGCGAGATGCAGACGATCCTCGCGATGCCGTTCCGGGACTTCGTCGACACCCAACGAGTCGTCCGCCGTATCCCCGATCTGGTGCGTGACCTCAGCACCGGCTGGGAGTTGGTTGAGGTGCAGTAGTTCTCGCGGCTACCGCGCGACGACGCCGCGTTCGTGCAGGGCGGCAATATCGGATTGCGATGTGCCGAGCCAGTCCTTCAGAACTTCTGCGGTGTCTTCTCCCACCGCGGAGGCCGGGGCGACGGTCGCGTGGTGGCCGTCGAACGCCGCGGGGTGTCCGGCGGCGAGATAGGTGCCGATCCGCGGCTGGTCCATGGTGGTGAACATCGGATTCTGCTCGAGTTCCCCCGACTCCACCACGTCCTGGAAAGTGCGGTACCGCTCGACGAGGACGGAGGTGTCGGCGAGGGCCTTCGCCACCTCTGTTGAGGTGTGATCGCTGAACCAGCGCGCGAAGAGGGCGGTGAGGACGTCGCGATGAGTGAAACGGTTTGCCTCGAGGCCGAAGTCGACCCCGAGAGCGTGCTCCAGGGCCTCGATGGCGGCAGTTGTTTCGGTGACCGCCACGAGGTCGCGGAAGTGACGCCGGGTCAACGCGACAATCATGAATCGCGCACCGTCGGACGTGGTGAAATCCGTTCCGTATGTGCCGTAGACGGAGTTTCCGGTCGCTTGCCTTCCGGCGCCGTTGATCTGCACCTCGGTGAGGTAGCCGAGGGTGCCTGCTGTGGCAAGCGCGACGTCCTCGAGCGGCAGGGTGACGTGGGTGCCCTCGCCGGTCGCGTCTCGGTGGCGGGAGGCGGCGGTGACGGCCAGCGCCGCGTACAGCCCACACGCCACGTCCCACGCGGGCAGGACGTGGTTGACGACACCGGCATGATCGGTGGGGCCGGTGATGGACGGGAAACCCAGCCCCGCATTGACGGTGTAGTCGACGGCGGGCGATCCGTCCCGGCGTCCGAGGACTTCCACCGTGATCACGTCGGACCGGAGAGCGCTCAGCGCGTCGTAGGACAGCCAGTCGCGACCACCGGCATTGGTCACGAGAATGCCGCCGCCGGCACCGGGAGCCGCGACCAGTTGCTGCACGAGCTGCTGCCCCTCGGGGCTGCGCATGTCGACGGCCACGGACCGTTTGCCGCGGTTGAGCCCCGTCCAGTAGATGCTCTCACCGTCATTCGTGACCGGCCAGCGTTTATAGCAGGCGGCGCCACCGATGGGGTCGACCCGGATCACCTCGGCCCCCAGCTGAGACAGCGTCAGTCCGCAGAGGGGCGACGCGACGAAACTGGAGACCTCGACGATCCGGAGTCCGGCAAGGGGAGTGTGGGCAGTCACTAGGGAAGCTCCTTGATGGTGGAGGTCAGGCCATGAGGGCGGTGAAGCGCCAGTCGAGGACGGGTACGTCGGACGCTGTGGCGTTGTGCGCGAACACAAGCGACCGAAGGTGAAGGAGCCCACTACCATTGGCCAGCGGGTCCGCACCTTCGACACGGAGTTCACTGGTGAGGGTGTCGCCCTCGTGGACGGGCCCGGTGTGATCGCACGATTTCCAGCCGAGGACGGTGACGAGATTGGGCAGGGCGCGCGTGGCCTGCCCGAGGGCGATTCCTATCGTGTGGCCGCCATAGACGAGACGTCCGTCGGCCCCGACGCGCTCATCGTGGTGTGTGGCCGCGATGTTGAGGGTGAGGCGTGCGAGTTCCGGTGCGCTGGAAACCACATCGCCGCTGCTGCGGAACACCGCACCGGCGAGGTCGGGGGTGAAGTGTTCGCCGGGCACCTTCTCGCGGTACACGCCTAGGTCCCATCCGTCCGGTGCGCTGAAGGGTTGCTCCGACTGCGGTCCGACAGCCGACAGGTCGTCCACCTTGCGGACGCGGTTCTCGTCGGGGCTCTGACCGAGGGGAAGCATTGCGCAGCGGTAGAAATCGAGGACCGTCCGGCCGTTCTGGTCGGTCGAGGTCATCCGCAGGGCGGCGAGACCCGTGGGCTTGCGCCCGGGTTTCGCGGAATTCTCGCGCAAGCCCACTACTTCCGTGCGGGTATGAAGGGTGTCACCGAGGTGCGGGAAGCGGTAGAAGCGCAGGCCGCGGTAGAAGAGATTGGCCTTCACGTGATGGGTGGCCACCGTCGACTGACCAATCGCGAGGTCACACACGAGTCCCGGGTTGGCCACCCCCTCGGACGCTCCGGTGACCGCCCGCGACAGGTGAGTGTCGAGTGGCATCCGCATCCGGTCACCGAGGATCGCCTGGTGCGTGGCTGAGAGACCGCTGGTCAAAGTGGCTGCAGGGGCTGAATCGAAGACCTGACCGATTTCGAGTTCGTCGAAGTACGGTCCACCGACGTACGTCTGCGTGATCGTCATTTCCCACCCACCTGTGCGAGAACGCGTCGTGCCGCCACCGCGACGGCCTCGTCCAGCATCTGCCCGTCGAGTTGCGCAGCGCCATTCCCGGCGGCCTCGGCGGCGATGAGTGTGTCGATCACGCGTCGTGCATTCTCGACTGCGGTGTCGGTGGGGGTGAATGCCGAAGCCGCGGAGGAGATTTGATTCGGGTGGATCACCCATTTCCCGTCGAATCCGAGCCCACTGGTCCACGACGCCGAGTGTCGAAATGCGTCGTCGTCGGCGATGCCGAGGAAGGGACCGTCGATCGCCTGGACGCCTGCGGCGCGAGCGGCGACGAGAACCGCGTCCTGGATAGCGAGCCAGTGCTCGGGAAGTGCGGTGCGTGAGCGTCCCAGTGCGGCGCCCAGGTCGGCGTAACCGATGATGACGGCGTCGAGGTGATCGGCTCGTGAGATCGCATCGACGTTCTGTACGCCGAGCGGTGTTTCCACCAGCGCCTGGAGCCGGATGGTTCCGACGGCGTCTGCAGCGTCCAGCAGATCCTGAAGCGTCTCGGTCTTGGGAACGACGATGCTGGTCAACGAGGAGCCGAGCGCGGCGCATGCGGCGAGGTCCTCCGCCGCCCATGGTGTGGTGAGCGCGTTGATCCGAACGGAGACGACCCGGGAGCCAGCAGACTCGCGCACGAGACGGGAGACCAGATCGCGGGCCGCAGCCTTTTTCGCCGGTGCGACGGCGTCCTCGAGATCGAGGACCACTTCGTCGGCATTCGACTGCAGTGCCCCCCGGGCTTTGCGTTCATCGGATCCGGGGGCCACCAAGGCGGCACGCCTGCGGGTGAGGTTCTGCACGATGCTTCAATCCCTCATTTCGGGTTGGCCGGGCACAAACCGATATGTACGGCCAGAAGAACGGGTCTGAACAGCGATGCTGGCAGGCGTCCACGGGCTATGTCAAGACGGATGCTTGACTTGCGCCGAACAAAGCGAAACTATGGCCGTACAAATACCGACAGCGCGCGAGGTGAGGGCCCATGGGCAGGCTGAATGAGGAAGAGACCTACCTGGTCGAGACGGTGCGGGCGTTCATCGACCGCGACGTCAAGCCGACGGTGCAGGAGGTGGAGCACGCCAACGAGTATCCCGAGAAGTGGATCGAGCAGATGAAGCAGATCGGGATCTACGGGTTGGCAGTGCCGGAGGAGTACGGCGGATCGCCGGTGTCGATGCCCTGCTACGCACAGGTCACTCAGGAACTGGCCCGTGGATGGATGAGCCTCGCAGGGGCGATGGGCGGGCACACCGTCGTCGCGAAGTTGCTGTCGTTGTACGGCACCGACGAGCAGAAGCAGCAGTACCTGCCGAAGATGGCGACGGGCGAGATGCGGGCCACGATGGCGCTGACGGAGCCCGGCGGTGGTTCGGATCTGCAGGCCATGTCGACCAATGCCAAGACCGACGGCGACGATCTGGTGATCAGCGGCTCGAAGACGTGGATTTCCAATGCCCGCAGGTCGGGGTTGATCGCGCTGCTGTGTAAGACCGACCCGAGTGCGAATCCGAAGCACCGGGGTATTTCGATCGTGTTGGTAGAGCACGGTCCAGGTCTGACGGTGTCGCGCGATCTGCCCAAGCTCGGGTACAAGGGTGTCGAGACCTGTGAGCTCTCGTTCGACGGTTACCGCGTTCCGGCCACCGCGATCCTCGGCGGTACCCCGGGTAAGGGCTTCGGGCAAATGATGAAGGGCCTCGAGACCGGTCGTATCCAGGTGGCCTGCCGGGCGTTGGGAGTGGCGACGGCGGCGCTCGAGGATTCCCTCGCGTACGCCCAACAGCGGGAGAGCTTCGGCCAGCCGATCTGGAAGCACCAGTCGATCGGCAACTACTTGGCCGACATGGCGACCAAGCTGACCGCGGCGCGACAGCTGACCTGGCATGCGGCCGAGCAGTACGACAGCGGCGAACGGTGTGACATGGAGGCGGGTATGGCCAAGCTGTATGCGTCGGAGGTGGCGATGGAAATCGCCCTGTCGGCAGTCCGTATTCACGGTGGTTACGGCTACTCCACCGAGTACGACGTCGAACGGTATTTCCGCGATGCGCCGCTGATGATCGTCGGTGAGGGGACCAACGAGATCCAGCGCAACGTGATCGTCTCGCAACTCGTGTCGCGAGGCGGACTGTAGTCCGGCAACCTGCACGTAGGATCGGTGCGCGATGAACGGTAGGGAACGAGAGAGCGAGCCGGCGTACCAGTTGGTGTCCAAACAGCTGCGTGAGCACATAGCAGCGGGCAAGTACCGCGGCGGCATCAAGCTTCCTACCGAATTCGAGCTCGCAGAACAGCACGGGGTGAGCCGTCAGACCGTGCGACGCGCATTTCAGGACCTGGTGGCCGAGGGCATCGTCTACCGGGTGCCGGGGCGCGGCACCTTCGCGGCCGAGTCCGACGGCCGATACCTGCGTCAGCTCGGGTCCATCGAAGACCTGATGAATTTGTCGACGGACACCACCATGGAGGTGGTCTCGCCCCTGCGTCGCCGGGTCGACATCGAGGCCGCCAGCAGGCTCCGCCTCGACACCGACCTCGTCCATACGGTCGTGTTCCGGCGCCGCCACGATGGCACACCGTTCGTGCTGACCACCGTGTACCTTCCCGCGGAGATCGCACGGCTCGTCGTCGACGCCCCCGAAATGTCCGAGGGCGCCGTCAGTTCGTACACGATCATCGGACTGCTGGAACCACACCTGCGGAGCCCCATCGTGGAGGCGGCGCAGTCGATCACGGTCGCGCCTGCCCCCGGGGATGTGGCCCGTGAACTCGACTGCCCCGAGGGCCACTCGATGCTGCGAGTCGACCGCCTGTACACCGATGCCGAAGGCCGGATCGTCGAGTTGGCGGTCAGCTATTTTTTGCCCGAGCATTACACCTACCGAGTGACGCTCCGCCGCGGCGGACGCTGAACCACAACGAGGAGAAACGCTTTCATGCGCGTGTTCAACGGAATCGACGAGGTCGAATCTGCCGTGGGCGAGTCCCTCGGCTTCAGTGAATGGTTGGAGATCACGCAGGACCGCGTGAACCTCTTCGCCGACGCCACCGAGGATCACCAGTGGATCCACGTCGACCCGGAGCGAGCCGCCGACGGCCCGTTCGGCGCGGCGATCGCGCACGGCTATCTCACCCTCTCGTTGCTGCCGAAGCTCGGCGCGGAGATCATGCGGGTCGACGGAGTGAAGATGACGATCAACTACGGGCTCAACAAGGTTCGCTTCCCGGAACCGGTCCGCGTGGGGGCATCGATTCGTGTCGGCGGCGAAATCGTCTCCTGCGAGCGCACATCCAAGGGTGCCCAGGTAGTCGTGAAGAACACCATCGAGATCAAAGGCTCCGACAAGCCGGCGTGCGTAGCGGAGACAGTGCGGGTTCTCGTGTCCTGAGCGCTCTCAGTAGGCGCCCGGGGAAACACCGGTGCCGAGGGAGCCGAACTGCTCCACCACGTCCCGCAGCGGGTCGCGGGGGCCTAGGTCGTAGGTGCACTCGGTGGGCCTGGGGGTCGGGGACCAACGCCCAGAGCAGCGCCCCGGCTGCCCGCCGCCGGTGAACCCCGCCGTGATCAGAGTCCGTGGGTCGCGGGCGCGGAGCTCGGCCCCGGCGTCGTCTGTGCCGCACGACCGGGTCCACCACGAACAGGCGGAGTCGGTGCACGTGCTGGATTCCGGTTCACCCACCAGTTCCCCGGCGGCGAGTGAGGACGAGTTCTTGTATCGGTCGACGACGGTGTGCATCCAGTCCCGGAAGCTCATCAGGGTGCGGGCAGCCCCGGTGTCGTGGTGTGCCACCCGTCTACGTACCACTGCCGGCCCTTGAACACGTCGTCTTCGCAGGCACCGACCTTCGTGATGCGCGTATCCGACATGGATCGATAGAGAGACCGGGTGGTCCGAACGGCGTGTAGCGAGGACGGTCATCGGCCCGGGGCGGTGCGAGGCGACCGTCCAGTCCCTGTGACCTGCGCAACTGTCGGGCGGCTTTTCCGCTTCCGAACGGGGACTACGCCTCGATCTTCTCCTCGTCGACCCGATAGTGTGCACGGCGGGGGCAGCGCCGACCATCACCGAGAACTCTCAGAGGTTTACATTGTCGAGTCCCGAAACCGACGCCGAGCTCGCCGGCCGCGTCAAGCGGCTTCTGCAGTTCCTGCGCGAAGTCGTCAGGGCTCGCACCAAGCCGGTACTGCGCGTCGACCAGCACGAACAAGTGGAATGGCTGTACCGCGAAGGTCGAGAACTTCAACTCGACGCCCAAGCCGAACAGGGCGGCGTCGTCCTCCGGGTGCCTGTCGTGGCCGTCGAGGATCCACCGGCACTCCCGCCGGTTCTACACGGCTGGGTGGACCAGGCTGCCCGATCCGACAGCTCGCAGTCCGAGCTGGCCTTGAATACCTCGGACGCCTATGCGGAAGACTCCGACGAGGAATACGACGTTCGCCGGGCCTACCAGGTCCGGCAGGCATTCGACGCCTACCTGCCACGGTGGAAGGCCTGGGCGGCGATGGATCGCAAACAGCGCCCGCACGCCGAGCTGTACCAGTCGTTGCAGGCGATGCTGCAGGAGTTGAACGCCCGGCCCGAGTCGATCGAACTCGTCCTTGCCTCCGGTCTGCTCACCGTCCCCGGTGTCGGCACCGATGCCGGCATCCGGACCCACCTCGTCACACAGCCGGCGGGGATTCACCGCGACGTTCGGACCGGTGACCTCCTGGTGCGGTTGACGCCCACCACCGCGCCTCGGCTCGAGGACTCGCAGCTGCTGACTGGGCTCTCGCTCTACGACAGCTCGCAGTCGATGCGACTGCAGCAAAATCTGCACGAATCCGCGACCTCTCCGCTCGGCGCCGACGTCGGGAAATTCCTCCGGGAATGGGCCCCGCTAGCGGTAACCACCGATATCGATGTTCGTGACGCTGTCGAGCCGCTGGACGAGACGGGGGCGGACACACTCGCCCTCTCACCCGCCCTCGTGCTCCGCAAGCGCAGCGCGTTTGCGCTCGTCGGGTACTACGAGAAGATGATCGCCCACCTCGAACGTGACGGCGCCACCGTTCCGCTCGGCCTCGCCCAACTGGTGGACGCGATCGAGCCGGCGGAGCGAGTGACGTGGCTCCAGCGCACGGGGGCCGCCGCACCCGCCACCCTCGCCGAGGACCCCCTCTTTCCCCTTCCCGCCAACGCCGAGCAGTCGCAGATCATCGAGCGGCTCGGTGGAGACAGCGGGGTGGTGGTCGAGGGGCCGCCCGGGACGGGAAAGACCCACACCATCGCCAATCTGGTCTCAGCGCTCCTCGCCCGAGGCCAGCGGGTGCTCGTCACGAGCGAGAAGGCGCAGGCTCTGCGGGTGCTCCGTGACAAGCTGCCGCCCGAGATGCAGGAACTCTGTGTCTCGATCACCGACCTCTCGCGAGGTGGTTCCGACGAGCTCACCCGCAGTGTCGCGACCATCGCCGAGCGTAAGTCGTCTTTCAACCCCGACAGCGAGGGCAAGCGGATCGCTGATCTGCGCGCCCAGCGGGCGGAGGCAATGAAGAAGCGTGCGGTCGTACTCGACCGTGTAACAGCACTGCGCGAGTCCGAGACGTATCTCCACGATGCCGTGGCCGAGGGCTACGAGGGCACGGCCGCGACGATCGTCCGCAAGGTGATGGCTTTCCAGGACGCCTGCCAATGGCTCCCCGGACCCCTGCTGAGTGAGCAGGCACCGCTGTCCGGCGCCGAGGTCGATACGTTGCGCGCATTGTGCGTGTCGGCCACACCGGAACGCGCCCTGCGCTCTCGGCAGAGTCTGCCGCCGCTCGACGCACTCCTGCCCAACCGTGCAGAACTCGAACGGCTCTGCACGCGGGCGTCGACCACGGTTCCCGTCGACACCCCGCAGTCGGCGCATCTGCTGGACGTCCTCGGCGGCGTCGACCCGAACACCGCGCACACGGTGCGCCGGCATTGCCGGGAACTGCAGGCCCGAGCGCACGATATTCTCGAACTCGACAATAGATTCCACGAACTTGCCGACACTATTCTCTCCGGCCGAGCCACGCATTTGTGGGGTCGGTTGGATGCGTTGCCTGCCATCGTGGAAGCGGCCGCCGCCGCCGACCGATACATAGGTGCGCACGACGTCCGGTGTTCGGTCATGAGCAGGCCCGCGCTCCACGCTGTGGGGGCGCTGGCTGTCGCCATGGAATCCGGTGCCGTCGAATGGAAGTCGCGCTTCCGCCGCAGTGACGAACAGAAGGCTGTCGAGGCGCTGGGGATCGAGGCGACCGTCGACGGTGTACCCGCCACCACCGCCACCGCCGTCCGTCTCGTCACGGAACACCTACGCGCGCACGACGCTGCCCAGACCGCGGCAACGCTGTTGGGTGATCTCGGTATTCCGGTGGAGATGACTGGTTCTCGCGCCGTTCAGGTCGACAGTCTCAACCTGATGGTCGGCAGGATAGCCCGCGTGCGTGCCCTGCTGGTTGCACGGGACGCGCTTGCGCGGGAGCTGTTCGCGTTGTCGCCCACTGCTCCCCGCGTTCGAACGCTCGTCGACGCCACTGCAGTCGCCGGCGCAGCGGAGGCCATCACCACCCGTACCGATGTCGACAGTGCCCGTGCCGAACTCGACGCCATCGTCTCGGCGGTGTCCACCGAGATCGACCCGGGCCCGTCTCCAGAGGGCACCGCTCTGGTCGCAGCACTCGACCGCGCCGACAACGCGGCACTGTCCGCAGCCCTCGCGCAGTACGCCGCGGCGCGCGCCGAGCAGCACGATCAGTTGCTCTTCGACGAGTTGTCCGACCGCCTCGCCCCCGTTGCCCCGGCCTTCTACGAGCTGGTGCGCCGGACGGCGACGCTCCCCGAGTGGGACGAGATGAGCTGGCAATTGTCGGACGCGTGGGCGTGGCGTCGTGCCCGCCAGTGGGTCACCGAACAGCACCGCGCCGGGCGTGAGCAGGAACTGGAGGCCGAACTGAACGGCCTTGACGCCGATCTGTCGCATCTGACCGCTCGGCTGGCGGCCGCGACTGCGTGGCGTGACTGCCTCGAAAGTCTCACCGCTGATCAAGTCCGGGCGCTGCAGACGTACCGCGAGCACATTTCCAACATCGGTGCCGGTGGCGGAAAGTATGCCGAAAAATACCGTAGTGCAGCCAGATCCGCCATGGGCGAGGCGCAGGGCGCCGTGCCCGCCTGGGTGATGCCGCTGCAACAGGTCCTTGCATCGATACCGCCGGTTCCGGGCAGTTTCGATGTCGTGATCGTCGACGAAGCCAGCCAGGCCGACATCACCAACCTTTTCCTGTTGTGGCTGGCACCGCGGGTGATCGTCGTGGGCGACGACAAGCAGTGCGCCCCAGCCGATATCCCCATCAACGGAACGCTCGACGACGTCTTCACCAGATTGGACGCGTACCTTCCGGATCTTCCCGAGTACGTTCAGGCGACGCTGACTCCTCGGTCCAGCCTGTTCTCGATCCTGCGTACCAGTTTCGGCCAGGTGGTCAGGCTGCGTGAGCATTTCCGCTCGATGCCCGAAATCATCAACTGGTCGAGTACCCAGTTCTACGGTGAGCTGCCGCTGGTGCCGGTGCGGCAGTTCGGTGCAGACCGGCTACCTCCCCTGCAGCACACCTATGTTCCCGACGCCACGGTGTCGGGCAAGGATGCGACGCTCGCCAACCACGTCGAGGCAAAGGCACTCGTCGATCAGCTCATCGAATGTCTCGTCGATCCCCGGTACGACGGGAAGACATTCGGAATCGTGGTGTTGCAAGGGCAGTCGCAGGTCGACGCGATCCGCGGCGAACTGGTTCGACGCATCGGAATCGAGCAGTGGGAGCAGCGGCGACTGCGGGTCGGAACACCGCCCGACTTCCAGGGTGACGAACGCAGCGTCGTCTTCCTGTCCATGGTGGTGACGCCGGAACAGCACTTCGTGCCGCTGACGGCCAACCAGTACAAGCGTCGATTCAACGTGGCGGCGTCGCGGGCACAGGACCAGCTGTGGCTGTTCCATTCGGTGACCGTCGACGAGCTCAAGCGAGCCGACCTCCGCAACTCGCTGCTGAGCTACGTGATGTCCACGTCACCGGCGCCGGCCGAGCCGATGCCCCAGGACGTGAGCCGGGACGTCCGGACACCTCCGTTCGACAACCTCCTCGAGCAGAGGGTGTTCCACGACATCGCCGAACGCGGCTATCACGTCAATCCTCAAGTCGAGGTAAATAATCGGCGCATCGACCTCGTCGTCACCGGCGGGACGATGAGGCTGGCCGTCGAGTGTGATGCGGACGCCTTCTCCACCACCCCGGAACAGCGCATCGCCGACCTCGAACGCGAGCAGGAACTCAAGCGGTGCGGCTGGACATTCTGGCGCGTGCGGGAATCCGAGTACTACCTCGACCCGAAGGCGGCGATGGCCGGTTTGTGGGACACCTTGGACAACCTGGGCATCGCCCCGCACGCCGTCGGCCACGCCGCCGCCATCGAATCGGCGGCCACCGAGCGGGCGTCCGGAGACGGCACTGCCCCCGAGCGCGGCAAGCACGCCGCGCCCCTTCTCGCCGACTGACCCGGCGGCGCGGTCAGGCAGTGCCGTGCCACTCCTCGAGCTGTTCGACTGCGGTATTCGCCACCGCGACGGCCTCGTCCCGATTGACGCGTGAGAGCAGGAGCGCGCTGACGGACAGTGAGGTCAGCAGCCGGGTGCGGTGCTCGACGACGGCGGGGGGTGTGTCCGGGTCGAGGGCGCGCAGCGCGTGGGTGAGCGCCGCGGACAGTTCTCTTCGGTACGCATCCACGACGGTCCGCTGAGTTTCGTCGTGCGCGGCGAACCCCGCGGCGCTGTTGAGAAGGAGGCACCCACGACCCGGGTATTCCTCGGGGAGTGTCGCCAGGGTATCGGCGAGAGCTCGGTAATAGCGCATGCCCGCGTCAGGCGGTGTGGGTTCATCGGTGAGGATTCTCAGGCGTGGGCGGATCACACGATCGAGGTAGTCCTGCACGGCGGCGTCGAACAGGCCGCGCTTGCTGGTGAAGGCGTTGTACAGGCTCGAACGGTTGAGTCCGGTGACGCGTTCGAGGTCCGGCACCGACGTGGCCTCGTAACCCCTGTCCCAGAACAAATCACGCGCGAGGCCGATCACCTCGGCGGTGTCGAACTCCTGCGTCCGTGGCATGACGATCCTCACTCGGTGTTGTGAAACGGTCATTTCAGTATATATTGAAATGATCAGTTCACAATGAGGAGGAACTTGCATGGTTACCGCCGGTCTGGTTCTCGCCGCTCTTGCCAGCGCGCTACACGTGTACATCTTCGTGCTCGAGTCGGTGCTGTGGACCGCGCCGCGGACCCGCGCGACCTTCGGCACCACAGTCGCCGAGGCCGAGGCCACCAAGGAGCTGGCCTTCAATCAGGGCTTCTACAACCTCTTCCTCGCCGTCGTCACCGTGGTCGGCATCGTGGCGGTCGCCCTCGACGCGACTGCGGTGGGAGCGGCACTCGTCTTCGCGGGCGCCGGATCGATGGTCCTCGCCGCGGCCGTCCTGCTGATTTCGTCACCGGACAAGGCCCGCGCGGCCCTCACGCAGGGGACGTTCCCGTTGCTCGCGGTCCTTCTCCTCGCGCTCGGACTGGCGCTCTAGACATCTTTCGACAGGCACTGAAAGGAACTATCCGTGGTATCGAGCACGCAGATTCAGTTGATCAACCGGCCGGTGGGCTGGCCCACACAGGACGACTTCCGGACCGTCGCCGTAGAGTTGCCCGACCTGGCCGGTGATCAGGTCCGTGTGGTCAACGAGTTCACCTCCGTCGACCCGTACATGCGCGGTCGCATGAACGACGTCAAGTCCTACATCCCGCCGTTCGTGCTGGGGGAGACCATGACCGGCGGCGCCGTCGGGCGCGTCGTCGAGTCGACCGCCGACACCCACCCCGTCGGCTCCGTTGTGGTGCACGACCTCGGGTGGCGCGATATGGCGCAGGGTGACGCCTCCGCATTCCGTGTGGTGAAGGAAATCCCCGGCGTTCCGGTGTCCGCATACCTCGGCATTCTCGGCATGACGGGTCTGACAGCCTATGTGGGTCTCATGCACATCGCTCATCTGAAACCCGGAGAGTCCGTGTTTATTTCGGGCGCCGCGGGTGCCGTCGGAACTGCTGCCGGGCAGATCGCACGCCTCGAGGGTGCGTCCCGGGTCATCGGATCCGCGGGCTCCGCAGAGAAGGTCGCGCTACTCTCCGACCGCTACGGCTACGACGTCGCGCTCGACTACAAGACCGCGCCCATCCGCGAGCAGCTGCTCGGAGTCGCCGGTGACGGAATCGACGTCTATTTCGACAATGTCGGCGGCGATCACCTCGAGGCGGCACTCGCCGCCATGCGCAACGGGGGGCGAGCGGCGCTGTGCGGCGCGATCGCCGGCTACAACTCCACCGAGCGCGTACCCGGACCGGACAACATGATGAACATCATCAGCCGCGGTCTCACGTTGCAGGGATTCACGCTGGGCAACTACACCCACTTCTTCCCCGAATTCGCCGCCAAGATGGGACCGTGGCTCGCGTCCGGCGACGTGGTCCACGACGAGACGGTGGTCGACGGCATCGAGAACTCGGTGGACGCGTTCCTTCAGCTCATGCGCGGCGGGAACGTCGGGAAGATGCTGGTGAAGGTGGCGTAGCCACCCGTGCGTGGTTAAGGAGTCCAGAGACTCGTGTGTGTGCTCAGGACATCGCGAACACTTGATGTCTCAGGACATCGTGAACACTGAGCGGCTCATCCCTGGGATCCTCGGGGATGAGCGGAACAGGGTTTTCGATGGATCCAGAGTTTGTGTCCGCGATCGTCCGGGTGGCACG
>NZ_JANFQF010000039.1 GCF_024438035.1 Rhodococcus tibetensis
GTCGGGTTCTTCCTGTCGGCGGATGCGTTGGTGGTACTTCTCATCCTGCCGCCGGAAGGCCCGTCCCCTTCGTTCAGCCCATGCTCCGCCCGGTGTCTACAACGTCATGACCCGCAACAGCTGAGGCGTCAGCCCTCGACTCTCGCCTGGAGTCGAGGGCACACGCGTGGCCAGTCGTCGTCGGTCATGGAGAACAGCGCCGTGTTGCGCCAGGATCCGTCACGCCGCCGACGATGCTTACGCAGTATGCCTTCGAGCTCGGCGCCCAATTTCGCGATGGCACCGCGGGAGTGGGCGTTGCGCTCGTCGGTGTGCCATTCCACCCGAACCGCGCCGAGGTCCTCGAAGGCGCGGCGGAGCAACAGCAGTTTCGAGTCCGCATTGATCAGCGTTCCCTGCGCGGATCGCGACAACCAGGTGTGCCCGATCGCGAGACAGCGGTTCCGCGGGTCGATCAGGTAATAGGAGGTGGACCCGACGAGGGTGTCGGTGGCCATGTCGATCTGTGCGTAGGCGAGTCGCGTCGGATCTTCGTCCTCAGCCCGGACGAATTCCGCCGCATCCTTCCGGTCGGTGATCTCCACCGAGGTCCAGTGGAAGATCCGGCGGTCGTCGACGGCTGCGAGCAGTGCGTCGACGTGGTCGTGGCACAGCGGCTCGAGACGGATATGGGTTCCGGTCAAGGTGGGTCGGGCAAACCACGACTCGCTCATCTGGCCGGCTCCGGTGATTTCGCGGGGGGACGCTCGGCCTCGGCATCCGGGTGAGTGACCGCCGAGGCGCGTCGTAGGGGCACCCGGAGAAACACGAAGAACAGCACCACCAGTAGCCCGGCCCGGCCCCACACTCCGAATTGCACCAGCAATTCGAACGTGTGCGGGTCCTCGCTCGCGGCCAGCGCACCGAAGTACTTGAAGACGCCGATTCCCATCGCCAGGTCAGCCACCAGGTAGGCCGCCACCAGCCCCCACGGAACGCGCAGCAGCACGAAGAACGGGATGAGCCACAGTGTGTACTGGGGTGAATGCACCTTGTGCAGCAAGAGGAAACCGCAAAGCATGGCTGCGCTCACCGCAATCCACGGAAAGGTGCCGTTCCGTGAGAACCGCAGCCAGCCCAGACGCATGGCGAGTGCGAAGGCAGCGCAGACGAGGAGCGGCGAGAGGAGGCCGACCGTCTCGTCGTAGGCGGGCACGGGGGTGTCGAGGCCGATCGTGCCGAACTGTGGTCGTAGGCCCCAGTACCAGATGGAGTTGGTCGTCATATCGGCCTGACGGTTCTCCTGGAACGTGAACGACGCCCTCCAGCCGCTGTAGGAGATGAGCGCGAACGGCAGGTTGACGGCGACCACCGTGCCGATGGCCGCGGCCGCGACGGTGACTGCGCCTCGCACGTCGTACCGTCGTTCCGCTGTGCGGTTCCGGGTGAGGACATACGCAATGAGTGGGAGGACGAAAGCGCCGGGGTACAGCTTCAGGCAGAAGCCGACGGCAAGGAGGATCGCGGCGACCACCGCGCGGGAGCGGAGGGGAAGGCGCTCGATGCTCATCACGAAGATGGCGGCGACCGACGTGGCCACAACCGGAAGCTCCCAGTTGTGGAATGCGTAGAGCGTGAGCGGCGGGGTTGCCGACCACAGCAGTGCCCACCAGCCGCCGAGACGGCCCAGCATCCAGGCGGTGAGGAGACCGAACGGGGCGAGGATCAGCGCCGAATGCAGGAGGAAGTCGGCGTCGGTGTGCGAACCGATACCGCCCAGCCACATGAGCATCCCACTGAGGACCGGGTACTCTACCGTGCCGCCGGTAAGCACGCCGTCGGCATTGATTCCCCCGGTGACATACGGGAAGACGTGCAGGTTGATGTCGCGGCCGATCCACAGGAACTGGATGTCGGAGTAGCAGACCTGCGTGTCCTTGATGCGGTCGAAGATCAGGCTGCGCCCCGCGGGGTCGAACGGCGCCCCCGTGCACCGGGCTTTGTTCAGGTATCCGGCGAGCATCGACAGGCCACACAACCCGACGACGAGCGCCGTGATCGACGTACGCTGCCGAGCTCCGATGTGCATGAATCCACCCTAGGGCGCGCCGGGCCCCCTGTGCGACGACGACCTGTGTCACTCGTTCAGCGGATCGTGGCCCCAGTTCATCAGCGAGTAGCGCCAGTGCGTGTTCCGGACGTCACCGGACGGTCGCTGTGCGAGGTGCCGGTGAAATATCCGACGACCTTGCGCATGTGTTCGTAGTCGGCCTGCTCGAGGTCGTCTTTCTGCGTTCGGGCCACCCCGACGATCCGCCGGCCGCTGGCGTGCCCGGTCGACTCGCCGTCGCCCGACTTCTGGCCGACGGATTTCGACTGCTCTGTCTCGAGCCATTCCTCGAGTTCGCCCGGAGTCATGTTGACGGCTTCGCGGAACTCCTTCCACGTTTCCTCGTCGCCCGACACGTCAATCGTCCTTCCGGTCGAGTGATTCCGGCTTGTGGACGGCATCCTTCCCGCTCTTGTCGCTACGCACGCGGTACTGGGGCTCGTCCTCGGAGGCGCGCACCGTTCGCCCGGCCGCCTCGGTGTCCTCCGTGATCTTCTCCTCGACCTTGCCGGACGTGGTGGTGCCGTGCGTTTTCCACGCGACTTCGTCGCCCTTGTCGAATTTCTTGTCGGATGTCATGCCTGCCTCCCGTGTCGCCGTTCCGGCCTGGTACCCCGCCGCGGCCTGCCCCACACCCGCCGTTTGATTTCGCTGGTCAGGGGCTCGTCGTGTAGCCTGCAAAGGTTGCTGACGCAACGACCCTCCTGCCACGGACAGCCCGTGGCCGTTTCACTAGTCCATAGGAGGTGATGAGGTCTTATGCGTCATTACGAATTGATGGTCATCCTTGACCCCAGCCTGGACGAGCGCACTGTCGCTCCTTCGCTGGATACGTTCCTCAATGTTGTTCGCCAGGACGGCGGCAAAATCGACAAGGTCGATGTCTGGGGTAAGCGTCGTCTCGCCTACGAGATCCTGAAGCACAGCGAAGGCATCTACGCGGTGATCGATATCAGCGCTACTCCCGCCACCGTTGCGGAGCTCGACCGTCAGCTGGGTCTGAACGAGTCGGTGCTGCGTACGAAGGTTCTGCGCCACAACAAGTGATTTCTGTCGGTCACCGGCCCTAGGCTCGTGACCAACCGAACTCCACATTCTGCAGGAGGAACCATATGGCAGGCGACACCGTCATCACCGTCATCGGAAACTTGACGGCTGATCCGGAGCTGCGATTCACCCCCGCGGGTGCCGCGGTCGCGAACTTCACCGTTGCGTCCACGCCCCGCACCTTCGACCGTCAGACCAATGAATGGAAAGACGGCGAAGCACTGTTTCTGCGTTGCAACATCTGGCGCGAAGCAGCCGAGAACGTGGCGGAGAGCTTGACCCGCGGCTCGCGAGTAATCGTGAGCGGCCGGCTCAAGCAGCGCTCCTACGAAACTCGTGAGGGTGAAAAGCGCACTGTCGTCGAGCTCGAGGTCGACGAGATCGGCCCCTCGCTGAAGTACGCCACGGCCAAGGTCAACAAGGCCAACCGTGGCGGCGGCGGTGGAGGTGGCTTCGGTTCCTCCGGCGGTTCAGGCGGCGGACGTCCGCAATCCAACACTGGCGGAGACGATCCGTGGGGTAGTGCGCCGCAGGCGTCCGGCTCCTTCGGAGGCTCCGGTGGTGGGAGCGACGAGCCCCCGTTCTGATCCGTACCTGATCGGAACATCCAGAAAAGAGCGAACAAATGCCGAAGCCGCCCTTGCGCGACAAGGTAATGAAGAAGAAGGTCTGCGCTTTCTGCAAAGAAAAGAACACGCAGATCAACTACAAGGACACGACGCTTCTGCGTAAGTACGTCAGCGACCGCGGCAAGATCCGCGCGCGCCGTGTCACCGGCAACTGCGTCCAGCACCAGCGCGACGTTGCCATTGCCGTCAAGAACTCACGTGAGGTGGCATTGCTGCCTTACGCCACCGTGGCTCGCTAAGGAAAGGGAGGGAAGACATGAAGCTCATCCTCACCGCTGACGTGGACAACCTCGGTGCGCCTGGCGACACCGTCGAGGTCAAGGACGGCTACGGCCGTAACTACCTGCTGCCCCGCGGTCTGGCCATCGTTGCCAGCCGTGGCGCCGAGAAGCAGGTCGAGGGCATCCGTCGTGCGCAGGAAGCTCGCGCTGTGCGTGGTCTCGACCACGCCAAGGAGCTCAAGGCTGCCATCGAGGGCCTCGAGAACGTGTCGCTGACGGTCAAGACCGCCGGTGACTCGGGCAAGCTGTTCGGCTCGGTTACCGCGGCTGATGTCGCCGGTGCCATCAAGGCCGCAGGCGGACCCGTCGTCGACAAGCGCAGCCTCGAGCTGCCGAAGGCTCACATCAAGGCGACCGGCAAGCACGCCATCGTCGTGAACCTGCACCCCGACGTGGTTGCCAAGTTCCACCTGAACGTCGTCGCCGCCTAGTCGACGCGTTCATGACGCGGGCCCCCACGCGCTTCGGCGTGTGGGGGCCCGCGCTTGTCCGTGCGGATTTCGCGCTACCTGCCATGGCGCGCAAGAAGCTGCTTCCAGGTGTGTCTGGAAGTTTGCCGCGCTTTCGGCGCCTTGTGATCTGGATCATACACACGCACAGCGGAGACAAACTCAACACGCCCGACTCGTCGACGCGACAGACACGCCGGGCGGGTTTTCATCCACAGTAGGGAAAGCCTGAAAAACGGCGGTGATCTGCGGGTTTGGGAATGTGATGTGTACTTATCCTCAGGTTATCCCCATGGGGTTAACAAACGTACCCAGCGGTTTCCACATTTTGTCCCCAGCTGTGTACACAGGCTGGTTTGAACACGGCCTGGCTAATCCCTAACGTCGTCCCGGCGTGTCTCGCGATTCCGGAGCCGGCTCTCGCGAAGAGCCTGCGAAGGTTGTCGGTAGGGCCGAGTACAAAAGGTTCGTGCACCACGGGGACTGCTGTTTCCGAGCGGCGCAACAGTGATGGGGAAGGTCGGTCGAGTGGCTGTAGTAGACGATCGGGGCCGTTCCGAGTACCCGGGTCCGCCTGACGCGGAGCCCGGTGAAGAGTTCGGTCGTCAGCCACCTCAGGACATGGCCGCGGAGCAATCGGTCCTCGGCGGCATGCTGCTCAGCAAGGACGCCATCGCGGACGTGCTCGAGGTGCTTCGTCCGGGCGATTTCTACCGTCCCGCGCATCAGTCGGTGTATGACGCGATTCTCGACCTCTACAGCCGCGGTGAGCCCGCTGACCCGGTGACGGTGTCGGCAGAATTGGACCGTCGTGGCGAGCTCCGCCGTGTCGGTGGCGCTTCGTACCTGGTGACGTTGACCCAAACCGTGCCCACGGCCGCCAATGCCGGTTACTACGCCGAGATCGTCGCCGAGAAAGCCATCCTGCGTCGCCTCGTCGACGCCGGCACCCGCATCGTCCAGTACGGCTACACCGGCGCCGACGGGCAGGACGTTGCCGAGGTCGTCGACCGCGCGCAGGCCGAAATCTTCGAGGTCACCGAACGCCGCACCACCGAGGACTTCGTCCCCCTCGAGGAACTCCTGCAGCCGACGATGGACGAGATCGACTCCATCGCCAGTCGCGGCGGCATCTCCCTGGGTGTGCCCACCGGTTTCGTAGAACTCGATGAAATCACCAACGGCCTCCACCCCGGACAGATGATCATCGTCGCCGCGCGGCCCGGTGTGGGTAAGGCGTTGGCGCTCGACACTCCCCTGCCCACCCCCACCGGCTGGACCACCATGGGTGACGTCCAGGTCGGCGACCACTTGATCGACGCCGACGGCAAGCCCACCCGCGTCGTCGCCACCACCGAGGTCATGGTCGGCCGGCCCTGCTACGAGGTGGAGTTCTCGGACGGCACCGTCCTCGTCGCCGACGAGCAGCACCAGTGGCTGACGGCCGTCGACGGGCAGACCGCCGTCCGGACCACCGGGCAGATCGCCGGTTCGATCGGTGCCCGTCATACCGTGGCAAACACTCGCGCGTTGCAATTCGCTTCGTCGAAGGTGCCTGTCGACGAGTACGCACTGGGCGCCTCGCTGACGGTGGGCACCACCGTTGATCCCGAGATGCGCGTTGGCATTGTCGATCTCGTCGATCACGCTGGGACCCAGCGGATTCCCGCAGAACTGCTCCGCGGCTCCGAACTCGAACGCCGCGAATTGCTAGCCGGGATGCTCGACGCCGCCGCCTCAGTTGCCGAGGACGGAGCGGTTCTTCTCGGGATCGGCGATTCATCGTTGTCGGACGATGTCGCGGATCTCGTCGTCGGCTTGGGATACGCCTGCCGTCGCGTCGAGGGTGGCGTTACCTTCTACGCCGACGACGAAGTGTTTCAGTTGCACCGGAAGGCGCTCCGCCACAAGGAACTTCGTGGTGATGTGAGTTCATCACGCCGCATCGTCGATGTGCGGCAGGTCGACAGCGTTCCCGTGCGCTGCGTCGAGGTCGACAACGCCGACCATCTGTACCTTGCCGGTCGTTCGATGATTCCGACGCACAATTCCACGCTCGGCATGGACTTCCTGCGTTCCTGCTCGGTCAAGCACGGCATGGCCAGCGTCATGTTCTCGCTGGAGATGAGCAAGACTGAGATCGTCATGCGTCTGCTGTCGGCGGAGGCGAAGATCAAGCTCGGTGACATGCGTTCCGGCAAGATGACGGACGACGACTGGACGAAGCTTGCCCGGCGCATGAGTGAGATCAGTGAGGCACCGCTTTTCATCGACGACTCCCCCAACCTCACCATGATGGAGATTCGCGCAAAAGCCCGGCGGCTCAAGCAGAAACACGACATCAAGCTCATCGTGATCGACTACCTGCAGCTGATGAGCTCCGGCAAGAAGGTCGAATCCCGGCAGCAGGAAGTCTCCGAATTCTCCCGTAGCCTCAAGCTTCTGGCGAAGGAACTCGAAGTCCCGGTGGTCGCGATCTGCCAGCTCAACCGTGGTCCGGAACAACGTCAGGACAAGCGTCCTCAGGTGGCCGACCTTCGTGAATCCGGCTCCCTCGAGCAGGACGCCGACATGGTGATCCTGCTCTACCGCCCCGATGCGACCGAACGCGACGACCCGCGCGGCGGTGAAGCCGACCTGATCCTCGGCAAACACCGAAACGGTCCCACCGCCACAATCACTGTGGCGCACCAGCTTCACCTGTCCAAGTTCGTGGACATGGCGCGGGGATAGGGTTTGCCGCATTTTCCGATACCGGCGATTTTCGAGCACCATCGATCCGACCCCGGACGAACAGCCTTCATGCGGATTCGTCAGTTCGCGGCGAGGGTGCGGCTTATCACCAAGCGCTGAATCTGGTTGGTGCCCTCGAAGATCTGGGTGATCTTCGCTTCCCGCATGTACCGCTCGACGCGGAAGTCGCGGGTGTAGCCGTAACCGCCGAGGACCTGGACGGCGTCGGTGGTGACCTTCATGGCCGCATCGGTGGCGACGAGCTTGGCCACGGAAGCGTTGCGGGAGTACGGCAGGCCGGCATCACGGCGGCGCGCTGCGTCGATGTATGTGGCGCGCGCCGAGTCGACTGCTGCGGCCATGTCGGCGAGCAGGAACCCGAGCCCCTGGTGGTCGATGATCTTCTTTCCGAATGCCGACCGTTCCTGGGCATAGCTCACGGCGTCGTCGAGGGCGGCCTGCGCGATACCGACGGCGACCGCCGCGATACCCAGACGCCCGGAGTCGAGTGCGCTGAAGGCGATCTGGAGACCCTGCCCCTCCGCGCCGATCCGCCGTTCGACCGGCACGAACGCGTCGTCGTAGTGGGCCGACGTGGTGGGCACCGCGTGCAGGCCCATCTTTTCCTCGGGCTTGCCGAACGACAGCCCCTCGGTGCCCTTCGGTACCAGGAAGCAGGAAATGCCCTTCGATCCCTCACCGGTGCGGGCGAAGAGATTGTAGAAATCGGCGATGCCGCCGTGAGTGATCCATGCCTTCGCGCCGTTCACCACGTACCCACCGTCGGCCGTGGATGCCTTGCAGGCGAGTGCGGCGGCATCAGATCCGGCCTGCGGCTCGGACAGGCTGTAGGCGCCGATGGTGTTGCCGCCCAGCATGTCCGGTAGCCACTGCTGCTTCTGCTCGTCGGTGCCGAAGGCCATCAGCGGATGGCAGGCGAGGCTGTGGACGCTGACCGCGACCGCGACCGCGGCCCATCGGGCGGCAATTTCCTCGAGGACTTGCAGGTACACCTCGTAAGGCTGTCCGCCGCCGCCCCACTCCTCCGGGTACGGCAGGCTCAGCAGCCCGGCCTCACCGAGGGTGGCGAAGACCCCTTCGGGATAGGTCTCGGACTTCTCGTGCTCGTCGACGATCGGGGCCAGGACCTTGTCGGCGACATCACGCGTGAGCTGGATCAGGTCACGGGCTTCGTCGGTGGGCAGCAAACGATCGACGGCCACGAATTCTCCTCGCGAAGGCTTTGAAAGACAGTACTGAGCTACGGCCCACAGTACTGGTGTGAATGTAGTACTGCAAGGACTCCCCCAGTACTATCCGGTGCATGGAGCAGATCACCCGACCGGGATTCGCGACGCGACGGCGCACCCAGCTCTTCGACGCGCTGGTCGACCTCTTCCTGATCGAAGGGTTCGCGCATCTGACCCTCGACGAGATCGCAGCGCGGCTGCGGTGCTCGAAGTCCACCCTCTACACCCTCGCTGACAGCAAGGAGCAGCTCGTCCGGGTGGCCACGGTGCACTTCTTCCGCCGCGCTACCGAGGACGTCGAGTCGCACATCGAGGGGATCTCCGGGGCCCGTGAGCGGATCAGTGCCTACTTGTCCGCGGTCGGTACCGCACTCGCCGCTGCGTCCGACCAGTTCATGGCCGACCTCGACGCTTTCTCACCGGCCCGCGAGGTGTACGAGCAGAACACCCAGCTCGCCGCTGGGCGCGTCCAGGCTTTGATCGACGAAGGTGTAGCCGGCGGCGACTTCCGCGACGTCCATGCCGCGTTCGCCGCCGACCTCGTCACCACCATGATGGTGCGCATCCAGCAACGCGGTGTCCGTGACAGCACCGGCCTCGACGACGCCCACGCCTACCGCGAACTCGCGGCGATCCTGACCGCAGGCATCAGCGCCTGAGGCCGGGCGAATTCCCGCCCGGTCGAGACGGTCAGTAGCCGCGAGCGGCACGTCTACCGGCCGGGGGCACCCATGGGAGGCTGCGCGCCGCCCGGGCCACCTGCAGGCGGTGCGCTCGGAGCGGACTCCGTGTTCGCCGACTTCTCCGCGACACCGATCGTGATGGCGATCGTCATTCCGCTGGCGGGTTCACCTGTTACGGTGGCCAACTCGGCGTCCCAGCCGTCTCCGAAGACGTTGTCCGATTCCAGCGACACCTGCGACATGTTGCTCACGCTTTTCGCGTAGCCGGTGTCGTAGGCGAAGACCTTCTCGCACGCGTCCTGCGGTATGGCGATCTGCGAGGTCAGTCGAGGATCCTCCCCCGCCACCGCGGCTTCCAGTGAGTCGAACACCTCGAAATGAATGTGCGGCCATCGCCCTGAGTAGCAGGCCGGGAATATCGACGTGAACGACAGGGTTCCGGCGGAGTCCGCCACCTGGACGCCGCGCAGATAATTCTGCTCGGTGATGTCCTGGCCGTAGAGGGAGTACGCACCGTCCCGGTCGCAATGCCAGAGATACACGGCCATGCCCGTACCCGCGGCGCAGCGGTTCGCCAGATCCTGGAGGGATAGTTCGATGGTGCTCTCGACCCCCTCCGCGGTGCCCGAGTACGAACCGAAGCTGCTGCGGATGTCCTGGCGCACCACGCCCGACTCGATCAGGACGTTAGGGCCGTTGGATCCGTCACCCGGGTAGGGCCCGGCCGTTTCCTGCGGTGCCGCGGCGACGCAAGTGTCATCGGCGGCGACGGTCGAAGACGCTGCCTCCCCGGTCGGCGTGGACGTCGCAGTGGCGGTCGGATCTGCGGACGAACACGCGGCGAGCGCAGACGCACCCGCCGCGCCGAACACGAACAACGCCCGACGGCGCGACAACATCGTCTTCAGGTCGTGGGTGAGCCCGCGGTCGTGTTCGTGCACGTCGGCGGAATGGCGTGAGTTGTCGGTCATGGTCCTCCAGGGCTGTTTCCGGTTCGAGGTTCATATAAACAGCGGCACGTGCGAACAACCTGGAGACAAGCTGTGAGAACGCTGTACGTCTGGTTCTCAGCCCTCGCCGCCTCCTACACGCCGCCGAGGCGCAGGCCGATGATGCCGAGGGTCCTGGCCCGCAAGGATGCGGCGTGGGCGCCGTCGAGGCCGCCGATGTACCAGCGGGGGAACATTTTCAGTGCGTCCCCGAACGGGTGGAAGACAAGGGGCCAGAAGTGCACTGCCGGCCAGGACCTTCCGACGTTCGAAGGTGGGGCGGCGGGGACTGTGGCTTGGCCAGTTCGGGCCAGGTTGTCCTGGGCGCGTGCGGTGGTGAGGGTGTGCCTGGCCCGGTCCACTCTGGTTCACGCCGATCTCGACCCGCATCCCCTTCGGGTTGGGTGTGCTCCCACCCCGTGGTGGGTGCGGATACGCTCGGGGACTCCCATTTCGGCGGATGGGGGGGGTGTGGCTGCGTTCACCCCCGAGGGGGATGAGACGTCCCCGCCCGGTCCGGCATCGTTAATGGCATCGAAAGCACCACCACCCCAATCACACCGGAGAAACACACCATGTCGAATACCACGAAGACCGCCAAGTCCACCCTGCGTGCCCTCGTCGTCAGCGCCGCCGCGGTGCCAATGCTGATCCTCGGTGCGGGTGCCGCGTCCGCCGCCCCGTTTCCGTTCGATGTTCCGATCAATATCGGTTTCGAGAACAACCAGCAGGGCGGTAATGGTGGCAACGGCACCGGCGGTAACGCCGGCAACGGCAACGCCAACACCGGCGGCAACGGAACCGGCGGTGCGGGCGGCAACGTCGGCGGATAGGTAGCGTCCCCATGTCGAACAGGACCACGGGCGTTGCGGGCGTTGCGGGCGTTGCGGCGGCGGTGATCGTCGCCTTCGGGTGCGGGGCCGCCGCCCAACCGGATGACCTGAGCATCGGCCGGACCGCGGTTGCCGGAGTTACTGTCGCGCACACCCCGGGCGCCGCGGACTGTCAGCCGGGTGCGCCCGGGAGCGGCAGCCAGGGCGGGGACGGCGGTGACAGCACGGGCGGGTCCGCCGGTAACGGTGTCGGCAATCGCGGCGTCGCGGCGCCCGGGTAAGGAAACATCTTGCACAGACGTACGTTTTCGGTCATCGCCGTAGATCTTCGCGGGCCCGGAAAAGGTCGGCAGGGCCGGGGAGGGGTGCCGTCGGCGGCTCCGGGAGCGGGTGAGGCGGCTCCGGTGTGCTCTACAGGTCACTGGTGGTCACGATGCCGCTGTGTCGAGCTCGGGTGACGAGTTGGGTGCGTTTCTGGTTGTGCGGGAGATCCTCGAGTCCGAACTTCAGGAACAGGGCGCGCAGATGACATTTGATCGTGTCGACGGTCAGATGAAGCCGGTCGGCGCTGCCCGTCACTCGACCCCAGCCGCAGGCCCCGCGAACCTCTCCGAACTCGTTTGGTACCAAACCACACAACCCCGACACCGGGGCACCGACCGCCCCCGCCGGTCCGGGACGGCCGACGGGGGCTGCGGCAGGGCGGGGTGCAACCGAACCGCCACCGACCATGCGCCCCTCGATCACGGCCCACGCCCACGGAGCACGCCTGGTGGAGGTCACCGGTACCGACCTCGTTCCCGCCAGCTCGGTCGTTCGCCTGCCCTCGCCGCGCATCCCGCTGGCCCTCGCCGCCGTGCTGGCCATCGTGGCAATTGTGCTTGCGGTGGTCGGGCTCGGAGAACCGGCACTCGCTCTGCCATCTGCGGGCGCGGTCAGTGTCGCCGGCGCCGACCCCGCCGCTGCTGTTCCGATCGTCCTCGATCTGACTGCGCCCGTCGCGGTGACCGCCGCGGTCCCCGGCTTCCCCGACACGGCGACCCTGGCTGTCGGCGTCCTGGATGTGCCGGTCACAAGCACTGACGGTCCACTGGTCATCGAGAACGGGATCGGGGTTGCCACGCTGCCCCCGATCGGTAGCCAATACCTGATGGCCGGAGAACTCACCGGCACGCTCACGCTGTCCCAGGCAGGCCAACCGACCCAAACCTGGACGTTCCCGGTTAACACTGTCCAGCCCGCGACCACGACCGTGGGTGCCACCGTCTTCGCGGGAGTTCTCGGCGCCGCGGTTGTCGGTGGGCTCTGGCTACTGAGCGACCGCCCTCTGGACGCGACGACCTTGACCGTGTGCGCTGTCACTGCGGCCGCTGCCGGGGCCGCCGCCGTCGGCGCTGCCCGAATCGGTCGGCGACGTCGCTCCCGGCGCGCGCATCGGGGTACCCGGGCGACCGAGCAGCAACAACAGCGCTGAAACCTGCAATTCCAATCGATTCGCAGTTTCCGTATCCGGCCTCGCGACGATTCCGCAGACCACCGGATACGTTTTCAGGACGTCAAACGTGGGCGCAGCTTTTGGAAGCATCGGCGAGACGATGTGCTGCGCACATTGCCGGAAGCGTTGGAAGCCAACATGATCGGTGTCGACCACATCCACGAGAGAAATCGGGAGTGGTTACCACGGGAGTATCCGGACCTGGACTCGTATATATCTCCAATACGGATCGTAAGCCGTTCCCGGACATCGTCGACCGATTCGCCGACGATGTCCGCGCTCAGGTAGATTCGTGCGAGAGTCAACGTGGGAGACGCTCTCCGGTTGCGGCGAAGACGTGGGCGTGCGGTTCATCGACGCGGACGTAGACCACTTGGCCTTTCTCTGGCGGGTTGCGCCAGTCGACGCGAGCGACGAGTGGTTCGGTCCGGCCACCGACGGTCGTACGTCCGAAGATGAAGGCTTCGGAGCCGAGTTCTTCGACGACGTCGACCTCGAGCTTCAGCCCGGTGTCGGCGAGTTCGACGTGCTCGGGCCGGATGCCGAAGGTGACATCGGTGCCGCCCGCAGCGGAAAGTGCTTCACGGGACACGGGAATGACCTGCTCGCCGAACTGGATTCCGCGTTCCGTGACGGGCAGCGTGAACAGATTCATCGACGGGGAGCCCATGAATCCGGCGACGAAGACGTTCGCCGGCGTGCGGTACAGCTCGCGTGGACTCGCGCATTGCTGGAGGACACCGCCCTTGAGTACGGCGACCCGGTCGCCCATCGTCATGGCCTCGACCTGGTCGTGGGTGACGTAGACGGTGGTGGTGCCGAGGCGGCGCTGGAGCTGGGCGATCTGAGTGCGGGTCTGAACCCGGAGCTTGGCGTCGAGGTTCGACAGCGGTTCGTCCATCAGGAACACCTGAGGTTGACGAACAATGGCCCGTCCCATGGCAACCCGTTGCCGTTGACCACCGGACAGCGCTTTGGGCTTGCGGTCGAGGTAGGAGCCGAGGTCGAGCATGTCGGCGGCGTCTCCGACGCGTCGGCGGATTTCGGCCTTGTCGGTACCGGCGAGTTTCAGGGCGAAGCCCATGTTCTCGGCGACGGTCATGTGCGGGTAGAGCGCGTAGTTCTGGAAGACCATCGCGATGTCGCGGTCCTTGGGTTCGGCGTGGGTGACGTCGCGTCCGCCGATCAGGATGCTGCCGCCGTCGACGTCCTCCAGTCCCGCAAGCATCCGCAGGGAGGTCGACTTACCGCAGCCGGACGGGCCGACCAGGACGAGAAACTCGCCGTCCTCGATGTGGAGGTCGAGATGCTCGACTGCGGGGGTGTCCGAGCCGGGAAACAATCTGGTCGCGTGGTCGTACGTGATAGTTGCCATGAGGTGTAGGTCCTTTCGGCGAAATGGGGATGCGCGGAGGTGATCAGCTCTTCACACCACCGGCCGTGAGACCGGAGACGATGCGGCGCTGGAGGAGGATCACAATGATCACGAGGGGAATGGTGACGACGGTGCCCGCGGCCATCACGGACGTGAACGGTTCCTCGTGGGGTTTGCTGCCGGCGAACTGAGCGATCGCCACGGTCGCCGGTTGAGTCACGTCGTTCGAGAGCTGACTGGAGATCAGGTACTCGTTCCAGGATGCGATGAAGGCCAGGATGGCCGTGGTGAACAGACCGGGCGCGGCCAAGGGCAGCAACACCATCCGGAACGCCTGTGCGCGGCTCGCCCCGTCGATCCGCGCAGCCTCCTCGAGTTCCCAGGGCAGCTCCTTGAAGAACGCCGTGAGCGTGTAGATGGTGAGGGGCAGCACGAACGAGATGTTCGGGATGATCAAGGCCTGGTACGTGCCGAACCACCCGATCGTGGTGAACAGCTGGAACAGCGGTGTCAAGAGCGCGACGCCCGGGAACATCGAAGCCGCCAGTACAAGGCCGAGGACGAGGTGCTTGCCGCGGAAGTTCAGCCTGGCCAGTGCGTAGGCGGTGAAGATCCCGACGACGAGGCCGATCGCGGTGGTGACGGCGCCGATGACGGTGCTGTTGATCAGCGCCCGGGTGAAATGGTTACCGGTGTCGGTGGAGAACACACTCGCGAAGTTCTCCAGGGTGACGTGAGTGGGCCACGGGGTGGTGTCGAAGGTGTAGTCGGAGTGCCGAAATGCGGTGATCACCATCCAGTACACCGGAGCCAAGCCCCAGACGACGATGACGGCGAGCCCGAGGTAGGTGCGTGCCGAGGCGAACCGTGCGCCCAGGCGTCGCCGTGACAGCGAGAGCCCCGACGTGCTTCGGGTGAGGACTGCTGTGGACATGATGTCAGGCCTTTCGCTGCTTCTCTTGGGTCTCGACCACGTTGACACCCATCACCTTCACGAGCGCATAGGCGACTGCGAAGATGAAGAGGAACGTGATGGTGGACAGGGCCGAGGCGCTGTTGAATCCCTGCCGCATCTGATCGATCACGAGGATCGAGAGGGTGGTTGTAGCGGTGCCGTCGCCGCCGCCCCCACCGGTGAGGATGGCGGGAAGGTCGTAGATCCGCAGGACATCGAGGACTCGGAACAGGACCGCCACGAAGATCGCCGGTTTGATCAAGGGAAAAGTGATGAGGCGGAACCGTTGCCACACACTTGCGCCATCCATGCGGGCGGCCTCGTACACCTCGGCGGGCACCATTTGCAGGCCGGCGAGAATGAGCAGCGCGACGAACGGGGTGGTCTTCCAGGCGTCAGCGACGATGACGGCGAATCGGGCCGGCCACGTGTCACCGGTCCACAGGATATCGGTGCCGAGTAGTTTGTTGGCGATACCGTCGTAGGCGAAGATGAAGAACCACAATTTCGCGGTCACCGCCGTCGGGATCGCCCACGCCACGAGGATGCTGGTCCGCAGCAACGCACGGCCTCGGAAGGCACGATTCATGATGGTGGCGAACCAGAGTCCCAGTGCCACCTCGATCGCGACCGTGACGACTGTGAAAAACACGGTGACCCACATCGACTGCCAGAACAGCGATCCGAGGGTGCCGTTCGGGCACGAAACCGAGGCTCCGGTGGCGTCAGTGCACCGCTGCAGTAGCCAATGCGTGTAGTTCGACAGGCCCGCGAAGCCCTGGTCGACGAACTTGCCGGTGGCCGGATCGATCGCTGGGTCCTTGAACAGCGACATCACCATGGCACTGACCACGGGATAGAGGATGACGATGCCCAGCAGAATCATCGTCGGCAGGATCAGCAGCAGGGCCGCCCTGCTCTTTGCGCTGCGAGTCGACTTCGACGTCGGTTCGGCAGGGGGGACATCGTCGGGGTCGCTGGTTGCCGCGGTCGCTTTCTCGACGGGTAGTTCATGAATGCTCATCGGGAATCTCCTCTAGGACCCGGCCGCCGCGATGGCGGAACGAATGTCGGCGACGGCCTGATCCACCGTCTTGTCGCCCTTGATCGCGGCATAGACGTTGTTTTGCACGGCCCGGGTCACAGCGGGGTAATAGGGGCTGATCGGACGGGGGATGGCGTTCTCGATGGATGTCTTCAACGTGGGCAGGTACGGGTACTGGGCGATGAGTTCGGGGTCCTCGTAGACGTCGGCGCGCACCGGCGCGAGGGAGCCCTGCGACAGGAACAACTCTTGGGTTTTCCTCTCTAGCATGAACTTCAAGAAATCGTGGGCGGTCGCCTTGTGTTCGGAGTACACGTTGATCGCGACGTTGTGCCCACCGAGGCTGGAGTTGCCGGTCCCGGTCTTGCCGGGCAAGGGCGCTACGGCGAATTCTCCCGCCACGGCGGAGCTGCCCTGGCCGTTCATCAGGCTGTACGCGTAAGGCCAGTTGCGCATGAACATGAGGTTGCCGCTCTGGAAGGCCTGGCGTGCCTGCTCCTCCTGGAACGTGACGGCCTCGCGGGGAATATGGCCGTTACGGTACGCGTCGACGAGTGACTGCAGTCCTGCCTTGGCCTCGGGAGCGTCGATGGTGGGCGTCACCCCGTCCTCGCCGACGATCGAGCCGCCCGCCGTGGTGACAGCTTCGGCCGCATTCACCGTCAAACCTTCATACTTGGCGTACTGACCGGCGTAGCAGCCTATTCCGGCGCTCTTCGCGGTGGCGCACTGCGCGATCAGTTCGTCCCAGGTGGCGGGCGGATGCTCCACGAGATCGGTGCGGTAGTACAGCAGGGCGCCGTCACTGGTTTGCGGAGCCGCGTACAGGGTGTCGCCGTAACTGGCGCCTCTCACAGTAGGCTCCAGCAACTCGGAAGTGTCGACGGCCATCGGGCCCGTCAGCGGCTGCAACCAACCGCGGGCCGCGAACTCTGCGGTCCAGACGAGGTCGACGACGGTGACGTCGTACCCGGTGTCGCGGGACTGGAAGTGCTGCACCAGATCTTCGTGCTGCTGGTCGGCGTTGTCGGACTGTTCCTTGAACGTCACCTCCTCACCGGGATGCGTCGCGTTCCACTCGTCGAGAAGGGGCCGGACGACGTTGGCGTGGTCCTTGCCCTGCACGTAGGTGATGGGTCCGCGGCCGTCGAGGTTCTCCTGTTCGGCTCGCGCGGCAGCCGTAATGCCCTGGTCCGCACACGATGTCGTGGCCAGCAGAGCACCGGCGGCGAGCAGGGTGATCGCGGCGCGTCTCATCGGTCGTGCTCCGCTTCGGCCAGCCACACCGACGTGTCGGTGGGGAGGACGCCGTCGGTGATGCCCGGGACGGAGCCCAGGACCACCTGCATGCCCGCGGGCAGTTCGATGTCGGTGGTGCCGGTGTTCACCCAGCACTGCAGTTCGCCGCGGGCGAAGGCCAGCACGTCCCGCGGCGAATCGAGCCATTCCACCGGGGCTTCGGTCGTCCACAGCTGCGGCCGGAGCGCGAGGGCCCGCCGGTAGAGCGTAAGGAACGACCCGTCATTCCCCTGCTGCGCCTGCGCGGTGTGCGGGGCCCAGTGCCCGGGTTGCGGCAGCCAGGTGTCCGACTCCGCGTCGAGCGGCGAAAAGCCGTACGGGGCTGCGTCATCGGACCACGGGATCGGCACACGGCACCCGTCACGGCCGACGTCGGTGAAGCCGGTCTGGAACCACGTCGGATCCTGGCGCACGTCACCGGGGAGGTCTTCGACCTCCTCGAGTCCGAGCTCTTCACCCTGGTAGATGTAGGCCGTGCCGGGCAACGACAGCTGCAGCAGCGCGGCCGCGCGGGCACGGCGACGTCCCAGCGCGAGGTCGGGCTGCTCACCGGCCCAGCGAGCCCTCTCCCAGTCGGTTTCCACCAGGTGGTCGGGCTGCGACCGCGAGTACCGGGTGACGGTGCGGGGAACGTCGTGGTTGGACAACACCCAGGTGGCGGGTGCGCCGACGGTGGCCGCCTGCTCGAGCGCGTCGTCGATCACGGCGCGGATGCTGTCGCCGCTCCACGGGGCGCGCAGGAAGTCGAACTGGAACGCGGTGTGCAGCTCGTCGGGGCGCAGGTAGCGGGCCAGGCGGTCGTTGCTGGGCACCCAGGCCTCGGCAACGAAGACGCGGTCGGCGTACTCGTTCGCAACCGAGCGCCAGCCCCGGTACACCTCGTGGACGGCGTCCTGATCCCACGCGGGGTGCGGACCGGTGTGCTGCGAAAGGGCCAGACGCTCACCGGCGTCGGGCAGGGCGGGGTCCTTGGCCAGGCCGTGGGCGACGTCGATCCGGAAACCGTCGACGCCCTTGTCGAACCAGAAGCGCAGGATGTCTTCGAACTCGGCTCGGACCTCGGGGTTCTCCCAGTTCAGGTCGGGCTGGGCGGGCGCAAAGAGGTGCAGATACCACTCACCGGTGCCGAGACGCGTCCACGCGGGACCGCCGAACGCGCTCTGCCAGTCGTTGGGCGGCAAATCGCCTCCGGGCCCGCGGCCCGGACGGAAGATGTACCGGTCGCGGGCGCCGGGGTCGTCGCGCAGCGCGGCCTGGAACCAGCGGTGGTCGCTGGAGGTGTGGTTGGGGACGATGTCGAGGATCACGCGTATGCCCAGCGCGTGGGCCTCGGCGATGAACGCCTCGCCCTCGGCCAGCGTGCCGTACGACGGCTCTATTGTGCGGAAGTCGGCGACGTCGTAGCCGGCGTCTGCCATCGGCGACGGGTACCAGGGGTTGATCCACACTGCGTCGACGCCGAGCTGCGCCAGGTAGGGGAGCTTGGCGCGCAGGCCGGCGACATCCCCGATTCCGTCACCGTTCCCGTCGGCGAAGCTGCGGATGTACACCTGATAGACGACCGCTGTCTTCCACCACGGTTCCATTTCTCGTGCCGGAGGGGTGGTGGCGATCGCTTGCACAGACTGGGTCATGAGTTCTCCTCGACTGACGTAAACGTTTGCATCAAAAGCGTGATGGCGGTCACACGCAGTGTCAAGGAATGCGGTTTACCTGCGCTGATTGAGCGGGCCACGATCGCAATTCGCTCTGAAAACGACGTAAATATTTGCGCAAACTGCCCTATAGTTGAGCTGTGATACCGAAGCAGCAGGTCAACATGGCCGACGTGGCGAGACGTACGGGAGTGTCGATCGCGACGGTGTCCCGCGCACTTCGCGGGGAGCGCGGAGTGTCGGACAAGACACGGCTGCGTATCCGAGCTGCCGCGGACGAACTCGCGTACGTGGTTTCGCCGGAGGCGTCGAGCCTGTCGGGTGGTTCCACCGGTCGCGTCGCGGTGGTCGTACCCCGAATCAATGCCTGGTATTACTCGTCCGTGCTCGCCGGCATCGAAAACGAACTGCGCGCCGGTGGCCTCGACACACTGCTGTACTGCCTGGAGGTGTCGTCGCAGCGCGAGGCATTCTTCGAGCAGCTCCCGCTGCGGCGCAAGGTCGATGCCGTCATAGTCGTCGCATTTCCGCTCACTCGGCAGGAACGGATCCGCCTCGAGGAGATAGGGGTGTCTGTAGTGATCATCAGTGCCCATGCAGGCCACTTTCCGTCCGTGAACATCGACGATCAGCGCGCGGCGGAGCAGGCTGTCGGTCACCTGACTCGCATAGGGCACACCAAGATCGGCATGATTCGCGCCGTTGATCCGGAGGGACTCGCCTACGAAAGTGACCTCCGGCGCCTGGCCGGCTACCGCGCGCAGCTCGCAAAAGCAGGATTGGCGGAGGAATTCGTCGTAGCCCCTCCGTGGGGAACCGAGGGCGGTGAACACGGAATGGAATTGCTACTCAGCGGGCCGGACGTCCCTACGGCGGTCTTCTGCTTTTCCGACGAGGTCGCGGTCGGCGCCCTGCGCACATTGCGGCGCGCCGGGATTCCGGTTCCGCAGTCGATGTCGGTGATCGGCATCGACGACCACCCGGTGGCCGAGCTGGCCGATCTGACGACCGTGCGGCAGCCGGTGAAGGAAAAGGGCACCGCAGCCGGGCGCGCCGTGATCGAACTGTTGGGCGGACACCCGCCGGCCGAACGGGCAGCAGTGCTTCCCACGCATCTCGTGGTACGAGGCTCGACCGCTCCTCCCACTTCGGGAACCGTGCATCAGCGAACCTGACGCGCGCGTGCGAAGGTGTCGAAGTGAACCCCGTTCATACCCTCTTACCGGCGGGTTCGAATCCTCCAGGGCAGGGCCGCGGCACTGACCGTCTTCATTCGAAGGTCACCTCGGTTCCCCTGATTGTCGGCGCGCCGACGAGTGTCGTCCAGCTCGGCACGTCCTCCGGCGCAATGCCCCCTGCCTCGCCGTACACGACGTCGAGCGTGTCCTGCTCCATCTTCGAACCCGCGTAGCTGGCGGGGGTGACCTCGGCTCCGTACCCCGGGACCTGATCGGGGACGCCGGAGGGCGCCGGGAAGAAGTCGATGGTGGACGGTCCCGGGTTACGCGAAGGCACCTGGTAGGAGCCGTCGTTGGACGATCCGCCCGGATACTGCGGGAAGTTCCCACCGGGTGCGGTGACGTTGTCGTAACATGCCGGTCCGCGGTTGTCGAGCAGGCGCGGCTCGTCCTGGTTGGGCAGGTAGCGACCCTTCGGGTTGACGAACTGAACGGTACCTCGACCGCCGGGATGGGGATCGTCCAGCGCAAGCAGCTCACGGGCGATCGGTGCGGCCTTCACGAAGTCCGCCAAGGTGCAACCGAAGCTCGGCGAGTAGCGGCCGAGGAGTTGCAGTGCTTCACGGGAATCGGCGGCGATGTTCACGATCGACTCGGCGTTGGTCTGCAGGAGGTCGGCCGTGCTCGCACCCGTCCCGGTCAGGGATACCAGCAGTGTGGAGAGCTCGTT
>NZ_JANFQF010000040.1 GCF_024438035.1 Rhodococcus tibetensis
TCTGCCGGACCAGCGTCCTCGGTGCGAACGCAGCGTGCGCGGCGCACGTCATCACCCAAGGGTGTACAGACGTCGCTGGTGGGATTCGGACGGTTGCCGAATCCCACCAGAGCGATTGCAGCAGTTAAGGGTGTGGGGAGCACAGCTATCGGAGTAGACAGATCCTCGGCCGAAAGTCGAGCACTTTGTAGCGGGATCATTCCTACAGGCCCCCAGCCTGTCGGGGCGACCCGGCTCCCGTGGTCTGTACTCGCAGTCGGTTCCCCGCCGCTGGCACCGAACTTGCGCGCTCGCGCTCGACGGCGTCCCGGAGCGCGAAGGCGCCGGACCATAGATGCGACCGCGATTCAGTGCGGTCAGGAATTCGTTCTCGTAGTCGGTTATAACTCCCCTGATTCGTAGGCCTATCTGAAGATGAAGTCGCCGCCAGCAGGCTCTGCAGTCATCGTGCCATGCAGTTCGGACACTTCGCCGATGACGGAAGGTTGCTAATTGGTTGTGTCACACCCCGGTCATCGTTCGTGTCCGGGAGCACCTATGGCGAGCAGAAGCCGAGGATCCTCTTGAAGAGTCTCGTCAACCACGTTGTCATCGCGCCAGGCAGAGCGCGCGTTGGTTCTCGTCAGATGGCCGTGACCTCGGTAGTCCACGATGGGTATCCGGTCAGTTCGGAACTGCACATCCACTGGCCTGTTCGCCGGTACCCGTGTGAGATGAGAGCGTCGTCGGCGCACTGCTGGTTCTGCGCTGCGGACCCACCACGCGCGACGGGCACTTCCTTCTCCCAGATCGGAGGGTCATCGGGGTTGCAGTCGCGTCCCGTAGCGGTGAGATCGATGGTCGCCCCAGTGGAGTAAGGATACTGGGCGGTCGTGGCGCAGATAAGCAGTGCAGTGTCGTCCATGGCGTGTGCTCCTTGTCGGGAAGTCGATGAAAAGGACACTACGAACACCGATTTCCCGTGTTGCACAGCGAACTCGGGACCTGATTCGCGGTGGAGAGTTTCAGGCGAAGAGGTAGTGGAGAACGGCTCCTGCATCATCGACCGCGACGGTGGGCACTTCCGCTCCGCCGGCCACCATCGGATACCCCGAGGAGAACCAATGCCTCTTCCCCAGCTCACCGCCGAGGACCGCGCAAGTGCGTTGACGAAGGCGAACGCGGTACGCCGCGACCGCGCACTACTCAAAGAGGACCTCAAGAAGGGGCGCACGGACGTGGCTACCATCGTCGCCCGCGCTGACACAGACGACATCGCCGGCACGATGAAGGTCATCGATCTCCTCGCATCACTGCCGGGCTTCGCGAAGGTCCGCGCCAAGACCGCCATGGACGAACTCGACATCGCCGAAACCGACGGATCCGCGGCCTCGGGCAGAACCAGCGGGCAGCCCTACTTGCGCGCTTCGCTTAACAGAACACCGCGGCGCGCCGTCATCTAACGCCCGCGTCCGCAAGGCGCATGGCTCTCGGTGAGGACGGAACCTCACCGAGAGCGGGCCCTGCAACACTCCACATCAGCAGGAGCATCGTCGAATCCACAGAACACGCGATTCGAGAGGCACACCCAATGCTGCACATCCAGAGAAAAGACAACGCCGACTCCGACGGCGAGCTGACCGCGGAAGACTTCGCCGGCCCCGAAGGGGCACAGAACGTACTCGACCTGCTCGCGGAGCATCCGTCAGCGTTCTGCGTGACTGACCGACCCGATCTCATCGTCGTGGTCGCTGGTGAGCGGTTGATGCGAGAGAGTGGTGAAGAGTTCTTCGAACTCGTCGCATACGTTCACCGAATCGAGAAGGACACCCCCACATCGACTCTCGACATGATCGTCGATGATTTCGATAACGGACTGCCCGACCTGACCCAGACCGGGCCTGCACTGATCGACGAGGCCCTCGACGCGATCGCAGAAATGGTCAACTCGGCGCTCACCGAAGTAGCACGACTCTTCGATCGACCAAAGGTGGCACTGTGATCAGCCGTGGTAAACCAGAGCCCTACCCTCAGAGTGCCGGTGACAACCAGTCTCACCGGCAGGAAGACGAGGAGATGGCGAAACAGAAGGACACCGTGACCGTTCGGGTCGCCGGGGAGGCCCGCGCTGTCGCCTGGTCGGGCGGAGTGTTCGCCGGGGACCCTGACCTCGTCATGGCCGCCCGCAGACTTGCCGCGATCCACGCTGAGGTCGAGGTACTTCCACCAGACGGGTACGGCGTCGCAGACGAGAACACCCGCCAAGGAGCGATGATCGCGATGCTTGGTGCGACGAACGGTCGCGGTCTTGTCGTAGAACAGGACGATGAGTTGTGGCAAGGCCTCCGAGATGAAGACGAACAGCCCGGCACCGTCTACTAAGGTTGGGTTTCGGTTGGTTGGCAAAGGGAACTTGGGTCAACACAGCCAGACAACACTATTGATCGCCTTGCGAACCAACGGGAGCTACGAGAGTCGGGTTGAATGCGTCACTTCGCCGTGCCACGTTACGATCTGCAAAGGTCTGGTGGGATCGGATAGCTCGGAATCGGTCATTTCCCGCCTGATGTCCTGCATGCCGAACCTCTCGAATGGTCTGTTTTCGCGTGAGTTCCCGGACAGTCACTCGCAATCAGGCGCCCTGGTTCGAATGACTGGAGGGTGGACGTTTGCTGACGAGCAATGCAGACCAAAATCAATGACAGTGGCCTGACCGGCCGGGATGGTGGTTGCCGTTCCGGATTGGTCAACACGACCTGCCAATCGGTGACCGCTGCAACGCGAGATCGATGAGGGCCTCGACGTCGTCGAGGCCCTCATCGGGGCGATCTCGGTCATCTACTAGGACGTGAAACCCGCCGTGCGCGAGGTCGAACACGCCAATGAGGACCGGCGGCGTGGATCGAGCAGATGAAACGCATCGGCAAATACGGACTGGTGACCCGCACGAGTACCTGCGCAGGACCTGGCGGCGATGGCCGTCGCCGCCGTTCGATAAGGCGGATGACCGACGCGCCCGCCGAATTCGAAACCCACTGCCGCGAGGGATCTGGGATCAAGCCCTGTCCCGAGCATCCGCCGTGTCCGGTTGCGCGTCCAACTCGTTGCTGACCGCTCGGAGTGCGTCGAAATTCTTGGGCCATGGTCGGAGCTTTGATCGGTCGGCGAGTACTGCCCCGCCGCGCACCTCGGCGCCGAGGTCGCGACCGACGACGGCACTTGCGGCGTGTCGGCCGCTGAGCATCGAACCCTCCGTCGCCGGACCCCAGGGTGTGTTGGTTCCTGCGAGGTAGAGGCCCTCGATCGGAGTCTTTGTGCCCGGTCGCAGGGCACCCGTTTGTGACGCGAGCGGTGCCAGACCGAATGGTGCGCCGCTGGAGTTTCCGACGAACCGCTCCTGAGCTGCGGGAGTACCCAGTTCGACGAACTTGATCGCCGACGAAGCCCCGGGGTATGCCACCTCGATGCGCTGCGCCATGCCCTCGATCAAGATTTCCTTGATGTCGTTGTATGTGGCGTCCTGGCGGTAGCCGTGCTTTGCTACGTCGTAGCCGTCCACTCCCCACATCGCGGGGTTGTGCGGCACGATCGACTGCACTTCGAGGGTGCCGTGACCCATCGGCGCGCAGGTGTGGTGGTCCGGATCCCGACGTGTGGAGGACTGTACGAACGTCGGGCCACGGGCTGCGAACTGCTCAGCCCAGTCGCGGCCACTCCCGCGTCCGTACCGAAGGCCGTGAAACAGGCGTCGTTCGGTCAAGGCTATGGTTGCCAGGTTTTTGCAGTCGTCCCAGCTCGGAATGACGAAGATGTTGCCGTTTGGCGCCGATCGAAGATCTAACTCGACTCCGAAGTAGGCATTGATGAACGGCAGCCCCATGCGCAGGGCCCCGACGCGCCGGCGGTAGAGGAACGGAATGTGCTCGTCGTCGACGAGGTCGGTGAAAGTGCGGATCGCGTCGCCCGCCGAGACGACGGCCGGCGCGGTCACGATCTCGCCTCCGCTGAGTCGCACACCGCGTACCTTGCCGTTGTCGACAAGGATTTTCTCGACCGCGGTGTTGCGCCGGATCACTCCGCCGTGAGTGGTAGTCACTTCGGCAAACGCAGCCGAAAGAGCCTGACCGCCGCCGCGTGGAAAGTAGGCGCCGCCACCGATATACAGGTTCAGAAGTACGGCGTACCACGTCGAGGTGGTTTTGCTGGGCGTCGACCCGAGAAGGCCACAGTAGATGCCTAACGTGAGGATCGTTCGCGGGCTCAGCCGACAGGCGAGGAACAGGCTGACAACTGGCAGGTACGCGAAAGCCGCGGCGGCGCCGACTCCAAGCAACCACCGGTTCTGACTAGCCATACTGGCGGGGGTGAGGTCCCGGTTCCAGTCCCGGCTCAGTGCGCGCAGGACCTTGACCAATTGCCGGAGCCCCTTGGCGTCGTGCGGAAACGCGGCGACGAGGTTGGCTTCGAAAGCGTCCCAGCCCACCGGCACTTTCAATTCGAGATCCGGTCCGCGGAAGGTGTCGAACGCATCAGAGTCGAGGGGTAACCACGAGATGCGGTCGTCGAGCCCGAGGCCACGCATCAGGGTAGGAATGTGACCGTCAGGGCCGCAATCACCGAGATAGTGGACACCACAATCGAACTCCCATTTTCCTTGGCGCCGGAAGACATGCGAACTGCCACCCAGCACCGAGTACCGCTCGAGCATCAGAACACGCTTGCCCACCGCAGCGAGGTGGGCAGCGGCAGACGAGCCGCCCAAACCCGAACCGATGACGATCGCGTCGAAGTCAGTCATGTCGACCCTTCAGAAGATGGGAGAGGCGGCGTTGCCCGCCGAGAGTTGGACTCGGCCGCCCCAGGCCGAAGAGCGCCAAGTGCGCCAGTGGTGACCAGAGACCGAGACGACGTAGCGACGGAGGCGAGACACGGTAGCAATCGGAGTAGTCATCCCCAAACCTTCCTGTGATGTGAGACACATACTGTGTGTAACTTTGGGTAACAGTAGGCCATCTACCTGCCAGTGGCAAGGAGATTCGGGTTCTGACAATGCCCGGGCCGTGGAACGACCGGCATAGTTGGAGCATGGTTGCGAAATAGGACAAGGCGCCCGCCCGGTGCAGTTCACCAGACATTCGCCGCGGAATTGTCGAGGCGGCAGTGGTTGGAGTGGCGGAGGCCGGAGTGGAGCGGGCAAGTCTGCGGTCGATAGCCCGCCGGTAGGCATCAGCCATCAAGCCCTGGCTTATCACTTTCCTGATCGACGAGCGGTGTTGACCGCCGCGGCAGTCAGCGGATTCGATCAAGTGATCAGAGTCTCCGCGACCAAGCGATCCTACCCATCCCGGCTCAGACGACGTGATAGCCCAGTGCTACTGCAGCGCTGTCGATTCGGCGTGCGAGTCCGATATGGGACAGCGGCAGGGAGAGCGCAGGATTGGTGGGGAAGGCGTCCGCTGCTGGTTCGAACAGCGCCACGCACAGTTCACCGGCGAATCTGCCGCGGTACGCGATCCCGTCGAGGTGGGGGTGGGCGCGGTGGAGCGTGCGGGCCCACGCCTGGGACTGGGTGTGTGGGCCCGAGTCGAGGGAGTGGTTGCATCCGAGTCGAGTCGGCCATGTGCCGCCGGCGAATCCTCCGAGGTCCAAAAGCGTGAGCGGTCGATCGAGCGTGAACGCGGACAGGTAGGGGACACGGTCGGTCCGGTCGATCACTCGTGTCCCTTGGAAGACCTCGGCGAGTGCGCCGCGCGGGCTACTGGCTCCGTACCAGATGCCGTAGTCGGGGTGGTCCCCCCGCGGCCTCCGGTGGTGATCGAAGCGCAGAAGCGGACCGTGTGTGCGGAAGCCGTTCCACGGCAGAACGTGGGCGCCGTCGGTGGCGTGGATGCGCCAGAGGCGATGTGTGGCAGCGGGGATTGTGACCAGTTCGTCGGCGAGGATTCCGGCAGAGCGTACGTCCTCGATCCGTGGCGGGGTGGTGGTGGCCACTATCCGAGGCTCGTTGCGCGTTCGACGACCTCGAGGACGGTGGGTAGGTCTCCTTCTGTTGCGGTCGAGGTGAGGAAGTCGACGACCGATGCGGGGTGGCCGCCGACTGTGAGGTCTTCGCGCGGCACTGTCAGTACTGCGTTGATGGTGAGGGGGTGCAGGTCGGCGGGGAGTTGGGGCAGGATCTGGTCGAGGTACGGCACCATCCCGGTCTCGGTGAACTGCACCCTCGGGTACAGGCGTCCTCGTCGATCGACGTCGTCGAGGGCCCACAGTTTCCGTTCGATCGAGGTGAGTTGGCGGATCCGAGGAGCCTTCACCGTCAGCAGCTCGGCGACCTCGGTGGCGGTGAGGGCGGTGCGACGCAGGTTGCTCATGCTCTGTGCCCGTCCCAAGGCCACGGCGAGGCTGGCCGGTTCTCCGTCGTCGGTGAAGCCGGCTTCGTCGAGTAGGTCGGTGTCGTGCTGTGAGAGCGCTCCCTGCGGTTGCAGCGCGCCGAGGGAAGCGAGGTACTCGAGAGCCCCGGCGACGGTTGCTCGGTCGACTGGGTGCCCGACGGTGCGGGTCAGTGCGTCCTCGAACGACAACGCGCCGGTGGCGTACTGCTCTGCGGCGACCCGGGCTCGACGATCGTCTGCGACAGTCATGAGGGTTCTCCTAACGCTTATTAACAGTGTAATCCGGCGTTGATCTAATGGCTACCGGAGATGCCGTCACACGGGGATGACAGCGCACCGCCTCACTGCGCAACGCTGGGAACAGGCATTATCTGAAGCGGAGAACCGGCACGGCACCATCACCGGCATGTTGGAGATGTTGCCGTGGCCCCTGTAGTGATGGCGGGGTGCGTGATTCTGCTGCTCGTGGCACCCGCGCTCGCGGTTCTCTCCGAGTCCCGCGCGAGGTCCCTCGAAGGTCATCACAGCGCGCGTTCGCGTGTCTTGGCCCGGCGATGGCAGCAGGCAGCGCTCATGTGTTGGTCGGCTTGCCTGATCTTGTCGGCTGCGATGCCGCTGTGCTTGGTGCCGTTGGCCCTATGAAAGCCTCAGCCAGCCGCCGCTGTGGCGGCGGCCAACGCCCGCAACCGTTTCTCGCCCCGGCCAATCAGGTCGGTGGGCGTCGTGCGGTCTTGTGTGGTCAGCCACCAGCGGGCCACGCCCCAAGGCTCGGTGAGCGCGTCGAGCAGTTGGTTGATCTCGGCGACCACTGGATGCACTCGTGCCTGGGCAATGTCGAACTGGAAAGCGGGGAAGAGGAAGCGGCCCTGCACCTCGAGTCCGATGATGTCACCGCGCGCCCGCACGCGGGCAGCGGCGGTTCGGTTGCCGCCCCCACGTGCACCGAGAACTTGAGATACCTCCACTGCAGTGAACAGAGGTTGCTCGAGGACCAGCATTTGCTCGGCCATCAACGTTCGCGCACGGGCGAGCGCATCCTCGACGAGCTGTCCGACGCCAGCTTCGGTAGCGCCAGTCAGGGTCGGTCCCATCGCGAGCAGGGTGCCGAGCTGGTCGCGGACTGTGGAAAACGATCGGCGCGAGTCCAGTTCCTTCAGCACCGCACGCACGAACTCGGCGTCGGTGAGCTCGGACAGAGCTGCGCGGCGGGCGGGCATCAGCAGGGCCTCTTCTCATGGGAAAGCAGTTGCGGTGGTGACGCCATCATGCCGTGTCGCAGCGTGAACAGCTCGACACCGCGGATGTCACGGTCTTGTTCTGCTGGCTGCGCATGCGATGGGAGAGCCATAGGCCTTCGCCTCCGGATGCGGTGGTGAATCGGTAGTTGGCGCCGTCGCGGTAGGCGAATGCCGCGTACACCTTGGATTCGGAACTGGTGGGGTCCTGCACAACGAACCCTGCGACGGTCGTAGTCATCTTCGGTTCTCTCCTGGTCTGCAACGGGGTGTCAATCGATGAGCACAACCGTATGAAGCGGTGGCTGCGGGTGTTTCACACTTCGCGGTCGTCTGACGCGCTGTGCGGCGAGGGCAATACCGACGTCGGGCGCTGAAGCCGTATGAAGACTCGAAGGCGCGGCGGGGTGCAGCTGTCCGGCGCACAAAAACCCGCTTGAGCAGCGCAAACACTGGAATCGGAGCGCTGAAACACTGCAACGCCGCGGCCCCTACCTTCGACAGCAGAACCGAAGAATGGGAGATGAACGCGATGGAGTACACAGCACTCGACGGAACAACGGCACACGGAGACTTGTGGTCGCCCGGACCGAAGATGGAGACCGTTTGGGTACTCGCGGAAGGCGGGGCCAGTGTCGTCGTCGACGTCCGAACCCACCGGCAGGTGCGGTACGAGGCACCGAGCCTGGGACATCCGCATTCGAGGGACGAGATCGACCGCAGCGAAGCCGTGCTGAAGGACTGCCCTCGTACACGCGGGGTGTATCCGTCGGCGTTCGCGCCACGCGATGACATCGAGAAGGCCGCAGTAGCTCGCGCCTCCACGATCATCGCTGAACGGCGCATCTTCGACAAAGACCAAGCCAAAAGGATTGCCCGCCACCGGCACAAGCCGCCCATGTCAGCGGCGAGGTGGCGAGCGCACGTCATGCAAGAGTTCGCACCGCAACCAACCCCAGGTCTCGACCTGGGTCTGGGCGTCGCCGCGGCGTGATCGACACGCATGGGCGGATGAGTTCCACACCGCCCATGCGCGCAGAGAACATCGCTGTCCGAACAGTGACGTCGTAAAACGCAGCGCCATAGTCGATTCCGGCTACCGGGCAGTGCAACACCGGCGGCGGCAGCTCATACGTTGGGAATCACCAAAGCCCGCCAACGACCGCCCCCAGGAGACCCGATGACCGAATCCCTGACCGACATCTTCGGCAGCACTATCAACGAGTACAGCCGCGCAGACGCGATCGCGGATGGAACACTGCACGACGTCACCGCAATCGCCCGCGAACAGGGAATCCTCTTCCCGGTCGCCGTCGCCGCTCACGCCTGGGCCGACGCGGTGGCCTGGGGCGACAACCACGGCGCCATGCAGGACGAAACCGGCCGCCTCTGGGATGTACTCAGCATTGCCGCGTACGCCCTGCGTAAGGCCCGCCGGCTCGGCCTGACCGGTCTTCAACCGTTCACGGTCTACGTCGTGCCCAATTCGGCCGGTGCGCAGGAGCCGGAACCGGTCGCACTGGGCATCGAAGTCGGCCCCGGAGACCTCGGGGAACCGGTGCTGACGATCACCTCGGCCGCCGACCGCTGACGCCCGGTTCGTCACGGTACAGCCACGAGCTGCGTGCCCTCACTGACAGAATCGGGAAGGCCTCATTCGCGGGCTGGCATGACGTCGCCGCCTGATCGCTCTCTTTGCCACCCGCCCCGAGACGCCTACCAGTGTCTCGGGGCGGCCCGCGTTAGATGCTGCCCGGGATGTCCAGGACCTCGATCCCCGCCTTCTCCTGCAGGGAATCCCAAAGGTCGGGACGATCAGGTAGTGCTTGTGTTCCGAGCACTGTGAAGTCACTGGGAATCGCCACCGTGCTGGTTTGGTCCCCACTCGGCGCGAACAGCGCCAGGCAGGCGTCCACGTGTGTCATTTCGTGCCGCGCCCAGTAGCGGATCCCGTCGAAGCCTGCTGCGCGTAGTGCCTGTGCCCACTGCTGGGTGAGCGCGTAGTCGGCGGTTGTCGAGATTTCGGACGTGATCCCGAACTGGATTGCAGCGTTGGAGGTCGCATCGGCGACGTGCAGTTCTCGGTGGACTGCGAGCGCGGAGATCGCCCGTTGTGCGATCTCGGTGCTCGGGATGAGCTGGATCCCGCCCCAGGTCTCGAGGAGCGTGATCAGCTCGGACTCTGCGGTGTAGCACGTTCCGTCGGGACCCGGAAGGTCGAAGCGGCCACCGAGGGTGGTGCCGAACCACCACGGGCCGAACTTGGCCCCGTGTGTGCGGTGCATCGTCGTGCCGGCGGGAACAGTGGACACAGGAAACCGTCCCCGGAGTGTGTCCGGGGACGGTGGGGCGGCGAGGTGTTGTGTCGCGCGGGAAGCGCTCACGAAGCCAGCCGCTCGGATGCCTGCCGGGCGAGCGTCACAACAGCGGCTGTGTCGCCGTCGAGGAGAGCCTGTCTGGGAGTGCGGTCGTCGAGTTCTGGTTGTCGGCTCGACATCCACGACGCGATGGTCCAGGACTGGACGTCGGCGTGCGCCCAGGCCTTCAGGACGTCTTTGATTCCCGGGATCGGGACGTGCGGTGCGGTGTCGGTCAATCCGCCCGACCAGTAGCCGATCGTTCCGTCGGCGGCCTCGAGACGTAGTACACGGCACTCCTTGACTGCATAGCTGAGGGCCTGCTTCGTCCAGCCGGTGGCATCGACGGCCTGCTTGTGGGACAAGATCGCGCCGATATGGCTCTCCCAGGCGCGACGTGCTTTGAGGTTCGACAGCACGTTCTTCACGCCGGCGGCGACGTACTTGGCGTCGACGTCGTCGAGCTGCTCGGCGGCCATCCCACTGGCGTTGAGCTGGTCGTCGACGACCTTCTTGAGTGGTGTGCTCATGCCTCCATCGTCCTCGGTCAAGCAGGTCAAGTCAAGAGGTCAAGCAATTCGCGGTCGACGGCCCTCCAGCTGACTGAACAGGGAGCTTTTCTTCACCAACAGCACGGTGAGGATCACCGTGACCCGCTCGACCCTGTGGTCACTCGCGTACTGAACGTCCTGTACGGCTCTGCCAACCGCCCGAGTCAGGACCCGCCTGGGTTCATGCGGGGACGCTGGGCGAGTTTCATCAAGCAGAACTCGCGAAGTTGCTGCTTTGTAGCGAAGTCGACCTCACTGACGAACCTCCTGTCCACCAGGGTGAAGACTCGCCGGTAGAACTCAGCAGGCGACAGCCCGAACTCCGGGAAGATGTGTTCGTCCCCGCCGCAGTACGGGAGCCATCTCGTGGCAAATGCGAGCATCGCCTGCTCATCGCGCGTCATCAGGGCCTTCCGCAGGTGGAATTCGCCATCTATGTGAGATCGTCTGCTGTGAAACTGTTTTCGAGCCTGTTCTTGACCGTGGTGAGGAAGCGGGCGGCGTCGGCGCCGTCGACGATCCGGTGATCGTAGGAGATCGACAGGTAGGCCATCGACCGCACCTCGATGCGGAGCTCGCCCTCCTGGCGGGTGGGCATCAGTCGTTCGACGACCGCACCGACACCGAGGATTCCGGTCTGTGGTTGGTTGATGATCGGGGTGTCGAACAGGGCGCCACGGCTTCCGGTGTTGGTGAGAGTAAATGTGCCACCGGTGAGTTCGTCTGCGGTGATCTTTCCGGTTCGCACCTTGTCGGCTTTGTCGGCGATCGCGCGGGCGAGACCTTCGATACTGAGGTCCTGCGCGTCCCGGATGACGGGCACCATCAAGCCCTTTTCGCTGTCGACTGCCATGCCCAGGTGGCACCCATGAAAATAGGTCACTTCGGTGATGTCGGTGTTAAGGGATGCGTTGAGGACGCGGTGCTCGGCGAGGGCGTCGACGGCGGCTTTGGCGAAGAACGGCAGGAACGAGAGCTTGGTTCCGGTGCGCTGGAGGAATTCGTCCTTGTGGGCGGTACGAATCCGGGCGATGGTGGTGACGTCGACTTCGAGGACCGTGGTGAGCTGGGCCGAGGTCTGCAGTGACTCGACCATCCGGTGGGCAATGGTCCGGCGGATCCGCGGGAGCTTTTCGGTGGTCGAGTCGGCTGCAGCGGTGTGGCCGCGCGGCGTCGGGGTGGCCGGTGTGGGTTCCGGTTCCGGCACTGCGGTCAGGGTCGGCGCCGGAACCGCAAGCGCCGAGGCCGGTGCTGGTGCTGGTGCCGGAGGGGTGGGCTGAACGGGAGAAGCTGGGGGAGCGGGAGTCGGCGCGGCACCCGTTCCCTTCGACGATTCGGTGATCATTGCGAGCGCGGCGCCGACCGCCACCACGTCGTTCTCGTCGGCGATGATGTGCTGAAGGATTCCGCTGACGGGTGAGGGGATCTCCGTGTCGACCTTGTCGGTGGCGACCTCGAGGAGCGGCTCCTCCGCGGCGACGTGGTCCCCGGGTTGCTTGAGCCACCGGGTGATGGTGCCCTCGTCGACGTTCTCACCGAGCGACGGCATGTGCACCGTGGTGCCTTCGAGTTGTTCGATTGTCATGTGGTGGTTCACTCCTGGCGGCGAGTCCGGTGACGGTGGGTTCAGGGAAGGATGTCGAGTGCGGCGCGGACGATGCTGTCGGTGTCGATGCCGTGGTAGCGGTACACGTCGTCGAGGGAGCCGACTTGCCCGAACTTGCTGACCCCGAGACAGGTGCTGCGCACCTGGTTGATGCCGGCGAGGAAGGTCAGGGTGTGTGGGTGGCCGTCGAGGATGGTGACGATCGGGGTGACGCGATCGGTGGGGAAGAGTTGATCGAGGATCCAGCTGTCACCGGTTCCGCGGCCCTGCCTGGCCTGGATCGCTTCGAACAGCAATCCCGGGCTGGTGATGCAGACGACATCGGCGGCCACACCGGATTGTTCGAGGCGATCGGCGGCGGCGAGGGCTTCGGTCATCATCGCGCCCATGGCGACGATGGTGACCACCGCACCGTCCCGGCGCACCAGCGGATACCCGCCGGCCACCACCTGCCGGCGGCGGCGTTCGCGGGCCGCCGGGTCGGTGGGCACCGCGGCGAGGGTCTGGTCGACGGGTCGGGTGGACAGCCGCAGGTAGGCGGAGGTGCCGTCGGGGCGGCCGAGCCGGCCGATGCTGGCCAGCAACGTCCACTCGGTGTCGATTGCGAAAGCCGGTTCGTAGCTGATGCAGCCGGGTTGCTCGAGACCGATGGACGGGGTTTTGATCGACTGGTGCGCACCGCCTTCGGCGGCCAGTGTGACACCGGAGGGGGTGCCGACCAGGATGGACTGTCCGCCCGCGTAGATGCCGTACGACCAGGGTTCGAGGGCGCGTTCGACGAACGGGTCGTACATCACCCCGATCGGGTACAGCGGCTGTCCCCAGCGGCTCCAGGTGGCCCCGAGTTCGCCGATGAGGCCGACCAGGTTGGTTTCGGCGATGCCGAGTTCCATGTGCTGGCCGGTGGGCCGCTCATTCCAGTGCATGATGGTCTCGCGGTCGTCGTCGAACCAGTTGCGGCGCTCGGCCGCGGACCACACGCCGACCTTGTTGACCCATCCGCCGAGGTTGGTCGTCGAACTCACGTCGGGACTGACCGTCACCACCCGCTTGGCGGCCTCGGGGGCCTCGCGGGTCAGGTCCAGTAGCACCCGGCCGAGCGCGGCCTGGGTGGTCGCGGTGCCCTTGGGGGTGCGGCCGATGTCGGTGGGGATCGCCGGTGTCGGCGGGGCCGGAACCGGGTCGCGGCGCAGCCGTGCCGCGGTGGTCTCACACAGCTTCCCTGCCGTGCTGTCGGCGGAGAACAGGCCCCACGGGTTCGCCGGGTCCATGCCCAGGTCGGCGGCGAGCGTGTCGAATTCCTCGATCGAGAGCAGCGACGAATGGTTCTGCGGATGTCCCTGCGTGGGCAGCCCGTACCCCTTGATGGTGTAGGCGATGATCACGGTCGGACGGGTGTCGTCGATCTGCCGGTAGGCGGCGGTCAGCGCGGACAGGTCGTGGCCGCCGAGGTTGCGGATCGCCTCGGTCAGGGTGGCGTCGTCGAGGCCGGCGATCAGGGCGCTGATCTCGGTGCTGCCGGGGCCGTCTCCGGGTAACCGGGTGCGGACCTCGTTGGCACTGCAGCGCAGCAGCCGCTGGTACTCCGGGTTGGGCATGTCGAGAATGCGGGTGCGCAGCGCCTGCCCACCGGGCTGGGCGAACAATGATTCGAGCAGCTTGCCGAACTTGACGGTGATCACCTGCCAGCCGGCGGCGTCGAACATTTTCTCCAACCGGCGTGCGGCGATGTTCGGGATGACCCGGTCCAGGGACTGGCGGTTCAAATCCACGATCCAGACGACCTCACCGAGGTCGGCGATACCGGGGTCGAGGATCGCCTCCCACACCGCGCCCTCGTCGAGTTCGGCGTCACCGACCAGCGAATACTGTCGGCCGGTGCCCGCACCGCCGGTGGTGGTTTCGACGTACCGGCGGGCCATCGCACCCCAGATCGGGGCGGTGGCACCGATGCCCACCGAACCGGTGGAGTAGTCGACGGTGTCCGGGTCCTTGGAACGGCTCGGGTAGGACTGCAGCCCCCCGAACTCCCGCAGGGTGGTCAGGTACTTCTCATCCAGCTCACCGAGCAGATAGTTGATGCTGTGCAGCACCGGGGAAGCGTGCGGCTTGACCGACACCCGGTCACCGGGCTGGAGCTGCTCAAACCACAGCGACGTCATGATCGACACCATCGACGCACACGACGCCTGATGCCCGCCGACCTTCAGGCCGGTGGGGTTCGGCCGGATCCGGTTGGCATGATGGATCATCGACGTCGAAAGCCACAACACCCGCTGCCGGATCGATTCAAGCGTTTCGAGGTCACCGGAGACGCCGGTCTGCACAGCCGGGGTCGCGGTCTGATGATCGGCGGACAGGGCGTGATTCATCGATCTTCTCCTTCTTGAAATGCGAAATGCTGGGCTGTGCTGAGCGAAACGAAGGTTCGCGTGGTTCGGACACAGGTCGTTCAGCCGGGGCGGTCCATCCGCCGAATTGCCGATGCGCCCTAGGTGGTGCCCTGGTGATCGGTGTCCACTTCGACAACGAGTTCGATCTCCACCGGGGCATCGAGTGAAAGGGCCGCTACTCCGACTGCAGACCGAATGTGTGCGGCCTTGTCGCCGAACACCTCCGCCAGTAGTTCGGACGCACCGTTGACTACAGCGGGCTGATTCGTGAAGTCCGGTGCGGAGGCTACAAACCCGACAACTTTGACCACTCGCACGATCGAGTCAATTCCGACCAGGTCGTCGACCGCTGCGAGCGCATTGAGCGCACAGACTCGTGCGAGTTCGCGGGCGACAGCGACGTCGACGTCGGTCCCCACTTTCCCTTGGATCGGGAGTGTGCCTTCAACGAGCGGTATCTGGCCGGAAGTTTGGACCAGGTTCCCGACACGGTTCGCCGGAACATACGCCGCGAGCGGCGCAGCGGTCTGTGGGAGGTGAAGAGCTATGGAACTGAGCTTGTCGGTCCACGTGGCCATATCTATCTCCTTCGGAGAGCCATGGTGAGAGAGCGCCCGGTCAGTGGGCGAGGCGCGCCATGAGGGAACTCGCCTCCTGCGACGCATCGCCGCTTTCGGCGAGATGCGCCAGTCCTGCAGGCAGTTCACGGCCGTGGTGCGCCATCGCCTGCGCGTAGAGCCGACCGGCCCGATACGACGAGCGGACCAGCGGCCCGGCCATGACACCGGCGAATCCGATCTCCTCGGCGGTCCTGGAGTGCACTACGAATTCCTCGGGCTGGACCCACCGCTCGACGGGGAGGTGCCGCTTCGAGGGACGCAGGTACTGGGTGATGGTGATGATGTCGCAGCCGGCGTCGTGCAGGTCGTGCAACGCCTGGGTGACCTCGTCGGGGGTCTCGCCCATGCCGAGGATGAGGTTCGACTTGGTGACGAGTCCCTCTTCGCGGGCGGCGGTGATCACGTCGAGGCTGCGCTGGTAGCGGAACGCGGGCCGGATTCGCTTGAAGATGCGGGGGACGGTTTCGAGGTTGTGGGCGAGCACCTCGGGGCGGGTGGAGAACACCTCGGCGAGCTGATCGGGCTTGGCGCCAAAGTCGGGGATGAGCAGTTCGACGCCGGTGCCGGGGCCCAGCTGGTGGATCAGGCGGACGGTTTCGGCGTAGAGCCAGGCGCCGCCGTCGGGGAGGTCGTCGCGGGCGACGCCGGTGATGGTGGAGTAGCGCAGTCCCATCGCCTGGACCGATTCGGCGACGCGGCGGGGTTCGACGCGGTCGAGGTCGTCCGGTTTGCCGGTGTCGATCTGGCAGAAGTCGCAGCGGCGGGTGCACTGCTGTCCGCCGATGAGGAAGGTCGCCTCGCGGTCTTCCCAGCATTCGTAGATGTTGGGGCAGCCGGCTTCTTCGCAGACGGTGTGCAAACCCTCGCGCCTGACGAGGCTTTTGAGCTCGGAGTATTCCGGACCCATCTTCGCTCTCGTCTTGATCCAGTTCGGTTTGCGTTCGATCGGAGTCTCCGCATTTCGGATCTCGAGACGGAGCAGCTTACGACCGTTAGGGGCGAGCGAAGCGGGGGAGCGATCACCGGCGGCGGCATTCACGATGTCGGCCTACTTTCCGTCGGATGGGAATTGCCTGTCGCCCGTCGAGGTCGAATCCGAGGTAGATCGGCCCCGGCGGGCGAACAAACAGGTACCAGCTGACTGACTCAGAAGATTCCGCTGTAGGCGTTGAGGGCGGGCTGCCCGCCAAGGTGTGCGTAGAGAACGTTGGAGTTCTTGTCGATTTCGCCGGTCTTGACGAGGTCGATCAGGCCTGCCATCGACTTGCCCTCGTACACCGGGTCGATGATGACGCCTTCGAGTCGTCCCGTCAGCTTGATGGCCTCGATGGTCGACTCCACGGGGATTCCGTAGAGGTCACCGGCCCACCCTTCGAGCACTGTGATCTCGTCCTCACGGAGGTCGCGGCCCAGGCCGATGAGCTCGGCTGTGTTCCGTGCTATTCGTTCGACCTGGTCACGAGTCTCTTTGATCTTGGCTGATGCGTCGATTCCGAGTACTCGGCGTGGCCGGTCCTGGCCGGCGAAGCCCGCGATCATGCCAGCGTGGGTGGATCCGGTCACGCTGCACACCACGATCGTGTCGAAGAAGACCCCGAGTTCTTCTTCCTGCTTCTGGACCTCGTAGGCCCAGTTGGCGAATCCGAGACCACCGAGCTTGTGATCGGAACCGCCAGCGGGAATCGCGTATGGGGTACCTCCCCGCCGCTTGACGTCCTCGATGGCGTTCTGCCAGCTGTCCTTGAACTCGATTCCGAATCCGGAGGGGTCGAGGCGGACGTCGGCGCCCATGATGCGTGAGAGTAGGATGTTGCCGACTTTGTCGTTGACCGAGTCCGGCCAGTCGACCCACTTCTCCTGAACGAGTACGGCTTTCAGGCCGAGTTTCGCGGCCACTGCAGCGACCTGCCGGGTGTGGTTGGACTGGACGCCGCCGATGGAGACCAGTGTGTCTGCCCCCTGCTCGAGCGCGTCCGGGACGATGTATTCGAGCTTACGGGTCTTGTTGCCGCCGTACGCAAGACCCGCATTCACGTCCTCACGCTTGGCCCAGATCTTTGCACCGCCGAGATGCTTGCTCAGTCGATCCAGCTGGTGGACGGGGCTGGGGCCGAAGGTCAGGGGGTAACGCTTGAAGTCTTCGATCGCCACGTGCTTCTCCTTGAGTTGGGGAGCTGTTCCTGTTCGGGCCCGACGTATCGGGTTCTACTCACACGTGGAAGACGAAGGAACTTCCATTGCTGAGCAGTGTGCAATATATTGCACATGGGTGGGGGCGGCTTGTCAAGCAGTCGCTCGCAGCCCATGTTCGTATACCAACCCCGCCAACCCCTAGTGCGACCTGGAGAAACCACATGATGATCGAACGCGAATCGACCGGTTCAGAGGTACCGCAGAACGCCGGGACCTCGCGCGTCAAGCGGGGCATGGCCGAGATGTTGAAGGGCGGAGTCATCATGGACGTCGTCACCCCCGAGCAGGCGAAGATCGCCGAGGACGCGGGTGCGGTCGCGGTCATGGCGCTCGAG
>NZ_JANFQF010000041.1 GCF_024438035.1 Rhodococcus tibetensis
ACCCCCGCCTTCTCCAACGCACCCCGGATCGCGATCCCACCCAGATCCGAACCCGAGAAATCCTTCAACGAACCCATCAACCGACCCATCGGCGTACGGGCTCCGGCAACAATCACAGAACTGGTCACGTTTTCCTCCGGGGATCCTTCGATTTCTGTCGGCCGATCACGTCCGGGGCGACGAAAGTCACATCCCGGCGAGAACTACTGAAACGGTAGCGCTAACGTCGACGGCATGACACAGACCTCCCCCTCTCAGACCCCGTCACCTCTGTCTTCGGACCTGGTGACCGCCATCGACCACGTCGGTATCGCCGTGCCCGACCTCGACGCCGCCATCGCGTGGTACGCGGAGCACCTCGGCATGGTGTCGACGCACGAAGAAGTGAACGAGGAGCAGGGCGTGCGCGAGGCGATGCTCGGCGTCGTCGGCGCACCCGAGGGCAGCACCGCCCTGCAGCTCCTTGCCCCGTTGAACGAGAACTCGACCATCGCCAAGTTCATCGATCGGAGCGGTCCCGGTCTCCAGCAGCTGGCGTATCGCGTCACGGACATCGATGTCCTCTCCGCGCAGCTCCGGGAACGCGGCGTCCGTCTGCTCTACGACGCTCCCCGGCGCGGCACCGCGGACTCGCGCATCAACTTCGTGCATCCCAAGGATGCCGGTGGAGTCCTCATCGAGCTCGTGGAGCCTTCGGCGACCCATTGAGGCTGGGGTGTGGCGGCAACGGGCTTGGCCTGCGCCGGAGCGTTAGGGACCCGGGAGGCCGAGAGACAAGCACGGCTTTGCCCAGGTAGATTGGCGGCCATGGTAAACGAGCAAGACCGTGGTTCGATCCCCCTTCCGTTCTCAGTGGCGCGTAAGGGCTTCGACCGGGACGAGGTGCGCAACTACTTCGAGCGTTTCGACGCCGAGTTGCGGGTGACGGCGGCTGATCGGGATGCGGCGGCTGCGCAGGCGCGCGATCTCGCGAAGCAGCTCGACGATGCGCGTGACGAAATCGACGAGCTCCGCAAGGACGTCGATCGCCTGTCCGTTCCTCCTACTACCGCGGAGGGCATGAGCGACCGCATCTCGCGGATGCTGCGTCTTGCGTCTGACGAAGCATCCGAGGTGCGCGCCAAGGCCGAGGCCGATGCGGCGGAAATGATCTCGATCGCCGAGCAGGAGGCCGCTCAGCTCCGTGGCCAGTACGAGTCGCTGGTCGCGGAACTCGAAGACCGGCGTAGCGCCCTCGAGACCGAGCACACCCAGACCATGGCGAAGGCGCGTACCGAGGCTGCCCGCATCGTCGAGGCGGCGCAGGCAGAACGGGACCGTCTCGCCGCCGAGGCAGAGCTGCGTCGGGCGCAGGTGCAGGAAGATTTCGACCTCGCCATGACCGAGCGCAGGCAGAAGACGATTTCCGCGGTCAACGAACTGGAGGCGACCAGCAAGGCCGAAGCTCAGCGACGGCTCGCCGATGCCACGCACGAGGCGGAGCGGCGGCTGCAGGCGGCCACCGACCAGTCGGAGCGCAAGATCGCCCACGCCAAGGAGCTTGCCGAGGAGCTTCGAGTGCTCCGAGGCCGAATTCTCGCTCAGCTATTGGGTATTCGCGGTCAACTCGATTCTGTCCCCGCGATGTTGGCCTCCGTCAATCGGGAAAGCGAACTGTTGGACGCACACCCCGAGACCGCCCAGCAGTCGAACCCGCGCTCCAACGAGAACAGCGATTCACGGTCTGCGCAGAAGAATTTTTCCGCTAGGAACGAGTCCAGCTCAGCTCGGGAAAATTCCGAGGAGAAGTCCGACGACCGCTCGGGCGCCGACGCCGACACTGCCGTCCTGTCGGCGGTCGACGAGGACTCGACGGTCAATTCGGCAGATCAGCAGACGGTCAAGACAGGTAGCTAGGACCACCTGCGCGTGAGGCCCCGGGTGCTGCGTCCCGACCAGCACCCGGCGTGCCAGTGCCGCCGCTCATCGGCGCCGCCGTACTCGGCGGGCCACGTCACGAGATGAGACACCCCCGGTCGGATGTCATGATCGCAGCCGGGACACCGGTAGGTCTTGGTGGCGCGTGCTCCCGGGACGGTGCGGACAATGTAGTCCTCGTCGCTGTACCCGCCGGGGCCTGATTCCCTGCGTGACAGCGCACCGCCGAACCCCACTTCGCCGTGGTTCGCGGTAGGCGCTCCGCGGCGCGTGCTCTTGGGTTGGGGTTTACGACGGGGCACGAAACCAGCCTAGGCCTCAGAAAAGCCGGAACTCGGTGCTCTCGGTGCCCCGGAGCGCTTCGTAGTCGAGCACCAGGCAGCGGATTCCGCGGTCGGTGGCGAGAGTTTTGGCCTGCGGTTTGATCTGCTGAGCGGCAAATACTCCGCTCACAGGCGCGAGCAGGGGGTCCCGGTTGAGCAGTTCGAGGTAGCGCGTCAACTGCTCGACTCCGTCGATGTCACCTCTGCGCTTGATCTCGACGGCGACGGACGCGCCGTCGGCGTTCCGGCACAGGAGGTCGACGGGGCCGATGGCCGTCATGTATTCGCGACGCACGAGTGTGTACCCGGTGCCGAGGGTTTCGACGTGTTCGGCTAGGAGCTCCTGCAGGTGCGCTTCGACACCGTCCTTGACGAGTCCGGGATCGACACCGAGCTCGTGGCTGGAGTCGTGCTCGATCTCCTCGATGGTGATGCGTAGTTCCTCACCGGCCTTGTTGGTGACAACCCACAGTGCTTCAGCATCGTCTGCGGTTCCTTCGACGAGCCAGCACGGCGGGCTCATCCAGTTCAACGGCTTATAGGCGCGGTCGTCGGCGTGAATGCTCACCGATCCGTCGGCCTTGACCAGCAACAGGCGACGCGCGGTGGGAAGATGTGCCGTCAAGCGGCCTACGTAGTCGACTCGGCATCTGGCAATCACTAGGCGCACTCGAACACCCTAAGGGATCGCGCCGACTAGTCTCGAATGACTATGCGCCCCCCTCGCAGATCTGTCGCCCCGCTGGGGTCGTGGTTGCTCGGATCGCCGGACGAAAGCCCACGCCGTCGCCGCGTCCGCGTCCAACTGCTGCTGACCGCACCGTTGGTTCTGACCAATCTCATCGGGGCGCTGATCGCGTGTCTGCTCGTCAGTGTGGTCGTCCCGGGTCCGAGCGTGTGGTCCGCCGAGTACATGCTTGCCAATTTCGTCGCTGTGCCCGTATTCGTTCTGACAGCAGTGTTGATCGGAGTGACGTGGGGCACTCGCCGGATCGTCTCGGATCTTCGATGGGCCACCGTAGATCGCGCCCCCACCGAGAGCGACCGTTCGGCCGCCTTCCGCGCGCCGTGGCGGCTCACGCGAGTCCAGGCGGCTCTGTGGGGTCTGGGTTGGGTGTTCTTCACCACGCTGTACGGCATCATCGACCCCCAGACGATTCCCAAGGTGGCATTCACCGTCGCGTTCGCCGGTATCACGATCTGCGCGTTCTGTTATCTGCTCACCGAGTTCGCCCTGCGCCCCGTCGCCGCTCGGGCGCTGAGTTCGGGCGAGCCCCGTACCCGCCGGACCCTGGGTATCACCGGTCGAACCGTCCTCGCCTGGATCCTCGGGACCGGGGTGCCGCTGCTCGGACTGATGCTCATCGCGGTGTTCAGCTTCATCCGATACGCCAGCCCTACCAGCCTCGCAGTATCCATTCTCGCGCTCGGCGGTGTGATTCTCTGTTTCGGTTTGCTGCTGGTCGTGATCAGTGTGCGAGCCACCGAGGCCCCGATCCGCTCGGTTCAGTTGGGAATGGCCAAGGTGGCCGACGGAGATCTGGACGCCGAGGTGGTCGTCTACGACGGTACCGAACTGGGTGAATTGCAAACCGGCTTCAACCGCATGGCGGAAGGCCTTCGCGAGCGCGAGAAGATTCGCGATCTCTTCGGACGCCACGTCGGGCAGGAGGTCGCGAGCAATGCGCTCCGTCACCATCCGGAACTGGGTGGCGAGGAACGCGATGTGTCCGTCCTCTTCGTCGACATCATCGGATCCACCACCATGGCGGCTACCCGCTCACCGGCGGAGGTCGTGGACTTACTCAACCGATTCTTCAACGTCGTCGTCGACGAGGTCGACCGTCGTTGTGGTTTCGTCAACAAGTTCGAAGGTGATGCCGCACTCGCCATCTTCGGCGCCCCGGTCGCACTCGACGATCATGCTGGTGCAGCTCTGTCCGCGGCTCGCGCTCTCCGGGAACGGCTCACCGTCGAGGTCCGCGAATGCGAGGCGGGGATCGGAATTGCAACGGGACGCGCGGTCGCAGGCAACATCGGCGCACACGAACGGTTCGAGTACACAGTGATCGGCGATCCGGTCAACGAGGCGGCTCGTCTGTCCGAGTTGGCCAAGAACGTCCCCGGACGTCTCGTGGCGTCCCAGCGTGCCACTGACGCAGCAGGCGAAGACGAACGGCGGCACTGGACTCTGACGGACAGTGTGACCCTGCGTGGTCGCGTGGAGCCCACCCGGCTGGCTGTTCCCACAGCGCTACTCGAGGGAGCGTCCACCGTCGCGGATCAGGGCGCCGATTCCGTCGAGTAGGCGGGCGAGACCGAATTCGAAGGCGTGATTTGGTGCAAAGGCAGCATTGTGGTGTTCGCCGGCCACAGTCCCGACGCGGGCAGCAAAAGGGAAGCGGTCGGGGTCGAACACTTTCTCGAAATGGGGCGCGATGCTGCGCCACCATTCGCTGTCGTCGTCCCCCGTTGCCACGCGGGCTGCCGCTTCGGCGGCGGCCCGCGCAGCGCCTGCGACGAAACTGTCGAGCAGCGCCACCACGGAGTCCATCTCGAGGTCTGACAAGCCGAGCCCTTCGACCGCTGCCAGATCGCGCTCGTACTTCGCCATCGCCCCGGGCCCCAGGACCGGTCGGCTGAGGGTGATAATGCCCAGCATCCATGGATGGGCACGGAGGAGTTCGAAGTAGGCTCGGGCTGCCGCCGCCAGCCGATCCCGCCACCCTGCGATCGGATCCGCGCTGTCGTCTCGGGCGGCATGGAGTGTGGACAGCACCCGATCGGTCATCACGTCGACCAGCTCCGTCTTGCCGGGAACGTGCGTGTACAGCGACATCGCCCCAGCTCCGAGTTCGGCCCCGAGGCGGCGCATCGAGACCGCATCGAGTCCTTCGGCGTCGGCGAGGCTGATCGCAGCGTCGACGATGCGGTCGAGCGTCAGACCCGGCTTCCCCCGGCGGGGCCGCGACACCGGCACGGTGCCACCGCCCCACAGCAACTCCATGGTCCGGGCGGGGTCGCCGCCCGGTGGTGTCGCGATTCCGGCCATGCCGGAATCTTCCCATGCCGACTTGGGAACTCAATTGGTCGCCACCGCGTTGACGTACGACGTACCGTACGAGGTGCTGTCGCGCGGCGCGGATGGCGCCGACGGCAGGGCCGTCGGGAAAGGTGAAGTAGTGACAGCAGAGCCGGCTCTCACGAGCTACGCGGCCACGTTCGTACCCTCCGATGTCCCTCGGAACGCACACCTTGTCTTCTGGGAGGCCGAACCACAGGGCAACCCTCCCCCGCACCCGGACTCGCCCACGCGCCTCGCCGTCGGCCAACACTCGGTAGCCAGCCTTCCCACGCGGCGAGTTTCGATCCGAGATGCACTCCCGCTTTCTTCTGGCCCCGCCGGCAGAGACGGAGGTCCACCGTTCGGTCGCTTTCTGGGCCGCGTGCGCCCGGACCGCGGTCGGGTATCTCGCGAACGGCACGACTCTTCCGTCGGTGACCGCGAGCGGCCGGGACGTGTGGCGACTCGGCGTCCTCGATCAGGAGGAGCTGCGCCACATGGGCAGCCTTGCCGCTGCCCTTCCCCCCGAGGCTCGCGCGATCGCGCTGGGCGAGCAGACGGGAGACACGATGGAGGTTGTGCTTCCGGGCGCCGCGGAGGTGCTGCGCGGCTTCCTGACGTCCGCCCTCGACGCGCTTCCGCGGCTGTGCGCACCCGCCGACTCCGACGCACTTCCGTACCTGGGCTGGGACGCCGACCGTGTGCCCGGACTTCAGACCTGGACTGCCTCCCTCGCGCCCGCAACCGTTGCGCTGTCGCTGCGCATCGATCCTGTGCCGACCACCGGAACCGTCGACCTCGTGGACAGCGCATTCGACGCCACGGTCCAGGTCCACGGCGTGGACAGGCCTGCAGTCGTCTGCGACGCCGTGGATCTCGGGCGACATCCGCGCATGGCCGAGTCCGCGTTCGCGGCCGACCCACGAATCGCGGTGCTCGAGGCTCTCCGTCGTGCCGCGCTCCAGTGGGCACCGCTCGAGGAACTGACGCGCTCGGCGGCACCTAATCGAATCAGGCTCGAAGACGACGACGTGACAGCACTTGCCGGCGCCGGCCGGCGTCTGCGCAGCGAAGGTATCGAGATCCACTGGCCGCGTGAGCTGATGGCGCACACGTCGACTCTCATGATTCTGGGCGACTCTACTGCGAGCGGCGGTCACACCACGTTCGGTGGTGACCGCGCCTTCGAGTTCGACTGGCGAGTCGCGATCGGTGACGAAGTGCTCACCAGGGACGACATGGAGAAACTGGTTGCTTCCGAACGCGCCGTGGTGCGGCTGCGTAACCGTTACGTCGTCGCCGACTCGGCGTTGGTGCGCAAGACTCTGCAGCGGCGCACTGGCGCGATGCCGTTGGTCGACGCCCTGCGCGCCTCGCTGACAGGTCGGCCGGCCGGGGCGAGGAAGAGACCCGTGTCGATGTCTGCGGGGCGCTCGCCCGGACTGCGCGGGAACTCACCGACAGGATCACCCTCGACGTGCCGGTGCCTGCCGCGCTGCGCGCACAGCTACGGGACTATCAGCTCGTCGACTTCCGGTGGCTCGACACCAATCTCTCGGAGGACGGACGCTCGCTGGTCTTCACCCACTTCACCGCGATGGGGCGCCTCCTACAGCAGCATCTGGACTCCCGCGGCATCGAGTGCGAGTTCCTCCATGGCGGCACTCCGGTTGCCGGGAGGGAAGAGCTGGTAGAGCGATTCCAGAACGGAGACATTCCTGTCTTGATCCTGTCCCTCAAAGCCGCCGGGACCGGGCTCAACCTCACGCGAGCGGATCACGTCGTCCATTTCGATCGCTGGTGGAATCCGGCCGTCGAAGACCAGGCAACGGATCGCGCCTACCGTATCGGCCAGCACCGGCCGGTCGTCGTCCACCGCTTCGTCACCGCGGGAACTATCGAGGAGCGCATCGCAAGCATGCTGGAGTCCAAACGGCACCTCGCCGACTCCGTCCTGCTTCGTGGCACGGACGCCTTCACCGAACTGACCGACGGGGAACTCACCGAACTCGTCGCGCTGAGCCCCGGATACCACCTCGGAGGTGATCTGTGAGAACCGCCCTGACATTCCCCCGCTTCGCAGCCCAGAAGAGCAGGCGCACTCGCGGTAGAACCTGGTGGCGCAGCGGTGGGTGGACGATCTCGAGCAATCTGCGCTCGACTCGCAGACCCTGAAGCTGGGTCGCGCCCACGCTCACTGCGGGATGGTAGGCCCACTGACTTTCGCCGCCGGACTGCTCTCCGCCGACGTGCATACCAACGACGAGCTCATGCACGTGCGCATCCTCGTCGAGGTGCTCGACAAAGCGAAGTGGGGTCGGGTGCTCACGGTCCTCGGATCGAGGAGTGGTCACGTCGCCCAGCTGTTGAGCGGAACACTTCCGCGTGAACTGGACGAAGATCTCGAGGCGATCGGAATATCCCTCGTCCCTTCGATGTTCGATGCGGACGCGACCTGCACGTGCGAGGAGTGGGACGCGCCCTGCCGGCATGCAGCGGCAGTCCTGTACCAGGCGGCGTGGATACTCGATGACGACCCGATGTTGCTCTTTCTGCTCCGCGGTCGCGAGGGGCGGCACATACTCGAACGTCGGCACGATGCGCACGAGGACCACTCGGAGTCGTCGTTCGCCGCCACGTCGAGGCCCACGCCGGCCGCCGAGTCCTACGCTGAGGTCCCTGGCTCCCTGCCGACGATGCCCGCCTGGACTGCAGCCGTCCCGGTGCGCCCTCGGTGGCTGGACGACACGCCGCCCGAAGTTCGCGCAGACGACATCTGGTCGGCGATTCTCACTGCGATCTCGCGATACGAAGACTCTGTCTGACATCATTCGACAGCCCCGGGACGAGGCTCGGGCCGACGACCCGCGCCCCGGTCGCCGGGTAGGGCGTGCAGATCCGGACGTCATGCACGAAGCACCAACGCCAGTTGTCGCCTGGATGGAGCGACTGCGCGATCGGGTGCCCGCAGCGCTGTGCGTGGTGTCTCGCATGGCGCATTGGTGACGAGTCACTACAGCCGACGTACCCACACGTCAGGCACAGCATCAGGTGTTCCCACCGCGTGCCGAGTGCGAGACAGCCCTCGCACCCGTCCGACGTATGTGCAACGACGTCGCGAATCATATTCAGATCGGGATCGTGCCAGGTATTGGATTGGGACATTTTGCCACCCCTCATTCCCAAGGTTGATCCCTGACGGCGCCCACCACATGGTCATGGTGGAACGAAAGAATCTCCGGGGAATCGGCACGAATGCACACCCCTCAGGGTTTCGACCTCAGCTATCCGGGGTAGATCAAGGCATGGATCTGGAAGCAGTCCCAGACCCCAGGGTGGTCGACACTCCTCGGGCATCCGACCTCCGAACCGTTCTTGCGCTCACCGCGCACATGCATGACTGCGATGATCGGGACAACATCTTCGGCTTGATGCGGGAGGCCCTTCCGAGACTGGGACCGTTCACAGTCGAACCCGCAACGGGAGACGCCGACGGTTTCTGGCGTCAGCGCCTCCTGCTCGACGACCCCTCCACCGACACCATCGCGCTGATGATTCGGGCCGAACGTCCACCGACGCAGGGGGAACTCACGTCCCTCGAACTTTTGATTCAGCACACCGTGACCGCATTGCGTTCCGCCTCCCTAGCCCTGCGCACAGATGCGCAGGAACATCGTCTGCGGGAGAGTTCACAGGCATTGAGTGCAGTGTCGCAGCAGCTTGCGCGCCTACAGTCCGAAGAGAAAATGCGCCATACGTTCGATCGGCTCTCCCTCGCGGGAGCCTCCGAAGCGGCAATCGCAGACACTCTCCATCAGCTGACCGGATTGGCCGTGGGGGTCGAGGATCCATTCGGCAACCTCCGTGTCTGGGCCGGCCCCGGAAAGATGCCGCGGTATCGCCGCATCGGCGGCCGCAACCGAGTAGACGTCGTTCGCAGAGCCACCATGGAGGGCAGACCCCTGCGGGACGACAATCGGATCCTGCGGATCGTCCGGCCCCGGCAAGTTCTGCTGGGGATTTTGTACCTCTGCGACCCGGAGCACGAGGCGACAGACCTGGACGTGTTCGCGTTGGACTACGCCGCGACTGTCCTCGCCATCGAGATGGCCCACGAACGGTCCTTAGCGGAGACTGAGGCACGGTTGAGGCGCGACCTCGGGGACGATCTTCTCGCTGGAACCGACGACGACGGCGCCTACTCCCGGGCCGCAGCACTCGGCTACGACCTCCACGATCCCCAGCGAGTCCTGGTGGTCGAATGGGAACCGAAGACGAATGCCGACACGGTATCCGACGCGCTCCGCCGATACTTTTCCTCCGTCGACGCGTCGGCCCTTCTCGTGCACCGCGACGACCACGGCGCGGGGGTCGTTGCCGCGATTGCACAATCGAAAACCGACGCGGGCAGCGCATTCCGGGCGTTGGAGAAAACGCTCGGTTCGACGAGCGGGGTGTTGGGAGTCGGATCGGAATGTGCATCGCCCAGCGAGATACCGCAGTCGTACAGTCACGCGTTGCGTGCTCTGGAGATTCGCAAGCAGTCACTGTCGCCGTGGGGTGTGGCACACTTCGACGAACTGGGTGTATATCGCATTCTCGATGCGCACGCGACGACACGAGACGTCGAGTCTTTCGTCCAGGAGTGGCTCGGGCCTCTGCTCGACTACGACAGGGAACACCACAGCACCATGACGGCAACCCTCGCCCAGTACCTCGACTGCGGAGGCAAGTACGACGAAACCGCTCGCGCCCTCCGAATTCATCGCAGCACACTGCGATACCGAATGTCCCGCATTCACGAACTCACCGAACGCGATCTCCGGAGCGTCGACACCCGGCTTAATCTTCACCTGGCCACACGAGCGCTGCAGGTCCTCGCCGGCGAGGACCGATTGTGAAAAAGCGTTGGCACTTCCAGGTCGACGACGAGAGTTTTTGTTGTGGAATGCCGGAAGCCCCCCAACAGGTGTTGGGGGGCTTCCGGTAACGGATGTTCGGCGGTGTCCTACTCTCCCACACCCTGTCGAGTGCAGTACCATCGGCGCTGGAGGGCTTAGCTTCCGGGTTCGGAATGGGTCCGGGCGTTTCCCCTCCGCTATG
>NZ_JANFQF010000042.1 GCF_024438035.1 Rhodococcus tibetensis
TCGGCCAGGCGCACGAACGGGGCATCGGCGTCGGGTTCGGCGTAGACGGCGACACTGGTGTACCCGGCATCGGCTGCGGCCCGGATCACCCGCACTGCAATCTCACCGCGATTCGCGACGAGCACCTTCGTGATCTGCGCGCTGGCATGACTGGGCACTGAGCCTCCTGTGGTTCATGTGGTCGGTCGCCGCGGTGGTTCCGTGAGGTCACACCAGCGGTGGGTTTACGGGCCTCACTTCGGAGTCTAAGCACCGAAGGGAACGCGGTCGTCACCGGATCGCGATTTCCAGTCAGGGGTTCAGCGAGGCTTCACGCCCTACCGCCGGGTAGCTTACTGAAACCTGTTCCAGTTGCCGCCGAAGGCTCGCGACCCAGGTGTGAACGCTCGCCGCGGCGATGTCGTTGCCTGGATAGCGCACTGCCAGGTTGACCCCCCGGGGTGTGCGATTGACCCATGCATACACGTCGTGCGTGTATTGCCGGCTTCGCAGTGCCCGGGCATTGCGCTCGACCCACTGGCCCGCATCCGGGACGAATCGGACGTCCATGTAGGAGACGACGAAGCGAGGTCGAACGGGGAGGTCGAGTTCCTTCTCGATCCGGTCGAACGGGACGACGGCGATCGGCCTGGTCCGCCCCATGCTCGCCTCGGCTGCGCGAGCCACATCCCCGAACTCGTGGGAGGGAATCTCGAATTCAACCGGGCTGAGGCCGACGAACCACCCGAGCGCCGACGCCCACTGGGGCGCATGCCGCGTGTGGACAGGCGTGACGGTGCGAAAACGATGGTGCCCGGCAACTTCCGCGCCGGCGAGGCCCAGGCACGCCAGAAGGCCGGAAAAGAACCCCACCTCGGCGTCTCTGCACGCCGCAGAAAAGGCCGCAGCCCGGTCGGCATCGAGGATCCACGCCGACAGGTTCTGCTGCGCATCGTGGGTGCGCGGGCCGATCTCGAGCGGGAACTCCGGCAGCCCTCGGTCCGCGAGCGCGCAGCGCCACACGTCGAGCGCCTCGCGCTGCACGTCGGCGTCGACGGGGGTCTCACGCTCCTCCCGTCCGAAATCGACGTAACTCCCGACCGGGAACAGGTTGGCGGCCCGACCCGACACGATCTCCTCGTACAGTGCGCTCAGTTCGTGTGCCACCAGCACGATCGAGAACCCGTCGATGATCGAGTGATCGGCGGCGAAGAAGACGGTGAATCGATCACGCTCCACCGGCTCGAGTGTCGCGAACACATAGGACGGCCAGCTGTGCGGAGACGCGTACCCGTCGAACAGTTGCTGCAGGTGGGTGAAGTTGTCACCGCCGGCGGCGTCGTACCCGTGGCTGACGACGCCGATGTGTAACCCGCCGGCAGGCACCGTGCGCCGTCGGATGGTGTCGTTATCCGGATCGAACGAGGTGTGTGAGCGCAGCACCTCATGCCGGTCGGTCCACTTCTCGAGTGCCGACTGAAAAGCTGCGACATCGAGGCCGCCCTCGATCTCGAACGCAGTACCGAGCCAGGACTCACGCCCGTCGGCGGCCGCGCAGCGGCGCAGGTGAGCTTCGTGGATGTAGGACGCCGGGCGTGGGTCGTCGACCCACGCCGAGCGCGCACACGGCAACCACTCGGTGAGTGCTCCCACGGGTATCGGGTAATCGGCGAGTTCGGTGAATTCCATCAGTCTGTCGTCGCATCCGGCCTAGCCGCGCAGATGCCGCTTGATCCGCGCGAGCATCGCAGACATGCCGCGCAACCGTAGCGGGCTGACAGCGTCGGCCAGGCCGAGCGCGGAGTAGAAGTCGTCCGGGACACCGAGGATCGTATCGGTGCTGTGGCCGTCGAGGCCCTGCTGGAGGATCGACGCGAAACCACGGGTAGTCGGCGCCTCCGGGGGTGCGCTGAAATGCAGTCGCACGTGCTCGGGGTCGGAACTGTCCACCGACAGGAAGAGCGGCGACTGGCACTCCGGAACGGGCTCCATCGCGTCCTGTTCCAATTCGGCAGGCAACGGTTCGAGTTCACGGCTGAACTCGAGCAGCAACTGGAGCTTGTCGGAGCCGTCGACGGCAGCGAAGTCGTCGACGATCTCGGCAAGCGAATCGGGCATTACGGTCATGACGACGAGCCAGGGACATCGCCCGGCTCCTCACCCCTGACGATGGGCACGCGCACGGTGTTACCCCACTCGGTCCACGAGCCGTCGTAGTTGCGCACCTGTGGGTAACCGAGCAGGTGGTTGAGCACGAACCAGGTGTGGCTCGAACGTTCACCGATCCGGCAGTACGCGACGATGTCGTCGGCGGCGGACACGCCGCTGTAGATCTCGTTCAGTTCGTTGCGGGAGCGGAAACGGCTGTCCGGCGCGGCTGCCTTGGCCCACGGAATGCTCTGCGCACTCGGGATATGACCGCCGCGCAGTGCGCCTTCCTCCGGGTAGTCGGGCATGTGCGTCCGCTCGCCGGTGTACTCCTGAGGGGAACGCACGTCGATCAGCGGACCCTTGCCGAGGTGCCCGAGCACGTCGTCCTTGAACGCCCGGATCGGGGCGTCGTTTCGCTCCACCACCGGATAATCGGTGGGGGAGGTCTCGGGTACGTCGAACGCGGTGTCCCGGTTCTCGGCGATCCACGCATCCCGGCCACCGTCGAGGAGGCGAACGTCCTCGTGCCCGAAGAGAGTGAACACCCAGAGCGCGTACGCAGCCCACCAGTTGCTCTTGTCGCCGTAGATTACGACGGTGTCGTCCCGGCTGATGCCCTTCCGGCTCATCAGCTCCGCGAACCTCTCGCCGTCGATGTAGTCGCGGGTGACCGGATCGTTCAGGTCGAGGTGCCAGTCGATCTTCACGGCGCCGGGGATGTGGCCGACGTCGTAGAGAAGCACGTCTTCATCCGACTCCACGACCTTGAGGCCGGGCGCTCCCAGATGTGCGTTCAGCCACTCGGTCGACACGAGCCGTTCGGGGTGGGCGTACTCGGCGAAGGAGGGAGTGGGATCTGGCGCTACGGGCACGGGCGGGCTCCTGCGGGATTGGACGACGGGACAGACACGGTCGGACGAAAGCCAATTCTAGGCCGACACCTCGAGTTCGTCCGAACGGCGTTCACAGTAACCGTGTCGGGCTTCGCCGCAGAGCGGTCGGCACGCGTAGATTCGCCCCGGAACGGAGGTTTGATGCACGACATCTCGACGCGCGCCGACCTGGAGTTGCTGCTACGGCACTTCTACGCACGGGCATTCGCCGATCCGATCCTCGGGCCGGCGTTCGACACACTCGCGACTGTCGGCCTCGAGGACCATCTCCCCGTCATGTGCGACTTCTGGGAGTCGGCCCTTCTGGGAAACGGCAGCTACCGTGGCCGCGTCCTCGCCGTCCACCGCGGCCTACACGGCCGGCACGGATTCAGCGACCGGCACTTCGACCGATGGGTGGAGTTGTGGACCGCCAGCGTCGACGATCTCTTCGGTGGCGAGGTCGCGGGCCGTGCACGGTCGCGGGCGGTCCAGATTGCACTGGCAATGCGGCAACGCATTCTCGGTCCGTCCGACCACCGAACTCGGCCGGAGTCAGATGACGGGAGTGCCCTCGAGATGCAGCTGAGTGGTCAGTTCCGCGATGGGTGCCACGCCGTTCTCGCAGATGTCCAGCATGATCTCGCGCAACCGTTCGAGGAATTCGGTGACCGCACGGCGGGCCGTGGGAGTTTCGGGGAACCGCGAGCGAAGCGCGAGTCCCCGCCCCGTTCGTGAGATCCAGAACTGCGCGTCGTCCGCGACGGTCACGTTGCTGATGTGGTGAGCGTTCAACTCGTCGTGGTCGTCGGTGCCCGGGAGTCTGCGGTAGTCGATGTAGGACACCATGAACACGTCGGTCCGGGTCCGTCGGTACGCGTCGCCGAGCGATTCACGTACCTGGGCCATCGTTACGCCCTTCAAGGTCAGGGCGGTACGGAAGGACGCGTGGGTGTGCGCCAGCGAGGACTGGAAGTCGCCGTCGGGGGTCACCTCCACGGTCAGCGGCGCACTCGTCGTGAGCCATCCCAGTGCGTTGGCCCACTGTGGGTCCTGGCGGATGTGCAGCGGAAACTGCAACGGCATCCGGGAAGTGCCGTTGATCGACTGGACGGCCAAACCCATCGCGGTGAGCGTGCCGGTGAACAGGCTTCCGCCGGAGTCGAAGCAGATCTCCTCGAAGCGTTCGGCGTGGGCGGCACCCAGTAGCGGACGGACATCGGCGCCCTGCGGCGCCGGTTTGCCGGCTTCGACACCCAGGTCCAACGGGAAACTGGGCGCGGTACCGCCGCACCGCTCGTAGAACCGTGCCCATTCACGAACCCGGGGATCACCCAGTTCGGTGACCGGCGTCTCGGCCTCGAGCTCGCAGTACCGCAGGAAGCTACCGGGATCGCCGAGTTCCGTTGTCAATTCGGCATCGGTGAGGTCGCGGGACCCGCCGTGCGACACCAGTTTCTGGTAAATCTGCCGGAGTTCGCCCAGTGCGATGACCAGAGAGTAGCCGTCGACCAGAGTGTGATCGAAGGCACTGACCACCGTGTAGTGGTCGTCCCGCTCGATCGTCGCGAAGAGATACGCGGGAAACGTCAAGGGGTCGCAGGCCTCGGTGAAGCGTTGTCGCAGGTGGTCACGAAGCTCTTCGGAAGACGACGTGAGAGCAGCGTCGGAGGCGACCACCGAGATGGCGGCGGGGTCGAGATCGACACGCATCAACGCGTCGGGGGTGACGTCGAACCCGGTCTGCAGGGTGTCGTGACGCCGGATGAAGTGGACGAGCGCGTGTTCGAGCGCCTCCTTGTCGAGCCGGCCCGGAAGATCGAAAGCCGCTGCCATCCACACACTTCGCCCCATCCCGTGGGTGCGGGCAGTGTCGAGGTGGAACTGCTGGTTGTAGGACGGCGGTACCGCCGACTGCGACACCACGCCGGGGTTCACGGACCATTCCGTCACGAGGCCGGGTTCGAGCATGTACTTGTCGATGGACGTGACGTGCACTAGCGCGCCCCCTTTGGCGAGAGAGATCCCGAGGCCGCCGGAGCGAAGTGCGAAATCGTGTAATCCCCCTCGCGGGCTACGGTTTTCATGATGGTCGACAGGCGTCCGGCATATGCGGCGACAGAGCGGTGCGCTTCCTGGGTATCGGGGTGGGAGATGGCCATCCACGTTCCCTCGAGCACCCGGTTGATCCAGATGGAGGCGATCTGCGTTGCCTTCCCTCCCACGATGCCGGTGGCGCGGCTGGACGAATAGTTCTCGGTATCGGGCAACCTGCGTCCGTCGATGTATGACACGATCGGGGGAGGTGTGAGGGTGGTGTGCTGTGACAGGGTGCCCGGGCCCGACGCGGCCAGCACCGTGTCGATCACCTGTTGCACCGACACCTCGCTGAGTGACTTCCCTGAGTGATACGCCTCCTGCGCACGCTGGGCGAGCCCCGCGAACGTCGTGGCTCCGCCCAGTTCGAACCCGACCGGAATGAGGTTGATGAACCAACCCTGAGACCAGTAGAACTGCGGATCGTTGCGGGTGGTCACCGGGGAGAGCGCCATGTAACGCTCGCGCCCGACCAATTCGTGCTCGGTGATCGCGAGGGCCGCGAACACACCGCCGATGAAGTTGGCGCCATTGGCCTTGCACGCGGCACCGAAGAGTTCGCACTCCTGCGCGTCGGCCAGGTCGAATCGGCTGCCGATGGCCGGCTTCGGCGCGTCGTCCGCGCCGAGGTCGAGTGGGAAGCTCGGGAAGCTTCCTCCGTTACGGGTGAGATGACCGATCCAGCCGTGCACCTGCGGAGACGCCATCGTCAACGTCGCGGCCTTCTCCCGCTCGCGCCGACTGTATTCCACATAGCTGCCAGGGTCCGGCAATTCCGGCTCCACACCGTCGAGTTCGGCCTGATAGATCATCCGCGTCTCGGCGAACATCAGGATCATCGACTGCATGTCGGTGTGCGCATGGTCGATCGCGTGGAAGAGGGTGAAGCTCGCCTCGGCGTCGGGTGAATCCGTCGCGTAGTGCTCGACTGCACCGAACACGAAAGCCGGCCAGCCGAGCGCGCTGGTGTCGTTCGCGAAGCGCGCTGCGACATGGTCGCGCACCTGCTCAGGGGTGTCGAGAACGTCACCCTCGACTGCGGTGAGGTCAATGGACTCAGCTGGAACGACGTGTCGCCGAATGGGATTCGCCGTATCCGTGGGGTCTGCCGCCGGGTCGGCGAACGAGAACCAGCTGTGCAGTGTGTCGTGGCGCAGAACATAACGTTCGAGGGTCCGCGTCATGGCGGCCATGTCGAGCCTGCCGGGGAAATCGAACGCGATACCGATCCAGGGGGACTGCGTCTCCCCGTTGCTCGCGGCGAGTCGTGCTCGCCTCAGGTGTCGTTCCTGCATGGTGGTCGGCAAGGCAGGGTCGATCGGGGCCTGCGCAGCCGCTCGTGCGCTCGCGTCCGTGACTTTCCACTCGACGACCCGCCCAGGCTGTGGCTTCCAGTGGGTGATCAAGTTCAAGTCCATCGAGCGGCTCCTGAGGTAGTCGAAGTCGAGGTGAGCGAGTTCGGTCGTGCACGAGCGTCTCGCAACAGGATGCGGCACTGAGTGCCTTACCGCGAGAGGTAACGAGGTACGGAGATTGATTACAGGTCGGTTCCGGTCCAGTCAAGTGTCGATCAAACGCCCCCTACGCTGCAAATTCCTGGCGTACCATCTCGAAACTTTGAACTACGTCACAACCCACGGCACACTTCGAGCTATTAGCCTGGGCGGATGCCCGTGACACAGCATGACGTCCTCGACCGCAGAGAACTCGGTCGCTGGGCCCCGTGGCTGGGTCTCGCCACCAGTCTCGCTGCCGTGTTCATGCAACTCCTCGACGCCACGATCGTCAACGTTGCGCTGCCCAGTATCGCGGTCGATCTGGGCGCTTCCGTGTCCGCCCAACTGCTGATGGTGAGCGTATACACCCTCTCGTTCGCATGTTCGCTGATCACGGCCGCTCGGTTGGGTGATCTGCTCGGCAGGCGCCGGGTCTTCCTCACCGCGCTGGCCCTGTTCGTTCTCGCGTCCCTGCTTTGCGGGCTGGCGCAGACGCCGATGGAACTGGTCCTGTCCCGGGCCATACAGGGCCTGGCTGCCGGATCGATGTCCGCCCAGACCTTCGCGATCATCTCCGGCCTGTTCCCCAAACGGTCGCACCCGCGAGTCTTCGGTATCTATGGGGCGACCATCGGGCTCGCCACGATTTCCGGTCCCCTCGTCGGCGGCCTTCTCATTCAGTGGGATCTGCTCGGCTGGGGGTGGCGCCTCATCTTCTTCGTCAACATCCCGCTCGGCATCGCCGCGCTGGCGCTCGGGTACTTCTATCTCGTCGACGCAAAGGCCGACGGTGTCCGGCGACTCGACGTGGGCGGAGCCGTCCTGTCGGCGGTAGGCCTCTTCCTGCTCATCTTCCCGCTGGCGGAGGGGCGCGAACGGAACTGGCCGACGCCGATCGTGGTGATGCTGGCCTGTTCGGTGCCGGTACTCATCGCTTTCGTCGTGTACGAGTGGCGCCTCGGACGACGGGGCGGCGACCCGGTGCTGCGGCTGGAACTGTTCACCGATCGGGCGTTCTCGCTCGGCGCCGCCATCGCCTTCGTGTTCTTCGGGACACTGACCTCGCTGATCTTCACCATCTCGCTCACCCTTCAGTTCGGCTTCGGCTTCTCCCCGTTGCGGGCGGGAGTGATGACGTTGCCGTGGGCACTCGGGACCGGTCTCGCCGCGCTGGCGTCTTCGCTGGTCTACCGCAGAATCGGCAATCTTGTGCTTCCGCTGGGAATGCTCCTGTTCGCGGGCTCCCTCGTCGTGCTGGCCGCGCAGCTTCAGCATGAAGGAACCGATCCACGGTGGGCGGCCCTCGCCGGCCCCCTGTTCATCGGCGGTGCGGGGCTCGGGTTGTTCGTGGCGCCGCTGCAGACGGCGATCCTCGCCACTGTGCGACCGGCGAATGCGGGCTCGGTGTCCGGCTTGTTGCCGACGGTCCAGCAGGTGGGCAGTTCCCTCGGCCTCGCAGTGATCGGTGTGGTGTTCTTCAACTTGGTCGCCACGCAGTCGTCGGCGGCTGTTCAAGCGGAGCGGCCGGCCTTGACCGCGGAGCTGGCACGAGTAGGTGTGCCGTCGGCCCTCGTCGCCCGGGCCGAGGAGAGCTTCGTGCGGTGTGCGACGGACCAACTCGGTTCCACCTCTCCGATGAAGGTGCCGGAAGGCTGCCGGTCTCTCGGGTCGGGAAGCGCGACGGCCTTCGGTGCTTCGGGGAAGCAGATCGCCGATTCCGCTGTGGTCGCCGCCCGAGAATCCACCCGTGCCGCGGCCGGGGAGGCGTTCCTGCAGGCCGAGCGTCGCGTCTTGTGGATCATCTCGGCGGTGGCCGCGGCGATCGGCGTGGCGTCGCTCACGCTTCCGCGGCGGAACCGGCCGGGCGAAGCCGAGTCAGTCGGTACGGCCTGAGGTCGCCCACAACTCGGCGATACCTACGCCCACCCGGCCGAGCAGGGTGCGCACGAGGGGCAGGCCGATCCCGATCACGCTTGACGGATCGCCGTCGATGCGATCGACGAACCACCCACCGAGACTGTCGAGCGTGAACGCGCCCGCAACCTGGAGGGGTTCGCCCGTGGCGAGATACGCCTCGAGGTCGGCGTCGTGAGGACTGGCGAAATGGACCACGGTGGCGCTGGACTCGTGGGCGTCGCCGATCACCGAGCCGTCCACCACCCGCAGAACACTGTGCCCGGTGAGCAGGGTGGCGCTACGGCCGGCCATGGACGCCCAGCGAGAGCGTGCCACCTCGACAGACCCGGGCTTGCCCTGCAACTCGCCGTCGAGGAGCAGCATGGAGTCACATCCGACCACCACGAAGTCGGAGAGCCCCTCGCTCGCCAGGCCGGGCAGCACGTCCTTCGCCTTGGCGCGGGCCAGTTCGGTGACGACATGCTCCGGGGGTGCCTCGGCACCGAGTGCCGTGATGAGGGCGTCCTCGTCGACTCCGGACACCCGCACGATCGGCTCGACCCCGGCGCTGCGCAGAACAGCGAGCCGCGCCGGGGAGGCCGAGGCAAGTACGAACGACGTCACAGTTCTCGCCCGACGACGACCGGCAGCAACACCGTCAACGCCGGGAAGCCGAGACGTTCGGGAACGCGTACGGCGAGAACGGCGCCACACGGCGGTGCATGCGCGTGGGAGCGCCCCAGGACTCCGGCGGAAGGTGTGAATCCGGGTCTCCGCTGCCGTTGCTTGCGGCGGCCATCAGCACGGTGACCAGCGCCGCGAGCTCCGCGTCGGTGGGCGAGCCCTTGATCACCCTCACAAAGGGCTCGGAGGCGGTGGCAGCCGGCTGGTCAGTCGGCAACGCCGTGGTGTCCGCATCCGCGAGCGCAGCCTCGGCGGCCGAACCGTTGACAGACGACTGCGTGGCCGTCTTGTCCGAGCCGTTCTCCGTGCGCTCTTCCGTGAAAGCGGTCATAGGGGGATGTTCCCATGCTTCTTGGGCGGGAGGGTGACCATTTTGCGTTCGAGGAGGCGCAGGGCGGCCACGATCTGTCCGCGGGTGTGGGAGGGGGGGATGACGGCGTCGACGTAGCCGCG
>NZ_JANFQF010000043.1 GCF_024438035.1 Rhodococcus tibetensis
ACCATACACGATGGCCCACTTCGGAAAATTTCGCCAGGCACTCCGTACAACCTCGTGTCCCCAGCCCTTACAGGCGGAGTCGGTGTCCGTGTCGCTCTGACTCGGAATAAGTTACGCGAACCGAACGCACATTCCAAATCCGCAGGTCACGCCCGAATCGGTCGATTTTCAGGAAACTGTCTGCCGGAGTCGACCTCACGATTTCTGGACTTACCAACTCCTTTGCACTGCCATCTCTGTCGCGCGCCCGGCCCTCGACTCTCACCAGCCGGCCTCATCGAGGAGGACTGTCCGGGCAGTCCTCCGCATCATTCGATCGAGGCGGCCACAGCCATGTGCCCAGAGGTGTATGGGTCCACGCAAGCGCCTTGATCGCGGGCCCGCGGACGCCGTCCACTCGGACGGCCGCGCATCTCGTATTCGGGAGTACGAGGACTAGGCGGGTCCAGCTCGATCGCGGGCGCTGAGGTGCCCAGGGATCGATGAGGCCGACGGGGCCTCACGGACACGGCGGCACTGACGCCGCATACGGCTCCGACCGACAGTCGAGCTGAGCGTGGCGATGAGCGGACCGAAAGGCGCCGAGCGGACATGACGATCAGCAGCACGAACGTGAGACGAATGATCACCATGGCGTAGGTGCCAGCGGCCGCGCGGAGAGTGGCGGCCATGTCGATTCCGTAGGCGCCCCACTGCGCCCTCCACATGGACAGTTGCTTTCCAGGGCATGGCGGCGCATCGGAAGTCGCAGGTTTGTACGTCTTGTCGTCGATGGGGCCACAGACGGAGAACACGGCAACACTGCACACTTGACGGGCTCTGCACTCACCGTGCTGACCACAGGAAACGCTCCGCGCAGGGGGACCCGGCCCCGGGCGGCGACAAGGCTCGTGTGCGGCGCCAGGAAGCGGGCACATCTCTCGAGCATTCTCATGCTGCGGTTGCCTTCGTAGCTACTCGAGACGAGGGCAAAGAGATCCCCCGAGCACGTCCTGCAGGGAAGTGCCCACAGGTTCGCCGCCTCTCCGTATCGAACGAGATGTGGCCGACCTCGTCGACCACCAGTAGTGGATGGCGGTCGAGCTTGATCAGTTCAGTTTCCAATCGGCCGGTGTGGTCGGCGTCGGCCAGGCGCGAGCCCCAGGGGGCCGGCGGTCGCGAGCAACACCCGCGGCCCCCGGACAAGCGCTGATCGCAAGCCTGATCGCCAGACGTTTGCCCAGTACCCCGCCGTCCGAGTAAGACCAATTTGTCCTTCACGGTCACGAAGTCGAGGGCGGCTAGATGCGCGGCGCTTTCGCACTACAGACCGGATTCGTGATTCGCCGCTATGGCCTCCCGGGCCGAGACCTCCCGCTGCAGGCAGGCGACCAGGAGCTCCTCGATGGATCAGGCCTCGGACAGGGCCCGATCGATCAACGGTCCCGCACCATCACGCACTGTCGGCGCCTTCAAGGCACGAGTGAGGAGGATTCAGTTCCCCGGTGAGATCTCGATCCGCAGCTCTGGCACTCGCGGTCATGCGCAGTGCCGCAGCAGCTTTGACATACTCGTGATCGGCGATGGTCTTGATGTTTCGCCCACGCCCAGTGGTAGTCGGCGATCAGAGCGCCCTCGCACCGCACCGGCACCCGGGCCAGGCTAGCGGCATTTTCGATGCACACGCCGCTCACCGACGGGTGCACCGAGTAGTCGTTGGAGTCGAGCTTTAAGAAGTGATCGCGGGCCAACTGGGTCGAGGATCGCCGGCCGGTCACCGGGGGCACCGGCGGGAGCGCGAGCATCGCATGCCGGTCGGCGTCGATCCGGTCGGCCCGGGCGCACCCGCGGACCCGTTTGCGGCGCGGTGTCACCACCGCAACCTGGCAATCCTGGGTCAGTCCGAATTTGCGGTGGCACCACCTCCCGATTGCTCCTTCGCCGTCCCAGAAGCCTCGTCGGTGTTCGGGCCTGACCATGGTCGATCAAGAGGACGATCGTCGGGAAACAGGAATCACACTGGGCGATCTCCCCGGGGCAAGTAGGTGGTGCATGAAGCAGGATTCGGCGGCAGGTAGACCGGGCGCAGTTCGGCGACTTGACAACCGAGCCCCGGATCGAGTGTTCCACCCGATTCGTTCGACGATCACGGTCGCCGACTCGTCTTCGGACTCGTTCCTATCCTGGCGTCTCGAGATATCGGGGCCCTCGGCGGCCAACGCGGAACGGACGGTGTTGCGGGAAAGCCTCATAAGCCGGGCGATCATTCTGATCGGTTCCCGCTCGCTACGATGCAGACGGCGCACTTCAGCCCAACCGTCCACGGAAACTATCCCTTCGTCCCTCCTGGCTCGACTCGAGTCGAGAACGGTGGACTGGGGGTCAATGTTGCGATGCCATACCGTGGTCATTTTTCATGCGCCGCCGACAGAAGCGTGAGCCGGTGCTTGCTTTGCGATGGTGCCGACCGGTGCATCTCGGCGTTGCGTCCGCCACGGAGTTCGGCCCGGGAGCGGCTCATGATGAACAGGCTGTAGTCGATGCCGACGTGCTTCACTCCGCACCGAGAGCGACGAGCATCTTCGAGGCGGCTGACGAGCAGGGACAGAAGGCCAAGTACACAACGAGGAAGGAGACGGTCGACACCGCTACCTCACTCAATCCTTTGATCGGGACTCGCGTTCGACCAAGCGGCTGTCAAATTTCGGTGACGAGGCGAGAGGGGCCGCTGCCCGCCCCAGACAGCACGTCGTGCTGCTTACCCTCGGTCATAACGACGGATTGCCAGCGTCGAACGACGATCGTCCGGTCGCGGTTCGGGTCCGGCGGAGCGCACTATCGCTTCGGTGCCGGTCTGCAGAACCAACCGAAACAGCGCACTCATTTGGGGTGTCGGCAACCAGGTAAAACCATGGAGAGTCGGTCGCGGACCTGATCCGCCGATGCCGAAAGGCATGAGCGGCAACCTCTCCTGCGAACAACGAACCTGAAGCGCCGAAACACGCTGTGAGAGAACTAAATGCGATCCTCCACCGAGGACCCAGGAAGATGAGCCTTACCAAGAAACGGCGACATGAACATCCCAGCAACGATCTCAGCGTTACTCTTACGGCCAGCACGACGAAAAAGGTCTTTGCTCCGGTCAAGGTCCTGAACCGATCAGCCGGTATCGACCCCGCGATACCGTTCCCCGGAGACATGGCCCGAGAGGATAGCGGCCGCCGCGCCCGAATGGAGCGCCGTGGGCGACTTCTTCAATGCCCGAGTGCAATTCGGACCCCACGACTGACGGCGCTCGTTGAAATTCCCCAGTAACGCTCACCGAAATTCCCCACCCGTGTGGCTCCGCCAATGAGGGCGGGTCTCCTTCAATGCTGATGGTCTCTGACCACACATCAGCTAGTCGAAGGAGACCCGCATTCTCATGCTGACATGGGAGGACGATGTGGAAGTACATGCCCTACGCAAACGAGGTTGGTCGATCTCGGCGCTCGCCCGGCACACCGGCCGCGATCGCAAGACCATCCGCGCCTATCTGAACGACGAACGCACCCCTGGAGTGCGTAAACGCCGCGAACCGGATCCGTTCGCCCCGTTCGTCGAGTACGTGAGCTGCCGGCTGGCCGAGGACCCGCATCTGTGGGCGCGCACCCTGTGCGACGAACTCGAAGAGCTCGGGTATCGGCTGTCGTATCCGACGCTGACCCGGCAGATTCGGGACCGCAAACTCCGCCTGGTGTGCGAGGCCTGCGCGAACGCCACCGACAGGGTCAACGCGGTGATCGACCACCCAGCAGGCGAAGAAACGCAGTGGGACTGGGTGGATCTGCCGGACCCGCCCGCCTCGTGGGGCTGGGGGTCTACGGCGCACCTGCTGGTCGGGTCGCTCGCGCATTCCGGTCGGTGGCGCGGGACCCTGGCGCCGGCGATGACGCAGGCTCATCTGGTCGACGGTCTCGACCGGCCGGGGCCGGGGCCGGGGCCGGGGCCGGGGCCGGGGCCGGGGCCGGGGCCGGGATGATGGTCCGCGACCACGGCCACGTCTACGCGCTCGAGCAGGCGGCTCTCGCCGCCGCCGGTCCCGGTGGGCGCCGGCACCGCCGCAAGGAACGGATCCCGCCCGGGCCTGATGCGATCGCAGCGGCGGAAGCATTGCGCCGCAACATCAGCGAGCCGAACATGTCGAACATTGGCCAAGCCGAAACCTCGCAGACGACCACGCCGTCGACGGTTATCGACCTGTCCACCTACGAACGCGCCGCCCGCGGAAGGAACACCCTCGCATGACCACCAGCCCAAGCGATGCGGTTCCGGCGCCGAACACCGCCGAGGCCGCCAGCCTCTACCAACGTCTGCGCGGACACCTGGCGGTGCTCAAACTCCACGACGCCGCCGAAGCCCTGCCCGGGGTTCTCGACCGCGCCCAACAGAACAACCAGTCGATGACCGCCACCCTCGAAGAACTCCTCTCCATCGAGGTCGAGGCGACCGAGGCCCGACGTTTGGCCGGGCGGTTGCGGTTCGCGTGCCTGCCGACCCCGGCGTCGCTCGAGGACTTCGACTACGACGCCGCGGCGGGCCTCGACCGCAAACTCATCACCGAACTCGGCACCTGCCGCTACCTGGAAACCGCGACGAACATCCTGCTCATCGGCCCACCCGGGGTCGGCAAGACCCACCTGTCGGTGGGATTGGCGCGAGCCGCGGTGCACGCCGGCTACCGCACCTACTTCACCACCGCCGTCGACCTCGCCGCCCGCTGCCACCGGGCCGCGATCGAAGGCCGGTGGGCAACGACGATGCGGTTCTACGCCGGCCCCACCCTCCTCGTCATCGACGAGCTCGGCTATCTTCCGTTGCCAGGCGAGGCGGCATCGGCATTGTTTCAGGTTGTCACGCAACGCTATCTGAAGACCTCGATCGTGATGACCACCCACCGCAGCGTCGGTGAATGGGGTGAGGTGCTCGGCGACACCACCGTCGCCGCGGCCATGCTCGACCAGCTGCTGCACCGCTCCGTGGTGCTCAACCTCGACGGCGACTCCTACCGCCTCCGAGACCATCACGCCCGATCCGAAAATCTCCGCAAAGCAACCTCAGCGCCCCGGCAGCCGCTACAGTAATCACCGCTCACAGGTGGGGAATTTCGCCGAGCCCAACTGGGGACTTTCGCTGAGCCTCGTCACGACAGCAACGAGCTCGATTTCGGGGAGACGTGCCCCCGAGGTTCGGACGGAATCCGTACGGGATCTTTCCTCGACGCACCTCCGGGACAGCCGCGTCCGATCGTGCATTCGCTGCCCAGACACAATCACTCCGGCATCGACCGGACTCTTGATCCGACGCGATCGGGAAACGTGTTCCGTCCGAATAGACGACGGTCCGTATCCCACAAACCCGGAGCCCTCCGGGTTGCGGTGCCGGCACACCTCACAATCTGAGGGGCGATTACTCGGGACACCGCGATAGTCCACGGCGACCGAGGATTTCAGATAGCTGCGACGGCGGAGGGGCCGCTTGGCCGCGCTCAACCGGGCCGACGCACGCACACTTGCGTGACAATCCGACGCCGACGAATGTGACTGCCACCGCAATGTCATCGCCAAACGGCGCTGGCGTGGTGGCGGACCACGATCTTCGGACCATAACGTGTCTCGGGAATCGGGGGACATCCCAACATCACCGAAGATATGACCAACGGGTCGGCCCGCGATGAACGCGGCTGCAAATTGAGGGGTCTCGAGCGCTCCCGACGGGAGTTTTTGTTGTGGAATGCCGGAAGCCCCCCAACAGGTGTTGGGGGGCTTCCGGTAACGGATGTTCGGCGGTGTCCTACTCTCCCACACCCTGTCGAGTGCAGTACCATCGGCGCTGGAGGGCTTAGCTTCCGGGTTCGGAATGGGTCCGGGCGTTTCCCCTCCGCTATG
>NZ_JANFQF010000044.1 GCF_024438035.1 Rhodococcus tibetensis
ATGTTTTTGGTACTCCGCATCATGGATGATCAACTGGCCGTTGTGGTTTGGTTGTGAGTTGTGGTGTGGGTATGTGCTGGCTCTTCTCCTTCTTCCGTCGGAGGGGGGTCAGTGTTTGAAAATGCTAGTTTGAGTTTTTGATTGCTAGTGATTTGACTCGATGTCTTTGACTGATTGGCAGGTTCGCCTGTGGAATCTAGAGTCTTCAACGGAGAGTTTGATCCTGGCTCAGGACGAACGCTGGCGGCGTGCTTAACACATGCAAGTCGAGCGGTAAGGCCTTTCGGGGTACACGAGCGGCGAACGGGTGAGTAACACGTGGGTGATCTGCCCTGCACTTCGGGATAAGCCCGGGAAACTGGGTCTAATACCGGATACGACCTTCGGCTGCATGGCTGGGGGTGGAAAGGTTTACTGGTGCAGGATGGGCCCGCGGCCTATCAGCTTGTTGGTGGGGTAATGGCCTACCAAGGCGACGACGGGTAGCCGACCTGAGAGGGTGACCGGCCACACTGGGACTGAGACACGGCCCAGACTCCTACGGGAGGCAGCAGTGGGGAATATTGCACAATGGGCGAAAGCCTGATGCAGCGACGCCGCGTGAGGGATGAAGGCCTTCGGGTTGTAAACCTCTTTCAGCAGGGACGAAGCGCAAGTGACGGTACCTGCAGAAGAAGCACCGGCTAACTACGTGCCAGCAGCCGCGGTAATACGTAGGGTGCAAGCGTTGTCCGGAATTACTGGGCGTAAAGAGTTCGTAGGCGGTTTGTCGCGTCGTTTGTGAAAACTCACAGCTCAACTGTGAGCTTGCAGGCGATACGGGCAGACTTGAGTACTGCAGGGGAGACTGGAATTCCTGGTGTAGCGGTGAAATGCGCAGATATCAGGAGGAACACCGGTGGCGAAGGCGGGTCTCTGGGCAGTAACTGACGCTGAGGAACGAAAGCGTGGGTAGCGAACAGGATTAGATACCCTGGTAGTCCACGCCGTAAACGGTGGGCGCTAGGTGTGGGTTCCTTCCACGGAATCTGTGCCGTAGCTAACGCATTAAGCGCCCCGCCTGGGGAGTACGGCCGCAAGGCTAAAACTCAAAGGAATTGACGGGGGCCCGCACAAGCGGCGGAGCATGTGGATTAATTCGATGCAACGCGAAGAACCTTACCTGGGTTTGACATATACCGGAAAGCCGTAGAGATACGGCCCCCCTTGTGGTCGGTATACAGGTGGTGCATGGCTGTCGTCAGCTCGTGTCGTGAGATGTTGGGTTAAGTCCCGCAACGAGCGCAACCCTTGTCTTATGTTGCCAGCACGTAATGGTGGGGACTCGTAAGAGACTGCCGGGGTCAACTCGGAGGAAGGTGGGGACGACGTCAAGTCATCATGCCCCTTATGTCCAGGGCTTCACACATGCTACAATGGCCAGTACAGAGGGCTGCGAGACCGTGAGGTGGAGCGAATCCCTTAAAGCTGGTCTCAGTTCGGATCGGGGTCTGCAACTCGACCCCGTGAAGTCGGAGTCGCTAGTAATCGCAGATCAGCAACGCTGCGGTGAATACGTTCCCGGGCCTTGTACACACCGCCCGTCACGTCATGAAAGTCGGTAACACCCGAAGCCGGTGGCCTAACCCCTTGTGGGAGGGAGCCGTCGAAGGTGGGATCGGCGATTGGGACGAAGTCGTAACAAGGTAGCCGTACCGGAAGGTGCGGCTGGATCACCTCCTTTCTAAGGAGCATCTCCAGTCATGTACCGCTGAACAGTCAGTGGATGATGTGCTGGCAGAGGCCGTTTCGTTCCCGTCTGTGGAACGGCGGTTGCTCATGGGTGGATCGCTGACAAGCATTGGTTCTCGTTACTGCCGGCCTTTGTGTTGGTGGGAGAGCGAATTATATCGACATACTGTTGGGTCCTGAGAGAACACGTGAGTGTTTTTTCTACGGGAAAGTGACGATCCGGTTCGGATGTCAGGCAGACCGCATCACTTTGGGTGGTGGTCATGGTGCTGGCGGGAGTTCGAGCGGGGTGTGTTGTTTGAGAACTGCACAGTGGACGCGAGCATCTTTGTTGTAAGTAATGAAGAGCGTACGGTGGATGCCTTGGCACCAGGAGCCGATGAAGGACGTAGGAGGCTGCGATAAGCCTCGGGGAGCTGTCAACCGAGCTGAGATCCGAGGATGTCCGAATGGGGAAACCCAGCACGAGTGATGTCGTGTTACCCGCATCTGAATATATAGGGTGTGTGGAGGGAACGTGGGGAAGTGAAACATCTCAGTACCCACAGGAAGAGAAAACAATAGTGATTCCGTGAGTAGTGGCGAGCGAAAGCGGAAGAGGCTAAACCATGGATGTGTGATAGCCGGCAGGTGTTGCATTCGTGGGGTTGTGGGGTTCATCTTGTCAATGCTGCCGTGTTGGCCGACAGTAAGAAATCATGGTGTTAGTGGAAGTGGTCTGGAACGGCCTGTCGTAGAGGGTGAGAGTCCCGTACACGAAAACATTGTGACTGTTGTGATGGAAACCCAAGTAGCACCGGGCCCGTGAAATCTGGTGTGAATCTGTCGGGACCACCCGATAAGCCTGAATACTCCCTGGTGACCGATAGCGGACTAGTACCGTGAGGGAAAGGTGAAAAGTACCCCGGGAGGGGAGTGAAATAGTACCTGAAACCGTGCGCTTACAATCCGTCAAAGCCTTCGAACATTTCGGTGTTGGGGGTGATGGCGTGCCTTTTGAAGAATGAGCCTGCGAGTTAGTGGCATGTCGCGAGGTTAACCCGTGTGGGGTAGCCGTAGCGAAAGCGAGTCCGAATAGGGCGTTCGTAGTGGCATGTTCTAGACCCGAAGCGGAGTGATCTACCCATGGCCAGGTTGAAGCGACGGTAAGACGTCGTGGAGGACCGAACCCACTTAGGTTGAAAACTGAGGGGATGAGTTGTGGGTAGGGGTGAAAGGCCAATCAAACTCCGTGATAGCTGGTTCTCCCCGAAATGCATTTAGGTGCAGCGTCGCGTGTTTCTCACCGGAGGTAGAGCTACTGGATGGTCTAGGGGGCCCACAAGCTTACCGAAATCAGCCAAACTCCGAATGCCGGTGAGTGAGAGCGCGGCAGTGAGACTGCGGGCGATAAGGTTCGTAGTCGAGAGGGAAACAGCCCAGATCGCCAGCTAAGGTCCCTAAGCGTGTACTAAGTGGAAAAGGATGTGGGGTCGCGAAGACAACCAGGAGGTTGGCTTAGAAGCAGCCACCCTTGAAAGAGTGCGTAATAGCTCACTGGTCAAGTGATCCTGCGCCGACAATGTAGCGGGGCTCAAGTACACCACCGAAGCTGCGGCATTCACACAATGCACCCCCATTTTCCTGCGGGAGGGTGGGCAGTGGTGTGGATGGGTAGGGGAGCGTCGTGTGGCCATGGAAGCGGCGGGGTGACCCAGCCGTGGAGGCCACACGAGTGAGAATGCAGGCATGAGTAGCGAAAGACGAGTGAGAAACTCGTCCGCCGAATGACCAAGGGTTCCTGGGCCAGGTTAATCCGCCCAGGGTGAGTCGGGACCTAAGACGAGGCCGACAGGCGTAGCCGATGGACAACGGGTTGATATTCCCGTACCCGTGTGAACGCGCCCCTGGTGAATCAGTGATACTAACCACCCTGAAAGTGGGGTTTCTCCTTCGGGAGTGACCTTGCCGGATGCGTGGGACCTGATCTGGTAGTAGCCAAGCGATGGGGTGACGCAGGAAGGTAGCTGAGCCAGTCAGTGGTAATACTGGTGTAAGCCTGTAGGGCGAATGGTAGGCAAATCCGCCATTCACACAGCCTGAGAGGTGACGCATAGCCGAATGAGGCGAATTCAGTGATCCTATGCTGCCGAGAAAAGCCTCTAGCGAGCTTTCACACGGCCCGTACCCCAAACCGACACAGGTGGTCAGGTAGAGAATACTAAGGCGATCGAGATAACTATGGTTAAGGAACTCGGCAAAATGCCCCCGTAACTTCGGGAGAAGGGGGGCCTCGTCTGGTGATGGAACTTGCTTCCTGAGCTGGGTGGGGCCGCAGAGACCAGTGAGAAGCGACTGTTTACTAAAAACACAGGTCCGTGCGAAGTCGTAAGACGATGTATACGGACTGACGCCTGCCCGGTGCTGGAAGGTTAAGAGGACCGGTTAGCCATTTCGGTGGCGAAGCTGAGAATTTAAGCCCCAGTAAACGGCGGTGGTAACTATAACCATCCTAAGGTAGCGAAATTCCTTGTCGGGTAAGTTCCGACCTGCACGAATGGCGTAACGACTTCTCAGCTGTCTCAACCATAGACTCGGCGAAATTGCATTACGAGTAAAGATGCTCGTTACGCGCGGCAGGACGAAAAGACCCCGGGACCTTCACTACAGCTTGGTATTGGTGTTCGGTTCGGTTTGTGTAGGATAGGTGGGAGACTGTGAAGCGCTCACGCCAGTGAGTGTGGAGTCGTTGTTGAAATACCACTCTGATCGTATTGGACCTCTAACCTCGGACCATGATCTGGTTCAGGGACAGTGCCTGGTGGGTAGTTTAACTGGGGCGGTTGCCTCCCAAAATGTAACGGAGGCGCCCAAAGGTTCCCTCAGCCTGGTTGGCAATCAGGTGTCGAGTGCAAGTGCACAAGGGAGCTTGACTGTGAGACTGACAAGTCGAGCAGGGACGAAAGTCGGGACTAGTGATCCGGCACCGGCAAGTGGAAGCGGTGTCGCTCAACGGATAAAAGGTACCCCGGGGATAACAGGCTGATCTTCCCCAAGAGTCCATATCGACGGGATGGTTTGGCACCTCGATGTCGGCTCGTCGCATCCTGGGGCTGGAGTAGGTCCCAAGGGTTGGGCTGTTCGCCCATTAAAGCGGCACGCGAGCTGGGTTTAGAACGTCGTGAGACAGTTCGGTCTCTATCCGCCGCGCGCGTTAGAAACTTGAGGAAGGCTGTCCCTAGTACGAGAGGACCGGGACGGACGAACCTCTGGTGTGCCAGTTGTTCCACCAGGAGCACCGCTGGTTAGCTACGTTCGGAAGGGATAACCGCTGAAAGCATCTAAGCGGGAAGCCTGTTCCAAGATGAGGTTTCTCACCCCCTCGAGGGGGTAAGGCCCCCGGCAGACCACCGGGTTGATAGGCCAGAACTGGAAGCCCAGTAATGGGTGCAGGTGACTGGTACTAATAGGCCGAGGACTTACCACAAAGAAGCTACGCGTCCACTGTGCAGTATCTGAAACAACACACAGATACTCATTTCCACCCCCACCGGTCACCCAGCAGGGTGCACCCGGTGCCGGGAACACGACGAAATGAGTGTGTGACAGTTTCATAGAGTTACGGCGGCCATAGCGGAGGGGAAACGCCCGGACCCATTCCGAACCCGGAAGCTAAGCCCTCCAGCGCCGATGGTACTGCACTCGACAGGGTGTGGGAGAGTAGGACACCGCCGAACATCCGTTACCG
>NZ_JANFQF010000045.1 GCF_024438035.1 Rhodococcus tibetensis
ACCACCGAAGACCCCCACAGCCTCATCACCACCCAACTCCACTACTGGAAAAACACCCTCCACACACTCCCCGACCTCCTCCCCCTCCCCACCGACCACCCACGACCACCACAACGCACCCTCCGCGGCGGAACCGTCTACTTCGATGTGGATCCGCAGGTCCATTGCCGGCTGTCCGCCCTGTCCGGTGAACACGATGCGACGATGTTCATGGCATTCCATGCGGCGTTCGCGGTGCTGCTCGCCCGGCTCGCCGACAGTTCCGACATCGTGGTCGGTGTGCCTGTCGCCGGGCGCGGCGAACCCGCCCTCGACGACCTCGTCGGGATGTTCGTCGGAACGCTGGTGTTGCGTACGCGGGTGACGGCAGCCGATTCGTTCGCCGACATCCTCGACTCGACCCGCGAGGTCGATCTCGGCGCCTTCACTCACGCCGATATGCCTTTCGAATTGCTCGTCGAGGAGCTCGCCCCCGGCCGTTCCACCGCGCATTCACCGTTGTTCCAGGTTCTCATCGAGTTCGGTCGGGCCGAGTCGATCTCGCTCGAATTGCCCGACCTGACCGTCGAAGCCACCTCTACCGATTTCGGTGCCGCGAAGTTCGACCTCCAGCTCACCCTGCGCGAACACCTCGCCGAAGACGCGTCACCGGCCGGCGTGTCCGCGGCCCTCACCTACGCCGGCGACATTTTCGAGCGCGACACGGTCGAGGACTTCGCGAAGCGATTCGTCCGGATACTCGAGACGATTTCGGCTGATCCCGCACTACCCGTCGGGGACATCGAGATCACCGACGCCGCCGAACGCGACACCATGGCGGCTCGGTGGAACGAGCCCGGCACCGACTCGGGAGCGGACACCCTCGTCGACCGATTTACCGAGATCGTGGCGCGATTCCCCGATTCCGGAGCGCTCACCGTGGACGGCTCGACGACGAAATACTCCGAACTGGCCGCCCGCGTCAACAGCCTGGCACGGTACCTGATCTCGATCGGGGCCGGTCCGGAGTCGGCGGTGGCCGTCGCGCTGCCGCGCTCGCTCGACTCCGTCGTCGCCTGGCTCGCGGTCACCGTGTCCGGAGCCGCGCACCTGCCCCTCGACGTCACGTATCCCGCAGAACGCATGGCGTTCGTACTCGACGACGCGCGACCCCTGTGTGTGCTGACGTCCACCGATTTCGACGACTCCCTGCCGAGCACCACCATTGCGCATGTGCTGCTCGATTCGGACCGAGTAACTGCGTCACTGAGCGGCTTCTCACCGGCTCCTGTCACCGATGCGGACCGACGGTTGCCTGTGACACCGGATTGCGTTGCCTACGTGATTTATACATCCGGGTCGACCGGTCACCCGAAGGGCGTCGTGGTGTCGCACCGCAGCGTCTTGACATTGTTCGCCAACACCCTCGACCGGTTCGGAATCGAGAACTCCGATGTGTGGACCCTGTTCCACTCTTTCTCCTTCGACTTCTCCGTGTGGGAACTGTGGGGCGCACTCCTGCGGGGCGGCAGAGCGGTGCTGGTCGATTACTACACGGCGCGGTCCCCGGAAGCGTTCCTTGCCCTGCTGCGCCGCGAACACGTCACGGTGCTGAGTCAGACTCCCACGGCGTTCTACCAGCTCATCGAGGCTGACAACAGTGCGTCCGAACCCACTGCACCACAGGATGATCTGACTTTGCGGTATGTGATCTTCGGCGGCGAAGCCCTCGATCTCCGTCAACTCGACCGCTGGTACGCCCGTCACGAGGACACTGCCCCGACGCTGGTGAACATGTACGGCATCACAGAGACCACCGTCCACGTGAGCGCGCTGGCACTCGACAGTACGATGGCGGCATCAGCGCGGGCGTCGGTCGTCGGCCGGGCCGTACCCGGGCTGCGCGTCGCCGTCCTCGATCGCCGACTGCACCCTGTCCCGGTGGGAGTGACCGGTGAAATGTACGTCTCGGGAAGCCAGCTCGCACGAGGCTATCTGAATCGGCTCGAACTGACCGCCAGCCGATTCGTGGCAGATCCTGCCGCCCACGGCGCCCGCATGTACCGCACCGGGGACCTCGCCCGATGGAATCGAAGCGGTCAGCTGGAGTATCAGGGCCGCAGCGATTTCCAAGTCCAGCTGCACGGCTACCGCATCGAACCGGGCGAGATCGAGGTCACGCTGCGCCGACACCCCGCGGTAGCGCACGCGGTGGTCCAGGTCCACACGGATGACAACGGAGTAGACCGGCTCATCGGTTACGTCGTACCCGGGGACACCGGTGGAGAATTCGATGTCGAGTCGGTGTTGGAATCGGCCCGTGCCGAGTTGGCTCCGCACATGGTTCCCGCCACTCTCGTCGTCCTCGACCGGTTGCCCCTCACCGCAAACGGCAAACTCGACCGGAAGGCGCTGCCGGCGCCGGACTTCACCGAGCGTGCCACGTCGAGCCGGGCTCCGTCGGTTCCCATCGAGCGGGTACTTACCGGACTGTTCGAGGAGGTTCTCGGGCTGGACACCGTCGGCATCGACGACTCGTTCTTCGCCCTCGGCGGCGACAGCATCATGGCCATCCAGCTGGTGGCACGCGCCAAGGCGGCGGGAATGTTCTTCAGCCCACGCGATGTGTTCGAACGCAAGTCGGTGGCGGCGCTCGCGGAGGTCACCACCATCGCTCAGCCGACAGGGCTCGAGGAGCTTCCCGGTGGCGGAATCGGTCCGCTCCCGTTGACCCCCATCACGCATTGGCTGTTGGAGCGTAGTGGCGACGTGAGCCGGTTCTCGCAGGCTGCAGTCCTGACCGCACCTGAGGGCCTCACCCTCGCCACGCTCGCCGGAACAATGCAGGCGGTGCTGGACCACCACGACATGCTGCGCGGTCGGCTGTGGACTTCGGAGACCGGACCGGCCATGGAGGTGCTCCCCGTGGGATCGATCTCCGCCTCGGACCTTCTGTCCCGCATCGAAACCCACACGGTCGGCGGCCCCGAGTTCGGGACGATACTCAGTGACGAGCTGACCTACGCCGAAGACCGTCTCGATCCTGCCCGCGGGGTCATGCTGCAGGCCGTATGGTTCGACGCCTCCGGCGACGGGCGACTACTGCTGGTGATCCATCACCTGGCGATCGACGGCGTGTCCTGGCGGATCCTGGTACCCGACCTCGCCGCCGCCTGGGAAGACATCACCGCCGGACGCACCCCCGACCTTCCCCGGAACGGGACCTCGATGCGCCGCTGGGCACACGCCCTCGTCGACACCGCACCCCAACGGGCCGGTGAACTCGACCTCTGGCGCCGGATACTCGACGGCCCCGACCCCCTCCTCGGTTCGCGGCCACTCGATCCCGTCCGCGATACCGAGCTGACTACCGACAAGGTCACGATCGACATCCCGCCGGACGTCACCGAAATGCTTCTCCGCGACCTTCCCCGCGCCTTCCACGCCGGTGTCGACGGCGGGTTGTTCACCGGGCTGGCCTTGGCGGTGGCGCGGTGGCGGCGTCTTCATGCTCACCCGTTCGACGAGGTTCTGGTCGGGGTGGAGGGGCACGGCCGGGAAAACAATCTCGTCCCCGGCGCAGACCTCTCCCGCACCATCGGCTGGTTCACCACCATCCACCCCGTCCGACTCGACCTGACCGGCATCGACCTCGACGA
>NZ_JANFQF010000046.1 GCF_024438035.1 Rhodococcus tibetensis
CCCACACCCAACTCCTCGACCACCACCACCTCGGCCTCCCCGACATCCACCGCGCCACCGGACCCGCCACCACCTTCGACACCCTCACCGTCTTCGAGTCCTACCCCCTCGACACCACCAGCCTCGACCCTCACGGCAGCGACCTCGAGATCACGGGTGTCCATACGATGGACACGACTCACTACCCCCTGGCCATCGCTGCCACCGCCGACACTCGGCTGCACCTGCGTGCCACCTATGACAGTGCCGCTTTCGATGCCGCCGCCGTCGACACCGTGCTGGGGCGGACGATCACCGTTCTCAGCGCCATGGCCGCCACACCATCTCTTCCGCTCTCCCGTCTGAGCGTCCTTACCCCCGAGGAATCGGCGGCGCTGGTACCCGCCCGCGGCGCGGCGGCAGAGCCGCCCCGCACGCTCGCGGACATTATCGCGGAAGTCACTGTTCACCACGGTGATTCGACCGCATTAGTCGACGGTGACGTGCAGTGGACCTATTCGCAGCTCGACCAACGCTCCGAACACCTCGCCCGTGTGCTCGTCGACCGCGGCGCGGGTCCGGAGATCGTTGTCGCCGTGGCGGTGCCGCGATCCGTGGAGTCGGTGGTCGCCGTGTGGTCGGTGGTGAAGACCGGCGCCGCGTTCCTTCCGATAGACCCCACCTACCCCGCAGTTCGCATCGATCACATGGTGTCCGACTCCGGTGTGACACTCGGCCTGACCGTCTCCGCGCATCTCGCAGCACTACCCGATACTGTCGCCTGGACGTGTGTCGACACCGCGCGCAAAGACGGCGGCCCGCCCCCGATCGGTGGCAGGGTCGACACGTCAGGATCGAGTGTCGACCACCCGGCCTATGTGATCTACACCTCCGGGTCGACCGGTATCCCGAAAGGTGTGGTGGTCAGCCATCGCGGAATCGACGCGCTGGCACACGAATTGCGCGAGGGCGCCGCCGTGACCTCGAGTTCGCGCGTCATGCACTTCTCCTCACCGAGTTTCGACGCATCGATCCTCGAGTATCTGCTCACCTGGTCGGCGGGAGCGACCATGGTCCTGGTCCCGCCGACCGTGTACGGCGGCGAGGAGCTGAAGCGGCGGATGCTCGGCGGCGGTGTGACACATGCCTTCCTCACTCCGACCGCGCTGGCCTCGCTCGATCCGGCCGGACTGGAAGAGCTCGAATGCATCCTGACCGGCGGCGAGGAGTGTCCGACGGAGCTGGTCAACCGGTGGGCGCCCACGCGTCGCATGCTCAATGCGTACGGCCCGACCGAGGCGACCGTGGCCGCCAACCTCACCCACGATCTCGTGCCGGGGGCCACGGTGCCGATCGGCCGCCCCCTTCGCGGAGTCACCGAACTCGTACTCGACTCCCGGCTGCAGCCCGTCCCGGTCGGCGCGCCCGGAGAGCTCTACGTCGCCGGCAGCGCCTTGGCGCGTGGCTATCACCGGCGCCGCGCCCTCACCGCCACACGGTTTGTGGCACACCCGTACGGCAGTGCGGGTGAGCGCCTGTACCGCACAGGTGACATCGTCCGATGGCGCGACAACGGTCATACGCTGGAATATCTGGGCCGCAGTGATTTCCAGGTGAAGGTCCGTGGTTTCCGCATCGAGCTCGGCGAAATCGATGCAGCGCTGACCCGCCACCCCGCCGTCGCGTTCGCAGCGACGCTCGCGCACCAGACGCCTGCGGGCGACACAGCCCTCACTTCGTACGTACTGCCCGCCGCTGATCAAGATTTCGAAAGCCGGAGCCTCGTCGCGTACCTTGCCAAGCAAGTGCCCTCGCACATGATTCCCGCCGCAATCGTGCCTATTGCAGAGATACCGCGAACACCGACAGGCAAGCTCGACCGCGACGCACTGCGAGCCCTGTCCGGCGCTCTTGCTCGCGACGGGCGGAAAGGCACCGGTCGCGCAGCCCCCACCACCCCGCTCGAAGACACCCTCACCCGACTTCTGGCTGCAGTACTCGAGGTGCCCAGCCTCGGGGTCGACGACAGCTTCTTCGAGTACGGCGGTAACTCCCTCAGCGCCACCCGGGCGGTGGCCCGCATCAACACGGTGCTGCACACCGACATCGGTGTTCGAGCGCTGTTCGATGCCCCCACACCTCAGGCCCTCGCCCGGGTGGTTGCCTTGTCCGAGAGCGGCACCACCAGCCGGCCTGCGCTCACCGCCGGGCCTCGGCCTCGGTGGATCCCCCTCTCCCCCGCCCAAAAACGCATGTGGTTCCTCAACCAATACGACACCACCTCACCCGCCTACAACATCCCCCTCACCCTCCACCTCACCGGAAACCT
>NZ_JANFQF010000047.1 GCF_024438035.1 Rhodococcus tibetensis
CCCACACCCAACTCCTCGACCACCACCACCTCGGCCTCCCCGACATCCACCGCGCCACCGGACCCGCCACCACCTTCGACACCCTCACCGTCTTCGAGTCCTACCCCCTCGACACCACCCTCGACGGCCAGAACACCGATCTCGAGATCACTGCCACGCGCGGGTCCGACGCCACGCACTACCCGCTCGCGGTCGCTGCCTCCGCCGACGACCGGCTACACCTGAAGTTCGAGTACCTTCCCGACCTGCTGGGGCGGGAGGCTGTGCAGTCCATCGCCGCACGAGTCCGCAAGGTTCTCACCGTCATGGCAACGGAACCCGACACCAGGCTGGCCGGCCTGCACCTGCTCGACCAGGCGGAACTGCGGAACCTCGTGCCCGCCCGCGGAGCACCGGCCCGCGAGAGCCGCACCCTCGCGCAGATGTTCGCTGATTCTGCCGCTGGAAATCCCGATGCTCCTGCGCTGTCGTTCGAGGGGCGCACCCTGACGTATCGCGAGCTGGACGAGACGTCGAACCGGATGGCGCGTCTGCTGATCGACTTCGGTGCGACACCGGAATCATTCGTGGCGTTCGCCCTGTCGCGGTCGGTCGACTCCGTTCTTGCCGTGTGGGCGATCAGCAAGACGGGTGCGGCATTCCTGCCCGTCGACCCGGGGTACCCGCGCACTCGAATCGAACAGATGCTGACCGACTCCGGTGCCCTGCTGGGACTCAGCTGTTCCGAATACCGCGACCGGCTGCCGGACACCACTACCTGGCTGTTCGTCGACCGGCCCGACTTCCGCAACCGGACGGAAAGCTACTCGGCGGTTCCAGTCGGCGACCGGGATCGTCGGCTGCCGTCGCGGATCGACCAGCCGGCGTATCTGATCTACACCTCGGGGTCTACCGGCGTCCCCAAGGGCGTGGTTGTCACTCACCGTGGTCTGTGCTCGTTCGCCGCAGCGCAAGCAGAGTTACTCGCACCACGAACCGATTCCCGCGTCTTGCACTTCTCGTCACCCACCTTCGACGGCTCGCTGTTCGACTACCTGCTCGCTTTCGGTTCTGCCGCAACGATGGTGATCACTCCACGCGACGTGTTCGGGGGCGCTGAACTGACACGGCTGATCGAGGCCGAACGGATCACCCACGCGTTCGTGCCCACCGCCGCACTCGCCACGACGGACCCAGCAGACCTCGACACGTTCCGCGACGTGGTGGTGGGCGGCGAGGCGTGCCCACCAGGTCTGGTGGACAGATGGGCGCCGGGCAGAAGACTGCGGAACGGGTACGGACCGACGGAAACCACTGTGATGTGCAATATCAGTGATCCGATGAGCGCCGGAGCCGACATCACGGTCGGAAGACCGATCCGTGGCGTCGCCGAGCTCGTGCTCGACTCCCGCCTGCAGCCCGTCCCGGTCGGTGCGCCCGGAGAGCTCTACGTTGCCGGCGGCGGCTTGGCGCGTGGCTATCACGGGCGCCGCGCCCTCACCGCCACACGGTTTGTGGCACACCCGTACGGCAGTGCGGGTGAGCGCCTGTACCGCACAGGTGACATCGTCCGATGGCGAACTGAGGACCATACACTCGAATACCTGGGCCGCAGCGATTTCCAGGTGAAGATTCGCGGTTTCCGTATCGAGCTCGGCGAGATCGATGCGGCGCTGACCCGCCACCCCGCTGTCGCCTACGCGGCCACCAACGGAATAGCGGGGCCTTCCGGAGACACCGTGCTCGTTTCCCACGTCCTCCCCGCCGAAGGCATGGAGGCCGTTCCGGCGCAGCTCACCGCATACCTCGCCGAGTCCCTCCCGGCCTATATGGTTCCGGCCGCCATCGTGACGATCGAAGAAATCCCGTTGACGCGGGTAGGCAAGCTCGACCGCGCCGCCCTGCCCGAGCCGCAGTTCGACCGCGGCGCGGATCCCGCACCCCACACGGCAACTCCGATAGAGGAGACGGTCGCCGACGCTTTCGCTGCAGCACTCGGACTCGACCACGTAGGCATCGACGACAACTTCTTCGAAGCCGGCGGCAATTCGCTGACCGCGACCCGGGCGGTGGCGCGAATCAACAACGCTCTGCACACCGACATCGGCGTGCGCACCTTGTTCGAGGACCTGACGCCGCGCACCGTGTCGAGCCATCTCGTCCATAGAACGAACAACGTTCCGCATCCCTTGGTCGCGGAACCTCGGCCTCGGTGGATCCCCCTCTCCCCCGCCCAAAAACGCATGTGGTTCCTCAACCAATACGACACCACCTCACCCGCCTACAACATCCCCCTCACCCTCCACCTCACCGGAAACCT
>NZ_JANFQF010000048.1 GCF_024438035.1 Rhodococcus tibetensis
ATCCGCGCCCGGCTTCCTGGATCGTTGTTCGCGTTGTAGCGAAGTGGGAGCATGTAGATACCGGCTCGATCTGGGGCTGGCGGCTGTGCGCTGAACGGATGGATTGCGGGGGCACCCACGGGGGCTGCGCATGATGACCTAACGAAACGATTCAGCGACGAGGAGTGAGCGACATGGCCTGGCGAATCTCGGCGAACTACTACGAGGCCTGCAACTGCGACCTGGGGTGCCCGTGCAACATGAGCGGCTTTCCCACCCACGGAAACTGTGACGGTGTGGTCGGATTCGAGGTCACCGGAGGTGAACGCGACGGCGTCGACCTGGCCGGGGCGAAGGTCGCGAGCGCGGTGAAATGGCCCGGCGCCATCCACGAAGGCAACGGAACGATGGCCCTGTTCATCGACGCGAACCCCGAGCAGCGACAGGCCCTGCTGCCGATCCTCACCGCCCAGGATCCCGGGTTGCCCTGGGAGATCCTCGCCGCGACCGTCAGCGAGATCCATGGCCCGTTCTTCGAGACGATCGAGATCGACGACCGGGACACCGATTCCCGAGTCCAGGTCGGCGACAAATTGGTAGTTCAGATGGAGAGCTTCACAAACCCGGTGACCGGGGAGAAGCACCAACCGCACATGGTGCTCGAGGACGGGTTCATCTTCCAGGACGGACAGATCGGCACTACCTCGGTGCTGCGGCTCGACGCCGACGGAGTGACATTCGAGCACCCGGGCAACAACGCGTACTACTCGCGCGTCGAGTGGTCCAGCGAGAACCGGATGGCGCCCGCCGGAGCGGCCGGCAAGTTCTGACTCGCAGCAGTGCACCGCGATAACGCGGCGGTGGTGCGGCCCAGCTCGGCAGGGGTGAGGCGGTGGGGCGTGACGGAGGGAGTGCCGATGAGTCAGCCCCCGAGGATCGACACTCCCCGGATGGCCTACAGCGCCCTCGAACGCCGGGCGACGCTCGCCACGGTGGGGATTCTGCTCGCCCTCGCCGGGGTGGCGTGGTGGCGCACGGTCGCTCATGCCAGCGGCATGGAGTCGATGGTTCAGGGTTTCGTGTGGGTCGGCACGGCCATGCCCTTCGACATGGGGGCCGCCGTCTTTCTCGCCATGTGGACGACGATGATGGTGGCGATGATGTTGCCGACGATCGCCCCGATCGTCCTGCTGCACCGCCTGGTCATGCGCCGGCAGGCCCGCGGACTCGCCCCGACGATCACCTTTGCTGCGGGCTACCTGGCGGTGTGGTCGGCCGTCGGGATCGTTCCGCTGGCGGTGCTGCTCGGCTTCCGCCGTATCTCGCACGGCTCGGCGTGGGTCGAGGTCGCGGCCGGTGGTGTGCTGGTCATCGCCGGCGGATACCAGTTCACCCGCTGGAAGCAGGCGTGCCTGCGGGCGTGCCGCACCCCGCTGACCTTCCTCGCCACCCACGACTTCGGAACCGGTCTGCGGGGCACCTTCCGCGCCGGCAGCGCACACGGGCTCTACTGCCTGGGCTGCTGCTGGGCGTTGATGGCGGTCCTGCTCGTCGTCGGTTTGATGAACCTGACCTGGATGGCGGCGATCGCCGTGATCTTCCTGGCCGAGAAGAACTCCCGACATTCGGTCGCGCTCACCCGGGTGGTCGGGACCGCGGTCGTCCTGCTCGGGGTCGCCGTCCTCGTCCACCCGTCGCTGCTGCAGTCGCTGTCCCCCATGCCGGATGTGTCCTCGCCGATGTCGGGCATGTGATCGAGGGACCGACACCAGAGCGATCGGTGCACCGGATGACTACGCCAGATCGACCGCGGACCGACCCACGACCTCGGGTGCCCCCGTCATGATTGCGGGACCATCCTCGATCTGCCGGACCAGCGTCCTCGGTGCGAACGCAGCGTGCGCGGCGCACGTCATCACCCAAGGGTGTACAGACGTCGCTGGTGGGATTCGGACGGTTGCCGAATCCCACCAGAGCGATTGC
>NZ_JANFQF010000049.1 GCF_024438035.1 Rhodococcus tibetensis
AGCTATTTGAGTTCGGCGAGGACGGTGCCTTGGGTGATGGCGGCGCCGGGTTCGACGGCCAGGCCGGTGACGGTGCCGGCTTTGTGGGCGTTGACGGGGTTTTCCATTTTCATGGCCTCGAGGACGGCGATGAGGTCGCCTTCGGCGACCAGCTGGCCTTCTTCGACGGCGACCTTGACGACGGTGCCCTGCATGGGGGCGGTGACGGCGTCACCGGACGCGGCGCCGCCGGCGGCGGCGCCGCGGGTGCGGGCCTTGGGCTTTTTCCGGACGGCACCGTTGCCGGCGCCTGCGGTGGCGCCGAGGCTGAATTGGCCGGGCAGCGAGACCTCGACGCGGCGGCCGCCGACCTCGACGACGACGTGCTGGCGGGGTGCGTTCTCGTCCTCGTCGACCGGTTGGCTACCGGTGAAGGGTTCGATCTGGTTGTCCCATTCGGTTTCGATCCACTTGGTGTAGACGTCGAACTTTTCGCCGTCGCCGATGAAGGCGGGGTCGGCGACGACGGCCCGGTGGAACGGGATGACGGTGGCCAGGCCTTCGACCTGGAACTCGGCGAGGGCGCGGCGGGCGCGGGCGAGGGCCTGGTCGCGGGTGGCGCCGGTGACGATGAGCTTGGCGAGCATGGAGTCGAACTGGCCGCCGATCACGGAGCCGGTTTCGACGCCGGAGTCCATCCGCACGCCGGGACCGGTGGGCGGCACGAACTTGGTGACCGGGCCGGGGGCGGGCAGGAAGCCGCGGCCGGCGTCCTCACCGTTGATGCGGAATTCGAAGGCGTGCCCGCGGGGGGTGGGGTCCTCGGTGAATTCGAGGACTTCACCATTGGCGATCTTGAACTGTTGCAGCACGAGGTCGATGCCGGCGGTTTCCTCGGTGACGGGGTGTTCGACCTGTAGGCGGGTGTTGACCTCGAGGAAGGAGACGGTGTCGCCCTGCACCAGGTATTCGACGGTGCCGGCGCCGTAGTAGCCGGCCTCTGTGCAGATGGCCTTGGCGGAGGTGTGGATGCGGTGGCGTTGGTCGTCGGTGAGGAACGGGGCGGGGGCCTCCTCGACGAGTTTCTGGAAGCGGCGTTGCAGGGAGCAGTCGCGGGTGCCGGCGACGATGACGTTGCCGTGCTGGTCGGCGATGACCTGGGCTTCGACGTGGCGGGCCTTGTCGAGATACTGTTCGACGAAGCATTCGCCGCGGCCGAACGCGGCGACGGCCTCGCGGGTGGCGGAGTCGAACAGTTCGGGGATTTCCTCGATGGTGTGGGCGACTTTCATGCCGCGCCCGCCGCCGCCGAACGCGGCCTTGATGGCGACGGGGACACCGTATTGCTGGGCGAAGGCGATCACCTCGTCGGCGTTCTTGACGGGGTCCTTGGTGCCGGCGGCCATCGGGGCGTTGGCTTTTTCGGCGATGTGGCGGGCGGTGACCTTGTCGCCGAGGTCGCGGATCGATTGCGGGGAGGGGCCGATCCAGATCAGGCCGGCGTCGATCACGGCCTGGGCGAAGTCGGCGTTTTCGGAGAGGAATCCGTAGCCGGGGTGGATGGCGTCGGCGCCGGACTTGGCGGCGGCGTCCAAAATTTTGTCGAACACCAGGTAGGACTCGGCGGAGGTCTGCCCGCCCAGGGCGAAGGCTTCGTCGGCCAGGCGCACGAACGGGGCATCGGCGTCGGGTTCGGCGTAGACGGCGACACTGGTGTACCCGGCATCGGCTGCGGCCCGGATCACCCGCACTGCAATCTCACCGCGATTCGCGAC
>NZ_JANFQF010000050.1 GCF_024438035.1 Rhodococcus tibetensis
GTGGAGGGGCACGGCCGGGAAAACAATCTCGTCCCCGGCGCAGACCTCTCCCGCACCATCGGCTGGTTCACCACCATCCACCCCGTCCGACTCGACCTGACCGGCATCGACCTCGACGACGCCCTCCACGGCGGCGGCGCCGCCGGCACCGCAATCAAAACCGTCAAGGAACAACTCCGCACCATCCCCGACCACGGCGCCGGATACGGACAACTGCGCTACCTCGACCCCGACACCGCCGAAGAACTCCGCACCTACCCCGGCCCCCAGATCACCTTCAACTACCTCGGGCGATTCAGCGGCAATCTGCCGGATCGCTCCGGCGGTGGTGGATGGATGCCGGTGTCAGGCACCGGACTGCACCGCCGGTTCCGCGCGGATATCGGGGCCGCAGCAACGCTCGACATCAACGCCATGGTCATCGAAACAGACGACGGACCGGTACTCGAGGTCGGATGGCTCTATCCGACAGGGGTTCTCACCGCCGCCGAAGTCACCGAACTCGCCGAACTCTTCACCACCGCACTCACCGCCCTCACCACCCACACCCACCAACCCCACACCGGCGGACACACCCCCACCGACCTCGACCTCGTCCACCTCGACCAACACACCATCGACACCCTCGAACACCACTACCCCACCCTCACCGACATCTGGCCCCTCTCCCCCCTCCAAGCCGGCCTCCTCTTCCACTCCGAATACACCCACCACACCCTCGACACCTACACCGTCCAACTCACCCTCGACCTCCACGGACCCCTCGACACCACCCGCCTCCACCACGCCGCCACCACCCTCCTCCAACGCCACCCCAACCTCCGCGCCGCCTTCACCCACACCCCCAACGGCCACCCCATCCAAATCATCACCGACCACACCCCCCTCCCCTGGACCGAACACAACCTCACCCACCAACCACCCCACCAACACCCCACCACCGTCGAAGACATCCTCACCACCGACCGCCACACCCGCTTCGACATGAACACCCCACCCCTGCTCCGCTTCACCCTCATCACCCACACCCCCCACCACCACCACCTCGTCATCACCAACCACCACATCCTCCTCGACGGCTGGTCCACCCCCCTCCTCCTCCACGAACTCCTCCACCTCTACACCCACCACAACGACACCACCGGACTCCCGCACCCGCGGTCCTATCGCGACTACCTGGCGTGGCTCGCGCGGCAACCGGTCGAGGACAGCATCGCGGCGTGGAAGGAAGCACTCGACGGTGTGGAGGAGCCGACACTCCTCGTCGGGGACTCGGAGCTGGGACAGGTATCGAACTTCCCGGAAGAGGTGGCCGTCTCGATCGATCAGGAAGGGACGCAAGCACTGCGAGCGCTGGCGCGCGAAAAGAACCTCACCCTCAACACCATGGTCCAAACCGCCTGGGGCATAGTCCTGGCCACCCTCACCCACCGCACCGACGTCGTCTTCGGCACCACCGTCTCCGGACGCCCACCCCACATCCCCGGCATCGAAACCATGATCGGACTCTTCATCAACACCATCCCCGTCCGCATCACCCTCGACCCCCACCACACCCTCACCCAACTCCTCACCCACACCCACAACGCCCACACCCAACTCCTCGACCACCACCACCTCGGCCTCCCCGACATCCACCGCGCCACCGGACCCGCCACCACCTTCGACACCCTCACCGTCTTCGAGTCCTACCCCCTCGACACCACC
>NZ_JANFQF010000051.1 GCF_024438035.1 Rhodococcus tibetensis
CACGCCCGATATTCACACGACCGCGGGAAAGCTCGCCGACCTGCGTAATCGTCAGGCCGAGGCGCAGCACCCCAGCGGTGAAGCAGCGGTCGACAAGGTCCACGCCAAGGGCAAGCTCACCGCCCGCGAACGCATCACCGCGTTGTTGGACGAGGGCAGCTTCGTCGAACTCGACGCCCTCGCCCGCCACCGCAGCGTGAACTTCGGCCTCGCCGACAACCGCCCCGTCGGCGACGGCGTCGTCACCGGCTACGGCACCGTCGACGGCCGCGACGTGTGCGTGTTCTCCCAGGACGCCACCGTCTTCGGTGGCTCGTTGGGCGAAATCTACGGCGAAAAGATCGTCAAGGTCATGGACCTCGCCCTCAAAACCGGGCGCCCCCTGATCGGCATCAACGAAGGCGCCGGCGCCCGCATCCAGGAAGGCGTCGTCTCCCTCGGGTTGTACGGCGAAATCTTCCACCGCAACGTCCAAGCCTCCGGCGTCATCCCGCAGATCTCCCTGATCATGGGCCCCGCCGCCGGCGGCCACGTCTACTCCCCCGCCCTGACCGACTTCGTCGTCATGGTCGACCAGACCTCGCAGATGTTCGTCACCGGCCCCGACGTCATCAAAACCGTCACCGGCGAAGACGTCACCATGGAAGATCTGGGCGGCGCGCACACCCACATGGTCAAATCCGGCGTCGCCCACTACGTCGCCTCCGGCGAACAAGACGCCCTCGACTACGTCAAGGACCTGCTGTCCTACCTGCCGTCGAACAACCAGGCCGCGGCCCCCCGAATGCTGCCCACCGACCCGATCACCGGATCGATCGAAGACTCGCTCACCGCCGAGGACCTCGAACTCGACACCCTCATCCCGGACTCGGCGAACCAACCCTACGACATGCACGAGGTCATCCGCCGCATCCTCGACGACGACGAATTCCTCGAAGTCCAGGCCGAACGCGCCGGCAACATCATCGTCGGCTTCGGCCGCGTCGACGGCCGCTCCGTCGGCATCGTCGCGAACCAGCCCACCGTCTTCGCCGGCTGCCTCGACATCGACGCCTCCGAAAAAGCCGCCCGCTTCGTGCGCACCTGCGACGCGTTCAACGTCCCCATCATCACCCTCGTCGACGTCCCGGGCTTCCTGCCCGGCACCGACCAAGAGTTCAACGGCATCATCCGCCGCGGCGCGAAACTGCTCTACGCCTACGGTGAGGCCACCGTCGGGAAGATCACCGTCATCACCCGCAAAGCCTACGGCGGCGCCTACGACGTGATGGGCTCCAAACACATGGGCGCCGACGTCAACCTCGCCTGGCCCACCGCCCAGATCGCCGTCATGGGCGCCTCCGGCGCCGTCGGGTTCGTCTACCGCAAGCAACTGCTCGAAGCCACCAAGAACGGTGACGACGTCGACGCCCTGCGCCTGCAACTGCAACAGGAATACGAAGACACCCTCGTCAACCCGTACGTCGCCGCCGAACGCGGCTACGTCGACGCCGTCATCCCCCCCTCCCACACCCGCGGACAGATCGTGGCCGCCCTGCGCCTCCTCGAACGCAAAATGGTCACCCTCCCGCCCAAGAAGCATGGGAACATCCC
>NZ_JANFQF010000052.1 GCF_024438035.1 Rhodococcus tibetensis
CCCGATCCCTGCGGAGGTAAAGGCTGCCGCGCCGATCAGCAACAGTTCGAGGAGCCGATCCCGTCCGCTCTCGGCAGTGACGGTCTTGCCGGTCTCGTTGAGATCACCTGATGTGGTCGTAGCCGGGGGTGTGGCGAGGAGGCCGTCGGTATTCGGGGGAGGTGGTGGGGGTGTTCCCACGCCCGGAACCGCGGTGGGCTCGGGCGTGGGAACACCTGTGTGGGCCGGTGACCGTGTGTCGGGGGTCGGGTCACCGGCCGAACCCGAACCGGTCCGAGAGCCCGGTTCGGGAATCTGGGGGCCCGCAGAAGGTGCTTGCGGGCCGGAGATGGTGGCGGAAGAGGTTGGTTCGGGCGCGGCGGGGATCAGCGGCCCACCCGTGCCGGTGGGGATGACCAGGGCCCGGTGACCGCGCTCCCGGTGATGCCGCCACCGCCCGGGTTGACCACCCCGGGCGTGAGGTTCGGTGTCGGTACCGGTGGTGGGGTGGTTTCCGGGCCCGGATCGAAACACGGATACCCCGGAAACGGTTCCCCACCAGGGTGGGTTCCCTCCCACAATGCCTGCGCTGCAGCAGTTTCGCGGGCGCATCGCTCCGCCGGAGTCTCCGCGTGCGCTGACGGCCCGAACATCAGAGCGGCCGCGATCACCGCACCGATCAGCAACCCCGACAACACCGTCGCCATCCGCAGACGACCCCGATCCCCGTCCGCCGCGGCGTGGGGCTGGTGGCGGGATGCGCGGTGGCGGGGTCCCGTCACCGTCGATCCCCCGGCCCTGCGGGCACGACCACCCGCGCCGGCACCGGCACCGGCCCGTCGCCGGAGTCCTGTCCGCTGCGGTCGCGGGCAGTATTCCCCGGGGCGTCCGGGTGGTTCCGGGCGGGAATGATCGCTGCGAAGAGTGCGTCGGCACCGGACCAGAACAACCGGCCCGCGATCGAGAGCACCAGGAAGAACCCGAGATACACCCAGACGGTGCCGTACCGTTCGGCCCATTCCGCGAGGCGGTCGAGGTTCGCGAACACCACCACCAGAAGCACCAACACGGCGGCGAGGGCGAGAGCAGCTCTCACCGCCCCGGCGCCCACCCGTGCACTATCGTTCCGGGTTTGTGTCGGTTGCCCGGTCTGGGTGCTCACAGCACTGTCTCCCTGCGGAAGTGGTATCTGGGAATTGGTCACGGTCACCGCGCATCTGTGCGCCTGGTGCCTCAATGGCTAGAGGTGGAGAACCTCGGAGTACACGTCACTCGATCATCGGCGGACGGTGAGGACACGGAGGTGACCGCGATCAGCCGCATCGTCGCCGGCCCACCACACGCATCGACCGCCACATGCAGATCCGTCACCCGCGATGACGCCGCCCGCCCCGACAACGGTTTGTCGCCCAAGGGAATATCGACGATCTGGCCGGGCTTGATCGTGGTCGAGAAAATCGGGCCCACCGTCCCCGACAGGCCCGCATTCACCCCCGGACCGGACGCGGACACCGACACCCCCACACTCGGGGTGATCCC
>NZ_JANFQF010000053.1 GCF_024438035.1 Rhodococcus tibetensis
GGGACGCGGACGATCAGGGCATCACCCTGACCACCACCGCCACACAACGCAGCCACACCCACACCGCCGCCGCGACGCGCCAACTCGAGCGCCAGATGCAAAGTGATCCGCGCCCCCGACATCCCCAACGGATGCCCCACCGCAATAGCACCACCATTGACGTTGACCTTCGCCGGATCGAGATCCAGCTCACGGGTCGAGACGATCCCCACAGCCGCGAACGCCTCGTTGATCTCGACGAGATCAAGATCCCTCGGCTCGATCCCTTCCTTCACGCACGCCTTCGCGATCGCCCGCGCCGGCTGCGACTGCAACGTCGAGTCGGGCCCCGCGACCACCCCGTGCGCCCCGATCTCCGCCAACCACTCGAGACCCAGTTCCTCGGCCTTCGCCTTACTCATCACCACCACAGCCGCCGCACCATCCGAGATCGGGGACGCGGACCCCGCCGTGACCGTCCCCTCCTTCGCGAACGCCGGACGCAACTTCGCCAACGTCTCGACCGTGGTGTCCACGCGCACACCCTCGTCCTGACCGAACACCACCGGATCCCCCTTACGCTGCGGGATCGACACCGGCACCACCTCGTCGTCGAACAACCCGTCCTTCCAGGCGCGGGCCGCGTTCTGATGCGACGCCGCCGCGAACGCGTCCTGATCCTCGCGACTGACCCGCTGGCCAGGCTCCTCGTTCTTCGCCTCCGTCAGACTTCCCATCGCCTGATCGGTGAAAATGTCGTGCAACCCATCGAACGCCATGTGATCACGCATCATCACATCCCCGTACTTGAAACCCTCCCGCGACTTCTCCAGCAAATGCGGCGCCCGCGACATCGACTCCTGCCCACCGGCAACCACCACCTCGAACTCCCCCGCCCGGATCAACTGATCCGCCAACGCAATCGCATCGATACCCGACAAACACACCTTGTTCACCGTCAACGCCGGCACATCCATCGCAATCCCCGCCGCAACAGCCGCCTGCCGAGCCGGCATCTGCCCCGCCCCCGCCGTCAGCACCTGACCCATGATCACGTACTCCACCTGACCCGGCGCCACCCCCGCCTTCTCCAACGCACCCCGGATCGCGATCCCACCCAGATCCGAACCCGAGAAATCCTTCAACGAACCCATCAACCGACCCATCGGCGTACGGGCTCCGGCAACAATCACAGA
>NZ_JANFQF010000054.1 GCF_024438035.1 Rhodococcus tibetensis
CGGGCGATGGCGTCACCGACCAGGACGGTGACGTCGTCGCCTCGCCAGTGCAGTACCGCTTTCTGATCTCCCCACCGTCTGCCGAGGGAGATCGAGTGGCCGTCGAACTGGACGATGCCGGTGTGCGAGACCGACCGGGTGACGTGCCCGTACCGGATCTTGGGTTCGGGAGTGGCCGCGGCAGTGGGTTTGTCGTCGTATCGTTGCTGCGGCGTCCGGCCCGCCAGGCTCTGATGTCGGCGGTTGTTATAGATCACCCGGTACTGGTCGAGCAGGGCCTGCAGTTCGTCGAGCGTGTCCGGTGCGGGCTGTTTGCGTAACCATTTCTGCAGGGTTTGGTGTACCCGTTCGTTCTTCCCGCAGGTTTGGGGGTGATACACCGACGAGGTGATCGTCTGCACGCCGAGGCCGGCGAGGGTGCGTTCGAGCGCGGAGGTTCCACCGCGATGCTTGGCGGAGAAGGCCAGCCCGTTGTCGAAGAGCACCCGCACCGGTAACCCGTAGCCGGCGAAGGCCTGCTCGAGGGAACGCCACGCGTCGGCACCGTTCTCGCTGGTGGCCGCGCAGGTGCCCACGTCCAGTCGGGAATGGTCGTCGAGTATTTGCAGCACGCACACCTTCTGGCCGGTGGACAGGTAGTGCTCCATGCCATCGATCTGCCACAACCCGCCCGGGTCGGCGTACTCGAACCGTCGTCGGGTCTTGGGTCGTTTGTGCGGTTGCGCGACGATCTGGCCGTGGTCGAGAAGGATCCGGTACACCGTTGCCCGGGACGGGAACGGCTCGAACCCGAGGCTCTCGAGCCGCCAGGAGATGCTCTGGGGTCCGTTGTCCAGGCCCGCCTCGTCGAGTTCCTTCCGTGCTCGGAGTACCGCCTCGCACAGCGCCGCCGAGGTTCGGGTCGGGCTGGTGTGCGGGGTAGTGGAGCGGCGGGTGAACCCGTCGGAGCCCTCGGCGGCGAACCTGGCCACATATTTGTAGAACGTCGTCCGCGAGATTCGGTGGGCACGGCAGAACGCGGCGACGTTGACCTCTTCGCCCCGTGCCACCCGGACGATCGCGGACACAAACTCTGGATCCATCGAAAACCCTGTTCCGCTCATCCCCGAGGATCCCAGGGATGAGCCGCTCAGTGTTCACGATGTCCTGAGACATCAAGT
>NZ_JANFQF010000055.1 GCF_024438035.1 Rhodococcus tibetensis
CTAGTGTCCCGCGTCAGAAATTCGTGCGATATATTTGGCCAGGGAATCGAGGATCTCCTCGGCGGTCTTGTGCCAGACGAACGGCTTCGGGTCGTCGTTCCAGGTCTTGATCCAGTTGCGAACGTCTTTCTCCAGTGCTGCAACGCTTTTGTGTACACCACGGCGGAGCAGCTGATCGGTCAGGAATGCGAACCATCGCTCGACCTGATTGATCCAGGAGGACCCGGTCGGGGTGAAGTGGACGTGAAAACGTGGGTGCTTGGCCAACCAGTCGCCCACTGCCGGCGTCTTGTGGGTGGCCAGGTTGTCGCAGACGAGATGCACGTCCAACTCGTCGGGGACGGCCTTGTCGATCGCGGTGAGGAACTTCTTGAACTCCACGGCCCGGTGACGTCGATGAAGCTCGGAGATCACCGTGCCGTCGGCGATGTTGAACGCCGCGAACAGGCTGGTGACGCCGCTGCGGGCGTAGTCATGACTGCGCCGTTCCGGCATGCCGGGCATCATTGGCAGCACCGGCTGGGAACGGTTCAAGGCCTGCATCTGACTCTTCTCGTCCACGCACAGGACGACGGCACGCTCGGGCGGATTATGGTAAAGGCCAACAACATCGACTACCTTGTCCACGAACTGCGGATCCGTGGAAAGCTTGAAACCGTCGGTCAGATGCGGTTTGAGTTCGAACTTGCGCCAGATCCGGCCGATCGTCGACGGTGACAGGCCGGTGCGCTTGGCCATCGAGGTACGCGACCAGTGCGTCGCATTGGCCGGGGCGGTTTCCAGTGTCGCGGTAACCACGTCTTCGACCCGGTCCAGCAAGATCGAGGGCGGACGACCCGGTCGAGGTTCGTCGACCAAGCCGTCGAGGCGTCGGTCGACGAAGCGCCCGCGCCATTTGTTGACCGTGTTGGCGGATATCCCTAGGTCTGCCGCAACTTGCTTGTTTGTCATCCCCGGCTCCGCGCAGGCCAATACGATCCGCGACCTCAGCGCCAACGATTGTGGGGTTTTCGCTCGCCGCGACCATCGAACGAGTTGTTCGCGTTCGCTATCGGTCAACATCAACTCAGCCTTCGGGCGTCCGGTTCGAGGCATGCCTCAGAATATCAAGCTAGAGCACGAATTTATGGCGTACGACACTAG
>NZ_JANFQF010000056.1 GCF_024438035.1 Rhodococcus tibetensis
CCCCTAATGAGAGTCAGCGAGTCCGCTCATACGGCAGACTCGTCACCGGTAGCGGCGGGCAGGTGAGCACTCTTCCCCCCTGGACCTGGAGTCCTGAAAAAGATCGTGCCCCTGCCCGTCCGCCGGGAGAACGGAATCGCTGATGGGATGTCGTGCCCGCTCCGGCGTGAGCACTGCTTCATTAGGGCGCTGATGGTTCTTCCGCACGCTGCCGAAGGTGGTCCGAACTCGAGGACGATGGGAGGAGTCTCAATGCAGTTGTTCGTGGGAGATGACTGGTCGGAAGAGCATCACGATGTCGAGCTGATGGACCCGGCCGGGCGGAGGCTGAGCAAGGCCCGGCTTCCGGAAGGAGTGGCCGGGATTGCCCGGTTGCACGCGATGGTCGGCGACCAACTCGGCGACGACATCGACGAGTCCGAGGTGGCGATCGGAATCGAGACCGACCGTGGCCCGTGGGTGGCGGCGTTGGTGGCCGCCGGATACACAGTGTTCGCGGTAAATCCGTTGCAGGCAGCTCGCTTTCGGGAGCGCAGCAGTGTTTCGGGCGCCAAAAGCGACGCCGCCGACGCACACGTGTTGGCCGACATGGTGCGCACCGATTCCCACCAGCTGCGGCCGGTGGCCGGCGACAGCGCCGAGGCCGAGGCAGTCAAGGTCCTCGCCCGGGCCCACAAGACCCTGATCTGGGAACGCACCCGCCAGACCCAGCGACTGCGGCACGCGCTGCGCGAGTACTTCCCGGCCGCATTGGAGGCGTTCGACGACCTCGATGCCGGCGATGCCCTCGAGCTGCTCGGGAAGGCGCCGGACCCGGCCTCGGCGGCGCGACTGACACGCGGTCAGATCACCGCTGCGCTACGGAACGCCCGCCGCCGCGACATCGAGACCAAGACCGATCGGATCCAGGCAGCCCTGCGAGGTGAGCAGCTGGGCAGGGCGGCGGTGATCACCGCCGCCTACGCGGCCACCACCCGCTCCGCTGTAGCGGT
>NZ_JANFQF010000057.1 GCF_024438035.1 Rhodococcus tibetensis
AGGCGCGTAGCCGGGGTTTGTGGAATCTGTTTCATCCGCACCCGGAGTGGGGGCCGGGCCTGACGAACCTCGAGTACGCCCCGTTGGCGGAGATCATGGGCCGCAGCCATATCGCCTCGGAGGCGTGTAACTGCAACGCCCCGGACACCGGGAACATGGAGGTGCTCACGCTGTTCGGCACTGAGGAGCACAAGGAGAAGTACCTGAAGCCGTTACTGGACGGGACGATGGCGTCCGCGTTCGCGATGACGGAGCCGGCGGTGGCGAGTTCGGATGCGACGAACATCGAAATGTCGATGGTCCGGGACGGTGACGAGTACGTCCTCAACGGCCGGAAGTGGTTTGCGTCCAATGCTTTGCATCGCAACTGCAAGGTGATGATCGTGATGGGGAAGACTGATCCGTCGGCTGCGCCGCACCGGCAGCAGTCGATGATGGTGGTCCCGATCGATGCCCCGGGTGTCACGGTGATGCGGGGTCTGCCGGTGTTCGGTTACCAGGACCGCGAGGGGCACGCGGAGATCGACTTCGCCGACGTGCGCGTTCCGGCCAAGGATGTGCTGAAGGGTGAGGGGGAGGGGTTCGCGATCGCCCAGGCGCGCCTGGGCCCGGGCCGAATCCACCACTGCATGCGCGCGATCGGCATGGCCGAGCGGGCGCTCGAGTTGATGTGCCGGCGGGCGACCACTCGGGTGACGTTCGGGAAACCGGTCAGTGAGAACGCCAATGTCCAGGATTGGATCGCCGAGGCCCGCATCGAGATCGAGATGGTGCGCCTACTGACGCTCAAGGCGGCGTACTTGATGGACACCGTCGGCAACAAGGAGGCGCGCACGGAGATCGCGGCGATCAAGGTGGCTGCGCCCAACATTGCGTTGAAGATCATCGATCGGGCGATTCAGGTGCACGGCGGCGCGGGTGTCACCGACGA
>NZ_JANFQF010000058.1 GCF_024438035.1 Rhodococcus tibetensis
GTGGTGTTGCGCTCGATGAGCTTGGTCATCACCCCACCCTTGGTCTCGATACCGAGGGACAACGGCGTGACGTCGAGGAGCAGAACGTCCTTGACCTCACCCTTGAGGACACCGGCCTGCAGGGCAGCGCCCACGGCCACGACCTCGTCCGGATTCACGCCCTTGTTCGGTTCGCGGCCACCGGTGAGTTCGCGCACCAGGTCGGAGACGGCAGGCATGCGGGTCGAACCACCGACGAGCACGACGTGGTCGATGTCCTTGACCGCGATACCGCTGTCCTTGATGACCGCCTGGAACGGGGCGCGGGTGCGATCGAGCAGATCGGAGGTGATCTTCTGGAACTCGCTGCGCGAGAGCTGCTCATCGAGGAACAGCGGGTTCTTGTCGGCGTCGACGGTGATGTAGGGCAGGTTGATCGAGGTGCTCTGCGAAGAGCTCAGCTCGATCTTCGCTTTCTCCGCCGCCTCACGCAGACGCTGCAGCGCCATCTTGTCCTTGGTCAGGTCGATGCCGTTCTGGCTCTTGAACTTCTCCACGAGCCAGTCGACGATGCGCTGGTCCCAGTCGTCACCACCGAGGTGGTTGTCACCGGAGGTGGCGCGAACCTCGACGACGCCGTCACCGATCTCGAGCAGCGAGACGTCGAAGGTGCCGCCACCGAGGTCGAACACCAGGATGGTCTGTTCCTTGTCGCCCTTGTCGAGGCCGTACGCCAGTGCCGCCGCGGTGGGCTCGTTCACGATGCGCAGCACGTTCAGGCCGGCGATCTGACCGGCTTCCTTCGTGGCCTGACGCTGGGCGTCCTCGAAGTATGCGGGGACGGTGATCAC
>NZ_JANFQF010000059.1 GCF_024438035.1 Rhodococcus tibetensis
TCGACGTTGATACCGACCATCGCCTCACCCAGTCCACGGGAAACCTTGGCGAGCACGTCCGGGTCGTCGAAGAACGTGGTGGCCTTGACGATGGCCGCCGCCCGCTCGGCCGGGTTACCGGACTTGAAGATCCCCGAACCGACGAACACACCCTCCGCACCGAGCTGCATCATCATCGCCGCATCCGCGGGGGTCGCGATACCACCGGCGGTGAACATCGTGACCGGCAGCTTCCCGGCCTTCGCCACCTCCACCACCAGCTCGTACGGCGCCTGCAGTTCCTTCGCCGCCACATACAACTCGTCCTCGCTCAGCGAGGTCAGGCGACGGATCTCGCCGCGGATGGTCCGCATGTGCGTGGTGGCATTGGACACGTCACCGGTACCGGCCTCACCCTTCGAGCGGATCATCGCCGCACCCTCGGAGATCCGGCGCAACGCCTCACCCAGGTTGGTAGCCCCACACACGAACGGGACGGTGAACTTCCACTTGTCGATATGGTTCGCATAGTCCGCCGGGGTGAGGACCTCGGACTCGTCGACATAATCGACACCCAGAGACTGCAGGATCTGCGCCTCGACGAAGTGCCCGATCCGGGCCTTCGCCATCACCGGGATGGACACCGCCGAGATGATGCCGTCGATCATGTCCGGATCACTCATCCGCGACACCCCACCCTGCGCACGGATATCCGCGGGCACCCGCTCGAGCGCCATGACCGCGACCGCACCCGCGTCCTCGGCGATCTTCGCCTGCTCGGGGGTGACGACGTCCATGATGACTCCGCCCTTCAACATCTCGGCCATGCCCCGCTTGACGCGCG
>NZ_JANFQF010000060.1 GCF_024438035.1 Rhodococcus tibetensis
GTGCGTTGTGGTGGTCGTGGGTGGTCGGTGGGGAGGGGGAGGAGGTCGGGGAGTGTGTGGAGGGTGTTTTTCCAGTAGTGGAGTTGGGTGGTGATGAGGCTGTGGGGGTCTTCGGTGGTGCCGAGGAGTTGGTGTTGCCAGAGGGTGTAGTCGGCGTAGTGGATGGTGAGGGGGGTGAGGTGTGGTGTGTGGTGGTGGGTGTGGGCGGTGTAGGTGGTGGCGAGGTCGCGCAGGAGTGGGGTGAGGGAGTGGCCGTCGGCGCTGATGTGGTGCAGGACGAGGGTGAGGATGTGGTGGTGGGGGGTGAGTTGGTAGAGGTGGGTGCGTAGGGGTGTGTCGGTGGTGACGTCGAATCCGGTGGTGGTGTCGGTGGTGATGTGGTGGGGGAGTTCGGTTTCGGTGGCGTTTGTGGTGGGGAGGTGGTGGGGTGTGGGTGGGTGGATGTGTTGGGTGGGTTGGCCGTGGTGGAGTGGGTAGGTGGTGCGGAGGGTTTCGTGGCGGGTGGTGAGGTCGGTGAGGGCGTGTTCGAGTGCGGTGGTGTCGAGGTTTCCGGTGAGGTGGAGGGTGAGGGGGATGTTGTAGGCGGGTGAGGTGGTGTCGTATTGGTTGAGGAACCACATGCGTTTTTGGGCGGGGGAGAGGGGGATCCACCGAGGCCGAGG
>NZ_JANFQF010000061.1 GCF_024438035.1 Rhodococcus tibetensis
TCGGCCAGGCGCACGAACGGGGCATCGGCGTCGGGTTCGGCGTAGACGGCGACACTGGTGTACCCGGCATCGGCTGCGGCCCGGATCACCCGCACTGCAATCTCACCGCGATTCGCGACCAGTACCTTGGAAATACGTGCACTACTCATCGAAATGTCTTCCCTTTTCTACAGTGTCAGTAGCCTGCGTTGACCAGCACCGCGGCGGCGGCCACCTGTCGGCGCAGAATGAGAGCTGGTGTGCCCCACGGATCTTCGTCGGAAGCGGAACCTTGTGCCGCGGACTCCGACGAGGCGAGCGCAGCGAATACCGTCAGCACCGCGGCGATATCGGTGTCGCTCGGATTGCCCCGAAACGTCACGACCGGCGCCGACGGCGCCTCCTCGGCGACCTCGACCCCCGAAGCGATCTCGTCGAACACCTCGTCTACAGCCAACTCCGCGGTCACGGTGCCGAATGATTCGCCGCCGCTCATAGCGGGATGTTCCCATGCTTCTTGGGCGGGAGGGTGACCATTTTGCGTTCGAGGAGGCGCAGGGCGGCCACGATCTGTCCGCGGGTGTGGGAGGGGGGGATGACGGCGTCGACGTAGCCGCG
>NZ_JANFQF010000062.1 GCF_024438035.1 Rhodococcus tibetensis
AAGAAGGGACCCTCGTGTCTGAATACACGCTGCCGGAACTCCCCTACGACTACGCAGCTCTCGAGCCGCACATCTCCGGCAAGATCATGGAGCTGCACCACGACAAGCACCACGCCACCTACGTCAAGGGCGCCAACACCGCCCTCGAGAAGATGGCCGAAGCCCGCGAGGACGGCACCATCGCCGACAAGGCGCTGCTGCTCTCCCACAACCTGGCCTTCCACCTCGGTGGACACACCAACCACTCCATCTTCTGGAAGAACCTCTCCCCGAACGGTGGCGACAAGCCGACCGGCGAGCTGGCCGCCGCGATCGACGACCAGTTCGGTTCGTTCGACAAGTTCCAGGCCCACTTCACCGGTGTCGCGACCACCCTGCAGGGGTCGGGCTGGGCACTGCTCGGCTACGACACCATCGGCGAGCGCCTGGTCATCGAGCAGATGACCGACCAGCACGGCAACATCACCGCCGCCCTGATCCCGGTCGTCATGCTCGACATGTGGGAACACGCCTTCTACCTCGACTACCAGAACGTCAAGCCGGACTACGTCAAGGCCTGGTGGAACATCGTGAACTGGGCAGACGC
>NZ_JANFQF010000063.1 GCF_024438035.1 Rhodococcus tibetensis
CCATGACCACCGCCATCACCACGCTGCCCGGTCTCACCGCAGGAACCTGGGCCATCGACCCCGTCCACTCCACCGTCGGCTTCTCCGTCCGCCACCTGATGGTCAGCAAGGTCCGCGGCACCTTCAACGACTTCACCGGCGCAGTCACCGTCGCCGAGGACGGCACCGCCTCCGTCACCGCCGAAATCCAGGTCGCCTCCATCGACACCAAGAACACCGACCGCGACGCCCACATCAAGTCGGCCGACTTCTTCGACGCCGAGCAGTTCCCCACCGCCACCTTCACCTCCACCGGCATCCGCACCAAGGGCGACGACTACGTGGTCGACGGCCAATTCACCCTCCGCGGCGTCACCCGCCCCGTCGAGCTGGCCTTCGAGTTCAACGGCGTCAACCCCGGCATGGGCCACGGCCCGGTCGCCGGTTTCGAAGCCACCACCGTCCTCAACCGCAAGGACTTCGGCATCAGCATCGACATGCCCCTCGAAGGCGGCGGAGCCGTCGTCGGCGACAAGATCACCATCACCCTCGAAATCGAAGCCGGCCTCCAGGCCTGATC